>CAWFJZ010000030.1:0-13013 GCA_963816315.1 uncultured beta proteobacterium
CGCCGGGCCGCCCCAAGCGAGAGCGCTCCCGCTCGGCGGGACCGCGCGCAGCGCGAAGAGTGCCCACATGACTGAAGCGCGTTGGCTCGCCATGTTCGCCGATGTGCTCGGCCGCTGTGGGGTCAAGGCGGGTGATGCCTGTGCGGTGCTCGCCGAGACGCAGTCCCGCCCGGTGCTGGTGCAACTGGCATCGTTGGCATTGCAAGAGCTCGGTGCGCGCGTGTTCGTGCTGACGGTGCCGTCGCCTGCAGCTGGCGCCGTGCCTGTGCGCTCGACCGGCGCCTCGACAGCGCTCGCGGGCCACCACGCCGCGGTGCAATCGCTCTCGCGTTGCGCGCTCGTCGTCGATTGCACCGTCGAAGGTTTGCAGCACGCTGCCGAATTGCCGTCGATCCTGGCCGGCGGGGCGCGTGTGCTCGTCGTCAGCAACGAGCACCCGGAGATCCTCGAGCGCTGTCTGCCGCGCGCCGAAGATGAAACCACCGTGCGCGACGCGATGCGGCGCTTGAAATCCGCAAAACGAATGACAGTGTTCTCGCGCGCCGGCACCGACTTGCGCATCGATCTGGCCGGCGCGCGCGTCGGCGGCGTCTGGGGCTTCACCAGCAAGCCCGGCACGCTGACGCACTGGCCGGGCGGTCTGGCCCTCGCGTTTCCCGCGGCCGGCTGCGTCGATGGCACGCTGGTGCTGGACCGCGGTGACGTCAACCTGACCTTCAAGCGCTACCTCGCCGATGCCGTGCGCCTGCAGATCGAAGACGATCATGTCGTCGATGTCGTCGGCGATTCGCCGGACGCCGAGCTGATGCGCGGCTATTTCGCGTCGTGGGGCGACCGCGCGGCCTACGCCGTCTCGCATGTCGGCTGGGGCCTGAACCCACGCGCGCGCTGGGACGCGATGGCGTTCTACGACAAGAGCGATTTCAACGGCACCGAGCTGCGCGCGTTCGCCGGCAACTTTCTCTACTCGACCGGCGCCAACGAAGTCGCCGGCCGCCATACCGCAGGGCACTTCGATCTGCCGTTGCGCGCATGCACCGTCGAGCTCGATGGGCAGGCGGTGGTACGCGATGGGCGGTTGACATGAGCCGCGCTGCGCCAGGCCGCCCCAAGCAAGCGGCTCTCCCCTCGGGGGACCGGCCGCGGTACTCCGCGGACGAGATGCCGACATGACGCCGACCCTCGTCACCGACGCGCCGCTGGCCTACCAGCACTGGGGGGGCATCGAAGACAACGAGCGCCTGGTCGTGCTGCTGCACGGCGTCGGCGGCAGCCGCGATTCGTGGAGCGATGCGCTGTCGGGCACCGGGAGCGCGCTGGCCGGCGCCGGCTTCTGCGCCATTGCGATTGACCTGCCGGGCTATGGCCATTCGCCGTTGCCGGAAGGCCTCGACATGCAGCGCATCTCGTCGCTGGTGCTGGAGACGCTGTGGTCCTTGCGCCGCCACTGCGCGGCGCGGCTGGCCCTGGTGGGGCACAGCATGGGCGGCATGGTGGCGCTCGATCTGATCGCCGGCGCGCCGCAGGAAATCGATGCGATGTGCTTGCTCGCCACCTCGCCCGCGTTCGGCCGCGCCGACGGCGCGTGGCAGCAGGAGTACCTGGCGCAGCGCCTGTCGCCGCTCGATGCCGGCCGCGGCATGGCCAAGCTGGCGCCGGGCCTCGTCAAGGGCATGGCCTCGGCGAATGCGGCGCACGATGTGGTCGCGCGCGCTGCGCTGCTGATGAGCGCGGTGCCCGAGCAGACCTACCGCAGCGCCTTGCATGCCATCGTCGGCTTCGACCGCCGCGCGTCGCTGGCCGAGATCCGCGTGCCGGTGCTGTGTCTGGCCGGTGGCGACGACCGCAACGCGCCGCCTTCCGTGATGTCGGCGATGGCGGCGCGCATCGAAGGCGCCAAGTACCGCTGCCTGCCCGGCGTGGGCCACCTGGCGCACATGGAAGCGCCGAAGTTGATCAACCCGATGCTGGTGTCGTTTCTTCTCTCCCACTTGTGAGGCTGGCAATGGCTGAACCCGCTTCAATCGCCGGCGATGTCTCGGCACTGACAACACAACAGCGCGATCTGCTCGCGCTCGCGTCTTCGCTCGGCCGCGAAAAGTTCGCTGGCCGCGCGGCGCGCTGGGACCGCGAGGCGAGCTTTCCGTTCGAGAACTACGCCGACCTGCGCCAGGCCGGGCTGCTCGGCATCTGCGTGCCGAAGGCTCACGGTGGCTTGGGCGCCGACTTCACGACCTACGTCATGGTTGCCGCCGAGCTCGGCCGCCACTGCGGATCGACCGCGCTGTCGTTCAACATGCATGTCTGCTCGACGCTGTGGGCTGGCGCGATCGCCGACGCGCTCGACATGACGACCGAACAACGCGCCGACCACGAGCGCATTCGCACGCGCCACTTCGCGCGCATCGTCGGCGAGGGCCGCATCTACTCGCAGCCGTTTTCCGAAGGCGGCGCGGCGGCAGCCGGCAAGGCGCCGTGGGGCACGCGGGCGATCAAGATCGATGGCGGCTACCGCGTCGTCGGCAAGAAGATTTTCGCGTCATTGTCGGGCGCCGCCGACTACTACGGCGTGCTCTGCACGCTGGAGCGCGAGGACGGCGAGGCCGGCACGCTGCGTGACTCGCTCTACCTGGCGGTGCCGGCCAAGGCCGCGGGCGTGGCCGTCAGCGGCGAGTGGGACCCGCTGGGCATGCGCGGCACCGTCAGCCGCACGCTGACGTTCGACAACGTGCAAGTCGGCGACGACGCACGGCTGATGCCCGAGGGCCTCTACTTCCAGGCGGCGTCGCGCTATCCGCACATGTTCGCCACGCTGTCGCCCACCTACATGGGCATCGCGCAGGCGGCCTACGACTTCACCGTCGCCTACCTGCGCGGCGAGGTGCCGGGCACGCCGCCGGTGAAGCGCCGCATGTACACGACCAAGCAGATCGCGGTGGCGCAGATGCGCGTCACGCTGGAACAAACGCGTGCGCTGTTCTTGCAGACCGCGCGCGAGGCGCGAGTCGATCCCGACAAGGACGCGCGCATGCGCCTGTACGCCGCGCATTACACGATCATGGAGAACGCCAACGAGATCTGCCAGTTGGCGGTGCGCACTTGCGGCGGCCAGTCGATGCTGAAGTCGCTGCCGCTCGAACGCCTGTACCGCGATTCACGCTGCGGCTCGCTGATGCTGCCGTGGACGGCGGAGCTGTGCCTGGATCGGTTGGGGCGCGAGTGCTTGTACGAATCCGGCGAGCGTGACGAGTTGATCGAATGAGATGAGCGCCCTGTTGGAGCGGTTGCCGCATGGCAGCGCTCCGGCGCTGGAGTCGGCCGCGCGCGTCTGGAGTTACGACGCGCTGCGGCGCGAAATCGATGCCCGGCGCGGGCGCCTCGCCGAGCGCGGCATTGCGCGCGGCCAGGCCTTCGGCTGGCTCGGCTTGAACAGCGTGCCGATGCTCGCTGCGTTGTTCGCCTGTGCGCGGCTGCACGCGCGGTTCGTGCCGCTGAACTGGCGGCTGGCGGCGCAGGAGCTACGCACGATTGCCGCGCATGCAGGGCTGATGGCATGGCATGCCGACAGTGGATTCGGCGCGATGGATGGCGTGACGCTGAGCGCCGAGCCGCCGCACACCAGCCACGACGATCTGCTGCTCGTCTATACGAGTGGCACCACCGGCGCGCCGAAGGGCGCGCTGCACACGCAGGCGGCGATGGCGGCCAACATCGACGCTGCGATCGAGGCCCAGGGCTTCGATGCGACGACGCGCACTCTGGCCGCACTGCCGCTGTTCCACGTCGGCGGCCTGTGCATCCAGGTGCTGCCGACGCTGGCTGCCGGGGGCGTCGTGCGCCTGCAGCCGCGCTTCGATGCCACGGCTTGGTTCGACGACGTGGCGGCGTGGCGGCCGACGACGAGCCTGCTCGTGCCGGCAGTGATGCGCGCGCTGGTGGAGCATCCGCGCTGGGCCGACGCCGACCTGTCGTCGCTGCGTTTCATCAACAGCGGCTCGCAGATCGTGCCGCGCTCGCTGATCGAGGCGTTTCACGCGCGCGGCGTGCCGGTGGCGCAGGTCTATGGCGCCACGGAGACCGGGCCGGTGACGCTGGTGCTGCGGCCCGACGAGGCGATGGCGCATGTCGGCTCGGCGGGCAAGCCGGCGCTGAACGTGCAGGTGCGTCTGGTGAACGGCGAAGTCCAGGTCAGCGCGCCCAACTGCGCTCGCGGCTACCACCGGCGGCCGCACGACGATGCATTTGCCGACGGCTGGTTTCGCACCGGCGACCTGGCGCGTGTCGATGGCGACGGCTTCTACGAGATCGTCGGCCGCGTCAAGGAGTTGATCATCTCCGGAGGCGAGAACATCCACCCGGCGGAGATCGAGAACATCGCGCTGGCCGATGCGGCGGTGGCTGAAGCCTCGGTGGTCGGCCTGCCGGATGCGCGCTGGGGCGAGGTCGCGGTGCTGGCCGTCGTGCCGCGCGCGGGGCAGGCGATCGATACGCTGCGCCTGCAAGCCGCGTTCGAGGCCGCGCTGGCCCGCTTCAAGCACCCGCATCGCATCGTCGTGCTCGACGCGCTGCCAAAGACCGCGTTGGGAAAAGTGCGCAAGGCTGACCTGGCGCTTGATTTGCAGCAAGCTCGCGATCCTTGAAATGACCACGATCCGCCCCAAGTCAAGAGCAATCGAATTCAGCGAGAGATCAGCATGCGCATCGACAAACTGACGACCGCATTTCAACAAGCGCTGGCCGAGGCGCAGAGCCTGGCCGTGGCGCGCGACAACCCGTACATCGAGCCGGCGCATCTGCTGGCCGCGATGCTGGCGCAGCCCGATGGGCCGAAGGCGCTGCTCGACCGTGCCGGTGCCAATACGGCCGCGTTGAAGACCGCGCTCGACACCGCCGTGGCCGGCCTGCCGCAAGTGCAGGGCCAGGGCCAGGTGGTGCAACCCGGCCGCGATCTGGTGGCGCTCTTGCAAGCCGCGGAAAAAGAAGCCGGCAAACGCGGCGACCAGTTCATTGCCAGCGAGATGTTTTTGCTCGCACTCGCCGATGCGAAGACCGACCTCGGCGGCATCGTGCGCGGCCATGGCGTCACGAGGAAGGCACTCGAAGCTGCGATCACCGCGGTGCGCGGCGGCGCCAATGTGGACTCGGCCGAGTCCGAAGGCCAGCGCGAGGCGCTGAAGAAATACACGCTCGACCTGACCGAGCGCGCACGCGCCGGCAAGCTCGACCCCGTGATCGGCCGCGACGACGAGATCCGCCGCGCCATTCAAGTGCTGCAACGGCGCACGAAGAACAACCCGGTGCTGATCGGCGAGCCGGGCGTCGGCAAGACGGCCATCGTCGAAGGCCTGGCGCAGCGCATCGTCGAGGGCGAGGTGCCGGAGACGCTGAAGGACAAGCGCGTGTTGTCGCTCGACATGGCGGGCCTGCTCGCCGGTGCCAAGTTCCGCGGCGAGTTCGAAGAGCGCTTGAAGGCTGTGCTGAAGGAAGTCGCCGCCGACGAAGGCCGCATCATTCTCTTCATCGACGAGTTGCACACGATGGTTGGCGCGGGCAAGGCCGAAGGCGCGATCGACGCCGGCAACATGTTGAAGCCCGCACTGGCGCGAGGCGAGTTGCATTGCATCGGCGCGACGACGTTGAATGAATACCGCAAGTACGTCGAGAAGGACGCGGCGCTGGAGCGGCGTTTTCAGAAGGTGCTGGTCGGTGAGCCAACCGTGGAAGCCACGATCGCGATCCTGCGCGGCTTGCAGGAGAAGTACGAGGTCCACCACGGTGTCGAGATCACCGACCCGGCGATCGTCGCCGCGGCCGAGCTCTCGCACCGCTACATCACCGACCGCTTTCTGCCCGACAAGGCGATCGACCTGATCGACGAAGCGGCGGCCAAGATCAAGATCGAGATCGACTCCAAGCCCGAGGCGATGGACAAACTCGACCGGCGCTTGATCCAGTTGAAGATCGAGCGCGAGGCGGTGCGCAAGGAAAAAGACGAAGCGTCGATCAAGCGCATGGGCCTGATCGAAGAAGAGATCGCCAAGCTCGAACGCGAGGCCGCCGATTTGGAAGAAATCTGGAAGAGCGAGAAGGCGACCGCGCAAGGCAGCGCGCACGTCAAGGAAGAGATCGACCGCATCCGCCACCAGATCGACGAATCGACGCGCAAGGGCGACTTCAACAAGGTCGCCGAGATGCAGTACGGCAAGCTGCCCGAACTCGAAAAGCGGCTGAAGGAAGCGCAGGCCAAGGAGACCGGCAAGAAGGGCACCGGCAAGCCGCAACTGCTGCGCACGATGGTCGGTGCCGAAGAGATCGCCGAAGTGGTCTCGCGCTCGACCGGCATTCCGGTCTCCAAGCTGATGCAGGGCGAGCGCGACAAGCTCTTGCAGATGGAGACCAAGCTGCACGAGCGCGTGGTCGGTCAGGACGAAGCGATCACCGCGGTGGCCAACGCCATCCACCGCTCTCGCGCCGGCCTGTCCGACCCGAACCGGCCGTATGGTTCGTTCTTGTTCCTCGGCCCGACAGGCGTCGGCAAGACCGAGCTGTGCAAGGCGCTGGCGGGCTTCCTCTTCGACAGCGAAGACCACATGGTGCGCGTCGATATGAGCGAGTTCATGGAAAAGCATTCGGTGTCGCGCCTCATCGGCGCGCCGCCGGGCTATGTCGGCTACGACGAGGGCGGCACGCTGACCGAAGCCGTGCGCCGCAGGCCGTATTGCGTGCTGCTGCTCGACGAGGTCGAGAAGGCGCACCCGGATGTCTTCAACGTGCTGCTGCAAGTGCTTGACGATGGGCGGCTCACCGACGGTCAGGGCCGCACGGTCGATTTCAAGAACACGGTGATCGTGATGACGAGCAACCTCGGCTCGCACATGATCATGCAGATGGCCGGCCAGGACAGCGAGCTGATCCGCGAAGCGGTGTGGGTGGAGGTCAAGAACCATTTCCGCCCGGAGTTCCTGAACCGCATCGACGAGGCGGTGGTCTTCCACGCGCTCGATGCGAAGAACATCGAGTCGATCGCGAAGATTCAGCTGAAGACGCTGGAGCAGCGCATGGCGAAGATGGACCTGAAGCTCGACGTGTCAGCGCAAGCCATCGCAGCACTGGCGAAGATCGGGTTCGATCCGGTGTTCGGCGCGCGGCCGTTGAAGCGCGCGATCCAGCAGCGCATCGAGAACCCGGTGGCCAAGCTGATCCTCGAAGGCAAGTTCGGGCCGAAGGACGTGGTGCCGGTGGACGTTGAAGGCGATCAGTTCGTGTTCACCCGCGTGGTGCATTAGACCCCCCCGAAGCGGCTTCGCCGCCTCCCCCGAGGGGGCTGAGCCCGGACACGAACAGTCCAGTGGACTGTTCGTGCCTGGCGAAGAGCGCGAGCACTGCGAGTGCGCGGCCTGCAAGGCCCGCCAGCGGCCTGGCAAAGCCAGTTCCGCGGCGGTTGCATGGGAAGGCCGCTAACGCGGCGTCGCGTTCTCTTCGAGCAGCAGGTCCAAGCCGCTGCAGTTGCAGGCGCACCAGCGTCAGGTTGGCCTGCGCCTTGTCGAGCACGGCGTGCATCGCCAGCCCGCGGCGCGCGGGCACGGTGCGCAGGATGACGTGATGGGCGCCGAGCGTGATGGCGGCATCGGGTGCGGCGTCGCCGAGGTTCAGGGCATGCGCAGCTTCGGCCATCGACGCCATCAACGAGGCCCCGTGCGCCGCCAAACCGGCGGGGCCGGGCCGGGCGCCGGTGTGGCCGACCGTGCGCTGCGTGGCAAGCTCGAAGACGCAGCAACTGACCATGCCCTTCAACTCGCCGCACTTGCGCAGGTAGGCCGCCAGCACCGGGTCGGACACGGCCGACGCGGCGCCGGCGGCATTGCGGACTTCGGGCATCGGCTGCATCGGCAGCGGCGAGCGGGCCGCGCCTGGGGCTGCGGCCGCAGGCGCCGCGGCAGGCGCAGTCGGCACCAGGTCGAAAATTTCGGGGATGTGGATGGCTTCTTCGGACAGTTGCTCGCGCAGCTTGTTCCACGACGCCCGCAGGTAGCTCCAGGCCTCGGCGGGCCGCGTCACCACCGGCGTCGTGCGCACCTTGACCTTCGAGCCGCGCGCCAGGTGCGCCGCCTGGCCGCCGAGCGACGACGCGCCGGCCAGCGGCAGCATCAGCAACTCGGTGTTGTGCCAAGGGCCCTCGACGATGGCGTCGCGCAGCGGCATCAGCGCAGTGGCCATGGCGTGCGGCGGCAGATCGCTGACCATGATCACGCCCAGCCGGCTGTGCGAGAGCAGCGTGCGGGAGAGGCGTCGGCGCTGCGCGGTGTCGGCGTCGGTCTCGCTCGTGTACAGACGCAGCACCGGCTGGTCCGCGCCGACCGGCAACTCGACGAACTCGAGCCGCGCCAGCGGCATGCCGACGCCCTGGCGGCGGATGTGCAACTGGTGCACCGGCCGCTGCATCGCCGCGGCCAGGCCCTGCAGCATGCGGCGCGACGACTGCGTGCCGAACGTCGTGCAGCACCGCGTACTCGGGCTGCAACGCCTCGAACTGCTGCTGCAGCGCCTCTGCGGCCTCGCAGGCGACGAACAGTTCCCACTGCGCGTCGCTGAGGCGCCGGCCGACCTGTTGTTGCGACTTCGGCAATTCCGACTGCGAGTCGGTCATGACCTGCGTGGCCGCGCTCGCTTGCTGGCGCGTTGCCTCCCAGGCCTGTTCTTCTTCGAACACGGGCCCCGGGTGGGCCGAGGCGTCGAAGCTGGACATTTGGTGGAGCGTCTTGACCATACGAGACGGGGCTGCGGCGGCGCGAGAAACCGGGCGACTGATGACGTGCGGCCAGTGTAAGCCGCGATGCTCCCTAGAATCGGCCGCCATGCGCAAGAGCCAGCAACAACCTCACAAGACCGGCCCGGTGGTCGTCATCGGCGCCGGGCTGGCCGGCCTGACGGTGGCCCTGCGCCTGGCGCAGGAGCGGCCGGTCGTCGTTCTGGCCAAACGCAACCTCGATGAGGCCGCCACCGCGTGGGCGCAGGGCGGCATCGTCGGCGTGCTCGGCAGCGACGACAGCATCGAGTCGCACGTGCGCGACACGCAGGACGCCGGCGCCGGGCTGGTGGACGAGCACACCGCGCGCTTCATTGCCGAGCGCAGCGCGCGCGCGGTGGAGTGGCTGGTCGGCGAGGGCGTGCCGTTTTCGGCCGACCCCGACGGGCCGCTCGGCCTGCACCTGACGCGCGAAGGCGGCCACGCGGTGCGCCGCATCGCTCATGCCGCCGACGCCACCGGCCGCGCCATTCACGAGGCGCTGCTGGCCAAGGCACGCGCGCATCCGAACATCACGCTGCGCGAGCGCTGGATGGCGGTGGACCTGATCACGTCGCGCCACGTCAAGGATGAAGAGAGCCCGCGCTGTCACGGCGTCTATGCGCTCGACATCGACCGCGGCCGCGTCGAGACGCTGGCGGCCTCGCAGGTCGTGCTGTCCACCGGCGGCGTCGGCAAGGTCTATCGCTACACCAGCAACCCGGACACCGCCACCGGCGACGGCATCGCGATGGCCTGGCGGGCAGGATGCCGCGTCGGCAACATGGAGTTCATCCAGTTCCACCCGACCTGCCTGTACCACCCGCAGGAGCGCAGTTTTCTGATCACCGAGGCGCTGCGCGGCGAGGGTGCGTATCTCAAGTTGCCGGGCGGGACGCGGTTCATGGCCGCGCACGACGAGCGGCAGGAACTGGCGCCGCGCGACATCGTCGCCCGTGCGATCGACTTCGAGATGAAGAAGCATGGCCTGGACCATGTATGGCTCGATGCGACGCATCTCGGTGAAAAATTTCTCAAAGAGCATTTCCCGACGATCCACGCGCGTTGTTTGAAACTCGGCATCGACATCGCCAGGCAGCCGATTCCCGTCGTGCCTGCCGCGCACTACACCTGCGGCGGCGTCGTCACCGACCTCGAAGGCCGCACCGATCTGCCTGGCCTGTACGCGGTCGGCGAGACCACCTACACCGGGCTGCACGGCGCCAACCGCCTGGCCAGCAACTCGCTGCTCGAATGCGTCGTCCTCGGCCACACCTGTGCGCAGGCCATCATCGAAGCGCCGGCTTCGCCCACGGCCACGCTGCCGCCCTGGGACGAAAGCAAGGTCGAAAACGCCGACGAGCAGGTCGTCATCTCGCACAACTGGGACGAGTTGCGGCTGATGATGTGGAACTACGTCGGCATCGTGCGCACGACCAAGCGCCTGGAGCGCGCGCTGCACCGCATCGACCTGTTGAAGAGCGAGATCGACGAGTACTACGCCAACTTCCGCGTCACGCGCGATCTGCTCGAGTTGCGCAACCTCGTCGAATGCGCCGAGCTGATCGTGCGCTCGGCGCTGTCGCGGCACGAAAGCCGCGGGCTTGCACTTCAGCCGCGACTATCCGCGCACGTTGCCGGTCAGTTTCCCGACCGTCCTGATCAAGCCGAGCCGAGGTTCCTGACGAAGCCTGCGCCCGGTTGCGGTTGCGCGATCGAGCCGGGGTTCGCGGCGACGAAGGCCAGCATGCGGTCGATGCAGCCCAGCGCCTGCGTGCGCGTCGGCTCGGGCACGACGATCTCGCCGCTGCCCGTTTCGAGGCAGGCGATCAAACCCTGCGTCGCGTTCATCGCCATCCACGGGCAATGCGCGCAGCTCTTGCACGTTGCGCTCTTGCCGGCGGTCGGCGCTTCGAGCAGCGTCTTGCCCGGCGCCAGTTGCTGCATGCGGTGGAACATGCCGTTGTCGGTGGCGACGATGTACTCGCTGGCCTTGCCATCGACGACGGCCTTCAACAACTGCGAGGTCGAGCCGACGAGGTCGGCCTGCGTCAACCACAGCCTGTGGCGACTCGGGATGCACGAGCACCATCGCCTGCGGGTGCTCCTTGCGCAGCAGTTCCAGCTCGACGCCCTTGAACTCGTCGTGAACGATGCAGGCGCCGTTCCACATCAGCATGTCGGCGCCGGTCTGCTCCTGGATGTAGCGGCCGAGGTGCTTGTCGGGCGCCCACAGCACCTTCTCGCCCTTGCTCGTGCAGGTGACGCACGATCGCCAACGCGCACGAGCTCGTCACCATCCAGTCGGCACGGGCTTTGACGGCCGCGCTGGTGTTGGCATAGACGACGACCTTGCGCTCCGGGTGCGCGTCGCAGAAGGCGGCGAATTCGTCCGGCGGGCAGCCGAGGTCGAGCGAGCAGGTGGCTTCGAGGTCGGGCATCAGCACGCGTTTGTGCGGCGACAGAATCTTCGCGCTCTCGCCCATGAAGCGCACGCCCGCGACGACCAATGTCTGCGCCGCATGGTCGCGGCCGAAGCGAGCCATCTCTAGCGAATCGGCGACGCAGCCGCCGCTCTCCTGCGCCAGGTCTTGCAGGTCGCCATCGACGTAGTAGTGCGCCACGAGCACCGCGTTGTGTTCGCGCAGCAGCGCCTTCGCGCGTGTCTTCGCGGTGGCGCGTTCGCCCGCGGTCAGCAACGCCGGCACGCGCGCCCAGGCGTGCGCCGTTTTGCTCGCGCCGGTGGCGTCTTGACGCGTGTAGTCGAAGAGGACTTGGCTCATGGAGCCAATGTTAGCGCTCGGCGGCGCGCCGGGCCGCTCCCAAGCGACCGCCGAGATCCCCTCGGGGGGCGACGCCGCATAGCGGCGTCTTGGGGCCGTCGTTCAGCCGAGGCCTCGTTCGGCTTCTGCCAATTTGAAACGCAGCAGCGCCAGGTTCGCATGCTGACGTTCGAGCCGCGCGAACAGAAACTGATGCGGCCGGCGCGCCAGCGGCCGCACCAAATGGTGCGCGGTGCCGGAAGCGACGCTGAATTCTTCGAGCGAACCGGCCAGGCCCATGTCCTCATGCGCCTTGCGGTGCGCGCGCAGCACGGGCGCCAGCGCTGCGGCGGCGCGCTTCAGATCGACCGCGTTGTCGCGCGACTCGCCGGCCAGCAGGTCGCCGTCGGTGGCGTCGGCCAGCGCGGCGCCTTGCACGCCGTCGGTCAGCATCAGCATGCGCAACTGACGGGCGACATTGCGCGCGTCGATCGCCGCCGGGTCGGCGGCCTGCTCCGTCGGCGTCTGCTGGCGGTCCCAGGCAGCGAGCAGCGCGTTCCAGACCGACGAGGTGCCGGTCAGCGGCTCGTCGATCACTTCGACATGCAGGCTCGGCGGCCAGTCGAGCGCGGCGATCTTGCTGGCGATCCACAGCGCCGACGGCGGCAGCAGGAAGAGCAGCGATTCGCACTTCCAGGTCGGTTCGGCGACGGCGCGGTGCAGCGCCACCAGCATCGCTTCGACTTCGCCCGGCACCATCGGCCCGACGATCACCGCGGCCATCTGGCTGCGCTCCATCAGCACGAACGGAATCGCCAGGCTCTCGCCTTCGGAGACGCGCAAGTCGGCGTGGTAAATCTTCAGCGAGGCGTCGCCGCGCCGCGGCACGATGGTGCGCTCGAGCGTGGCCAGGATCGACAGCGTCGATTGCTCGCGCAGGTGCAGGCGCTCGACCGGCTGCCCGGTGGCATCCGACAAGGCCTTGATGACGCCCGGCGCCCACAGGCGCACCGGGTCGAGCAACGTGATCGTGCGCACGTCGTCGTTGTGGCGGGCTTGCGCCAGGTGCTCGCGCATCGCCGCGGCCGGCGAGCCGGAGAAGAACAGGTCCTGGTGATGGCGCTCGAGCATGCGGCCGTCGTCGGCCACCCGCGTGTCGGTGCTTTCGAGCACTGCCGTCGCGGCAAACTCCGGCATCGGGCCACCCGGCTTCAGCGGCGTGGGCACGAGTTCTCCGAACAAGGACTTCAACACGGGTGGCTCCAATCGAAAACCATGCAGGCACCATGCAAGCGACTCGCAGCTTAGGGTCGGCGCCGACGTATGCGTTCCACAAGCAACGGCCTTGCAAGCGCCACTGCCACGGTTACCACAGTCACGCTTTGACACTCACGCTCACTTGCACTGTCGGCGAGAGTTGTCCTGCCGATACCATTGAAGCATGAACTCGGGCTCGCTGCACTGAC
>CAWFJZ010000031.1:0-27154 GCA_963816315.1 uncultured beta proteobacterium
GAGATTGCCGAGGTACATCGACGCGATCAGGCCCCAGACGAACTCCTTCTGCTCGACGAAGAGCAACGGCCCGGGTTGCAGGCCCCAGATCAAGAGGCCGCCAAGCAGCACGGCCGCGGTCGGCGAGCCCGGGATGCCGAGGGCGAGCATCGGCAACAGCGCGCTGGTGCCGGCGGCATGCGCGGCGGTCTCGGGCGCGATCACGCCTTCGATCTCGCCGGTGCCGAACTTCGCGCCGTTCTTGCTCATCTTCTTGGCCAAGCCGTAGCTCATGAACGAGGCCGGCGTCGCGCCGCCGGGCGTGATGCCCATCCAGATGCCGACGAGCGATGAGCGCAGCGACGTCACCCAGTAGCGCGGCAACTCCTTCCATGTCTGCCACACGACCTTGGCATTGATCTTGGCCGATTTGCCCTGAAACTTCAGGCCCTCCTCCATCGACAGCAGGATCTCGCCGATGCCGAACAGGCCGATCACCGCGATCAGAAAGTCGAAGCCGCGCATCAGGTCCGGGATGCCGAAGGTCATGCGCAACTGGCCGGTCACGGTGTCCATGCCCACGGCCGCGAGGGCAAAGCCGAGCGCCATCGAGACCAAAATCTTGAACGGGTTGCCTTTGCCCATGCCGACGAACGAGCAGAACGTCAGCAGGTACACCGAGAAGAACTCGGGCGCGCCGAACTTCAACGCGAACTTGGCCACCAGCGGCGCCAGGAAGGTGATCATCAGCACCGCGACCAAGGCGCCGATGAACGACGAGGTGAAGGCCGCCGTCAGCGCCTGGCCCGCTTGGCCTTTCTGTGCCATCGGATAACCGTCGAACGTGGTCGCCACCGACCACGGCTCGCCCGGAATGTTGAACAGGATCGAGGTGATGGCGCCGCCGAACAGCGCACCCCAGTACAGGCACGACAGCATCACGATCGCCGACGTGGGTGACATCGTGAACGTCAGCGGCAGCAGGATGGCCACGCCGTTGGCGCCGCCCAGCCCCGGCAGCACGCCGATGAGCACGCCGAGGATGATGCCGACGAACATCAGGCCGATGTTCAGCGGCGAAAGCACGACGGCAAAGCCGTTCATCAGTGCGCCGAGTTCTTCCATGGTCGTGCGTTCCGATCAATAGCCGAGGAAGCGAAGCGGCTCGAGCGCGCCCTTGAACAGCGGCACTTTGAACCAGACCTCGAACATGACGAAGAACAGCGCGTTGACGACCACGCCGATGACGATGCTCTTGATCGGCGAGTACTTGCCGAGCACGATCATGAACAGCGCGATGAAGATCGCCGAGGCCACATACAGACCCAGCACCATGATCGCGCCGACGTAGATCACCGAAGGCACGAGTACGGACAGCACGCGCTTGAGCTGCACGTTGTCGACGAAGGTGCTGTCGTCGCTCTTCCTGGCGCGCAGCGACTGCACCAGAATGGCTGCGCCGCTGACGAGCAGGATCAGGCCGATGTAGAACGGGAAGTAGCCGGCGCCCGGGCCGTCGCTGGTCCATTCGGCGCCGAGTCGCCGCGCTTCGATGATCTCGACCACGCCGATCACGCACAGACAGGCAGCGACGACAGCGTCGAGGGTCGAGTTGCGGGCGACGGTGCGGCCCGGCGCTTCACTGCTGCTGCTGTCTGGTGGCGACATCGCGCTCTCCTGTAGCGGTCGGCATGAAACCAGCCGCGGCCTGCTGCGCGCGGCCGGGGCTTCGTGAACCTTGAAGGCTTGGGGAAGGGCCGCGGGCGCTTCTGGGCGCCCGCGCAAGTGCTTACGGCTTGGCGAGGAAACCGGCCTCGGTCATCAGCGCGCGGTGCATCAGTTCAGCGGACGTGAGCCACTTGACGAAGTCCGTGCCGGCCATCGCGGTCTGGTTGAAGGCACCCTTTTCCATGTAGTCCTTCCAGTCCGGCGTCGCCCGCACCTTGTTCATCAGATCGACGTAGAACTGCGTCTGCTCGGGCGTCACGCCTGGCGCCATGAAGATGCCGCGCAGCATCACGTAGTCGGTCTTCACGCCGGCTTCGGCGCAGGTCGGGATGTCGTTCCACGACTGCGTGGCGGTGATCTTTTCCTTGTACGGCATGCGCTTGTCGTCGAACACGCACAGCGGCCGCAGCGAGCCGGCGCGCCACTGCGCCACGGCTTCGATCGGATTGTTGACGGTCGAGTCGATGTGCTTGCCGACCAGTTGCACGGCGACCTCGCCGCCGCCCTTGAACGGCACGTAGATGAATTTGGTGCCGGTCGCCTTTTCGAGGCCGACGGTGAGGATCTGGTCTTCCTGCTTCGAGCCGGTGCCGCCCATCTTCATCTTGCTAGGGCCTGCCGCCTTGACTGCGGTCACGAACTCGGCAGCCGTCTTGTACGGCGCCTCGGCATTCACCCAGAGCACGAACTGGTCGAGCGCCATCATCGACACCGGCGTCATGTCCTTCCAGTTGAAGGGCACGCCGGTGGCCATCGGCGTGGTGAACAGGTTGGACAGCGTGACGATGATCTTGTGCGGGTTGCCCTTGGCTTCCTTGACTTCGAGGAAGCCCTCGGCCCCCGCGCCGCCGGACTTGTTGACGACGACCATCGACTCCTTCATCAGCTTGTGCTTGACGATGATGCCTTGCACCAGCCGCGCCATCTGGTCGGCGCCGCCGCCGGTGCCGGCCGGCACAACGAACTCGACGGGTTTGGTCGGCTCCCACGCCGCGTACGCGGGCGCGGCGGACATCGCCGCTGCGGCACAGGCCAGCGCAGCCCAAGGTGTGATCGAGGAGCGGCCCGGCGTCACGCGGCCGGAAGCGAATAGAGTGGGCATGGTCATGTCTCCAGTCGGTGTTGTCGGTCAGGAGTGGCGGGCCGCCTGGGGCACTGCGCCATGTCACTCCGGGGATTGATAGCGTCATCGTCGGCAGGTCCACGATAACTTCTATTGACCGCAGTCAAGATCAAGGGACAACCCGCCCCGTCGCCGAGGCGCGAGGCCTGTCACGATGCGGACTGCGTGCACATGCATTGAGAGAGTTCGATGATCACTTCGATCTACAGCCACCCCGCTTGTCTTGAACATCGTCCCGGTCTGCACCACCCGGAGTCGCCGCAACGCCTCGCGGCCGTCTTGCAGGCCCTCGAAGCACCGGCGTTCTCGGCTGCGCGGCGCCGCGACGCCCCACGTGGAACGCGCGAACAAATTCTCCTTGCGCACAGCGCGTCCTACGTCGCTGCGGTGGAGAAAGCCGCGCCACGCGACGGCTTGCGCATGCTCGACGGCGGCGACACGATCATGTCGCCCGGCACCTGGGAAGCGGTGCTGCGCTGCGTCGGCGCGGCCTGCTTGGCGGTCGATGACGTCGTCAGCGGCCAGTCCCGCAACGCCTTCTGCGCCACGCGCCCCTGCGGCCACCATGCCGAGGCCGAGCGGGCGATGGGCTTTTGCATCTTCAACCAGGCCGCCATCGCCGCCCTGCATGCCCGCGCCGCACATGGCCTGCGCCGCGTGGCGGTGATGGACTTCGACGTGCACCACGGCAACGGCACGCAGAACTGCTTCTACGACGACCCGGACCTGTTCTACGGCTCCAGCCACCAGTCGCCCTTCTACCCGGGCACGGGCGCGCGCAGCGAGGCCGGCGTGGCCGGCAACATCGTCAACATCCCGCTGCAGCAAGGCTGCGATTCGGCAACGTTCCGCCGCCACATGCGCACGCAGATGCTGCCGGCGCTGCGCGACTTTGCGCCCGAACTGCTGCTGATTTCCGCCGGCTTCGACGCCCACCACCTCGACCCCCTCGGCGGCCTGTCGCTGACCGACGACGACTTTCACTGGATCACGCGCGAGTTGATGGCGGTGGCCGAAGAATGCGCGCGCGGCCGCGTCGTCTCGACACTCGAAGGCGGCTACAGCCTGCAAGGGCTGGCCAGCGGCAGCGCCGCGCATGTGCGCGCGTTGATGAAGGCCTGAGCTCAGTTCGTGCCGAACTGGATGCTGGCCAGCGTGACCCGGTTGCCGCCGCGCTGGCGGGCTTCGGTCAACGCCGATTCACAGGCATCGCGCAGTTGATCCTGCGTCTGCGCCGTGTGCGGAAAACTGGCCACGCCCATCGACACGGTGAAACCGATGTCGCGGCCCTCGTGGGCCACGATCTGGGTCGCGCATTGGCGGCGGAAGCCTTCCATGCGCGAATGCGCCGTGGCCAGGCCGACGCCGGACAGCAGCACGGTGAAGCGGTTGTCGTCGTAGCGGCACGAGGCGTCCATCGCCCGCGTGTTGCTGCGCAGCAGCCGGCCGAGGGCCTCGAGCACGCGCGGCCGCACCGCGGCGCCGAGCGCGGCCACGTCGTCGGCCAAGGCGTCGATCTCGATCTGCACCAGCGCAAATTCGCGGTGCTCGCGCGTGGACAGATCGACCTCGCGCCGCAACTGGTCCTCGAAGGCCGCGCGGTTGGACAAGCCGGTGGCCGTGTCGCGTGGCGACTGCGCTGTCTGGGCTTCGCGGCGCAACTGCACGTTGGCCAATTGCTGCTGCTCGAGTTGCTCGAGGGCGTTGCGAAGCTGGGTTTCGCGGCGCCGATCGGGCGCCAGGTCGTGCCAGACGGCGGCCAGCAGCCACTGGCCGTCCGGGCCCGCCAGCCGCTGGCGCAGCACTTCGAACTCGCGGCGCACGCCACCCAGCTCCACCTTGTGCTCGGCCGCGGTCGCCTCGGACTGCGTCGCGGCGGCCTGCTCGGCGACTCGCAACGCGGTCGCCGCCTCGCCGAACAGCTCGCTGTCCAGGGCCGGCGGGCGCCCGATCAAGTCCTCGGCAGCTCGGCCCAGCCACTGCGCCATGACGGTGTTGACATGCAGCCAGGCGCCGCTGCCGCCGTCCTTGATGACCAGGCCGCGCCCGGTCTGGGCCACCAGCGACGGCGCCAGCGGCGCCAGGCAGGCCGCCAGTCGGGGATCCAGAGCCGCATCAGACATCCCGCAATGGTAGCCACCGCCAGCACCCGGTTGGCGGCACGGGCTCGGGAGTTCGCCCCGCTGCCGGTTGTGGCTATAATCTTGGGCTTTTCTGATCTACCCGCGCCTGCAGCAACAGCGGGTACAACCCAAGGATTTCCCGTTTCATGACCACGATCCGCGTCAAAGAGAACGAGCCTTTCGATGTGGCCCTGCGCCGCTTCAAGCGCACGATCGAAAAACTGGGCTTGCTCACCGACCTGCGCGCTCGCGAGTTCTACGAGAAGCCGACCGCCGAGCGCAAGCGCAAGAAGGCGGCCGCCGTGAAGCGACACTACAAGCGCGTGCGCTCGATGCAGTTGCCGAAGAAGCTGTACTGAGCTTCTCGACCATCTGACAGCCAAGCCCGCGCGGGACACCGCAGCGGGCTCTTTCGTTTCTGGAGAACCGACATGAGTCTCAAAGACCGCATCACCGACGACATGAAGACCGCGATGCGCGCCAAGGACGCCGAGCGCCTGGGCACGATCCGTTTTCTGCTGGCCGCGATCAAGCAGCGCGAAGTCGATGAGCGCATCACGCTCGACGACGTGCAGGTGGTCGGCGTGCTCGACAAGATGGTCAAGCAGCGCAAGGACTCGATCGCCGCGTTTTCACAGGCCGGCCGCACCGATCTGGTGGACAAGGAAACCGCCGAAATGAAAGTGCTCGAAGGCTATCTGCCGCAGCGCCTGTCGGCCGATGAAGTGGCGGCCGAGGTGGCGCGCATCGTCAAGGAGCTCGGCGCCACCGGCCCCGGCGACATGGGCAAGGTGATGGGCGCCGTCAAAGCGCAACTCGCCGGCAAGGCCGACATGGGCATGGTCTCGGCGGCGGTCAAGGGAGCGCTGAAATGAACCTGCCGCAATTGCCTGTTCGCCAGGTTGCCGCCGATGTCTGCGTCGCGCCGCAACTGACGCCCGAAGCCATGGCCGACGTGGCGCGCGCGGGCTTTCGCAGCGTCGTCAACAACCGGCCCGACTTCGAGCATGGGCCCGATCAGCCGACCAACGCGGCGATCGAGGCGGCAGCCAAGGCGGCGGGCCTCGAATACCGTTTCCTGCCGGTCAGCGGTGGCGGCCAGACGCCGGAGCAGATCGCCGCGTTTGCCGCGCTGCTCGAGGACCTGCCGCGGCCGCTGCTGGCGTTCTGCCGCAGCGGCGCGCGCTCGACCAACCTGTTCATGCAAGCGCAACACACGTGCCGGCACGTAGGGGTTAGAACCCTTTCAGCGACCGCGGTGATGCTGACAACATCGCCGCCGTTCTTACGGAGCGTCGCATGAACGGTTTGCTCTCCCTCTCGCGTGGGATTGACCACTTGACCGACCGCTTCGCGGTCCTCGCGAAGTGGGCGGTCTTTGCATCCTGTCTGATCAGCGCTGCGAATGCCGTCGTGCGTTATGCCGCCAACTACAGCTCGAATGCCTTCCTGGAAATCCAGTGGTACCTGTTCGCCGCTTGCGTGATGCTGGGCGCTTCGCAGGTGCTGCGGGTCAACGAGCATGTGCGGGTGGACGTGCTCTACGGCCGGGGCTCCGGCCGCACCCAGGCGCTGATCGACCTGGTGGGTCTGGTGCTGTTCATGTTGCCGTCGATGCTGGTCATGATCTATTTCGCCTGGCCGTTGTTCATCAAGATGTACGAGACCGGCGAAATGTCGAGCAACGCCGGCGGCCTGATCCGCTGGCCGGCGATGTTGATGCTGCCGCTCGGCTTTGCGCTGCTTTTTGCGCAGGGTGTGTCGGAAGCCATCAAACGTGTGGCTTGGCTGGCGCACAAATACGAAGGCGACTTCCACTACGAAAGGCCACTGCAATGACGATGGCCACCTTCGCCCCGCTGATGTTCGCGGGGCTCGTCTTCGTGCTGCTGATCGGCTTTCCGGTGTCGTTTTCGTTGACGGCACTCGGCCTGGCTTGCGGCTTTTTCGCGGTCTGGATGGGTTGGTTCCCAGCCAGCTTCATGACCGCGCTGCCGCTCAACGTCTTCGGCATCCTGTCCAACGACCTGCTGCTGGCGATCCCGTTCTTCACCTTGATGGGCACGATCCTCGAGCGCTGCGGCCTGGCTGAGGACATGCTCGACTCGATGGGTCAGCTCTTCGGACCGGTGCGAGGCGGTCTCGGCTACTCCGTCATCATCGTCGGCTTCATCCTCGGCGCCATCACCGGTACCGTGGCCGGCCAGGTGATCGCGATGGCGATGATCTCGCTGCCGGTGATGATGCGTTGGGGCTACAACATGCGCTATGCGACCGGCGTGCTGGCCGCGTCGGGCACGATCACGCAACTGGTGCCGCCGTCGCTGGTGCTGATCGTGCTTGCCGACCAGCTCGGCAAACCCGTCGGCGACATGTACAAGGGCGCCTGGGGCCCATCGCTGCTGCAGGTGGCGCTGTTCGCGCTTTACACCTTCATGCTGTCGCGCATCAGGCCGGCGCATGTGCCGGGCGTGCCCAAGGAGGCGCCGCACGCTGCAAAGGCTGGCCGCTGTGGTCGAAGTGCCTGCGCGGCATCATTCCTTCGGCGGTGCTGATCTTCACCGTGCTCGGCAGCATGGGCGGATTGCCCGGGTATGAACACCGCCATCGCCACGCCGACCGAGGCCGGTGCGATGGGCGCCGTGGGCGCCTTCATCCTGGCCGCGATGCACAAGCGCCTGAGCCTCGATCTGCTCAAGCAGGCGCTGCTGAACACGATGCGCATCACCGCCATGGTGGTCTTCATCCTGATCGGCTCGCGCGTGTTCTCGCTCGTCTTCCAGGGCGTGGACGGCGGCATCTGGATCGAGCACATGCTGGCCGGCCTGCCCGGCGGCCAGCTCGGCTTCCTGATCGCAGTCAACATCTTCATCTTTTTCCTGGCGTTCTTTCTCGACTTCTTCGAGATCGCCTTCATCATCATTCCGTTCCTGGCGCCGGTCGCGGCCAAGCTCGGCATCGATCTGGTCTGGTTCGGCGTGATGATCTGCGTCAACATGCAGACCAGCTTCATGCACCCGCCGTTCGGCTTCGCGCTGTTCTACCTGCGCGGCATCGCCGACACGCTGTTCAAGAACAAGTCGCTGCCACGCAAGGTCGAGTCGCGAGACATCTACATGGGCGCGATCCCGTTCATCGCCATCCAGCTGATCCTGGTGGCGATCGTCATCTTCTTTCCGCAGACGGTGACGGTGTTCCTGGACAAGGAAAGGACCCTCGACATCGACAAGGCCGGCGAGATGATCCAGCAGATGGGTGGCGGCCGGAGCCAAGCCGAACCCCCTGCCGCGCTGCCGTCATCGAGTGCGCCCGTGGCCGAGGAAGATCCCATGGACGCGGTGCGACGTTCGCTCGAACAGGACAAGGCGAAGAAGTAGCTCCTGAAAAAGGGGCTGCGGCAGTGCCGCAGCCCCTCGTCGCCTTCAGACGCGATTACAGCTTGGCGTTCTGCATGTAGTCGTCGAACCCGGCCTCGGTGAAACGGAACCAGAGGTTGGCGTCACGGCGGAACGCCGAGTAGTCTTCATAGACTTTCTTCCACGCCGGATTGCTGGCCGACAGCTCGCTGTACAGCGCCATCGATTCCTTGAAAGCCGCATCCATCATGTCCTTCGGGAAGCGGACCAGCTTGGTGCCGCCGGCCACCAGCCGCTTGAGTGCGGCCGAGTTGCGGGCGTCGTACTTGGCTTGCATGTCGGTGTGCGCGAAGGCCGCGGCGGCTTCGACGATCGCCTTGTACTCGGCCGACAGCGCGTCGTAGGCCTTGATGTTGACGTGCAGGTCGAGCTGCGGGCCGCCTTCCCAATAACCGGGATAGCAGTAGAACTGCGAGACCTTCTGAAAGCCCAGCTTCTCGTCGTCGTACGGGCCGACCCACTCGGCCGCGTCGATGGTTCCCTTCTCGAGCGCCGCGTAGATTTCGCCGCCGGGGATGTTGGCTGCCACGCCGCCCAGGCGCTCGAAGACCTTGCCGCTGAAGCCGCCGGTGCGGAACTTCACGCCCTTGACGTCGGCCAGCGACTTGATTTCCTTCTTCCACCAGCCGCCCATCTGCGCGCCGGTGTTGCCCATCGGAAAGCTGAGGATGTTGTATTGCTTGTAGAACTCACGCATCAGCTTCAGGCCGTTGCCTTCGTACATCCAAGCCGTCATCTGGCGGCTGTTGAGCCCGAACGGGATGGCGCAGCCGATGGCAAATGTCGGATCCTTGCCGAAGTAGTAGTAGGGCGCGGTGTTGGCCGCTTCGACCGTGCCCTGTTGGATCGCGTCCACGGTACCGAAGGCCGGCACGATCTCGCCGGCGGCATGGGTGGAGATCACGAACTTGCCGCCGGTCATGTCGCTGACCTTCTTGGCGAAGACGTCGGTCACGCCGAACAGCGTGTCGAGCGATTTGGGGAAGCTCGAGGTGAGGCGCCAGCGGATGGCGGCTTGGGCGTGCACCGCTGGCGCGACGCCGGCAGCGAGGATGCCAGCCATGCCGGCACCACCAACGAATAGACGACGTTCCATCGAAAAGTCTCCTGAAGAAATGAGGGAGTACGAACCGGCCGAATTCTAGAGAGCGAGGCCTGTACACCGCCACGGGTTTCCCCGCGCGTGCGGCACGCGCAGCAGCGTCAGCTGCCCGCGACCTTCATGCGCTCGATCAACAGGGAGCCTGTGGTCTTGCTGCCCGACGTGTACGCGTCGGCGCCGACCGCCACGATGCTCTTCAGCATCTCGCGCAGATTGCCGGCGATGGTGATCTCGTGCACCGGATGGACGATGCGCCCGCCCTCGACCCAGAAGCCCGCCGCGCCGCGCGAATAGTCGCCGGTGACGCCGTTGACGCCCTGGCCGATCAACTCGATGACGAACAGGCCGCGGCCCAGCTTGCGCAGCATCGCGTCGAGGTTGTCGCCAGGCTGCGTCGAGCGGCTCGACAGCGTCAGGTTGTGCGCGCCGCCGGCGTTGCCCGTCGTCTTCATGCCGAGCTTGCGCGCCGAGTAGCTCGACAAAAAGTAGCCCTGGACGACGCCGCCATCGACGACGCGCCGCGCGTGCGTGGTCACGCCCTCGTCGTCGAACGGCGCGCTGCCCTTGCCCTTGCGCACATGCGGGAACTCGTGCAAGTCGAGGTGCTCCGCCATGGCCACTTTGCCGAGGCAGCCTTCGAGAAAACTCGACTTGCGGTACAGCGATCCGCCCGAGGTGGCTTGCACGTAGGCGCCGATCAAGCCGGAGGCCAGCGTCGATTCGAACAGCACCGGCACCTCGCGCGTGCTGATCTTGCGCGACTGCAGGCGCGACAGCGCGCGTTCTGCCGCATAGCGGCCGACGGCTTCGGGCGCGGCGAGTTCGGCAGCGTCGCGCATCGACGTGTACCAATAGTCGCGCTGCATGTCCTGGTTCTTGCCCACGATCGGCGACACCGACACGCCGTGGCGCGAGCTCGCATAGCCGCCGCGAAAACCGCGCGTGTTGCCCATGAAGAAGTGCGACTGCTGCGCCGACACCCCCGCGCCTTCGGAGTTGGTGACGCGGCGGTCGGTGGCAAACGCCGCGGCTTCGCAACGCAGTGCCAGCGCGGCAGCGGCCTGCGCGTCGATCGCCCACGGATGACACAGGTCGAGATCGCGCTGCGTCGCTTCGGGCGGCGCCAGATCGGCCTCGTCCGGCAAGCCGGCCACCGGATCTTCGGCGGTGAAGCGCGCAATGTCGTACGCGGCGCGAACCGTCTGCTCGAGCGCGCCGCGCGAGAAGTCCGAGGTGCTCGCATTGCCGCGGCGCTGGCCGAGATAGACCGCCACGCCGATCGACTTGTCGCGGTTGCGCTCGACATTCTCGAGCGCACCTTTGCGCACCGACACCGACAGCCCCGCGCCTTCGGAGACTTCGACGCCGGCGTCGCTGGCGCCCGCGGTGCGTGCCATGCGCAGCACATCCTCCACCAACTGCTGGAACTGCTCGCGGCTGTAGGCGAAACCTTGGGCTTTTGTCATGCGAACTATGATAACGAGCAGCCATGCAAGCCGACC
Source organism: uncultured beta proteobacterium (assembly GCA_963816315.1). Taxonomy (GTDB): domain Bacteria; phylum Pseudomonadota; class Gammaproteobacteria; order Burkholderiales; family Burkholderiaceae_C; genus CADEEN01. The sequence goes on from CAWFJZ010000031.1 coordinate 10,974, forward strand.
CAAGCGACGATCGCGACACCCCCGCCAGCGCCTACGCCCGGCCGAGCAAGAGCGCGTTGAAGCGCGAAGCGCACGAGCATCAGGCGCTCGGCGAGGCGCTGACGACGATGTCCGAGAGCGCGCTCGCGGCGGCCCCGTTGACCGAAGCCTTGCGCGACGCGCTCGTGCAATGGCGCCACACCCGCTCGCACGAAGGCAAGCGCCGCCAGATGCAGTACATCGGCAAGCTGATGCGCGACGCCGACATCGAACCGATCCGCGAGGCCGTGGCCGCCGCCAGGCTCGGCCATGCGCACGATTCATTGGCGCTGCATCAGGCCGAGCTGTGGCGCACCGAACTGGTCGGCAACGACGAGGCCCTCACACGCTGGATGGCCGAACATCCGCAAACCGATCTGCAACCCTTGCGCGCGCTGATCCGCAACGCACGCAAGGACGCCGAACTGCCGCCCGAGCAACGCCACGGTCGCGCGTGGCGCGAGCTGTTCCGGTTCATCAAGCCGCACCTGACATGACATCCCCTGACTCCGTGAAGATCGGCTTGCTCTCGGTGAGCGACCGCGCCTCGGCCGGCGTCTATGAAGACAAGGGCATCCCGGCATTGAAGGAGTGGTTGACGCGCGCGTTGAAGAACCCGATCGACTGGGACACGCGCGTGATTCCCGATGAGCAGGAGGGCATCACGCATGCGCTGGTCGAGCTCGTGGACATCAAGCAATGCGACCTCGTACTGACCACCGGCGGCACCGGGCCGGCGGCACGCGACGTCACGCCGGAAGCCACACTCGCCGTTGCCGACAAGGAGATGCCCGGTTTCGGCGAGCAGATGCGGCAGATCAGCCTGAAGTTCGTGCCGACGGCGATCTTGTCGCGGCAGGTCGCGGTGATTCGCAAGCAGACGTTGATCATCAACCTGCCGGGGCAGCCGAAGTCGATTGCCGAAACGTTGTCGGGATTGCCCGACGTGCCGGGCATCTTCGCGGCCGTGCCCTACTGCATCGACCTCATTGGCGGGCCGTACCTCGAAACCGACGAGTCGGTGTGCAAAGCCTTTCGCCCCAAGTCAGCCATCAGACAATGATGGGCTCAGGTTCGAGCCGAATCCCGAAGCGCCCGTACACGCTCTCCTGAATTGCCCGCGCCAGCGTCACCACCTCGGCGCCCGACGCGCCGCCGCGATTGACGAGCACCAAGGCTTGCTTCTCGTACACGCCGGCGCGGCCGATCGATTTGCCCTTCCAGCCGCAGGCATCGATCAGCCACCCAGCCGCCAGCTTCACCGTGCCGTCGGGCAGCAGGTAGTGCACGATCTCCGGGTCGCGGCCGATGATGTCGCGGCACTGCTCGGTGCTGACGATCGGGTTCTTGAAGAAGCTGCCGACGTTGCCGATGACGGCAGGGTCGGGCAGCTTGGCGCGGCGGATCGCGCAGACCCAATCGAACACCGTCTGCGCATCCGGGGTCAAGGTGCCGGTGTCCTGCATGCGCCGTTCGAGTTCGAGATAACCGAGCACCGGCTGCCACGGTTTGGGCAGACGGAAGCGCACGCGCGTGATCACGCTCTTGCCGGCAAGTGCTTGCTTGAACACGCTGTCGCGGTAGCCGAAGTGGCAGGCATCGACATCGAGCGTGGCGCTGCGGCCGGTGATCAGATCGACCACGTCGAGCGACTCGAAACGCTCACGCAACTCGACACCGTAAGCACCGATGTTCTGCACCGGCGCAGCGCCGACGGTGCCCGGAATCAGCGCCAGGTTTTCCAAGCCCGGCCAGCCCTGCTGCAGCGTCCAGGCCACCACGTCGTGCCAATTCTCACCGGCGCCGGCTTCGACGATCCAGGCATCGGCGCGCTCTTGCACGAGACGCCGCCCCATCACTTCGACCTTCAGCACCAGGCTTTTCGGATCGCGCGTGAAGACGATATTGCTGCCGCCGCCGAGCACGAGCTTGGGCGCGCGGCCGAGCTCGGCGTGATCGATCACACGGCGCAGCGCGGCGTCGCTGTCCACACGAACCAACGTCGCCGCCAGCGCCGGCAATGCAAACGCATTCAACGTGCGCAGGTTCACGTTGCGCTCGATGTGCAGAGGTGTTGTTGCAGGGGTCTGCATGTCAGAATTTTCATCGAAGAATCACAAGGCGCACCGTTCGAGATGAAACACCCCCGAAGCGGCGTCGCCGCCTCCCCCTCAAGGGGGCAACGCCAGCGGCCGGGCAGAGCCCGCTCCGCGGCGTTCGCTTGGAAAGATCTGGCCGCGTTGCTGCTCGCGGGGGCTGCCGGCACAGCGGCTGCGCAATCGGTCACGTTGAACGGCAACCTCGGTGCGCAAAAGGCGCTGCTGGTGATCGATGGCTTGCCGCACGCGGTGACGGTGGGCAACAGCGTCAAGGGCGTGCGTCTGCTCTCGCTGTCAGGCTCGCAAGCCGAAGTGACGGTGGACGGCGCACGGCGCACCTTGCAACTCGGCGCCGGGCCGGTCAAGGCCAGTGGCGACGCCAGCGCACGCAGCGGCAACGAAATCGTCCTCATGGCGAGCAGCGGCGGCCACTTCAACACCGTCGGCCAGATCAACGGCAAGGCCGTGTCGTTCATGGTCGATACCGGCGCCACCAAGGTCAGCATGGGCCAGGCCGAGGCCGAGCGCCTGGGCGTGGATTACAAGGCCGGCACGCGCGGCCTGGCCGAAACCGCCAACGGCCGCGTGCCGGTGTATGCGGTGACGCTGAGTTCGGTGCGCGTCGGCGACGTGGAAGTCGCCAACGTCGAAGCCTTGGTGCTGCCGGCCAACATGCCGCACATCCTGCTCGGCAACAGTTTCCTGACGCGCTTCTCGATGAAGCGCGAGAACGAAGTGATGCGGCTCGAGAAGAGAAACTAAACGGGCTGCAACAGCCCCTTCTTCTCCAGCATCGACTCGATGCGCGCCGCGCGGCCCCTGAAGGCTTCGTAGGTCGCCCCCGGCTCGACGCTGTCGCCCGCCGAATAGATGTGCTTCAGCAGCTTCTGCGCCACCGTCGGATCGAACGGGCTGCCGGCTTCAGTGAAGGCATCGAACGCATCGGCGTCGAGCACCTCGGCCCACAGATAGACGTAGTACCCCGCCGCATAGCCCGAGCCGTAGAACAGGTGCTGGAAGTGCGTGAAGCGGTGATTCACGCCGACACCCGGCGGCAAGCCGCGCTGCTTCAACACCTGCGCTTCGAAGGCCACCGGATCGGCCGGCACCCGATCGCGCGGCAATGCGTGCACCGCCATGTCGGTCAGCGCGCTCGCCGTGTAGCGCACCGTCTCGAAGCCTGGCCGAAGCGTTGCGCGCGCTTCAGGCGCTCGATCAGCGCATCGGGGATCGGCTCGTTGGTTTGCACGTGCCGCGCGTGGCGGCGCAGCACCTCGGGCTCGCTCGTCCAATGCTCGAACAACTGCGACGGCAGCTCGACAAAATCGCGCAGCACGTTGGTGCCCGAGAGGCGCTCGTAGCCAACGTCCGACAACAAGCCGTGCAGGCCATGGCCGAACTCGTGGAACAGCGTGCGCACATCGTCGAAGGACAGCAGCGTCGGCTGCCCCGGCGCCGACTTCGCAAAATTGTTGTTGTTGACGACGATCGGCGTCACCGCACCGCCGTTCTTCGTCTGCTGCCGGTACAGGCTCATCCAGGCGCCGCTGCGCTTGGACGGACGGGCGAAGTTGTCGTGCAGGAAGACGCCGACCAGTTGGTCGTCGCGGCCTCGCACTTCGTAGGTGTTGACGTCCGGGTGGTAGAGCTTGAGTCCTTGGCGCTTGATGAAGCGCACGCCAAAGAGACGCTCGGCGCAGTCGAACGCCGCGGCGACCATGCGCTCCAACGGAAAGTACGGCTTGACCTCGGCATCGTCGATCGCGTACTCGCGCTGGCGGACCTGCTCGGCCCAGTAGCGCCAGTCCCAGGGCTCGATGGTGTGCGTCACGCCTTGTGCTTGCATCTGCGCCATCAGCTCGGCGCGCTCACGCTCCAGCGCCGGCAACGCGCGCGACCAGACATCGTCGAGCAGCCGCATCACCGCGCCATGCGTGCGCGCCATCGAGTTGGCCAGCGCATAGTCGGCAAAACTCGCGTAGCCGAGCAGCGCGGACTGCTCGGCGCGCAGCTCGAGGATTTCGCGGATCACGCCGCGGTTGTCGGTCGGGCCGTCGTGCTCGCCGCGCGTCGTCCAGGCGCGCCAAGCGGCTTCACGCAGATCGCGCCGCTCGCTGAACGTCAGGAAGGGCACGATCAGCGAGCGCGACAAGGTGATGACCGCGCCCGACAAGCCGCGGTCCGCTGCCGCCTGGCGCGCCGCGTCGCGCACGAAGGCCGGCAGGCCCGCCATGTCGGCCTCGGTGGCCAGCGTCAGGCGAAAGGCGGTTTCGTCGGCAAGCACGTTCTGGCCGAACGCTGTCATCAGCGCCGCCAGGCGTTCGTTCAACGCCGCAAAGCGTTCGCGGTCAGCGCCTTGCAGACGCGCCCCGGCGCGCACGAAATCGCTGTGCAGTTGTTCGAGCAGGCGTTGTTGTTCGGCCGACAGGCCGAGCGCTGCGCGGCGCGCGTGCAAGTCGTCGAGGCGCGCGAACAGGCGCTCGTTGAGGTAGATCGCGTTGCTGTGCGCGGCCATCGGCTGCGCGAGCTCGCGCTGTGCGGCCTGCAAGGCGTCGGACGTTTCCGAAGCGCAGAGGTTGTGGAACGCGCCGTCGAGGCGCGCGAACAGGCGCCCGCTGGCATCGAGCCGGGCGACGGTGTTGCCGAAGCTCGGTGCTTCGGTCTGCGCGGCGATCGCGTCGAGCTCGCTGCGGTGCTCGCGCATCGCCGCAACGAAGGCCGGCGCGAAATGCTCGGCGCGGATCGCGTCGAACGGCGGCAGGCCGTGCGGCGCGGTCCAGGGTTGCAGCAGCGGGTTGGCGGCAGTCTCGTCACGGGCGTTCATGTCTAAACCTCATTTGCCTTGCTTGATCGCGATCTCATCGTCTTCGCGGTACGGCCGGTTCGCGCATTCGGCGAGCCAGGCGCTGCGATCGTCTTCCTGCTTGGCGCTCTGCTCGTTGAGGGCCTTGTTGCGGCCGTTCCAGTCGGCCACGACGGTGTCGCGGGCGGCGGCCTTGTCGTTGTAGGCCTTGACCGCGTTCTGATACACGGGCACCAGGCGGGCCTCTTCCTCGCCGAGCGGCACGCGCGCCTTGGCCAGGCGCTCGCGCTCGGCGTCGAACTCCTTGGCCATCTCTTCGCGCTTGGCGCGCGGCCCCTCGTCTGCCGCCTTCAAGCGCTGATTGAACGTTTCGATCTCGGCGCCATGGGCGCGCATGCGTCCCTCCCAGTCGCGCACCGCAGCGAGCTTGGTGTCCACGTCGGCACGGTCGGCCTTCAACGCATCGCCGCTCTTGACCAGATCTTCCTTCTCCTTGTCGAGCGCAGCACGGCGCTGCTCGAGATCCTTGGTGCCGGCGTTGACGCCGTCCAGGCGCTTCAGGCAGGTGCGCAGCTCGTCGCGCGTCAGCATCTTGCCGACGGGCGCCTTGCCGCCCAGCGTCTTCGGGCCTGCGGCCTTGACCGCCGGCGACGCCGGGACGACGATCTTCGGCGCGGTCTGCGCCTGGCCCTGCCACGAGGCAAGAGCCAAGGGGACCGCGACGGCCAGGGTGACGAAGCAACGGGTCGGGGTCATGCGGCTGTCCTTGCAACGATGCGCCAAGCGCTGGTGTGACGGTGCGATGGGCCATGATGATGCCACCCTTGCGCCGACCGGCCCCGGCGCGCAGACTTTTGCACCGGCACAGGTCCAGGAGGCGCCCCATGTTGAAGATCCTGAAGTGGTTGGCGATCGTATTGATCGGTCTGGCAGCGCTGTTGTTCCTCGGCGGTTATGCCTTGTCGCCGGAGTTCAAGGCGGTGCGCAGCGTCAGCATCAACGCGCCGGCGGACAAGGTCTATGCGCTGCTCGCCGACCCGCGCGAATGGAAGCGCTGGTCGGTATGGAACCGGCGCGACCCGGCGATGGCCATCACCTACAGCGGCCCGCCCTCGGGCGCCGGCGCGGCGTGGGAGTGGAAGAGCAAGACCGAGGGCGACGGCAAGATGACGTTCACCGCGGCCGAGCCCGGCAGGCGTGTCGCCTATGACCTCTACTTCCCCGACTTCGGCACCACCTCCGGCGGCGACCTGCTGCTGAAGTCCGAAGGCAACGCCACGAAGGTGACGTGGACGATGAACGGCAACATGGGCAGCAACCCGCTGTTCAGATGGATCGCACTGTTCGGCGACAAGATGGTCGGCAAGGATTTCGAGGCCGGGCTGGCCAACTTGAAAGTGCTCGCAGAAAAACCCTGAAGCTCACTCGCCCAGATAAGCCGCCCGCAACTCATTCACCCAAGTACGCTGCGCGTACACGGGGATCGGCCAGCAGCACCTTGGCGTCGCCGTCCATCGTCACTTCGCCGGACTCCATGACGTAGCCGCGGTTGGCCAGGCCGAGCGCGCGGCTGGCGTTCTGCTCGACCAGCAGCACGGTGGTGCCTTGCTTGTGGATGTCGTTCACCACTTCGAAGATCTTGTCCACCATGATCGGTGACAGGCCCATCGACGGCTCGTCGAGCAGCAGCACCTTGGGCCGGGCCATCAGCGCGCGGCCCATCGCCAGCATCTGCTGCTCGCCGCCGCTCATCGTGCCGGCGAGCTGCGCGGCGCGCTCCTTCAGGCGCGGGAAGATGGCGAAGACCTTGTCGATGTCGGCGTCGATCTCCTTGTCGTTGCGCACGAAGGCGCCCATCTGCAGGTTCTCGACGATCGTCATGCGCGCGAACACGCCGCGGCCTTCCGGCACCATCACCAGGCCCTGCTTGACGAGGTTCCACGCGCCCTGGCCCTTGATCGCCTTGCCCATGAACTCGATCTCGCCGCTGGCCACCGGCTGCGTGCCGGTGATGGCTTTCAACGTCGTCGTCTTGCCGGCCCCGTTGGCGCCGATCAGGCTGACCAGCTCGCCCTGACGGACTTCGAAGCTGACGCCCTTGACGGCCTGGATGCCGCCGTAAGCGACCTTGAGGTTGGTGACTTTGAGGAGGGTGGTGGTGCCATGTCAATGTGTTCCCGCGCCGGCGCCGAGGTAGGCCTCGATCACTTTGGGATTGCGCTGCACGTCGTACGGCGTGCCTTCGGCGATCTGCTTGCCGTAGTCGAGCACGGTGACGCGATCGCACAGGCCCATCACCAGCTTCACGTCGTGCTCGATCAGCAGGATCGTGCGGTTGTCCTTGCGGATGCGGTCGATCAACTCGCGCAGCACGACCTTCTCGGTCGCGTTCATGCCGGCCGCGGGTTCGTCGAGGGCGATCAGCTTCGGGTCGGTGGCCAGCGCACGCGCAATCTCCAATCGCCGCTGGTCGCCGTAAGACAGCGTGCGCGCCTTGTACTCGGTGTACTTGCCGATGCCGACGTAATCGAGCAGTTGCTGTGCCCGGTCGGCGATCGCCTTCTCTTCGGCCTTGAAGCCAGGGGTGCGGAAGACCGCGCCGACCAGGCCCGAATGCGTGCGCACGTGACGGCCGACCATCACGTTTTCGAGCGCCGTCATCTCGGCGAACAGGCGGATGTTTTGGAAGGTGCGCGCGATGCCGGCCTTGGCGACCTGGTGCACGGCCTCGGGCTTGTACGGCGCGCCGCCGAGCTCGAAGGTGCCGGAGTCGGGCGTGTACAACCCAGTGATGACATTGAAGAACGTCGTCTTGCCGGCGCCGTTGGGGCCGATCAGGCCATAGACCTGGCCTTCGCTGATCGTGATGCCGACGTCCGACAGCGCTTGCAGGCCGCCGAAGCGCTTGGAGACGCCGGCGACCTTGAGGACGGTTTTGTCGCTCATCTCATCGCCCTCACTTCGCCAGCGCGGCCGGCGCCGCCTTGCCGTGCTCGGGCGACGGCCACAGCCCGCGCGGCCGCCACAGCATGACCAGGATCATCGCCAGCGCGATCAGCAACTGGCGCAGGATGGAAGAGTCGATGCGCCCGCCGGTCATGTTCTGGATGTCGCCGGCGACGTAGCGCAGCGCCTCGGGCAGGATCGCCAGCAAGAGCGCACCGACGACCACGCCCGGCAGATGGCCGATGCCGCCGACGACGACCATGGCGACGATCATCACGCTCTCCATCAGGCTGAACGACTCGGGTGAAACAAAACCCTGGAAGGCCGCGAACATCGCGCCGGAGACGCCGCCGAAGGTCGCACCCATGCCGAAGGCCAGCAGCTTCATGTTGCGCGTGTTGATGCCCATCGCCTTGGCCGCGATCTCGTCTTCGCGGATCGCCATCCAGGCGCGGCCGATGCGCGAGCGCTCCAGCCGGTAGCAGACCAGCAGGCTGCCGATGACCAGGCCGAGGAACAGCCAGTAGTACAGCACCACCGAGTTGATGCGGTAGTCGCCGAAGTCGATCGCCTTGCCGAACGAGAAGCCGAACAGGTTCATCGAGTCGATGCGGTCCAGGCCGCGAGGGCCGTTGGTGATGTTCACCGGCTGCTCGAGGTTGTTCATGAAGACGCGGATGATTTCGCCGAAGCCGAGCGTGACGATGGCCAGGTAGTCGCCGCGCAGCTTCAGCACCGGCGTGCCGAGCAGCACACCGGCTGCCGCGGCGAGCAGGGCCGCGGCCGGGATCACCACCCAGATCGGCGTGTGCAAGCCGTTCGGGAACAGGGCCTTGAAACTCTCGAAGTTTTCGGCGAGGTGCGGGCTGGCCAGCAAGGCGTACATGTACGCGCCGACGGCATAGAAGGCAACGAAGCCGAGGTCGAGCAGTCCGGCATAACCGACGACGATGTTCAGGCCCAGCGCCAGCAGCACGTAGAGCAGCGCCGACGCCATGATGCGCACGGGGCCCTGGCCGAACTGCTGCGCGAACAGCGGCAGCGCAATCAGCGCGGCCGCGGCGAGGAGGAAGAAGAAGACTTGTTTTTGCTTGCTCATGCTCAGTTCCTCCTCATGCTCGATCAGCGACGCGCTCGCCGAGCAGACCCGATGGCCGCAACGTCAACACGAGGATCAGCGCGATGAAGGCGAAGATGTCGGAGTACTGGCTGCCGAGCACGCCGCCGGTGATCCAGCCCAGGTAGCCGGCGCCGATGGCCTCGACCAGTCCGAGCAGGATGCCGCCGACGACCGCACCGGCCAGGTTGCCGATGCCGCCGAGCACGGCGGCGGTGAACGCCTTCAGGCCCGGCAGGAACCCCATCGAGTGCTGCACCGTGCCGTAGTTGGCCGCCCACATGATGCCGGCCACGGCTGCCAGCGCTGCGCCGATGATGAACGTCGCCGAGATGACGAAGTCCGGCCGCACGCCCATCAGCGCGGCCACGCGCGGGTTCTCGGCGGTGGCACGCATCGCGCGGCCGAGCTTGGTCTTGTTGACGAGGTACATCAGCGCCGCGAGGATCGCCGCCGTCAGGCCGAGGATCATGATCTGCACGATGCTGATCACCGGGCCGCCGAGGTTGATCGGCTCGCTCGGCAGCAGGATCGGGAACGGCTTCGGGTTGGGCTTCCAGATGATCATCGCCAGCGTCTGCAGCAACAGGCTCATGCCCATCGCGGTGATCAGTGGCGCCAATCGAGGCGCGTTGCGCAACGGCCGGTAGGCGACCTTCTCGATGGCGAAGTTCAGCGTCGCGCAGATGGCGATCGACACCGGCACCGAGAGCAGCAGCCGCAGCCACCCGGGCATGCCGGTGTTCTCCAACGCGCTGACCACCGTCCAGCTCGTCAATGCACCGACCATCAGCACCTCGCCGTGCGCGAAGTTGATCAGATTGATGATGCCGTACACCATCGTGTAGCCGAGCGCGACGAGCGCATACATGCTGCCCAGTACGAGGCCGTTGATCACCTGTTGGAAGAAGGTTTCCACCCGTTTGCTCCTGTTTTCAGCCCGCAGGCGCGGCCGATTCTAGGCAGGCAAGGATCGTGCCCCGCGCAAGGATTACCCTTGCGCAGCAGAGCCCCGCCGTTGATCTCAACGCAGCACGTCGGCCAGCGGCGAGAAGGCCTTGCCGAGACCACGCGCGACGGCCTCGTGTGTGATCGCACCGTCGTGCACCGTCAGTCCCGCGGCGAGGTGTGCATCGTCGGCGCAGGCACGCCGCCAACCCTTGTCGGCGAGCGCCAGCGTGAACGGCAGCGTGGCGTTGTTGAGCGCGAAGGTCGATGTGCGCGGCACCGCACCGGGCATGTTGGCGACGCAGTAGTGCACGATGCCACCCTCGACATACGTCGGCTCGGCATGGGTCGTTGCACGAGATGTCTCGAAGCAGCCGCCCTGGTCGATGGCCACATCGACGATCACCGCGCCAGGTTGCATGCGCGAGAGTTGGGCGCGCTTGATCAGCTTCGGTGCGGCCGCGCCGGGAACGAGCACAGCGCCGATGACGAGGTCTGCGTTCACAACGGCCGCTTCCGTGGCGTCCAGGGTGGCGTATTGCGTGCGGATGCGGCCGTCGAAAGCCTCGTCGATCTGCCGCAGACGCGGCAGCGACTTGTCGAGAATCAGCACCTCGGCGCCGAGGCCGATGGCCATGCGCGCGGCATGTGTGCCGACCACACCACCCCCGATGACAACGACACGCCCCGGCGCGACACCCGGCACGCCGCCGAGCAGCACGCCCAACCCGCCATTGGCTTTTTGCAGCGCCACTGCGCCGACTTGAATGGCCATGCGGCCCGCAACTTCGCTCATCGGCGCCAGCAGCGGCAGACCGCCGCGCTCGTCGGTGATCGTTTCGTAGGCGATCGCGGTGCAGCCGCTCTTCAACAAGCCTTCGGCCTGCTGCGGATCGGGTGCCAGGTGCAGGTAGGTGAACAGCACCTGGCCCTTGCGCAGCATCGCGCATTCGGCAGGCTGCGGCTCCTTGACCTTGACGATCATCTGCGCGCTGCCCCACACGGCCTCGGCCGTGGGCAACACCTGCGCGCCGGCGGCGATGTAGGCCGCGTCGTCGCAACCGATGCCGCTGCCGGCGCCGGCCTGCACGATGACCTCATGGCCGTGGTGCACCGCCTCGCGCACCACGGCCGGCGTCATGCCGACGCGGTACTCGTGGTTCTTGATCTCCTTGGGCACGCCGATGCGCATGGTGGTCCTGTCGCTGTGGTCGAGGCCCTCATCGTCGCAATCAACGCGCCGCAACACCTTGCCAATAACGCGCTCGCAAACCCTCGATGCGCGCAACATCCTGCGGCGTAACGCAGAATTCGCGCATGAACCTTGATGCCCTCGACAAGAAGCTTTTGCGCGCGCTGCAAACCGACGGGCGCCTGACCAACGCCGAGTTGGCGCAGCGCATCGGCCTGTCGGCCTCGGCCTGCTTGCGGCGCCTGCAGCGCCTCGAAGAACAGGGCGTGATCGAGGGCTACAGCGCGACGCTCAATGGCGAGGCGATCGGCAAGCCGATGACGGTCTTCATCGAAGTCACGCTCGACAGCCAGGTCGGCAAAGCGCTCGACGCTTTCGAGCGCGCGGTCGCGGCCTGCGACGACATCCTCGAATGCCACTTGATGAGCGGCGACTTCGACTACCTGCTGCGCGTGGCCGTGGCCGACATGCGCGACTACGAGCGCGTGCACCGTCAGCGCATCGCCGCCTTCCCGCATGTGGCGCGCATCCGCACGGCGTTCGCCATGCGCGCCGTCGTGGCACGCCGAGGCTACGTGCTCTGAGCCTTCTTGTTGGCGGCGCGCAGGCGGTCGAGCTTCTCGGCGATCTGCTGCTCCAGGCCGCGATCGGTGGGGCGATAAAAGTTCGGCGGCTGGCCAATGTTGTCGGGGAAGTAATGTTCGCCCGCCGCAAAACCTTCTTCTTCGTCGTGCGCGTAGCGATAGCCCGTGCCGTAGTCGAGTTGCTTCATCAACTTCGTCGGCGCATTGCGCAGGCGCAGCGGCACGGGCCGCGTGCCGTCTTGCTTGACGAAGGCACGCGCCTCGTTGTACGCCACGTAGGCGGCATTGCTCTTCGGCGCTGCGGCGAGAAACAGCACCGCCTGCGCGAGCGCCAGTTCGCCTTCTGGCGATCCGAGCCGCTCATAGACCTCGGCCGCATCGAGCGCCATGCGCAGGCCACGCGGATCGGCCAGGCCGATGTCTTCACTGGCCATGCGGATGACGCGCCGCGCCACGTAGCGCGGATCGACGCCGCCGTCCAACATGCGCACCAGCCAGTACAGCGACGCGTCGGGGTCGCTGCCGCGCACGGCTTTGTGCAACGCCGAGATCGTGTCGTAGAACTGCTCGCCGCCTTTGTCGTAGCGGCGCAGTTGGTCGCCGAGCGCTCTTTCGAGCAAGGGTTCGTCGATCTGCGCCGCATCGGCCATGACGACCGCAACGTTCTCGACGACGTTGAGCAGGCGGCGCGCATCGCCATCGGCATAGCCGATCAGTCGGTTGCGCGCCGCATCCGTGAACGGCGGTGCGTTCGTCGCCCCCCGCGCGCGCTCGAGCAACTCGGCCAACTCGTCTTCAGCCAGCGGTTGCAGCACATGCACCGTGGCGCGCGACAACAACGCCGAGTTGACTTCGAACGACGGGTTCTCCGTTGTCGCGCCGATGAAGGTGAACAGGCCCGACTCGACATGCGGCAGGAAGGCGTCCTGCTGCGCCTTGTTGAAGCGGTGCACTTCATCGACGAAGACGATGCTCGCCCGCCCTGCTCTGCGCGCGAGCTGCGCACGATCGACCGCTTCGCGGATGTCCTTCACGCCGCCAAGCACGGCCGAGATCTGGATGAACTCAGCGTCGAATGCGTTGGCGACCAGGCGCGCCAGCGTCGTCTTGCCGACACCCGGCGGGCCCCACAGGATCATCGAATGCAGGCGTCCGGCATCGAAGGCGGCGCGCAGCGGTTTGCCGTCGGCCAGCAGATGCCGCTGGCCGATCACTTCATCCAACGTGCGCGGGCGCAGGCGCTCGGCCAGCGGCGCATTCGCCGCTGCGCCCGCCGCCGCCGCGTCACCCGGGTCACCGAACAGATCGCCATCCACGCACCATTGTCGCTGCGCTTCAGTGCAGACCCTCGATGGGCGCGAGAAGATCCTCCAGGAAGAAGGCGGACAAGGCAGCGCGACCGGTGAGGCCAGCCTTCGAATAGATCGCACGCGCATGCTCGCGCACCGTGCGCTCGCTGCCGGCGCGCACGGCCGCGATCTCCTTGGTGGACAGGCCTTTCAACAGCAGCAGCGCGACCTCGCGCTCGGCGTCGGTCAGGCTCCAACGCGTGAACTGGGCGTCGATGGCCTCGCCCAGGCCGTTCAACAGCACGCGCGATTCGCTGCGCCAGCGCTGGCCCTGCAGGCGCGCGACTTCGAGATCGCGGATCACCTGCAGATGCTCGTCGCGCTGCTGGCGCGTGACGCGAAACAGCAGCGCGACGCCGACACTGGTGATCACCACCGGCGCGATCTTCAACAGCTCGAACAGCAGCTCGAGCGGCGTGGTCTGCGGCTCCTCGAGGAACTCGATGCCCAGGAACAGGACGACACCCGCGATCACAGCGACGATTGCCCAGTTGCGGGTGCGCGCGTCGATCAGGTCGTTCATCGCCCTGTTCCTGCCCCTGCGCCCTCAGGGCGCCGGCAAAGCGACGCAGCGTGCATCGAAGTTGCACTCGGTGAGTTGCAGGCGCGTGCCTTCAAGGGGTTTGGTCTCCAGGAAGAAACCGATGCCTCGGGCATAGTACTTGAGCGCATAGACGCCGGGTTCGAGCAGCGAATAGTTCTTCGTCACCACGCAGTCGCGGTTGCCGCACAGGCGCAGCGCCAGGTCGCGCGGCACGAGCTGGTCGAGCGCCCCGCCGGCGCCGATAGGCGTAGGTCGCCGACAGGATCTGCGACACGTCCTCGGCGTTGCCGAGCGAGAACTCCTCCAGATAGACCATGCCCGGCGCGCGGGCGCGCCGGCATGATCAGACCGGCCTTGTCGCCTTCGACACCATGCTTGAACGAGCCGTCGCGGCTGACGAGTTGCGGCCGTTGCGGCTTGTCGCCCTCGAACACCTCGTAGTCCTTGACTTCTTCGCCGCAGTACCAGGTGCTGCCGTCGCGGCCGGCGGCGAACCAGTCGTCGGTGGCCTCCTTGAGGACGCCGTTCTGGTACACCAGATCGCGATAGACGATGCAGGTCACGCCTTCGATGTTCTTGGTTTCGTTGACCACTTCGACAACATTGCGCTCGCCTTCGCCGAGAAAGACCCAGCGGTTGCCGATGCCGAGCGGAAAGTACGGGTTCGGGTTCGACAGCAGGCGGAAGTCGCTGTCGAAGCGGTCGGGCGTGAACGGCGGGTCGTAGCGGCCTTCGCCGAGCACGGCGCAGGCCGCGCGGCGCCCCGCGAGCTGCGCGCGGCAGGACGCTCCGTTCTCCTTGTGCGCGTCGCGGGCGTCGGCCAGGCATTGCGTGCGCTCGCGCGCATCCGAGACGTTGATGCACTTGGCCTTGGCCAGCATCAGGTCGTCACGGGCCTCGAAGCCGCAGGCGCTGAAGACCAGCTTGGCCGTGGCCGTGCAGTAACCGCGGTCGCGCGGTTCGTGGTCGTCGTCGTCGTCGGCCTGCACCGCAGTCACCGCACAGGCCAGCATGAGCGCGCCGAACAGCGGCGCCGTCGAATGTCGCAGTGTCATGTTTCGCTCCTTGAAGTGGATCGCCCGGCTCCAGTGCCCAGGCCTGCAACAACATCGGCGACACAGGCCCTGCTGTCGATGGGCGCTGCGACGTACGCGGCTGCGCCCGCGGTGTGCAGCCCTGGCGCTTTGACGTACCCGACGCCGCCGCTGGTGCAGCGCCGTTCGGCGCATGACAATGCGCGCGCCTGGGGGCGCCACAGGCTTGGCCAACGAAAGGACTGAATGAACCACGCCCGACTGTGGGCCGCGCTGGTCTGCGTGGCCGGCTGCCACTGCGCCGAGGCCAGCCGGACGAGCCTCGCCGACGAGTCCGACGTTGCCGACGCCGGAGACTGCGAGTCCGAGCTGGTGTTCGAGCAGGTGCGCCGCGGCGGCGAAGCGACGCAGCGCGAGCGCGCGCTGCGCCTGGCCTGCGGCGTCGGCGGCAACACCGAGCTCGAAGTGGCGCATGCGCGCCTGCGCAGCGGCGCAGCGCGCGGCGAGGCTGTCGTCTTCGAAGCCAAGACGACGTTGCGCGATCGCGGCGCGGGCCGCATCGGCTGGGCGGTGGCGCTGGGCATCGGCGCCGAGCGCATCGGCGGCGCCTGGCGGCGCAGCGAGCAGGGATTCGCCGTGGAAGCCACGCGGCAGCTCAGCGACGCCTGGCTGGTGGAAGCGAAGCTCGGCGCCGTGCGCGATGCGCTGTCGCGCCGCGACAGCACGCTGTGGGCGCTGGCGCTGGAACATGCGCCGCACGAGCGCTTGGAACTTCGTGCAGAGGTCGAAGGCGACGACCGCGGCCGGCCAGAGGTCAAGCTCGGCCTGCGCTACACGCTGTGGCCCGATCGTCTCCAGCTCAAGCTGTCGCAGGGTGTGCGCGGCGGCGCGCGGCGCGCGCACCGCACGAGCCTGGGCCTGCAGCTCGAGTTCTGACGGCGCGACGGCTACTGCTTGAGCACTTCCACGCCTCTGGGCGGCGTGAAGCGGAAGGTGTCCGCGGCCGGCGTGACGTTGGTCGCAACCTCACCGAAGGTCAGCAGCGAGCGTTGGCCGAAGTTATCGACGAGCTCGATCGCCGACAGCGCCTTGCCCTTGAAGCCGACGCGCAGCGACTGAAAGCTCGCCGCCTCGCCTTTCACGCGCGGCGTGGCCTGCACCCAGTCGAGGCCTTGCGCGCTCGGCTGCGCCTTCAGCTCGAAGTCTTTCTCGACGTTGGCGCCGGCGAGCAGCGCGGCCGGCGTCGCGCCGAGGGCCTGATCCATCGCGCGCACCGTCACCTGCTGCAAATCGACGTCGTAAAGCCAGACGCTCTCGCCGTCGCCGACGATCACCTGTTCGTACGGCTTGGCGTAGGCAAAACGAAAACGATTGGGCCGCGCGAACTCGAAGCTGCCGCTCGAAGACTTCTTCTTTGCGTTGTCTGCCGAGGTGACGACTTGCGTGAACGTGGTACGCCCCGATTTGACGTTGCGTGTGAACTCGCGCAGGGCATCCACCGCATCGGCCTGCGCGGCGCTGACGAACATCGCCAGCAAGAAGAAGAA
>CAWFJZ010000032.1:0-407216 GCA_963816315.1 uncultured beta proteobacterium
CGTCAAGACCGACGAGGTGCGCGCTGAACTCGTGGCACATGCGCCCGAAGGCGTGTCGGCTGGCAAGGCGGTGTGGCTCGGCCTCGTCATCGAGCATGCGCCGCATTGGCACACCTACTGGAAGAACCCCGGCGACTCGGGCTTGCCGACGACGCTGACGTGGCAGTTGCCTTCCGGCGTGTCAGCAGGCGAGATCGCGTGGCCGACGCCGCAGCGCCTGCCGATCGGCCCGCTCGTCAACTACGGCTATGAAGGCAAGCTGCTGTTGCCGGTGCCCGTCGAAGTAGCCAGCGACTTCAAGGGCGAGTCGCTGAACGTCAAGCTCAATGCGCAGTGGCTGGTCTGCAAGGACGTGTGCATTCCGCAGCAGGGCGAGTTCGCGCTGCGCGTGCCTGTGAAGGCGACGACGGCGGCGCATGCGCGCGTTGTTCAACGCCGCGTGGGCGGCGCAGCCGAAAGACGCGGCCGATGCGAAGGTCAGCGCCGAGTTGGTCGATGACGCGAAGGTGATGCGTGTTGCCATCGGCGGACTGCCGGCGGCGCTGCAAGGCAAGGACTTGTCGTTTTTTTCCGAAGCGGCCGGCGTGATCGACCACGCGGCGAAAGTCAAAGGCGCCTGGGAGGGCACGACTTGGCGCGCCGACGTGCCGATCTCGCCGCAGCGCTTCGAGAGCCCGTCGAAGATGCATGCGGTTCTCACTGCGCCCGGCCAGGCAGCCGGCACGCGCGTGGACATGAAGATTGCCGGCGCGTGGCCGGCGCTGACGCCGCCCGCGCCCGCGGCGATGCTCGAAACGTCATCGGCGTCCATGGCGCCGCCGCCGCCCGACTTTGGCTTCGGCGCTGCGTTGCTGTTTGCGTTCATCGGCGGCGCGCTGTTGAACCTGATGCCCTGCGTGTTCCCGATCCTGTCTCTCAAGGTGCTCGGCTTTGCCGGCCATGCGCACAGCCGGCGCGCGCTGGTCGGCGGCGGCCTCGCCTACAGCGCCGGCGTCGTGCTGTCCTTCGTCGCGCTCGCAGCACTGCTGATCGCATTGCGCGCCGGCGGCGAGCAGATCGGCTGGGGCTTTCAGTTGCAGTCGCCGGGCTTCGTCGCCGCGCTCGCCGTGCTATTCACGATGATCGCGCTCAACCTCGCCGGCCTGTTCGAGTTCGGCACCGTGCTGCCGAGCGGCCTGGCATCGGCGCGCCTGCGCCATCCGCTGGCCGACAGCTTCCTCACCGGCGTGCTCGCCGTGGCCGTGGCCTCGCCGTGCACCGCGCCGTTCATGGGCGCCGCGCTCGGCTTTGCGTTCACGCTGCCGGCCGCGCAATCGCTGCTGTTGTTCGCCGTGCTCGGCCTGGGCATGGCGCTGCCGTACCTCGTTGATGAGCCGTGGCCCGCGGTCGCGCGCGCGATGCCCAAGCCCGGCGTGTGGATGGCCACCTTCAAGACGGTGATGGCGTTCCCGATGCTGGCCACCGTCGTCTGGCTGGTCTGGATCCTCGGCCAGCAGACCAGCATCGACGGCGCCGCTGCGCTGCTCGCCGTGCTGGTGGCGCTCGCGTTTGCGCTCTGGGCCTGGGGCCGCATCGACAGCACGCGGTTCGCGCGCGCGGCGTGGAGCACGCTCGGCGTGGTGCTGCTCGGCCTGTCGATCGCCTGGGCGCTGCCGACCTGGCGTGAGGCGCAAGCCGCGCCATCGGCTGCATCGGGCAGCACCGAGCGCTGGCAAGCCTGGAGCCCCGAACGCGTGGCGGCGTTGAACGCCGAAGGGCGCACCGTGTTCGTCGATTTCACCGCCGCCTGGTGCGTGACCTGCCAGGTCAACAAGCGCTCGACCTTGAACGATGCGACGTTGATGGCCGAGATGGACACGGCGCGCGTGGCGCTGCTGCGCGCCGACTGGACGCGCCGCGACGCCACCATCAGCAACGAGCTGTCACGCCTGGGCAGGAACGGCGTGCCGGTGTATGCGGTCTATCGACCGGGTCAGGCGCAGCCGACGCTGCTGCCCGAACTGCTCAGCGTTTCAACCGTGCGCGACGCATTGGCGTTGCGAGCCAAGGAGTCGCCACAATGAAGTTCTTGTTGTCTGCATTGGTGCTCGCCGCCGCGCCGGCATTCGCCGCCACCGCCATCGTCGGCCAACCCGCGCCGTCTTTCAGCGTCACCGACGCCAGCGGCAAGGCCGTGTCGCTCGCTGACTTCAGAGGCAAGACCGTCGTCCTCGAATGGGTCAACCCCGGCTGCCCGTACGTGCGCAAGCATTACGACAGCGCCAACATGCAGGGCACGCAGAAGGGCGCGGCCGACAAGGGCGTGGTCTGGTTGTCGGTGAACTCCACCGCGCAAGGTCACTACGACTACAGGAAGCCGGCCGACATGGCGGCGTGGATGCAGTCGCAAAAGGCCGCCGCGACGCACACGCTGATCGACAGCGACGGCAAGATCGGCAAGGCCTACGGCGCGCGCACGACGCCGCACCTGTACATCGTCGATGCCAAGGGCACGCTCGCTTATGCCGGCGGCATCGACGACACGCCGAGCTCCAGTCCGGCCGATGTGAAGACGGCGAAGAACTACGTCAACGCGGCGCTCGGCGAGCTGCAGGCCGGCAAGCCGGTGACGCAGGCGACGACGCGGCCGTATGGGTGTTCGGTGAAGTATTCGGACGGCTGACAAAACCGTTCGGGCTGAGCTCGTCGAAGGACGAGCTCAGGGCGAGCCGGGATCAAGGCAAGCGCAGGTACTGCGCCGCCAGCGCTTCGAACGATGCTTGCGAAGCCGCAGCGTCGAAGCCGGAGCCGAGTTCTTCAGCCAGGATCGTCGCCACTGCATTCGCTTGACCCGCAGCCTCGGCCGCATTGAGAAACAGCAACCGGCAGCGCCGCGCCAACACGTCTTCGACGCTGTGCGCCATCTCGTGCCGCACCGCAAAGCGCACCATCGCTTCTGACAGGCCGCCCTCGCCGTCGCGCCACAGCCAACGATCGGCGCCGGGCAGGCTGCGCAGCACATCGACTTCACTGCCGTACCCATGCTCGCCGGGTGGCGCCGTCAGCGACACATGCGCCGTGGCCAGCGCGCCGACCAGCGGCAAATTCACCGTAACGCCGCCGGCGCGGCGCGGCAGCAACTGGCGATCGAAGCAACGTTCCAGCACGTCTTCTGCCATCGCGCGGTATGTCGTCCACTTGCCTCCCGTCACGGTGACCATGCCCGAGCGGCCGACGAGCACCGTGTGCTCGCGCGACAACTGCTTGGTGCCGGCTACCGAAGGGCCGTCTTCGTCGGCCCGGCCATCGTCGCCGCCCGGCTTCACCAACGGACGCAGCCCCACCCACACCGAGCGCACGTCGGGCCGCGTCGGCGCCTTCGACAGGTAGCGCGCCGACTCGCGCAGGATGAACGCCACTTCGTCCTTGAACGGCGCCGGCTCGCGCACGACATCGTCGCGCGGCGTGTCGGTCGTGCCGAGGATCGTCTTGCCGAGCCATGGCACGGCGAACAGCACGCGGCCGTCTTCGGTCTTCGGCACCAGCAGCGCATGCGTGCCGGGCAGGAACGATCGATCGACGACCAGGTGCACGCCCTGGCTCGGCGCGACGATGCCGGGTTTCTTCGCCGCACCTTCTTCGCGGTCCATGTCGCGGATGTCATCGACCCAGACGCCGGTGGCATTGACGACGCATTTGGCGGCGATGCGCAATTCGGCGCCGCCGATCGCATCGCGCGCCGTCACGCCCACCACCTTGCCGTTCTCGCGAATCAGCGACGTCACCGGGCAATGGTTGAGCACGACCGCGCCCTTGCTCGCCGCGGTGCGCGCAAGCGCGACGGCAAGCCGCGCATCGTCGAACTGCCCGTCCCAGTACTTGACGCCGCCCGACAGGCCGCGCATCTGCACGTTCGGCAAGAGCTCGCGCGTGCGCGAAGCCGACAAGAACTCGGTGTCGCCCAGGCCGCGTGAGCCGGCGAGCGCGTCGTACATCTTCAGGCCGACGCCATAGAAAGGCGCCTCCCAGATCTTGTATGTCGGCATCACGAAGGCCAGCGGCTGCGCGAGATGCGGCGCGTTGCGCAGCAAGGTCGCGCGCTCGTGCAGCGCCTCGCGCACCAGCGACACATTGCCCTGCGCGAGATAGCGCACACCGCCGTGCACGAGTTTCGTCGCGCGCGAACTCGTGCCCTTGGCGAAGTCTTCGGCTTCGAGCAACACGACCGAAAAGCCGCGCGCGGCAGCGTCGAGCGCGACACCGCAGCCAGTGGCGCCGCCGCCGATGACGGCGAGGTCGAAGGTGCGGCCCGACGACAGTGCTGCGAGCGCCGTGGCACGCATGTCGTTCAAGTCACCACCGACTGCTGTGCGATCCCGCCGTCAACGAGCACATGCTGCCCCGTCATGCCATCACTGTCGTCCGCGGCCAGAAACAACGTCGCCCGCGCCACATGCCCTGGGTCCAAGCGGAACTTCAAGCACTGCGCATCCAGAAACTCCTTGTCCGCCGCCGGATCGCGGTGCAACGTGGTCTGGCGGTCGGTGACGATCGCGCCGGGCACGAGCGCATTGACGCGGATGTTGCGTGCACCGAGTTCGCGCGCCAGCGTGCGCGTCAGGCCGAGGATGCCGGCCTTGGCCGTCGTGTAGCCGACGAGGTTCGGCCGGCCGCGCATCCAGCTCACCGAGCCCATGTTGACGATGCTGCCGCCGCCCGCCCTTTCCATACCCGACGCCACCGCTTGGATGGCGAAGAAGTAGTGCTTGAGATTGAGCGCGATGCGCTCGTCCCAGAACTCGCTCGTCACGTCTTCCATCTTGTGCCGGTCGTCGCGGCCGGCGTTGTTGATCAGCACGCGGATCGGGCCGACTTCTGCGGCCACGCGCGCGAGCAAGGCCTGGTAAGCCGACACGTCGCGCACATCGCAAGCGCCGTACCACGGTGCAGCGTGCCCCGCTTTCGTCAGCTCGTCGATCAGCGGCGTGCCGCCGTCCGGCTTTGTTCCGCAGAACGCGACCTTCGACCCCTGTGCCACAAACCCGCGCACGAGTTCAGCGCCGATGCCGGAGCTGCCGCCGGAGATGAAGACGATACGGTCGCGCAGTGAGGGGTAGAGCGTGTAGGTCATCGAGGCGCTCACAACCTCGCAAAGTTCGCCGGCAAGCCCGCCACCTCGACGCGCAGTTGCAGCACGCAACCCGCCAGCGGCTCGCGCGCCAGTTCGTCGGCCGGCCGCTTCTCGCGCGCCGTCGTGATGTACAGCGTCTTCAAGTCGGCGCCGCCGAAGCACGGCATCGTCGGGCAGCGCACGGGCAATTTGATCTCATGCGTCTGCGTGCCGTCAGGCGCGATGCGCAGCAGCCGCGCGCCTTCGAACATCGCGCACCAGTAGTGGCCTTCGCTGTCCATCGCCGCGCCGTCGGGGCGGCCGCCGTAGGTCGTCAAATCCTGATCCGCGGTCTTCACGGCAAACTGCGCGAACACGCGCTGGTTCGAAATCGCGCCGCCGGCACGCTCGAAGTCGAAGGCGAACACGGTGTGCGCCTTGGTGTCGGACCAGTACATCGTGCGCGCGTCGGGGCTCCACGCCAGGCCGTTGCTGACCGTGATCTTGTCGGCCAGCTTGTCGAGCTTGCCGCCGGCGTAGCGGTACAGCGCCGCCTTGGGCTCGCGCGGCTCGTGGATCGTGCCGACCCACAGGCGGCCTTGTGCGTCGGCCTTGCCGTCGTTGAAGCGTTCGGTCTTCTCGTCATAGGGCGCATCCTGCAGCGGCTTGGATTGGCCGGTGGCGCTGTCGAAGCGCACGAGGCCGCTGCGCAGCGCGAGCAGCAGGCCGCCCTCCATCAGCGGCGCACAGCAGGCCACGTCGGTGTCGAACGGCCACTGCGTGTGCGCGCCGCTCGTCGGATCGAAGCGGTTCAGCGCGTGGCCGCGGATGTCACACCAGTACAGCACCTGCTCGGCCGGATGCCACAGCGGCGACTCGCCGAGCAGGCTCGGCGGCACGCACGAGCGACGTGATGTCAGCCCCTCGGTCGTCGAGACGCACGATCCCCGAGGGGATGCGGGCCGGCTCGGGAGCAGCCCAGCGCTCGGCCGCAAGCATGCGGCGGCAATCTCCAGCTTCATCCACGCCTCCATCGTCTCCGCCGCGCCGAGCGACACCAAGCCATGCGCGGCGGGGTCGGCCATGTGGATGGCGTTGCTGACATGGCTCACCGGCTCGACGCAGAAGTAGTCGCTGCCCTGCGGCGTATAGACGACGAGGTACGGCAGCGACGACGTGATCGACACCGACAGCGCTTCGTCGCGCACGCGCGCCGCGCCCTGCCAGCCGTCGAAGCAGTGGTCGTAGTTCAAGTGCCGCGGCTCGCCGTCGATGCCGTTTTGCGCCACGCGGCGCGTCGGCAGGTGCGTCGATGGATCGGACTCCCAGCGCCCGCTGCACTCCACGTGCAGGCGGCTGCGGCTGCGCTTGGGGAAGTACGGGTGCCAGCCCAGGCCGACCGGCTGCGTGCGCGCGTCGATGTTGGTGAACTGCAGGCGCACCGTCAGCGCGTCGTCGGTCAGCTCGAAGCGCTGCATCAAATCGAAGGTGAACGGCCAGTGCGCGTCGCTGCGCTGCGTGCACATCAGCTCTGCGGAGTGGGCGTCTTGCTGCGTCACGCGCCACGGCTGCGTCCAGGCGCTGCCATGCAAGGAGTGCGGATAGTCGTCGCCGAAGTTGGCCGCGGTGGTGTGCTCGCGGCCGAGCCAGCGAAAGCGCTTGTAGCCCAGGCGGCCGGAGTACGGCGCCAGCGGAAAGCAGGCCGATTGGCGTGGCGCCTCGAGCGCGGCCGGCTCCACGCTGCGCAGCACCGGCGTGTCGCCATGCCAGAGTCCGGCGATTGAGCCGCCGAGATCGGGGCGCAACGCCAGGCGCAACGGGCCGGCGCGCAGTTCCAACGGGTTGTTTTGATTCATGCGTTTGACCTGTGCAGATGCCGACGACGCCTGCATCCTAACGACATGGCGCGGGCGCCTCACCAGCCCGCAGGCAAGACTTCCGACAGCGCAACGACGCGACCTTCGTCGATGCTCTTGTGCGCGGCCAAGCCGGTGGCGACGGCGCGCAGGCCTTCTTCGAGCGGAATTTCCGGCGGCAGCCCGTTGCGCACCGCGTGCGCGAAGCGCTGGTGCTCGATGTAGCTGGCGCCGAAATGCTGGCCGAGGTATTTGATGTTGGTGTCGCGGATCTGGCGCACGGCCACGCCCTTGGCGGTGCCCGATGGCTGGCCCCAGACTTCGCGCCGGCCCCAATCCTCACGCCGGCCATAGCGCAGCACGCCCGAGGGCAGCAGCGATTCGAGCTTGCCTTCGGCGCCGACGATGATGACGTGCTCGTTGTCGATCGAGTTCTCGGCGAACATGCACAGGTCGAGCGATCCACGCGCGCCCGACGGGTACTCGACGATGACGTAGGCGCTGTCGAGGATGTCGGGGGTCTTGCCGCCGACCTTTTCATCGAGGTGGTTGACGCGCTGGCCGCCCGACGCGAACACGCGCAACGGCTTCTCCTTCAAGATGAAATCCATCAGGTTGAAGTAGTGGCAGCACTTCTCGACCAGCGTGCCGCCCGTGTTGGCGGAAAAGCGGTTCCAGTCGCCCACCTTCGGATAGAACGGCTCGCGGTGTTCGCGCACCGCCACCTGGTGCAGCGTGCCGACGCCGCCGTCGTGCGCGATGCGGATCATCTCGGCCACCGGCGGCATGTAGCGGTATTCCTGCGCCACCCAGGCGATGGCCTTGCGGTTTCTGGCCGACGCCATCATCTCGACGCCGTCGGCCATCGTCGTCACCAGCGGCTTCTCGCACAGGAGGTGCAAGTCGGTGGCGAGCGCGTCGCGCATGACGTCGATGTGGGTGAAGTTCGGGCTGGCGACGATGACCGCGTCGCACAGGCCGCTCTTCAGCAATTCGCCGTGGTGTTCGAACAGCTCGACGCGGCCGTCCAGCAATGCCGCCGCCTGCTCGCGGCTCGCCGCTGTCGGGTCCGCTATCGCGGTGACCACGCCGCCGCCGACACCAGCAAGGGCGCGGATGTTCTCGATGTGCTCGCGGCCCATGCTGCCGCAGCCGACGATGCCGTAGCGCAGGGCCCTCATCAGTAGCCGCCCGGGTGCGTCTGCGTGCCGCCGGACAGCGTGTGCACATGCGTCTCGCCGTCGGCCGTGGTCAGCGCCTTCACCGCCGCCTGCGCACCGCGCATCAACAGGCCGAGGTCGGATGCGATCGCCACGTAGTCGAACCCCATCGCGCGGTACTGCACGACCAATTCCGGCGTGCCGCCGACGGTGCCGACCGGTTTGCCCGCCGCCTTGCAGCGCCGCGCCGCATCGGCCATGACCTTCATCACCTCGGGGTGCGTCAGGGCGCCGACATGGCCCATGCTCGCCGACAGATCGGCCGGGCCGAGGAACAGCGCATCGACGCCGGGCACCGCGGCAATGGCTTCGAGCTGCGCCACGGCCTGCGGTGTTTCGAGCTGCACGATCACGCCCATCGACTTGCCGGCGGTCTTGAAGTAGTCGGGCGCGGTGCCGAACTTCGACGCGCGGCTCATGCCGGCCAGGCCGCGCATGCCTTCGGGCGGGTAGCGCGTGGCGGCCACCGCGCGGCGCGCCTCGTCGGCGTTCTGCACGAAGGGGAAGAGCAGCGTCTGCGCGCCGGCGTCGAGCACGCGCTTGACGGTGACGGTGTCGTTCCACGGCACGCGCACGATCGGCACCATCTTCGTGTTGCCGACCGCTTGCAGCAAGTGGATCACTTCCATCATGTCCAGCGGCGTGTGCTCCATGTCGATCACGCCCCAGTGGAAGCCGGCGTGGCCGACCGCTTCGGCCACCAGCGGGCTGGCGGACATGACCCACGTGCCGAGCGGCGCGGTCGCGCCCGAGGCGCGGATCAGTTGGCAGAAGGGATTCATCGCGTGGCCCTCACTCAGTAGATCACCGGCTCGGGCGTGGCGTCCGTGCCTTGCAGGAAGTCGAAGTCGCAGCCCTCGTGGGCCTGCGTCACATGCGCGCGGTAGAGCTTGGCGAAGCCGCGCGCGAACGGTTCGGGTGCCGGCCGCCACACAGCGCGGCGGCGCGCGAGTTCGTCGTCACCGATGTCGAGATGCAGGCGGCGCGCCGGCACATCGACTTCGATCCAGTCGCCCGTTTGCACCAGCGCCAGCGGGCCGCCGATCGCCGCCTCGGGGCTGACGTGCAGCACGCAGGTGCCGTAGTGGGTGCCGCTCATGCGCGCGTCGGAGACGCGCACCATGTCGCGCACGCCGCGGTCGAGCAGCTTTTTCGGGATCGGCAGGCCGCCCCACTCGGGCATGCCGGGCGCGCCGACCGGGCCGGCGTTGCGCAGCACGAGCACGCTGCTCTCGTCGCAGTCGAGGTTCACGTCGGCGCAGGCCGTGTTCATCGCGGCCGGGTCGTCGAAGACGATGGCGCGGCCACGGTGCTGGAAGAACTTCGGGCTCGCCGCGCTGGCCTTCATCACCGCGCCGTCGGGCGCGAGGTTGCCGCGCAGCACGGCCAGCGCGCCGTTGGCGCTGACGGGGTTGTTCAACGGCCGGATCACCGCATCGTCGAGCACTTGCGCGCCTTCGCAGGTTGTCGCCAGCGTGTGGCCGTTGACGTTGCGCTGGTCGAGGAACAGGTGCGGCTTGATGCGCACATCAGCGCCGGCAGGCCGCCGGCATAGTGAAAGTCTTCCATCAAGCCGGTCGCCGCTCGGGAACAGGTTGGCCAGCACCGGCACCTCGCGGCCGATCGCGTCGAGGTGGTCGAGCGTCAGCTCCACACCGGCGCGACGCGCCATGGCAATGATGTGCACCGCGGCGTTGGTCGAGCCGCCGAGCGCCATCTGCACGGCCGCGGCATTCATGAACGCGCCGCGCGTCAGGATGTCGCGCGGCTTCAGATCGTCCCAGACCATCTGCACGATGCGCTCGCCGCACGTGGTGGCCATGCGCGTGTGCGCGGCGTCCATCGCCGGAATCGACGGTCGAGCCCGGCAGCGCCAGGCCGAGCGCCTCGACGATCGATGTCATCGTGCTCGCCGTGCCCATCGTGTTGCAGGTGCCGGGGCTGCGCGTCATGTGCGCTTCGAGTTGGATCCACTCGGCATCGCTGACCTTGCCGGCCTGGATACTCGTCCCAGAACAGGCGCGTGTGCGTGCCCGCGCCGACTTTTCTTTCCGGCTCGCCGGCCTTGAGATAGCGGTCGTTCAACATCGGCCCGGCCGAACAAAAGATCGTCGGCAGGCCCATGCTGATCGCGCCCATCACCGTGCCCGGCGTCGTCTTGTCGCAGCCGGCGAGCAGCACGACGCCATCGACCGGGTGCGAGCGCAGCAGCTCTTCGACTTCCATCGCCAGCAGGTTGCGATACAGCATCGTCGTCGGCTTGACGATGACCTCGCCGAGGCTCAGCGCCGGCAACTCGAACGGCAGCCCGCCGGCCATCAGCACGCCGCGCTTGACCGACTCCGCGCGCTCGCGCAAATGCGCATGGCAAGGCGACAGATCGCTCCAGGTGTTGACGATGGCGATGCACGGCCGCTGCATCACGTCTTCGCGCCGCAGGCCCTGCTGCTGCATGCGCTGGCGGTGCGCAAAGGCGCGCATGCCGCCGGCGGCGAACCAGCGGCGGCTGCGCAACTCGGCGAGCGTTTTTGGCATCGCGCTCAGGATACTCCGCGGCACATCAAGGAAACGCCGGGCCGCCCCAAGTTTCCTTGCTCCCTCTGGGGGACGGCCGCCGCAACGCGGCGGCCTTGGGGGCGATCAGGCCAGTGTCGTTTCGCTGCCGCGCGCACCGCCGCGGTGAGGTCGGTCAGCGCCGGCAGCGCCAGGCGGCTGACCTGCCAGTGCAACGCCACGTCGATGCCCTGCCCCGGCACGAGCTCGACCAGGCGGCGCGCCGTCAGATGCGTTTGCACAAGAGCCTCTGGGTTCATGCCCCAGCCGAGGCCGGCCAGACAGGCCTCGACAAAACCTTGCGACGACGGCAGGCCGTGGCAGGCCGGCGCGACGGCGCGGCGCGTGATGCGGCGCATCCAGCGCACCTGCAACTGGTCCTTGCGGTTGAACAGCAGGCAGGGTGCACGTTCGAGCGACAGCGCGTTGACGCCCTGCGCAAACCAGCGCCGCATGAAAGCCGGGCTGGCCGTCGCGCAGTAGCGCAGGCGGCCGAGCGGCAGGCTGCGGCAACCCTGCACCGGCGCGGCCGAGGCGCTGACGGCGGCCAGCACATCGCCGCGGCGCAGCGCCTCGGCGGTGTGGTCCTGGTCATCGACCAACAGGTCGATGCGCAGTTGCGGATGCGCCTGCGCGAATGCCGCCAGCGCCGGCACGAACCAGGTCGCCAGCGAGTCGGCGTTGACGGCGATGCGCAACGTGGCCGTGGCGCCCGCCGCACCGCGTGCCGCCGCCAGGGCCGGCAACGTGGCCACGAGCTCGGCTTCGAGCAACGCCACGCGCTCGGCGTGGCGCAGCAACGGCGCGCCGGCGGCCGTGGCCACGCAGGGCGTGCCGCGCTGCACCAGCACCGCGCCGATACGCTCTTCGAGCTGGCGGATGCGCTGCGACACCGCTGAGGGAGTGACGTGCAGTGCGCGCGCCGCGCCTTCGAAGCTGCCTTCGCCGACCACGGCGGCCAGCGCCGCCAGTTGCGCGTGATCGAGTGACATGAGCCACTTTAAAGTCAATGAAGGAAGTTTAGTTGGACTGAATCATCACCGGCGTCCACGATGCAGCGATGTCCAGCACTGCCGTCACCGCCGTGGCCACAGGCTTTGCGCTGTCGGCGTCGCTGATCGTCGCCATCGGCGCGCAGAACGCCTTCGTGCTGCGGCAAGGCCTGGCGCGCGAACATGCCGGCGCGGTCGCGCTGTTCTGCGCCGCCAGCGACGCGCTGCTGATGACCGCCGGCGTGCTCGGCATGGGCCAGGCCATCGCGGCGATGCCCGCGCTGGCCGGCACGATGGCGGCGGCCGGCGCCGCGTTTCTCGCCGCCTACGGATCGCGCGCGCTGCTGCGCGCGTGGCGGCCAGGCGCGCTGCACGCCGGCGCACAAGCGCCGGTGCGCTCGCGCTCGCGGGTGCTGGCGCAGGCCGCGGCGTTCACCTTCCTCAACCCGCATGTCTATCTCGACACCGTCTTGCTGGTCGGCAGCGTCGGCGCTCAGCAGCCGCCGGGCGCCTTGCGCGCGGCGTTCCTGCTCGGCACCTGCGCGGCCAGCTTGGCCTGGTTCTTCGGCCTGGCCTACGGCGCGCGCCTGCTCGCGCCGTGGTTCGAACGCCCGGCAGCCTGGCGCGTGCTCGACGCGCTGATCGGCCTCACGATGTGGACACTGGCGGCCTGGTTGGCGCGCTCGTTGTTTTCGTAGGCGCCCAGCGCAGCAGCGCATCCAGCAGCCGCTGCGCGTCAAGCGGCTTGGTCAGGAAGTCGTTCATGCCGGCAGCCAGGGCCTTGTCGCGCTCGGAGGTCAGCGCCGCCGCGGTCAGCGCGATGATCGGCAGCGTTCGGGCATCGAAGCGCCGGCGCAGCACGCGCGTCGCTTCGTGGCCGCCCTGCACCGGCATCTGCACGTCCATCAGCACGACATCGAACGGCCGGCCGGCGTCGGCGCGCTGGGCAATCGCCGCCACCGCCTCGGCGCCATCGACGGCTTCGGTCACCGTCACGCCCCACTGCCGCGCGATCGCCGTGGCGATCATCATGTTGACCGGGTTGTCCTCGACGATCAGCAGCTCGAGGCCGACGAGCCGGCGCTCGAACGTCGGCGGGCGGCGCAAAGGCCGACGACGGCGCTT
The DNA here is from genome assembly GCA_963816315.1 of uncultured beta proteobacterium. GTDB lineage: Bacteria > Pseudomonadota > Gammaproteobacteria > Burkholderiales > Burkholderiaceae_C > CADEEN01. The sequence continues at coordinate 12,836 of CAWFJZ010000032.1, forward strand.
CCTGCGCGCTCGCCGGCAGCGGCAGCTCGGCCCAGAAGCGGCTGCCGCGCCCGGGCTCGCTGTGCACACCGACGCTGCCGCCCATCAGTTCGGCGAGCTCGCGGCAGATCGACAAGCCCAGACCCGTGCCGCCGTAACGCCTTGTCGTCGATACGTCGCCCTGCGTGAACGGCTGGAACAAGCGGGCCTGCACCTCGGCGCTGATGCCGGGGCCGCTGTCTTCGACTTCGAAGCGCACCCGCGGCTCGGCGAGCGCATGCAATGGAGCCCCTGGCTCGCTGCGCTCGCGTCCCCCGAGGGGAGCGTCATGGGCTTGGGGCGGCCCGGCACCCATGACGTGCAGACGCACATAGCCGACCTCGGTGAACTTGAGCGCGTTGCTGATCAGGTTCGACAAAATCTGCCGCAGCCGCACCGGATCGCCGCGCACGCGCCGCGGCACGCCCGCGCTGACCTGCATCGTCAGCTGCAGCGCATGGGCGTCGGCCAGCGCCGCATAACCATGCTCGACCGATTCGAGCAGCGCGTGCAGGTCGAAATCGGTCTTCTCCAGGCGCAGCTTGCCGGCCTCGATCTTCGACAGGTCGAGGATGTCGCTGATGACGCCGGCCAGGGCCTGCGCGCTGTCGTCGATCTGCGCCAGGTACTGCTCGCGCCGCGCGTCGTCGAGGCCGGGTTGGCGCGCCAGCCGCGCCAGGCCGACGAGGCCGTTGAGCGGCGTGCGGATCTCGTGGCTGGTGTTGGCCAGGAAGGCGCTCTTGGCACGGTTGGCGGCTTCGGCGTCGTCGCGCGCGCGTGCCAGCGCCTGTTCGACGGCACGCCTGTCGGTCACGTCTTCGGCGATCCAGATCGTGCCGCCTTTGGCCGGGTGCGTCGGATCGATCGGCCGCGCCAGCAGGCGGCACAGGAACAGGCTGCCGTCGCGGCGCTTCATCGTGCGCTCGAACTCGATCGCTTCACCGCGCGCCAACGCCGGGCCATAGAGCGCGCCGATCTCCTCGTACGCGGCGGCGTCGACCGATGTCACGTCGCCGCTCTGGCCGATCAGCGCGCCGGCAGGCCAGCCGAACATCTGCTCGAAGCGCGGGTTGGCCAGAGCGAAAGTGCGGCCGCGCGTCATCGCGATGCCGATCGAGGCATTGGCGAGGATCGCTTCGCGCTCCAAGCGCGCGCGCTCGCTTTGCGTGATGTCGCGCCCGTTCAGCACCATGTAGTCGCGCCCTTCCATGACGAAGCGCGCCGCCGAAACCAGCATCAGGACCTCGCGGCCGTCGCGGCGGCGGAAGATCACGGCGTGGTCGCGCACGCCGTCGGCCGCCAGCATCGCGGAGAAGAAGTCGTCGTGCGCTTCGGCGCTGCCCCACAGGCCGAGCTCGGTGGCGGTGCGGCCGATGGCCTCGTCGCGCGCGTAGCCGGACAGCGCGACGAAGGCTTCGTTGACCATCACGTAGCGCTCGGTGGACAAATCGAGCAGCGTGATGATGTCGGGGCTGGTGGCGACGACGTGCGACAGCAGCGCTTCGGAGCGCGCACGCGCGCCTTCGGCACGCTGGCGCTCGGTCTCGTCGCGGTAGATCGACAGCAGCGCCTCGCCGCCGTCGGCCTCGACCTTGACGCTCGTCACCTGCACCGCCAGACGCCGGCCGGCGGTGGTGCGCATCGAAAACTGCTGCGGCGGCGCGGCTTCGCCGATCGGCACGGTGGCCAGGCGTGCCAGACGCCGCGCCGCGAGATCGCGCGAGCCGTCTTCGGTGTCGTAGAAGCCGAGCAGCGACTGGCCGATCAGATCCTTCTGCTCCCAGGCGCCGAAGAGGGCCAGCGCGGCGACGTTGGCGTCGAGCACGCGGCCATCGCGGTGCAGCACCAGCGGCGACGGCGAACGCGCGAAGAGTTCGCGGTAGCGCAACTCGGTGGCGCGGCGCTGCGACTCGGCGGCGTCTTCGTCGGTGATGTCGCGGCCGACGCCCCAGTAGCCGAGAAAGACGCCGCGCGCGTCGAGGCGTGGCCGGCCGCTGATCGACATGCAACGAGTGACGCCGCCGGCGCCGCGCTGCAGCACGCGCAGGTCGGTGAAGGGGCGGCGCAGTTCGAGATCGGAGCGGTGCACGTCCATCGCCTCGTCGCTCAAACCGAAGTCGCTGACTTCCCACGGCGCCTTGCCCAGACGATCGGCCAACGCCGGGTTCGGCTGGCGCGCTGCCATGCTGGGCGATGTGGGTGAAGCGCAGTTGCGCGTCGGTCTCCCAATACCAGTCGGCCGCCACCGCGAGCAGGCCGACGAAGCGCTGCTCGCGCTGGCGCGCGCGCGCCAGCGCGCTGTTGATGGCGCGCCGTGTCAGCAGGCCGATCACCGTGCCGGCGATCAGCAGCGCGGCCTGCTGCGCCAGCGCCGGGCCCAGGCCGGCCACGCCATGCTGGGCCGGCACCACGCCGACGAACACCGCCACGGCCAGGCCGGTCAGCAGCGCGCCGTGCACCAGCGACAGCGCCAGCGTGACGCCGACCGGAATCAGCGGCGCGGCCGCGCACAGGATCAGCGGCGCGAACGCCAGCCCCGGCAGCAGCAGGCCGTTGCCGCCGACGGCCGCGACGACGACGGCCACCGCGCCGGCGCCGAGCACCGTCAGCCCGGCCATGAGACCGACGCGAAAGACCCGCGGCAGCAGCGCCAGCAGCGCATAGACCGCGGCCAGGATCAGGCAGGCCAGGCTAGCGGTGCGCGACGCCGCCGCGCCGGTGGCCAGCGGCCAGACCTCGTAAGACAGCGCAAAGCCGACCGCCATCACCATGCCGATGATCGGCAGCCAGCGCGCCGCACGCTCGCCGCGCTGGGCCCGGTTCATCGGCTCGGCGGCGGGCGCGGCGCGAGGCATCGCAGCCGCCTTAGACGAACGCCGCTTGCGCTGCGGCCAACGCGTCGCGCGTCGCCCGCGCGACGCTGCGAGCGGCCTCGGCGAAGTCGTCACCGGCGCTGGCGTAGAGCACGGCACGCGATGAGTTGACGATGATCGGCGCGCCGGGCCGCCAGCCGGCCTGCACCGCGGCGCGCGCATCGCCGCCTTGCGCGCCGACGCCGGGGATCAGCAGCGGCAGCGTCGGCGCGAGTTGGCGCACGCGCTCGATCTCGGCCGGCACGGTAGCGCCGACGACGAGGCCGAGGCGGCCGTTGCGGTTCCAGGCGCCGGCGGCCAGCGACGCCACATGTTCATAGAGCGTGCCACCGGCCACGAGCGGCAACGATTGCAGGTCGGCGCCGCCGGGGTTGGACGTGCGGCAGAGCAGGAACAGGCCGCGGCCGTCGTGCTTCAGGTACGGCTCGATCGAATCGAAGCCCATGTAGGGCGACAGCGTGACCGCGTCGGCCTGATAGCGCACGAAGGCCTCGCGCGCGTACTGCTCGGCCGTGGCGCCGATGTCGCCGCGCTTGGCGTCGAGGATCACCGGCACGTCGGGCGCGACGCGTTTGATGTAGGCCATCAGACGTTCGAGTTGGTCCTCGGCGCGCTCGGCGGCGAAGTAGGCGATCTGCGGCTTGAAGGCGCAGACAAGGTCCTTCGTCGCATCGACGATGCGGGCGCAGAAGTCGAAGATTTTTTGCCCGTCGCCGCGCCAGGGTGGCGGAAATTTCGCCGGCTCCGGATCCAGGCCGACACACAGCAGCGAGCCGTGGCGTCGTTGCGCGGCGATCAGGCGGCCTGGGAAGTGCATGGCCATTCAGCCGCCGGGTTTGAAACGCTCTGCCAGCGTTGACGCCAGACCGGTGTACGCCCCCGGCGTCATCGCCTTCAGCCGTTCGCGCTCGGCCGCCGGCACTTCCGTCAGGGTGTCGATGAAGGCGGCGATCGCTTCGCGTGTGATCGTGCGCCCGCGCGTCAGCTCCTTCAGCCGCTCGTACGGGTTGGCGGCGCCGTAGCGGCGCATCACGGTCTGGATCGGCTCGGCCAGCACTTCCCACGCCGCATCGAGATCGGCGTCGAGCGCCGTCGCGTTGACGCTCAGTTTGCCCATGCCGCGCGCCAGGCCGTCGATGCCGAGCAGCGTGTAGCCGAAGGCCACACCCATGTTGCGCAACACGGTCGAGTCGGTGAGGTCGCGTTGCCAGCGGCTGATAGGCAGCTTGCGCGCCATGTGGTCGAGCAGCGCGTTGGCCAGGCCGAAATTGCCTTCGGCGTTTTCGAAGTCGATCGGGTTGACCTTGTGCGGCATCGTCGAGCTGCCGATCTCGCCGGCCTTCGTCTTCTGCGAGAAGTAGCCCAGGCTGATGTAGCCCCAGGCGTCGCGCGACCAGTCGATGAGGATGGTGTTGGCGCGCGCCATCGCGTCGAACAGCTCGGCCATCCAGTCGTGCGGCTCGATCTGGATCGTGTACGGGTTGAAGGCCAGACCGAGGCCCTGCTCGACGACGCGCTGCGAGAACGCCTCCCAATCGAAGCCCGGGTAGGCCGACAGGTGCGCGTTGTAGTTGCCGACGGCGCCGTTCATCTTCGCCAGTGGCTGCACGGCGGCGATCGCGGCGCGGGCGCGGGCCAGCCGTGCGGCGACGTTGGCCACTTCCTTGCCTACGGTCGTCGGGCTCGCGGTCTGGCCATGCGTACGCGCGAGCATCGGCTGCGCGGCATGCGCGTGCGCCATCTGCGCCAACGTGGCGATCAAACCATCCAACGCGGGCAACAGCACCTCGCTGCGCGCCGCGGTGAGCATCAGCGCGTGGCTGGTGTTGTTGATGTCTTCGCTGGTGCAGGCGAAATGCACGAACTCGCCGGCGGCTTTCAATTCATCGCTGCTGCCTGCGCGCTGCTTCAACCAGTACTCGACGGCCTTGACGTCGTGGTTGGTCGTTTTCTCGATGTCCTTGATGGCCTGCGCATCGAACTCCGAGAAGCGCACGACAAAGCCGCGCAACAGGCCGCGCGCGGCTTCGGACAGCGGCGGCAACTCGGCAAATCCGGCGTCCGACAATGCGACGAACCACTCGACCTCGACCTGCACGCGGCGTTGCATCAGCCCGAACTCGGACAACAGCGGGCGCAGCGCATCGAGCTTGGCGGCGTAGCGGCCGTCGAGCGGCGACAGCGCGGTCAGGGGCGACAAAGGAGCAGTCATCGAGCGCCGGATTGTAGGGAGCCCGCATCGACCGGTTGCCGTCGAACGCGATCATGGGCAAGCGCCGCGGCGACGTGTCCTGTCGCAGCGTCGCCACGCGCGAGCCGGGGGGAGCGTGGCCTGCCTGGCCTCGACGCGCGCAGGGCGACGCCCTCGGCCGCGCTTGACGCCGGATAATCGCCGGCCCGAATCGATTGCCACCGTTGCTCCCCCACCCCATGCCCCCTGTTGTCGCCAGCACCGCTGAACAAACCCCGACCGCCGGCGCGGGCGTGGTCGTCATCGGCCGCAACGAAGGCAGCCGGCTGCTCGACGTGCTGCGCCAATTGCAGCAGCAACCGCGCCCCGTGCTCTATGTCGATTCCGGCTCCAGCGACGGCAGCGCGGACAACGTGCAGGCGCTCGGCATCCCGGTATGGCGGCTCGATCCGGGCAAGCCGTTCTCGGCCGCGCGGGCACGCAACGAAGGCGCACAGGCGCTGTTGCAGCGGCACCCGAACCTCGCCTACCTGCAGTTCCTCGACGGCGACTGCTTCATGGCGCCGGGCTGGCTCGACGCCGCCGAGGCCGCGCTGCGCGCCGACCCGCAGTGCGCCCTCGTCCTCGGCCACCAGAGCGAGCAGTACCCGCAAGCGTCGATCTACAACCTGCTGTTCGCGCTCGAATGGCGCTCGGCCAGCGGCCCGTTGACCAACTTCGGCCACCTGATCGGCAACATGATGGTGCGGCGAGACGTGTTCGAGGCGCTCGGCGGCTTCCGGCCCGAGGTCATCGCCGGTGAAGACTCGGAGTTCGGCGTGCGCGTCGGCCTGGCCGGCCACGGCGCGCGCAAGTTGGACGTGCCGATGGCCCTGCACGACGCCAACGTGCACCGCTTCTCGCAATGGTGGCGGCGCGCGGTGCGCGCCGGCCACGCCATCGGCCAGCGCGCGCAGCTGCATGCCGCCGGGCCGCTGCGCGATTGCGCCAAGGAGCGCCGCAGCACCTGGTTCTGGGGCCTGATGTCGCTGGCCCTCGTGCTCGCGGCGCCGGCCACCAAGGGCCTGTCGCTGCTGCTGCTGCTGGCGGGCTGTCTTACACTCGGCTGGCGCATTGCGAAGTTTCGCTTGAGCGTCGGCGACGACCAGCGCGAAGCGCGGCTTTACGCCGCCTTCAACGTGCTGGCCAAGTACGCCAATGGGCTGGGGCTGCTGAAGTACCACTTCAATCGCATGCGCGGCCGCGTCCGGATCATCGAATACAAATAGTCAGACGGGGCCGCAGCAATTCGGTCTTCGCCACCATGACCCAAAAGAAACATCGTGTCGGCTTGCTGGGAGCCGGCTACATCGTCGAGGCGCATGTCAAGGCCGTGCGCGCGCTGCCGAACGCCACGCTGGCCGCCGTCTGCGACGTTTCCAGAAGCCGCGCCGAAGCCGCCGCCACGAGCCACGGCATCCCCGGCGTCTTCACCTCGGTGCAGGACATGCTTCGCTCGGGCGTGGACGCGGTGCATGTGCTGGTGCCGCCGCAACTGCACACCGACCTGGCGCGCCAGGTGTTGGAAGGTGGCGCGCACGCACTGATCGAAAAGCCGATGGGCACCTCGGCCGCGGCCTGCCACGCGCTGGCCGATCTGGCCGAGGCCCGCGGCCTGCGCCTGGCCGTGAGCCACAACTTCCTCTTCATGCCGGCCTACGAGCGCCTGCGTGCGCATCTGCGCGACGGCACCATCGGCCGGCTCGACCATGTCTCGCTGCGCTGGCTGTACCCGCTCGGCCTGGTGCAGTTCGGGCCGTTCAACAACTGGATCCTGCGTGCCGAGCCGAACGTTTTGCTGGAGCTCGGCTCGCACCTGGCCGCGTTTATGGTCGATCTGGTCGGCATCCCGGAAGAGCTGCACGCGATTGCGTCGAACCCGATCGACCTGCCGGGCGCGCAGCGCGTGTACCGCCATTGGAGCGTGCTGGCGCGCAAGGGGCCGACGGGGTTGAGCTTCGAGTTGTCGGCGACGCCGGGCCAGGTCGATCGCAGCGTCAGCGTGCGCGGCCTGGCCGCCTGCGCGCGCATGGACTTCGAGCGCAACACGCTGCTGGTCGAAGAAGCCAAGGTCATCAGCAGCCTGTTCGACGCGCTGCGCCAGGGCCGCGCCAGCGGCGCCGAGATGCGGCGCCAGGCCTGGTCGAACTTCGGCCGCCAGTTCACCGGCACGCTGAAGAAGGGCTCGCAGGCCAATCCGTTCTACGACAGCGTGGCCAATGCGGTGGCGGCGTTCTACCGCGGCATCGACGCCGGCGAGCTCGACCCGCGCCTGGACGCGCGCTTCGGCGCGCGCGTGATCGGCGTCTGCGAGCAGATCATGCACAGCGCCGGCGTGGCCGCGGCCTCGGCCGCCAAAGCCACGCCACCGGCGGTGGCCGCGCCGAAGCCCGCCACCGTGCTCGTCATCGGCGGCACCGGCTTCATCGGCAAGCGCCTCGTGCGCGCGCTGCTCGCCGCCGGCCGCGGCGTGCGCGTGCTGTCGCGCAGCCGCGCCACTGCCGCCTATGAGCTCGAGGGCCTGCCGGTCGAAGTGGCCGAAGGCGCGCTGCACGACGCCAAGGCCGTGGCTGCGGCGATGCAGGGCATCGAAGCCGTCTATCACCTCGGCAAGGCCACCGGCCAGCGCTGGCAGGACTACCTCGAACAAGACGTGGAGCCGACGCGCGTGGTGGCGCAATGCGCCATCGACGCCGGCGTGCGGCGCTTCATCTACACCGGCACGATCGACTCCTACGACTCGGCGCGCGAGGGCGCCGTGATCGACGGCAACACGCCACTGGACACGCGCATCGACAGCCGCAACCTCTATGCGCGCTCGAAGGCGATGTGCGAGAGCCTGCTGCAGGCGATGCACCGTGACAAGAAGCTGCCGCTGGTGATCTTCCGCCCCGGCATCGTCATCGGCGAAGGCTGCCCGCCAGCGCATTGGGGCGTGGGCATGTTCCATTCCGACAGCCGCGTCGAATACTGGGGCGACGGCAACAACAAGCTGCCGCTGGTGCTGGTCGATGACGTGGCGCAGGCGCTGGTGCTGGCGCTCGATGCGCCGCAGATCGAAGGCCGCAGCTTCCTGCTCACCGACGAGCCGCTGCTGACGGCGCGCGAGTATGTCGATGCCGTGTCCGAACATTCGCAGACGCGCATGCGCGCCACGCCGACGCCGATCTGGCGCTTCGCCGCGCTCGACGCCGCCAAGGAGCTGGTCAAACACGCCATCCGCCACCCGAACCGCAAGCGCTGGAGCCACCACGACTGGGCGTGCCGGCGCCACATCGCGCGCTACGACAGCGCCACGACACGCGAAGCGCTGGGCTGGAAGCCGGCCGGCACGCGCGAAGCCATCATCGAAAGAGGCATCGTCGCCGCGGTCAGACGCTATATGCGCTAGCTGGCCCACCCCCGGAGCGGCTGCGCCGCTTCCCCCTCAAGGGGGCGCCGCCAGCGGCCTGGCAAAGCCAGATCCGCGGCGGCCGCTTGGGAAGTCACGCGTTGCCTTCGTGTCGGTATGCTCGCTCGGTCTACCAGGAGGCCGCGATGAGCATAGTGCATCAACTCAGCCACCCGCTGATCCAGCACAAGCTGACGCTGCTGCGCGAGAAGACGCGCAGCACGAGTGGTTTTCGCACGCTGGTGCGCGAGATCGCGCTCTTGATGGCCTACGAGCTGACGCGCGACATGCCGACGCAGGAGCTCGAGATCGAAACGCCGCTGGAGAAGATGCGCGGCACGGCCATCGACGGCAAGAAGACCGTGCTGGTGCCGATCCTGCGCGCCGGCCTGGGTTTGGTCGAAGGCATGCTCGAAGTGGTGCCGGGCGCGCGCGTCGGCCACATCGGCCTGTACCGCGACCACCAAACGCTGGCCGCGGTGGAGTACTACTTCAAGATGCCCGAGCACATGAGCGAGCGCGACGCGATCGTGCTCGACCCGATGCTCGCCACCGGCCACTCGGCCGCCGCCGCGGTGACGCGCCTGAAGGCCACGCAGCCGCGCTCGATCCGCTTTGCCTGCCTGCTCGCCGCGCCCGAAGGCCTCTTGCACTTTCACCAGCAGCACCCCGACGTGCCGGTGACCACCTGCGCCATCGACCGTTGCCTGAACGAGCGCGGCTACATCCTGCCGGGCCTCGGCGACGCCGGTGACCGCATCTTCGGCACCCAATAGAATCGGCCGCATTCCACCACCACAGGTTCGCAATGAAGCTGATCGGCGCCGTCACCAGCCCGTATGTGCGCAAGGTCCGCGTCGTCATGGCGGAAAAGAAGCTCGACTACCAGTTCGTGCTCGAAGACGTCTGGGCCAACGACGCCATCGTCGCCTCGAACCCGCTGGGCAAGGTGCCGTGCCTGATCATGGAAGGCGGCGAGGCGGTCTTCGATTCGCGCGTCATCGTCGAGTACGTCGATGCGCTGTCGCCGGTGGGCAAACTCATTCCCGGCTCGGGCCGCGAGCGCGCCGAGGTGCGGACCTGGGAAGCCTTGGCCGACGGCCTGATGGACGCGGCGCTGCTGGCGCGGCTGGAACAAACCTGGGCCGGGCGCAGTTCAACCGAGCGCAGCCAGGCCTGGATCGACCGCCAGATGGGCAAGATCGACGCCGCGCTGGCCGCGATGGCCAAGGGCCTCGGCGACAAGCCGTATTGCTCGGGCATTCACTTGACGCTGGCCGACATCGCCGTCGGCTGCGCGCTCGGTTATCTCGACTTCCGCTTTCCGCAGATCGACTGGCGCAAGCGCCACTTGTCGTTGGCCGCGCTGGCCGACAAGCTCGAGCAGCGACAGAGCTTCATCGACAGCGCGCCGCCGAGGGCCTAGAGCAGTCTGCAACTGCCAAGTCTGGCTGCTCGACTGCGGCCAGTACACGCGATAGACGTTGTGCGGCCAGTCGGCCTCGCCGTGCATCGCCGCCAGCAATGAACCCGGCTTGACGAACGGCAGCAGGTTCACCAGCAGCCTGACCTCTTGCTCGCCGGTGCGGCGCACGATGTGGCGCGCGCTGATCTCGTTCGGATGCTTCAGCCCGGCGGCCTGCACCATTTCCCGGAGCGCATCGAGCGTCTGCTCGTGAAAGCGCCACACGCGCTCGGCCTTGCTCGGCACGACCAGCGCCCGCATGCGCTGCGGGTCCTGCGTCGTCACCCCCGTCGGGCAATGGCCCGTGTGGCAGGCCTGCGCCTGGATGCAGCCGAGCGCGAACATGAAGCCGCGGGCGGCGTTGCACCAGTCGGCGCCGAGCGCCATCAGGCGCGCGATGTCGAACGAGCTGATGACCTTGCCGGCTGCGCCGAGCTTCACGCGCTGGCGCAGGTTCAGGCCGACGAGCGTGTTGTGCACGAGCAAGAGGCCTTCTTGCAGCGGTGCGCCGACATGGTCGGTGAACTCCAGCGGCGCCGCGCCGGTGCCGCCCTCGCCGCCGTCGATGACGATGAAGTCCGGCAGCAGCTGTGTTTCCAGCATCGCCTTGGCCAGCGCGAACCACTCCCAAGGGTGGCCAATGCAGAGCTTGAAGCCGACAGGCTTGCCGCCCGAGAGTTCACGCAAGCGCGCAATGAACTGCAGCATCTCGACCGGCGTGTTGAACGCGCTGTGACGCGCCGGGCTGATGCAGTCCAGCCCCTCGGGCACGCCGCGCGCCGCGGCAATCTCGGCCGTGACCTTGGCCCCCGGCAGCACACCGCCGTGGCCGGGTTTGGCGCCTTGCGACAACTTCAGCTCGATCATCTTGACCTGCGGATCGCGCGCGTTGTCGGCGAACTTGTCGGCGTTGAACGTGCCGTCGGCACAGCGGCAGCCGAAGTAGCCCGAGCCGATTTCCCAGATCAGATCGCCGCCCTTGGCGCGGTGGTGCACGCTGATCGAGCCTTCGCCGGTGTCGTGCGCAAAGCCGCCGCGTTTCGCGCCTTCGTTCAACGCCAAGATCGCGTTGGCCGAGAGCGCGCCGAAGCTCATTGCCGAGATATTGAAGACGCTGGCGCTGTAAGGCTGCGTGCACTGCATGCCGCCGACGGTGATGCGGAAGTCGGCGCTGGCGACGACCGTCGGCGCGATCGAATGGTTGATCCACTCGTAGCCGGGCTGGCCGACATCGAGCTGCGTGCCGAATGGCCGCTTGTCCTGCTGGCCCTTGCTGCGCTGATAGACGAGCGAGCGTTGCTGGCGCGAATACGGTGCCGCCTCGCGATCGCTCTCGATGAAGTACTGGCGGATCTCGGGCCGCACAAACTCGAGCAGGAAACGAAAGTGCCCGATCACCGGGTAGTTGCGCAGCACCGAATGCCGCGTCTGCTGCGTGTCGCGAAAGCCCAGGCCGACGAGGAACAGAAAGAGCAGCGCCCAGAAGCCGCCGAAACCGAACGCGATCCAGGTGAATGCTGCCAACAGGCCGCACACGGCGCAGAGGAACCAAGCGGCGTAGCGCACGGGGAAATGCGCATCGAGTCGGGTCAGCCAGTCGTGCATCGCGTGTGTATCTCCTCGGGGCGCGATGGTAGCTGCGCGGGGGCACTGGCTGCTGACGAGCGCGCGCGCTGCGCCCGTTCGGACTGAGCTCGTCGAAGTCCCTCGGTGCCGAGCGCACGCTCGGCCGTCCGCGTCAGGCGACTTGCGCAGCCAGCGGCAGCACGATCTCGACGGCTTCGTAAGGCACCAAGATCGCAGCATCCTCGTTGCGCTCGATCAGCCCCAGCTGTTCGAGACGCGCGACGTCGGTGTGCACGTTCGAATAGTTCCGGTCTGCCGCCTTGGCCAGCGCGTACACGCTGCACGGCCCCACTTTGCGCAACGTGTCGAGCAGGTCCAGGCGCGCCGGCGTGAGCTCTGCGAACAGTGAGCGAGCGGACTCAAAGCTCAAGCGAAAGTCCGGCGTCCGGCCCTGCCGCGCAGCCGATAACTGCTGCCGGGCGGTGCGAACCGCAGAGCCCTTGCGCGCTACTTCGATGATCGCTTTCATGGTCTAGCTCCAGTTCGCAATGTCGCGTTCAAAGTCATCGAGCAGTTGTTCGATCGTCGAGAAGGCATAGCCGCTCTCCTTCTCACCGACGTGCCGGTGGTCACCCTTGCCACGCTCGTTGTCGTAGCGAACGCGGCTGGCGCTTTCGGTGCCATAGAACAGCCTGTACTTGTAGTGGTGGGTGCTGGGTGGCAGCGTTTCGGGCAGCTCCCAGACAACGATCTCAACGATGGTGCCGTCGTCTCGAACTTCCTTGGTGCGAACGAGCAACGTTGCCCTCATGTATTGCATGGTAGCAATACGTCGGCGTATTGTCCATCGGCAGCGAGGCGAGCATCGTCTGGTGAAAGCGTCAAGCCCGTTCGACGGACAAATCAGGCATCGAACGCCACCTCGGGCGCGGGCACGACTTCCATCCGCGGGCCGTAGCTCGTCATCCAGCGCAGCGTGCGGTTGTGGTGGGCGATGACCTGCTCGGCTCGCAGCGCGCCGTCGGTGGTGGAGTGCGCGTCGGCAGCGAGGGTGACGTTGTAGCCGAGCGGCAGCGCCTGGCGAACGGTGGTGTCGACGCAGAACTCGGTCTGCAAGCCGCAGATGACGACGTGAGACACACCTCGGTCCTGCAGCAGTTGGTGAAGGTCCGTGCCGTGGAACGAGTTCGGCGTTCTCTTTCGGACCCTGAGGTCGTCAGCGGCAGTGACCAAGCCTTCGGCGAGCGCCCAGCCTTCGTGGCCGAATTGCAGTGGGCCGTCATCTTCTTCGTGTTGAATGAGGATCACCGGCAAGCGGGACGCGCGCGCTCGGCCGCTCAATGCATTGACCTTTTCGATCACGCTGTCGATGCCGAGCGCCGCTTCTTCGCCGGAGCACAGCGCGTGCTGGATGTCGATGATCAGCAGGGAGGTGGTCACGGTGGTTTGGTTGCGAGGCTCAACGAGCGAGGGATTACGCAGCGCTCGGCCACTTGATCGTACCTTGCGGTTCTGCGCAAGACGGTCTCGCTGGTGTGCAGCTGCTTTGCCGCTACGGAAGCGCAAGGATCTTTTCCTTCTCTGCCTCAAACTCTGCTTGGTGAGAGCGCCGTCGTCGAGGAGTTTCTTGAGCCTTTCAAGCTGGGCGAACTTGTCGGCGCCACCCGACGGTTGCGCTGCAGACTTTGGCGGCTCCGCGCACTCGAACAGCCATTCGACGCGAGGAAAGTTGCCAAGCACGTGTGGGGGCGTGGATGCCGTCTCCTGAATTGGACGCACGGCCTTGCCCCGCCGAACGCAGTGTTGCATTGCAATCTCTTCCACGCCACCACGAACTGAGGCGACCGAGACGAAGCCCGTTGCGCCCTGCTGAAACGCGCGAAAGACCTCTGCCCCGGGGTCGGCTTGTCGAGCTCAATCATCTGCCCTGCGTAGGCCGCGCCAGCAAACTCAGACTTGCTCGTTGCGGCAGCTTGCACTGGAGGCGTGTTTGCGCAGCCAATCAGGCAGATCGCAGTCATGGCAAACATCGCTGCACATTGTGTTTTCATCGTGGTGGCCGAAGTAGCTGGAGGTACTCAACTGTCGCTGACATGCTGTCTTCCGTGTGCAGGGCCGCTCAAGCGCGTCTGGTGTATGTGTGTCGCGTCTTGCAGAACCACTCAGCTCTTCTGCGCCGTGGGCAGATCACGGGCCGGGCAGGTCTGCGCGCATAGCCGAATACCATCGGTGCACTGGTGTTGAGCTTGAATTGGAAAGAGAGTGAACTTCCCCAAGCACTCTGAGTAGGTCTTGGAGCAAGTTTGTCCACACGCGCTTTCGACCTTGCTTAGATCAATGTCTGATGTACTGGCACAGCCGGACAGAAGAAATAGAGCTGAGGCAAACCAACGAAAACATCTCATTGTGTTCCGATACTGATGTTTGAGTGCGGGGCGTGAGAGCTTAGGTGATTGCTCCAAAGAACGTTGTCACCTTAATCCAACGTCTGCCGATACCGCCTCAACGCCACCGCCCCGGCCACGAACAGAAACGCCAGCAGCGGCCACAACTCGGGCAGCGCGTGCGCCACGTCGTGGCCCTTCAGCATGATGCCGCGCACGATGCGCAGGAAGTGGGTCAGCGGCAGCACCTCGCCGAGCTTCTGCGCCCACTCGGGCATGCCGCGGAACGGGAACATGAAGCCCGACAGCAGCATCGACGGCAGGAAGAAGAAGAACGTCATCTGCATCGCCTGCAACTGGTTGCGGGCCAGCGTGCTGAAGGTGAATCCCACCGCGAGGTTGGCGAGCATGAAGACGCCGATCATCGCCAGCAGCAGCACGAGGCTGCCTTCCATCGGCACTTCGAACAGCAACGCCGCCGCGCTGAGGATGACGCCGAGCTGGATGTAGCCGATGACGACGTACGGCGCGATCTTGCCGACCATGACTTCGAACGGCCGCACCGGCGTGGCCAGCAGGTTTTCCATCGTGCCGCGCTCGCGCTCGCGCGTCATCGCCAGACTCGTCAGCATGACCATCGTCATCGTCAGGATCGTGCCGATGAGGCCGGGCACGATGTTGTAGCGCGACAGGCCCTCCGGGTTGTAGCGGCGATGCACGCGCAGCTCGAACGGCGCGGCGCTGGCGTTGAGTGAGCGCGAGCGGGCCTTTCAAATCATGCAGCAGCGCTTGACCTGCCACGTTGCCGAGCGCCGCGATCGCGTTGCCCGAGGCCGACGGGTCGGTGGCATCGACCGAGACCAGCACCGCAGGTTTCTCGCCGCGCAGCACGCGTTGCGTGAAGTCGTTCGGGATGACGACCATGAACTGCGCGTCGCCGTCTTCGATCAGCGCTTCGGCTTCGTGTTCGCTGGTGCCGGTGTGGATGACCTTGAAGTAGCCGGTGTTCTGCAAAGCCGCCGACAGGCTGCGCGCCAGCGGGCCGCTGTCGGCGGAGACGACGGCCGTCGGCAGGCCCTTCGGGTCGGTGTTGATCGCGTAGCCGAAGAGGACCAACTGCATGATCGGCACGCCGATCGCCATCGCGAACGTCAGCCGGTCGCGCAGCATCTGCTGGAACTCCTTGATGAAGATCGCCAACAGGCGCTGCCACGAAAAGGCTTTCACGCGGCCACCTTCTTGAAGTTGTCCGGCGCATCGGCGAGCAGGCTGATGAACACGTCTTCCAGGTTGGCGTCGGTGCGCTGCCACGCAAGGCCGGGCTTATCGCGCCACGGCGCGATGGCCGCGTCGAGCGCCGCCACATCACGCCCCGCGACATGCAGCGCGTTGCCGAACGCCGCCACCGAGAGCACGCCCGGCGCGGCCTTCAGCGGCGCGACGAGCGGCGTCAGCATCTCGCCCTGCACGGCCCACACGGTGAGCGCCGCATCGCGCACGATCTCGCGCTCGGTGCCGCGCGCCAACACCTTGCCGTAGGCGATGTACACGAGCTCGTGGCAGCGCTCGGCCTCGTCCATGTAGTGCGTCGAGACGAGCACGGTGATGCCTTCGACGGCCAGCGCATGGATCTGGTCCCAGAACTCGCGTCGCGCTTTCGGATCGACGCCGGCCGTCGGTTCATCGAGCAGCAGCAGGCGCGGCTCGTGCATCAAACAGGCAGCGAGGGCCAAGCGCTGCTTCCAGCCGCCCGACAGCGCGCCGGCGAGCTGCTTCTGCCGCGACGTGAGGCCCAGCCGTTCGAGCGTGCGGTCCACCGCGTCACGCCGGTTCGGCAGCTCGTACAGGCGCGCAATGAACTCGAGGTTCTCGCGGATCGACAGATCTTCGTAAAGGCCGAAGCGCTGCGTCATGTAGCCGACTTCGCGGCGGATCTGCATGGCATCGCGCCGCAGGTCCATGCCCAGGCACGTGCCCTCGCCGGCGTCGGGCGTGAGCAGGCCGCAGAGCATGCGGATCGTCGTCGTCTTGCCGCTGCCGTTGGGGCCGAGGAAGCCGCAGATGCGGCCGGCCGCGACTTGCAGCGTCACGTCATCGACGACGGCGCGGCCGTCGTAGCGCTTGGTCAGGCCGCGCACGTCGATGGCGAGGGGCGCGCTCCCCCTCACCCCGGCCCTTGTATGTTCTTGGCCGTGGCATGACGTATTGTTCTCGTGATGGTGGTGGTAGAGACCTGTGGGCAAGTGGGCAGAGGTCGGCGGCGGTGGGCAACGCGCAGCGTTGTCCACCGCCGCCGGCCGCTCGGCGAAGCCGACTGTCCACTTGTCCACAGGCCCTGCGGCCCCATCGAATTTCGCGGTCCGTGCGCCAAACCTGTCAGCCCTCGGAGCTCACAGTTCGTGGGAGAGCGCTTGGTCAACGCACGGACGCGTTTCATCCAACCGTGTAGCCCGAACAGTTGCCAATCATGAACATGAATCCGCAAGGTGGGGTAGCGAACGGCGCCGTGCGTCCCAACGCTGGTGTAGATGTCTCCAAGCAGCATCTGGATGCCCGCTGGAGCGGTGAAGACCAGCGCTGGAGCAACGACGCCGCCGGATGCGGCGAGTTGACTGCGAAGTTCAAAGCCGCCGGGGTCGACCTGGTGGTGATCGAAGCCACCGGCGGCTACGAGCGCGCGCTGGTGTGCGCGCTGCAAGCCGCAGGCATCACCGTGGCGCGCGTGAACCCCAGACAGGCGCGTGACTTCGCCAAGTCGATGGGGGTGCTGGCCAAGACCGACCGCGTGGACGCGCGGGTGCTGCGCGACTTCGCCGACGTGCTCGCGCGTCACAAGGACCGCGCCAAGTACATCACCGCGCCGCACAGCGCCTACCAGGCCGAGCTGGGTGTCATGGTGACGCGTCGCCGCCAGCTGCTGGACATGCGCGTGGCCGAGTCCAATCGGCTGGAGTTGGCCGGCAAGCGCGCCGCGCGCAGCATCAAGGCAGTGCTGCGCACGCTGGACCGGCAATTGGCCGGCATCGACAGCGACTTCGACCAGTTCCTCAAGGACCACTTCAAGTCCCAGCGCGATCTGCTCGACACGGTCAAAGGCGTGGGCCCGGTGATGATCATGACGATCAACGCGGCGCTGCCCGAACTGGGACATCTGCAGCGCCGCCAGATCGCCAAGCTGGTGGGCATCGCGCCGCTGGCCAACGACTCCGGACAACGCAAAGGCAAGCGCCAGATCTGGGGCGGGCGCGCCGACGTGCGTTCGCTTCTGTACATGGCCACGCTGTCGGCCAAGCAGCACAACCCCGTCATCCGGGCTTTCCACCAGCGCTTGATCGCAGCGGGCAAGCTGCCCAAAGTGGCCATCGTCGCGTGCATGCGCAAGCTGCTGACCATCCTCAACGCCATGGCTCGCGACGGCAAAGTCTGGGACCCGAAAAAGCATGTTCAAGCCTCAGCTACCGCTTGACAGCGAACACAGTTGCTCTCCCGCGCTGCGGGAGAGGGAGCCATCCCAACTCCCTCTCCACCGCACTCGGGGGAGAGGGCCGGGGTGAGGGGGTCTTTCATGCGCCTGGCACCGGCTTCACATCCACCGGCTGCCCCGGCTTCAAGCGCACTCCGTCCTTCGCCTCCGGCCGCGCCTCGACCAGGAACACCAGGCGCGCTCGCTGCGAGTTCGAGTAGATCACCGGCGGCGTGTACTCGGCGCGCGTGGCGATGAAGTCGATGCGCGCCGCGATCGGCGCGCCGCAGCCGTCGCAGCGCAGCTCGACGTTCTGGCCGAGCTTGACCGCGCCGAGTTCGGTCTCGGGCACGAAGAAGCGCGCCTTCACGGCGCCCGGCGGCAGCAGCGCAATCACCGGCTGGCCGGCGTTGACCCATTCGCCGACCCGAAACAGCGTGTCGGCGACGAGTGCGTCGTCGGGCGCGCGCTGCTGCTTCTGCTGTTCACGCCATTGCGACTGCACCAGAGCCGAGCGCGCGGCATCGGACAGCGCCTCCGCGGAGGCGCGTTCATCGGCACGCGCCGGCAAGCGCGCCACGCGCAGCGCGGCTTCGAGCTCGGCCACATGCGCCCGCGACTGGTTCGCCGCCGTGCGCGCATCGTCCAGCCGCGATGGCGAGATGAAGCCTTGGGTCACCAATTGCTGCGCGCGCTTCAACTCACTGGCCGCCAGCGCCGCCTGCGCCCGCGCCTGCACGAGCTGCGCCTGCGTAACGGCGACTTCTTCTTTGCGCCGCCCTTTGTCGGTGTTGTCGGCCTGCGCCTGCGCGCTCGTCGCCCGCGCCTGCGCTTCTTCGCGCGCCGCGCGTTCGCTCGCGCTGTCGAGCGCGAACAATGCCGCGCCGCGGGCAACGTTCTCGCCGCGCTTGACGGCCAGCGTCGTCAGCGCGCCGCCGAGCGGCGAGGCGACATAGACGTAGTTGCCTTCGACATAGCCCGACCACACGCGCTCTGGAGCGCGCTGGCAGCCGGCCAGCAACAAGGCGCACAGCCACCAGAGCCATCGGGTCATGGATCGTTCTCCGCCGCGGGACACGGCATTCTCAGCCTCTGCGACCACCGATATACTGATCCACGTCAGCGCCGATTTGCACCAGCTTGCGGGCGCTTAAACAAATTCCGCTAAACAGGCCATGAGCACCGCCCGGCCGTTCCGAAGGTGCTCGCGCCGCAGCGCGGAGCGCGAAGTCTCTCTATGAACTCGATCGGTTCCGTTGCCGCACAGCAGATGCTTTTCAGCGAGCCGCTGCCGCTGCGAAGCGGTGCATCGCTCGCCGGCTACCAGCTCACCTACGAAACCTACGGCACGCTCAACGCCGACAAGAGCAACGCGGTGCTGGTTTGCCATGCGTTGAACGCTTCGCACCACGTCGCCGGTGTCGATGCGTCCGGTGCCACGGGCTGGTGGGACAACCTCGTCGGCCCCGGCAAGCCGCTCGACACCGAGCGCTTCTTCGTCATCGGCGTCAACAACCCCGGTTCGTGTTTCGGCTCGACCGGGCCGATGCACATCAACCCGGCCACGGGAAAACCTTATGGCGCCGACTTCCCCGTCATCACCGTCGAAGACTGGGTCGATGCGCAGGCGCGGCTGATCGACAAGCTCGGCATCAACCAACTCGCGGCGGTGCTCGGCGGCAGCCTCGGCGGCATGCAGGCCCTGGCGTGGACACTGCGCTATCCGGACCGCATCCGCCACTGTATCGGCGTGGCCACGGCGCCCAACCTCTCGGCCGAGAACATCGCCTTCAACGAGATCGCGCGCCGCGCCATCATCACCGACCCCGACTTCCACGGCGGCCACTTCTATGCGCATGGCGTCGTGCCGCGCCGCGGCCTGACGATCGCGCGCATGATCGGCCACGTCACGTACCTCAGCGACGACGTGATGGGCAGCAAGTTCGGCCGCAAGCTGCGCAACGGCTCGACGGGCACGATGAGCTACGGCTACGACGTGGATTTCGAGATCGAGAGCTACCTGCGCTACCAGGGCGACAAGTTCAGCGACTACTTCGACGCCAACACCTACTTGCTGATCACGCGCGCGCTCGACTACTTCGACCCCGCCGCGGCGCACGGCGGCGACCTGGCGCGCACCTTCGCCGACGTCAAAGCACAGTTCCTGCTGGTGAGCTTCACCACCGACTGGCGCTTCTCGCCGGCGCGCTCGCACGAGCTGGTCAAAGCGCTGGTCACCAACCGCCACCGCGTCAGCTACGCCGAGATCGCCGCGCCGCACGGCCACGACGCTTTCTTGCTCGACGATGCGCGCTACCACGGCGTGCTCAGCCCCACCTTCGACCGCATCGCGGCCGAGTTCACGACGGAGCCCCGACGATGATGAAAACCGCGCCGGCCTGAACGCAAGATGACCCAGCGCCGCGACCTCGACGTCATCGCCAGCCTGGTGCCGGCGGGATCGCGCGTGCTCGACCTGGGTTGCGGCAGCGGCGAGCTGCTCGCGCACCTCGTCCGGCACAAGCAATGCAGCGGCTACGGCGTCGAGATCGACGACGCGAACCTGCGCGCGGCGATGGCGCGCGGCATCGACGTGCTGCAGTTGAACCTCGAAGAAGGGCTGGCGATGTTCGGTGACGCCAGCTTCGACGTCGTGCTGCAGTTGGACACGCTGCAGCACCTGCGCAATGCCGAGAAGATGCTGGTCGAGACGGCGCGTGTCGGCCGCATCGGCATCGTCAGTTTTCCGAACTTCGCGCACTGGCCGAACCGGCTGGCGGTGATGCGCGGACGCATGCCGGTGACCAAGGTACTGCCGTACCAGTGGTACGACACGCCCAACATCCGCGTCGGCACGCTGGCCGACTTCGACATCCTGGCGCGCAAGAACGGCCTGTCGATCCTCGACAGTTTTGGTCTGCGCGACGGCAAGCCGGTGCGTTTCTGGCCGAACGCGCGGGCCAGCGTTGCGGTGTTCAAGTTCGAGCGCCGCTGATCGGGGATCCGCGCTGCCGCCGTCAGTTGCGCCGCGTTGACTCGCCGCTGGGTTCCGCGGGCTCGATGCTGCGCAGCTTGGACGCATAGATCGCGCGCTCGCGCGCCGTGACGCTGTTCTTCATCGCCGCGTCGAGATGCCGGCGTGCCTGCTGCACGTCGCCCAGGCCGTAGAGCGCCACGGCGAGCCAGAAGTGGAACTCGTGGTAGTCGGGGTCGCGCTTCATCTCACGCAGCAGGTGCTCGCGCGCGGCGGCGTACTGGCCGGCCTTGGCTGCCGCCACGCCGCGGTCGAAGTGTGCGAACGGAGGATCACGCTCGATCGCGGCCAGGCGCTGCTGGAACAGCGCCGCCTCGGCCACGCGCCCTTGCTGCTTCAGCAGGTTGGCGACGTTCTGCAAGGCGGCCTTGTGCTCGCCGTCGTGCGCCACGGCCTCGCGGTAAGCGCGCTCGGCGGCCGCCGCCAGGCCGCGCCGCTGATAGACCACGCCCAGCGTGTTGTAGGCGCCGGCGTAGCCCGGGTCCTGGATCACCGCCTCGCGTGCATGGGCGTAGGCGTCGTCGATGGCGCCGCGGACGAGGAACTCCGCGGCGCGGTTGTTCATGAACATGGCCAGGATCGTCGCCTCGCTGACCACATGCAGCGCTTGTCCGCGGCCGACCGGCAGCGTGCCGAAGTCGATGCGCAGTTGCGTGCCGGCGTCGTAAGCGCCGAGCCGATCGACCAGGCGCTTGGCCACGGTGATGTTGACGTGGCCGTTGACGAACGACAGGTCGCCGCTGCGGCTCCAGGTTTCATGGCCGGTGAGCGCCTGAAAGGCGATCGGAAGTTGCAGGTGCTTGGCCAGCGCCGCGGTCATCACCACCAGCGACAGGCAGTTGCCGGCGCGCGCGTCGAACGCCTCGGCGGCGGTGCGTGTCAGCTCGGCGTCGTACTCGAGCCGCAACTGCGCCTTGGTGTGCAAGGCTTCGACCAGCCCGCGCTGCGCACCGAGCTGGCGGATCGACGCAGCGATGTCGCGCTCGAGATAAACGCGCATCGCCGGGCTGAGCGCGAACACGGCGCTCGCATCGGGCACGTGCCTCGGCGCCGCAAAGGCCGCGTCCTCGAACAGGCTCGGCGGCGGCGGCGCGGCCGGCGGCGGCGTGGCACAGGCCGCCAGCAGCAGCGCTGCAAACACGGGTAGCCAACGGGTCGATGCCATGCACGAATGGTAGAACTTGCCGGCCTACACTGCAGGCCTTCTTCGTGGGAGCACCCGTCATGAAGACCGCCCTGAACACCCAATCCCTGACCGCTTTCACCGACCGCCTGTGGGACGAAGAAATCGTTCCTGCGCTGCACCGCTACATCGAAGTGCCGGCGAAGAGCCCGATGTTCGATGCCGACTGGGCGAAGAACGGTTATGTCGATCGTGTCGTGCGCGACGCGGCGGGTTGGGTCGAGGGAAAAAAACTGAGCGGGCTCAAGTTGGAAGTGATCCGCCTCGAAGGCCGCACGCCGGTGATCCTGTTCGAGGTGCCGGCCACCAAGCCGCAATCGACCGACACCGTGCTGCTCTACGGCCACCTCGACAAGCAGCCCGAGTTCAACGGCTGGCGCAGCGACCTCGGGCCGTGGACGCCGAAGTACGAGAACGGTTTGCTCTACGGCCGCGGTGGCGCCGACGACGGCTATGCGGTCTATGCGTCGCTGGCCGCGATCATGGCGCTCGACGCGCAGGGCATCCCGCGGCCGCGCTGCGTCGGCCTGATCGAGTCTTGCGAAGAAAGCGGCTCGTTCGACCTGCCGCATTACCTGCAAGCGTTGAAGCCGCGGCTGGGCAACGTCGGTCTCGTCGTCTGCCTCGACTCCGGTGCCGGCAACTACGACCAGTTGTGGCTGACGACCAGCCTGCGCGGCATGGTCAGCGGTGTTCTGAAAGTCGAGATCCTCACCGAGGGCGTGCACTCGGGCGATGCCAGCGGCCTCGTGCCGTCGTCGTTTCGCATCCTGCGCCAGGTGTTGGACCGGCTCGAAGACAGCACCACCGGCGAGCTGTTGCCGCAGAGTTTTCATTGCGACGTGCCGGCCAGCCGCTTTGCCGAAGCGCAGGCCGCCGGCGCGATCCTGAAAGACGAGGTCTATAAGCGCTTCCCGTGGGCCTGCGGCGCCGACGGCGGCTTGGCCTTGCCGACGACGACCGACCCGGCGCAGGCGCTGATCAACCGCACCTGGAAGCCGACGTTGTCGATCACCGGCGTCGATGGCTTTCCCGAACTCGGCAGCGCCGGCAACGTGCTGCGGCCCTACACCGCGTTCAAGTTGAGCCTGCGTTTGCCGCCGCTGGTGGATGGGCACGAAGCGTCGATGAAGCTGAAAGCAACTGCTCGAAGACAACGCGCCGTACAACGCCAAGGTGACGTTCCATCCTGACGGCCGCGCCGGCCAGCTCGGCGCCACCGGCTGGAGCGCGCCCGAGATCGCGCCGTGGCTGCACGATGCGCTCGACGACGGCCAGCCGCGCGCAGTTCGGCGCGCCGGTCGGCTTCATCGGCCAGGGCGGCACGATCCCGTTGATGAGCATGCTGGCCAAGGGCTTTCCCGAAGGCGCAGATGATGGTCTGCGGCGTGCTCGGGCCGAAGAGCAATGCGCATGGGCCGAACGAGTTCCTGCACGTGCCGTACGGCAAAAAGCTCACCGCGAGCGTGGCGCAGGTGATGGCTGCGTGTCCTTGAATCCATGTCGGCTCCTCGAGCTGCCCGCTGTGCAGGGCCAAGGCCGGCACGTGCGCACGATGCCCGTCGATGCCAAGACCTTCAAACCGACAGCGCATGGCCGCGTGCACCGCTGCAAGGCCTGCGGCTTCGAGTACATCGCACCGCGGCCGACAGCGCAGGAAACCGCCAGCTTCTACGACTTCAGCGGCTACTACACGCAGGGCGGTTTCTATCCGACGGAGGACGTCGATACGCGTGGCTTTGTGTCGCGGCTGCGCGATCACCTGGCCTGGCGTGTCGATCGCGGCGACGACATGATCGAAGTCATCGCGCGGCGGCTGCCGCGCGGCGCCTCGATGGTCGATATCGGCAGCGGCGACGGCGCGCAGATCGCGCTGCTGTCGCAGCGCGGCTTTCGCATGACCGGCGTCGAGCGCGACACCAAGAGCGTCTCGCTGCAAGGCGAGCACACGCAGGTCTTCGAAGGCTCGGCCGAAGCGCTGCCGGCGCAACTGGCGCGCGGCAGTTTCGACGCCGTGATGTTCAAGCAGGTGCTCGAGCATCTGGTGGACCCGGTCGGCGCCTTGCGCAATGCGGCGCAACTGCTCAAGCCCGGCGGCGTGATGTTCGTCGAGGTGCCGAACAACGAGAGCGCGATCGCGCAGCAGTCCGGCCTGTCGTGGGAGCACATGGACGTGCCGCGGCACATCAACTTCTTCACGCAGGACACGCTGCAGGCCACCGCCGCCGCCGCGGGCCTGGCTGTCGAGAGCGCGTTCTTCAACGAGTACTGCCGCTACTTCGCCGACGCCTACATCGCCATCGAGCAGCGCATCCATGACCACCTCGGCGGCGCGCAGCCGGCGGTTCGCAATTCGGCAGCGCGCTCGTGGGCGCTGCTGTTGCGCACGCTGGCCGCGCCGGCGCGCATCAAGTACGACTGTGTCGGCGTTATCGCAGTGAAACCGGGCTAAGCGTGGGCTAAGCGGCGCCGTCAGCGCGGTCAATCGACCTTCGCACCCGACACCTTGACGACGCGGGCCCACTTCGCCGTCTCGGCAGCGATGTGGCGCGCGAACTCGGCGCTCGTCATGCCGCTCGGCACGGCGCCTTGCGATTGCAGGCGCTCTTTCAACGCCGGCGCGCCGAGGGCCTTGGCCGTTTCGGCCTGCACGCGGGCGACGATGTCCATCGGCGTGCCGGCCGGCGCCAGCAAGCCGAACCACGAGCTGGCTTCGTAGCCTTTCAACGCCGCGCCGCCGGCTTCTTCGACCGTCGGCAGCTCGGGCAGCGCGGCCGAGCGCGCGCTGCTCGTCACCGCCAGCGCCGTCAACCGGCCGGACTTGATGTGCGGCAGCGCCGAGGGCAGGTTGTCGAACATCAGATCGGTGTTGCCGGCGATGAGGTCGATCAGCGCCGGGCCCGAGCCGCCGTACGGCAGGTGCAGCATGAAGGTGCCGGTCATCGTCTTGAACAATTCGCCGGCGAGATGGATCGAGGTGCCGTTGCCGGAACTCGCCATGTTCAGCTTGCCCGGCCGCTTGCGCGCGAACGCGATCAGCGAGGCCACGCTGTCGATGCCGTTCTGCTGTGCATGCACCGGGTTCATCACCAGCACGTTCGGCACGCCGGCGACCAGCGTGATCGGCGCGAAGTCCTTGACGTGGTCGTACGGCATCTTCGCGTACAGCGCCGGGTTGATGGCGTGCGTGCCGACCGTGCCCATCAACAGCGTGTGGCCGTCGGGCGCGGCCTTGGCCACGTCGGCGGCGCCGTTGTTGCCGCCGGCGCCGGGCTTGTTCTCGACCACCACCGCCTGGCCGAAGGCGCGCTGCAACTCCGGCGCCAGCGCGCGGGCGAGGATGTCGGTGGTGCCGCCCGCGGCGAACGGCACGACGATGCGCACGGCCTTGGCGGGCCAGGCGGTCTGCGCGGTTGATGCAAGCGGCAGCCACGCGGCGCCCAGCACGAGGCGGCGTCGATCGATGTGAAACGGGCTCATCGCTGGTTCTCCTGACGCAAGAGTGCGCGGCAGTCTAGCGGGCTCGGAGTGCGTTCATGCTTCCCAGCACGAATCGGCAGCAGCGCAAAAAAAGACGGGGAGCGGGACGTGTGTTGGCGCCGATGCGCTCTCCTCACCAGCGCCGCGCCCGCCCCCCTTGGACGTCAACCTTGGGTCCGAAACCTTCGAGTGACGTGCGGGCTTGTTGTTGTTCTCGTTCTTGGAGTTCAGCCGCGCTTGAAGAAAAAGCAAAGTTGCGCCGGCGAGTGTGCCGACTGCAGCACGCGCGGTGGCGTGACGGACTTGGCGGCCGCCGGTTTTTGTGTGTTCGCAGATGCTGCGGCAGCCGCCGCCAGGGCCATGGCGGCCGCGGCGGATTTGGCGATCGGGCGGGATTGCAGAACCATCGTGTGCTCCTCGTCTCTCAGCCGGCCGCCAGCGCGAGCGCCGCACGGCCGATCCATTGCGACAGATCGGCGCCTCGCGGCAAGCGCGCTGCGCCATTGGAAAGACGCAACAGCGACGACGATCCCCGAGGCGTGCGCGCGGCCGCAGCGCGAAGGCGTTGCGGCGTGTGCATCGAGCGGGTGGCGGTGTGTCGCATGGGCGTCTTTCGGTTCGGTGGTGTTGTCGTCGGCGTGGAGAGCACGGTGCCTTGCGGGCACGCGACAAGAGGTGCAGCTTCTGTGCCATGGGCACCGAGGCGATGCGGCGTGAGGTCGATCACGAAGCACTGTGCGTGCGCGAACGCAGCGCGTACGACGCACAACATCGCGATACAACGCGATCAGCTTTCGGTACCGAACGGTCTTACGCGGCGGCTCTGTAGCCTCTGGGAATGGCGGCCAGCAAGCGCTGCGTGTACGCCTCGCGCGGCGCCGCCAGAATCTGCGCCGCACTCGCCTGCTCGACGACGACGCCGTCCTTCATCACCAGCACCTCGTCGCTGATGAAGCGTACGACCGCCAGGTCGTGGCTGATGAAGACGTAGGCCAGGCCGAACTCGTCTTGCAGGTCTTTGAGCAGGTTGAGCACCTGCGCCTGCACCGAGACGTCGAGCGCGCTCACGGCTTCGTCGAGCACCAGCACCTCGGGGTTCAACGTCAACGCACGCGCGATGGCGATGCGCTGGCGCTGGCCGCCCGAGAACTCGTGCGGGTATTTGGCAAACGCGCTGCCGTCGAGGCCGACCTTGCCGAGCAGGACGCGTGCTTTTTCCTCGCGCGCGGCGGTCGAGTCGCCGATGCGATGGATCTCCATCGGCTCTAGCAGCGTCTGGCCGATCGTGAAGCGCGGGTTCAGGCTCGCGTACGGGTTCTGGAACACGACCTGGATGCGGCGCCGCATCGGCTGGCGTTCACGGTCGGTGAGCGTAAGCAGATTCTTGCCGCCGAAGATCGCCTCGCCCGACATCGGGCCGGTGTTGCTCTCGTGCAGGCGCAGCAGCGAAAGGCCCATCGTCGTCTTGCCCGAACCCGATTCGCCGACGACGCCGAGCGTGTGGCCACGGCGCAGTTGGAACGTGACGTTCTGCACGGCCTTGAACTCACGGCGGCCGAACAGGCCTTCCTTGATCCAGAAGCTCTTGTTCAGACCCTTCACTTCGAGCACGACCGGCGCGTTCGGGTCTTTCGGCTTGGCGTGCTCCTGCATCTTGCGGCCGGCAATGTGGTCGTCGATGACCGTCAGCCGCGCCTGGTTTTGCGTCAGGCTCGGCCGGCAGGCCAGCAGCGCCTGCGTGTAGGCGTCTTTCGGCGACGCGAAGATGCCGGCCACGGGGCCCTGCTCGCGCAGGATGCCGTGGCGCATCACCAGCACCTCGTCGGCGATCTCGCCGACGAGGCCCAGGTCGTGGCTGATGAAGAGCACGCTCATGCGGTGCTTCTCCTGAATGCGCGCGATCAGCTCGAGGATTTGGCGCTGGATCGTCACGTCGAGCGCCGTCGTCGGCTCGTCGGCGATCAGCAGCTTGGGCTCGCAGGCCAGCGCCATCGCGATCATCACGCGCTGCTGTTGGCCGCCGGAGAGCTCGTGCGGGTAGGTGGCGAGGCGCCGCTTCGGCTCGGGCATGCCGACTTCGACGAGGCACTGCTCGGCGCGCTCCAACGCCGCGCGCTTGCCCATCTTCATGTGCTTGATCAGCGGCTCGATCAACTGGTCACCGACGGTAAAGACCGGGTTCAGCGACTGCATCGGGTCCTGGAAGACGCAGGCGATCTCCTTGCCGCGCAGATGCTGCAACTCGTGCAGCGGCGTTTGCAGCAGGTCTTTGCCTTGCCAAAGAATCTTGCCGCTGCGCTCGGCGTTGTCCGGCAGCAGGTTGAGGATCGACATCGCGGTGACGCTCTTGCCCGAGCCCGATTCGCCGACCAGTGCGACCGTCGTGTTCTCTTCGATGTCGAACGACACGCCCTTGACGGCTTCGGCGCGCTGCATCACGCCGTTGACCTTGCCCATGCGGAAGGCGACGCGCAGGTCTTGAATGCTGAGCAACGTCATTCGAGGCCTCTGAGTTTCGGATCGAGCGCATCGCGCAGCGCATCGGTCATCAACGAGAACGCGGTCACGAACACCGCCATGAACAGCGTTGCCGCGGCGAGCTGCCACCAGTGGCCGAGGATCAGCTCGCTCTGCGCTTCGGCCAGCATCGTGCCCCACGACACGTCATCGACGCCGACACCGAGGCCGAGGTAGGACAGGATGACCTCGGCCTTGATGAAGCCGACGACCAGGATGCTCATGCGCACCAGCACGACGTGGCTGACGTTGGGCAGGATGTGCGTGAAGATGCGGCTCCACACCGAAGCGCCGATGGCTTCGGCCGAGCGCACGTACTCGCGGCTGCGGTGCTTGATGAACTCCGAGCGCACTTGGCGGTAGATGCCCGACCAGCCGGTGAGGCCGAGGATCAGCACCACGGTGCCGATGCCGCGGCCGAAGACCGCTGCAAAGGCGAAGATCAGCAGGATGCCGGGGATGGCTTCGAAGACGTTGTAGAGCCACTCCAGAAAGTCGCCGACCTTGCCGCCGAAAAAGCCCGACAGCGCGCCGAGCAGCGTGCCGATCAGCGTGGCGACCACCGCGGCCATCACGCCGACGAAGACCGAGACCTGCGTGCCCTTCACCGCCTTCGACCAGACATCGCGGCCGAAGCGGTCGCCGCCCATCGGCAGCGTCTCGGCCTTGATCGACCTCTTCGGTCTTGAACTTGGCCGCGCGCTCGTCCCACTCTTTGTACTTCGGCGCCAGTGGGTCGATCGCCGACAGATCGACGTTCGGGCCCTTCGGCACTTCGATCGCGCCGATGGCTTCGGCCGGCCGCGGGCCGAGGAAGCCCGGCGGCGCGTTGGCGACGCCGACTTCCTTCTGCCAGTTCTTGGCGACGAAGCCGAGCGCGGCGAAGCACGATCAGCAGCAGGAAGGCGATGACGATCAGCGCCGAGACCATGCCGACGCGGTCGCGCTTGAAGCGCAGCCACGCCGAATGCCAGACGCCTTCGCTGCGTTCGTTTTCGACAGGCGCGGTGAGAACGGCGGTGTTCATTGAGCCCCCTTGACGCTTCGCGTCGTCCCCCCAAGGGGGAGCGAGCGCCTTCGGAGCGGCCGGGCGGCACTCATTTCAGCACCACCCGAGGATCGACGAGCTTGAAGCAGACATCGACGATCAGGTTGATCAGCATCGTGATCGCCGCCAGATAGACCGTCACCGCCTGGATCACCGGGTAGTCGCTGCGGTTGACCGCCAGCAGCACCTCACGCCCCAGGCCCGGAATCGAGAAGAAGACCTCGATCAGAAACGCGCCGACGAAGATGCTCGGCAACTGCAGCCCGATGTTGGTCAGGATCGGGATCATCGCGTTGCGCAGCACATGCTTGAACAGGATCACGTTCTCGGTCAGGCCCTTGGCGCGCGCCGTGCGCACGTAGTCGTGGCCGAGCTCATCGAGGAAGAACGTGCGGTACAGCCGCGTCTGCGGCGCCAGGCCCACCATCACCGCCAGCAGCACCGGCAGCGGCGCGTAGGTGACGAGGTTGGTCCAGACGCTGTCGCTCCAGCCCTGCACCGGGAACCAGCCGAGCTGGAAGCCGAACAGGTACTGGCCGACGATGATGTAGACGAGGAAGCTGATCGACAGCGCGATCGTCGTGATGATCATGATCGTGCGGTCGGCCAGCGAGCCGCGGCGGTAGGCGACCCACATCGCGATCGGCAGCGCCAGCAGCACGTCGAGCACGAGGATCGGGATCATCACCGTCAGCGTCGCCGGCAGGCGCGACGCGAACAGACTCGCCACCGACTCGTTGGTCGCCCAGCTCTTGCCCCAATCGAAGGTGACGATGTTCTTCAGGTAGATGCCGAGCTGCGTCCACCACGGCTGATCGAGGCCGAGCGTCTGCCGGATCGCCGCGATCTGCTCGGGCGTGGCATTGAGTCCACCGAGGATTTCGGCAGGGTCGCTGCCGAAGTATTTGAAGAGAAAGAACACCAGCAGCACCGCGCCGAGCAAGGTCGGCACCATTTGCCACAGGCGCCTGATCAGATAGGCCGCCATGTCGTCAGGTCCGCCCGGCCGCCCGAAGGACCAGACGCGACCCCTCGGGGGGCAGCGAGCGCAGCGAGTTCGGGGGCGTCATGTTCATCGCTCGTCTTTTTGGGACGGCAGAGTGTAGGGCGCGCGTTTGCGCGGGTTCACCCGCATTTGCCCGCGCCGCTGTGGGGTATGCGCTCTCGATAGACTGCCAGCCATGACATCTTCCCTGCTGCTGGCGGTGGCCACGAGCCTTGCGCTGGCGTGCGGCAGCGCGGCGGCGCAAGCGCCGCAGAAAGTGCTGCGCTACTCCTTCCGCGTCGCCGAATCGAGCTTCGACCCGGCGCAGATCACCGATCTGTACTCGCGCACCGTCGTCGCCAGCATCTTCGAAGCGCCGCTCGAATACGAGTTCTTGGCCAAGCCGTCGCGCATGCGCACCAACACCGCGGCGGCGATGCCCGAGGTCAGCGCCGATTTCAAGACCTTCACCTTTCGCATCAAGCCGGGCATCCACTTTGCCGACGACCCGGCGTTCAAGGGACAGAAGCGTGAGCTGACGGCGCAGGACTATGTCTATTCGATCAAGCGCCACTACGACCCGCGCTGGAAGAGCGGCAACCTGTACCTGCTGGAGAACTTCAAAATCCTCGGCCTGAGTGAGTTGCGCAAGGAACTGATCGACGCCAAGCAGCCGTTCGACTACGACCGCGAGGTCGAGGGCGTGCGCGCACTCGACCGCTACACCTTCCAGATCAAGACCGCCGTGCCGAACCCGCGGCTGCTGCAGCAGTTCACCGACGCCTCGTTCATGGGCGCGCTGGCGCGCGAGGTGGTCGAGTTCTACGGCGACAAGATCGGCGAACACCCGGTGGGCACCGGGCCTTTTCGCATCACGCAGTGGCGGCGCAGCTCGCGCATCGTGCTCGAGCGCAACGGCAACTACCGCGAGGTGCTCTACGACGAGCGGCCGGCCGAAACCGACGCCCGCCTGCAAGGCATCGCGTCGAGCTTCAAGGGCAAGCGGCTGCCTCTCGTGGACCGTGTCGAGATTTCGATCATCGAAGAGAACCAGCCGCGCTGGCTGGCCTTTCTCAACGGCGAACATGACGTGCTCGAAGAAGTGCCGCACGAGTTCGTCAGCATCGCCGCACCCAACGGCAAGCTCGCGCCGCACCTGGCCAAGCAGGGCATGCAGGCCGTCCGCTACCCGCGCGCGGAGGTGTCTGTCTCCTACTTCGCGATGGAGAACCCGATCGTCGGCGGCTACGAGCCGCACAAGGTGGCGCTGCGGCGCGCGATCTCGCTGGCGGTGGACGTGGGCAAGGAGATCGTCGTTGCGCGGCGCGGCCAGGCGATCCCGGCGCAATCACCCATCGGGCCCGAGACCTTCGGCTACGAGCCGAAGTTCAAAAGCGAGATGAGCGAATACAACCTCGCGCGCGCCAAGGCGCTGCTCGACCTGCACGGCTACGTGGACAAAACCGGCGACGGCTGGCGTGAGCAGCCCGACGGCTCGCCGCTGCTGCTCGAATACGCCAGCCAGCCCGATCAACAGAGTCGCGAGCTGATCGGCCTGTGGAAGAAGAACATGGACGCGCTGGGCGTGCGCATCGACTTCAAGATCGCCAAATGGCCGGAGAACCTGAAGAGTTCGCGCGCCGGCAAGCTGATGATGTGGGGCGTGGGCTGGAGCACGACGCTGCCCGACGGCGATACCTTCCTCGGCGCTCGGCTATGGCCCGAACAAGGGCCAGGCCAACCATGCGCGCTTTGATCTGCCGGCGTTCAACGAGCTGTACGTGCAGCAGAAAGCGATGCCCGATGGCCCCGAGCGCCTGGCCGTCATGACCGAGGCGAAAAAATTGATGATCGCCTACATGCCCTACAAAGTGCATGTGCACCGCATCTGGACCGACCTCGCGCAGCCCTGGGTCAAGGGCTACCACCGCAACATCGCAGTGCGCGAGTTCTGGAAGTATGTCGATGTGGACGCGCAGGATCTGGCGCGGCGCAACGGCACATCGCATTGAGGCTTCGAGTCAACGTGAATCGCATCGCCAAGACGCTGTCATGCGCCATCGTGTCGAGCCTCGCGCTCTGCGCCCCATCGTTGGCGCAAGGCAAGAAGGTGCTCAACATCGCCTTCATCAACGCCGAGACGACGATTGACCCGGCCAAAATCAGCGACCTGTACTCGCGCGCAGTCACGGCGCACATCTTCGAGGCGCTCTACACCTACGACCACTTGGCACGGCCCGCCACACCGAAGCCGCTGATTGCCGACGGCATGCCGGTGCCGTCCGCCGATTTCCGCACCTGGACGGTGAAGATCAAGCCCGGCATCTACTTTCAAGACGACCCGGCCTTCAAAGGCAAGAAGCGCGAGGTCACAGCGCAGGATTTCATCACCCCGTACCAGCGCATCGCCGATCCGGCCAACCGAAGTCCGCTCTGGGGCTGGATCGAAACCTACCAGTTGCTCGGTCTGGCCGAGCAGCGCCAAGCGGCGCTGGAAGGCAAGCAGCCCTTCGACTACGACGCGCCGCTCGAAGGTTTGAAGGCGCTGGACCGCTACACGATCCAGTACAAGTTGAAAGAGCCGCGGCCGCGATTAATCACCGGCATTCTCACCGGCTCCGACCTGACCGGCGCGCAGGCGCGCGAAGTGATCGAGTTCTACGGCGACAAGATCGATGAGCACCCGGTCGGTACAGGGCCGTTCAAGTTGAAGCAATGGCGACGCAGCTCGCTGATCGTTCTCGAGCGCAACCCGGATTACCGCGAAGTGGTTGTACGACGCGCAGCCCGAGGCCGACGATGCTGCGGGCCAGGAGACGCTGGCGCGGTTGAAGGGCCGCAAGATCCCCTTGGTCGATGAAGTGCGCATCGCCATCATTCCCGAGAACCAGCCGTTCTGGCTGTCATTCTTGAACGCGCAGGTCGATGCGCTGGCCACGTCCACCGGCTCGGTGCCGGGCGAGTTCGTCAACCAGGCGATGCCCAATGGCAAGGTCGCGCCGAACCTGGCCAAACGCGGCATCGTGGGCCGCCAGCAGGTGAACTCCGATGTCGGCTACGTGTACTTCAACATGGACGACCCCGTCGTCGGTGGCTACACGCCCGAGAAGGTGGCGCTGCGGCGAGCCATCGGTCTGGCCTACGACGTGGACCGGGAAATCATCGCCATCCGCCGTGGGCAGGCCGTCCCCGCACAGTCCCACATCGTGCCGCACACCTACGGCTACGACCCGGCGTTCAAAAGCGAAATGGGCGACCACGACCCGGCGAAAGCGAAGGCCTTGCTTGACCTGTACGGCTACAAGGACATCGACGGCGACGGCTGGCGAGAGCTGCCGGATGGCCAGCCTCTGGTCATCACCCGCTCGACCTTGCCCGAGCAGATCTATCGCGAGTTCGACACGCTGTGGAAGAAGAACATGGACGCCATCGGCGTCCGCACCGTGTTCAGCGTGCAGAAGTTCGCCGAGAGCCTAAAGCAGGCGCGCGCCGGCAAGTTGCAGGTCTGGTCGCTGGCCAACTCGGCGGCCGACCCGGATGGTCAGAGCGCTTTGCAGCGCTTCGACAGCACACAAAGCGGAGGCCAGAACCTGGCGCGTTTCAAGAACGCGCGCATGGACGAGATCTACAAGCAGCTCTCTTCGCTGCCCAACGGGCCCGAACGCCTGGCCCTGTTCAAGGAGGCCAAACAGATCAGCGTCGCCTACATGCCGTACAAGGGCCTAGGCCACCGCAAGTCCACCGACCTCTGGCACCCCTGGGTCATCGGCTACAAGCGCCCGCTGTTCTGGCAGGAGTGGATGCACATGGTCGATATCGACCTGTCAAAAAAGCCGGCGCACTGAGGATCTGCGATGAAGCGGCGCGACCTCCTTGCCGCCGCCGGCATCGCACCGGCCGCCGCGCTGGCGCAATCGCCCTCCGCCCCGTCGCGCAAAGTCTTGCGCGCTGCGTTCAACTTCGCCGAAACCGGGTTCGATCCGGTGCAGGTCGGCGACAACTCGTCGTTCATCGTCTGCGACCTGATCTTCGAGTCGCCGCTGACCTACGACCCGCTCGGATTGCCGCCGCGCCTTGTGCCGGCCACCGCTGCGGGCATGCCGGAGGTGTCGGCCGATTTCAAGCACTTCGTGTTCACCATCCGCCCAGGCATCTACTTCGCCGACGACCCGGTGTTCAAAGGCAAGCCGCGCGAACTCGTGGCCGCCGACTACGTGTACGCGATCAAGCGCTTCTACGACCCGGCGGTGCGCACCGAGCGCCTGTTCCTGTTCGAGAACGCAAAGCTCCTCGGCCTGTCCGAGCTGCGCAAGAAGGCACTCGAGGATCGCACGCCCTTCCCCTACGACGTGGAGGTGCCGGGCCTGCGCGCACTCGACCGTTACCGCATCGAAGTGCGCCTGGCGCAGCCATCGCCGCGCTTCACGCAGAACTTCTCGACGCCACTGAACGTGCCCGGCATGGCGCGCGAAGCGGTCGAAGCCTATGCGAGCGATCTGATGGCGCACCCGGTGGGCACGGGCCCGTACCGCCTGGCGCAGTGGCGGCGCAGTTCGCGCGTGGTGCTGGAACGCAACCCGACCTACCGCGAGGTACGCTTCAATGCCCAGGCGCCCGAAGGCGATGCACAGGCGCAGGCCACCGCGCGCGCCCTCGCCGGGCGGCGGCTGCCGCTGCTCGACCGCATCGAGATCAGCGTGATCGAAGAGTCGCAGCCGCGCTGGCTGGCCTTCGTCGGCGGCGAGATCGACACCATCCGCCTGCCGCCGGCCGTGGCGCCGCTGGCGATTCCGAACAACGAACTGGCGCCCTACCTGGCCAAGCGCGGCGTCTGGATGCGGCGCACGGTCACGGCGACCGTGGCGCACACCTTCTTCAATTGCGAGGACGCGACGGTCGGCGGCACCACGCCCGACAAGGTGGCGCTGCGGCGCGCCATCGCGCTGGCGCACGACGCGCGCGACGAAGTGCGCCACATCTACAACGGCCAGGCCGTCCCCGCGCAATCGATGATGGCGCCGCACAACATCGGCTACGACCCGGCGTTGAAGACGCACTTCTCCGACCACAGCGTGGCCCGCGCCAACGCGCTGCTGGATGTCTATGGCTACGACCGACGCGACGGCGAGGGCTTTCGCACGCTGCCCGGCGGCGCGCGCCTGGAGCTGCGCTACGCGACGCAGCAGGATCAGCGCTCGCGCAAACTGTCCGAGCTGTGGAGCAAGCACATGCACACGGTCGGCCTGCGCCTGCGCATCGAGATCGCGCCCTTCGGCGAGCTCATCAAGCGCTCCCTGGCCGGCCAGTTGCAGATGTGGGGCTTCACCTGGAGCAACGGCCCGGACGGCGACTTCTTCCTCGGCCTGGCCTACAGCGCCAACGTTGATCAGAGCAACGACGCGCGCTTCAAGCTGCCGGCCTTCGACGCGCTGTACGAACGCCAGCGCGTGATGCCCAACGGCCCCGAGCGCCTGGCGGTGATGCGCCAGGCCCTGAATCTGATGACGGCCTACGTGCCGTACATCCCGGCCCTGCACCCGATCGAAACCGACCTGTCGCATGCGCATGTGCGGCACCTGATCCGCCATCCGTTCAAGCCGACATGGTGGCACTTCACGGATCTGGCCGACACGCCCCCCGCCTGAAACGGAAGAAGGCAGCCGCGCCGAGCGTATCCTGCTCACAGACCCGCATGAGCGCCCCACCCGCCTTCCGCCAGCAACTGCTCGTCGCCATCCCGCGGCTGCGCCGCTATGCGCGCTCGCTGGTCTTCGACAGCGCCACGGCGGACGACCTGGTGCAGTCCGCGCTCGAACGTGCGCTCAACCACTGGCGGCAGTTCGACCCGAAGCGCGACCTCGTGCTCTGGCTGCTGGCGATTGCGCACAACGCCTATCTCGACAGCCTGCGCCGCGACAAGCACCTCGACATCGTCTCGCCCGAGCGCGTGGCCGACACGCTCGACCGCGAGCGCCGCCACGAGCCCGACATCGGCCTGCAGATGGACCTGACGGCTGCGCTGGCCCGCCTGGTGCCCGACCAGCGCAGCGCGCTGATGCTGGTCATCGTCGAGCAACTCAGTTATGCCGAAGCGGCCGAAGTGCTGCACGTGCCCGAAGGCACGGTGATGAGCCGCGTCAGCCGCGCCCGCGTGCTGCTGCGCGGCTGGCTCGACGGCAGCGTGCAACCGGCCGCGCACATCAACAAGCCGGATTTGAGGCGGGTCATCTGATGAACCAGCGCCCTGATTTCACCGACACCGACCTGTCTGCCTGGCTCGACGGCGAAGGCAGCGCCGACGAGCGCGCACGCATCGAAGCGCATTTGCGCAGTGACGAACAGGCGGCCGCCAAGGTGCGCCTGTGGTCGGCCGACCGCGATGCGCTGCGCGCGCGTTTCGATGCCGTGCGCGGCGAAGCCGTTCCCGAGCGACTGGCTGACACGGTGGCCAACGGCAAAGCCTGGAGCGGGCGTTGGGCGCAAGCCGCGGCGGTGGCGGCGCTGCTCGCCACCGGCGGCGTCATCGGCTCGGCGCTGACGTGGCAAGTGCAGAGCCAGCGCGTGGCCAAGGCGCAGGCCGGCACGCCGGCGGGCTGGGTGCAGCGCGCGGCCTATGCGCACAGCGTCTTCGTGCCCGAGCCGCGCCACCCGGTGGAAGTGCGCGCGCAGGAAGAACACCTGTCGCGCTGGTTGACGCGGCGCATCGACATCCCCGTCAAGCTGTTCGACCTGCGCGACGAAGGCTTCGAGCTGATGGGCGGGCGCCTGCTGCCCGACGCCACGGGCAAGAGTGCGCAGCTGATGTACGACAACGCGCGCACCAAGGAGCGCGTCACCGTCTATCTGCGCAAGCCCGACGCCGATGCACCGACGGCCTTCCGCTATTTGCAGCAAGGCGACCTCGGCACGTTCTATTGGGTCGAGGCCGGCGCAGGCTATGCGTTGGTCGGGCCGCTGCCGAAGGAGCGGCTGCTGGCACTGGCGCAGGCGATTTATCGGCAGGGGGTGGCGCCGGCGGCGGTGCCGGCCTCCGCGCCTGCGCGCTGAAGCAACGCCACAGGCGGCTCATTCACTCGACTTCATCGGCATCGTGGTTCTGCAGCGCGGATAGTTCTTGCATCCCCAGAAGGCCTTGCCGGCACGCCTGGACTCGCGCTCCATCAACTTGATTCCGCAGTTCACGCAGGTGGGTCGCCAGTAGTCCCCTTCAAGCGCCACGCTCAACAGCTCCGCCTGTTGCTGCGGACTGCGCTGCGCAATCAGGTCCAGCAAGCGATCAATGTCGAGCACGTTGATGTTGTTAGCTCGGGCAAACTCAACGGCGTCACTGCTGAAGGTCGATGTCGTGGCGAACTGCCCGCGCGCTACCGAGTGCGCCGCCATCACGCCGCGCAGCTCGCGAATCTTGTCGACGCCAACTCGTTTGCCGGTCCAGTGCTTGCACTGCACCAAGCTGACTGGCTGGCCGGGCTGGTTGCGCGAGTACAACCACACATCGACCCCCATATCGGCGCCATGCGATTGCGCCCTGGTTTCGAAACCCGCCTGCTGGAAGAGCCGCTCGACGACGGCCTCGAAACGCCGCCGCTCGATAGCGTCGAAAACCTCGGCGCCCCAATGCACCGGCGCTTCGAGGCGTGCGTTGGCAGATACCCGCTCGGCAACGTTGCGCAGCAACTCTGTGACGGTGCGATCCACAACATCGTCTCTGGTCGCGAACGGCGTCCGTGGCGGGCGAACAGGCGAAGCGGTGACACCGGTCCCGCGTACAACACTGCGGCGACGCCCGAGCCAGACCAAGCCGCCGCCCAGCACAAGCAACAACAGTCCCAACGGCAACAGCGCCTTGACGACGCCACCCATCATCAGCGTGTCGCCGAAGAACAGGCTGGTCACAGTGATCGCCAAACCAATCAACAGAAGGCGCGCAGCCGCGTCAAACAGTTCCTCTTTGGCGCTCGCTTTCCTGCTGCGGCGGCTCATGACTCAGCGCCCATTGCCCTCACCCTCTCGATGCCTTCTGCAAGCCTATTTTAGGGAAGGAGGTAAAGCCAGTCACCCACTTGCACATCCAT
Organism: uncultured beta proteobacterium; assembly: GCA_963816315.1. Taxonomy (GTDB): domain Bacteria; phylum Pseudomonadota; class Gammaproteobacteria; order Burkholderiales; family Burkholderiaceae_C; genus CADEEN01. The sequence continues at coordinate 50,548 of CAWFJZ010000032.1, forward strand.
CGCCGTGGCCTGCGCCGCATCGGCACGGGCAAACCCCAGCCTCTCGAGCAGTCGCCACGAGCGTTCGTTGCGCCGGTCCACCGTGGCCATGCATTGCGTGACGGCGTAGTGCGCGATCAGGTGCTCGATCATGGCCCGCGTGGCTTCGGTGGCGATGCCTTGGCCCGACTGCGCATGCGCCACCTGGTACGCGACCCAGGCGCGGCGGTCCACCTGCACCGTGGCTTGCACGAAGCCGATGGCATCGCCTTCGCCCAGCACGATGGCCCAGTTGAGCCAGTGCTCGCGTCCATCGCCCGAGCGGCGTGATTCGAGTTTGCGGTAACGCTCGCGCAAGGCTTCGAGCGACGCCGGCGCACCATGGTCCAGATACTCGAACTGGAGCGGATCGCACAGCATCGGGTACAGCGCATCGGCATGCGCGGCCACGAGCGGCTCCAGCACGAGGCGTTGTGTGTGCAGTGTTTGCATCGCTGCGCATTGTGTGCTCCCTAGAATGCCGCGATGCCCCTGACCGACACCGCCGCCGTGGCGCACCGCCCGCACCGTTTCGCCGCCTGGCAGCGCGCTGTCGTCGTCGTCGTGCTCGGCTTCGCGTCGGGCTTGCCGCTGGCACTCACCGGCCAGGCGATGCAGGCCTGGCTGTCGATGGAAGGGCTCGATGTGGCCACCATCGGATTCCTCTCGCTGGTCGGCCTGCCCTACACCTTCAAGTTCTTGTGGGCGCCGTTGATGGACCGCTTCGACCTGCCGTGGCTCGGCCGGCGGCGCGGCTGGCTGGTGTTGACGCAGCTCGCGCTGGCCGTGGCGCTGTTCGTGCTCGCCGGCGTGTCGCCGAAGGGCGCGACGCAGGCCTTTGCGCTGATGGCCGTCGCCGTGGCTTTCATCTCGGCGTCGCAGGACGTGGTCATCGACGCCTACCGCACCGACATGCTGCCCGCGGCCGAGCGCGGCATCGGCGCGTCGCTGAACATCGCCGGCTACCGCATGGCGATGATCCTGTCGGGCGGCATCGCGCTGATCTGGACCGACGCGCAGCAGGGCGGCGGCTGGAGCTGGCCCGACGTCTATCGCTTCATGGCCTGGTTGATGGTCGGCGCGGCGGTGTTGTCGGCGACGCTGCTGCCGCGATTGAACGTGGCCGCGGCGCCGCAGAGCGTGCCGCGCAACGACCTGATCGGCTTCGTCGCCGTGATCGCCGCGGTGGCCGCGGGCTACCTCGTCACCGACCGCCTCGTCGCGCCGGCGATGCATTCGCTGCTGGCGCCGCTGTGGCAGGGCAGCACGCTGAGCGCGAATCTGCAGGGCCGCTGGGCCGATCTGGCGGCGCTGCTCGCCGGCATCGCGATCACGCTGCCGCTGGCGGCGTTTGCCGCGCGGCGCGCCAAGTTCGAGACGCTGCTGTCGGGCTTGTCGAACTACTTCAGCACGAAGGGCGCGGCGGCGTTTCTGATCCTGATCGTGCTCTACAAACTCGGCGACGCTTTTGCCGGCTCGCTGATGACGCCGTTTCTGCTCAAGGCGATGGCGTATTCGCCGGCCGAAGTCGGCGTCGTCAACAAGGTGCTCGGCCTGTGGCTGACGATCGCCGGCGCGCTGATGGGCGGCGCGCTGATGATCAAGCTCGGCCTGTGGCGCTCGCTGATGCTGTTCGGCGTGTTGCAGATGGCGAGCAACCTCGCCTTCTGGTGGCTGGCCGTCGGCGGCAAGGGCACGATGGGCGCGCTGACGATTCCGGCGTTCGACTGGCAGTTCGTGCAGCTCGCGTCACCCACGCCGGTCGATGGCGCGCTGCTGATGGCGGTGGCGGTGGAGAACCTCACCGGCGGCATGGGCACCGCGGCCTTCGTCGCCTTCCTGATGAGCCTGACCAACCAGCGCTTCACCGCCACGCAGTTCGCGCTGCTGTCGGCGTTTGCGTCGATCGGCCGCGTCTGGGTCGGGCCGCTGGCGGGTGTGCTGGCCGAGAGCATCGGCTGGCCGACGTTCTTCATCGTGTCCACCGTGGCCGCGGTGCCCGCGTTGGCGCTGCTCTGGTGGCTGCGGGCGAGCGTGCGCGCGCTCGACCACAATCCTTCGACGGTGTCTGCAGAGGAGTCGTGACCATGGTCGTTGATGATGATGTTTCCTGCTCGTGCCCGATGCACCTGCTGCGCTCGCGGCGTCTGTTCACCAGCCTGCTCGCCGGCGCGGCGTTGCCGGTGTGGGCGCAGCAGGACAAGAAGCGCTGCCGCCGACGAAGGTGTGAAGCGCGACGTCGGCAAGGAAAGCAAGTTCACCAAGCTCATCTCGGCTGAACAGATGGAAGGCGCGGCGCAGAAGCAGTACGCGCAGATGCTGACGCAAGCGCAGCAGCAACGCGCGCTGGCGCCGGACAGCCACCCGCAGGTCGAGCGCCTGCGCTACATCGCGCAGCGCCTGATCCCGGCCACCGAGGGCTGGAACTCGCGCGCCAAGCAGTGGAAGTGGGAGGTCAACCTGCTCGGCAGCAAGGACCTGAACGCGTTCTGCATGCCCGGCGGCAAGATCGCCTTCTACTTCGGCATCCTGTCGCAGCTGCAACTGAGCGACGACGAAGTGGCGACGATCATGGGCCACGAGATGGCGCATGCGCTGCGCGAACACGCCCGCGAGCGCATGGGCAAGACGGCGGCCACGCGCCTGGGCGCCGGCGCGCTGTCGGCGCTGCTCGGCCTGGGCAACGTCGGCGACGCCGCGTTGAACATGGGCGCGCAGATGCTGACGCTCAAGTTCAGCCGCGAAGACGAAAGCGAAGCCGACATCGTCGGCATGGACCTCGCCGCCCGCGCCGGCTACGACCCCGCCGCCGGCGTGACGCTGTGGCAGAAGATGATGGCCGCGGCCAAAGGCGCGCCGCCGCAGTTCATGTCCACGCATCCGGCGGGCGAAACGCGCATCCGGGACATCGAAGGCAAGCTGGGCAAGGTGCAGCCCATCTACTCGCGGGCGGCGAAGCCGGAGCGCAAGTTCGCGCCGCCGGCCAAGGCGGAGGCGGCGGCGCCGAAGAAGTAGTTTTGTTTGCCGCAGGGCCAATGCGTTGCTGCTCGCAGCGCCGGCCTGGGATCAGAATCGCCAGGCAGTCCAACGAAAGGGCCTGCCGTGATCCTGCGCCTGCGCTGCAACGCGAGGCCTGCGCCATGAGCGGCGAGGTGGCGCCGACGCCGCCGGCGCCTGCGGGGCGCCCGGCGCAGCGTCGTCAATACCTGACGATGCTGTTCGCTGACCTGAGCGACTCGACCCGCCTCGGCGCGAGCATGGAAGCCGAGCTGTATGCAGCCCTGCTGCAAGAGTTGCATCAGCTCTACCACGATGGCGTCGCACGCTACGGCGGCCAAGTGGTGCGCATGCAGGGCGACGGCATGTTGGCCGTGTTCGGCCTCGGCGAGCCGAGCGAGGATGACGGCCGGCGCGCCACGGAGGCCGCGCTCGCGCTGCACACCGCCGTCAAGGCGCTGGCGACTCGCCACCGCGGGGATCTCGCACCGGGTTTGAATCTGCACAGCGGCATTCACGCCGGTTTGGTCTTGGTCAGCGAGGGCGACATGTTGCGCGGCCGTGTCGATCTGATGGGTCACGCGCCCAATGTCGCCGCCAAGCTGGCCGACGCCGCCAGGCAGGACGAGATCCTGGTCAGCGAGGGCACGCTGGGGCCGCACGCCCACCGTTTCCGCGTCAGCGAGCGCAGCACGCTGAGTCCCGGCGGCGGCGACGCGCGGCTCTCGGTGCTGCGCGTGTCGGGTCTGGCGAGCAACGCCGACCGGTCGCTGGCAGGCCAGGTCGTGGGTCAACTGATCGGGCGCGAGCGTGAACTTGCCGACCTGCTGGCTGCGCTCGAGGCCGCGCGCGGCGGCACACCGGGCCGCATCGCGTTGCAAGGGCCGGCCGGCGTCGGCAAGTCGCGCTTGGCGCAGGCTTTTCTCGAGCAGTGCGCCGCGGCCGGCTGCACAGTGTTGCAAGGGGCCTGTGACGGCGTCGCATCGGGCAGCCCGCTGGGGCCCTTCGTGCAAATGCTGCGCACCTGCCTTGCGATGCCACAACAACAGCCGGCCAGCGAGGGCTTTGATGCGGCGGCCGGCGCGCTGGCCCGCCTGGGCATCGACGCGGCCAGCGAGCGCGCGGCGTGGGTTCAGTTGCTCGGCGCCGGCGATGGCCGCAGCGATGCCACGGTGCCGCCCAGCGCCCTGGTGGCCGCGCTGCTGCGGCTGACGCAGGCCCTTGCGGCCAGCGCACCGGTGGTGATGTTCATCGACGATTGGCACTGGGCCGACGATGCGAGCCACCACCTGCTGAGCCTGTTGTGCTCGGCGCCGAAGGCGTCGCGCCCCAGGCTGCTGCTGGTGCTCGCCGCCCGGGGCTTCAGCACGCAAGACATCGGCCTGCTCGAAGCCTTCGAGCCGATCGAGTTGCAGCCGCTCGATGACGAAGCGACGGCGCGCTGCGTCGGCCAGTTGATGCCCCAGGCCAACCCGCTGCAGGCCGCCGAGGTTTGCCGCTACGCCGGCGGCAACCCGCTGTTCATCGAGGAGCTGTGTCACCGGCTGTCCCGCGGCGGCGCCATCGTCGCGTCGCGCGGCAACTCCGAAGACGCTGCCTGGCTCGATCTGCTGATCGAGTCGCGCGTGGCCCGGCTGCCCGACAGGCTGGCGGTGCTGGTGCGCAGCGCGGCGGTGCTCGGCTTCACCATGCCGGTGTGGCTGTTCGAACAGATCACTCAGTGCCGCGCCGACAGCGATGCGGTGCGCGCGCTGGCGCAGCAGGACCTGTTGTTCCCCGGCGAGCAACCCGAGACGCTTCGCTTCAAGCACGCCATCGCGCGCGACGCGATCTACCGCTCGGTGGGGCTGCACCAGCGCCGGGCGCTGCATCTGGCGGCAGCCACGGCGCTGCTGCAACGCAGCAGCACGTCGGCCGAACGCGAAGACGCCAGCGAGGCTCTGGCGTACCACTATGCCGCTGCCGGCGATGCGCAGCGTGCGGCTGACTTCGCCGTGCTGGCCGCGCAGCGGGCGATGCGTGCGTCGGCATTGGACCGCGCGCAAGCGCAGTTCCGCGCCGCGCTCGGTGCCCTCGACGGCCTCGACGTCAACCCCGACATGGCGCGGCAATGGGACCTCGCTGCGCAAGGCCTGGGCCTGGCTTGCGTCTTCGACCCTTCGAGCACCGACCTGCCTTGGTTCGACCGCGCCATCGAGCTGGCGCGCGGAGCCGCCGACCCGCCACGGCTGGCGCGTGCGCTCTATTGGCGCGCCTACATCGACTACGCCTTGGGCAACCAACGTCAGGCCGTGCAGGGTGCGCGCACCGCCTTGCAGGCCGCCGCCGATTGCGGCGATGCGAGGTTGCATGTGCAGCTTCAGGCCACGCTCGGCCAGGCCCTGGTGGCCGCAGGCCGCAACGACGAAGCGCTGCCCTGGCTCGAGCGCGCCGTGGCCGTCAAGCGCGAACACCGCAGCGGCAAGGGCGCTGCGGTCGGGCTGGTCTATTCGCTGATCACCCTCGGCCACGCGCAAGCCGACCTGGGCCGTTTCGCCGAGGCCCAGACCGGCTTCGACGAAGCTTTTGCCCTGGTCGGCGGCGTGCCGCACGAGGTCATGGCCTCGGCCAAGGGCCTCTATGCCGCGGTCCTGCTCTGGCAGGGCCGTTGGGCCGAAGCGCAGGAGGCTGCGACGCAGGCCTATCGGATCGGCCAGCAGGTGCGCAGCCTGTTCACCTTGAGCATGGGCCGCGCGGCGGCAGCCTATGCGCGCTGGAAAGCGCAGGGCGAGGCCGCGGCGATCACGGAGTTGCAGGAGGCCACGGCGTGGCTGGTGCCGCGCGGCAACCGACTCTTCAGCTCACTCAACCACGGCTGGCTGGCCGACGCGCTGGCGCATGCCGGCCAGCGGCAGGCGGCGCGCCACCATGCCGCGCAGGCCTTGCAGCGCGCACGTCAGCTCGACCCGCTGGGCGCGCCGCTGGCCTGCCGCGCCATGGCCGCACTCGCCGCGCGCGAAGGCGATGCCGCTGCCGTGCAGCGCTGGCTGCGCCGCGCCGGGCGTTGCGCGCAGGCGCGCGGCTCGCTGCATGAGCTGGCGAGCAACCGCTGGTGCGAGGCCCAGGCGCTGGCGCAGTTGGGCCAGCCGGCGGCCGCGCGGGCCGCGCGCGACGACGCCCGGGCGCAGTTCGAGCGCCTGGGCATGGTGTGGCACGGCGAGCCGGTGGCGCGCTGAACTACGGGCGTCGCGGCTCCTCCTCGGGGGCTTCCGGTGTGATCAGCGTCAATGGCACGGGGCTGGGACGCAGCGATCCGAACTCGAACAGCGCCGCCACCACGCCTTGCATGACCTGCAACGCCAACTCATAGCCGGGACAGGCGTGGGCGTAGGTGCCCTTCGCATCGCGCGCGCCGCCGAACATCAGCATGCGGTCGGCGCCATCAGACGCAGCCTCGGCAACGGCGCCGAGAGCGATGATGACCCTCTCGCCCTCCTTCAGCGCCAGGCCGTGCCACTCGTGGTCACGCGCCACGGTGCGAGGCAGCGCATAAGGCACGCTGTCTTGCGTCATCGCCCGCAGCACCTCCTCTCGCAGCCACGCCCATCGCGCCGGTCCGTCCTCCAGGTGCAGCCACTGACGCTGCAACTCCCACAACTGGCCGCTGGCGATCCAGCGTCTGAGCACGCCGATCAGGTTGCCCATCGTCGTCGGCGGAAAGCCCAAGATGATGCCGGCCAAGGTGGTCGGCTGGTGCTCCTTGTCAACAACATCGAGGATCGCTTTGGCCAGCGCTCCTCGCTCCGCATTGTCGGCTTGCAGCCACTGCTCGACGGCGAGCCGGACTCTCTGGCCCTGCGCCCGCCCGAGCTCGCTCACCATGTCGGAAGGCTGCGAAGCCGAGAACACGAAGCGCGAAATGCGCAGGAAGTGGCCCGGGCATTGCGGCATCTCGTTCGGGTCTTCGCTGCCTCGGCCCAATGCCATGTAGGTGGCCGCCTTGTCGGGCAGGCCGAACCACGCTTGGCACAGGCGGCCAAGCACGCCACCGCCGAGCTCGAGCAGATCGATCGACGGATCCTGGTCGGGGTACGACCTCTTGGCGCGCTGCCGCAGCCCGCCGAGCACAGCCGTGGCGACAGCCTGAGCTTCCGCCAACGCGCGCTGCTCGTTCGCGGGCGAGAAGTCCTCGATCGCCTGGTTCACCGCCTCCGCGAACTTCGCGCGGTTGGCACGCCCTTGCTCGTCTTGCCCCAGGTAGCCTTCGCCGATCGAATCGCGCATGCGCTGGCCGTACTCGCTGACGCTGAACAACACGCCTTTGTCGGCGAGCACCTCTTTGACGAGCGCAGGGTCGGCCACCAACACGGCATACGGCCGCGCGTCGCAAAGGCCACGGTGATCCTCGAGCACGCGCTTCCAGGCTGGTTCGCGGGTTTTGACGTCGTCGAGCAGCAGCGGCCACAGCAATTCATCAGCCGGTTGGGCTTGCTCGTGCGCGGCGGCCTGCGCCGGTGGCGCCTTGATGATGCGACTCCACTGCGCGAGCGCGGCCGGCGCCGGGGCCAACGCATACAGGCCCCACTTCAAAGTCACCAGCGCCTGATCGCCAAGGTCGACGCGCACCAGCCTGCCATCGACCTCGCAGGCGAAGACGCGAGAGCGGCCGGGCACCGGCACGCCGAGAAACGGATCGCTCTGTTCAGACGACACGCCGCTGGAATTGCCGCCGGCCAGCCAACGCTGGATGACCTCGAACTGCTCGGCAATGCGCGAGGCATAGCACATGAAGACCAGGCCGCGGTCCTTGTGGTCGTCGGGCTGGCCCGGCGGGTTGGACGGCCCGTACGACATGCCGCGACGTACGATGCGCGGCAGCGGCATGCCGCGCTGCGCCTCGCGCGGGTTGGCGCGGCGCACGTGCGAGGCGTGCGGGCATTGCAGGCCGGCCGCGTCGTGGCGGTAGCTGAAGTCGTTGGCGCCGCCGCTGCCCATGCCCGGCACCAGCGGCTGTCCGTCCTGGCGGCGGCCCATCATGCGCGCCTTGATCTCGTCCTTGAGGCGCGTGGCCTGATCGGACGGCGCCTGGTCGGCCGCGGCGTTGAGCACGGCTTCGAGCCGGTCGCCATGCTGCTGCAACTTGCGCACGACGAGAAAGCTGGCGTTGTTGAGCAGCAGGTCGTCGGCCGCGGCCGGCGGCCGCGCGACCGCGCCGTGCGAGGGCTGCAGATCGGCCGCCACCGGGTAGCCGAGGAACAACTCGCCCGGCGCCACCTGATCGCTCCAATTCACGGCCGCGCTCGCAGCGCCGTTTACACGAGGCTGGCTCACGCCATCGACGAAGCCGAAATGGCCTCGCCGCTGGGCATCGCCCGGCAGGGTCGGGTTGTGGCTGCGCATCGGCTCGACGTGCAGCACTTCCAACCCGCTGTTGTCCAAGAGGGCATTGGCTTGCTGTTGAAGTCGCCGCAGCAGCGACCCGTCGGCCGGATCCTCTTCCCCGTCAGCCAGCACGCTGCGCAACTGAAGCAGCACATGGACTGCGCGCAGATCGACGGTGCGACGGTCTTGCGTCAACGGCCGATCCCAGTGGTGCGGATGGTTGCTGCGCGCATCGCCCAGCACGCCGGCGCGCGCTTCCATGCCGTCCTGAAACTCCTGCGGCAGCAGCGCCAGACGCTGTTCGGGCACGTCGAGCGCGCGCAGGCCGGTGAAGGTGATGGCCAGGTTGCGGCAGACATCGCTTTTAGGTGCGAACTGAAACTTCTCGAGCCAGCCGATGGCGGCCTCGCGATCGGCCACGCGCAGCAGCCACAAGCCGCCGTGCGTGACCGGCTGGCCGCTGACCTGGTGCTGCGTGGCGATGCCGGGTTGCACCTCGGCGGCGTCGAAGGCGGGTGTCTGCAGGTCATGTTCGTTCAACGGCAGCCGCTGCATCAACCACTTGATGGCGTCTTGGTCGCCGTTGCGGCGCACGTCCGCGAACTCGGCGCCGGGGTCGAACAAGCCTTCGCGCACCCAGCCGCGCAGATCGCGCAACAGCTCTTGCGCGAAGCGCAGCAGGATCGCGCCCTGCGAATCGACGCCGTCGCCGGGAAACAGCGGGCGCATGCGATGCAGCGAGCGCAGCACGCGCATCGCCAGGGCCACGGCGTGCGGCGTGGCCATCGGCGGCTCGGGCGTCAGCGGCATTGCCAGCTCGGCCAGCTCACGCTCAATGTCAGAACTCGAGCCTTGCGCGCGTTGGCGCTGCGCCAACGCGTTCAGGTAGTGGTTGTCAGCCACGGTGGCCGCCGAGTCGGCATAGAAGAACTGCGCCGGCACTTCGTGCTGGCGTACCCAGCGCATGTACTCCTCGAAGGTGCTCTTGCAGGCCAGCTCGTAGCCCTCGCAGTGGCAGAAAATCAGATCGAGCAAAGTGCCCAGCGGGCCCCATATCAGGCGCATGTACGGCTCCCAGCCGCCATCGAAGGTGACGTTGAGCAGCAGCTGGTCGCGCGAAGACACCGTCGGCGGCAGGGCCACCTCGGCCACCGTTGGCACAACCGCGAAGCGGAAGAAGTGGATCGCGCGAAAGCGCCCGATCGAGTCGGCGAACGGGCTCGGCTGGATCTCCGATTCGCGCGCCTGGCGCACGAGGTTGAGCACCGCGAGCACTTTCTCCAGGCGCGTGCGGTGCGACTCGCTGTCGAACGTGCCGCCGATGAAGCGCTGTTTGAGCGGCGCCAGCAAAGTCAGGTCGGTGACACCTTGCAGTTGGGTCGAACGGTAGGTCATGGTGGCTCCTGGACGATGGCGGGAACGAACTCAATACGGCGCGCGGGGCTGCAGCAGCGAGCGCGGCTGCGGCGCGTTTTCTTCGATCGGCGACACGGCCGCACCGTCGCCCAGCTCGCGCAGGCCTTGAAGCAGGCGACGGCCTTCTTGCACTGCGGCCGGGCCCGACAGCGGCGGCATCGGGCTCGGCCGCGCCGACAGCAACCCCAGGTAGTCGGGCGTGCCGCTTTCGCTGCCGCTCTTGACGTCGCGCGCAAAGACCTTGAGCGCCGCCAGCGCAATGCGCAGCCGCTGCCAGCGATGGCGTTCCCAGCGGCTGGGCGCCGGCGGAAGCGCCTGCTCGCCGTGACCGTCGTCACTGCCGTCGAGCACCTGGTAGTTGGCCAGCGCCTTCGCGCCTTGCGCGCCGGCCCGCGCCAGCGCGTCGATTTGCCGGGGCGCCATATTGAGGTTGAGGCCACCCAGCTCCGGCGGCAGGCCGACATGCAGCACGCGCTCGCGATAACCAGGCAGCGCGCGTTGCAGGTTGTCGCGCCAATTCAGCGCCGTCATCACCACGGAGATCAGCAGCGCAGGGATGGCTGCCGCCCCGCACCGGGCATTGGCCACCGGTTGGTCTTCCGGGCCGTCGCCCTTCTCCGGAAAACGCACCTCGGGCGGCTGGCCACGAGGCAGCTCGAACAGGTTGACGGTGAAGGTCGGGCGGCGGGGCAAGGGCCGGTCGAACATGTCCACCGGGCAATTGCTGGTGATGCCGCCGTCGCTGAAATCCACGGGGTGCGCCTCCTGCTCGTCATCGCCGCCGCTTTGCGTGCCTGGCCGCCGACGCAATTGGTACATCGGCACCGGCGACAGCAGCAGCGGAAAGCTCAGGCTCAGCCGCGCAGCGACGACGACGGGGCACTGCGCCATCGGCGGCATGGGGCGCAGGACGCGGCGTTTGGGCCCTTGCACGACCGCCGCGCCTTCGGCCGCATGGTCGAGCGCCTGCATCACGCGCGCCGGAAACAACCGCGCCCAGTCCTTCGGGTCATAGCAGAAACCCGCCAGCGGCTCGGTGCCGGGATCGCCCGGCAGGCGCATCGGCCGGCGCAGTTGCAGCGCCGTGGTCACGACCTGCAAGTTGACCGCGCGCGCGCCATCGGGCGGCGGCGCGTCGGGCGTGGCGTACCAGAGGTCGGCAAAACACACCGGCGCGTCTTCCGGCCGACGCGCGAACTGGCCGTTGTAGAGCTTGTGCAGGTGATCGCACAGAGCGTTTTCGGCGAGGCTGTGTCCGGTGCACAGGCCCCGCAGGTTGCGCGGCGCGCACAGCAGCACGGCCCACGCCAGACCCGCCGCCGCACCAACCAGCGCCAGCACCAGCGAGGCGAGCAGCGTGCACAGCGCCGCCAGCCACCCCGCCGACGAGCCCGCCAGCGTCGCGCCGAACCACGCCGCCCACGGCAGCAGCGCGGGCACGAGCGCCCACAGCGCAAAGCAGCGCAGCAGCATGAGCGCGGCCCGGGGCAAGACGCGCGCGACGCCGCGGTGCCACGGCAGCTGCATCACCGCCAGCAGGCCATCGAGCGTGGGTTTGAGACCGGGCCCCGGCTGAAACAGGCGCAAGAGCTGCGTGCGGCCCCAACGGTCTTGCTGCGCAAGCTGTTCGATAAAAGCACCCAGGGCGACGAAGCCCTGGCCGCTTTTGCTGTGCGTGCGCCGGGCCTCGGCCACCGCGGCGGCCGTCGCGGCCACGGCGCCTGAGGACGTACCGCCGATGCTGCGCAAACGGTGCGTCTTGGCCAGCTCGACCAACAGCCCAGCGTGAATCACCGCGCTGGTGACACCGCCTTCGAGCACGAGATCGCATTCCAGCGTGGCACTGTCGTAGGCCATACGGGCATCCTCCGGCGCAGGACTGTGCACCGGCGCGGATCGCGTGTCGTCAACAAACTTGGGGGTACGCAGGCGGCGTTCTTTCGCGCTACCAGCGCGCCGGCAAATTGCGCAGCAGCCGCAAACCGCCGGTGACGCTGAGGTAGCCCCCGGCTTCGAGATCCTTCATCAGCCGGCTGACCATCTCGCGCGAACAGCCGACGCGCGATGCGATCTCGGCATGCGTCAGCCGCTCGGCGATCAAGCGCGTGCCGTCAGGCTGCGTCACCGCCAACGATTCGAACAGTTGCACCACACGCCCGTACACGTCGAGCAAGGCCATGCTGCGTGCGCTCTGCGTGGCCACGCGCGCGCGGCGCGCCACGCGGGCGATGAGCTCGAAGGCGAACTCGGGTTCGGCCTGGATGTGCTCGCGCAGCGTCTGCCGCGTCAGTACGGCGCAGGTGCACGCCGCATCGGCGATCACGCTGGCCGAGCGCGGGCCGCCGTCGAGGCTCATCTCGCCGAAGTAGTCGCCGGGGCCATAGACGCCATAGACGACCTCGCGCCCGCGCGCGTCGCTGGAGAAGGCTTTGACGCGACCCGTCAGCAGCACGTACAGCGTGTCGCCGTGCGTGCCTTCTTCGATGATCAATGTGCCCTTGCGGTAGCTGCGCAGCGTGCCGCGCGCAGCCATGGCGTGGAGCGCCGGCGGCAAGGTTTTGACGAGGTCGTGAAGGTCGGGTTCTTTTTGCGGCGCCATCCGGCGCGCGCCGGACGGCAGGTCCGGCGCGCGCCGCGATGGTAGCCAATCGACGTCGGTCAATTCATCGCGCTGCTGCACATCGCGTTGGTGCCCACGGCGCCGGTGCACACGGCGCTGGTGCGCAACGCGCCCACCAGCGGCGGCAGCACCGCCAGTTGCCGCACCAGCGCCGAGATGCTGGCCGAGCCGGTCTTGATGCGGATGGCGCCGATCTGCGCGCGCACCGTCGAGATGGCCACGCCCTGTTGCCGCGCGATGTCGATCGGCGGCAGGCCATCGCACAGGCCGGTGAGCACGCGCGCCTCGGCCGGGGTGAGGCCATGCTCGCGCGCGAACCAGTGCGTGGACAAGGTCTCGCAGACGCGGCGCTTGCCGAACATCAGCAGCGTCAGCGCTTCGTCGCCGGCGGCGCCGGGCAACGGCACCACCGCCAGCGACAGGCGGTGCTCGCCCGCGCCGAGACTCAACAACCGGCGCAAGCCGCGCTCACGCGCCGCGGCGAGTGCCTCGCGCAGCGGCGCCACGTCTTGCGAGTGGCGCACGCGCAGTGCCGCGCCGAGCAGTTGCAGCGGGTGTTGGGCATCGAGCTCGGCGCGCGCCACGTGGTTGGCATGCAGCACGATCATGTCATCGGCCACCAGCAACATGCCGTAGTCCACTTCATCGAGCATCAGGGCGTAGCAGTTCGGCAGCGCTGCAGGCGTGGCGGCGATGCCGGTGCTGTCTTGCAGGCGGGGCCGCCGCGGTGCCAAGGGAGCAGCGGTGAGAGCGATCGGGTCGAACATGGCGCTTCCTTCTCGTGGTGCGCTGAACCGCTCAGCGCATGGGGAGAAAGGTAGGCGTCAATGCGTTCGGCAAGTGGTGAATCTGACCACCGCCGTTTGTGACTTATTCACATCGGCTCAGAGCTTGAAGTCGTAGTCGATGACCACCGGCGCGTGGTCCGAAAACCGCTGCGTCAGCACGATCTCCTCGCGCTTTGCGGTCGCCGCCATCGCCGGCGTGGCGATGTGATAGTCGAGCCGCCAGCCGACGTTCTTCGCCCGCGCCTGGCCGCGCTGGCTCCACCACGTGTACTGCTCAGGCTTGTGGTTGAGCGTGCGGAACACATCCACCAGCCCCGCCTTGTCGAACAGCTTGGTCAGCCACGCGCGTTCTTCGGGCAGGAAGCCGCTGTTCTTCTGGTTGCTCTTCCAGTTCTTCAGGTCGATCTCGTGGTGGGCGATGTTGACGTCGCCCATCAACACGAACTCGCGCTCGGCCTTGAGTTTGACCAGGTGCGGGTACATGCGGGCCAGAAAGCGGAATTTGGCCTGTTGGCGCTCTTCGCCGGTGGTTCCGCTCGGAAAGTAGCAGCTGATCACGCTGAACTTTTTCTTCGCCGTGTCGAAGCGCGTTTCGATCCAGCGGCCCTCGGCATCGAACTCCCTGGAGCCGAAGCCGATCTTGACGTCGCTCGGCGCTTTTCTGGCGTACAGGCCAACGCCGGCGTAGCCCTTCTTCTGCGCATAGTGGAAGTGGCCTTGCAGATCGCCGAGGGTGTCGAAGCGCCCCTGCACCGTGTCGGCCTGCGCCTTGACCTCCTGCACGCCAATACAATCGGCCCCCGTTTGCTCGGCCCAGGGCACGAAGCCCTTGTCTGCCGCGGAGCGGATGCCGTTCAGGTTGAGCGTGACGAGGCGAAACATGCAACGCGCTTTCTTCGATTGGAGACCATGGTGACGAGCGATGCGCAAGGCGACGCGTTGGCGCAGGAGTTCGTGCAGTTCGCGGTCGGCGCCGGTGTGCTGCGCTTCGGCGAATTCAAGACCAAGGCCGGGCGATTGTCGCCCTACTTCTTCAACGCCGGCGGCTTCGACGACGGCGCCAAGCTCGGCCGCGTGGCGGGCTTCTACGCGCGGCGGCTGCTGGCTTCGAGCATCGAGTTCGACATGCTGTTCGGCCCGGCCTACAAGGGCATCACGCTGGCCGCGGCGGTGGCCATCGAGCTGGCGCGGCTCGGCCGCAACGTGCCGTTTGCCTACAACCGCAAGGAAGCGAAAGACCACGGCGAAGGCGGCACGCTGGTCGGCGCGCCGTTGGCCGGGCGCGTGGTGATCGTCGATGACGTGATTTCGGCCGGCACTTCGGTGCGCGAGTCGATCGCGATGATCCGCGGCGCGGGTGCGACCCCGGTCGGGGTGGCGATTGCATTGGACCGCCAGGAGAAGAGCGCGGAAAACGGTGAAGACTTGCCGTTTTCGGCAGTGCAGTACATCACGGCGCAACTCGGCCTCAAAGTTTGTGCCGTTGCGACGCTGGCCGACCTGTTGCACTATCTGAGCGTTACATCTGACGCCGCACTCGCCCCACATCGCCAATCCGTGTCAGCTTACCGAGCGCGTTACGGCGTTTAACCCCTTGCCGAGCCGTCATCGGTTTCAATTGCCACAGCACCATGACTGACCGCCGCCGCTTCTCCCCGCACCGCCTCTTCGGCTGCGCCCTGCTGGGCTTCTGCACCCTCACCTGCGCCCAGGCCAACACGCGGGTCAACGACCAGGTATTCACCTGCGTCAACGCAGCAGGGCGCTCGCTCACGTCCGACCGTCTGATCGGCGAGTGCATGGACCGCGAGCAGCGCGTGCTGTCGCGCGACGGCACCTTGCTGCGCATCGTGCCGCCCTCGCTGACCGCCGATGAGCGCGCCGAGAAAGAGGCCCGTGAGCGCAAGTTGGCTGCCGAGCGCGAGGCCAAGTCAGAAGCCGTGCGCCGCGACCGCAATCTGATGCAGCGCTTTCCCAACGTGGCTGCGCACCAGAAGGCGCGCGAGCAGGCGCTGGAGGTGACGCAGTTTGCGATCACGCAATCGGAAGCCCGCCTGGCCGATCTGGAGCGCGAGCGCAAGCCGCTGATGGACGAGTCGGAGTTCTACAAGGGCAAGACGATGCCGGGCAAGTTGAAGGGCCAGCTCGACGCCAACGACGCCGCCACCGCGGCGCAGAAGGAATTGCTGGCGCAGCAGAAGGCCGAACTGGAGCGCGCCTCAAAGCTCTACGACGTGGAGTTGGCGCACCTGAAGAAGCTGTGGGCCGGCGCGCTGCCGGGCTCGCTGCAGATGCCGAACGACAGCACCACGGCCAGGGCCAAGCACTCCGGCGCCGTGCCGGCGGTGGACAGCGCGCGCGGCACGAACTAGCCTCGCACGGGGCGCCTCAGCCGGCGCCGAGTTTCTTCTTCAGCAGCTCACCTGCCTGGGCCGGGTTGGCTTGGCCTTTGGACGCTTTCATCACCTGGCCGACGAGGGCGTTGAAGGCCTTGTCCTTACCGGCGCGGAACTCGTCAACCGACTTGGTGTTGGCAGCAAGCACGTCATCGACGATCTTTTCGAGGGCGCTGCTGTCGTTGATTTGCTTCAAGCCTTTGGCGGCGATCAGTGCATCGACATCCGAGCCCTCGCCGGCCCAAAGCGACTGCAAGACCTGACGTGCACCGTTGTTGCTGACGGTGCCGTCCGCGACGCGACCGATCAGCGCGGCCAACGCGTGCGCGCCGACCGGCGAAGCGTCGATCTCGCGCTCCTCGGCGTTCAGGCGCTTGCTGATCTCGCCCATCACCCAGTTGGCGACGAGCTTGGGCTGCTTGCACGCATCGCGCGCGGCTTCGTAGTAGCGCGCCACGGCCAGGCTCTGCGCCATCATCGCGGCGTCGTATGCACCGAGACCGTCGTCGCGCTCGAAGCGCGCCGCCATCGCAGCGGGCAACTCGGGCATCGTCGCCTTCACGCGCTCGACCCACTCCGGCGCGATCACCAGCGGCGGCAGGTCGGGGTCGGGGAAGTAGCGGTAGTCCTGCGCGTCTTCCTTGCTGCGCATCGCGCGCGTCTCGCCGCTGCCGGGATCGAAGAGCACGGTGGCCTGCTCGATCTTCAGGCCGTCTTCGACGCGGTCGATCTGCCACTGCACCTCGAAATCGATCGCCTGCTGCATGAACTTGAAGCTGTTCAGGTTCTTGATCTCGCGCCGCGTGCCGAAGGGCCGGCCGGGCTTGCGCACGGAGACGTTGGCGTCGCAGCGGAAGCTGCCTTCCTGCATGTTGCCGTCGCAGATGCCGAGCCAGACGACGAGCGTGTGCAGGGCCTTCGCATAGGCCACCGCCTCGGCCGACGAGCGCATGTCGGGCTCGGAGACGATCTCGAGCAGCGGCGTGCCGGCCCGGTTCAAGTCGATGCCGCTCTGGCCTTGATAGTCCTCGTGCAGTGACTTGCCGGCGTCTTCTTCGAGGTGGGCCCGCGTGAGATGGACCGTCTTCTTCTCGGTGCCGACGACGAACTCGACCGTGCCGCCCTGCACCACCGGGATCTCGTACTGGCTGATCTGGTAGCCCTTGGGCAGATCCGGGTAGAAGTAGTTCTTGCGCGCGAAGATCGATTGCGGCGCGATCTTCGCGCCGACCGCCAGACCGAAGCGGATCGCGCGCTCGACGGCGCCCTTGTTCATCACCGGCAACGCACCGGGCAATGCGAGATCGACCGCGCTGGCCTGCGTGTTTGGCGCCGCGCCGAAGGCCGTCGATGAGCCGCTGAATATCTTGCTCGCGGTCGAGAGTTGGGTGTGCGTCTCCAGGCCGATGACGACTTCGTAGCCGCGGATCATGCAAACCCCCTCGGCATTTGCGCGTGAAAGTCCGTCGCCTGCTGAAACGCATGCGCGGCATGCAGCAGCCCACCTTCGGCGAAGTAGTTGCCGATCAACTGCAAGCCGACCGGCATGCCGGCTTCACCAAACCCTGCCGGTACGCTCATGCCCGGCAGGCCTGCCAGGCTCGCGGGCAGCGTGAAGATGTCGGCCAGGTACGCGGCCACCGGGTCGTCATCCTGCGCGCCGATCTTCCACGCCACCGTCGGTGCAACCGGGCCGGCGATCACGTCGCACTGCTGGAAGCATTGCTGAAAGTCATCGGCGATCATGCGGCGCAGCTTTTGTGCCTGCAGGTAGTACGCGTCGTAGTAGCCGTGCGAGAGCACGTAGGTGCCGATCATGATGCGGCGCTTGACCTCGGCGCCGAAGCCTTCTGCGCGCGACTTCTTGTACATCTCCATCAGGTCGCCGTACTGCGCGGCGCGGTGGCCGTAGCGCACACCGTCGAAGCGCGACAGGTTCGAGCTCGCTTCGGCCGGCGCGATGATGTAGTACACGGGAATCGAGAGTTCGGTGCGCGGCAGGCTGACATCGACCAGCGTGGCGCCAAGCTTCTGAAACTCTGCCAGCGCGGCGCGCACCGAGTTGTTGACGTCGGTCGAAAGGGCTGACGGAAAGAACTCTTTGGGCAGGCCGATGCGCAGGCCGGCGAGCGGTTTGCCCGCGCTCGCGCCGTCGCGCGCACTGAGCATCTGCGCATGGAAGTCTTGCGGCGGCCGTTCGGCGCTGGTCGAGTCGCGCTCGTCGAAACCGCTCATCGCCGACAGCAGCAGCGCGCAGTCTTCGGCCGAGCGCGCCAGCGGCCCGGCCTGGTCGAGGCTCGACGCAAACGCGACCATGCCCCAGCGCGAGCAGACGCCGTAAGTCGGTTTGATGCCGGTGATGCCGGCAAAGCTGGCCGGCTGGCGGATCGAGCCTCCGGTGTCGGTGCCGGTGGCCGCAGGCAACAAGCGCGCCGCCACGGCAGCCGCCGAGCCGCCGGAGGAGCCGCCGGGCACGCGCTCGGTGTTCCACGGGTTGCGCACGACGCCGAAGGCCGAGTTCTCGTTGGACGAGCCCATCGCGAACTCGTCGCAATTCAACTTGCCCAAGCTGACTGCGCCGGCCGCCGACAGACGCGAAACGACGGTGGCATCGAACGGGCTTTGGTAGCCGGCGAGCATCTTCGAGCCGGCCGTCGTCGGCTCGCCGCGCGTCGCAAAGATGTCCTTGTGCGCGATCGGCACGCCAGCCAAAGCGCCGAGCGCTTCGCCCTTCGCGCGGCGGGCGTCGATGGCGCGCGCGTCATCGAGCGCACGTTTGCCATCGACGTGCAGGAAGGCGCCGAGTGCGCGCTGCGCTTCGATGCGCGCGAGCAAATGCGTCACCACCTCGGCGCTGCTGACCTCGCGCGCCGCCAACGCGCCACCAAGGGCGGCCACGCTCATCTCATGCAACGCCGTCATCTGACCCCCAAGACGCCTGCGGCGTCGGCCCCCCGAGGGGGTGCGACCCGGCTTCGGGCGGCCGTGCGCCGGGTCACTCGATCACCTTCGGCACGAGGTACAGACCGTCTTCCACGGCCGGTGCGCTCGCCTGATTGGCCGCGCGTTGATCCGTCTCCGTCACCACGTCCTCACGCAGCCGCAACGCCGCGGTCTGCACGGCCGCCAGCGGCGTGTACAGCGGCTCGACGCCCGTGGTTTCGACCGCGCTCATCTGCTCGACGATGGCGAAAAAGCCGTTCAGTTGCTGCAGCATCGCCTGCTCCTCGGCAGGTTGCAGTTCGAGCCGCGCCAGGTGGGCGATGCGGCGGACGTCGTCCAGGGCGAGGGGCATGGCGGAGCTTGAAAAACTTGAAGAAGGGGATTCGAAAGCGGATGCAACTGCTGGCCGGGCCGTGGATTTTGGGCGTTTTGCGGCGCGCCGTTGCGGCTATTGTCGAGAGGCCTTGGGGTATTATCGCGCCCCAAATTAGAGCCCTCCGATGCCTCTCGGCACGGGGGGTTTTCTTGCAAAAAAGCGCTTGCGCGAGGGTGTTCTTCAGGCCGTCACGCAAAGCCGCATCACCGGCTCGACCATGTTCGCTTTCCTTCGCCGCTACGTCTCCACCGACCTGGCCATCGACCTCGGCACGGCCAACACGCTGATCTACGTGCGTGGCAAGGGCATCGTGCTCGACGAGCCGTCCGTCGTCGCCATCCGCCACGAAGGTGGGCCCAACGGCAAGAAAACGATCCAGGCCGTGGGCAAGGAAGCCAAGGCGATGCTGGGCAAGGTGCCGGGCAACATCGAAGCCATCCGGCCGATGAAAGACGGCGTGATCGCCGACTTCACCGTCACCGAGCAGATGTTGAAGCAGTTCATCAAGATGGTTCATCCACGCTCGCTGTTCAAGCCGAGCCCGCGCATCATCATCTGCGTGCCCTGCGGCTCGACGCAGGTCGAGCGGCGCGCGATCCGCGAGTCGGCGTTGGGGGCGGGTGCTTCCGAGGTTTATCTGATCGAAGAGCCCATGGCCGCGGCGATCGGCGCTGGTCTTCCCGTCGCGGAGGCCAGCGGCTCGATGGTCGTGGACATCGGCGGCGGCACGACCGAAGTCGGCGTGATCTCGCTCGGCGGCACGGTCTATAAGGGCAGCGTGCGCGTCGGCGGCGACAAGTTCGACGAAGCCATCATCAACTACATCCGCCGCAACTACGGCATGTTGATCGGCGACCCGACGGCCGAAGCGATCAAGAAGGAAATCGGCAGTGCCTTCCCCGGCAGCGAAGTCCGCGAGATGGAAGTCAAGGGCCGCAATCTGAGCGAAGGCGTGCCGCGCAGCTTCACGATCTCGTCGAACGAAATCTTGGAAGCCCTCACCGACCCGTTGAACCAGATCGTCTCGTCGGTGAAAAACGCGCTGGAGCAAACGCCGCCCGAACTCGGCGCCGACATCGCCGAGCGCGGCATGATGCTCACCGGCGGCGGCGCGCTGCTGCGTGACCTCGATCGCCTGCTGGCCGAAGAAACCGGCCTGCCGGTGCTGGTGGCCGAAGACCCGCTGACCTGCGTCGTGCGCGGTTGCGGCATGGCGCTGGAGCGCATGGAGCGCCTGGGCTCGATCTTCACGTCGGAATGATCCGCCGCCTGCTGACTCATTGATTCGGAAGGCCGAAGTTGCAGCTCGGCACCATCGACCGCACGCCGCCGCCCTTCTTTCGCCAGGGCTACTCGGCGCTCACCAAGCTGATCTTCTTCACCGCGCTGTCGGTGTTCATGATGGTGGCCGACACGCGCTTCACCGTCATCCAGCCGCTGCGCTCGGGCATTGCCGCGGCGCTGGCGCCGGTGCAGCGCTCGCTGCTCGTGCCGGTCGATCTGGCGCTCGGCGGCAACGACTACTTCCAGGGCCTGACCAAGGCGCTGGCCGCCGAAGACGCGGCGCGCCGGCAGCTCGTGCTGCAGGCCGAGCAGGCGCAGTCGGCCGAGCGGTTGGCCAACGAAAACCGGCAACTGCGCGGCCTGCTCGAATTGAAGCCCGGCCTGACGGTGAAGTCCGTCGCCGCCGAGGTGATGTACGAAGCCGCCGATCCGTTTTCGCGCAAGCTCTATATCGACCGCGGCCTGGCGCAGGGCCTCGTGCCGAGCTCGCCGGTGATCACCGAGGGCGGCGTCATCGGCCAAGTGACGCGCGTCTATCCGCTGACCTCGGAGGTGACGCTGCTGACCGACCGCGACGCCGCGATCCCGCTGCTCAACACACGCACGCAACTGCGCGCCGCCGCGTTCGGGGGCGTGGCGCAAGGCAGCGCGCTCGAGCTGCGCTTCGTCTCGGCCAACACCGACGTCAAGGTCGGCGACGTGCTGCACACCTCGGGCGTCGATGGCGTCTATCCGCCGGGGCTGCCTGTGGCCAAGGTGACGCTGGTCGAGCGCCAGGCCGACGGCGGCTTCACGAAAGTCGAACTGGCACCGCTGGCGTCGGTCGATCGCGTGCGCCATGTGCTGGTGTTGGAGCCGCTGAAGAACCAGTTGCCGCCACCGCCGGCGCCGGAGCCTGCGTCCGCGCCGAAGGCT
Source organism: uncultured beta proteobacterium (assembly GCA_963816315.1). Classification (GTDB taxonomy): domain Bacteria; phylum Pseudomonadota; class Gammaproteobacteria; order Burkholderiales; family Burkholderiaceae_C; genus CADEEN01. The sequence goes on from CAWFJZ010000032.1 coordinate 71,662, forward strand.
GGAAGAGGCAGGAAGTGAGGATGCTTTCATGAGCATCATGCCGCGCGGCGACCAGCTCCTGCTGCCCGCCAACCCGCTGTTCATCGTCATCACGCTGCTGCTGGCGCTGGCCTTCAACATGATGCCGCTCGGCCGCAGCCCGTGGCTGCCCGACATGCTGGCGCTGACGCTGGCCTTCTGGGTGGTGCACCAGCCGCGGCGCGTCGGTGTCGGCGTGTCGTTCTTCTTCGGCCTGTTGATGGACGTGCACCAAGGCTCGATCCTCGGCCAACACGCACTGGCCTACACGCTGCTGGCCTTCGTCGCGATCGCGCTGCACAGGAGGCTGCTCTGGTTCCCGGTCTTCCAGCAGGCGGCGCAGGTACTGCCGCTGTTCATCGCCGCGCACCTGGTGTCGCTGGTGTTGCGCATGCTCGCCGGCGACCTGTTCCCCGGCTGGAGCTATTTCATTGCGCCGTGCTTCGAAGCGGTACTTTGGCCGATCGTGTCGTTCGTCTTTCTCGCCCCTCAACGCCGCGCCCCTGATCCCGACGAAAATCGTCCGCTGTGACTGAACTCCGAGACGTCGAACGCGAACTGGGCGGCTTTCGCATCCGCCTGGTGGCTGCGGCGTTGTTCGTGCTCGTCTGCTTCGGCCTGCTGGCGGCGCGCCTCGTCTTTCTGCAGGTCATCCGCCACGACGACCTGTCCACGCAGGCCGAGAACAACCGCACGGCGATCGTGCCGGTGGTGCCCAACCGCGGCCTGATCGTCGATCGCAACGGCGTCGTGCTGGCCAACAACTACTCGGCCTACACGCTCGAGATCATGCCGTCGCGGCTGGCGCAGCCGCTGGACGCGACGATCGATGCGCTGGCCGAGCTGGTCGAGATCACGCCGCGCGACCGCCGCCGCTTCAAGCGCCAGCAGGCCGACAGCAAGAACTTCGAATCGCTGCCGATCCGCACCAAACTGACCGACGACGAGGTGGCGCGCTTCGTTGCCCAGCGCTTCCGCTTCCCCGGCGTCGATGTGAAAGCGCGGCTGTTCCGCAACTACCCGCTCGGCGAGACCGGCGCGCATCTGCTCGGCTACATCGGCCGCATCAACACGGCCGAGAAGGAAGCGATCGAGGATTGGGAAGACGAGCTGCAAGCCAACTACCGCGGCACCGAGTACATCGGCAAGCTCGGCATCGAGCAGCGCTACGAGCAGCAACTGCATGGCACGACGGGCGTCGAAGAAGTCGAGACCAGCGCCGGCGGCCGTGCGATGCGCCGGCTCGACCACAAGGCGGCTACACCGGGCGACCAGATCTACCTGTCGATCGACATCCGCCTGCAAGCGCTGGTCGAGCAGATGTTCGGCGAGCGCCGCGGCGCGCTGGTGGCGATCGATCCGCGCAATGGCGAGGTGCTGGCGTTCGTCAGCAAGCCGTCTTTCGATCCGAACCTGTTCGTCGATGGCATCGACGTGGACAACTGGCGCGAGTTGAACGAAAGCATCGACAAGCCGTTGTTGAACCGCGCACTGCGCGGCACCTACCCGCCGGGCTCGACCTTCAAGCCGTTCATGGCGATGGCAGCGCTCAACTCAGGCAAACGCGCCGCCACCACGGTGATCCACGACGGCGGCAGCTTCGTCTTCGGCAACCACACCTTCCGCAGCCACGGCGACCATGGCCTCGGCGCGGTCGATATGTACAAATCGATCGTCAAGTCGAGCAACGTCTATTACTACTCGCTCGCCAACGAGATGGGCGTGGACCTGATGCACGAGCAGTTGTCGCCGATGGGCTTCGGCCGCAAGACCGGCATCGACCTCGACGGCGAAGTCACCGGCCTGCTGCCGTCCACACAGTGGAAGAAGAAGGCCTACAAAAAAGCCGAGCAGCAGCGCTGGTATGCCGGCGAGACGATCTCGCTGGGCATCGGCCAGGGCTACAACAACTTCACGATGCTGCAACTGGCCAGCGCCACGGCCACGCTGGTGGCCGGCGGCAAGCGTTTCGAGCCGCGGCTGGTGCGCGAGATCGAAGCCGCCGTCAAGCGCAGCAAGAGCAGCCCCGAAGCACAGGCGCTGGAGAAGCTGCCCTATGACCCGGAGCATGTGGCGCTGATCAAGCGCGCGCTCTACGGCGTGACGCAGGAAGGCACCTCGGTACGGTCGTTCGTCAATGCGCCGTACAAAACCGGCGGCAAGACCGGCACCGCGCAGGCCATCGGCATCAAGGCCAACGAGAAGTACAACGCGAGCAAGATCGACGAGTACCAGCGCGACCATTCGCTGTACATGGCCTTCGCGCCGCTCGACGAGCCGACGATCGCGTTGGCCGTCGTCGTCGAGAACGCCGGCTTCGGCTCGGAGGCCGCCGCGCCGATCGCGCGCCGCGTCTTCGACTACTGGATCTCGGGCCTGTGGCCGAGCGACGAGGACATCGCGGCCACGCAGATCGGCAAGTCCACCGCGCCGATCGGCAAGCAGCGCGACGCGAAAGACGTGGTTCTGCCCGGGCTGCAAGGCGGTGGCTTCGCACAGTCGGTGGTGACGACCGCGCCGGGGCCGGTGGCGCTGAACACCAAACCATGAGCAGCGTTTACGAGCAGCCGTCTGCGTGGCAACGCATCAAGCCGATCCTGTTCGGCTTCGACGGCCTGCTGATCACCGGCGTCATGATCCTGGCCGCGTTCGGCCTGATGACGATGTATTCGGCCGGCTTCGACCATGGCACACGCTTCGTCGATCACGGTCGCAACATGGTGATCGCGTTCGTCATCCTGTGGACCGTGTCGCAGGTGCCGCCGCAGCGTCTGATGGCGCTGGCGGTGCCGATCTACACGCTGGGCGTGATCCTGCTCATCGCCACCGCCCTCTTCGGCATCAGCAAGAAAGGCGCGACGCGCTGGCTCAACATCGGCGTGACGGTGATCCAGCCGAGCGAAATCTTGAAACTCGCCACGCCGCTGATGCTCGCCTGGTGGTTCCAGACCTGCGAAGGCCGCATGCGCACCGCCGAGTGGATCTTCGCCGCGGTGATCCTGCTCGTGCCCTTCGGGCTCGTCGCCAAGCAGCCCGACCTCGGCACCGCGATCCTCATCCTCTCCGCCGGCTTGTACGTGCTGTTCTTCGCCGGCCTGTCGTGGAAGCTGATCGTGCCGGTGATGTTGGCGGCGGTGGCGGCGGTCGCCGCACTGATCATCTACGAGCCGACGATCTGCCAGCCGGGCGTCGAGTGGCCGCTGCTCAAGTCGTACCAGCAGCAGCGCGTGTGCACGCTGCTCGACCCGGCCAAGGACCCGCTGGGCAAGGGCTTTCACATCCTGCAGGGCATGATCGCCATCGGCTCGGGTGGCCTCTACGGCAAGGGCTTCATGCAGGGCACACAGACGCACCTCGAGTTCATTCCCGAGCGCACCACCGACTTCATCTTCGCCGCCTTCTCGGAGGAGTTCGGCCTGGTCGGCACGATCGGCCTGCTGCTGGCCTTCAGCTTCCTGATCCTGCGCGGCCTGTTCATCGCCGCCGAGGCGCCGACGCTGTTCACCCGGCTGCTCGCCGGCTCGATCACGCTGTCGATCTTCACCTACGTCTTCGTCAACATGGGCATGGTCAGCGGCATCCTGCCCGTCGTCGGCATCCCGCTGCCCTTCGTCAGCTATGGCGGCACGGCGATGGTGACGATGGGGCTGGCGATCGGGATGTTGATGTCGATCTCGCGCAGCCGGCGATTGATGCAATCGTGATTGCAAGACAAGAACCGTTCGCCCTGAGCTTGTCGAAGGGCATGCGCGCCACGCAGGGCTTCGACAAGCTCAGCCCGAACGGACTTCTGCCGCGGTGGGCAACCGCACCGTGAACCGCGTCCCCGGCGACACCGCCCGCGGGTTCGTCGCTTCGATCGTCACCGTGCCACCATGCCGCTCGGCGATCTCGCGCACGATCGCCAGGCCGAGGCCCGAGCCATCGACCTCGGTGCCGAGCGCGCGGTAGAACGGCTGGAAGACGAGCGCACGCTCGGACTCGGCGATGCCGGGGCCGTTGTCTTCGACCTGCAGCACCGCCACCTGGCCATACGGATCGGGCAGCAGGCGCACCGTCACCGTGCCGCCGCCCGGCGTGTATTGCACGGCGTTATCGACCAGATTGCGGATCAGCTCGCGCACCAGCACCGCCTCGCCGACGATCCGCGGCGCCGCGGCGTCCTTCGCACCCGGGCCCTCGAAGCCGAGGTCGAGCCCTTTGACCATCGCCCGCGGCACGAAGTCGTGCACGACCTCGGTGGCCACGGCCGAGAGGTTGAACGGCGTCACACGCCGCGCTTCTTTCGCGTCTTCGGCGCGCGCCATCGCCAGCAACTGGTTGACCATGTGCGCGGCCTGCTGCGACGAGCGTGCGATCTGGTGCAGTGAGCGCTTGACCGCCTTGGCGTCGCCGCCATCGACTTCGCGCTGCGCCAGCTCGGCCTGCATGCGCAAGCCGGCCAGCGGTGTCTTCAACTGGTGAGCGGCATCGGCGAGGAAGTGCTTCTGCACGCCAATCGAGCGGTCCAGCCGCGCCAGCAGGTCGTTGATCGCCGCCACCAGCGGGCTGACCTCCTCCGGCGCCGCGCTCTCGTCGATCGGCGACAGGTCGCCGATGGCGCGCTGACGGATGCGCCGCTGCAAATCGTCGAGCGGGCGCAGGCCGCGCGTCAGCGCAAACCAGATCAGCACCACGGCCAGCGGCAGGATGGCGAACTGCGACAGCATGACGCCGCGCGCGATCTCGGTGGCCAGCTGCGAGCGCTTGTCGAGCGTTTCGGCCACCTGCACCAGCGGCGGCGTGAGATCGCCGGACGACGGCGCAACGGCGGGCACCCACAGGTAGGCCACACGCACCGCACGGCCGTCGAGCTCGTCGTCGCGCAGCCGCACCTCGCCGTCTGGCTTCGGTGTCTCGTCGGGCACCGGCAAGACGCGGTCGCCGGCCACGCGTTCGCCGCGTGTGCCCAGGATCTGGAAGTAGAAGCTGTCCGATTCCTCGCCGCGCAGGATGGCCACCGAGACTTCCGGCAGGTTGATCTGCGCGCGCGGCACGGCCGCCAGCGGCACGATGACGCGCCGCGCCAGCGTGCGCGCCGTCTCGGCCAGCTCGCGGTCGAACGGCCGGTTGGCGATGGCCTGCGCCGACACCCAGATGATGACCACCGACAGCGGCCACAACAGCAGCAGCGGCACCAGCAGCCAGTCGAGGATGTCGCCGAACAGCGAGCGCTGCGGGCGGGCGCTGGGCACCATCAGGTGTTGATTTTTTCCAGGCAGTAGCCGAGGCCGCGTACCGTCGCGATGCGGATCGGCCCCTGCTCGATCTTCTTGCGCAGCCGGTGCACATAGACCTCGATGGCGTTGTTGCTGACCTCTTCGCCCCACTCGCACAGGCGCTCGACCAACTGGTCCTTGCTGACCAAGCGGCCGGCGCGCTGCAGCAGCACTTCGAGCAACGAGATCTCGCGCGCCGACAGGTCGATCATCTGCTCGTTGATGTAGCAGACGCGCCCCGTCGCGTCGAAGGTCAGCGGGCCATGCTTCAACACGCTGCTGGCGGTGCCCAGGCCGCGCCGCATCAGCGCGCGCACGCGGGCTTCCAACTCCTGCAGCGAGAACGGCTTGGCCATGTAGTCGTCGGCGCCGAGGTCGAGGCCCTTGACGCGCTGATCGACGCTGTCGGCAGCAGTCAGGATCAGCACCGGCGTCGAAGCGCCGCGAGCGCGGAACTTGCGCAGCACTTCGAGGCCGTGCACCTTGGGCAGACCCAGATCGAGGATCACCAGATCGAACTCGTGCGAGGCCAGCGCCGCATCGGCTTCGTTGCCCGAGGCCACATGGTCTGCCGCATAACCCGCCGCGCGCAGCGAGCGCAGCAGGCCATCGGCCAGCACTTGATCGTCTTCGGCAACGAGCACTCGCATGGCGTGCCTCCTCCAGCAAATTTTATGCAGCCCCGGCGTTGCCCCGCTTGACGACAAACCAGACCTGTACGAATATCCAGTTATCGCGGACAATCCACCGCACCCCCGAAATCGCCCTCTCACTCACCGGAGACCCCCGCATGGACGCCCCCGTCAAAGCCCTCAACACCGAAAAGGCCAAGGCCCTGCAAGCCGCCCTGGCGCAGATCGAAAAACAATTCGGCAAGGGCTCGATCATGCGCCTGGGCGACGGCGAGGTGGTCGATGCCATCGAGTCGGTGTCCACCGGCTCGCTCGGCCTGGACATTGCGCTGGGCATCGGCGGCCTGCCGCGCGGCCGCGTGATCGAAATTTACGGCCCGGAGTCGAGCGGCAAGACGACGCTGACGCTGCAGGTCATCGCCCAGATGCAAAAGGTGGCCGGCACCTGCGCCTTCATCGACGCCGAGCATGCGCTCGACGCGCAGTACGCGCAAAAGCTCGGCGTCAATCTGCAAGAACTGCTGATCAGCCAGCCCGACACCGGCGAGCAGGCGCTCGAAATCGTCGATGCGCTGGTGCGTTCGGGCTCAATCGACCTGATCGTCGTCGATTCGGTGGCCGCGCTCACGCCCAAGGCCGAACTCGAAGGCGAAATGGGCGACTCGCTGCCCGGCCTGCAGGCTCGTCTGATGAGCCAGGCCCTGCGCAAGCTGACGGCCAACATCAAGAAGACCAACACCATGGTCATCTTCATCAACCAGATCCGCATGAAGATCGGTGTCATGTTCGGCAACCCGGAAACCACCACCGGCGGCAACGCGCTCAAGTTCTACGCCTCGGTGCGCCTCGATATCCGCCGCACCGGCAGCATCAAGAAGGGCGAAGAGGTCATCGGCAGCGAAACCAAGGTCAAGGTCGTCAAGAACAAGGTCAGCCCGCCGTTCAAGACGGCAGAGTTCGACATCCTCTACGGCGAAGGCATCAGCCGCGAGGGCGAGATCATCGACATGGGCGTCAACGCCCACATCCTCGAAAAGTCCGGCTCCTGGTACGCCTACAACGGCGAAAAGATCGGCCAAGGCAAGGACAACGCACGCGAGTTCCTGCGCGAGAACGCCGACGTGGCGGTCGAGATCGAGAACAAGGTGCGCGAGTCGATGGGCATTCCGCTGATCGCCGTCGCCGCGGCCGGCAGCGGGAAGGCCTGAGGGGCTCGAAGGTGGCGGCCCGGCCGCCGCTGTCGCTGAAAGGCCGCGCGCTGCAATGGCTGTCGCAGCGCGAGCACAGCCGCATCGAACTGCGACGCAAGCTGATGCGCGCGGCGCGGCTGCGTGATGAGGCCGCGGCGGCTGAAGTGAGTTCGGGTGACCGTGCCGCCGAAGTCGAAACCTTGCTCGACTGGCTCATCGAACACCGCTATCTCAGCGAAGCGCGCTTCGTTGAGTCACGCGTCCACGCCCGCGCGGCGCGCTTTGGCCAGCGCCGCATCGCGCACGAGCTGAACCAGCACGGCGCCTCGCTCGACGCCGACACGGCAGAGCGGCTGCGCGCCAGCGAGTTCGCACGCGCCCAGGCCCTGTGGGCGCGCCGCTTCGGCGCTGAGCCGGCCGCGGACGCGGCGCTGCGCGCCAAGCAGATGCGTTTCCTGGCCGGCCGCGGCTTCGCGAGCGACGTCATCCGCCGCGTCGTCAAGGGCAGCGACGACGACTGAGCGTGTCAGTCTTGGTGCAGCGCACCATGCTAAATTCACTGCGCCCCCAAAACCGCCTGACCCTGCGGCGCATTCCCAGCCTGCAGCATCCCCATGAAAATTCACGAATACCAAGGCAAGGAAGTCCTGCGCCAGTTCGGCGTGCCCGTGCCGCGCGGCTACCCAGCGTTCTCCGTGCGCGAGGCCAACGAAGCGGCGCAAAAGCTCGGCGGCAGCGTCTGGGTCGTCAAGGCGCAGATTCACGCCGGCGGCCGCGGCAAGGGCGGCGGCGTCAAGCTCGCGCGCTCGATGGCCGAGGTCGAAGCGCTCTCGGGCGAAATCCTCGGCATGCAGTTGAAGACGCACCAGACCGGCCCCACCGGCCAGAAGGTGCGCCGCCTGCTGATCGAAGAAGGCGCCGACATCAAGAAGGAGTACTACGTCGCCGCGCTCACCGACCGGGCGACGCAGAAGGTGGCGATGATGGCCAGCAGCGAAGGCGGCATGGACATCGAGGAGGTGGCGCACAGCACGCCCGAGAAGATCATCAAGGTCTTCGTCGATCCGGCCGCCGGCCTGACCGATGCGCAGGCCGGGCAACTCGCCGACGGCATCGGCGTGCCCGCCGCCAGCAAGGCGCAGGCCGTCGATGTGCTGAAAAAGCTCTACGCCTGCTACATGGGCACCGATGCGAGCCTGGCCGAGATCAACCCGCTGATCCTCGAAGGCAACGGCAACATCAAGGCCCTCGACGCCAAGTTCAACTTCGACGCCAACGCCCTCTTCCGCCACCCCGAGATCGTCGCCTATCGCGACCTCGACGAAGAAGACCCGGCCGAAGTCGAGGCCAGCAAGTTCGACCTCTCGTACATCAGCTTGGACGGCAACATCGGCTGCCTCGTCAACGGTGCCGGCTTGGCGATGGCGACGATGGACACGATCAAACTCTTCGGCGGCGAGCCGGCGAACTTTCTCGACGTCGGCGGCGGCGCCACCGCCGAGAAGGTCACCGAGGCCTTCAAGATCATGCTCGGCAACAAGAACGTGAAGGGCATCCTGGTCAACATCTTCGGCGGCATCATGAAGTGCGACACCATCGCCGAAGGCGTGATCGCAGCATGCAAGGCGGTCAACCTCAGCGTGCCGTTGGTCGTGCGCATGAAGGGCACCAACGAAGACCTGGGCAAGAAGATGTTGAAGGAGTCCGGCCTGCCGATCATCAGCGCCGACACGATGGCCGAAGCGGCCACCAAGATCGTTGCCGCCGTCAAGTAAAGGCCCGCCATGAGCATCCTCATCGACAAGAACACCAAGGTCATCACGCAGGGCATCACCGGCAAGACGGGCCAGTTCCACACCCGCATGTGCCGCGACTACGCCAACGGCCGCGCCTGCTTCGTCGCCGGCGTGAACCCGAAGAAGGCCGGCGAAGATTTCGAAGGCATCCCGATCCACGCCACGGTGAAGGACGCCAAGGCCGCCACCGGCGCGACGGTCAGCGTGATCTACGTGCCACCCGCCGGCGCGGCGGCGGCGATCTGGGAGGCGGTCGAGGCCGACCTCGATCTCGCCATCTGCATCACCGAAGGCATCCCGGTCAAGGACATGCTCGAAGTGCGCAACCACATGAAGGCCAAGGAGGCCGCCGGTGGCAAGAAGACGCTGCTGCTCGGCCCCAACTGCCCGGGGCTGATCACGCCGGAAGAAATCAAGATCGGCATCATGCCGGGCCACATCCACAAGAAGGGCCGCATCGGCGTCGTCAGCCGCTCGGGCACGTTGACCTACGAAGCGGTGGCGCAGCTCACGGAGATCGGCCTCGGCCAATCGAGCGCCGTCGGCATCGGCGGCGACCCGATCAACGGCTTGAAGCACATCGACGTCATGAAGCTGTTCAACGACGATCCGGCCACCGACGCCGTGATCATGATCGGCGAGATCGGCGGCCCCGATGAAGCCGACGCCGCGCGCTGGTGCAAGGCGAACATGAAAAAGCCGATCGTCGGCTTCATCGCCGGCGTCACCGCGCCCGCGGGCAAGCGCATGGGCCATGCCGGCGCGCTGATTTCCGGCGGCGCCGACACGGCGGATGCCAAGCTCGCCATCATGGAAGAGTGCGGCTTCACGATCACGCGCAACCCGAGCGAGATGGCCAAGCTGCTCAAGGCGCTGCTCTGAGCGCACGGCGCCGACGCGCTTGCGTAGTTCCACGAAGTAGCGCGCGCCGAACGAGGCTCCTACACTGCCGCGCATGGAAATGCTTGCTTCCGCCGGAGTTCTGGGTCGCCGTCGGCCAGATCATCCTGATCGACATCCTGCTCGGCGGCGACAACGCGGTCGTGATCGCGCTGGCCTGCCGCAAGCTGCCGCCGGCAGCAGCGCACCAAGGGCATCCTGTGGGGCACGGCCGGCGCGATCGTGCTGCGCATCATCCTGATCTTCTTCGCGCTCAAGCTGCTGGCGATCCCGTTCCTCAAGATCGTCGGCGCGATCCTGCTGGTGTGGATCGGCGTCAAGCTGCTGATGCCCGAGCACGACGAGGGCCACTCCAGCATCGAGGGCAGCGACAAGCTCTGGGGCGCGGTCAAGACGGTGATCGTGGCCGACTTCGTGATGAGCGTGGACAACGTGATCGCGATCGCCGGCGCCGCCGAGGCGTCCGGCACTGGTCACGGCATGGTGCTGGTGATCTTCGGCGTGCTGGTCAGCATCCCGATCATCGTCTGGGGCAGCCAGCTGGTGATCAAGCTGATGGACCGCTTCCCGATCATCATCACCGCCGGCGGCATGCTGCTCGGCTGGATCGCCGGCACGATGGCCGTGACCGACCCGGCTCTGGTCAATCCGCAGGTGCTTTCGGGCTGGCCGAAGATACCCGAGAGCGACGCCCTGCGCTACGGCGCCGGGGTGGCCGGAGCGCTGCTGGTGCTGGCGCTGGGCAAATGGTTCGCCTCGCGGCGCGCTCCTGCCCCGCGTGCGGCGACGGCCGCGGCCAGCGCTTCGCCAAACGGCCAGATGCGCCGCCTGCTGCTGGCCGTGGACGGCTCCACAACGGCCGAACATGCAGTGCGCCACCTGCTGTCGATGCGCAGCGCGCTGCGCGAACCGCAGGCCCTCGAGGTGCATCTGGTGAACGTTCAGCGGCCGGTGTCCGAGCGATGTCTCGTCTTTCGTCGCCAAGGACCAGCTGGAGGAGTTTCAGCACGAGCGCTGCGACGCTGCGCTGGCACCGGCGCGGCGCATTCTCGACGAGGCGGGCCAGCCCTACCAGGAGCACCGCAAGGTCGGCCCACCGGGAGCGACCATCGCGGAGCTGGCGCGAGCGCAAGCCTGCGACCTGATCGTGATGGGCGCGCGCGGCCTGGGCAGCAACACCGCCGCGCTGCTCGGCTCGGTGGCGCAGAGCACCATCGAGCACGCCGACGTGCCCGTTCTGGTGGTCAAGTAGGCCGCAAGAGCAGTTTCAACAGCCAAGCCGGCCGCTTGTGGCACGCTCGGCGCCGCATGACCCTTTGCGCATGAACCCGCTCGCTCGCCTTGCCGCCCGTTGGTCGTCGCCGGCGCCAGCGGCAGATGCCGCGCCACCGCTGCGAGCCGAGCCTTGCCGCCTGGCATGTTGTTGGGCGGCGTGGCCCTGGCGCGGCTGATCGGTCGCGGCGCTACGGCGGTGGTCTATGGCGGCCTGGACAATACCAACCAAGCGCCGCGCGCCGTCAAGGTGTGGAGCCCGCAGCCCAGCCCGGCGCGGATGAGGCTTCGCGCCAGCGTTTTCTGCAAGAAGCGCAACACGCCGTCGGCCTCGACCACCCGGGCATCGTGCGCATCTTCGGCGGCGGTTCGCAATCCGGTCTGGCCTTCATCGTCATGGAGCTGCTCGCCGGCAGCAGACCTGGCGCGCTACGCACGCGCGCAGCACCGCCTGCCCGAGCCGCTGGTGCTGCAGACTCGCCGCCCAACTGGCCGCACGCGCTGGCCTACGCGCACCGCCAGGGCGTCGTGCACCGCGACGTCAAGCCGGCGAACGCGCTCTTCGACCCGGCCACGCGCCGCGCGGCGCTGACCGACTTCGGCCTGGCGCGCTGCGCCGGATGCACAGGCCTCGCGCAGCGGCGTCTTCATCGGCTCGCCGCTGTACATGGCGCCCGAACTGCTGGCCGGGCAGCCGCCCGACGCGCGCAGCGACCTGTATGCGCTGGGCGTGATGACCTACGAGCTGCTGGCCGGCCGGCCGCCTTTCGAGGCCGCCGTCGATGGGCGCGCTGCTGCGCGCGGTGGCGCAGTCTCCACCGCTGCCGCTGTCCACGCTGCGCAGCCGACTGGACGCCCGCAGCGGCCGAGCGCCTCGACCGCCTGCTCGCACCGCTGCTGGACAAGCAGCCCGCGCAGCGCGCCCGACGACGGCGATGCCTGGGCCGCTCAGGCCCGCCTGACGGCACAGTGGCTTATGTCCGCGGCAAACACCACGAACGCGCTTTGAATGGCCGGCACGGCGCCGGGCCGCCGCACGGACAGGCCGGCGAGCCGAGGCACAATGCTGCATCTCTCACGATCTGCCCTCGCGCCCGGCAGCGGCGCTGCTGCAACTGACTTTTTCCTGTGTCGCAGACCCACATGCCCATCGAGTTCTTCGGCGCCACGGATACGGGCCGGGCTCGCACCAACAACGAAGACTCGGTCGCCGTTGACGCTCACAACGCCTTGGCGATCCTCGCCGACGGCATGGGCGGCTACAACGCCGGCGAAGTCGCCAGCGGCATGGCGACCTCGTTCATCCAGACCGAACTCGGGCGCTGGCTCGGCGAAGTCGGCGACTCCGCCACCGACCCCGAAGTGCGCCGCGCGATGGACATCTGCGTCGATAACGCCAACCGCGCGATCTTCAATGCCGCCAACGCCAACCCGCAGTACTCGGGCATGGGCACGACACTCGTCGTGCTGGCGTTTCGTGGCACGCGCGTGCTGATCGGCCATGTCGGCGACTCGCGCGCCTACCGCCTGCGCGGCGGCCGGCTGATGCAGCTCACGCGCGACCACTCGCTGCTGCAGGAGCAGATCGACGCCGGCCTGATCACGCCCGAGCAGGCCAGCTTCTCGGCCAACAAGAACCTGGTGACGCGCGCCGTCGGTGTGGAAGACACGGTCTTGCTGGAAATCCACCAGCACGAAGTGCATCCCGGCGACTTGCTGCTCTTGTGCTCCGACGGCCTGTCGGACATGCTCGACGACGAGACCCTGTCGCAGTTGTTGCAGGGTTACGATTCGCTCGACGAGATGGGCGCGGCGCTGATCGCTGCGGCCAACGACGCCGGCGGCAAGGATAATATTGCGGTCATTCTGGCGCGCGCGCCGGGCAGCCCGGCTGCGGCCACCAAGTCCTGGTGGGCTCCGTTCCGGCGCTGACAACAACGCCCTTAGAGGGGCAGACAAAGGCTACAAGATGGGCAAGCTCGTGGTGTCGCTCGACGGTGTGGTGATCAAGGAAGTGCAGGTCACCAAAGACAAAACTACGCTCGGCCGGCGGCCTTACAACGACATCGTCATCGACAACCTGGCGGTCAGCGGCGAGCACGCCGTGCTGCAAATGGTCGGCGCCGATGTCTTCATCGAAGACCTGAACAGCACCAACGGCACCTACATCAACGGCAAGGCCGTGAAGAAGCAGCTGCTGGCGCACAACGACACGGTCGAGATCGGCAAGTACAAGATCAAGTACCTGGTCGAGGACGGCGTCGATTACGAAAAGACGATGATCATGAAGCCGGGCATGGTCGCAGGCCCGGGCGGCACGATGGTGAACTCCGCTGACCGGCCGACCTTCGCCCACACCATGCCGGCGAGCAGCAACTCGGGCTTCGGTGGCCTGGCCAATTCACCGGGCAGCGCGGCCATCAAGGTCTTGAACGGCGCCGCGGCCGGCCGCGAAGTGCCACTGACCAAGGTCGTCACCACCGTCGGCAAACCGGGCGTGCAGGTGGCCTCGATCACCAAACGGCCCGGGGGGTATGTGCTCGCGCACGTGGAGGGCGCGGCCAAGCCCACGGTCAACGGCTCGCAACTGGCTGGCGATTCGGCGCAACTGCGCAACGGCGACGTGATCGAGCTCGCCGGCACGCAGATGCAGTTCATCCAGATCTGATGATGTCGCCGTCCTTTACTCTTTCGGGCGTGCAGTAGGTCACGCCGCCGGTAGAGTCAGCGGCGGCGGGTGCTCCCCGCACAGGAAAATCGGCGAATGAAGATCCGCGTGCTCGGTTGCTCCGGCTCCATCGCCGCCGGTGACCGCACCACCTCCTTTCTGCTCGACGACGATGTGCTCATCGACGCCGGCACCGGCGTCGGCGACCTCACGCTCGACGAGATGACGGGCATCGACCACATCGTCGTCACGCACTCGCACCTCGACCATGTGCTGGGCATTGGCCTGCTTGCCGACAGCGTGGCGCGGCGGCGCCTGTCGCGCCAGCACAGCCGCCGCGGCCCGATCCGTGTGCACGCGCTGCCGCAAACAGCCGACGCCTTGCGCACCCACATCTTCAACGGCGCCATCTGGCCCGACTTCACGCGCCTGCCGAGCCCCGAGCATCCGCTGCTGAAGTTCGAGCCGTTCGCTGTCGGTCAGACCTTGCAGTTCGGCGGCCGGCGCATCGAAGTGCTGCCCGCCGAGCACACCGTGCCGGCGGTGGGCTTTGCCGTGACGCCGGAAGGCAACGAAAGCGGCGCCTGGGTCTTCACCGGCGACACCGGCCCCAACCCGGCGCTGTGGCGGCGCCTGACGGGCATGCGCATCGCGCACCTCGTCATCGAAACCGCCTTCAGCGACGACGAACAGCAACTCGCGCGCATCAGCTCGCACCTATGCCCGACGACGCTGGCGCGCGAACTGGCGCAACTGGATGGCGAGGTGCAGGTGCACATCACGCACATCAAGCCGGGCGAGGTGGCGGCGGTGATGAGCCAGATCGAGGGCCAGACGATGCGGCACAGCGCGAGTGCGCTGCACAGCGGGCAGGTCTTCACACTTTAGGTTTGCCGTGCAAGACAGTGCCTACCTCAACGTCAACGATCACGGCGTACTGCGCGTGCCCGGGCCGCTGTGGTTGGGCTTTGCGGTGCTCGCGCGCTACTGGCTGCTGATGCTCGTCATCATTGTCAGCAGCGGGCAATCGCAACTATCGACTCTGCTGCTCGGCAACGATGGTGTGCCTTGGGCTTGGCTCGCGCTGCAACTGCCGATCGTGCTGCTGATGATGGCCGGCGCGCATCGCGTGCCCACCGGCGGCCGCTGGGCGCGCGTGCTGTGGCGCAATGGCCGCGTCATCGTCACGCTGACAGCGCTGTTGAATCTGGTGTGGACCGGGCGCTTGTTGTGGCTGTCAGACGACTGGGGCCTTTGGCCGGAGGTGCTGCTGGCCAGCTTCGTGCTGATCGACCTGGCCACGGCGCTCGCCGTCTGGCGCGACAGATTCTTTGCTCAACTGTTCAGCGAGTTTCCCGCAGCGCCTGACAACGCGAACAAAGCGTAGTCCGCATCATCAAAAGCCGTCGAAGGGCGCAAAGCCCACGACATCGCCCTTGGCGGCGTCGAGCAGTGCCACCCAGTCACCGCGGAACGTGACCATCGGGACGTAAACCAGGTTCTGCGCAGCCCGTCCGGTTTCCAAGGCGGCTGCATCGAGTTCCGTGCGGCGGTCAGGGTATCGCTGAGCCAGCGCGATCAGCGGCTTGGCATGAGAGACCGCTTCAGCCCGCGCCTTGTCGTCCCAAGGTTGCCACAGGGCCGGCCTCGCGCCGATGTCGTATCCGGACAAGCCCAGAGTGAGGGCATCGGACTTCTTCACCGGATCCGTCGGCAGCATGCTGCGCACAAGCCGCGGTCCGGTCAGCGAGAGGCTGCGAAACTCGGGCAGCGCAGCCGGCAGTTCCTTCTCATAGACGCCGGAAGCAGGCACGACACGAAAACGATCTTCTTCGAGCGCCAGCACGACGGGGCGCGAGATGCTGACCATGTGCAAGCCGTAGCCGAGCGCGGCTAGCTGCAATGCGATGACCACGGCAACGTCGCGGCGCAGTTCTTTCCCCGGTTTGCGACTGTCGAAGATCACGAACGTGATCAGCGGACCGAGCGCCCAATCGACACCGACGACCAGAAGAAACAGTTCGGTGCCGCCCGACAAGGTTCGATACGCGCCGGGATACCACAGTGCAAACACCATGGCCGCCACGGCGATGGCAACGGCCAAGCTTGCGGCCAGGTGGATCAATGCGGGTTTGAATCGAGAGCGCCAATCGAAGCTTAGCGGGCTGTTCAGGTCGGCCATGGCAAGTTCAGCGAATGCGAGTTGAGAAAGGATAGTTCGCCCATCGGAAGCAAGGAAACAAGCGCTCCGGGTACGGCCTTCGCGGCCCAATGGAAAAGGGCTGCCAAGGCAGCCCTTTCTCGCGATCGCAGGCGTTTACACGCAGGACTTGGGAAGGAACTTCGCAAGCATGTCGGAGCTGCAGGTCCAGACGACCGAGCCGCCGCTCAACGACGGGGTCATGCGCACGAGACAACCGTTAACCAGCGTGCTTGCAACACCGCACATCGTCGAAGTCAGGACGCCGCCCGTGCTGTTGGTGGGCAGGCCGGAGTATTTGCCGTTAGCCACCAGCGACACCCCGGCGGTGACACCTGTGCAGCTACCAGAATCGGTACAAGCAGCGACGATTTCCCCACGCTGGCCGTCGATCAGCGCAAACGCCTCCGACACCTGCGAGCGAGCGATGTAGTCCTGGTAAGCCGGCAGCGCGATGGCAGCCAGGATGCCGATGATCGCAACAACGATCATCAATTCGATCAGCGTGAAGCCCTTTTGTAGGCCTTTGGAAATTCGGTTCATTAGCTAACTCCTTTGAGGGGGTGGTGGGCGGATCACGAAGAAACAAGCGAACACCATGCCATGGGGCTTCACAAAGCTCTGAGGGTCGCTTTCCACGTTTCGCTGACGAAAATCGTCGCCAGACTGTTTCGCATAGGGTCAACCGCGACAAAAAAAGGGCTGCCGAGGCAGCCTTTTTTGCGATCGCAGGCGTTTACACGCAGGACTTGGGGAGGAACTTCGCAAGCATGTCGGAGCTGCAGGTCCAGACGACCGAGCCGCCGCTCAACGACGGGGTCATGCGCACGAGACAACCGTTAACCAGCGTGCTTGCAACACCGCACATCGTCGAAGTCAGGACGCCGCCCGTGCTGTTGGTGGGCAGGCCGGAGTATTTGCCGTTAGCCACCAGCGACACCCCGGCGGTCACACCTGTGCAGCTACCAGCATCGGTACAACCCTCGACGATCAACCCGCGCTGCCCGTCGATCAGCGCGAACGCCTCCGACACCTGCGAGCGAGCGATGTAGTCCTGGTAAGCCGGCAGCGCGATGGCAGCCAGGATGCCGATGATCGCAACAACGATCATCAATTCGATCAGCGTGAAGCCTTTTTGCAGGCCTTTGGAAATTCTGTTCATTGACTAACTCCTTTGAGGGATGGTGGGCGGATCACGCAGAAACATGCGAACGCCGTGCCAAGTGATTTGCCTCGAAAACCTGGGGCTTTTGTCACTTTCGCTGACGCGAATCGTCACACGTCGAGCTCCATCCGCGGGCCCCGGCGCTGCTTGACGTTGACCGATGCGACCATTTTCGGCCCGCGGGTCAGGCGCCGCGCTTGGGCTGCGCGAATCTTCTGCCAAGGCCAAGGCCGCTACCATCCTAGGGTGTGCAACGGGTGTGCCAACGTCGCGTGCACCCGAAGAAGCGCAAGGAGATAGCCGATGTTGTTCAGCTGGTTCGACGCCGCCGCCGCCAAGGAGTTTGGCACCGACCTCGCCCGTTTCTATGTCGAGAGAGTTCCCGCCGATTCGGGCGTGAACGAAAAGAAGTTCGCCGCGAAGAACAAGGAGGTGATCGACAAGATGGCACTGCGGGTGGCGCAATTCAAAGAAGCGAACACACTGAACACCTACAAGAAGGCACAGCTTGGCAACGCCTTCAAGTGGGCCTTGCGCGATGCCGGCTACGACACGGCCTACATCGATCGCCTGACGAGTTGGCTCGTCACGCGACTCTAGGCCCAGCATCGAAGGCCGCACCTTCATGCTGTCCTGGCTCCGTCGAAACAAGCCCGCGCCCAAACCTCCGGCCCAAGCGAATCCATCGCCGAAGCCGCTCGTCTCGTCATCGTCCAGCGGCACTGAAAGCGAGGCGCTCAGAAAGAGCGGCAACGCGCTGCTGAACCGGGGCCAAGTCGAGCAGGCCATGCGCGCATACCGCCAAGCCATCGAACTCGACCCCAGCAATCAAGGCGCCTGGGTCAACCTCGGCTTCTTGCTCAATGGTCGCCGTGAGTTTGACGAAGCCAAGGCCGTTCTCCATCGGGCCGTCGAACTCGATCCGAACAGCGACGACGCGCTGTACTTGCTGGGCACCGCCGAGCTGGCGCTCGACGATGAGGTTGCTGCGATGTCCAATTTCAGTCGCGCGCTTGCAGTCCGGCCCGACTTAGAACCCTGCCGCCGCGACCTGTGCCTGATCCACCTGCGCCGCGGTGACCAAGAGGCCGCGCGTCAGGAGGCCGCGCTGGGCATTGCCGCCGACCCGCAGGCCGCCGAGTTGCACGCGATGGTGGGCAACCTTCACCGTCAAGCCGGCGAGTTGGGGCAGGCTGTCGCCAGTTTCAGGACGGCACTCGCGCTGCTGCCGAATGCAGCACACGTTCAAGCCAGTCTGGGGGAGGCGCTGCAGGAGCAAGGCAACCTGCCCGAAGCCTTGGCCTGTTACCAGCGCGCCCTGCAGCTCGAGCCGAAGATGCTGGAAGCGCTTCTGAACATGGGCTTGGTGCGCTATTGCCAAGGTGACCTGACGGCGGCTGTGGGGATCTTTCGAGAGGCGCTGGCGATTGCACCCGACCACATCGAAGTCCTCAGCAACCTCGGCGCGGCACTGACTGGTTTGCATCGTCTGCCCGAGGCCTGCGAGGTGTTGAACAAGGTGCTTCGCTTAGCCCCGGGCCATGTGGGATCGCATATCAACCTCGGTATCGCGCTGTGGGAGCAATCCGATCTCGATGCAGCGCAGGCGAGCTACCGTCGTGCGCTAGCGCTCAGCCCGGATCATGCCGCGGCACATGGCAACCTCGGGGCCGTCTTGCAAGAGCTTGGCGAACACGACGCGGCTATCGCAAGCTACTGCAGCGCGCTGTCGATCGAGCCGGACTTTGCGGCCGCGCAGAGCAACCTGCTTTTCACGCTGAACTATCACCCCGACAAGAGCGCAGAGGAAATCTTTGCGGCCTACCGCGAGCACGACGAGCGGGTGGGGGTGCCGCTGCGCAGCACCTGGCGCGAGCATGGCAACTCGCGCGATGCGACCCGGCGCCTGAAGGTGGGCTATGTCTCGCCGGACTTTCGCAGGCACGCAGTGCGCCATTTCCTGGAGCCGCTGCTGGCCCACCACGACAAGCGACAGGTCGAGGTATTCGCCTATGCAGAGCTGTCTGTGGAAGACGACATGACAGCACGCTACCGCGGCTTTGCTGACCACTGGGTGCCCACGGTCGGCCTGACCGACGAGACCCTGGCCGAACGCATCCGCGCCGACGGTATCGACATCCTGGTCGATCTGGCGGGGCACATGGCGAAGAACCGGCTCGGAGCCTTCGCGCGCAAGCCTGCGCCGGTGTCGATATCCTGGATGGGGTTCGGCTATACGACGGGGCTGAGCGCCATCGACTACTTCCTGACTGATGGCGCCTGCGCTCCCGAAGGCTGCGAGGACTTGTTTGCCGAGCAGCCCTGGCGGCTGGCAACGCCGGGCTATGCCTTTCGTCCGGCCGAAGGCATGGGTCATGTCAGCAGCTTGCCCGCGCAAGACCGAGGCTTCGTCACCTTTGGCACGTTGACGCGCTCGGTGCGCATCAATCACCGCTCGATCCGGGTGTGGTCGCAAATACTGCATCGTGTGCCAGGGGCGCGACTGGTGGTGGACAGCAGCAACTACCAGGACGAGGGCATGCGCAACGCGCTGCTGGACAAGTTCTCGGCTCACGGCATCGGGCCTGAGCGGCTGGAGCTTGGTTTTCACTCGCCGCCGTGGGATGTGCTGCGCGGCATGGACATTGGCCTCGACTGCTTTCCGCACAACTCGGGAACTACCTTGTTCGAGAGCCTGTACATGGGCGTGCCCTTCATCACCCTGGCCGGGCGGCCCAGCGTAGGCCGCCTGGGCAGCGCGATCCTAGAGGGCGTGGGCCACCCGGAGTGGATCGCGCGCAGCGAGGACGAGTACATCGACATCGTGGTTGCCCTGGCTAGCGATCTGCCGAAGCTGGCCACGTTGCGCGCGGGCTTGCGGTCGCAGATGCAGGCCAGCGCGGTGATGGACGAGCCCGGCTTTGCGCGCAAGCTGGAGGCGGCTTACCGCGAGATGTTCTCGCGCTGGGCCGCGGGCCCGGCCTGAGTTCAGGCTAGCAGACATGTTCGCTTCATTGAAGAAGAAACTGTTCGGCGGCGCGGCGAAGAGCCAGCCGGACATGTCGGCGCGCGTTGCCGCCGCACCGCCAACAGAAGCCGAGACCGGCGCCTCGGCGTTCAAGCAGCGCGGCAATGCACTGCGCGAACAGGGCCATCTACAGGAGGCCGTGCAATGCTATCGCCAAGCTCTGGCAGCAGCGCCCAACGATGTCGGCGCGCTGGTCAATCTGGGCTTTGTGCTCAGCGAGCTCGGGCAGCACGTGGAGGCTCGCCCTCATCTCGAGAAGGCAATCGGACTCGACCCGAAGCAGGACGATGCCTTGTACATACTAGGCACCATCGAACGCGCCACAGGCAGCGCGCACAAGGCGATCGAGCGCTTTCGCTCGACACTGGCCCTGCGACCCGATTTCTCGATCTGCCGGCTCGATCTGTGCCGCTTGCTGTTCGAACACGGGTTCTTGCAAGAGGCCAGGCAAGCCGTCACCGCCGGCATCGCCATCGAACCCGACTCGGCCGACCTGCATTGCTACCTAGGCAATCTGCATCACGAAGCGCGTGAGCTGGACAAAGCTGTCGCGTGCTTCCAGACGGCATTGGCACTTCAGCCGAACTACGCACCCGCGTATCAAGGCTTGGCCATGGCGCATTCAAATCTCGGGACGGCCCTTCAAGCTCAGGGGAAGTTCGACGCTGCCGCAGCGGCTTACCTTCGCGCGTTGGAACTGAGGCCCGATCACGCGCAGGCGCACTGCAGTCTGGCCTCAGTGCTCCACGCGCAAGGGCGGTTGAACGACGCGATCCAGAGCTATAAGACCGCGCTCTCGCTGCAGCCGGATCTCACCGAAGCTCATGCAGACTTGGGAACCGTTTTTCACGACAAGGGCGACCTGCCTGCCGCGGTCGAGAGCTATCGAGCTGCGCTCGCGATCGAGCCGGGTTTTGCGCAAGGTCATATCAATCTTGCGTTGGTGCTGCAGGCCCAGGGCAAGTTCGATGAAGCCGTCAGGAGTTATGAGACGGCGGTTGCGCTCATGCCGGCCAATCCTGAAGCCCACTGCGGCTTGGGAACTGCATTGCAGGATCAGGGAAAGCAAGCCGCCGCGATAGCCAGCTATCGCATCGCGATTTCCCTGAATCCTGAATACGCTGACGCACACAGCAACCTCGGGACTCTTCTTCAGGCTCAAGGAAAGCTCGACGCCTCGCTGACGAGTTATCGCACGGCGCTTTCGTTGAAGCCCGACAGCAGCATGGCGCACGGCAACGTCGGTTCTGTTCTACAGGAAATGGGCGAGAACGACGCGGCGATCGAAAGCCTGCGACGCGCACTCGCGCTCAATCCGGACTACGCGATTGCTCAGTACACCTTGCTTTTCACGCTGAACTATCACCCCGACAAGAGCGCGCAGGAGATCTTCGCGGCTTACCGCGAGCACGACGCGCTGGTGGGGGTGCCGCTGCGCAGCACCTGGCGCAAGCATGGCAACTCGCGCGATGCGACGCGGCGGCTGAGGGTGGGTTATGTCTCGCCGGACTTTCGCAAACACGCGGTGCGCCATTTCCTCGAGCCGCTGCTGGCCCACCACGACAAGCGACAGGTCGAGGTGTTCGCCTATGCAGAGCTGACGGTGGAAGACGACATGACAGCACGCTATCGCGGGCTGGTCGATCACTGGGTGCGCACCGTCGGCCTGAGCGACGAGGCTCTGGCCGAACGCATCCGCGCCGACGGCATCGACATCCTGGTCGATCTGGCGGGACACACGGCGAAGAACCGGCTCGGAGCCTTCGCGCGCAAGCCGGCGCCGGTGTCGATGTCGTGGCTGGGATTCGGCTACACGACGGGGCTGAGCGCCATCGACTACTTTCTGACTGATGGCGCCTGCGCTCCCGAAGGCTGTGAGGACTTGTTTGCAGAGCGACCTTGGCGGCTGTCAACGCCGGGCTATGCCTTTCGTCCGGCCGAAGGCATGGGCCCCGTCAGCAGCCTGCCCGCGCAAGACCGAGGCTTCGTCACCTTTGGCACGTTGACGCGCTCGGTGCGCATCAACCACCGCTCCATCCGGGTGTGGTCGCAAATACTGCATCGTGTGCCAGGATCGCGATTGGTGGTGGACAGCGGCAACTACCGGGACGAGGGCATGCGCACCACGCTGCAAGACAAGTTCTCGGCCCATGGCATCGGCCCCGAGCGGCTCGAGCTCGGGTTTCACACACCGCCGTGGGACGTGCTGCGTGGCATGGACATTGGCCTCGACTGCTTTCCACACAACTCGGGGACTACCTTGTTCGAGAGCCTGTACATGGGCGTGCCCTACGTCACCCTCGCCGGGCGGCCGAGCGTGGGCCGCCTGGGCAGCTCGATCTTGCACGGCGTGGGCCACCCGGAGTGGATCGCGCGCAGCGAGGACGAGTACGCCGACATCGCGGTAGCCCTGGCCAGCGATCTGCCGAAGCTGGCTGCGCTGCGCGCGGGCTTGCGGGCGCAGATGCAGGCCAGCGCGGTGATGGACGAGCCCGGGTTTGCGCGCAAGGCCGAGGCGGCTTACCGCGAGATGTTCTCGCACTGGGCCGCAGGCCCGGCCTGAGTTCGGGGCTTGCCGGCATGTTCACGTCGTTGAAGAAGAAGCTGTTCGGGAACGGGACCACGCGGCTTCAAACCGCCGAACTCTTAGAGCAAGGCCAAGCAGCCGAAGCGCGGGGCGAGGTCGATGAAGCAGAGCGGCTTTATCGGCGTGCGGTTGCGGCCGACGATGCGTCAGCAGATGCACATATGAATCTGGGTAACGTCTTGAACGCGAAAGGTCATGGGTTGGCCGCGGTTGAGTCGTACGAGCGGGCTATCTCGATCAACGCCAAGCACGCTTCCGCACACTACAACTTGGGCCTCGCGCTGCTTTACGCGGGCGACAACGCGCGAGTTGTACAACTCTTTCGCACAGCAGTTCGGCTTCGTGAGGCGTTCCCGCAGGCTTGGGTCGGTTTGGCGCTGGCACTGGAAGCTCAAGGCGATTTCGAAGGGGCCATTGAAAGCTACCGCCAAGCGGTGCGTGTGAAGCCTGACTTTGTCGAGGCGCACAGAAACCTCGGGTTGATCTGCCTCCAGCGAGGTCAGGTCAAGGCAGCGGACGAGAGCTATCGCAGGGCGCTGCTGGCCAGTCCTGGAGATGCCGAGTCATACCTCGGCCTCGCTAGCGTCCTGAAGGAACGAGGCGACATCGATGCGGCGATCGAGGCGTGTTGTAAGGCGCTGGATGTTGATCCGAACCACATTGCCGGGCGGAGCAACTTGCTGTTTGCTCTCAACTACCACCCCGACAAAAGCGCGGAGGAGATCTTTGCGGCTTATGTCGAATACGACGAGCGCTTTGGTCTGCCGCAACGCCGTAGCTGGCGCGCTCACGACAACGATCCGAACACGGCTCGGCGATTGAAGGTTGGTTATGTCTCACCAGACTTCAATCATCACCCGGTGCGCCACTTTCTCGAGCCTCTGCTCGCGAACCATGACAAGACCGCGGTGGAGATCTACGCATACGCCGAACTGACACAGGAGGACGCCGTCACTTCGCGCTACAGGGCCATCGTTGACCATTGGATTCCAAGCAGGGGCTTGACCGACGCTGCGTTGGCCGCGCGCATTCGTGACGACAAGATCGATGTCCTGGTGGACCTGGCAGGGCACACCATGAACAGTCGTCTCGGTGCGTTTGCGATCAAACCGGCACCGGTATCGATGTCGTGGCTCGGCTACGGCTACACAACAGGGCTGAGCGCCATCGACTACTTCCTTGCTGACAGCGCAAGTGCACCGCAGGGCGCCGACGGCCTGTTTGCCGAACGCCCCTGGCGCCTTGCAACCCCTGCCTATGCCTACCGGCCGGCCGACGGGATGGGCCCGGTCGGCACGTTGCCGTCGGCTCGGCGCGGCCATGTCACGTTCGGCACATTGACGCGGGCCGTGCGAATCAATCATCGATCGATTCGCGTCTGGT
This sequence comes from uncultured beta proteobacterium, assembly GCA_963816315.1. GTDB lineage: Bacteria > Pseudomonadota > Gammaproteobacteria > Burkholderiales > Burkholderiaceae_C > CADEEN01. The sequence goes on from CAWFJZ010000032.1 coordinate 95,759, forward strand.
CGGAGATACTCAGGCGGGTGAAGGGCGCTCGGTTGGTCGTGAACAGCAGAAGTTACCTGGATGCCGACATGCGGTCGAGGCTTGCTGAGAGGTTCGCCGAGAACGGCATCGCAGCGGACCGGCTTGAGCTTGGTTTTTCCTCCCCGCCGTGGGACGTGTTGCGCGATATGGACATCGGCCTCGACTGCTTTCCGCACAACTCGGGCACGACACTGTTCGAATCGCTGTACATGGGTGTGCCCTACGTCACGTTGGCCGGGCGGCCCAGCGTGGGCCGCCTGGGCAGCTCGATCTTGCACGGCGTGGGCCACCCGGAGTGGATCGCGCGCAGCGAGGACGAGTACGCCGACATCGCGGTGGCCCTGGCCAGCGATCTGCCGAAGCTGGCCGCGCTGCGCGCGGGCTTGCGGGCGCAGATGCAGGCCAGCGCGGTGATGGACGAGCCCGCTTTCGCACGCAAGCTGGAGGCGGCTTACCGCGAGATGTTCTCCCGCTGGGCCGCGGGCCCGGCCTGAGTTCGGGGCTTGCAGGCATGTTCGCGTCGTTCAAGAACAAGCTGTTCGGCGGCGCGGCGAAGAGCAAGCCGGACACGTCGGCACGTGTTGCCGCCGCACCGCCAACCGAAGCCAAAGCCGGCGCCTCGGAGTTCAAGAGGCGCGGCAACGCGCTGCGCGAGCAGGGCCATCCACAGGAGGCGGTGCAGTGCTATCGGCAGGCCCTCGCACTGGCGCCCAACGATGTCGGCGCGCTGGTCAACCTGGGTTTCGTGCTGAGCCAGCTCGAGCAGTTCGTGGAGGCTCGCTCGCACCTCGAGAAGGCGGCTCTGCTCGACCCGAAGCAGGACGATGCCTTGTACATCCTGGGCACCATCGAGCGCGCCACGGGTAACCCGGACAAGGCGATCGAGCGCTTCCGCTCGACGCTGGCCCTGAAGCCCGACTTCTCGATCTGTAGGCTCGACTTGTGTCGCCTGCTGTTCGAGCGCGGGTTCGTTCACGAGGCCAAGAACGTCGTCGCAGCCGGCATCGCCGTCGAGCCAAGCTCGGCCGACCTGCACCACTACCTAGGCAATCTGCATTACGAGGCCCGCGAGCTGGATGCTGCCGTCAAGAGTTTCGAGCGCGTAACGGCGCTTCAACCCGACTTGGCGCCAGCGCATCAAAGCTTGGCCATGGCGCTTCAGTTGTCCGGGAAGTTGGACGCCGCAATCGACAGCTATCGCCGTGTGATCGCTTTGGTACCGGACTCTGCTGATCTTCATTCGAATCTCGGGACGGCTCTTCAGGCTCAGGGGAAGCTCGACGCGGCGGCAGCGGCGTACCGTCGGGCATTGGAGTTGAGGCCGGAATATGCGCAGGCGCATTGCGGTCTGGCCTCAGTGCTCTACGCGCAAGGACGTTTTGATGCGGCGGAGGAAAGCTATCTCAAGGCGCTCGAATCGAATCCGAGTTTCATCGAAGCGCTTGCCGGTCTGTCGGCGACGCTTCAAGCTCAAGGCCGATTGAACGAGGCTGTTTCCCGGCTCGAACACGCTGTGCTCCTCCAGCCAAATGAGCCTTCCAGGCACTCGCTGCTGGCAGCGGCTTTTCACGCGCAGGGTCGGTTGAACGACGCAATCAAGAGCTACAAGACCGCGCTTCTACTAAAACGGGATCTCACGGAAGCCCATGCCAACTTGGGAACCGTTTTTCACCACAACGGCGACCTGCTTGCTGCGATCGAGAGTTATCGAGCTGCGCTCGCGATCGACCCGAATTTTGCGCAAGTTCATATCAATCTTGCCTCGGTGCTGCAGGCCCAAGGCAAAGTCGGCGAGGCCATCAGGAGTTACGAGAAGGCAGTTGCGCTCGTGCCAACCAATGCTGAGGCCCACTGCGGCTTGGGAACCGCATTGCAGGATCAGGGACAACAATCTGCCGCGATGGCCAGCTATCGCATCGCGATTTCCCTGAACCCTGGCTACGCCGACGCACACAGCAACCTCGGAACCATTCTTCAGCAACAAGGAAAGCTCAATGCCGCGTTGACGAGCTACCGCAACGCGCTTGCGTTGAAGCCCGACAGCGGCTTGGCGCACGGCAATGTCGGTTCTGTTCTACAGGAAATGGGCGAGCACGACGCGGCGATCGAAAGCCTGCGACACACACTTGCTCTCAAGCCGGACTACCCCATCGCCCAGTACGCCTTGCTCTACCTGCTTTTCACGCTGAACTATCACCCTGACAAGAGCGCGCAGGAGATCTTCGTGGCCTACCGCGAGCACGACGAGCGGGTGGGGGTGCCGCTGCGCAGCACCTGGCGCAAGCATGCCAACTCGCGCGATGCGACGCGGCGGCTGAGGGTGGGTTATGTCTCGCCGGACTTTCGCAAACACGCGGTGCGCCATTTCCTCGAGCCGCTGCTGGCCCACCACGACAAGCGACAGGTCGAGGTGTTCGCCTATGCAGAGCTGACGGTGGAAGACGACATGACAGCACGCTATCGCGGGCTGGTCGATCACTGGGTGCGCACCGTCGGCCTGAGCGACGAGGCTCTGGCCGAACGCATCCGCGCCGACGGCATCGACATCCTGGTCGATCTGGCGGGACACACGGCGAAGAACCGGCTCGGAGCCTTCGCGCGCAAGCCGGCGCCGGTGTCGATGTCGTGGCTGGGATTCGGCTACACGACGGGGCTGAGCGCCATCGACTACTTTCTGACTGATGGCGCCTGCGCTCCCGAAGGCTGTGAGGACTTGTTTGCAGAGCGACCTTGGCGGCTGTCAACGCCGGGCTATGCCTTTCGTCCGGCCGAAGGCATGGGCCCCGTCAGCAGCCTGCCCGCGCAAGACCGAGGCTTCGTCACCTTTGGCACGTTGACGCGCTCGGTGCGCATCAACCACCGCTCCATCCGGGTGTGGTCGCAAATACTGCATCGTGTGCCAGGATCGCGATTGGTGGTGGACAGCGGCAACTACCGGGACGAGGGCATGCGCACCACGCTGCAAGACAAGTTCTCGGCCCATGGCATCGGCCCCGAGCGGCTCGAGCTCGGGTTTCACACACCGCCGTGGGACGTGCTGCGTGGCATGGACATTGGCCTCGACTGCTTTCCACACAACTCGGGGACTACCTTGTTCGAGAGCCTGTACATGGGCGTGCCCTACGTCACCCTCGCCGGGCGGCCGAGCGTGGGCCGCCTGGGCAGCTCGATCTTGCACGGCGTGGGCCACCCGGAGTGGATCGCGCGCAGCGAGGACGAGTACGCCGACATCGCGGTAGCCCTGGCCAGCGATCTGCCGAAGCTGGCTGCGCTGCGCGCGGGCTTGCGGGCGCAGATGCAGGCCAGCGCGGTGATGGACGAGCCCGGGTTTGCGCGCAAGGCCGAGGCGGCTTACCGCGAGATGTTCTCGCACTGGGCCGCAGGCCCGGCCTGAGTTCGGGGCTTGCCGGCATGTTCACGTCGTTGAAGAAGAAGCTGTTCGGGAACGCGGCGAGCAAGCAAGGGGAGTCGGCGCGCGGTGCCGCCGTATCGAGCGAAGCCGAGGCCAACGCCTCGGAATTCACGCAGCGCGGCAACGCGCTCCGCGAACAGGGCCGCCTACAGGAAGCTGCACAGTGCTATCGGCAGGCCCTGGCAGCATCGCCCTACGACATCGGCGCGCTGGTCAACCTGGGCTTTGTGCTGAGCGAGCTCGAACAATACGTGGAGGCTCGCTCGCCTCTCCAGAAGGCAGCGTTGCTCGACCCGAAGCAAGACGATGCCCTGTACATCCTGGGCACCATCGAGCGCGCTACCGGCAACCAGGACAAGGCAATCGAGCACTTTGGCGCGACGCTGGCCCTGCGACCCGACTTCTCGCTCTGCCGGCTCGATCTGTGCCGTCTGCTGTTTGAGCGCGGGTTCGTGCAAGAGGCCAGAGAAGTCGTCAACACCGGCATAGCCATCGACCCCAACTCGGCCGACCTGCACTACTACCTAGGCAATCTACATAACGAAGCGCGCGAGCTGGATGAGGCCGTCGCGTGCTTCCAGAAGGCGTTGGCACTTCAGCCGAACTACGCGCCCGCGTATCAAGGCTTGGCCATGGCGCATTCGAATCTCGGAACAGCCCTTCAAGCTCAGGGGAAGTTCGATGCCGCCGCGGCGGCCTACCGCCGTGCGTTGGAACTGAGGCCCGATCATGCGCAGGCGCATTGCGGTCTGGCCTCCGTGTCTCACTCGCAAGGGCGTTTGAACGACGCTATACAGAGCTACAAAACCGCGCTTTCGTTGCAGCCGGATTTCACCGTGGCCTGGGTCAACCTGGGAAATGTCTTTCAAGATCTGGGCGCCCTGCCGAACGCTATCGACAGCTATCAGGCTGCAATTGCGCTGGAGCCAACGATTGCCGAAGCGCATAACAACCTGGCCACCGCGCTACAAGCACAAGGCAAGCTCAGCGATGCGGTCACGAGCTACGAAACGGCGATCGAACTCAAACCGAACTACGCCGAGGCTCACTGCAATTTGGGGACGGTGTTGGCCGCGCTGGGCGATAACCCTGCAGCCATCACGAGGTATCGACTGGCGATATCCATGGCCCCCGACTATGCCGATGCTCATAGCAATCTTGGCAATCTTCTTCAAAGCTGTGGTCAGCTAGGCGCTGCACACGAGAGTTACACCAAAGCTCTTTCGTTGACGCCTGACAGCGCCACTGCGCACCGCAACCTGGGAGGCGTATTTCAGGAAATGGGCGAGCACGACGCGGCGATCGAAAGCTTGCAACATGCACTCACGCTCAAACCGGACTGCGCCATCGCGCAGTTCATGTTGCTCTTCACGCTGAACTATCACCCCGACAAGAGCGCGCAAGAGATCTTTGCGGCCTATCGCGACTACGACCAGCGGGTGGGCCTGCCGCTGCGCAGCAGCTGGCGCGAGCATGGCAACTCGCGCGACTCATCCAAGCGCCTGAAGGTGGGCTATGTCTCGCCCGATTTTCGCCAGCACGCGGTGCGCCACTTCCTCGAGCCGCTGCTGGCCCACCACGACAAGCGACAGGTCGAGGTGTTCGCCTATGCAGAGCTGTCGATGGAAGACGCCATGACGGCCCGCTACCGCGGCTTCGCCGACCACTGGGTGCCCACCGTCGGCCTGACCGACGAGATGCTGGCCGAACGCATCCGCGCCGACGAGATCGACATCCTTATTGATCTGGCGGGGCAGACGGCGAAGAACCGGCTGGGGGTCTTTGCGCGCAAGCCTGCGCCGGTGTCGATGTCGTGGCTGGGCTTTGGCTACACAACGGGGCTGAGCGCCATCGACTACATGCTCACCGACAGCGCAAGCACCCCCGAAGGCAGCGAAGACTTGTTTGCCGAGCAACCTTGGCGGCTAACGACGCCAGGCTATGCCTATCGTCCGGCCAATGGCATGGGCCATGTCAGCAGCTTGCCGGCGCAAGACCGGGGCTTCATCACCTTCGGCACGTTGACGCGCTCGGTGCGCATCAACCACCGCTCTATCCGAGTGTGGTCGCAAATACTGCATCGCTTGCCAGGGGCGCGACTGGTGGTGGACAGCAGCAACTACCGGGACGAAAGCATGCGCAACGCGCTGCTGGACAAGTTCTCGGCCCATGGCATCGGTCCCGAGCGGCTGGAGCTTGGTTTTCATTCACCGCCGTGGGATGTGCTGCGCGGCATGGACATCGGGCTGGACTGCTTTCCGCACAACTCGGGCACGACGCTGTTCGAGTCGCTCTACATGGGTGTGCCCTACGTCACCCTCGCCGGGCGGCCGAGCGTGGGCCGCCTGGGCAGCTCGATCCTGCAGGGCGTGGGCCACCCCGAGTGGATCGCCGACAGCGAGGACGAGTACGTTGAGTTGGCCGTAGCGCTGGCCAGCGATCTGCCCAAGCTGGCTGCGCTGCGCGCGGGCTTGCGCGCGCAGATGCAGGCCAGCGCGGTGATGGACGAGCCCGCCTTCGCACGCAAGCTGGAGACGGCTTATCGCGAGATGTTCTCGCGCTGGGCCGAAGGCTCGGCCTGAGTTTCGGGGCTCACAGGCATGTTCACGTCGTTGAAGAACAAGCTGTTCGGCAGCACAGCAAAGCAGCCGCAACCGCCCGAACCCCAGGCCGACGCCGCGGCGGTCAAGAAACGCGGCAACGCACTGCGCGAACAAGGCCATCTACAGGAGGCCGTGCAGTGCTATCGCCGGGCCCTGGCAGCAGCGCCCAACGATGTCGGCGCGCTGGTTAACTTGGGATTTGTGCTGAGCGAGCTCAAGCAGCATGCGGAGGCTCGCTCGCATCTCGAAAAGGCCATTCAGCTCGACCCGAAACAGGACGATGCCTTGTACATCCTTGGCACCATCGAGCGCGCCACCGGCAATCCGGACCAGGCGATCGAGCGCTTTGGCGCAACGCTGGATCTCAAGCCCGACTTCTCGATGTGCCGGCTCGAGCTGTGCCGCCTGCTGTTCGAGCGCGGTCGTGCTGACGAAGCCAAGCAGGTCGTCCAAGCCGGTATCGCCATCGACCCCGCCTCGGCCGATCTGCACTACTACCTGGGCAATCTGCATCACGAAGCTCGTGAGCTGGATGCGGCCATCTCGTGCTTCGAGCGGGCGTTGTCCATCAGTCCGGACTACGCCGAGGTGTATGGCAACCTGGCCAATTCGTTGCAAGAGCGGGGCAACTTGGACCGTGCAGTCGATTGCGCGCGAAGGGCGCTGCAGCTGCAGCCGGGACTCGATGCAGCTCAGAACAACCTTCTGTTCGCGTTGAACTACCACCCCGACAAGAGCGCGCAGGAGATTTTTGCGGCCTACCGCGAGTACGACGAGCGCGTGGGGCTGCCACTGCGCAACACTTGGCGCGAGCATGCCAACTCACGCGACGCGTCCAAACGCCTGAAGGTGGGCTATGTCTCGCCGGACTTTCGCCAGCACCCGGTTCGTCATTTTTTGGAGCCACTGCTGGCCCACCACGACAAGCGTTTGGTCGAAGTGTTCGCCTACGCAGAACTGTTGCTGGAAGACGCAACAACATTGCGTTATCGCACCTACGTGGATCACTGGATCGCCACTGCCGGCCTAAGCGACGATGCGCTTGCCGACCGGGTTCGCTCTGACGGCATCGACATCCTGCTCGACCTGGCCGGACACACTGGCAAGAATCGATTGGGCGTCTTCGCGCGCAAGCCTGCACCGGTGTCGATGTCGTGGTTGGGCTTCGGATACACGACGGGCCTGACTGCCATCGACTACATGCTCACCGATGGCGCGAGTGCTCCCGAAGGTAGCGAAGATTTGTTTGCCGAGCAGCCCTGGCGGCTGGCAACGCCGGGCTATGCCTATCGTCAGGCCGAAGGCATGGGCGCAGTGAGTGCTCTGCCGGCGCAAGACAGAGGCTTCGTCACCTTCGGCACCTTGACGCGCTCGGTGCGCATCAACCACCGCACCGTGCGGGTGTGGTCGCAAGTACTGCATCGAGTGCCAAGGGCGCGACTGGTGGTGGACAGCATGAACTATCGAAACCCATCGGTGCGAGACGAGCTGACCCGGAAGTTCGCCGAGAACGGCATCGGTCCCGAGCGGCTGGAGCTTGGTTTTCATTCACCGCCGTGGGATGTGCTGCGCGGCATGGACATCGGGCTGGACTGCTTTCCGCACAACTCGGGCACGACGCTGTTCGAGTCGCTCTACATGGGTGTGCCCTACGTCACCCTCGCCGGGCGGCCGAGCGTGGGCCGCCTGGGCAGCTCGATCCTGCAGGGCGTGGGCCACCCCGAGTGGATCGCCGACAGCGAGGACGAGTACGTTGAGTTGGCCGTAGCGCTGGCCAGCGATCTGCCCAAGCTGGCTGCGCTGCGCGCGGGCTTGCGCGCGCAGATGCAGGCCAGCGCGGTGATGGACGAGCCCGCCTTCGCACGCAAGCTGGAGACGGCTTATCGCGAGATGTTCTCGCGCTGGGCCGAAGGCTCGGCCTGAGTTTCGGGGCTCACAGGCATGTTCACGTCGTTGAAGAACAAGCTGTTCGGCAGCACAGCAAAGCAGCCGCAACCGCCCGAACCCCAGGCCGACGCCGCGGCGGTCAAGAAACGCGGCAACGCACTGCGCGAACAAGGCCATCTACAGGAGGCCGTGCAGTGCTATCGCCGGGCCCTGGCAGCAGCGCCCAACGATGTCGGCGCGCTGGTTAACTTGGGATTTGTGCTGAGCGAGCTCAAGCAGCATGCGGAGGCTCGCTCGCATCTCGAAAAGGCCATTCAGCTCGACCCGAAACAGGACGATGCCTTGTACATCCTTGGCACCATCGAGCGCGCCACCGGCAATCCGGACCAGGCGATCGAGCGCTTTGGCGCAACGCTGGATCTCAAGCCCGACTTCTCGATGTGCCGGCTCGAGCTGTGCCGCCTGCTGTTCGAGCGCGGTCGTGCTGACGAAGCCAAGCAGGTCGTCCAAGCCGGTATCGCCATCGACCCCGCCTCGGCCGATCTGCACTACTACCTGGGCAATCTGCATCACGAAGCTCGTGAGCTGGATGCGGCCATCTCGTGCTTCCAGAAAGCGTTGGCTCTTCGGCCGGACTATCTGGAGGTGCACAACAATCTTGGCAACAGCTATCTCGCACAAGGCGAACTCGAAGCTTCGCTCGAGTCTTATCAGAAGGTGATTTTGCTCGACCCGCGCTTCCCGAATGCCTACGGCACGATGCTGTTCCCGCTGAACTACCACCCAGATCTCGGCGCGGACGAAATATTCGCGGCATATCGGGCCTACGACGCCCATGTCGGGCTACCGCTGCGCTCTGCTTGGCGGGCGCACGACAACGATCGCAGCATCACGCGGCGTCTCCGGGTGGGCTATGTCTCGGCCGACTTCTATGAGCACGCGGTGCGGTTTTTCCTGGAACCCTTGCTGGCAAACCACGACAAAGCCACCGTTGAAATATTTGCCTATGCCGAGCTGGACAAAGAAGACTCGACGACGGCAATTTACAGACGATACGTGGACCACTGGACGCCGACCATGGACCTATCGGATGACGCGCTCGCTGAGCGCATTCGGTTCGACAGGATCGACATCCTCGTCGACCTCGCGGGGCACACGGCGAAGAACCGGCTGGGTGTGTTTGCACGAAAGCCAGCTCCGGTTTCACTCTCATGGCTCGGCTACGGATATACAACCGGACTCGGTGCCATTGACTACTTTTTGACTGACAGCATCAGCGCACCACCAGGCAGCGAGAGCTTGTTCGCTGAAAAGCCTTGGTGCCTGTCAACTCCCGCATGCTCCTACCGACCGGCGGTGCAAATGGGCAATGTCAGCAGTTTGCCGGCACAGAGCAACGGTGTGGTCACCTTCGGCACGCTGACGCGCGCAATACGGATCAATCACCGCTCCATTCGTGTTTGGGCCGAGATTCTGAAGCGAGTACGCGGTTCCCGACTGGTGGTGAACAGCACCAGCTTTCGCGAGCCGGCGATGCGTACCAGTCTGGCCGAGAAGTTTGCGGTAAACGGAATCGAAAGGGAGCGTCTGCAGATCGGCTATGACACCCCGCCGTGGGATGTGCTGCGCGCTATGGACATCGGGCTCGATTGCTTTCCGCACAACTCGGGGACCACGCTGTTCGAAAGCTTGTACATGGGCGTGCCCTTCGTCACTCTGGCCGGCCGACCCAGCGTGGGCCGACTGGGAAGTTCGGTTTTGCACGGCGCTGGGCACCCGGAGTGGATTGCCCACAGCGAGGACGAGTACATCGACAAGGCGGTCGCACTGGCCAGCGACCTGCCAAAGCTGGCCGCGTTGCGCGCGGGGCTGCGTGCGCAGGTCGAGGCCAGCCCGATCAGGGACGAGGCCGGGTTCGCCCGCAAGGTGGAATTGGCCTACCGCGAGATGTTCGCAATCTGGGCAAATGGAGCAAGCGACGCTCCGGCGGCCAGAACTTGAACGTCAGTTCACGCGCCTGAGGTACCCGCCCGGCGCAACGGTAATCAAAAGCTTGCTCTCGATATCGACGTTGATCTCGAAATCACGCGACTCGCGCAGAAACTGCTGCACGGCCGTTTTCGGGTTGTTGCCCGGGCCCCATGCACGGTCGCCGACCAGCCTCGCCGGCATGTCTTCGATCAGCGTGTCCATCACGACGCAGTAACCGCCCTGGCACACCAGCGGGGCATAGGCTCGCAGCTCGGCCAGCACGTGATCGTGGGTGTGGTTGGAGTCGAGCACCACAACTGCACGCTTGCCATTCGCCAAAGCGCGCACCTGATCAATTGTTGCCGCGTCGATGGACGAACCCTGCAGCAAGCGCACGCGGCGGCTCATCGGATGCGCCTCGATGGCTTCGCGGTTGTGCGGGCGGATGTCGATATCGACGCCGAGCACCTCGCCATGACCGATCAGTTCCAGCAGTGACGCGTAGTAGAGGATCGACCCACCGTGGGCGACGCCGGCTTCGATCACCAGATCGGGCTTCACCGACCACAAGATCTCCTGCATGGCCATCATGTCCTGCGGGAACTGGATGATGGGTCGCCCCATCCAGCTGAAGTTGTACGCGTACTTGTGCGGCGACACTTCACGCACCCAGACGCGCGACAGGGCTTGCAGATCACGGTCTTGCTTCAAGCCCTCGGTGTTGCGCCGAACTTCATCTCGGAATTCTTCATGCGGGTTCATTGACAAATTGCCTCCAGTCGATCGATCGGGACATGATGTGCTGAATGCCGGCCCGACCGCAATGGGCCACCAGGTCGAGCCCGGTGACGTAGGGCGTGAAAGCGCCGTGCGGCTGCGGGTAAGGGTCACAACGGTACTTCATGTATTCCACGGCAATACCGGACTCTTCGAAGAGCTTGTGGTTCAGGTAGTTGCGCGCGCCGTGCCCTGTGACATAGATATTGCCGCCCACGCGCTGGACGACCTCCAACACGCGTTCGCTGCTCGTGCCGGGAACTCCCAGCTCGCCGACATCGATGAAGCGCGTGTCGCGGTCTAGGCCGAAGTAGTGCGCCAGGGCCAAAGTCGAGGCCCGCGCCAGTGAACCCAAGTGTGAGTGAGGCGCGTTGAAAACCTCTTCCGCCAGACGCAGCGCGTCGGTGGCGAATGGGCTGCCGCCGAAGCTGGCCCTGAGCAAGTCGAGGTGGCGATTGCGCCATTTCGCAGCCGGTGCAAGCCGCACAGCATCGATGCGTTGGCCGAGGTGAAGTCCCTCGAGCGGCAGCGTCATCCAGCGCATGCCGTCCTGGGTCTTAACTTGCACTCTGTTGACAAAACTGCCCTTGGAGAACTGAACATCGTCGTAGTGCACGAAAACATCTGCGAGGCGGATCTGCTCCAGCATGCCGACCCACGGAAACAGCATCGATTGAGAAATGACGACGCGCATGCCTTCAGCCGTGCTCGAGAAAGAGCTCCATCAACAGCACGTCCTGCCAATTGCCGTCGATGAAGATGTGCTTGCGGAGATGGCCGCACGGTTGAAAACCCAGGCGCCGGTAGCAGCGGATAGCACGTTCGTTGTCTGCGCGAACGCGCAAGTTGAGCTTGCGCGTTCTCCGTACATCACCAAGATAAGGCAGCGCCAGCGTGATGGCCTCGGTGCCCGCGCCGCGACCTTGGGCCGCACGGGACAGGCAGATTCCGAGATCGGCCAAGCCATCGATCGGGTCGAGCCCCGTAAACTGAATAAAGCCGAGCGCCTCATCCAAAGGTCGGTCGGCGATGACGAACAGAACACTGTCGGTGCCGTTAGAGCGACGCTCTAGCCAATCTCGCACCTGCTCCAAGTTGCTGCCTTGCGCACGCGCCAGCAACTGCGCCTGCAACGCAACGTCATTCCTCAGCACCTGAAGCCTCGGTAGATCGCGCTCCTGCCACGCGCGCAGGCGAATCGAGGCACCCTCGATCATGGTCTGCCGGATGCCTCGAGGTAGATCAACTCCATTTGGTCCTGATGCGGCCATGCCATCGATACGAGGGCAGCGCGCGCAATCGCAGGATTCAGTCCGACGTACAGCGTACGGACATCACTTGGCAACTGCTCCGGCGCAACAACGGGCTTGCCGAACAGCGTCTTGCCTTGCTGATAAGGACTGCGGTCCAAGAAACACTGGATCAGCTCCGGACGTTGCACGGTGCTAGCGATGTAGGCACCATAAAAACCAGAACCATAGACCGCTGCGGGCAAATCGCTTCGACGCGCCTCTGCCGAACGGATGCGCTGATTCAAAGCGGCCCAATAGCGCGCGAGAGCCTGCGCGTCGGCCAGTGTTTGTGAGGGGCTTGGAACCGGCGTGGGTGTGCCTGCCTTGCGGGCCGTGAAGATCAGCGCGCCTCGGTGTGCAGTCGAGTCGATGGAGATCTCTTGAAAGCCCGCATCTCGCAGCAGACGATGCAGCGAAGGCGCCGTGAAATGGTTGACGTGATCGATGACGACGAAGTCGGCGACGTTGCCGAAGGTGTCGGGCACGATGCCGTAAAACACCCCTTCGTCGTTGAGCAGGCTCGCGATGTGGCTGACGGTCGCGCGTGGTTCGGGAATGTGCTCCAGCGCGAAGAACGAAGTCACCAGGTCGAAATGCTGCTCCCAGCCAGCCGGTGTGTTGTGGACGGCACAGTGCTCGACGGGCGCAAATCGACTCCAGTAAGGTCGGTACATCTCGCTGACGTCGAACAGATGCACTTGCAGGTCGGGGCGCTGGCTCAGCAGCCGCTTCGGCGTCGAGGCTTTCGCGCAACCATAGTCCAGAAGCAGCGCGCCTTCGGGTAGCTGGAGCTTGCCGAGCAGCGTGGCGACCTGATGATCGGTGCGGTAGATGATCTTCTCGTCGTGAACGGCATAGATTTGATCCTCGTCGTCCTGGTCGAGAAGAATCCGGTAGGCCGACTCGTAGTACGCGCTCGTGTCGGGCAAAGCTTCCCCGCGCAGATGACCGCACGCGCCGCAGGCCCAGACGCGTGCGCACCCTGGACGCAGCTCGCACAGCGAGGTCAGCGCCTGGTCAGACCCGGCGTCAAAAATCGGCTGGCCCAGCAGTTCGTCGCAGACGTTGCAGCGCATTTGAATGTCTCGCTCAGAGGCTAGTTGGCGCACAACTCGGGGTGCACGTCGCGAAAGTCAACGCCGGCAGCGAACGAGCCCTTCCAGGCATGGGAGCGTCCGGTAGGTTCGGCGAAGTTGAAGTACCGGAACTGCATGGACCAACGCGCTCGCTGCCCGCGGTTGTGTCCGGAAGCATGCAACAGCAAAAAGTCGATCACCACCAGGTCGGTCGGCGATAACAAGGGGGCGACACACGGGTAGCGTGCGATCAATGATTCTTCGTCCTTGAGCATCAGCCCATATGCGCGCGTGCGGGAGGCGTCGTTGGGATCGGAGGTGAAGACGGGCAAAGGGCCTTCACGGTGCGACCCTGGACAGAACTGGACAGGCCCGATGGTTTCGTCAACCGGCACCAGCGGGCTCCAGAACACCAGCCCGTCGAGGCTGCGCAACTGGGCGGGGTACTCCTGGTGCCATTGGGCGCGAAAGCGATCTTCGTTCGGGTTGTCGATGCGGATGCCGTAACCGCCGGCAGCGATCCCTGGCACGCTGCCGGGACGAAGCTCGCGCATCACTTGCTCGTGCGCCGGATGCGTCACCAGCCGCACGAAGGACGGTATTTGCTTGACTGCGTCGTACGTCTCTGCGCCCCAAGTGCGGTCGCTGCGGATCAGATCGAGATAGCCCGCGTCGAAGTCAGCCGGTTGGCACGGCCCACGACGGTCTTGCACACCATGGCGAACCATCACCTGCCCGATCACTTGGTGAATTGCATGTTGCACAGGTTCGATGTCGGCCCGCAGATCGTAGAAGCCTGGGATGACCAGCATTCCGGATTCCGCGAATGTCTGTCGTTGCTCAGTGCTCAGGAGCGTCGTGGTCATCGTGCGCCCTCCTGGCTGCGGCCTGTGTGACCAAGCGCGTCGCGAACGAATCCGACAACACGATCAATGTCGGAGTCGGTCAGGTCGTGATAGCTGGGAAGATTGATCGCTCGGGCCGTCATCCCATAGGCAACGCGGTGTTGCGGGCACGGTTCGAACATCGGCAGCTGACTCAACGGCCAGAAGAACACGCGGCCGTCGATGTTGTCGCCTTTGAAAGCATCCAACAATGCCTGACGGTTGAAAGGCACGCCTTGATCGACCACGATGGTGGGCATCCAATAGCCATTGACCGTCTCGGCCGACTCCGGATTCATGGTCAACGGCAGCGTTCGCAATCTTTGCTCATAGGCCTTGAACACTCGGCGTTTTTCAGCGACCAAATCGTCGATGCGTTCGAGCTGCGCACAACCGATCGCAGCTTGCAAGTTGCTCATCTTGTATTTGAACCCGACCGCATCGGCCCAGAACTGGCGCACCTGCCCACGGGCGCGCCCATGGTTGCTCAGCGTGAGCACGCGCTCGTACAAGTCACTGTCCTGCGTGACGAACATGCCGCCCTCGCCGGTGGTCATGGTCTTCGTGCCGTGAAACGAGAACGTTCCAAACGTGCCGACGGAGCCCAAGCGCCGCCCCCGCCACTTTGAGCCGATGGCCTCCGCTGCGTCCTCGATCACCGGTAGGCGATGGCGTGTACCGATGTCCAGCAGTGCCCCCAGATCGCAGACATTGCCGTAGAGATGCACGGCGATGATCGCTTTGGTGCGCGGCGTGATCGCGGCTTCGACCTTTGCCGGGTCGAGGCACCACGTGTCTTGCAGCACATCGACGAAGACCGGCTTCGCGCCGAGATACGTGATGGGGGCCGCCGACGCGATCCAATTGATATCGCCCAGGATCACCTCATCGCCCGGGCCGATCCCCAATGCCGCCAAGCCCATGTGAAGGGCGCCGGTGCAACTCGAAGTCGCGATCGCGTGACGCACATCGAGATGCCGGCTAAAGGATGCTTCCAGTTTGTGGATGTACTCGTAACAGCGTTCGCCCCAACCGTGGCGCGCTGCATCGGTCACGTACTCGACTTCGAGCTCGGTGATCGACGGCTTGGTGTAGTAGATGCGGGGCTTCACACCACCTCCATGCTCGGCACTGCGGTGACGAAACGCCCGCCCCACTCGCGCGCGTATTGCAGTTGATGCATCAGTTCGGGCTTCAGGTTCCACGGCAGCAGCACGATGTAGTCGGGTCGCGCCTGCTTCAATCGATCTTCGGCCACGATCTGGATCCGGCTGCCGGGCATGAACTTGCCTTGCTTGGCCAGGTTGCGATCGGCCACGCCGGCAATCAGGTCGCCGCGCACCCCCGCATAGTTCATCAAGGTATTGCCCTTGGCCGCCGCACCGTACGCCATCACCCGCTTGCCGGCGCGCTTGGCCTCGATGAGAAACGCGACGAAGTCATCCTTGATGCGATCGGCGCGGGCCTGGAAGCCTTCGTAGTACGCGTGTGTCGTCATGCCTGCAGCGCGCTCACGTTCGAGCAGCGCATCGATTGCGGGCGCGCGCTCGTGTTGCCCGCTGTCGGCGCGTTGTGCGTACACGCGCAGGCTGCCGCCGTGGGTGCCGATCTCCTCGACGTCGAACAGCGCCAGGCCATTGCGCTCGAAGATGCGGGCCACTGCGGTCAGCGACAGGTACGAGAAGTGCTCGTGATAGACCGTGTCGAACTGGCATTCGGCCACCAGCCGCATCAGGTGCGGGAACTCGAACGTGGCCACGCCGTGCGGCTTGAGCAGCAGCGCGAAGCCGGCGACGAAGTCGTTGATGTCGGGCACATGGGCCAGCACGTTGTTGGCCGCGGTCAGATCGGCGGCGCGGCCTTCGGCGGCCAGACGCCGCGCCAGCTCGCGGCCGAAAAATTCTTCCCGGACGTCGATGCCTTTGGCTCGTGCCACCTTTGCCGTGCCCGCCGTCGGCTCGATGCCCAGGCACGGAACGCCCTTGGCCTGCACGTACTGCAACAGATAGCCGTCGTTGGACGCGACCTCGACGACCAGCGAGCCCGCGCCGAGCTCGAAGCGCCGCGTCATCGCCTCGACATAGCCCTGCGCATGGCGCAGCCAGCTGTCGGAGTACGAGCTGAAGTAGGCGTAGTCGCTGGCGAAGAGTTCGCCGTGGTGCGCGTAGTCCTGCGTCTGCACGAGCCAGCAGGCGGTGCAGGCGAACACGCGCAGCGGGTACCAGGTCTCGGGCGCGTCGAGCTGCTCGGGCGACAGGTACGCGTTCGACGGCGGCGCGGTGCCCAGGTCGAGGAACGGCAGCGTCAGTTCGGCGTGGCAGTGGCGGCACTTCATCATGGTCGTCAGATCCCTTTGAACGCCGGCGTGATCGGCGCGTGCCGGGCGTCGCGCTCCGAGATGTCGGCCATCGGCAGCGGCCACGCAATGGCCAGCGCGGGGTCGTTCACGTGCAGAGCGCCTTCCGCGTCAGGCACGTAGGGCCGCGAATGCAGGTACAGAAGCTCGCAGTCGTCGCTGAGCGTCTGAAAGCCATGCGCGAAGCCCTGCGGCACCATCAGGCTGACACGGTTGTCTGCGGACAGCACTTCGCCATGCCAGTGCAGGAACGTTGGTGAGCCGCGGCGCAGATCGACGGCAACGTCGAAGACCTCGCCGCGCAGGCAACTGACAAACTTGTCCTCGGCATGCGGCGGCCGCTGGAAGTGCAGGCCGCGCACCGAGCCGCGGCGCAGCGTGCGCGTCTGGTTGATCTGCGCCACCGGCAGCAAGAAGCCTGCGGCGGCCAGTTCGTCGGCGCAATAGAAGCGGCCGAAGAAGCCGCGCGCGTCTTCGCGCACATGGCGCTGCACGACCGTCAAGCCGGCGAGCAAGGTGGGGCGGATTTCGAACCAATCCACAGCGGCGCCTCAGACAGCAACGGCAGTTTGCCGTGCTTCGATCTGCGCCAGGCAGAGGGCTTGCATGTCGCGCTTGGCGCGCCAAGCGTCGTGCCACTCGATCGTGCGGTCGAGCGCAGTGGCCAGCCCCCACGCGGGTGTCCAGCCGAGTTGCGCGCGCGCCTTGGCACTGTCGAGTGCGAGGTGCTGCGCTTCATGCACCTGCGGCCCGGGCTCGGCCTGCCAGCGCGCACCGGGCATGCGCGCGGCCAGATAGTCGAGCACCCAGCGCACCGGCTTGGCATCGGCGTCGGCGGGGCCGAAGTTCCAAGCGCCGGCAGCAGCCTGCCCTTGCTCGACCAGGCGCTGCGCCAGCAGCAGGTAGCCGGCCAGCGGTTCGAGCACATGCTGCCACGGGCGCACGGCGTCGGGGTGGCGCACGGCGGTCGTGCGACCCGCATCGCTGGCGCGAAAGAAGTCGGGCAGAAGTCGATCGGCGGCCCAGTCGCCACCGCCGATGACGTTGCCCGCGCGCGCGGTGGCCACCGCCAAACCCGCCGCGGCCAGAAACGAGTCGCGATAGGCCGCAGTCACCAGCTCCGAGCACGCCTTGCTGCTCGAATACGGGTCGCGCCCGCCCAGCGGATCACTCTCGCGGAAATGCCGCGCATGCTCCGGGTTGTCGTAGCACTTGTCGGTGGTGACATTGACGACGGCGCGCACGGCAGAGCACGCGCGCACGGCCTCGAACAGATGAACCGTGCCGAGCACGTTGACCGCATAGGTCTCGACCGGCTCCACATAGGAGCGGCGCACCAGCGGTTGCGCTGCGAGGTGAAAGACCATCTCGGGCGCGGCAGCGACGAGAGCATGTCGCAACGCTCCGGCGTCACGGATGTCGCCGACGGTGTGGCTGGCCAGGGTCGTGCCGACGCGCGCCACGTCGAACAGACTGGGTTCGGTCGGCGGTTCAAGGGCAAAGCCGTGCACCTGCGCTCCGGCGTTGCACAACCAAAGCGCCAACCAACTGCCCTTGAAGCCGGTGTGGCCGGTGACGAAAACGCGCCGGCCGTCCCAGAAGCCCGGGTTCATGCCCAGGTCTTCCACGGCGCGGTGCCGCTGGCCCATAGCTGCTCGAGCTGCGTCTTGTCGCGCAGCGTATCCATCGGCTGCCAGAAGCCGGCGTGTCGAAAGGCCATCAGCTCGCCTTCGCCGGCCAGGCGAGTCATTGGCTGGCCTTCCCAGGCGGTGAGGTCGCTGTCGATGTAGGGCAGGCAGCGCGGCGACAACACGAAGAAGCCGCCGTTGATCCAGCCGCCGTCGCCGACCGGCTTTTCGACGAAGCCGCTGACGCCGTCGCCCGCGGTCATGCTCAAAGCGCCGTAGCGCCCGGGCGCCTGGACGGCGGTCACGGTGGCGGCCTTGCCGTGGCCGCGATGAAAGGCGATCAGCGACGTCAGGTCCACGTCCGACACGCCGTCGCCATAGGTGAAGCAGAACGCCTCTTCGTCCTTGACGTATTCGGCGACGCGCCGCAAACGGCCGCCGGTCATCGAGTCGTCGCCCGTATCCACCAGCGTGACGCGCCACGGTTCGGCCTTGCGCTGGTGCACCTGCATCGTGTTGTTGCCGATGTCGAAGGTCACGTCCGACATGTGCAGGAAGTAGTTGGCGAAGTACTCCTTGATGACATAGCCCTTGTAGCCGCAGCAGATGACGAAGTCGTGGATGCCATGGCTCGAGAACGACTTCATGATGTGCCAGAGGATCGGGCGGCCGCCGATTTCCACCATCGGCTTGGGCTTCAGGTGCGTCTCTTCGGAAATCCGCGTGCCCAGGCCGCCGGCAAGGATGATCGCCTTCATCGCGTTGCAGCTTTCACTGGCCGGATCTCCGTCTGGGCTGATATTCGGGCTGGGATGGTACTGCCGCGGTCGCCTGCGCCGCGCGCTTTGGCCCGTCAGGACAAAGCTCCTGCGCGGGCGATCGCAGCATTCCGTCACGGACCGTGCGAGAAGCTCATGCCCAGGGCAGTAGAGTCGCCGGCTGCGCAGTCACCGACCGTCGAACCGACCTTGCCTTCTTCACCTGCCCCGCGGCTGCACGGCATCGCTCTGCCGGCCAGCCTGTGCATCGCGGCCGGCCTGCCCGCGCTGCTGGCGCACAACCTGCCGCCGTCGCCGACGGCGCTGAACCAGGCCACGGCGATCGGCGGCTGGGGGCTGGCCCTGCTGCTGATGCAAGGGGCGGGCGGCGCAATTTGGCGCAGCGCTTTGACGCGCAGTGCGGCGCCGCTGACCGCGTTGCTGGTCATGGCGGTGGCAGCGCTTTTTTCCAGCGCTGCCGGCAGCCTGCCCTCCGGCTTGGCGACGAGTGCGGCAGCAGCCTGTTTGCTCGCGGCCGGGGTGCTCTGGGCAGGCGCAGCGGTGCCCCCGTCACCGCTGCTGCACACCAGCTTTTTCGCCGCCTGGCTGGTCACCGGCGTGGTCTGCGTGCTCATCGGGTTGGCGCAGGTGTTCGCGCCCGACGCGGTGGACAGCCACTGGATCGCGCGCTCCGGCATCCCCGGCCGCGCGGTCGGCAACCTGCGCCAGCCCAATCACCTGAGCACGCTGCTGTTGTGGTCTGCGGTGGCGGTGCTGCCTTTGATGGAAACGGCCGCGCTGCGCCGCCACGCCGTGGCCACGGTGGCGTTGGGCCTGTTGTTCGCGCTCATGCTCTTCGGCGTCATGCTCTCCGGCTCGCGCACGGGGCTGCTGGGTGTCGCCGGGCTCGTGGCCTGGGGACTGGTGGACCGCCGGCTTTCGCGCACCTCTCGCGCCTTGCTGATGGCCTCGCCGCTGATCTGCCTCGTCAGTTGGATCGCGCTCGGATGGCTGTCGTCGCTGCTCAACACCGGCGCGCTCGGCGCCTCGACCCGGCTCGGCGAGAGCCAGGATTACTCGAGCGGGCGCTGGTCGATCTGGCGCGACACGCTGGCCTTGATCGCGCGCAACCCATGGTTCGGCGTCGGCTTCGGCGAGTTCAACCTGGCCTGGACGCTGACGCCGTCGGCCGACCGCAACCCGCAGTTCT
This sequence comes from uncultured beta proteobacterium, assembly GCA_963816315.1. Classification (GTDB taxonomy): domain Bacteria; phylum Pseudomonadota; class Gammaproteobacteria; order Burkholderiales; family Burkholderiaceae_C; genus CADEEN01. Next base: position 115,634 of record CAWFJZ010000032.1, read on the forward strand.
TCGACCACACGCACAACCTGGCGCTGCATCTGGCGGTGGAATTGGGCATCCCGCTGGCGCTGCTGGTGCTGGGCCTGCTGGCCTGGGGGCTCTGGCAAGCCTTCGCTCGCAGCCGGCGCATCGACGGCAGCGAAGGCGTGGCGCGCCGCGCCGCGCTGGTGATGGTGCTGCTGATGGCGCTGCACAGCCAGCTCGAGTACCCGTTGTGGTACGCCTACTTCTTGCTGCCGACGGCTTTTGCATGGGGCCTGTGCCTTGGCGGCGGCGCAGCGCGGCCGAGCGGCAAGCCGTCGCCGTGGATGGCTGTCGCCGGCGTGGCGATGGTGCTCTGCGCGGCCGTCACGGTGTGGGACTACAGACGAGTCGTCGCCATCTTCTCGCCGCCTGCCGACAGCACGGCATCGCTGGCCGACCGAATCATTGAGGGCCGGCACAGTTGGTTCTTCGCCCACCACGCCGACTACGCGCTGGTGACGACGATCGACGGCGCCGGCACGCTGCCCGGCGTGTTCGAGCGCGCGCCGCATTTCCTGCTCGACACGCGGCTGATGATCGCCTGGGCCGACGGGCTGGCCGCGCAGGGCGACATCGAGCGCGCGCGCTACCTCGCCGCGCGCCTGCGCGAATTCGGCAACCCGAATTCGCAGGGTTTCTTTGCGCCTTGCGACGATGCGGCGCTGGCCGACAAGCCGTTTCAATGCACGCCGCCGACACGCGCCTTCACATGGCGCGATTTCAGGTAGCCGCGCTCCTCAGATATCCGTTCGCGCTGAGCTTGTCGAAGCGCTTTGACGGGCACAGAGGGCTTCGACAAGCTCAGCGCGAACGGCTTTTTACTGCCGTCCAGCGCCCGACTTGCCGCCGCGTTTCTCGAGCAAATGCACGTCGCCGATGACCATTCCGCGGTCTGCCGCCTTGCACATGTCGTAGATCGTCAGCAGGCCGACCTGCACCGCGGTCAGCGCCTCCATCTCGACGCCGGTGGCGCCGACGGTCTCGGTGGTCGCCGTGCAGCGCACGCCGGGCAGCACGGCGTCGAGCTCGAAGTCCACCGCCACGCGCGTCAGCGCGATCGGGTGGCACAACGGGATCAGCTCCGGCGTGCGTTTGGCGCCTTGAATCGCAGCGACGCGGGCCACGCCGATGACGTCGCCCTTCTTGGCGTTGCCTTGCGCGATCAGATCGAACGTGGCGCGCTGCATGACGGATGCAGCCGGTGGCCACCGCCACACGGTGCGTCGCTGCCTTGGCGCCGACATCGACCATGTGCGCCTGCCCTTGTGCGTCGAAATGCGTCAGTAGTGAGCCCGGCGTCGGCGATGTCATGCGCGTTTACGTTGCAGAAACCTGTCGGGTGCATGATAGCCACGCGCATGAAACACCAACGCTCCGCTCGCCTGCTGCTCGCCGCAGCCCTGGCCACCGCGCTGCCCGCGCCGCCGCTGTGGGCGCAACCCTCGACGCGCGGCGAGAACGGCGGCGACGTGCGACTGCCCTCGCTCGGCGAGTCGGCCGGCGACGATTTTTCCGTCGGCACCGAGCGCCGGCTGGGCGAGCAGATCATGGCCGAGATACGGCGCGACCCGGCCTACATCGACGACCCGCTGCTGCTCGACCACATCCAGTCGATGTGGCTGCCGCTGGTGGCCGCCGCGCGCGCACGCGGCAACATCAGCGCCGATCTGGATTCAGCTTTCACCTGGGAAGTCTTCCTCGTCCGCGACCGCTCGATCAACGCCTTTGCGCTGCCCGGCGGGTTAGTCCGGCGTGCACCTGGGCCTGATCGCGGTCACCGCCACGCGCGACGAGCTGGCCTCGGTGCTGGCGCACGAGCTGTCGCACGTGACGCAGCGCCACATCGCGCGCAGCATCGCCAGCTCGAGCCGGCAGTCTCTCGTCGGCATGGCGGCGTTGTTGCTCGGCGTGCTCGCCGCCAGCCGCTCCGGCAGCGCCGATGCCACGCAGGCGGTGATCGTCGGCAGCCAGGCCGCCGTGGTGCAAGGCCAGCTCAATTTCTCGCGCGACATGGAACGCGAGGCCGACCGCATCGGCTTCGGCGTGCACCAGGGCGCCGGGTTTGCGCCGCAGGGCATGGCGGCCATGTTCGAGCGCCTGGAAAACGCCTACCGCCTGACCGACAGCGGCTCGTTCCCGTACCTGCGCTCGCACCCGCTGACGGTCGATCGCATCGGCGAAGCGCGGTCGCGCCTCGACGCCGTACCTGCCGCGCGCGCGCCGTTGCGGCCGACGCTCGACCACCAGTTGATGCAGGCCCGCGCCCGCGTGCTGATGGACCCCGGCGTGCAGGCGCTGCGGCGCTGGCAGGCCATCGATGCCGGCGCGCTCGTCGGCGGCGAGCGGCTGGCGGCGCTGTACGCCAGCGCGTTGGCGTCGCTCGAATTGCGCGAGCCGGCACGGGCGCAGACCACGCTCGACGCCGCCGCTGCGCTGGCGCCGAAGGACAACGCCGACGCGCACGCCGCGTTCGCGCTCGGCAGCTTGCAGGCCCAGGTCTGGCAGGCCAGCGGCCAGGCATCGCGCGCGTTGGCCTGGTTCGATGCGCAGCGCGCGCCGGCGGCCGGCCCGGCCGCGCGCCCGCTGCTGCTGCTGCGGGCGCAGGCCGCCATCGACGCGGCACGCGCCGGCGGCGCCAGCGCTTCTGGTGCCACTGGCGGCACCGCTGTTCCCTCTGCGTCGCTGCGCAACAGCACCGAGGCGCTGCAGACTTGGGTCGCCGAACACAAGATCGACGCCACGGCTTGGTCGCTGCTGGCACAAGGCGCCGACCTGCTGGGCCTGAAGCTGCGCTCGATGCGCGCCGACGGCGAAGCCGCCGCGGCGCGCGGCGACCTCGTCGGCGCCATCGACCGCCTGCGTGCGGCGCAGCGCCAGGCGCGCAGCGGCAGCGCCGGCGCGCCGGATTTCATCGAGGTCTCGATCGTCGATGCGCGGCTGCGCGAGCTGATGGCGATACGTCGGGCGCAACTGGCCGAGGCGCGCGGCGAGAAGAACCCGGACCGCTGACGCCGCGGCGTCAGGCGGCTTTGGCGTCGGGCGAGAAGATGCGCTCGACCGCCACGTCGATCACCATGCCGCACAGGCTGTAGATCAGCGAGCCGATCAGCGCCGCCGCAAAACCGCTGACGTTGAAGCCGTTGAGCAGGTAGGCCGCGGCCCAGAACATCAGCGCGTTGATGACGAACAGGAACAGGCCGAGCGTGATCAGCGTCACCGGCAAGGTCAGCAACACGAGCAGCGGCCGCACGATGGTGTTGAGCAGGCCGAGCACCAGCGCCGCGATCATCGCCGCGCCGAAACTGGCCACGGTGACGCCGGGGTAGAGGTAGGCCACCAGCAGCAATGCGGCTGCCAGCAAGAGCCAGCGAACGGTGAGTTTGAGCATGGTCGGGCCAGGATAGCACCGGCGTTTGCGGTGCTGCAGACCCTGCAACGAGGTGCAGTCTCGACAACCTGCTGCGCGCGCTCTTCGTGCTCGCCTCAGACGTTGCAGGACCATCGCGTGGCGCATGAAGACAACGCCGACAACCAACAGCGAGCCTGTGCATCGCGCTCTCGCAATGCGCAGCGAGCACTGCGAGAGCGCACTCAGTGACGCCATAGAGCGACAAAAGCAGCGCCACAGAGGGAAGAAAGTGCTTTTTCACAGGGCAAACCGCTTTGCATCGTTGTGAACACGCATTACCATCGCGCCGCACGGTGGTTGATGAGTAAGACAGCTCATGTGGCTGTCACCGAACCCCGGCACATCAACAACACTTTGATGGAGTGAATCGAAATGGCAACTGCGAAAAAGGCGGCGAAGAAAGCTCCCGCCAAAAAGGCCCCGGCGAAAAAAGCCATGGCCAAGAAGCCGCCGATGAAGAAGGCCGCTGCAAAGAAGGCCCCGGCCAAAAAGGCCGCACCGGCGAAGAAGGCGGCCCCGGCCAAGAAGGCCGCACCGGCCAAGAAAGCCAAGGCTCCCGCGAAAAAGCGTGCTCCGAACGCTGCCTTCATGAGGGCGATGACGCCCTCGGCCGCTCTGGCTGCGATCATCGGCGACAAGCCGCTGCCGCGCACCGAAGTGACCAAGAAGGTCTGGGAGTACATCAAGAAGAACAAGCTGCAGGACGCAGTCAACCGCCGGATGATCAATGCCGATGCCAAGCTGAAGGAAATCTTCAAGAAGGCGCAAGCATCGATGTTCGAGATGACCAAGCTGATCAACGGGCATCTGAAGTAAGACGCTCGTTTCGGTCCCCGAAAGCCGGCCTCGTGCCGGCTTTCTTGTTTGCAGCCGGCCTCGCGCCGGCTTTCTTGTTTTCAGCGGGGCTCTCTACTGTGCGCGCTGCGGCAGGCCGAACAGGGCCGCGCCGTTGCCCCAGGCAATGCGCTCGGCCACCGCTTGCGGCAACTCGCCGAGCCACACCCGGTACTCGTCCATCAGCGCTTCGTATTGCTGCCAACGCTGGTTGATCCAGGTGTCCGAGCCGATCAGGAAGCGCTCGGGCAGGGCGGTGAAGGTGTCGCGCCACTCGGCCGACAACGTGCCATTGGCAACGAGCCCCGGGCGGTACGACAGCTCGCCGCGCAACGACGGATGCTGGCCCATCAGCTCGCGCACGCGGCCCACCGGCGTGCCGCCGATCCCGCTGTGCGCCCAGATCAGTTTGGCGCCGGGCGCATGCGCCAACAGCTTGTCGATCGCCACGTCGTCGCAATGCGCGAGCACCGCCAGGCCGCGTTCGCGGGCCAGCTTCATCAGCTTGGCAGCGACCGCGCCGTTGGCGTTGGCACTGTCGTCGAGGTGAAACTCGCCGAGGCCGCGGAAGGGCCCAGCGGCCGTGCCGCGGTCGAGTTCGCGCAGCACCATCTCGTAGATCGACTCGTCGCCGAACCAGCCGCTGTAGTCGGCGCGGTTGCGGTACAGGCGAACGAACGGCACGACGGTGACGCCGGCCGCGCGTGTCGCCTCGCGCGCCGAGGCCAGCGCTTGGGTGCCGTCGTTGGGCCGGCTGTTGGCGACGACGGCGCGCACGCCGCTGCGCCGCATGCGTCCCAGCACGTCGGCCAGCGGGTGCGGCGCCTGCGCTTCGTCGTTGTAGTGCAGGTGGGCATCGAACAGCGGGCCGGCGTAACGCGTTGCAGAGCGCAGCGGCAGCGCGCTGCCGAGCGCAGCCGCAGCCAATACCTGCCGACGGCGCATCACTGTGCGGCCAGGCGCCGATCCAGAAAGTCCAGCCGGTCCTGGCCCCAGAAGATTTCGCCCCCGACCACGTAGCTCGGCGCGCCGAACACGCCGGCCTCGATCGCGCGCTGCGTGTTGGCTTCGTAGCGTTCGGCCACCGCCTGCGTGTGCGCGTCTTCGAGCCGCCGCGACGGCAGCTCGCGCTCCTTCAACAGGGCCGCCAGCGTGGCCTCGTCGGCGATGTTGCGCTCTTCGACCCAGACCGCGCGCAGCACGGCATCGGTGATGTGCATTGCGGCGTCGGTGCCGTCGTGCTCGGCCACAGCGATGATCAGCCTGGCGGCGTCGTCGCCGGCCACCGGGAAGAACTTCGGCGTGATGTTCAGCGGCGCGTGCAGATGCTCGGAGAAGCGCTTCATCTCGAGCAGCCGGTAGGCCTGGCGCTGCGGCGCGCGCTTGCCCACCGGCAGTCCGCCCGAGACCGGAAACACCTTGCCGCCGAGATCGACCGGCAGCACCTCGATGCGCGCGCCGTGATTTCGCGCCACGTCCCAGAAACGCAGGTGGCCGAGGTAGGTCCATGGCGACTGCGGGGCGAAGTAGTACTGGACGTCGGTGACCATCGGCTCGCTCCTGGGCTGGCTTGCAAAACGTGCACGGTAGCCGATCCGCCACCGCGCCGCCTGACGTTGCGCGCGCAGGCAAGAAAATCGTAACGCGTGACGTAGTTCACGCCCTGGTCCGCTAGGATGCGGCCCCTCATGCTGAAGCTGTATCGTTTTGTCCTGTGCGCGTTGTGTGTTGCCGCGGCAATGCCGCCCGCAGCGCTGGCCGCATCCGACAAGCGCGCGCCGCGCAACGACACGCTGGCTCAGTGCAGCTGGGACCGGCCCGGCCGCAATGCCTTCAGCGGCGACGTGGTGGCCGCTGTGGACCGCTACAGCGACATCCCGACAGCGGTTCGCGCGCGCTTGAAAGAACGCATGCAGGCCCGCGAATACGACGACATGGTCGATATCCGCCGCGATTCGATCAAGGGCAAGTTCGAATACGCGAGCACGATCCGCGACATGCATTTCGGCAAGGACCGCGTCTGCCGCCAAGTCACGCGCAGCAAGTGGACGGCCAAGACGCATGAGCGCGGCATGGTCTATTGCGAGGCCGAGCACTGCATCCTCGTGCCGACCGTCTGCCGCAACGTCAGCCGCATCGATCGCAAGCCGTCTTTGGTCGCCGGCGAGATGCTCAAGCCGCCGCCGGGCGTGCCGCCGGCGCCCGCGCTGGCCGACGCCGGCCGCGACAGCGCCGCGGGCGCTGCTGCGCCGGTCGCGTCATCGTTCTCCGAGGCCGTGGCCGGCGCGGCGGTGCCGCTGTTCGGCCCGGTGGGCGACAACCCGCTGGGTGCCGGGTCACCGCCGACAGGCGTGATCGCGGCGCCGGGTGCCGGCAGCAGCGATGGCTTCACCCCGGGTGAACTACCCTTTGCGCCGGTACCGTTCGTGCCGGGCGGCGGCGGTGGCGGGCCAGCGCCGGTGCCCGGTGGTGGCGGCCCGATCGGCGTCGTGCCCGACCCGGGCGGTGGCGGTGGCGGTGGCGGTGGCGGTGGCGGTGGCGGTGGCGGTGGAGGCGGCGGTGGCGTTGACCCCGGTACACCGCCGGTGACGCCGGTACCGGAGCCGGCCACTTGGGCCAGCCTGCTCAGCGGGCTGGCGCTGCTGGCGTTGCTGGTGCGGCGTCAGCGGCGCGCGGCGGCCGTCGCCGGCACGCCGAAGTGCGCGACCCAGAAGCGCTCGTAGCGCGAGCCGCGGCGCTGCACGCAGGCCAGACCGACGTCGCGGTACTCGGGCTGCATCAGGTTGGCGCAATGCGACGGGCTGGCGAGCCAAGCCTGCAGCGTGTCTTCGATATCGGTTTGACCTGCGGCCAGGTTTTCGCCCGCGCCCGCGGCGGCATAGCCTGAGCTGCGCAGGCGCACGCCGAAGCCGCGGTTGCGCGAATCGGTGTGAGACAGGCGGTCCTGCATCGCCAGATCCACCGCCTGCTCATGCGCGCTGGCCGCCAGCCTGGATTCCCACGTCAGGCGTTGCATCGCAGCGCCGCCCGTGGCGCAGGGCGCGCCCTGACGGCGCAGCGCGTTGAGCTGCTCGACCACTTTTTGCATCTGCACGTCATAGAGGCAAGGCTCGAGTTCGCCCGCATTCGGCTGCCCTGCCGCAGCCATGCCAGACAGCAAGACCACCGACGCGACGAGCGCGTGAAAGCACCGTCGGCGTGTGGCAGGTGCGATCGAGAACAGCATGCCGCAATTGTCGAAACGCGGCGCTGCGAGCACGAGCGATGCAATTCACGTTCGTACGGGGGTGCGCGTGTCGGCATGTGACAGCTGTGCGCAGAACGTGAGGACCGCATGGTGCGCGGAGCCGCGAAGCACCGCGCCCGCAGGCCTTGAGGCCGGCGGGCGTCAGCTCTGAGCAGCTGATCGTGCGCGATCAGGCGCTGCGCTGGGCGAACTGGCCGCTACGCTGGAACGTGGCGCCTGGCAACTTCGCCTTGCGTGCAAAAACCGCGACGCCGATCACCGTGAACAACAAACCCAAGGCCGTCACGATCCAGTTCAGACGGTTGAAGCTCTGCTGGAGGTCGCCGTGGATGTCGAGCGAGGCCTTTTCCTTGGCCTCACGCATCGCCGTGGCGCCGTCGAGCACGCTGCGGAAACGGTCCTTGCCCGGACCGATGTCGTTGTTCAGCTTGATGGTCAGCTCGGCCGCTTGCGCCGCCGTGGACAGCTCGGCGCTCGTCGCCGTCCGGCGGAACTCGTTGGCGTAGAAGCCCGTGGCTTCGGCCCACTTCACCACTTCGGCCCGATCGGCATCGGTGAAGCCCTTATGTTGTGATGCCAGCGCCTGGTTCTGCAGATCGAGCAGCTTGGTGTGCGCGTCGTCGAATTCCTTGACGTACTTGGCGCGTTTGTCGGCAACCGCGGCGTAGATGAACATCTCTTTCTCGTAGCGGCGCATGCGCTCGGCCTGAACTTGCAGTTTCGACAGCAGCCCGGCGGCGGCAAAGTTGTGCTTCACCGCCTGCTCGATATTGCTTTCGACGCGTTCGTTGGCAAAGGTGACGATTGCCACGAAGACAGCCATCACGATCGCCGTCGCGATGGCCAAGGGGGTCAGAAAACGGGACATGGGCTTATCCGGAGGTGTTACTGGTGAGGCACGACTGTCGTGCCTGCGCTGTCAGACCAACAGGGCACTTATCACGCGGGAATCATTTGGACACAGCATCGGCGCTTACTTGTGCGCTTTGTCGTGGTCGCGGTGATCCCTCAGCGCGACAGCAGCGGAGCGAGAAATCGCGCGGTATGACTTTGTGCCTGAGCAGCTAGCTGCTCAGGCGTGCCGGCGAACACCACCTCGCCGCCACCACCGCCGCCTTCGGGCCCCATGTCGATCACCCAATCCGCCGTCTTGATGACATCGAGGTTGTGCTCGATGACGACGATCGTGTTGCCGGCATCGCGCAGTTGGTGCAGCACCTGCAGCAGCAGCTCGATGTCGGCGAAGTGCAGGCCGGTGGTCGGCTCGTCGAGGATGTAGAGCGTGCGCCCGGTGTCGCGCTTGCTGAGCTCGAGCGCGAGTTTGACGCGCTGCGCTTCGCCGCCGGACAGCGTGGTCGCGCTCTGGCCGAGCGTGATGTAGCCCAGGCCGACGTCGAGCAGCGTCTGCAGCTTGCGCGCGATGTTCGGCACCGCAGCGAAGAACGCGTGCGCGTCTTCGACCGTGAGCTTCAGCACCTCGGTGATGTGCTTGCCCTTGTAGAGGATCTCCAGCGTCTCGCGGTTGTAGCGGCTGCCATGGCAGGTGTCGCAGGGCACATAAACGTCGGGCAGGAAGTGCATCTCGACCTTGATCACGCCGTCGCCCTGGCAAGCCTCGCAGCGCCCGCCGGCGACGTTGAACGAGAAGCGCCCGGGGCCGTAGCCGCGTTCGCGCGCGGCCGGCACTTCGGCGAAGAGTTCGCGGATCGGCGTGAACAGGCCGGTGTAGGTGGCGGGGTTGCTGCGCGGCGTGCGGCCGATCGGGCTTTGATCGACGTTGATCACCTTGTCGAAGGCGTCGAGACCTTCGATCGAGTCGTGCGGCGCCGGCTCGGCATGGCTCTGGTAGAGCTTCTTCGCGACGGCCGCATACAGCGTGTCGTTGACCAGGGTGCTCTTGCCCGAACCGGAGACGCCGCTGACGCAGGTGAACAGGCCCACCGGGATCTCGACGTTGACGTTCTTCAGGTTGTTGCCGCGCGCGCCGTGGATCGTCAGCACCTGCGGATCCATGCTGGCCGCGAGCGTGGTCCGCGTCTTCGGCGTCGGGATGCGCAGCACGCCGCCGAGGTAGCGGCCGGTGAGTGACTCGGCATTGGCCGCGACTTCGTCCGGCGTGCCCTGGGCCATCACGCGCCCGCCGTGCACCCCCGCGCCGGGGCCGAGATCGACCACGTGATCGGCGGCGCGGATCATGTCTTCGTCGTGCTCGACGACGAGCACGCTGTTGCCGATGTCGCGCAGGTGGCGCAGCGTGCCGATCAGGCGCTCGTTGTCGCGCTGGTGCAGGCCGATGCTCGGCTCGTCGAGCACATACATCACGCCGGTGAGGCCCGAGCCGATTTGCGAGGCCAGGCGGATGCGCTGCGCCTCGCCGCCGGACAACGTGTCGGCGCTGCGCTCCAGGCTCAGGTAGCTCAAGCCGACGTCGTTCAAAAACTTCAAGCGCGACCGGATCTCGCGCATCACCTTCTCGCCGATGTCGGCCTTGTTGCCGACGAGATGCAGAGCGTCGAAATGGGCTTGGCATTGCGCCAGCGTCAGCCGCTCGGCCTCGAAGATCGCCAGGCCGCGCAACGCCGGGTCGCTGCCTTGCAGGAACACATGCCGGGCCTCGCGGCGCAGCCGCGTGCCGTGGCAGGCCGGGCAGGGCTTGGCCGACTGCAGGCGCGCCAGGTCTTCACGCACCGCGGCCGAGTCGGTCTCGCGCCAGCGGCGCTCGAAGTTCGGCAGCAGGCCTTCGAACGGATGCCAGCGCTTGACCGCGCGCCGCTTGCCTGCCGCCCCGTCGGCCGTATAGACGAACGCGATCTCGGTCTTGCCGCTGCCGTGCAGCAGCGTTTGCTGATGCTCTTTGGCCAATTGCTCGAACGGTGTGTCGAGGTCGAAGCCGTAGTGTTTGGCGACCGACTCCAGCAAGCCGAAGCTGTAGCTGTTGCGCTTGTCCCAGCCTTTGACGGCGCCGCTGGCCAGGCTCAGCGTCGGGAAGGCGACGACCCGTTCGGCGTCGAACACCGTGACCTGGCCCAAGCCATCGCAGCTCGGGCAGGCGCCGACCGGCGAGTTGAACGAGAACAGGCGCGGTTCCAACTCGGGCAGCGAGTAGCTGCAGACCGGGCAGCCGAACTTGCTGGAGAACAGGTGCTCCTTGCCGGTGTCGAGCTCGAGCGCGATCGCGCGGCCGTCGGCGATGCGCATCGCGGCTTCGAAGCTCTCGGCGAGGCGCTGCGTGAGATCCGGTTTGGTTCTGACGCGGTCGATCACCACGTCGATGTCGTGCTTCTCGGTCTTCTTCAGCGTCGGCAGCGCGTCGGCTTCGACCACAGCGCCATCAACGCGAAAGCGCACGTAGCCTTGCGCCTGCATGGCGGCCAGCAGGTCCGCGAACTCGCCCTTGCGGTCGCGCACCGCGGGGGCCAGCACGGCGAGCTTGGTGTCTTGCGGCAACGCCAGCACGGCATCGACCATCTGCGCCACGCTCTGCGCGGCCAGCGGCAGGTCGTGGTCGGGGCAGTATGGCGTGCCGGCGCGCGCATAGAGCAGACGCAGATAGTCGTGGATCTCGGTGATCGTGCCGACGGTCGAGCGCGGGTTGTGGCTCGTCGCCTTCTGCTCGATGCTGATGGCCGGCGACAAGCCCTCGATGACATCGAACGTCGGGCTTGTCCATCAACTGCAGAAACTGGCGCGCGTAGGCCGACAGGCTCTCGACATAGCGCCGCTGGCCTTCGGCATACAGCGTGTCGAAAGCCAGGCTCGATTTGCCCGAGCCCGACAGCCCGGTGATCACGACCAGGGCGTGCTTCGGGATGTCGAGGTCGATGTTCTTCAGGTTGTGGGTGCGGGCTCCGCGGACGCGGAGCATCGGAGCTTCTGGCGGCATGGCCGGTCCCGTGAGGTCAACCGGGCATTATCGACAGCGCCGCTACCAGCGCGCCACTTCGGCAGTCCAGGCCTCGCGTTGAGAGGCGGTGATCGGCGCGCGCCAACTCTGGCCCTCGGCGGTGACATACAGCGCGCCGTCCTTGATCCAAAGGCTCGCGCGTGGCGGCGAACCCTGATCGAGCACGAGCCAAGGGTCGGGCGGCAAAGCCGGCGGCACCGGCTCCCAATGGTCGCGCGTGGCTTCCTGCACCGACGCCCAGAGCGCACGCTGCGCCGGGCCATGCGCAACGCCGCCCGCCGAGCCTGCAGCCTGCCAGCGAGCGCCTGCGGCCAGCGCGGCGTCGATGGCCGACAAAGGCTCGGCCGCGCGCGCCTTGGCCGCCAACGACAGGCCGGCCGCGGGGGCAGAGCGGGCGGCTGCGGCGCCTTGCTGCCGCGCTAACGACGGCAAGTCACTCTCGTTGGCCGATGATCGGCGCTCGGCCGCGACGGCGGGCGCCGCAGCATCCGCAGCCGGCGCGGCCGGCGCGGCGGCTGGCGGCGGCACGGCCGGCGGTGTTGTTGCCGCAGCCTCTGCGGTCGGTACTGTGGCGGGCGCAGCCGGCGCCTCGGCCTTCAACCGCGCGCGCGCTTCGGCACGCACCGCAGCGTCCCTGCCGACGGCCTTGGGCGGTGGCTGCACGGCGAGCTTGTCCTTGGCCTCACGGAGGTCCGCAGCGACACCGCCCGCAGAGGCTGCGGCCACCGCGCCGGCGTCCGCCTTGGCTGCTTCGGCCGGCGGTGGGGTGGCAGACGCCGGGGCCACGCTCCGCTCATCGGCACGCCGGCCGAAGGGCACGTTGGGCGCGAACTCGGCCACCGGCGGCTCGCGCGTGCTCCACATCACACCGACCAGCGACGCCACGACCAGCGTGCCGAATGACGCCGCCACCTGCGGCTGCATCAGCCACGCCGACAGGCGCTGCCACCAAGGCGCTGGTTCGCCGAGCACCGGCCGCGCCGCGCTTCGCTGTGACTGTGCAGCGGCGGCTTGCGTGGACTGTGCAGCGGCTCGCGCCGCGGCGAGGATGCGCTCGCTGACCTCATGCGGCGGCAGCGCGTCGCGGTCCGGCGCGTGGCGCAGCGCGGCCAGCAGGTGCGCGTCCCGCGGATCGTCGTTGCCGTTGTCGTCGTCGCGTCGTGTCATGACCCTTGTCCCGCCGGCAGAAAGGCGCCCATGCAGGTGCGCAGTTTGGACATCGCATAGCGCAGCCGGCTCTTCGCGGTTTCGAATCCCACTTCGAGCGAGCGGGCAAGCTCTTCGAGCGCCAGGCCGTCTTCGTGGTGCAGCAGAAAGACGCTGCGCTGCGCCGCCGGCAGCGACTCCAGGCAGTTGAGCAGCCGCTGCCCTGCCGAGCGCCAGAAGGCCTCGTCTTCGACGCCCCCGGACGTTGCGGCAGGCCAGGCCTGCCACGCTTCGGAGGCAGGCGCGGGCTGCCAGGGCTGGCTCTCGCCGTCGTCATCGCCACTGCTGCTGTTGCTGATCTCGCGTCCGCTCTTCCTCAGCACGTCGATCGCGCGGTGGTGGGCCAGCGTGAACAGCCAGGTGCGAAACGTCGCGCCCTGCGGCTGCCAGCGCTGGCGCGCGTGAACGACGCGCAGCCAGGTGTCCTGGAAGACCTCGTCGCCCTGCGTGCCGGCCTCGCGGCCGAGCAGGCGGCGCACGAAGCGGTACAGCGCGGCGTGGTGGCGCGCGTACAGGCGCTCGAAGGCACGCGCGTCGCCCTGCGCAAAGGCGTGCATCAGCGCGTCGTCGTTATCGTCGGAGGCCATCGTCGAAGCGGGAGTGTCGGTCGTCTCGGTTTGTACGCGGCAGCCCTGCAAACGGGGTTACGCGCGATTTGCGCCGGCGCATTGAAGTCTCGACGCGGCGGGTTCATCATGCCGCCGTGAAGGCTCGGCTCATCTTCGTTGCAACGGCGCTGTGCGCGGCACTCGCTGCCTGCGGCGTCGGCGTGTCGCTGGGCATCGGCCCCGACGATGACCCGCCCAGCGTCAGCCTGGCCGCCGCGCCTTCAGAGGCCGCGCCGGGCGAACGCATCGGTCTGGTCGCGGCGGCGAGCGACGACTACGTGGTGCGTGAGGTGCTTTTCTTCCGCGTCGATGGCGGCAGCGACGTTTTCCTCGGGCGCGACGGCAGCGAGCCCTACGCCATCGAGACCGCGCTGCCCGCCGATGCGACCGGTGAAGTGCGCTATTTCGCGCGCGCGGTGGACGACGCGGGGCAGGAAGCGGACAGCCGGGAGGTCGCGGTCGCGGTGCGCTGACTCTCGTCACCGCGCTGATGTGGGGTGGCGGAGCCGGCGCTCACGGCACTCGCGCCGTTGACGTCTGGACGTCTATACTCGCCGCATCTCAAGGAGACGGCATGCGCAGAAGGCCCGGCGAAGTGCGAGACGCGATTGTTCAGGTGCTGAGCGAGCGGCCGGGTGCGGTATCGGTGAAAGAAATAGCGGATGGAGTCGCGGACCTGATAGGCGATGTGCCGCCGTCGTCGGTACGCTCGTACTTGCAACTCAACACGCCGACGTTGTTCGCGCGCATGGACCGTGCGCAGTACGTGCTCAATGGCTTCGAGGAGCCGCATCGTCCGCCACCTGCCGCGCGCGCGCGCGGCGTTGCGCCGTTCAGGTTCGGCGATGCGACGCTTCACCTTGGCGACTGCTCAGCCTGGCTCGACGCACAGCCGCCCCGTTCGGTCCAGGCCGTGGTGACGGACCCGCCTTACGGCCTGGTCGAGTATTCCGACGTTGAGCAAGACAAGTTGCGTCGCGGCAAGGGCGGTGTCTGGCGCATTCCGCCGAGCTTCGACGGTGCGACGCGTGCGCCGCTGCCGCGGTTCACCGTGCTCACCGCGAGTGACCTGACGGCGTTGGAGCGTTTCTTCTTTGCCTGGGGCCGCGGCTTGATGCGTGTGCTGGTACCGGGCGCCAACGTGGTGGTGGCCAGCAACCCGCTGCTGTCGCATGTGGTGTCGGGCGCGCTCGCGCGTTCGGGGCTCGAGCGCCGCGGCGAGTTGGTGCGGCTGGTGATGACGATGCGAGGCGGGGACCGCCCCAAGGCGGCGCATGTCGAGTTCCATGACGTGAGCGTGATGCCGCGTTCGATGTGGGAGCCGTGGTTGCTGTTTCGCAAGCCGATCGAAGGCCGCGTTCAGGACAACCTGCGCAAGTGGGGCACCGGCGGCTTTCGCCGCGTGTCGCCGACGAAACCTTTCGGCGATGTGATCGAGTCGGCGCCGACACGCGCTGCTGAACGAAAGCTCGCCAACCACCCGAGCTTGAAGCCGCAAGCGTTCTTGCGCAAGGTGGTGCGTGGCGTGTTGCCGCTAGGCGAGGGCACGGTGCTCGATCCGTTTGCGGGTTCGGGCTCGACGTTGGCCGCAGCCGAAGCCGTCGGCTATCGGAGTGTCGGCATCGAGCGCGACAAGGCCTATTTCGAGCTCGCAGCCGAGGCGATTCCGCGCCTGGCGGCCCTGCGCATCGACGCGCCGTAGCGGCGCGCTGTCACGCTCGATAGACCCAGTGGGTGCGCAGTTTGGCGATGCCCTGGGCATGCAGCGTTGCCGTGCGCGTGCCGAGTTCTCCGCGCGCGTTTTTCCGGAAGTCGTCGATGCCGACTTGGCCGAGGTAGATTTCGGTGAAGGTCATCGCCCGGCGGTCGATGGCCGGTTCGGTTTGCCCATCGATCTGGTAAACGAAGACGCACATCCATTGGTTGCGCGCGCCATGCGTATCGACGGCACCGCCAGCCTTGCGTGTCGTCTTGATCTCGACGCCTTGCTCGCCCGCCTTGACGGCGTTGTTCGGGTACTGACCGCGCACGACCAGGTCAGGGTGGCCGTTGAAGTAGGCATTGACGGTCAGAGTACGCGAATGCTTGGCCAGGCTCGCTGTCAGCATGTCCGACAAGACGCCGGACATGATCGCGGGCCGCAACGTGTCGTCCAGTCGTTCCAGGCCTTTGGCGGTGAGGCCGGTGTTGACGTCGTAGAAGAAGTCATAGACATCTTGCGCTGCAAGGCGAAAGTCCTCGAGTCGCAGCTCGTACGGCAACTTGGCTTGCGGATTGAGCCGCGAAGGATCGAGCGTGTTGCGGATGATCGGCATCGCAGTTCAGCTAGCAAGCACGCGCAGGATCGCCGTGCCATACGCCTCCAGCTTCTTCGCCCCCACGCCGCTGATCGTCGCCAGTTCGTCGAGCGTCGTCGGCTGCTGCTGCGCCATCGTCGCCAGCGTGGCGTCGTGGAAGACGACGTAGGCGGGCAGGTTGTGTTCTTTGGCCACGTCGGCGCGCCAGGCGCGCAGCGCGGCGAAGCGTTGCTGGGCTTCGGCGTCGAGCGTGGCGGCCAGGCCGGCGCTGCTGCTGCCGGTCTTGCCCGGTGCGGCCTCGCGGCGATCGCGGCGTGCGCGCGCTCGCGGCGGCGCCTCGCGCGGCACGCGCAGCACGATCGGCACCTCGCCTTTCAAGACGCTGCGCGCGCTGTCGGTCAACGCCAGCGTGTTGTATTCGCCTTCGGTGACGACGTGGCCGAGCGCGACGAGCTGGCGCAGCACGCCGCGCCAGCGCGCTTCGTCGAGATCGGCGCCGATGCCGAAGGTCGATAGCCGGTCGTGATGATGCTGGCGGACCTTGTCGGTGACCTTGCCGCGCAGCACGTCGATCAGGTGGCCGGCGCCGTAGCCGATGCCGCTCGATTGTTTGATGCGGTAGATGCAACTCAGCAGCTTGCGCGCGGCCTCGGTGCCGTCCCAGGTGCCCGGTGGCACGAGGCAACTGTCGCAGTTGCCGCAGGCCAGGCTGGCCTCGCCGAAGTAGCTCAGCAAACGAGTGCGCCGGCAATCGCTGGCCTCGCACAGCGCCAGCAGCGCTTCCAACTTGCCGCGCTGCACGCGCTTGAATTCTTCGCCGCCGGTGCTCTCGTCGATCATGCGGCGCTGGTTGACGACGTCCTGCAGGCCGTAGGCCATCCAGGCTTCGCGCCGGCTGTCCGTCGCGCCCAGCGCGGCCGGTCTCCTGGTAGTAGGCCTCGATGTTCTTCGGCAGGTCGAGATGGGCCACGAAGCGCACGTCGGGCTTGTCGATGCCCATGCCGAAGGCGATCGTCGCCACCATCACCAGGCCGTCTTCTCTGAGAAATCGGTTCTGGTGTTTCTCGCGCACGCCGGCATCGAGGCCGGCGTGGTACGGCAGCGCGGTGATGCCTTCGCTGCTCAACCAGGCCGCGGTCTCTTCGACTTTTTTTCGCGTGCCGCAATAGACGATGCCGGCCTCGCCCGCGTGCTCGTCTTGCAGCAGGCGCAGCAACTGGCGCTTGGGCTCGTCCTTCTCGACGATGGTGTAGCGGATGTTCGGCCGGTCGAAGCTCTCGATGAAGGTGCGCGCGTTGCCCAGCGACAGGCGGGCCACGATGTCCTCGCGCGTGATCGCGTCGGCGGTGGCCGTGAGCGCCATGCGCGGCACGCCCGCGTAGCGCTCGGCGAAGACCGTCAGGCCCAGATAGTCCTCGCGGAAGTCGTGGCCCCACTGGCTGACGCAATGCGCTTCGTCGATCGCCACCAGCGAGAACAGGCCGCGCTCGTGCAGCGAGTCGAGCATGGACAGAAAGCGCGGTGTCAGGATGCGCTCCGGCGCCGCATACAGCAGCACCAGGCGGCCGGCCAGCAGTTCACGCTCGATGCCGCGCGCGTCGGCGCCGTCGAGCGTGCTGTTCAAAAACGAGGCGTGCACGCCGGCTTCTTCGAGCGCGCCGACCTGGTCTTGCATCAGCGCGATCAGCGGGCTGACGACGAGCGCGACGCCGCGCCCGGCGCGATGGCGTGCGATCGCCGGCACCTGGTAGGTGATGCTCTTGCCGCCGCCGGTGGGCATCAGCACCAGCGCGTCGCCACCGCCGACGACGTGGCCGACGATGTCGGCTTGCAGGCCGCGGAAGTCGGCATAGCCGAATACTTCACGCAGGATCGACAGCGGCGGCGTTGTACTCGGGTCAGTCACGGTGCGGATTGTCGCTGGCCCGGTGTAGGCTGTTCGCCATCACGAAAGTCGATCAACGAGGGAGGAGCCCGCCATGGCCGAACTGAGCAGCAGCAACAACCCCTACGCGCCGCCGACGGCGCGCGTGCAGGACATCCACGACAACAGCCAGACGCAGCCGATCCATCTCTGGTCGGCCGCCGGCCGCATGGGGCGCCTGCGCTACATCGCCTGGTCGGTGCTCGGCTCGTTCGCCATCATGCCGGTGGCGGCGGTCGCCGGCGTCCTGGCCGCGGCCATCGGCTCCGAGGCCGTGCTCTACGTGCTGCTCGGCGCGGCCTACATCGCCTACTTCGTCGTCTGGGGGATGTGGACGGTGCAGCGCTGTCACGACATGGACTGGAGCGGTTGGGCGGCGCTGCTGATGATCATTCCGCTGGTCGGCCTGATCTTCTGGTTCGTGCCCGGCACGCCGGGGAAGAACCGCTTCGGCGCACCGCCACCGCCGAACCCTCGCGGCATGGCCTGGCTGGTGGCGATTCCGCTCGTGCTGTTCATCGTCGGCATCCTGGCCGCGATCGCGCTGCCGGCGTACAGCGACTACACCAAGCGCGCCCGCGCGGTGCAGACGAGATGAATGCCGCCGACCTGCGCACGCGGCTCGTGCGCAACATCGATCAAGTCAAGCTCGAACGCCAGGAGCGCGCGCCGCTGTACGACACGCGCTGCGGCCGCGTCACCGACGGCACCGCGGCGGCCAAGCTCGGCGCAGGCTTCGACATCCTGGAGCCCTAAACCAAGCTCAGATCGTGCGCCTTCGCGCCGGGAAACACTCGCTCCAACGGTGCTGCGCCGAGTCCGTACTGACGCGCGAACAAACCGCCGAGCACCGCGCGGTACTCGTTCAACACCGGGAAGTCGCGGTTCTGGAACAGCGTGGCCTGCGTGATCTCTTGCTGTTCGCCAACGATGCGTCCGCCCCGGACGGCGCCACCCATGACCCAGAACACGCTGCCGTGGCCGTGGTCGGTGCCGCGGTTGCCGTTCTCGCGGAAGGTGCGGCCGAACTCGCTGATGACGACGACGACGGTGTGTTGCCAGGCAGGGCCCATCTCCTGCGCAAAACCGGACAGTCCACGGCCGAGTTCGCCGAGCTTGGTGGCCAGCGTGCCCGTCGCACCGCCTTGGCCGACATGCGTGTCCCAGCCGCCGACGTCGATGAAGCCGAGGGCAAAGCGCTCGCGCATCACGCGCGCGACGCGGCGTGCCTCGCCTTCGAAGCCTTTGCTGGTGATGGCGTTGCGGCTCGCCGCTTCCATCTCGCCCAATCCCATCGACGACGCCGACTCCATGCTGCGCATGACTTCATCGCGCGTCTCGAACCCGCCGGCCACCGCGCCGGCCAGGCGCGTGTTGGCGTACATCGAGCGGATGACTCGGCCTGCTGGCTGTTGACTTGCGGTTTGCCGGCGCTGCCCAGCGCCATGTTGGTCACCGCGGGCTGGCCGCGAAAGACCAGCGGCAGTTGATCGGTGAAGGCGATCGCGCGGCTGCTGCCGGATGCGCCGAGCACGCCGGCCAGACGGTTCAGGAAGCCCGACTGAAAGTCGCGCGTGCCTTGCAGCGGCTGGCCGAGCTCGATGCTGTCCTGCGTTTCGAAGTGGCTGCGCGAGGTGTCTTCGCTGCCGGCAAACGGCACGAAGGCGAGCTGGCCCTGTTGCCACAACGGCAGCATCGTGTCCTTCAGCGCAGGATGCAGCGCCCACTGCGCGTCGAGTTCGAGCGCGGCGTTGGCGTCGCCCGCATTCGGTTTGGCAATGGCGATGTTGGGCCGCGACTCGTAGTAGAACGGGCTGGCATGCGGCACCAGCAGATTGGCGCAGTCGTAGGCGCCGCGCAGGAAGACCATCAAAAAGCGCGGCTCGTTGCCCGTCGTGGCCGCGAGCGCAAAGCGCGGTGCGCGCAGCCGTGAGCGTGAGTGCGGCCAAAACGTGTCGTCGTTGCATCACGAGGCTCCTTATCGAACCATGAACTCAGGCGCGGCGAAGAAGTAGGCGTTCCATTCCTGCGGCGTCGTCGCGCGGCCGAGCGCCGAGCGTGTGGCCGGCGACAGCGCGGCCTGCCAGCTTTGTTGGACCTGCGGCCGGTTGAGTTGCGGCAGCGCGCGCGCTTGCGCTTCTTTCTGTTGCACCGGGTCCGGCGCTGCGCCGTCGGGGCGAAACAGATTCGCATTGCCGCTGCCGATCTGCCGCGCCACGTCGAAGCGCACCGCCATCTGCCCGGGGCTCGCCCATGCGGCTTCGTTCAGCGGATAGCCGTCGGGCGTCTGGCGGTTGTACGGGGCCTGGCCCATGCGGTAGAGCGCGTTGACGATCGGCTGTGCGTTGACGATCGGCTCGCGGTCGTAAGCCAGGCGCACGGCCGAGACGAGGTAGTGCGTCGGGTCCTTGAACTTGCCTTGTCCTGCGTCCAACGAAGCCTGGAACTCGGGCGCCTCGAACATCAGACGCAGCACCTCGGCGATGCGGCCATCGCTTTGCAGGAAGCGCTGCGCCATGCGCTCGACCAGCGCCGGCGGCGGCTGGTCGGCAACGAAGTACGCGGCGATCTTGCGCGAGACGAAGCGCGCCGTGCTCGGGTGTTGGGCCAGGCGGTCGAGCACTTCGTCGATCTCGTCGAAGCCGCGGCCTTTGATCTGCTGGCCGAGCACGCGCTTGTCGCCCATGTCGTGGCGCTGCGGGTTGAACAGCACGAGGCCGCGCGCGACGACCAGCGATTGCAGTTGCGGCCGCACGCTGCGGCGGCTGGCCGGAGAGATTGACGCCGAGGCCGGTGAGCACACGCGCCAGCTCCTGCACGTCGGTTTGCGCATAGCCGCCATCGACACCGAGCGTGTGCAGCTCCAACAGCTCGCGCGCGTAGTTTTCGTTGATGCGGTTGGCGGCGTTGGCTCGTTGTCGAGGTAGCGCAGCATCGCCGGGTGCAGCGCGCTGGCGCCGAGCAGGTCGCGGAAACGGCCGAGCGCATGGGCACGCAAGGCCTCTTCGTAGCCGCCGACCATGGCCCGCAGGTTGTGCTTGTACTGGTGCACGTTGAAGTGGTTGAACCAGAACCACGTCATCTGCTCGCGCAACTGCGCCGGCGAATAGACCGCGCGCAGCACCATGCGCGCGCTGGCCTCGCGTGCCAGGCGCGTCAGCTCTTGCTGATAGGTCTGCTGGGCCTGCTTCTTCTGTTCATCGTCGGCCACGGCATCGGCGGCCTTGCGCTGCTGCTCCATCTCCATCACCAGCGTGTCCATCGGCGTGCGCGTGATGCGCAGGGCGTCGATCTGCGCCTGCACCGCCGCCGGCAGCGTGGCCGGCGTGCGTGCGTCGAGCTGGCGAGCGAGGAAGCGCTCGCGGCCCTGGCGCGAGAGCTGCGCCGACGACGACGCGCTGGCGCCCCAGGTCGCGCGGTTGAGCCAGGCCAGGTCGGCCGCCGACAAGGGCCACGCCTTCGGGCGGCGGCGCGGCATCGTCACCGAGCGTCGCGCAGCCGGCCAGCCACGCCGGCACCGACAACGCGCTGACATGCGCCAGCGCCTGGCGCCGGGTCAATGAGGTCATGCACGGCCTTTCATTCAAGGGAGCAACGCCGCGCGGCGCGGCAGCGTGCACCGGGCATGCGTCACAATCTGTTGGCAGCGGCGGGGCGTTCCCGCAGCCCCTCGTCTCGGAGCATCTTGATATGGCCTCGGTCAACAAAGTCATCATCGTCGGCAACCTCGGCAAGGATCCCGAGATCCGCACCTTCCCCGACGGCGGCACGATCTGCAACGTCACCATCGCGACCTCGCGCCAGTGGAAGGACAAGACCAGCGGCGAGAAGCAGGAGGAAACCGAATGGCACCGCGTCGTCTTCCGCGACCGCCTGGCCGAAATCGCCGGCGAGTATCTGCGCAAAGGCAAGCAGGTCTATGTCGAGGGCCGGCTGAAGACGCGCAAGTACCAGGACAAGGACGGCGCCGAGAAGTTCATCACCGAGATCACGGCTTACGAGATGCAGATGCTGGGCAACCGCGAAGGCATGGGCGACGGCGAGTCGCGCGGCGGCGCCCCGGCGGCGCGGCCGGCGGCCGGTGGAAGTAGCAAACCGGCGCCGCAGAAGTCGTCCACCGGCTTCGACGACATGGACGACGACATCCCGTTCTGATCACCGACACGCCTCCCGGCTTCGAAACGCCCCGCCTCTCGCGGGGCGTTTTGTTTGGTGAGCGGGGGTTTGCCGTTGCGTTTGCAATGCCCTGGACGCAGCACTCGCATCGAGTTGCACTTTGTAGTAGCTTTTTAAACCATTCAGTTCAACATGGCACCTCGGCAGTTTTGCCGCTGGACGCCGTTCGGCTCGCGATTCGGTGCCTGAAGTTCAGGATGGAGATCCCAACATGAAGCGGAAGTTCTTGAAGTTTGCCGCAATGGCAACACTCGTTGCTGTAGTGAGCGCTTGCGGTGGAAGCGATGACGATAACAATGACAACCCACCGGGCACGGTCGCTGAAGTCGCCACCAGCGCTGGCTTCACGTCGCTGGTGGCTGCGGCCACCAAAGCCGAACTGGTGCCTACGTTGAGCGACCGCGCCGCCACGCTGACCGTGTTCGCGCCGACCGATGCAGCCTTCGCCGCGCTGGCGACGCAACTCGGCGACGCCGACACCGCTGCCATGGTGACGAGGCTGACGAAAGCGCAACTGACGACGATCCTCACCTACCACGTGCTCGCCACCAAGGTGGCGTCCAGCGCCATTCCCTTCGGCACTCCGGTGACCACGGTCAATGGCGAGTCGATCACCATCACGGCCGGAACAGCGCCGGTGATCGCCACGATTGCCGACACCACCTCGACGTCGGCCAAGATCACCGCGGTCGATGTGCCGGCGAGCAATGGCGTCATCCACGTCATCGACAAGGTGCTGATCCCGACGGGCATCCTGCCGCCGCCGGGTTGAGGCTGCACTGAAACAGCCGCTCGGGCCTCGCTCGCTGCGGGCGGGCGAGGTGTTTTTTGTGTGCGGGTGTTGCGTACGCGGGGCAACAAGGCGCGTTGCCAGTCAGGCGATACTGTGCGCCTGTCGGCGGTCCTGACCGTGGCTGGGACGCCCCTGGTCAGGACCGCAATCCCAATCTGGAGACCCGCAATGAAACGCTCGTTTTTGAAGTTGGCCGCGGCGACGCTCGCCGGCGCCCTGATCAGCGCCTGCGGCGGCACCGACAGCGGCGACGACCAGTCGCCCGGCACGATGGTCACCGTGGCCACGCGCGGCGGCTTCTCGGGCCTGGTGCTGGCGGCCACCAAGGCCGGCCTGGCAGACGAGCTCAGCGCTGCCAACAGCAATCTGACACTGCTGGCGCCGAGCAACGACGCCTTCGGCCTGCTGTCCAGCCAGCTCGGTTTTCGCAGCATCGCCGAGATGGTCGATGCCCTGCCGGCCGCGACGCTGCAAAGCATCCTGCTCTATCACGTGCTGCCGGGCCGCCTCACCGGCCCCGACCTGCTGGCGCTGGCCGGCGGCGCCAGCCTGACCACCTCGCTGGTCCAGGGCACGACCACGCTGACGCTGCCGCTGGACAAGACCAACGGCCTGCGCGTCACCGACTCGATCGGCCGCGTCGGCATCATCGGCCTGACCGACGTGCCCAATGACAACGGCGTCTTCCACGTCGTCGATCGCGTGCTGCTGCCGCCGGGACTGTTGACCGTGCTGCAAACGGTGCAGAGCAATCCGGAGCGCTTCCAGGGTCTTGTCGGCAACGTCAATCCTGCGCTGACCACGGCGCTCAACGACCCCGCTGCGTCGTACACACTGTTCGCGCCGGTCAACGCCGCGTTCACGGCCGCGGCCACGGTGCTGCAGCCGCTCGCGCCCAACCAGATCGAGGCCGCGCTGCGCTATCACGTACTCGGCACGCGCGTGCTGTCGTCGCAGATCACGTTCGGCACGCCGCTGTCCACCTTGCTGGCCGGGCAGACGTTCACCATCAACGCCGGCAGCCCGCCGACGATCAGCGATACCACCACCACCGCCGCCCGCATCACCGGCGTTGACATCATTGCCAGCAACGGCGTCGTGCACATCATCGACAAGGTGCTGCTGCCGGTGCTGCCCGCAGCGACGCCCTGAGCGTCGAGGCACAACAGGACACCTCCCCACGTGAAACGACTATTCCTCAAAGCTGCCGGCGTCGCCGCTGCAGGCGTATTGCTCAAGGCCTGCGGCGGCGGCGGCGGAGGCGGTGGCGGCAACAGCGGCGGAGGAGGGGGCACTTGCGGGGCCAGCGGTACCGACTCGCTGCTGCAACGGCTGCAGAACGATCGCTTCAGCGCCCTGCTGCAGGCCGTGAACAAGGCCGGCCTGGCCGGCACGCTCGACGACCGCAGTGCCAGCCTGACGTTTTTTGCGCCCGACAACGCCGCCTTCGATCGCCTGGGCAACCGCATCGGTGCGGGCGACCGCAACGGCTTGCTGGCAGCGCTGTCGGCGGGGCAATGGCGGGACATCATCAACTTCGCGTTGCTGCCGCAGCGTAGTTCGAGCTGCGAACTGACGCCGTCGTCGGGGGATCTGCGCCCGGACACCCTGTTCACGCAGCCCAACGGCGACGTGGCCAAGCTGATCTTCGTCCGCGAGAGAAGCGGCGACCCGTTGACCATCTGGGACGGGATCGGGCGTTATCTGATCAATTTCCAGGAGAGCGACCTGGGCGCCGTCAACGGCGTCATGCATGTGCCGAGCGACGTGCTGCTGCCGCGCTACGTGCTGACGGTGTCGCAGATGCTGCGCGCGAGCATCGATTCGTTCTCGGACTTTGCCGCGTCGATCACTGCGGACGTGCCCGAGCTGAACAGCGGGGGCGCCTTCACCGTCTTTGCCTCATTCAACGGCACCTTCACCCCGCCGCTGAACAGAAACCAGAGACGCCACCAAGTGGTCTCGGGCATCACGCTGAAGTCCAACGATTTCGGCACCAACCCGAGGCTGACGCCGCTGGTTGGCGGAGTGCTGACGCTGAACGCCGGCTCGCCGTCCACCATCAACGGCAACGCCATCACCGACGTGGACTTCTTCGGCAGCAACGGTGTCATTCACGTCGTCCGTGGCGTCGTGCCGTAGCTCAGTGCACGCGGGCCAACGCCGCCGTCATGCCGTGGCCCCTGTGCGCAGGCGCCGTTCGGCCAGCGTCGCCGTCACGATCACGCCGCCGCCGAGGCAGACCTCGCCGTCGTAGAGCACCGCGCTCTGGCCCGGCGTGACGGCCCACTGCGCGTCGTCGAAGGCCAGCGCAAAGCCGTCGCCGTGCAGCGCCAGCGAGCACGGCGCGTCGGCTTGGCGGTAGCGCGTCTTGGCGGCATAGCGGCCGGGAGCGGGCGGCGTTGCGGCCGTCCAGCTCGTATCGCCGGCCAGCAGCGCGCCGTATTGCAACGCGAGATGGTCGTGGCCCTGGACGACGACCAGCGCGTTGCGCGTCAGGTCCTTGCGTGCAACGAACCACGGCGCATGCGCGCCGTGCGCATCGCTCCTTCCCTTGACACCGCCGATGCCCAGGCCCTGGCGCTGGCCGAGCGTGTAGAACTACAGGCCGAGATGCTGGCCGAGTGCTGTCCGCGCTCGTCTTCGATCGGCCCGGGTTCGTGGCTCAGGTAGCGGTTCAAGAAGTCGCGGAACGGCCGCTCGCCGATGAAGCAGATGCCCGTCGAGTCCTTCTTCTGCGCGTTCGGCAGGCCGATGTCGGCAGCGATGCGGCGCACCTCGGTTTTCTTCAGCTCGCCCACCGGGAACAGCGAGCGCGCGAGCTGCTGCTGGTTCAGGCGGTGCAGGAAGTAGCTCTGGTCTTTTGCCGGGTCGAGCCCCTTGAGCAAATCGAAGCGGCCGTCGCGCTCGCGCACGCGCGCGTAATGCCCGGTGGCGATCTTCGCCGCCCCCAACCGCATCGCGTGATCGAGGAAGGCCTTGAACTTGATCTCGGCGTTGCACAGCACGTCGGGGTTCGGTGTGCGGCCGGCCTGGTACTCGCGCAGGAACTCGGCGAAGACGCGGTCCTTGTACTCGGCGGCGAAGTTGACGTGCTCGAGTTCGATGCCGATCACGTCGGCCACCGCGGCGGCATCGATGAAATCGATGTTCGATGAGCAGTATTCGTCGCCGTCGTCATCTTCCCAGTTCTTCATGAACAGGCCGATGACATCGAAGCCTTGCTCCTTGAGCAGCCAGGCGCTGACCGCAGAGTCCACGCCGCCGGACAGGCCGACCACCACTCGCTGTTTCATGCGCCGGATTGTCCGAGCGCAGGGAAGTCCGATGCGTCGGCCTGCAACAGCGCCAGGGGATAGCGCTTGCCGGCGCGGTGGTCGTCGATGCAGCGCATCAACAGCGCGCTGCGGTGGCGCGCGCTCTCGGCGGCAATCTCTTCCGGCGTGAGCCACAACGTGCGCAGGATGGCTTCGTCGAGCGCGCGGCCCGGCAGCGGCTCGCCGACGCTGCCGGCAAAGGCAAAGCGCAGGTAGGTCACGCCGTCGTTGGTCGCCGACGGCGCCAGATGGATGCCTTGCAGATGCGTCGGTGTGAACACGCAGGCCGTTTCTTCGAGCACCTCGCGCACGACGGCTTGCAGCAGCGTCTCGCCGGGCTCCAGATGCCCGGCCGGGTTGTTGAGCTTCGAGCCCTCTTGCGCTCGTTCCTCGACCAGCAGGTACCGTCCCCCGCGTTCGACGACCGCGGCGACGGTCACGTGGGGACGCCACCGAGTCTCGATCACAAGCACCCGAGCGGAAGAAGACAATTCACGCTGATATTCTAGGTAGTCCCATGCTGACGATGTTCCATCCCAACGCGGCGCTGATCGAGGGCGACCACTTCGTCGTCGATCGGAAATTTCTGACGGGGATGCAGCATTACGTCAAAGGGATCAAGAGCCCATTGACCACCGTGCACCCGAAGTTGACCGCCACGGAGACGATCATGGACCGCGTCAGCGTCCCGTTGCGTTCGCTGCCGTACGCCGTGTCGGTGATCGAGGCGGACTGGCGATGGCAGCCGCTGCCGCACGAGGCGGCGCGCCTGAGCGAGCTGGTCGCAAACACGAAGCTGGCCTACTACGGGTTCTTCGACGTCAGTGCGCTGTGCAAGCAGCACGGCGTTGCAGAAGTGCTCATGCTCGAGTTCGACCTGCTGACGAACCTGCGCGTCAACACCGTCGAAGCCGTCGGCCCGCTGAGAAAACTGGTCGGCGGTGCGCGCACCGTGCGCGACTTCGTTTCGCTGATCCCGGCGATGCGGCGCGCGGCGAGCGTGCAATGCAACGGCTTTCCCGTGTACGCGGAGATGGCGCATTTCAATCCGCGGCGATTGCTCTACCTGGACTCCCGCATGTCGAGCGAGAGCATCATCGACGAGTCGGCGCTGAGGCAGCGCCTGGCGAGTCGCGACCCGGGCAAGCTGCGGCTGCTCTTTTCGGGCCGCTACGCGGCCATGAAGGGCGCCGTGGACGTGGTCCGCGTCGGTCTGGCGGCGTTAGAGCAAGGCCTGGATATCGAACTGCACACCTACGGCCAGGGCCCGCAGGGCGACGAGATGCGATCGCTCGCCGCGGCTTCGCAGGGGCGGATCCAGGTGCACGACGCGGTCCCGTTTCCGACACTGGTGGAGTTGTCGCGAGGCTTCGACGTCTTCGTCTGCTGCCATGTGCAGAGCGATCCGTCCTGCACCTACCTGGAGTCGTTCGGCTCGGGGTTGCCGATCGTCGGCTACGCCAACCGCATGTGGCGCGGCCTCAGACGCGCAGCCAACCTGGGCGTCGAATCACCACTGCACCAGCCGGGGCCGGTGGTCGAGGCGCTGCGCATGTACCTGAGCCAACCGCAGCGCTTGCACGCCGATTCCCTGGCGGCGCGAAACTTCGCTCGCGAGCACAACTTCGAGGCGGAGTTCGGCAAGCGGATCGACGACCTGAATGCCGTGCTCGATCGATTGCATCCGCGCACGGCAAACCCGGCTCCGGCCAGAGGGTAGGTTCACTGCCTCTGCGCCCACTGGCCGTTGACGTTGACCACCTCGCACGGCGCGGTGTAAGCCGGCCGGCGCGTCTCGCAATCGAGCACCGCGTCGCGCGCGGCTTCGTTGGGCGAACGCCGCGTCGCCGCCCAGCCCCAGCCGCCGCTGGGCGAGGTGGCGAATGCCTTGTGGCCCCTGGCCGACAGGTACGACTCGTTGAAGCCCACCTGCGCGTCGAAATTGGGCAGGCTGGCGGCGCGCGGGTCGGCCTGGAAGGTGATGGCGCCGTCGTCCTCGGCGGCGTCGTCGCCTTGGCGCTCGATGAACTTCATGAGCTGCGAGAAGGTCAGCACGAACAGCAGCAGCAGGCAGAACGCGGCGGCGCCGAAGCCCCACCAGCTCGACGGCGGCGGTTGTTCGCCGTAGTCGTTGTCGCCGTCGGTGCCCGGCGCGCACGACAGCACGACGGTGACGATGAAGTTCACCGTCGGCAACCACAGCAGCATGCTCCACCAGCCGGACTTGTCGCAGTCGTGGCAGCGCAGCACGGCCAGGCGCATGCCGAAGAGGGTCAGGGCCACGCCGGCGATGGCAAGCAGGGCAAAGCGCTCGAACGTCGGCCTGGTCAGCACCATGATCACCGGGATGTAGAGCAGCGCCGTCAGCACGAGGTTGGCGGTGGCGTATTTCAGCCGGCCCATGCGGCCGTCGAAGGTCAGGCCGAAGACGCCGGCGCTGTCGGCAGCGGACGCAGCGACGCTGGCCCGCGCCGCGGGCCGGCGGCCCAGGCGCGCGTCGCGGGCTTCCTGCCGCGCCGCGCGCTCTTGCGCCAGCGCTTCATCGCGGTTGGCGAGTGCCATCTCGATGTTGGTCGAGCAGTTGCGGCACAGCAGGCGTTTGCTCTGGCGCTCGTTGCAGTTCGGGCAGGTGACTTCTTCCACCGCTTCGAGCGCCAGCGCTGCGCCCGAGGCGGTGGCGCGCGCCGCCGGGATCGGCGCCGGCGCCTGCGGTGGTATCACGGGTGATAGCGGCGCCGGCCGCGTCGGCCGCGGCGGCGTGCCCCAGGGCGGCGGCGGCGGCGCGTTCGATGCGGGCACCTCGGGCAGCTCCGGCAAGGGTGCGAAGCCCGTCGTCGGCGGCGCGTCGCTGGGCTCGAGGTGCACCTTGGCGCCCAGGCCGGCCAGCTTGTCCGCGTAGCGGCGCGCCAGCGCCGGCTCGACCGAGCGCTTGAGCACGGTGCGCGAGCCGGTGAACAGTTGCGCCACGCGGGCTTCGTCGAGCTTGAGCGCCAGCGCGAGCTGACGCCGCACCTCGTCGGCCGCAAAGCCATCGAGCACTTCGCCCCGAAACACCAGTTGTAGGTTCTCTGCCATTTGCCGCCCTCCACAGCCCTTCGCTCGATGGGGCCGAATTATCCGGATCGAAACGGAGTCGCGCCACGCTTCGATCCCCCCGACAACGAGGTTAAGCTGCGGCCCTGTTTGAAGTGCCTGCGGCGCGCGGTGGCGCGCAGGACACAACGAGGAGGCTTCACCATGCTGATCGGCGTACCGCTCGAGACGACGCCGGGCGAGACCCGTGTGGCCGTCACCCCGGAGACGGCAAAAAAACTCAAAGCCCAGGGCCACACCGTGCGCGTGCAGTCGCATGCCGGCGCCGCCGCCCATTTCACCGACGAGGCCTACACCGCCGCGGGCGCCGACATCACCGACCGTGCCGGCGCTTTCGGCGCCGACCTGGTGCTGAAAGTGCGCAGCCCGTCGCTCGACGAGTTGCCGCGCATGAAGACCAGCGCGGTGCTGGTGGGCATGCTGAACCCGTTCGACAAGGACAACCTCAACCGCCTGGCCGGTGCCGGCGTGACCGCGTTCGCGCTCGAAGCCGCGCCGCGGACGACACGCGCGCAGAGCATGGACGTGCTGTCGAGCCAGGCCAACATCGCCGGCTACAAGGCGGTGATGATCGGCGCCAGCCAGTACCAGCGGCTGATGCCGATGCTGATGACGGCGGCCGGCACGATCAAGGCCGGACGTGTGGTCATCCTCGGCGTCGGTGTCGCCGGCTTGCAGGCGATCGCAACGGCCAAGCGCCTCGGTGCGGTGATCGAAGCCTCGGACGTGCGGCCGTCGGTGAAGGAGCAAGTGGAGTCGCTCGGCGGCAAGTTCATCGACGTGCCGTATGAAACCGCGGAAGAGAAAGAAGCGGCCGAGGGCGTCGGCGGTTATGCCAAGCCGATGCCGCCGTCGTGGCTCGAACGGCAGAAGGTCGAAGTCGCCAAGCGCGTGGCGCAGGCCGACATCGTCATCTCGACGGCGCTGATCCCCGGGCGCGCCGCGCCGACGCTGATCACCGAAGCGATGGTGCAGTCGATGAAGCCGGGCTCGGTGATCGTGGACATGGCCGCACCCGCCGGCGGCAACTGCCCGCTCACCGAAGCCGGCAAGACCGTCGTCAAGCATGGCGTGACCATCGTCGGCGAAACCAACATCCCGGCGCTGGTGGCCACCGACAGCAGCGCGCTCTATGCGCGCAACCTGCTCGACTTCCTGAAGCTGATCCTCACGAAGGAAGCCGCGCTGGCGATTCCCACCGACGACGACATCGTCACTGCGTGCATGGTCACGCAGGGCGGCAAAGTATTGAGGAGCTGAACACCATGGACGCCGTCTCCCCCACCGTCTTCAACCTCATCATCTTCGTGCTGGCGATCTACGTCGGCTACCACGTCGTCTGGACGGTGACGCCGGCCTTGCACACGCCGCTGATGGCGGTGACCAACGCGCTGTCGGCGGTGGTGATCGTCGGCGCGATGCTGGCTGCGGCGCTGACCGAGACCTGGCTCGGCAAAAGCATGGGCATCCTCGCCGTGGCGCTGGCGGCGGTGAACATCTTCGGCGGCTTCCTCGTCACGCGGCGCATGCTCGAGATGTTCAAGAAGAAAGAGAAGAAGACGGGCGCGGAGATCAAGAAATGAGCCTCAACCTCGTCGCCCTGCTGTACCTCATCGCCAGCGTTTGCTTCATCCAGGCATTGAAGGGCCTGTCGCATCCGACGACGTTCGATCCGCGGCAACCTGTTCGGCATGGTCGGCATGGCGATCGCCGCCTTCACCACGGCGGCGCTGATCGTCAAGCTCGCCGGCTCGGGGCTGGGGCTGATCTGGGTGTTGCTCGGCCTCGTCGTCGGCGGCGGCGTCGGCGCGGTGATGGCCAAGCGCGTCGAGATGACGAAGATGCCCGAGCTGGTGGCCTTCTTCCACAGCATGATCGGCCTGGCCGCGGTCTTCATCGCCGTCGCCGCCGTCGCCGAACCGTGGGCGTTTGCGATCACCGAGAAGGGCGGGCAGATCCCCGGCGGCAACCGCGTCGAATTGGCACTCGGCGCTTTCATCGGCGCGATCACCTTCACCGGCTCGGTGATCGCCTTCGGCAAGCTCTCCGGCAAGTACAAGTTCCGCCTCTTCCAGGGCGCGCCGGTGCAGTTCCCCGGCCAGCACTACCTGAACCTCGCACTCGGCTTGGCCGCGGCGTTTTTCATCTTCGGCTTCTGGCATTCGCAGAGCTGGATGGACATCGTGCTCGTCATCACGCTCGGCTTCCTGCTCGGCGTGCTGCTGATCATCCCGATCGGCGGCGCCGACATGCCGGTGGTGGTGAGCATGCTCAACAGCTACTCGGGTTGGGCAGCGGCGGGCATCGGCTTCTCGCTCAACAACTCGATGCTCATCATCGCCGGGTCCTTGGTGGGTAGTTCAGGCGCGATCCTCTCCTACATCATGTGCAAGGCGATGAACCGCTCGTTCTTCAACGTCATCTTGGGCGGCTTCGGCGGTGAAGCGAGCACCGCCGCCGCCGGCAGCGCCGAGAAGCGGCCGGTCAAGAGCGGCAGCGCCGACGACGCCGCCTTCGTGCTCGGCAACGCCGAGACGGTGGTCATCGTGCCCGGCTACGGCCTGGCCGTCGCGCGCGCGCAGCATGCGGTCAAGGAGCTGGCTGAGAAGCTGATCCACAAGGGCATCACCGTCAAGTACGCGATCCACCCGGTGGCCGGCCGCATGCCGGGCCACATGAACGTGCTGCTGGCCGAGGCCGAGGTGCCGTACGACCAGGTGTTCGAGATGGAAGACATCAACGGCGAGTTCGGCCAGGTCGATGTGGCGATCATCCTCGGCGCCAACGACGTAGTGAACCCGGCCGCGATGACCAAGGGCAGCCCGATCTACGGCATGCCGATCCTGGAGGCCTACAAGGCCAAGACCGTGATCGTCAACAAGCGCTCGATGGCCGCGGGCTACGCGGGTCTCGACAACGAGCTGTTCTACATGGACAAGACGATGATGGTCTTCGGCGACGCGAAGAAGGTGGTCGAGGACATGGTCAAAGCCGTCGAGTGAGTGGCCGGCCCCGCGCGCTACTCGCAAGCCCGCGCCAAGCTCGCCGATAGCGAACTGCACGGACCGGGCGCCGAGCTGATCCTCGTCGAGGGCGACTCGGCGCAGGATTCCGTGCTCGCAGTGCGCGACGCGCGCACGCAGGCGGTGCTGCCGCTGCAAGGCAAACCGCTCAACGCGTGGGCGGCTTCTCGGGACAAGGTCGAGCAGCATGTGCTGTTCCAGCAGCTCGCGCAAGCGCTCGGGCTGCCGAGCCCGACAGCGCTGCCCGATGACGGCATCGCCGCGCTGCGCTTCGAGCGCATCGTGCTGCTGTTCGACCCCGACGCCGACGGCATCCACATCGGCGCGCTGGTGCAGTTGTACTTCGCGCGCTGGCTGCCGGCGGTCGTCGAGGCCGGGCTGCTGTGCCTGTGCCGCGCGCCGATGTACGAGCTGGTCGATGCCGACGGCGTGGTCCACCATGCGCTGACGCCGGACCACCGCCAGCGCATCGAACAGTCGTTGCGCGGCGCGTCCGAAACGCCGCCGATGGTGCGCGCGCTGCGCGGCATCGGCGGCTTCGCGCCCGAAACCTTGCGCCGGCTGTGCGTTGATCCGGCCACGCGGCTGGCGCGCGGGCTCAGCCCCGACGACGTGCAGCAAGCGATCGAGCTGTTCGGCGGACGCTGAGTTCAGTCGAAGCAGCGGGCGCCTGCCGATTCGACCAGCGCGCGCCGGGCAGCACGAGCAGCCCTTCGCGGCGCCAGTCGTTGAGCTGCGTGCGGGTAAGTACGGTTGGCATGGCGGTTGCGAAACGACGGTGCCGCAAAGGGCTGGATCATCGCGCCGATCGGCGTGATGATGGTCGGCCTCTTTGCCACGCACCAACCGGAGGACCCATGCACCGTCTGACTGCCCATCGTCTGCCCTCGCACCATCATGTGATTGCCGCGGCCGCGCTCGCGACGCTCGGCAGCGCGGCCAGTGCGCAATCGCCGGCGCCGGAGACCGGTCAGTTGCAGACGATCACCGTCACCGCGGAGCGGCGCACAGAGAACGTGCAGCAGGTGCCGAATTCGGTGAGCGTGCTCTCGTCCGAGCTGCTCGACGTGCTCAACACCAGCGGCCAGGACGTGCGCATGCTGTCGGGCCGGGTGCCGAGCCTGAACATCGAGTCGTCGTTCGGCCGCGCGTTTCCGCGCTTCTACATCCGTGGTTATGGCAACACCGACTTTCGCTTGAACGCGTCGCAGCCGGTGTCGCTGGTCTATGACGACGTGGTGCAGGAAAACCCGATCCTGAAAGGCTTCCCGGCCTTCGACCTGGCGCGCGTCGAAGTGCTGCGCGGGCCGCAGGGCTCGCTGTTCGGCCGCAACACGCCGGCGGGTGTCGTCAAGTTCGAATCGATGCGACCGGTCAAGGGCAAGTTCGAAGGCTACGGCAGCATTTCGGCCGGCACGTTCTCGACGGTCAATCTCGAAGGCGCGCTCAACGTGCCGACGAGCGCGGATTCGGCGCTGCGGCTGTCGGTCATGAATCAGACGCGCAGCGACTGGGTCGAGAACACGTTCGATGCCGGCCCGACGCAGGACCTGGAGGGCTATCGCGACACGGCGGTGCGCCTGCAGTGGCTGGTCGAGCCGAGCAAAGAGTTGAGCGTGCTGGCCAACGTGCATGGCCGCGACTACAAGGGCTCGGCGCGGCTGTTCCGCGCCAACATCATCCAGAAGGGCAGCAATGAACTCGTGCCGGGCTTCGACGAACGCAAGATCTCGACCGACGGCAAAAATGAATCGGAGGTGCGCAACGCCGGCGCGAATCTGCGGCTGCGCTGGGCCCTGACACCGACGCTGTCGCTGAACTCGATCACCGGCTACGAAACGGTGCGCACGCTGAGTCGCGGCGACATCGACGGCGGCTTCGGCAGTTCATCCTCGCCAACGCCGGTGCCCACGGGTCCGGGCACCATCGCATTTGCGTCGGAAACGGCCGACGGCATCCCCAAGCACAGTCAATGGACGCAAGAGCTTCGCTTGGAGTCCAACACCAAGACCGCGCTCGATTGGCAGGCTGGCGTGTTCGCCTTCCGTGAGGACTACAAGATCGAGAGCTTCAGCTACGACACATTGAACGACAGCGCGCAAGACGGCTACCTGCGCGTGCGCCAGAAGAACAACGCCTACGCCGTGTTCGGCAACCTCGGCTACGCGGTCACGCCGGCTTTGAAGCTGCGAGCAGGTGCGCGCTACACCCGCGACAGCAAGTCCTTCGCCGTCGAAGACTACTTTGCCAATGGCTTTGCGCCGTGCGTCGGACCCACGCTCGGCCTCATTCCCGGGGCTCCGCGGTGCACCTTGGCCGACATTGCGTCACAGGGCCCGTTGTCGGCCCAGCCGCGCGACAAGAAATTCAACTGGGATGTCAGCGGCAACTATGCGTTGGACAAAGACATCAACGTCTATGCGCGCGCCGCCACCGGCTTTCGCGGCTCCAGCGTGCAGGGCTCGAGCGCGTTCAACAACCAATCGGTGGCAGATGCCGAAGATGTGGCGTCGGTCGAGGTCGGCGTCAAAGCCGACCTGTTCAACCGCCGGGTGCGCGCCAACTTCGGCGTCTTCAGCTACCGCGTGAAGGATCTGCAGTTGACCGCCGTTGGCGGCGCCAGCAACGCCAACATCCTGCTCAACGCGAAGAAGGCGACCGGCACCGGCTTTGAGCTCGACCTACAAGCGTTGCTGACAAACGACCTGCTGGCCTCTTTGGGCGTGGGCTACAACGACACGAAGATCAAGGACCGCGGTCTGGAAGTGTCCGCCTGCGGCGGTGGCTGCACGCCCACGGACCCCATCGGCCCTTTGGGCGGCCGACTGATCGACGGCAACCCGCTGCCGCAAGCGCCGAAGACCACCGTCAACTTCACGCTGCGCTACTCGGTCCCGACACCCAACGGCGAGTGGTACGTGCTGACCGACTGGGTGTATCGCAGCAAGATCAACTTCTTCCTCTACGAGTCGAAGGAATTCACCGGCAAGGCGCTCACCGAGGGCGGCCTGCGCGTCGGCTACGTGTGGGGCAACGGCAAGTACGAGGCCGCGCTGTTCGGGCGCAACATCACCAATCAGATTCGCATCGTCGGCGGTATCGACTTCAACAACCTCACCGGCTTCATCAACGAGCCGCGGACCTTCGGCGCGCAGTTCAAGGCAAGTTTCTGAGAGCCGCCGTCGCCGTCCCGGCCCTGCTCGCCTGCGCGCTCGCGCAGGCGCAGCCGGCGGTCATCTACGAACTCGGCGGCAAGTTCGACAAGTCGTTCAACCAGGCCGCGCATGCCGGCGCCGAGCGCTGGAAGAAGGAAACCGGCAAGCCGTACCTCGAGTTCGAGATCCAGAACGCGGCGCAACGCGAGCAGGCGGCGTTGCGGTTTGCCGAGCGCGGCGCGAGCCCGATCGTCGGCATCGGTTTTCCGCAGGCGGCGAGCATCGAGAAGGTGGCGCGGGCGCATCCGGCAACGCGCTTTGCGATCGTCGATGCGGTGGTCGATCTGCCCAACGTGCAGAGCTTCACCTACCGCGAGCATGAAGGCAGCTTTCTCGCCGGCATGCTGGCGGCGATGGCGAGCAAGAGCGGCAAGGTCGGCTTCGTCGGCGGCATGGACGTGCCGCTGGTGCGCAAGTTCGCCTGCGGCTACGAACAAGGTGCGCGCCACGCCAACGCGAACGTGCAGGTCAGCACGAGCCTGATCGGCGACACGCCGGCCGCGTGGACCGACCCGGCGCGCGGCGCCGAGCTGACGAGGGCGCAAGTGGCGCAGGGCGTCGATGTCGTCTTCTCCGCCGCCGGCACGAGCGGCCTGGGCATCATGCAGGCGGCCAAGGACGCGCGCATTCTCGCCATCGGCGTGGACAGCAACCAGAACGGCTTGCACCCGGGCACGATGCTGACGTCGATGGTCAAGCGCGTCGATCTCGCGGTGTTGCAAGCCTTCAACGGCGTGCGGCCCGGCGTCACCGCCCTTGGTTTGAAAGAAGGCGGCGTCGATCTGGCGATGGACGAGCACAACGCCAAGCTCGTCACGCCGGCGATGCGCACGCGGCTCGATGAGGCGCGTGCCGACATCGTGAGCGGCAAGCGCAAGGTGATCGACTACACGCTCGCGATGGCGTGCCGGTAGTGCGCCTGCGCTATCGAATGCCCTGATGGCCCGCAGCAGGATGCTGCCGACAATTGCTGCTCTGGCCCAGGAGCGCACGCGATGGACAAGGTCTGGCTCAAGCATTACCCCGCCGGCGTGCCGGCGGCGGTGAAGACCAACGTCTATCCATCGCTGAACGCGCTGTTCGACGAGAGCTTCAAGAAGCACCGCGACCTGCCGGCCTACAAGTTCATGGGCAAGACGATCACGTTCGGCCAGGTCGATGACCTCTCGCGCACTTTCGCGGCTTATCTGCAAGGCCTCGGCCTCGTGCGCGGCGACCGCGTGGCGATCATGATGCCCAACGTGCCGCAGTACCCGGTGGTGGTGGCCGGCATCCTGCGCGCGGGCTGTGTGGTGGTCAACGTCAACCCGCTGTACACACCGCGCGAGCTGGAACACCAGTTGAAGGACTCGGGGGCCAAGGCGATCGTCATCGTCGAGCTCGTCGCCAGCACCTTGCAGCAGGTGATCGACGCCGTGCCGACGAAGAAGGTCGTCATGGCGTCGTTGGGCGACATGCTCGGCCTGGTCAAGGGCGCGATCGTCAACTACGTCGTGCGCCACAAGAAGAAGATGGTGCCGCCGTTCGATCTGCCAGGTGCGGTGCCGTTCAACGACGCGATTGCGCAAGGCCGCGGCAAGGCCTACACCGCACCGGCCGTCGGCCCCGACGACATCGCGGTGCTGCAGTACACCGGCGGCACCACCGGCGTCTCCAAAGGCGCGGTGCTGCTGCATCGCAACCTGATGGCCAACCTGCTGCAGGCCGAGGCGTGGTACCAGCCGGCGCTGAAGATGATTCCGCCCGGCGAGCAGGTCGTCACCGTCTGTGCGCTGCCGCTGTACCACATCTTCGGCTTCAACACGAACATGATGCTCGGCCTGCGCATGGGCGGCTGCAACATCCTGATCGCCAACCCGCGCGACATCGGCGGCATGTTGAAAGAGTTGGCCAAGCACAGGTTCCACAGCTTCCCGGCGGTCAACACGCTGTTCAACGCGATGGTCAATCACGCCGAGCTTCTCGACCGTCGATTGGTCGTCGCTGAAGATCAGCGTCGGCGGCGGCATGGCGGTGCAGAGTGCAACGGCCAAACAGTGGCTGGAAAAAACCGGCTGCCCGATCGTCGAAGGCTACGGCCTGTCGGAGACCTCGCCGTCGGCGACCTGCAACCCGGTGGACAGCACGGCCTACAGCGGCAACATCGGCCTGCCGATGCCGGGCACCGAGCTGGCGCTGCTCGACGACGACGGCAACGAGGTGCCGATGGGCACACCGGGCGAGATTGCGATCCGCGGCCCGCAGGTCATGGCCGGCTACTGGCAGCGGCCCGACGAGACCGCCAAGGTGATGACGGCCAACGGCTTTTTTCGCAGCGGCGACATCGGCACCGTCGATGAACGCGGCTTCTTCAAAATCGTCGATCGCAAGAAGGACATGATCCTGGTCAGCGGTTTCAACGTCTATCCGAACGAAGTCGAAGACGTGATCACGCAGATGCCCGGCGTGCTCGAGTGCGCCGCGGTCGGCGTGCCCGACGACAAGGCCGGCGAGGCGGTGAAGGTGGTGATCGTGAAGAAGGACGACAAGGTCAGCGCCGCCGACGTGAAGGCGTATTGCGAGGCCAACCTCACCGGCTACAAGCGGCCGCGCGTCATCGAGTTCCGCGCCGACCTGCCGAAGAGCCCCGTCGGCAAGATCCTGCGCCGCGAGTTGAGAGACGCGCCGAAGTAGAGTCGCTGCATGATCGCAATCGTCAGCGCGATGCGCGAAGAGCTGCACGCGCTGCATGAAGACTTTCACAACGCCACGGTGCAGCGCGTGGCCGGCCGCGACTTTCACCTCGGCACACTGCACGGTCATGAAGCGCTGCTGGTGTTGTCGGGCATCGGCAAGGTGGCCGCGGCGACGACGACGGCGCTGCTGCTCGACCGCTTCGAGGTCGATGCGCTGCTCTTCACCGGCGTTGCCGGCGGGCTGGGTGAGGGCGTGTTGGTCGGCGACGTGGTCGTCGGCGACGCGCTCTTGCAGCACGACCTCGACGCCTCGCCGATCTTTCCGCGCTGGCAGGTGCCGCTCACGGGAAAGTCGCGCTTCGAAGCCGACGCGCGCTGGAGCGACACGCTGGCGCGCGCAGCGCACGCCAGCGGCCACGCGGTGCACCGCGGCCTGATCGTCAGCGGCGACCGCTTCGTCTGCACCTCCGCCGAGAGCGCCGCGCTCAGAGCCGAGTTGCCCGATGCGCTGGCCGTCGAGATGGAAGGTGCGGCCGTGGCGCAGGTCTGTCACGACTTCGCGCGGCCGTTCGCCGTCATGCGCACCATCTCCGACCGCGCCGACGACAGCGCGCATGGCGACTTCTCGCGCTTCGTCGCCGACGTGGCCAGCGGCCTCACGCGCGCCATCGTGCGTGCGGCGCTGACCGAAAGGCCTGCGTAGTGCCGCCCCGCCTGTTCGTCAGCGAGCCGCTGCGCACCGACATGACGCTGGCGCTGCCCGAGGCCGCAGCGCGCCACGCGCAGGTGCTGCGCCTGCAGCCCGGCGGCGAGGTCACGCTGTTCGACGGCCGCGGGGGAGAGTGGGCGGCGCGCATCGAGGCGATGGGCAAGCGCGAAGTCACCGCCGTTGCGTTGCGGCACGACGCGGTCGAGCGCGAGCTGCCGTGCCGCGTCACGCTGGCGCTGGCGATGCCCGCCGGCGAGCGCATGGACTTCGTCGTCGAGAAGGCCACCGAACTCGGCGCCGCGCGCATCGTGCCGCTGACGGCCGAACGCTCGGTGCTGCGCCTGTCCGGCGAGCGTGCCGACAAACGCCGCGCGCATTGGCAGGCGATTGCCGTGGCCGCCTGCGAGCAATGCGGCCGCAACCGCGTGCCTGAAGTTGGGGTGCCGCAGCCGCTGGCGGCGTGGCTCGGCACGCTCGACAAGCCTGCCGGCGACGAAAAGCGCTGGCTGCTCGGCTGGCGCGATGCGCAGCCGTGGGCGGCAACGAATGCGTCGTCGGTGATCACGCTCAGCGGCCCGGAGGGCGGCTTCACGGCCGACGAAGAAGACCTGGCGGCCTTGCACGGCTTCGCCACCGTCTCGCTCGGCGCGCGTGTG
Source organism: uncultured beta proteobacterium (assembly GCA_963816315.1). Taxonomy (GTDB): domain Bacteria; phylum Pseudomonadota; class Gammaproteobacteria; order Burkholderiales; family Burkholderiaceae_C; genus CADEEN01. The sequence continues at coordinate 154,735 of CAWFJZ010000032.1, forward strand.
CTGCGCTCCGATACCGCGCCGCTGGCCGCGATCGCCGCGCTGTCGCTGCACCGTTAGAAACGGGCGCGGCGCGGCTCGGCGCTATCCTCGCTGCAAGGCGTCGATCGCGGCGCCAGGAGCCCCTTGCATGAATCACCGTGTGGCCCAGGCCGTCTTGCTCACGACCCTCGCGTTCTGCGCTGCAATGGCGCGCGCCGAAAGCCTGGCCTCTTCCGCATCGACCACAGCGTCGTTGGCCGGCAGCAGCGCATCGACCTCGCTCGAAACGTCGAGCGCCAGTTCGTCCAAGGGCAAGACGGCGGCGGCGGGCGACTACCGCATCGAAGCGGTGACCGTCGCCGCCGACCGGCCGGGCATGGTCAGGCTGGCGTTGCAGCCGACGGCCGAAGACGGCAAACGATCGGCCTTCGTCCTCGTATTGCCGCAACGAACGGCCGAACAGCAGGCGCTGGCCCGCGGCGACACGGTCAGCGTGCGCGAGCGTGCATACGGCTTCGAGTTCGCGCGCGCCGACACGCGGCAAGCCTTCTACCTCGTGCTGGCCGATGACTGGCTGCACGACCTCGATGCGCGGCCGGTGGACGCGGCCGCGCGCGCTCTCTGATCAAGGCCGCGATCGCTGCCTGGCTGCTCGCAGGCACGGCGATCGCGCAGGCCGGCACGGCCTCCGGGCGCTACTGCGACGCGCCACCGCAACTCTCGGCGATGCAGCAAGACCGCCTGTTGAGCTTCGCGGCGATCGCCAAAGGAGAGCTCGTTGCGTCAGGGCAGACGCTGGCCATCGTCGCCCGCTCGGGCCTGAACCTGGCGCGCTTTCGCATCCGCTACTCGCATGCGGGTCTCAGCATGCAAGCCAACCCGAACGGGCCGTGGTCGGTGCGCCAGCTCTATTACGCCTGCAACGAGGGCCAGCCGCGCTTGTACGACCAGGGCCTGCCGGGTTTTCTGTTCGGCACCGACGACCCGTCGCTCGGCTACCTGTCGATCGTGCTGCTGCCGGCCTCGCACGCGAACTTGCTCGAACGCGCCGCGCTCGACACGCCGCGCGCGCTGGCGTTGCTCGGCGGCGGCTACAGCGCCAATGCCCATGCGTTTTCGACGCGCTACCAGAACTGCAACCAGTGGCTGGCCGAGCTGCTGGCCGCGGCGTGGGGCGCTGGCGATGGCGGCCGTGACGGCGCGCAGCATTGGCTGGCGGCGCAGGGCTACGCGCCGCAGCCGGTGGAAGTGAATTCGCGCCTGCTGATGTTCGCCGCCGGCTTCGTGCCGTGGCTCACCACCGACGACCATCCGGGCGAGGACCTGCAGGCGATGCGCTTTCGCACCAGCCTGCCGGCGTCGATCGAAGCCTTCGTGCGCGAGCACGTGCCGGGCGCCGAGCGCATCGAGTTGTGCCACGACGGCAAGCAGGTCGTCGTCCGCCGCGGCTGGACGCCGATCGCCGACGGCTGCGTGCCAGCCGCGGGCGACCGCGTGATGGCGCTCGACGAAAGCCGTTAAGGCTTCTGCACCGGCCCGCTGAGCTGATCGACCTGCTTCTGCGCCTCCTCCACGTCGCGCGTCAGCTCGGCCAGGTAGCGCGAGCGCTCCTCGGCCGACCATTCGGCATCGGAGAACGAGGCCAGCGCATGCTTGGCGCCGACATGCACAACGCCGTTCAGGCGCGGCATCAGCGCGCGGTCGGGATGGCCTTCTTCGCGCAAGCGAAAAGCCACCACGTCGCGCAACGTCAACGGCATCGTGGGTCGGGCATCGCGCAGCAGCTTGCCGAACAGCGAGAGGCGGAACTCGGTGTCGCCGCGGCCGACTTCGTCGTTGAAGGTCAGCAGCGCCACCGGCTGGCCGTCGGCGTCGTCGATGCGGCCGGTGACGACGTAGCGCCCGGGCTCGCGCACTGTGGCGTCGAGATAGAAGTTCAGCGAGCCGTTCTCGACCGCTTCGCGTACGCGGCCGGCCCACACTGCCGGTGATTCGGGCGTGACGTAGATGTCGAAGTAGGTGAAGCCGCGCTCGCCGCGGCCTTCGAGGAAGACTTCGAGGCGGATCTGGCCGGCGAGCTTGGCAAAGCCCTGCGTTGACGGACGCAAGGTCGCCGTGAGTTCACGGTCGCCCGCGGCGCGGTCGCCGTTGCTGCCGTCGTCGTTGAACGTCACCGGCAGCACCGGGTAGAGCGACGCCACCGTCGGCGGTGTGACCTCGCGCGCGTTCGCGCTCAGCACCCGCAGCGGCAGCGCTTGGCCTTGTTCATCGACCAGCGCGACGGTGAAGCGCACGCTCTCGTCGCCTTGCACGAAGACACGCTCCTGCGTCGTGCGCAGACGCACGCCGTCGGCGGTTTTTCCTTTCGGTTCGCGCAGCGGATGTTCTTCGAGCACCGGCTCGTTGGGGTACATCTGATCGGCCTGCTCGTCCGCGGGGCGCGAGGTGTGCGGGTAGCGCGTGTGGCTGGCGTAGGTGTCGAGTGCCTGGTCGGCGCGTTCGAGGCGGCGTTGCCACAGCGCGAGCTGCGCCTCGCGCGTTTGCTGGCCAGCGGCGCTGTAGGGTGCGGCGCGTGCCGGCGCACTCGCGGCGGCGCTGCGTGCGGGTAGCGCAGCGGCGACCGCGTCGCTCTTGGCATCGGCCTGCCACGCCACGACCCACCAGCCCATCAGGCCGCCGAGCACCACCGCCGCAGGCACGCCCCAGCGCAGCCACTGCCAACGGCGCTGGAAAAACAGAACGGGGCTAGCGCGCATGGGTCTCCATGTCGGCGCGCACCTTGCCGACGATGCCGGCCCATTGGCCCTGGTTGTAGTGGTTGACGCTCTCGCTGTCGTCGCGGAACTTCACTGCGTGGTTGGCCCACTTGGCGCGGCCGCCTTGGTTGTTGGCCGTGCCCAGCGTCAGATCGTTGCAGAACCAGTCCGAGGGGTTGCAGTACGACGCGCCCGACGTGCCCGAGACGCCGCCCGCCGAGTGGTAGGCCACCACCTCGTCGTCCTGCCCGGGCAACAGGAACGAGTACAGCGTGCCCTTGGCGCCGGCGAACATGTAGAAGATGCTGCCGCGGGTGTTGTTGTGGTTGTAGAGCGCGCGCGCGGTGCTCGTCTTCAGGTCCGACACCAGGGGTTCGGACAAAGCCCATTCGCCGGCGTTGGCGAGTTCGCTGCCGCCGCCCGCGCCGCCGGCGACATCGACCCACTTGATGTTCCAGCCGGTCTGCGTGCCGCCTTCGCGGCTGTTGTCGCATTGGCCTTGCCTGTAGAGCGCTGGATCCTTCTTCGAACGCTGCGAGCCGCCGAAGAAATCGAGCGCGTAGCCGATCTGCAGGTTGCCGGCGCTGTGCGCGGCGATGTAGCACCAGTTGGGCCCGGTGCAGTAGCAGTCGAGCGCGTTGCGGATCAGGACATTCTGATCGGCGACGCGGTTGTAGCCGTCCCAGTTCGCCGACTTCTTGTTGACGCCGGCGTTGACCGTGCCCGGGCCGAAGTAGGTGAAGTCGTCGTGGTTGCCGAGCTGGCCGCCGCCGGTGCGGCCGTTGATCCACACCGAGTAGTTGGTGGCCTGCACTCCAACCGCGAGCAGCGCGCCGAGCAGTGCCGCCCCACCCAGTAGCGCCTTGATGCCGAACTTCATGGTCATGAGCCTGCCTCCAATGGTGTTTCAGGGTGATGAAAGTTTAGAAATTGCTTCCAAGCGTGGTTCGCGTGGTTACCCGTGCTGCCCTTGGAGCGAACGCCGCGTGCGCCCACAATCGCCGTTCCCTCACAAAAGACGATCAGGAGTTCACGATGGGCTTACTCGATTCAGTTCTCGGCGGCATGCTCGGCGGCGGGCAGCAGCAACAAGGCGGCGCGGGCGCGCTGATCAACATCGTGGCGGGCATGCTCGCCAACAGCCACGGCGGGCCGAGCGCGGCTGGCGGCGGTGGCGGCGGCTTGGGTGGTTTGGCCGAGCAGTTCCAGAAGGGCGGCTTGGGCAACGTCATGAACTCGTGGATCGGCAAGGGAGAGAACCTGCCGATCGCGCCCGATCAACTCGGCAACGTGCTCGGCGGCGACCTGCTCGGCAAGCTGACGCAGCAGACCGGCATGGGCCAGGGCGACCTGCTCGGCCAGTTGTCGCAGTTGCTGCCGCAGATGGTCGATAAGGCCACACCCGACGGCGCTATTCCCAGCGGGGGCCTCGGCGACATCGGCGCGATCCTCGGCAAGCTCGGCGGGCTGTCGCGCTAGCGCCGCAGCCGCGCCTGTTTAAGTCACGGCGCGGCTGCCTCGCCGGCAGGCGCAGCGCGCGCCGAGCCGGCCACCATGTCAAAGCGGAACAGCCGGCACTCGATCGGCCCGTTCCACAGCGGCACGCGGCGGCTCTCTTTCAGCCGCATCTGCGACGGCAGCTTCATCTCCGGCGCCAACACCCAGGCGGTCCAGCCGGCGTATTGGCGCTTCCAGTGCGATGCGAGCGCGGCGAAAAAGTCGGCGGGTGTGGCGCTGCCTTCGATGGCCTGGCGGCCGGAGCCTTTGGCGTCGATGCGCTCGCCGTACGGCGGATTGAGCACCATCGTGCCACGCGGCGCGGGCGGCGGGCGCTGCAACGCATCCGCCGTCTTGAACTCGATCCATCGCGCCACGCCGGCACGCTCGGCATTGCGCGTGGCGAAGTCGGTCATGCGAAAACTCACGTCGCCGGCGTAGATCGGCACCGCGCTGGCATGCACGCGCGTTCGTGCAGCCTCGCGCAGGTCGCGCCACGCGCTCTGGTGCGCGTGCCACGGCGCCAGGCGCTCGAAGGCGAAGCGGCGGTTCGATCCCGGCGCGATGCCGCAAGCGATCTGCGCCGCTTCGATGGCGATCGTGCCGGCGCCGCAGAACGGATCGAACAGCGGGCCGTCTTCGGCGCGGCCTTGCCAGCCGGCAGCGGCGAGCATCGCCGCAGCCAGCGTTTCTTTCAGCGGCGCTTCGCCTTTCAACGCACCGGCATCGCGCCAACCGCGTTTGAACAAAGCCTCGCCGGACGTGTCGGCATACAGCGTGGCGTGCGTGGCCGTGAGGTGCAGCGACAGCGGCAGATCGGGCGCACGCGTGTCCACGCTCGGCCGCTCGCCGGTGGCGTCGCGCAGCACGTCGCAGACGGCGTCCTTGATGCGCAGCGTGGCGAAGTTCAGGCTTTGCAGCGGAGAGCGCTGCGCGGTGGTGTCCACGCGCAGCGTTTGCTGCGGCGTGATCCAGTCGGTCCACTTCACGCTGCGCGCGAGTTCGTAGAGTTCGAGTTCGTTGCGGTACGGCCCATGCGCGAGCGGCCACAGCACGCGTTGCGCCAGGCGGCTTTCGAGGTTCAGGCGCATCGCGGCCACTTCGTCGCCGCGCACGCTGACGCCGCCGCGCTGTTCGGCCACTGCAGCGTTTTCGCCGAGCAGGCGTTTGCACTCCCCGGCCAGCAGGGCCTCGACGCCTTGCGCGCACGGCAGGAACAGATCGCAAATCATGCCCGGCGCCGGGCCGCCCCAAGCCGGGCGCTCCCCCTCTGGGGGGCGACGCGAAGCGTCTTGGGGGTTGTCATAAGGCTCGCCTGAGGTTCGCCGGCGCGATCCTCAACGCTTCACGGTATTTCGCCACCGTGCGCCGCGCCACCGTGATGCCCTGTTCGCCGAGCATCTCGGAGAGCTGGTTGTCCGACAGCGGCTTGTCGGCGCTTTCCTGCGAGACGAGCTGCTTGATCAGCGCCCGCACCGCGGTCGATGACGCATTGCCGCCGGCTTCGGTGGCCAGGCCGGAGCCGAAGAAATACTTGAGCTCGAAGGTGCCGAGCGGCGTGGCCATGTACTTGGCGGTGGTGACGCGCGAGATCGTGCTTTCGTGCAGGCCAAGTTCGTCGGCGATCTCGCGCAGCACGAGAGGCCGCATCGCGATCTCGCCGTGCGTGAAGAAACCCTTCTGCCGCTCGACGATGGCTTGCGAGACGCGCGCGATGGTGTCGAAGCGCTGCTGCACGTTCTTGACGAACCAGCGCGCCTCCTGCAGCCGCGCCGCCAGCGGCGAGCCGCTGTTGCCGCGGCCGCCCTTGATCGCTTGCGCGTACAGATCGTTGATGCGCAGCTTGGGCATCACGTCCGGGTTGAGCACGACGCGCCAGTTGCGGCCGGCCTTCTGCACGATCACGTCGGGCACCACCGGCGCGCCTTCGGATCGCCCGAACGGCCGGCCCGGCTTGGGCTCGCAGTGCACGATCAGCACCTGCGCAGCCTTGAGCAGTTCATCGTCGGCGCCGGTGGCCGCAGCGAGTTTCTTGAAGTCGCGCCGCGCCAGCAGATCGAGGTGCTGCTTGCAGATGATGATCGCCACGGCCTGCGCTTCGCAGCGCTCGCACGCGCGCAGTTGCAGCGTCAGGCACTCGGCCAGGTCGCGCGCGCCGATGCCGATCGGCTCCAGGCTTTGCAGCCACTTCAGAGCCACCTGCAGGCGCTCCAGCATCAGCTCGCGCTGTTCGTCGTCAGCGCCGTCGGGCAGCAAGCCGCTGGCGATTTCTTCGAGCGAATCGGCGAGATAGCCGTCTTCGTTCAGCGACTCGACGAGCACGTGGATGGCCGCGCGCTCTTCGAGCGAAAGCCGCATGCCGGCCAACTGCTGCAGCAGATGCTCGGCGAGCGTCGGGCCGTGGGCGTTGCGCTCCTGCGGTTCGAAATCGTCGTCGCCGCCGCTGCCGCTCGCGCTGCCGCTGCCGTTCAACGACGGCAATTCGCGCACGCCGTCGAAGTCGTCGCCTTCGGTGCCGTTGGACCAGTCTTCGCGTTCCGTGGTGCCGAACTCGGCGGCATCGACCGGCGCCTGCGTGTCGTCGCGGCCCTCGTCGGAAGCGACGTATTCGTCGCGCTGCGGAGCGACGTACTCGGGCGGCGGTGGCTCGTCGATCGTCGGCGGCTCTTCTTCGGCTTCGAGAAACGGGTTCTGCTCGAGCATCTGCTCGACTTCCTGGTGCAGCTCCAATGTCGAGAGCTGCAGCAGGCGGATCGACTGCTGGAGTTGCGGCGTCAGCGCTAAGTGCTGTGACAGCCTGACCTGAAGCGATGGCTTCATGGTCACATCCTGAAGTGTTCGCCGAGATACACCTTGCGAACGTCGGGATTGGCCACGATCTCGTCGGGCGTGCCTTCGGCGAGCACGTTGCCTTCGCTGATGATGTAGGCGCGGTCGCAGATGCCGAGCGTCTCGCGCACGTTGTGGTCGGTGATCAGCACACCGATGCCGCGCGCTTTCAGAAAACCGATGATGCGCTGGATCTCGATCACGGCGATCGGATCGACGCCGGCAAACGGCTCGTCGAGCAGGATGAAGCGCGGCTGTGTGGCCAGGGCCCGCGCGATCTCGACGCGCCGCCGTTCGCCGCCCGACAGCGCGGGCGCCGGGCTGGTGCGCAGCTTCTCGATTGACAGATCGGCCAGCAGGCCGTTCAACAGCTTGTCGATCTGCGCCGCGGGCAGGCCGCGTCCATCGGCGCCTTGCTGCAGTTCGAGCACGGCGCGGATGTTCTCTTCGACGGTGAGTTTGCGAAAGATCGACGCTTCCTGCGGCAGGTACGACAGGCCCAGGCGCGAGCGCTGGTGGATCGGCTTGCCCTGCACCGCGGCGCCGTCGATCATGATCTCGCCGGCATCGGCGCGCACCAGGCCGACGACCATGTAGAAGGTCGTCGTCTTGCCGGCGCCGTTGGGGCCGAGCAGGCCGACGACCTCGCCGGCGCCGACGGCCAGGTGCACGTCCTTGACCACCGTGCGCGCGCCATAGGTTTTCTTCAGGCCACGCGCTTCGAGGCGGCTGACGCCGGTGCTGCTGGGCAGCGCCGAGACTGGCGCTTCTATGGGCACGGCACTCATCGCGCCGGCGCTGATGCGGCGGACGCGGCCGACGCAGCGGCGTCGGGCTTTTCCGGCCGCGGTGCCAGCGTGACCTTGATGCGGCCATTGCCGGAGCCCGAGGCAGCGCCCGCCACGGGCGCCGACGCCGCGCCCTGCACGCTGAACGTCTCGTTGCCGCTGTCGTAGGTGATCAGCGCGCCGGTGATCTCGTCGGCCGGCGCGCCGCCGCGCAGCCGCCGCACCTGCGCGTTGCCGACAAAGCGCACCACGTCGCCGCGGCTGTCGTACTCGATGCGCTCGGCCACGCCTTCGATCGTTTCATCGACTGCGTCGCGCTTTTGCTTGAAGCTGGCCGGCTTGCCGCCGCTGCCGACCGCGGTGGCGCTGCGGTGGCCGTCGGCGCGCTCGCGCACCTCGACGCGCTCGGCACGGATCGCCATCGTGCCTTGGGCGACGACGACGTTGCCGTTGAAGACGACGACCTGCTTGACCAGGTCGAGCGTGCCCGGCTGGTCGGCTTCGATCGTCAGCGGCTTGCTGCGGTCGGCCTTTTCGGCGTGAACGGCCGGCAGCGCGGCAGCGACAACGAGGGCGAAGGCGAAATGGGGCTTCATGGCGGCACAGAACTTGCAGACCATTCTAGCCACGGCAAAGCGGCCCGAGGGACGGTTCCCTCGGGCCGCGATTGCGAAATCTTGACGACGCTGTGCAGCGTCAGTCGGGTCAGGCGGGTTTTCTCGCCCGCGCAATGAGCTGATCGGCGACCACCAGCGCGCGCTCGTGCGTGCCGGCCAGCGAGCCCGCCGTGAACCAGCGGCCATGAATGCCCAGCGTCGGCACGCCGTCGATCTTGTAGGCCTCGGCGAGCTGCTTGCCCTGGCGCAGCTTGGTGGCCACACCGAACGACTTGTAGGCGTCGAGGAACTTGGCGTCGTCGCCGCCGGCGCTCTTGACGAAGGCGGCGATGTCGGCTTCCTTGTCGAGCTTCTGGCGCTGCACGTGGATCGCGGCGAAGACGCGCTTGTGCATCGCTTCGAGCTGATCGCTGGCTTCGAGCGCGTAGAAAATTTTCGCCAACCCCTCCCATGAGGCATTGAAGGCGGCGGGCACGCGGCGGAAGGCCACATCGGCCGGCAGCTTCTTGACCCACGGTTCGAGCAACGGCTCGAAGGCGTAGCAATGCGGGCAGCCGTAGGAGAAAAACTCCACCACTTCCACCTTGCCGGCCGGCGCGGCCACCGGCGCCGGCGTGGGCAGGCGCACGAAGTCTTTGCCTTCAACTGGTGCACCGCCTTGCGCGCGGGCACCGGTAGCGCCCATCAGCACGGCAGCGGTGCCAAGGGTCAGATCGCGTCGATTGATCATGGTCTGCAAATTCCTGTTGTGGTCTCGAAAGCCTTACCGTTCCACGCGCACCAGCGCGGCTTCGACGCCGCTGCCCGACAAACGTTCCTGAATGGCGTCGGCATCTTCCTTGCGGTCGTACGGTCCCAGGCGCACGCGGTACATCGTGCGGCCGGACTGTTCCCTCTCACTGACCTTGGCGCTCAGGCCCATCAGGCCGATGCGCGCGCGTTGTTGCTCGGCATCCTCCGGCTTGCCATAAGCGCCGACTTGCACGAAGTAGGTGAACGGATCGGCGCCCGGTTTGGTGGACTTGGGCGCGGGTGCGGTAGCGGTCGTCGTTGGCGGCGCCGCGGCGGGCTTGGCCGTTGTCACCGGCGCGGGGGTTGCGCCCGGCTTCGGCGCTGGGGTCGCAGCCGTCGTGACCGGCGGTGCCGGTGCGATGCCCGGCGGCAGCGGGCCGCTGGCCGCGGCGGTGGGGGGCCTGATCGGCGCGGCCGGCTTGCTGGCCAGCGGCGCGTTCGGATCCCAGTGCTTGTTGCGTTCGGTTTCCGCGGCGTCTTGCTCGGCCGTGCGTTGCGGCACCTTGTTGACGAAGGGCACCGGCACCTTGGTCACGTACAGCGCCACGCCGATGGCCAGCGCCAAGCCGACCAAGAGGCCGACGATCAATCCGAGGGCGAAGCCGCCGCGTTGCTGAAAAGTCATGTCGTGAGGGTCTTTGCGTTTTCAGTGGGAGTGTCGCGGTGCATGCGCTCCGGAGCTGAGACGCCGAGCACCGCCAGCGCGTTCTGCAGCACCTGCGCGGTCGCGGCCAACAGCGCCATGCGCGCGCGCGCCAGGGCTGCATCATCGACCAGAAAGCGCTCGGCAGCGTAGTAGCTGTGGAAGGCCGCGGCCAGCGAGCGGGCGTAGAAGGCGATGTCGTGCGGCGCGAGGTTGGCGGCCGCGCGCGCCAGCATGGCCGGGTAGTCGGCGAGTTGCAGCATCAGCGCGGCTTCGCTCGGTGCGCCGAGCAGCGCCAGGTCGGCGCTCGCAAATTCTCGTGGGCCCGTGTATTGCGCCAGCACCGAGCAGATGCGCGCATGCGCGTACTGCACGTAGAAAACCGGGTTCTCGTCGTTCTGCGCCAGCGCCAGATCGACGTCGAAGGTGTACTCGGTGTCGGCCTTGCGGCTGATGAGGAAGAAGCGCACGGCGTCGCGGCTGGTCCAGTCGATCAGGTCGCGCAGCGTCACGTAGCCGCCGGCGCGCTTGCTGATCTTCACTTCGGCGCCGCCCTTCATCACCGTGACCATCTTGTTGAGCACGTAGTCGGGGAAGCCCGCAGGAATGCCCAGGCCCGCGGCCTGCAAGCCGGCGCGCACGCGCGCGATCGTGCCGTGGTGGTCGGTGCCCTGCAGGTTGACGCACTTGGTGTAGCCGCGATGCCACTTGTCGATGTGGTAGGCCACGTCGGGCAGGAAATACGTGTACGTGCCGTCGGACTTGCGCATCACGCGGTCCTTGTCGTCGCCGTAGGCAGTGGTCTTCAACCACAGCGCGCCGTCGGCTTCGTAGGTATGGCCCGAGGCCACCAGGCGCTTGACGGTGTCATCGACCTTGCCGCTGGTGTACAGGCCTGACTCGAGAAAGTAGTGGTCGAACTTCAAGCCAAAGGCCTGCAGGTCGAGATCTTGTTCGTGGCGCAGGTAGGCCACGGCGAACTGGCGGATGCCGTCGATGTCGCTCGCGTCGCCCGACGCGCTGAACGCGCGGTCGTCGGCTCTGACAGTCTTCTTCGCCAGAAAGTCGGCGGCGATGTCGGCGATGTAGTCGCCCTTGTAGGCCTCATCGGGCCAGGCTGCGTCGCCGGGCCGGGCGCCGTCGATGCGCAGCTTGACCGACTGCGCGAGCGTCGCGATCTGCACGCCGGCGTCGTTGTAGTAAAACTCGCGCGTGACCTGCCAGCCCTGCGTCGCGAACAGGCTGCACAGCGCGTCGCCGAGCGCGGCCTGGCGCGCGTGGCCCAAGTGCAGCGGGCCGGTAGGGTTGGCGGAAACGAATTCGACCATCACGTGCTGGCCGTTCGAAGCCTGCACGCCGTAGCGCGTGCCGCTGGCGAGCACGTCGGCGACGACGGCCTGTTTGGCGGCAGGCGCCAAACGCAGGTTGATGAAGCCCGGTCCCGCGATCTCCAATGCGCTGACCCAGCGCTGCACCGCCGGCTGTTTTTGCAGTGCCGCCACCAGGCGCTCGGCGAGCGCGCGCGGCGCCGTCTTGCTCTGCTTGGCCAGCGGCATCGCTGCCGTGATCGCCAGATCGCCATGCGCGGCCTGCTTCGGCGACTCGAACGCCGGCACCAGCCCGTGGCCCGGCACCGTCTCGTCGAGCGCCTGGGCCAGGGCCGCGAGAAGTTCCTGCTGGGCCTGCAACATGACCACCATTTTAGGGACCGATGTCGCAACTGCTGATCCGTGCCGAAGGTCACGCCCACTTGTAAGCACAGGCATCGGCGCGCGCCTCGCAACACTATGCTCGGCGCCTCATGTCCGCAGACCCCGCAGTTCCCGGCCGATTGCCGCGCCAGATCGGCAAGTACAAGGTGCTCGGCCGGCTCGGCGAGGGCGCGACGAGCGAGGTCTTTCACGCCCGCGACGAATTCCACGGCCGCGACGTGGCCATCAAGTGCGTGCGCATCCCCGCCCGCGCGGCCGACAACCACAGCGACAGTCACAGCGACGGCCACTACTTCGAGCGCTTCTTCGCTGCCGAGGCCGACCTCGTCGGCAAGCTCGAGCACCCGAACGTGGTGCAGATCTTCGACGCCGTCGCCGACCCCGAGTTGCCTTACGTCGTCATGGAGTACGTGCCGGGCACGACGCTGAAGAAATTCTGCCGGCCCGACGCGTTGCTGTCCCTGGAGCAGGTCGTCGAAATCGGCTTCAAGTGCGCGATGGCGCTGGGCTATGTGTCGCGGCAGGGCCTGATCCACCGCAACGTCAAGCCCGCCAACGTGCTGGCGGTGATGGACCGCGACACCGTGGTCGATGTCAAGATCACCGACTTCGGCAGCGTGCTGCAACTCGATGCCGAGCGCACCGCGGTGCACCGCGTCGGCTCGCTGGCCTACATCTCGCCCGAGCAACTCGATGGTGCAGTGATCGATGCGCGCGCCGACATGTACTCGCTGGCCGCCGTGCTGTATCACCTGATCGCCGGCCGGCCGCCGTTCGAAGGGCCGACGCAGGCCGCGCTGATGCACCAGGTCTTCAATCAACAGCCGCAGCTATTGGCCAGCCTGCGCGACGGCGTGCCGGCGAGCCTCGAAGCGCTGCTGCAACGCGCACTCGAAAAGAACCCGGCCGACCGCCCCAGCAACTGGGACGACTTCGCGCAAAGCCTGGCCGGCGTGATCGCGCGCCGCGAGGTGCCGCGCGGCAAGCTGCAAGGCGTGCTCGACTCGGAGCGCTTCAACCTGCTGCGCGGCCTCGATTTTTTCAGCGCTTTCGGCAACGTCGAGCTGTGGGAGGTGGTGCACCGCGCCAAGTGGCAGCGCTTCAACTTCGGCCATGCGCTCTACAAGAAGGGCCAGGAAGGGCGCAACTTCTATCTCATCGCACAGGGCGGCGTCGAAGTCTTCCGCGACGGCAACAAGGTGGCCGCGCTCGGCAAGGGCGCGTCGGTCGGCGAGATGGCCTACCTGGCGCCGAGCCCCGAGCTGCGCCTGCACCAGGCCAACGTCATCGTCTCGCAGACCTGCACCACGATCTCGTTCAACCCGGAGGCGATGGCGCAACTGTCGGCGGGCACGCGGCACCGCTTCGACGACGCCTTCATCAAGGTGCTGGTGCGCCGGCTGCATGCCGCGCACGAGGCGCTGGAGCACCCGCGGCGCATTCTTTGAGGGCAACGCTCAGCACGCCCGCGCATGAACAGTCTGTGCGCTAGCGCACAGACGGGTGCAAAATTGCGCATGGTGTTGCCATGCCCTTGCGTCCCGATCCCAGACAGAACCAGTTGCTCGCCGCGCTGCCGCAGGCCGAGTGGGCGCGCTGGCAGCCGCAGCTCGAAGCCGTGGAACTGCCGCTGGGGCGGGTGGTGTACGAATCCGGCGACGAGCTGTCGCACGTGTACTTTCCGACCACCGCCATCGTCTCGCTGCTGTACGTGATGGAAAACGGCGCGTCGGCCGAATTGGCCGTCGTCGGCAACGAGGGTCTGGTCGGCGTTTCGCTGTTCATGGGCGGCGAATCGACGACCAGCCGGGCGGTGGTGCAAAGCGCCGGACAAGGCTGGCGGCTCGCGTCGAAGGTGATCAAGGAGGAGTTCAAGCGCGCTCCGGTGCTGCACCTGCTGCTTCGCTACACGCAGGCGCTGATCACGCAGATGTCGCAGACCTCCGCTTGCAACCGGCACCACACGCTCGACCAGCAGTTGTGCCGCTGGTTGCTGCTCAGTTGCGACCGGCTGCAGGGCAACGTGTTGGTGATGACGCAGCAACTCATTTCCGACATGCTCGGGGTGCGCCGCCAAGGGGTGACGGAGGCCGCGCTCAAATTGCAGACGGCCGGCCTCATCAGCTATGCGCGCGGGCGCATCACGCTGCAGGACCGCCAGGGGCTGGAGTCTCGCGTCTGCGAGTGCTATCAGGTGGTGAAGAAGGAGTACGAGCGCCTGCTGCCGAAGGAAGAGGCCACCTGAAGTTGCCGCGGCCGGCTTGGCGGATCTGTCCGCTAGCGGACCGACAGCCGGCGGTGATGTTCGCTACGGTGCGCCTCAGCATGAGCCCCTTGCCCAAGTCCGGCGCTTGCCGGGCCCACTACGAGTTGCGCTTTTCGAGCTTGATCAGCGGCGGGCAGGACTTTGCTTTTCCCTGCGACGCGCAGGGACGCGTCGAGATCGGCGGCCTCAGCGAACGCAGTCGCAACGACTACTTCTATGCGCGCGCGGTCATCGGGCGCGAGGTCTCGCCGCCTTGCTTGGCGCTCGTGGAGTGACCGCCGTGCATGCCTCCGCAGACCCATCCGCGCAGTACCCGGGCCTTGCTGAATTCGAGAGCGCCGGCGGCCCGCGCGGCGTCGGACTGGGCGTGCTCGTCGTTGACGACAACCCGTCCAACTTGGCGTTTGCCGACGATTTGCTGCGCAGCCTGGGCATCGTGCCGACGCTGGCCGAAGACGGGGCTGAAGCTGTCGCGTTGGCCGGCGCGCGCACGTTCGACCTGATCTTGATGGACCTGCAAATGCCGGTGCTGGACGGCTTGACAGCGACCCAGCGCATTCGCGCCGTTGAGCACGAACGCTCGGCGGGCCGCGTGCCGGTGCTGGCCTACACCAGTTACGCGCTCGACAGGAATCTGTTGCGCTACTGCGGCCTGGACGGCGTGCTGGAGAAGCCCTGCAATGCGCAAACGCTTCAGGACTGCCTGCTGCGCTGGTGTGCCCGAGGCCCTGCTGCTGATGGAGCCGTCAAATGATGTATCACGTCAGAGTCGTTTTCGAGACGAACGCATCGGTCGCAGAAAAACATGACGACATGGGTTCAGCGCGGCGTTGGATCGAGGAAGAGCGGCGCGCAAAACCAGCCGCGTTCCGCTTGGGGCAGATCATCGAGGATTCGCCGGATCACGAGATCGTCGCGAGCTGTGACGCCAAGGGCTGGACCATGTCGTAGCGGCTGGGCGTTCTTCGACGCTTGTCTGATCGCCGTCAGTCTGTTTCAATGCCGCGCGGCAATCCTGCCCTGACCGTGGACCGAGGAAACAACCCGATGAAGCACCTGATCACCGCCCTGACGCTGGCCTTTGCCGCCAGCGGCGCCTTCGCCGCCAGCCACGCCGCCGCCGCGCCGATGAAGGACAAGACACCGCAGCAAGAGAAGATGGCGATGTGCAACAAGGACGCCGAAGGCAAGAAGGGCGACGAGCGCAAGACCTTCATGAAGAGCTGCCTGGGTGCCAAGCCGGCCGCCGGCAACCAGCGCGAAAAGATGAAGATGTGCAACAAGGATGCCACCGGCAAGAAGGGTGACGAGCGCAAGGCCTTCATGAAGGACTGCTTGAGCAAGAGCGCGTGATGACCACCGGAGCGGCTACGTTGCTGCCCTCAAGGGGCACCGCCAGCGGCCTGGCAGAGCCGTCCGCGGCGGTCGCTGGGGAAACTGTGACGGTTGCAGGCATGGCCGCTTTCCAGTACTTCGGATCTCCCCAAGCCTGCTTCAGGAAATCGACCCACAGCCGCACGCGCAGCGGCAGGTGCTTGGCATGCGCGAACACGGCGTAGATGCCGTTGGGCGGTGCCGCGAAGTCGTCCAGCACGCTGATCAGGCGTCCCGCAGCAATGTCGGCATCGACCTCCCAGGTGCTGCGCCAAGCAATGCCTAGACCGAGCAGGGACCATTCATGCAGCACCTGGCCGTCGCTGCAGTCGAGGCGGCCGCTCGGTCGCAAGTGCGTCAGCGCCCCATCGACGACGAAGGCCCAGCCGCGGGTCTGGCTGGCGTCCGAACTCAGCGCCAGGCATTCGTGGCGGTGCAGATCGGCGGGGGTGGCGGGTGTGCCGGCGCGCTTCAGGTAGGCCGGCGTGGCGACGCACTGGCGGCGGTTGTCGGCCAGGCGCACGCCGACAAGGCTCGAATCGGGCAAGTCGCCGACGCGCACCGCGCAGTCGAAGTTCTCGCTGACGATGTCGATCACGCGGTCCGACAGGTTCAACGAGACGTGAACGTCGGGATGCAGGGCGAGGAACTTCGGCAC
This sequence comes from uncultured beta proteobacterium, assembly GCA_963816315.1. GTDB lineage: Bacteria > Pseudomonadota > Gammaproteobacteria > Burkholderiales > Burkholderiaceae_C > CADEEN01. The sequence goes on from CAWFJZ010000032.1 coordinate 170,646, forward strand.
CATCGGCGCCACGTGGCGGCGCCCGAATCCAGCCGGTGCGGTCACACGCAAGTAACCACTGGCTTTCGCACCACCGGCGCTGACGCTGGCTTCGGCGCCGGCCAAGTCGGACAAGACGCGCTGGCAGTCGTCGAGAAAGGCGCTGCCCTCGTGGGTCAGCGTGATGCGCCGCGTGGTCCGCGTCATCAGCTTGACGCCCAGCCGTTCTTCGAGCGCATCGATGCGCCGGCCGATCACCGCCGGTGCCACGCCTTCGGCTTTGGCCGCAGCCGTCAGGCTGCCCTTGGCGGCGACACCGACGAAGGATTCGATCTGCTTGAGCTTGTCCACTCAGCGCGCGCCGGGCCGCCCCAAGCGCGCTGACGCCCAGGGCCCCCGAAGGGGCCCTTGCTGGGCCCTGGGGGCAGCGAACGCAGTGAGCGTGGGGGTTCCATGAGCTTGATTTTGCATTGCAGGGCAGCAATGCCCGTCGTTCGCGGCGCTTAATCGCTGCTCGAGTTCCGAATAAAGTTCAAGCCATGTCCAACGCCACGCCCATGCCCAAGGCCGTCCTCTTCGACGCCTACGGCACGCTGTTCGACGTGTACAGCCTCATCGACACGGCCGAGCGGCTGTTCCCGGGGCGCGGCCACAAGCTGGTCTTGCTGTGGCGCGACAAGCAGATCGAATATTCGCGGCTGCTGACGATGAGCAACCGCTACGCGTCGTTCTGGGACCTGACCTGCAACGCGCTGCGCTACGCGGTGCTGCGCTTCGAGTTGCCGGTGGACCCGACCAGCGAGGCCAAGCTGCTGGCGCAGTACCGCATGTTGAAGCCCTTTCCTGAGAACGAGGCGGTGCTGGCGCAGTTGAAGAAGCGCGGCATCAAGGCCGGCATCCTGTCCAACGGCGACCCGCCGATGCTCGAAGCGGCCGTGCAAAGCGCCGGCTTTCGCCACCTGCTGAACCCGATCCTCTCTGTCGATACGGTGCGGCGCTTCAAGACCGACCCGGCGGCTTATGCGCTCGGCCCGAAGTCGCTCGGCCTGCCGGCCAAGGACATCCTGTTCGTGTCGAGCAACTGCTGGGACGCGCTCGGCGCGACCTGGTACGGCTACACGACGCTGTGGATCAACCGCGACGGCGTGCCGCTCGACCAGCTCGGCGTCGAGCCGACGCGCGTCGGCGCCAGCCTGCGCGAAGTGCTTTCCTTTTTCATCTCCGACCCCGAACGACCATGACTGACCGTGTGACCGTCGGCCGCCTGCAGGTGGCTTCTTCGCTTCATCGCTTCATCGAACAACAGGTGCTGCCCGCCAGCGGCTTGGAGCCGGTTGCGTTTTGGCGCGGCTTCGATGCGCTGGCCCACGAACTGGCGCCGAAAAACGCGGCGTTGTTGGCCGAGCGCGATCGGCTGCAAGCCGAGCTCGATACCTGGCATCGCGCGCATCCGGGGCCGATTGCCGACAAGAAGGGTTACCGCGCTTTCCTCGAGAAGATCGGCTACCTGGTGCCAGTGCCGAAGAAGGTTTCCGTGCAGACGGCCAACGTCGATAGCGAGATCGCCACGCAAGCCGGCCCGCAACTCGTCGTGCCGATCACCAACGCGCGCTACGCGCTCAATGCCGCCAACGCGCGCTGGGGCTCGCTGTACGACGCGCTGTACGGCACCGATGCGTTGCCGGAGACGGATGGCGCGACACGGGGCAAGGACTACAACCCGAAGCGCGGCGCCAAGGTGATCGAGTACGCGCGCCATGTGCTCGACCGCACCGCGCCGCTGAAGAGCGGCTCGCACATCGACTCGACCGGCTACCGCATCGAAGGCGGCAAGCTCGTCGTCGCGTTGAAGGGCGGCAAGAGCAGCGGCCTCGAAGATGCGCGGCAATTCATCGGCTACCAGGGCGATGCCGCCGCGCCGAGCGCGGTGCTGCTCCAACACCACGGCCTGCACCTCGAGATCCGCATCGACCGCAGCACGCCGATCGGCCAGACCGACGCCGCCGGCGTGGCCGATCTGGTGATCGAGTCGGCGGTGAGCACGATCCTCGACCTCGAAGACTCGGTCGCCGTCGTCGATGCCGACGACAAGGTGCAGGCCTACGGCAATTGGGCCGGCCTGGTCGATGGCACGCTCGCCGAGACGCTGCAGAAAAACGGCAAGACGATCACGCGCCGCTTGAACCCCGACCGCCGCTACACCGCGCCGGGCGGCCAGGGAGAGGTCGTGCTGCACGGCCGCTCGCTGCTCTTCCTGCGCAACGTCGGCCACCTGATGACGAGCCCGGCGATCCTGCTCGAAGACGGCCGCGAGATTCCGGAAGGCATCCTCGACGCAGTGGTGACGACGGCGATCGCCAAGCGCGACTTGACGAGCGAGCGCAACTCACGCAGCGGCTCGATCTACATCGTCAAGCCGAAGATGCACGGCCCGGCCGAGGTGGCGTTTGCGTGCGAGCTGTTTGGCCGCGTCGAAGCGTTGGTCGGCATCGCGCCCAACACCGTCAAGCTCGGCATCATGGACGAGGAGCGCCGCACCAGCGTCAACCTGAAGGCCTGCATCGCCGCAGCAAAAGATCGTGTGGCCTTCATCAACACCGGCTTTCTCGACCGCACCGGCGACGAGATGCACACCGCGATGCAGGCCGGCGCGATGCGGCGCAAGGGCGACATGAAGGCCAGCGAGTGGATCGCCGCCTACGAGCGGAGCAACGTCCTCGTCGGCCTGCAATGCGGCCTGCGCGGCAAAGCGCAGATCGGCAAGGGCATGTGGGCGATGCCGGACCTGATGGCAGCGATGCTGGCGCAGAAGATCGTGCACCCGCGCGCCGGCGCCAACACGGCCTGGGTGCCGAGCCCGACCGCCGCGACGCTGCACGCGCTGCACTACCACCAGGTCGATGTCGCGGCGCTGCAAAAGGGGATGGAGCGGGCCGACTTCGACGATCAACGCCATGCGCTGCTGGACGGTCTGCTGACCGTGCCTGTCGTCGCCAAACCGTCGTGGTCGGCCGCGGAAGTCCAGCAAGAGCTCGACAACAACGTGCAAGGCATCCTCGGCTACGTCGTGCGCTGGATCGACCAGGGCGTGGGCTGCTCGAAGGTGCCCGACATCCACAACGTCGGCCTGATGGAAGACCGGGCGACGCTGCGCATCTCTTCGCAGCACATCGCCAACTGGCTGCTGCACGGCGTCGCGAGCGTTGCCCAGGTGCGCGCGACGTTCGAGCGCATGGCCGCTGTGGTGGACCGGCAGAACGCGGGCGACGCCGCCTACCGCCACATGGCCGGCCGCTTTGCCGAGTCGATGGCCTATCAGGCGGCTTGCGATCTGGTCTTCAAAGGCAAGGAGCAGCCGAACGGCTACACCGAGCCGTTGCTGCATGCGTGGCGGCTGAAGGTCAAGCACGAGGCTCGGTCTTCGTGATTCGCGAGCCGTTGCTGCATGCGTGGCGCTTGAAGGTCAAGGCCTCGGCTTCCTGACGTTGCTCGAAAAGGCGGCTGCCTACAATCGGCAGCCGATGCCAACGCTTCCTTCCTCCTGTGATGTGCTCGTCGTCGGCGCCGGTCCCGCGGGCAGCGCCTGCGCGCAGCAGTTGGCGCGCGCGGGCTTCAAGCCGCTGCTGGTCGATCAGCACGAGTTCCCGCGCGACAAGGTTTGCGGCGACGGCCTGATCCCCGACGCGCACACCGCCTTCGGCCGCATGGGCGTCTATCAGGAGGTGATGAAGCACGCGCGGCGGCTGCCGCACATCGCCTGCATCGCGCCGCGCGGCGGCCGCGTCGATGTGCCGGGACGCCTGGCCGTGCTGCCGCGCGCCAAGCTCGACGACATCCTGCGCCGCGCGGCGATGGACGACGGCGCGCAGTGGTGCGCGCCGGCGCGCTTCGAGGCGCCGCTGCTCGACGGCCACCAGCGCGTCTGCGGCGCGCGCCTGAAGATCGGCGAACAGATGCACAGCGTGCAGGCGCAATGGGTCGTGCTGGCCAGCGGCGCGGTGCCGACGGCGCTGATGGCCGCCGGCCTGTGCGAGCGCCGCACGCCCAGCGGCGTGGCCATGCGCACCTATGTGCGCAACCCGAAGATGGAGGGCCGCATCACCGGCCTCGAAGTGCTCTGGCACAAGAAACTGTCGAAAGGCTACGGCTGGATCTTTCCCTGCCCCGACGGCATCTACAACATCGGTGTCGGCCTGGCGCACAGCCACAGCGCCAAGGGCGACGACGGCCGCGAGGCCATGGCCGACGTCAACCTGCGCGAGATGTTCGAGCGCTTTTGCGCGGTCTATCCGGTGGCGCAGGAGTTGATGTCCAGCGGCGAGCAGTTGGGGCCGCTCAAGGGCGCACCGCTGCGCTGCTCGCTCGACGGTGCACGCTTTTCGCGCCCCGGCCTGCTCGTCACCGGCGAGGCCGCCGGCGCGACCTATGCGTTCACCGGCGAAGGCATCGGCAAGGCGCTGGAGACCGGCATTCTGGCTGCCGAGACCATCACCGCGGCGCGCGACACGATGCTGACCGACGCCCAGGCGCGGGCGAGCTACGAAGCGCACCTGCTGGAGTTGAAACCGCGCTTCGATCTCTACGAGCGCGCCAACGAGGTCAACGCCCACCCGTGGCTGGCCGACCTGGTGATCGCGCGCGCCAAGAAGAGCCCGCGCATCCTGCGCCGCATGAGCGCCGTGCTCGAAGAGCGCGGCAACCCGGGCAACCTGATTTCGGTGCGCGGTATCTTGCGGTTGTTCATACCAATCCCTTAGCACCGTGTGTCAACTGCTGGGCATGAACGCCAACGTCCCCACGGACGTGTGCTTCAGCTTCGAGGGCCTGGCGCGGCGCGCTGAAGAACACAAGGACGGCTTCGGCATTTCGTTCTTCGAGGACAAGGGCCTGCGCAGCTTCGTCGATCACAAAAGCGCACGCGAGTCGCCGGTGGCCGAGCTGGTGCGGCGCTATCCGATCAAGAGCGACAACGTCATCGCCCACATCCGCAAGGCCACGCAGGGCCGCGTCGCGCTGGAGAACACGCACCCGTTCGTGCGCGAGCTCTGGGGCCGCTACTGGGTGTTCGCGCACAACGGCGACTTGAAAGACTTCAAGCCGCGCCTGCACGCCGCGTTCAAGCCGGTCGGCGACACCGACAGCGAGCGCGCGTTCTGCTGGCTGATGCAGGAGCTGGCCAAGTCGCATGCCGCTGTGCCGACGATTGCTGAGCTGACGATCACGCTGCGCGAACTGCTGCCGCAGCCGGCGGCGCACGGCACCTTCAACGTGCTGCTGTCCAACGGTCAGGCGCTGTGGGCGCATTGCAGCACGCAGCTCTACAGCATCGAACGTGCGCACCCGTTCGGCCGAGCCACGCTCGCCGACGAAGACGTGACGGTGGACTTCGGCGCGCAGACCACGCCGAACGATCGTGCGGCCGTCGTCGCCACCGAGCCGATGACGCGCAACGAAAGCTGGCGGCCGATGAGCGGCGGCGAGATGCGTGTGTTCGTTGGCGGGCGCGCGCTGGCCTGACGCGCTGGCCTCGCAAGGCGCGCGGGCCTGGTTCGAGGGGCCAGCGGCGAGCGGCGAGCGGGGCCGGCAGTATGCTGATTGCCCCAGCCCACCTCGACACAACAACACGCCATGTCCGCGCTGCCCGTTCCGCGTTTCGACACTTTCTACCGCCACGAAGAACTCTCGCAACTGCTGCACGACTACGCCGCCGCCGCGCCGGGCCTGGTGCGCGTGGCCTCGATCGGCAAGAGCCACGAGGGCCGCGACATCTGGGTGGCCACCGTGACCAACTTCTCCACCGGCGACGCCGAGGACAAGCCCGCCTTCTGGGCCGACGGCAACATCCACGCCGCAGAGCTCAGCGCCAGCACGGCCTGCCTGTATTACCTGCACCAGCTCGTCGTCAAGTTCGGCAGCGACCGCGACATCACGCAACTGCTGGACACGCGCGTGGTGTACCTGTGCCCGCGGCTGAACCCCGACGGCGCGGAACTCGCGCTCGCCGACAAGCCGCGCCACATCCGCTCATCGACGCGGCCGTATCCGTACGACGAAGACGCGGTCGAGGGCCTGACGATCGAAGACGTGGACGGCGATGGCCGCATGCTGACGATGCGCGTGCCCGATCCGCATGGCGCGTACAAGAAGCATGCGCAGGAGCCGCGGCTGATGGTGCCGCGCGAGCCCGGCGAGTTCGGCGGCGAGTACTACCGGCTGATGCCCGAGGGCACGCTGACGCATTGGGACGGCCTGACGGTGAGCGTGAACCGCGACGCCGAGGGCCTGGACCTCAACCGCAACTTCCCGACCAACTGGCGCGCCGAACACGAACAGCTCGGCGCCGGGCCGTACCCGACGAGCGAGCCCGAAACGCGAGCGATGGTCGATTTCATCGTCAAGCATCCGAACATCGGCGCGGCGATCAGCTACCACACGCACAGCGGCGTCATCCTGCGGCCGATGGGCAGCAAGAGCGACGACGACATGGCGCCCGAAGACCTGTGGAGCATCAAGCGCTTCTCGGCGCTCGGCGAAAAGCTCACCGGCTACCCGGCCATCAGCATCTGGCACGAGTTCAAGTACCACCCGAAGGACGTGATCACCGGCACGCAGGACTGGGTCTATGAGCACCTCGGTGCATTGTTCTGGGTGGTCGAGATCTGGTCGCCGAACAAGGAAGCCGGCATCACCGACTACAAGTGGATCGACTGGTTTCGCGAGCACCCGGTCGAAGACGACCTGAAGCTGCTGGCGTGGAGCGACAAGCATTGCAACCGCCAGGCGTACGTGGACTGGAAGCCGTTCAAGCATCCGCAACTCGGCGCGGTCGAGATCGGCGGCTGGGACAAGATGAACTACTGGCGCAACCCGCCGCCGCATCTGCGCGAGCGCGAGGCGGCGCGCTTTCCGGCGTGGATGACGCAGATTGCGCTGTCGCTGCCGAAGTTGGAAATGCTGCGCACGGAAGTGCGTGCGCTCGGCAACGACACGTGGCGCATCCGCTTTGCGGTGGCCAACACGGGCTGGCTGCCGGCCTACGTGACGCAGGTCGCGCTCGAGCGCAAGGTCGTGCGCGGCGTGATGTTCGAGATTCACCTGCCGGAGCATCCGGACGTGTCGCTGATCAACGGCAAGCACCGCTTCGAAGGGCCGCAGTTGGAAGGGCATGCGCCGAAGACGAGCCAGCAGGCGTTCTTGCCGCCACGCGAGATCACCGCCGATCGTGCGGTGGCGGAGTGGGTGGTGAAGGGGCCGAAGGGGATGCGCATCGGCCTCACGGCACGCGCAGATCGGGCGGGGGCGGTGCGGGGTGAGGTGACGCTGGATTGAAGAAAGGGCGCTGCTCGCCGCACTTTCTATTGACTTTTATCTCTGACTCAGTAAATTATCTGATGCGAATTACTCGGAGATAAAGTGATCCACTTCCCCCGACCCGATCTGGCCGCAGAGTTGGTCGGTGCCCTGCGTGGCAAGGCGGTGTTCGGGGATGCCCACAATGGCCTGTTCTTGGCCGCACCGCGCCGGACCGGCAAATCCACTTTTCTGCAAGCCGATCTGCGGCCAGCTCTGGAGAAATCCGGCGCAGTGGTTGCTTACGTCGATCTTTGGGCGGATCCCCGCCGCGACCCCGGCCTGTTGATCGCCGACGCAATTGCCCGCGCGCTGGCCCCGCGTCTCGGGCTGGTGGGCCGCGCCGCCAAGGCGGCCGGGCTGGAAAGCGTGACCATCGCCGGCACGCTGAAGATCGACACCAGCAAGATCGGCAAGATCGACGGTGTGACCCTGCCAGACGCGTTGCGCGCCCTGCACGAAGCGGCCGAAGCGCCGGTGGCGCTGATCGTCGATGAGGCCCAACACGCGCTCACCAGCGAGGCCGGCGAAGCGACGATGGCGGCGCTGAAATCGGCGCGCGACCAGCTCAATCGGCCGGGCACGGTGAATCTGATGCTGGTGATGTCGGGCTCGGACCGCGACAAACTGCTGCGCCTGGTCAACACCAACGGCGCGCCTTTTTATGGCTCGCAGATTTCGCGCATGCCGCCATTGGGGCCGGACTTCATCGAACATGTCGCGCGCTTGATCGTTGCCCAGCGACCGGACTTGGCACCCGTCGATACGAAGACGCTGTTCGACGCTTTCGAAAAATTCGGCCAGCGCCCGCAGTTTTTCATGGAGGCGCTCGGTCAGGCACTGAGCCCGCTGGCGGCGCTGCAAACGCGCTTCGAACCCGCCTTGCTCGAAGCGGCACAACGCCGCCAGCAAGACGATGAGGCGCAGATGGAATCCGAGTTTCTGGCCTTGAGGCCGATCGAGCGCGCCGTGCTCTGGCGCTTGCTCGCGCAAGGCTCGCGCTTTCGGCCGTACGACGGCGAGGCGCTGCGTTTTTATCGCGACAAGGTCGGCGGCGCGGTGACGCCGCAGAAGGCGCAGGGCGCACTCGAATCGCTGCGCGAGCGCACGCCGGCGCTGGTGTGGAAGTCGGCACGCGGCGAGTACGTGGGTGGACGATGCGGCGATGCACCGGTGGTTTGCGCAGCGTGTGACCGACGGGCGCTGGCCGCCGCAGGAGGCGCAAGGCGAACTGGCGTTGCCAAGTGAGCCGGATGGTTTGGCTGCGGCGAAATGAACCCTCGACGCGCCAACCGTGGCAGGTTTCAACCCGCCCATCTGCACCGCCGTCCCACTCACCGCGACCATCATCATGCCGTTGGCCTCGCCGAGCACTTCGTAGTCGAAGTCGATGCCGACGATGCCGTTGGCGCCGAGTTCCGTGGCCGCAGCTTTCATGTCGTCGAGCGCGGCGTCGCGCGCGCCGGACAGCGCGCGCTCGTAGCCGCCGGCACGCCCGCCGACAACGTCGCGCACCGACGAGAACAGGTCGCGGAAGATGTTGGCGCCGATGATCGCTTCGCCGTTGACGACGCCGAGGTACCTTGTCGATGCGCGGTCCGCCGTCGCCCGTGCCCGGCACGATCGTGGCGAGGAAGAAGCCGTCGTCTGTTTTCGAGAACCAGCCCATGTGTCGATCTCCTGAATGAGTCAGCGCGTGGCCGCTGCGCGGCCGTCGCGCTCGACCTGGCGGGCGTAGTCGCTCCAGCGCAGCGCATCGTAGTCTTTGGCTCGCGCCATAGCGCCGCAGTTGCTGGATGTGGTGGCCGCAATGAAGTTCACTCGTCTCGATCGCGCCGCTTCCACCGCCGTGCTTGCGCGCCTCGCTCTGCATGCAGGCCAGGTACGGCGCGACGAAGGTTCGCCGTGCTTCTTCCTTCTCGGCCGCGCTCGGCGTGCGCGCGGGCGGCGGTGGCGGCAGCGTGGCGCAAGCTGCAATGAGCGCAACGATGATCAATGGCGCCGCGCGCAACCGGCGCATCACGCCGCGCGCCGCCGCGACACCGCGTCGTGCAGCGCCATGCCGGCGAGCATCGCCGGCACGAACCAGAACGCGGGTGCGAAGCCGCCGGACAGCGCGACCAGCGCCGGGCCGGGGCAGAAGCCGGCCAGGCCCCAGCCGATGCCGAACAGCACGCCGCCACCGATGAGCCGCGCATCGATCGCATTCGATGCCGGCAGCTCGATCGGCTCGCCGCTCCAGCTCTTGCGCCCTGCGGCCGCGCGCCGCCGGGCGAGCGTGAACGCGCCGATCGCGACCACGATCGCGCCGCCCATCACGAAGGCCAGGCTGGGGTCCCAGCGCCCGAACAGATCGAGAAAGCCTTGCACCTTGGCCGGGTTGGTCATGCCGCTCATCAAGAGGCCGATGCCGAAGACCAGGCCGGCGAGCAACGCGATCACGGCGCCCATCGTTTCAGCCCCCGACCACGTGCCGCAACACGAACACGGTGACGACGCCGGCGAGCATGAACGTGAGGACGTTCGCCAGCGAGCGCAGCGACAGCCGCGACAGCCCGCACACACCGTGGCCGCTGGTGCAGCCGTCGCCCATGCGTACGCCGACGCCGACGACGAGGCCGGCGGCGATCAACAGCACCGGCCCGGCACGGCTCGTCGCCGCCGGCAGCGGCGCGAACAGGCGCCACGCCCAAGGCGCGAGCAGCAACCCGCCGATGAAGGCCCAGCGGATCGCATCGCGCCCCGGCGCGCGGCCGAGCACGAGGCTTTGCAGCGCCCCGCCGACGATGCCGGCGATGCCGGCCACGCCGCCCGCGCCGAGGATCAGCAGGGCCGAGGCCAGGCCGATCAATGCTCCGCCGATCAGCGCCGGCGCGTATTCGAGCAGCCCCCAGTCAATCGCCATCGGGTCTCACGCCCCTTGCTGCCAGATCACCTTCTTGCGCGCGCCGACCCACTTCTCGTAGTTCGGCCCATAGACCTCCTCGATGCGATTGCGCTTGACCTTGAAGGTCGGCGTGATGAAGCCGTTGTCCACGCTCCACGGCTCGGTGACGACGACCAGGCAATCCATCTGCTCGTGCGGGTCGAGCTTGTCGTTGATCGTCGCCAGGTGCGCCGACAGCGAACTCTCGATCTCCTTGCGCCCATCGGCGTTTTTCGCCTTGGTGATGCCTTCGAGGTTCAACATCACGATGCCCAGCGGCTGGCCGAGGTTGGCGCCGGTGACGGCACAGGCTTCGACCAGTTCGTTCATCACCAGCCGGTCTTCGATCGGCGCCGGCGCGACGTACTTGCCCTTGCTGGTCTTGAACAGGTCTTTCACACGGCCGGTGATCTTCAGGTTGCCCTCGGCGTCGAGTGCGCCCTTGTCGCCGGTCTTCAACCAGCCGTCGTCGGTGAACGCCGCCTTGGTCAGCTCGGGCTCCTTGTAGTAGCCGAGCATCAGGCCGCCGCTCTTCATCTGGATTTCGCCGTTGGCCGGGTCGAGCCGGCACTGGACGCCGTCGTACGGCAGGCCCACCGTGCCGGGGCGCTGCTTGCCGGGCAGTGTGGCGTGCGAGACGCCGCAGTTTTCGGTCATGCCATAGACCTCGACCAAGTCGAGGCCGAGCTTGTTGTACCAGCGCAGCAGGTCGGGCGGCATCGGCGCCGCACCGCCGGCGGCGAAGGTGCATTTGTTCAGGCCGAGCGCCGTCAGCACCTTCTTGCGCACCAAGCCGCCGATGATCGGCAGCTTCAACAGCCGGTCGAGCTTGGCCGGCGGCATCTTGTGGTTGATGCCTTGCTGGAACTTGACCCACAGGCGCGGCACCGAGAAGAACACCGTCGGCAGCGCGCGCTGCAAGTCGAGCGTGAAGGTGTCGAGCGACTCGGCGAAGAAGACCTGCATGCCGGTGGACATCACGCCATGCTCGACCAGCGTGCGCTCGGCGATGTGCGACAGCGGCAGGTAGCTCAGCATGCGGCCGTTGCTGTCGAGGCTGATGCGCTTCAGGCCCGAGGTCACGCTCCAGGCAAAGGTGCCGAAGCTGTGCATCACGCCCTTGGGCATGCCGGTGGTGCCCGAGGTGTACATGATGGTGCTCATCTCGTCGGCCGGGCGCACGGGTTCGCCGGCCAGCGGCGCGTGTTTCTTGATCAGCTCGTCCCAGGCCGGCGCGCCGGGCACGGCGTTGGCCGGCGCCAGCGGATGCGTGATGCACGGCAGGCCCTTGGGCACGCCGGCCTTCATGCCGTCCCAGCCGTCGAGCTTGCCGACGAAGAGCAGCTTGGCCTCGCTGTGTTCGAGGATCTGGCGGATCGTTTCGGCGGCGAGCGTCGGATACAGCGGCACCGAGACATGGCCGGCCATCCAGATCGCCCAGTCGGTCATCAGCCACTGCGCGGTGTTCTTCGAAATCAGCGCGATGTGGCTGCCCTTGGGCAGGTTCAGACTCTTCAGGTGCGCGGCCATGCGGCGCGTCTCGTCCATCGCCTGCTTCCAGGTCCACGTGCGCACGGCGCCGCCGCCTTTGGCGGCGCCCTCGTAAGGCTGCGTGAACAGCAGCTTGTCGGGCGACGTTTTCTCCCACTGGTAAAGGCGCTGCAGCGCGAGGGCTGAGGTTTCGACTTGGCTCATGACGTTGTCTCCGAAGGGCTTTTGTATGCCGCGCAGCGTAGCGTGTTGCCGGACACCATCAGCAGCGGGCTTTCCCAAGCCCGCATTGGAGCGGCGCCTCTACGCCAGGCCCGGATTGCCCAACATGCCGATCAGCCGCGGCGTGTTCACCGCGCGCGGCGCGATCGTCTTCTGCGCCTTCAGCCACGGCTCGACCAGCTCCCACACCGGCTTCAGGCCCATCGTGCGCGCGCCCTCGGCCACGGGGGCCCAACCAGCCACTTTGTAGAGTTTGTCGGCATCGAGCGGCTGGCCTTTCAGGCGCAGGTCGCTGATGCGCGAGCCCATCGTCGCGCCGGGCTCGATGGCGTACGTCAGGCCACCGACGCGCACCATGTCGCCGCCCTGCTGGTAGTAAGGGTCCGGGTTGAACAGGTTGTCGGCCACGTCTTCGAGGATCGTCTTGATCTGCGCGCCGCTGATGTCGGCCAGCGTCGCGTAGGAGTACGTCGTCGCCGTCTGGTCCATCAGGTGCTCGCGCGTGATCGGCATGCCGGGCACGAGGCTCGTGCCCCAGCGAAAGCCGGGCGAAAACGCGATCGGCGCGTCTTGCGTCGCCATCAGCGCGTCGAGCAGCAACTGGTCCCAGCTGCCGTTGAAGTTGCCGCGCCGGTACAGCGTGCCGTCGGTGGTGGCCAGCACTTCCTTCAACTGCGCTTCGTGCGGCGCGCGCAGCTTGGCGATCAGCGCGCTCATCTCGCGGTCGGCCGGCAGCAGTTGCGAGAACACCGGCTGCAGCGTGTAGCGGAAGTCGACGACGCGCGGGCCCTTGATCTGCAGGTCGAGCACGCCCAAGAACTTGCCGTTGCTGCCGGCGTTGCTGACGATCGTCTGCCAAGGCCCTTTTCTCACCACCACCGGAGTCGGCACAGCGTCGTGCGTGTGGCCGCCGAGGATGGCGTCGATGCCCGAGACGCGCGTCGCCAGCTTCAGGTCCACGTCCATGCCGTTGTGCGACAGCAGCACCACCGCGTGTGCACCCTTGGCGCGCGCGTCGTCCACCGTCTTCTGCAGCTCTTCCTCGCGGATGCCGAAGCTCCACGCCGGCGTGAAGTAGCGCGGGTTGGCGATCGGCGTGTAGGGGAACGCCTGGCCGATCACCGCCACCGGGTGGCCGTTGATCGTGCGCATGACCCAGGGCTTGAAGACCTCGTCGTTGAAATCGGTGGTGCGCACGTTCTGCGCGATGAACTCGATGCCGGCCGGCTTGAAGTCTTTCTCCACCACCTCCTGCACGCGCTCGGCGCCGAGCGTGAACTCCCAGTGCCCGGTCATCAGGTTCACGCCGAGCAATTTAGAAGCCTCGACCATGTCTTGCCCGCGCGTCCACAGCGCCGTCGCCGAGCCTTGCCAGGTGTCGCCGCCGTCGAGCAGCAGCGCGCCGGGCCGCGAGGCCTTCATGCGCTTGACCAGCGTGGCCAGGTGCGCAAAGCCGCCGACCTTGCCGTAGCGTTTGGCGGCGCGCTCGAAGTCGAGCGACGTGAAGGCATAGGCCTCGGGGGAATCGGCGTACAGGCGCGCGTCCTTGAGCAGCGCCATGCCCGTCAGGTGCGGCAGCTTGCCGCGCTGGCCGGCAATGCCGAGGTTGACGCTCGGCTCGCGGAAATAGATCGGCAGCAACTGCGCATGGCAGTCGGTCATGTGCAGCAGGCTGACGCTGTCGCTGCGACTGAACTGCAGCGGCAGGTCGTACGGCGACGCGGCACGCGCGTGGCCGCTGCGCCCGAACGCAAAGCCGGCGGCGGCCGCCGCGCCGAGCACGTTGAAAAACTCGCGCTTGTTCACTTCGTTGGCTCCCGGCGCGACTCTAACCCGCGGCACCACGTGCCGCTCTCAGCTCCGAACGAAGGCGTCGTAAGCAGTCTTGGCGATCAGCAGCGCGACGACGACGATGAACACACCGCGCACGAAACCGGCGCCATGCTTGAGTGCCATGCGCGTGCCGGCCAGGCTGCCGGCGATGTTGGCCACGGCGATCAGCGCGGCCAGGTGCCACCAGACATGGCCCTTCCAGGCGAAGAGCACGAGTGCGGCGGCATTGGTCGCGGTGTTGAGCATCTTGGCGCTCGCACTGGCATGCAAGAAGTCGTAGCCGAGCGCGCGCACGAACAGAAAGACGAAGAAGCTGCCGGTGCCGGGGCCGAAGAAGCCATCGTAGAAGCCGACGACGGCGCCGATCGCCGAGGCCAGCGCGGCTTCTCGCGCGCCATGAAAACGCGGCGTGTGATCGCGGCCGAGTTCCTTCTTCAGCAGCGTGTAGGCCAGCACCGCACCGAGGACGAACGGCAGCGCGCGCTTCAGGCCGTCGGCACTGACCTGCGTCACCGCCCAGGCGCCCGCAAAGCTGCCGGCCAGCGCCGCGCCCACCGCCGGCAGCAGCGACGCCCAGCGCAGTTGCACGCGCTTTGCGAACTGCCACAGTCGCCCACGCCGTACCCCAGACCGCACCGCCTTTGTTGGTGCCGAGCAATGTGGCCGGCGTGGCGCGCTCGGGTAGACGGCGAACAGCGCCGGCACGAGCACCAGCCCGCCACCCCCGACGATGGCATCGACGAAGCCGGCTAGCGCGGCAGCCACGGCGACGATCACCAACTCTGACATGCGGCGATTCTCACCGCGCGTTTTTGCGCCGCCGGCTACGCCGCCGCACCATGCGCGCTGTCGCCGAAGCCGAGCTGCGGCGCGGCTTCCACCGCGCGCGCCGGCGAGAAGCGCAGCACGAAGCGCGCGCCCCGTCCCGCCTCGCCCTGCGCCCTGATGCTGCCGCCATGGCGCTCGACGATGCGGCGCACGATCGACAGGCCGAGGCCCGTGCCCTGGAACTGGTCGCTGCGGTGCAGGCGCACGAAGGGCTGGAACAGCGCGTCGGCGCGCTCGGCATCGAAGCCGGCGCCGTTGTCCTGCACGAAGAAGGCGCCGTCCTGCGACGGCTCGCGCGCCAGCTCGATCTGCGGCGCAGGCACGTCGCGCGTGAACTTGGCGGCGTTGCCGAGCAGGTTGGTCAGCACCACGCGCGCCAGCGGCGCGCTGCAATGCGCCACCAGCCCAGGCTCGACGCGCCACTGCACGGGGGCCGCGCGTTCGAGCCACGGCAACTCGGCGATCACCGACTCGGCCAGCGCCGACAGGTCCACCGGCTCCAGCAGCAGCGCCGTCGAGGTCGAACGCGCGAGCTCCAACAGCGCCGTCACGGTGTGCGACATCTCGCGCGCCGATTGTCCGGCCAGGCGCAGCCATTCGCGCTCGCTGCCTTCCAGGCGCTCCCAGGCCGCGCTCTTGAGCAGATCGGTCAGGCCGACAACCTGGCTGATCGGCGTGCGCAGCTCGTGCGCGAGCTGGCGTGCAAAGGCCTCCAGGTCGCGGTTGTTCTGCTCGAGCTCGGAGGTGCGCACGGCCACCAGCCGCTCCAATTGCTCGTTTCGCGTCAGCAGCAAACGCTCGGCGCGCTTCTTCAGCGTGATGTCGCGGCCGACGCCGTGGTAGCCGATGAACTGCTGCCGCGCATCGAAGCGCGGCAGGCCGCTGACCGAGACCCAGCGCAGCGCCTGCCCGCCCTGGCGCAGCGCGAACTCGAAGCCGCGAAAGGGCCGCCGCGCGTCGAGGTCGGCGCGGTGCGCGTCCCACTCGCCTTGGCTCGCGCCATCGGGAAACGCCTCCCAGCGCGTGCGGCCGATGACCTGGTCGATGCGCGTGCCGACGAGCTGCCGCGCCACCGGGCCGACCTCGTCGATGCGATGCGCGTTGTCGGTGTGCCAGTACCAGTCCGACGCCAGCTCGGCCATCATGGCGTGGCGGCGCTCGCTGTCGGCCAGGCGCAGGTAGGCGATGCGCTCGTCGGTGACGTCGCGGCCGACGCCTTCGTAGCCGGTGTACTGGCCTTCGTCGTCGAAATGCGCGCGGCCGTTCAAGGCCACCCAGACCGGCGAGCGGCCGCGGCGCCGCACTTCGATGCAGACATCGCGCAAGGCCTTGCGCTGCGCCGTGCGTTCGAGGATCGGCGCCCACCCTCCCTCGGGCGGCTCGAACAGCGGCACGGCGTCGAGCCGATGGCCGATCAGATCGGCCGGCTGCACGCCGAGCTTGACCAGCGAGGCCAGATCCTGCGAGACCCAGGTCAGACGCAGCTCGCTGTCGGTCTCCCAATGCCAGTCGGCCGACAGGCGCAGGCGGGCCTGCCAGCGTTGCTCGCGCTGGCCGAGCGCGACTTCGACTTCGTGCGCGCGTTGATCGAACTGCGACGGTAGCGCCGCGCCCGGCTCGCGGCCCGGCGTGCTGCTGAGCTGGGCCCAGACCGAGATCGCGCTCGGCGATTCGGCGCGCACGGCGCGCAGCGCGCCGGCCACGTCGCCGCCGCGCAGGCGCGCAGCAAAGGCGCCGAGCGCTTGCGCGTCGCGGTTCGCGTCTTGCACCAGCCATCGCAACAGCCCCAGCGCCAGGCCACCGAGCAACAGCGACGCCGCCACCCCGGCCACGCCCCAGAGCGTGTTGCCCGGCGCGGCGCGCCAGGCCAGCAGCGCTGCAACGCCGGCCAGCAGCACGATCGCAATGACTGCGGCCAGGGCTGCGCCGAACCGTGTCGCCAACCCGTGGCGCGGTGCTGTGTCAGCCGCCGTGGCGAGGCCGCTGTTTTTCTGTTGTGCTGCCTTGCGCGCGGCCGGCGCGTCAGGTTCGGACATGCAATCGAGTCTAGGGACGGGCCTGTCCGGCCTGCATCGTCAGGTCTTACTAGTGAGACCTAAAGGCGACACCTGAAGACGACACCTGAAACGACGCCCGAAGCCCCCTGCGACGCCGGCGCGTTGTGGCGCATCAGCTACGGCGGCCGCGCGGCGGCGGCGCGCAGCCAGTGCGCGGCACGCTCGGCGATCATCAGCGTCGGCGCGTTGGTGTTGCCGCTGGTGATGATCGGCATCGCGCTGGCATCGGCGACGACGAGGCCGCCGACGCCGCGCACACGCAATCGCGCATCGAGCACGGCCAGCGGATCGCCGTCGCGTCCCATCTTGCAGGTGCCCACCGGATGGAAGATCGTCGTGCCGATATCGCCGGCCAGGCGCGCCAGGGCTTCGTCGGACTCGAACTCGGCGCCGGGTTTCAACTCACGCGGCGCGTAGGCGGCCAGCGCCGGTTGCGCCGCGATGCGCCGCGTCAGGCGCAGCGATTGCGCGGCGACCAGGCGATCGGCTTCGGTGCTGAGGTAGTGCGGTGCGATCGCCGGCGCATCGTCGGCGCGCGGCGAGCGGATGCGCACCGAGCCGCGCGCCTCGGGGTTCAGGTTGCAGACGCTGGCGGTGAACGCGGGGTAGCGGTGCAGCGGTTCGCCGAAGGCGTCGAGCGACAGCGGCTGCACGTGGTACTGCAGGTTCGGCCACGCGCGCTCGGGCGACGAGCGCGCAAAGGCGCCGAGCTGCGACGGCGCCATGCTCATCGGCCCGCGCCGCGTCAGCGCGTAGTGCAGCGCGATGCGCGCCTTGCCCCACCGGGAGCCGGCGAGCTCATTCATCGTGCTTACCCCGGAGACACCGAACACGGCGCGAATTTGCAAATGGTCCTGCAGGTTGTCGCCGACGCCGGGCAGCGCGTGCTGGACCGCGATGCCGTGGCGCTGCAACAGCGGCGCCGGCCCGATGCCCGAGAGCTGCAGCAACTGCGGCGTGCCGATCGCGCCGGCGGCCATCACCACCGCGCGCGCGGCGTTGAGCGTCTGCGTGCCGCCCGCCAGGCGCACTTCGACGCCGCGGGCGCGCAACGCGCCATCGCCGCCGCGTTCGAGCACCAGCCGCGTCACCATCGCGCCGGTGCGCACCTCCAGGTTGCGCCGCTGCTGCACCGGCCGCAGGAAAGCCTTGCTCGCATTCCAGCGCCATCCGCCCTTCTGATTGACTTCGAAGTAAGCGACGCCCTCGTTGTTGCCGCGGTTGAAATCGTCGGTCGCCGGGATGCCGGCCTGCTGCGCGGCCAGCGCAAAGGCATCGAGCAAGGGCCACGACAGGCGCGGCTTTTCGATGCGCCATTCGTTGCCCACGCCGTGGTACAGGGCGTACTCCGGGTCCGCGTGCAGATCGTCGGCGCCGCGCCAATGGTCTTCATGTTGCTTGAAGAACGGCAGGCAGGCCTGCCAGCGCCACGCGTCATCGTTCAGCGCGGCGGCCCAGCCGTCGTAGTCGCGCGACTGGCCGCGCATGTAGATCATGCCGTTGATCGACGACGAGCCGCCGAGCACCTTGCCGCGCGGGTAGCGCAGCACGCGGCCGTTCAAGCCCGCATCGGGCTCGGTCTTGTAGAGCCAGTCGGTGCGCGGGTTGCCGATGCAATACAGGTAGCCGACCGGAATGTGGATCCACGCGTAGTCGTCACGGCCGCCGGCTTCGAGCAACAGCACGCGCGTGTTCGCATCGGCCGAGAGGCGGTTGGCGAGCAGGCAGCCTGCCGTGCCGGCGCCGATGACGATGTAGTCCCAGTCTTTCAATCGTGTGGCTCATGGGGCAGCTCGAAGCGCTGCGTGGCATGCAGGTTACCTGCTCACGCCGCCGCTTCGCCGCGGCGCGGCGCCGGCGACGGCAGTTGCGCCAGCAACGCGTACCAGTCGAGGCGGCGCGTCAGCACCATGACGACGGCGAGCACGGCGAACAGCATCACCGCGCCGATCGCCAGCGACCATTGCTCCATGCGCAGCAGCGTCCACAGCAAGCCGTACAAGAGCGCAATGCCGATACCGAACAGCCCGCCGGCACGCCAGCTGCCGAGCATGTGCCGCGCGTAGTAGCCGAGCAGCATCGACGCAGGCCGCACTCGCCACCGCGTAGGCGTGCTCGAAGGCGATGTGCTCGGACAGGCTGATCAACAGCAGGTAGAACAGCGCCAGCGCCAGACCGACGAGCGCGTACTGGATCGGGTGCACGCGCCGCCGCGCCATCACTTCCGTCAACGCGACGGCGGCGAAGGTGAGCACGATGAACAGCATCGCGTACTTGGTCGCGCGGTCGGTCAGCGAGTAGGGGTTCACCGGGTCGATGAACGACACGTCCATCGTGTCCACGCAGCCGCCGGGTTTGACTTGCACGATCGTCGAAGCGTCTTCGCCGGCTGGTGCGGCCACGTCGATGACCTCGCACAGGGCCTGCGCCTTTGACGCCACCTCGACGGCCGCGGCGCTGCCGAGCGACGACACGGCCCATTGCGCATTGAAGCCGTTGGCGTCGATCTGGCGCGTGGCCGGCAGGAAACGGCCGCCGAACGAGGGGTGCGGCCAGTCCGACTGCACGGTCCAACGCACCTCGTCGGCCGCCGGCACGAGCGACAGGCGCGCCGTGCCCAGCAGGTCCAGCGTCAGCTTGATCTCCAGCGCCTCCCCCTTCTGGTTCGAGCGCGCGTCGCTGAGCGTGGCGTGCAAGCCGCGCGTGTAGGTGCCGTGGCCGGTGCCCGGACGCACCTCGGCCGGCTCGCCGTCGGCCAGCACTTGCGCGGCGCGGATGCCGCGCACGTCCGACAGCGCCAACAACACCGTGACGCTGGCGCATTGCAGCCGCCCGCCCTTGTTCTCGGCCTTGGGCTGCAAGGCTTGCAGATGGGGCCAGCGCGCGCTCATCGTGGTGGTGCCGGCATAGCCGTTGACCTTGAACAGGCCGCGATAGCGCGCTTCGGCGCCGGCGCGGCTGTGTGCGCTCAACGATTGCGGCGTGCTGGTCAGCGTGAACTCGCGCTTGTGCGTCACGCTGCGGCGCGCCTTGCCCTCGCCTTCCTGCACGTCCCACTCTTCGTTGCACTGCCGTTGCAGCAGCGGTCCGAGCAAGGTTTGCGCGCTGGCCAGCGATTGCGACACGCTGCGCATCGCGTCGCCCTGGCGCATGTGTCGCTCGCCGACCAGCCAGTCGATGCGCGTCAGCACGCCCACCAGCAGCAACATCGACCAGGCCGATCGCAGCCGTCTTGGCCAGCAGTGGAAATCGCATGTGGGCTCCCTGGAGGTTGAAGCCCGCGACTGTTGCCGCGCCGTGTGCGTTGTCGATGAAGGCTGCGTGAAGTCAGCGCCTCGTCACCGCGCCAGGTGCGACCCCAGCACCGGAAACAGCTTCGTCAGCCCATCGGCCAGCAGCTCGACCGCCATCGCTGCGAGGATCAGGCCCATCAGCCGCGTCATGACGTTGATGCCGGTGCGGCCGAGCGCCTTGGCGATGCGGCCCGAGGCGCTGAAGGTGATGTAGGTGGCCAGGCCGATGACGACGCCGTAGCCGACGAGCACCGCCTGCTCCCAGACGTGGCGCGTCTTCTCGGCGTAGATGACCATCGTCGAGATCGTCGCCGGGCCGGTCAGCAGCGGGATCGTCAGCGGCACGATGGCGATGGAAGCGCCGGCGTCGGCTTTCTGGTTGCCTTCGTCGAGGTCGGACGGTTTGGCTTCGGCCGGCTGCGCATTGAGCATCTGCAGCGAGCTGATCAACAGCAGCGTGCCGCCGCCGACCTGGAACGAGGCGATGCTGATGCCGAAGAACTCGATGATCTTCAGGCCGGCGACGGCGCTGACGGCGATGACGACGAACGCCGCGAAGGCCGAAATGTTGATCGTGCGCAGGCGCTGCGCGCGCGAGAAGTTCTGCGTGAAGGCGATGAAAAAAGGCACGACGCCGATCGGGTTGACGATCGCGAGCAGCGCGATCAGCGGCTTCAGCAGATCCATGCGCGCGAGCTTAAGCGGCGGCTGAGTTCGCGCAGATAACGCAGGCCGGCCGCCGTGCGCGGGCCGTACCAGGACAGCAGCTCGCCATCGACCAGGCGCACGCGCGCTTGCGGGCACAAGGCCTGCGCATGCGCGATGTGTTCGCTCGTGAAGGCATAGGGCTCGCTCGACAGCAGCACCTCGCGCACGTCGCCGAGCCACGGCTCGTGGCCGCGCAGCGTTGGGTAGCGCGCCGCACCGTGGTCGCCGCCGTCCTGCGCCGGCAGCGTCTGCCAGCCCACGCACGCCAGCAGGCGCGAGATGTAGGTGTCGCGGGCCACGGTCATCCATGGCTGGCGCCAGATCAGGTAGAGCACGGGCACGTCGGCGCGGGCTGTCGTCACGGCGAGCTCAGCGCGCAGCTCGGCGCGCAAGGCGGCCGCGCGGTCGGCCACGCCGGGCAGCGCGGAAAACGCTTCGGCGATCTGCCCGATCAGCGCGTCCACGTCGTGCGGCCCACAAGGGTGCGTGACGATGACCTGCGGCACCAACTGGCGCAGCGCGTCGGCGGTGTCGATGCGGTTCTCATCGACATTGACGATCGCATGCGTCGGCGCCAACTGCCGCAGCTTGGCCAGGTTCACGTCCTTCGTACCGCCCACTTTCGGCACGGCCTTGACGCCGTCGGCCGGGTGCGTGCAGAACCCGGTGCGCGCCACGACCCACGGCCCGAGCCCGAGTGCGAACAGCAGCTCGGTCAGGCTGGGCACGAGGCTGGCAATCCGCAAAGTCATCGCACGGTCATGGGGCAGCGCATGCTACGGGTGAACCCGAATCAGGGTCTCGGAAGGCGGCAGCGCACCAACGTTGGCTGGTCAGAAAACAACATTTTTCGCGCCCCGCGTGCACGCGGGCTTGCCATTCCTGAATAATCGGTTCTCCCTGTCTGGAGGCGGCGCCTTTGCTTGAGATTCTTCGAGCCGGCTCAAAGCTCCACCTAGGTATTTGTGTGTTTCGATAAGGAGCTTGCCGAATGGGCAACAAGCTATACGTGGGCAACCTCGCCTACAGCGTGCGCGACGAGTCGCTGCAATCGGCCTTCGGGCAATTTGGAACCGTCACGTCCGCCAAGGTCATGATGGATCGTGAGACTGGCCGCTCGAAGGGCTTCGGCTTCGTCGAGATGGGCAGCGACGCCGAGGCGCAAGCCGCCATCAACGGCATGAACGGACAGCCCCTCGAAGGCCGTCCGATCGTCGTCAACGAGGCCCGTCCGCGCGAAGAGCGTCCGGGTGGCTTCGGCGGCGGCGGTGGTGGCCGCAGCGGTGGCGGCGGTGGCGGGTACGGCGGCGGCGGTGGTGGCGGCTACGGCGGTGGCGGCGGCGGTGGCCGCAGCCCCTACGGCGGTGGCGGCGGTGGCCGCAGCGGCGGTGGTGGTGGCTACGGCGGCGGCGGTGGTGGCCGCAGTGGTGGTGGCGGCGGCTACGGCGGTGGTGGTGGCAGCGGTGGCGGCAGCTACGGTGGTGGCGGCGGTGGCCGCGGCCAGGGCTACTGATCCCACCCGATCACGAACAAGAAAGGCGCCTGCGGGCGCCTTTTGTTTTGCCGCCGATGCTTTGCTGCGCGACGGCGATGAATCCTGGTCGCGCTTGACCCCTGTTCGTCCTCACTATCGACTATTCGCCACGCCGCTTCTTGCGACCACGCCCGGCGAGCACCTTGTCGAACAGTGCGTTCGGCAGCAGGCGCATCAGCTTGGCGACGACGCCCATCTGCCACGGGATGACGCGGTAACTCGTGCCGGCTTCGATGGTGCGAAACGCGCGCTCGGCGAAGTCGTCGGCCTGCAGCATGAACGGCATGCCGTAGCGGTTGCCGGCGGTCAGCGGCGTGGCCACGTAGCCCGGCAGGATCGTGACGACACGCACGCCACTGCCGCGGCACTCGCCGCGCAGGCTTTCGCAATAAGCGACGACCGCGGCCTTGCTCGCGCAGTAGGCGCCGTGGCCCGGCAGGCCGCGGATCGCGGACACGCTGGCCACGCCGACCAGCGTGCCTGAACCGCGCTGGCGCATCGCGGCCAGAAACGGATGGAAGGTGGCGGCCAGGCCGACGTTGTTGATCGCCAGCGTGTCGGCCAGCACGTTCAGGTCGTCGCGGATCTCGGTGTCGATGCCGACGCTGATCCCGGCGTTGGCGATCACCACATCGGGCAAGCCTTGCTGCTCGATGCAGCGCTGCCCCGCGCCGACGATGCTGTCGATCTGCTGCACGTCGGCGACATAGGCGATGCAGCGTTCGCGGCCGAGCCCTTGCGCTTGCGCCCAGTTCTCGATCTCGCCGACGCGGCGCGCAGCCAACGCCAGACGCCAGCCGGCCTTGGCATAGCGCGCGGCGAGCGCCTGGCCGATGCCGCTCGATGCGCCGGTGATGAAAACCAGCGGCGCCGTCATTTCCTCGCCGGCACGTCGAAGCGCGCCCGCAGCGGCCCGCCGAACTTGGCGCTGCGCGACAGGTTGTCGTAGTCGAGCGAGGCCACGCGCATCTCGCTCGTGCCCTGGCGCAGGCGCACCGGCAGGTGCGACGTGACACGCTCGGTGTCGAGAAAGGCTTGCAGGAATTCGCTCTCGAACTCGATCGCTGCCGCCGCTGCGGTGGCTTCGCGGCGCACGCGCGCGCCGCCTTGCAACTGCACCTGCGAGGCATCGCTATTGGCGACCGCCAGGCGCGCGGTGGCCACGGTGACGCTGCCGTCCGCCGCCGTGGCGCGAATCGTCGCCTGATCGATCTCCATCGTGTCGGTGTCGGGGTAATGGCGCATGCGCTCGCCTTGCACCTGCACGCGCAGCGCGCCGTCGGCGGCAAAGCGCTGCAGCGTGAAGCCCTGCATCGTGTAGTCGGGCTCGTGGCGCGGCGGCGCGGCCTCGCGCGGCACGTCGGGGCGCGGCGTGTTGCTGACCAGCCACCAGGTGGCCAGCGCCAGCAGGGCCATCAGGATCAGCGGCAGGTAGGCCGAGGCGAGCTGGCCGACACGCCACCAGAACGGCTGACGCGGACGCCGCGGCGGATTCTGCGGGCCCGACGCCGGCAGCGGGTCGAGCGGTTGCAGCAGGCTTTCGAGATCGAGGGCCACGCTATCGCGCGTCCAGTGTCATCAGTTGGCCGGCCAGCAGCGAGGCATAGCACCCGCTGGCCATCAACAGCAGATCGCAGCATTCGCGCGCCGCGCCTTGGCCGCCGCGTGCACTGGTCACGTGATGCGCCACGCGCGCGCACTTCGGCGTGCGCGTTCGGCGGTGCACAGGCGAAGGCGGCGTGGGCAAACAAGGGCAGGTCGGGCCAGTCGTCACCCATCACCGCCACGTCGGCCCATTCGATCGCCAGCGTTTGCAGCAGCTCGTTGGC
The DNA here is from genome assembly GCA_963816315.1 of uncultured beta proteobacterium. Classification (GTDB taxonomy): domain Bacteria; phylum Pseudomonadota; class Gammaproteobacteria; order Burkholderiales; family Burkholderiaceae_C; genus CADEEN01. Next base: position 194,696 of record CAWFJZ010000032.1, read on the forward strand.
CGCGGCGAGCTTGTCGGCCACGCCGAAGCGCATGTGCTGCAGGCCGAGATCGGCGACGCGACGCCGCACGGCGAGCGAATCGCGGCCGGTGATGACGATCGGCGCGACGCCGCCTTGCGCGAGCAGCTTCAGCCCCTGGCCGTCGAGCACGTGAAAGGCCTTGAAGGTTTCGCCCTGCTCGCCGATGTACAGGCTGCCGTCGGTGAGCACGCCATCGACGTCGAAAATCGCCGCCTTGATGCCGAGGCCACGGCCCTGGGCCTTGAGCAGCAACTCGGGCGGGAACGACAGCGCGGGCATCAGATGACCTTGGCGCGCATCAGGTCGTTCGAATTGAACGCGCCGACGAGCACGCCGCTGTCATCGACGACCAGCATGCAGTTGATCTTGAACTGCTCCATCACATCGGCCGCCTCGGCCGCCAGGCGGTCGGCGCGGATCGTGCGCGGGTTGGCGTGCATCACCTCGCCCGCGCGGATGTTGCGCAGGTCGATGCCTTTTTCGATCAGGCGGCGCAAGTCGCCGTCGGTGAAGACGCCGATCGGTCGGCCGCTGTCGTCGATGACTGCGGTTGCGCCGAGGCCCTTGCCGCCCATCTCGCGCAGCATGTCCGTGAACGCGGTCTCGGGCGCGACGCGCGGCACCAGCGCGTCCTTGCGCATCAGGTCGCGCACATGCACCAGCAGCTTGCGGCCGAGCGCGCCGCCGGGGTGCGAGCGCGCGAAGTCGCCTTCCTCGAAGCCGCGCGCGTCGAGCAGCGCCACCGCGAGTGCGTCGCCGAGGGCCATCTGCGTGGTCGTGCTCGCCGTCGGCGCGAGGTTGAGCGGGCAGGCCTCCTGCTCGACGGTGGACAGCAGCACCGCATCGGCATGCTCGCCGAGCGTCGATTGCTGTTTGCCGGTGATGGCGATCAGCGGCACATGCGCGCGCTTCAAGACCGGCAGCAGCACGTTCAATTCATCGCTCTCGCCGGAGTTGGAGATTGCGATCACGACATCGGCCGCGGTGACCATGCCCAGGTCGCCGTGGCTGGCCTCGGCCGGGTGCACGAACATCGCCGGTGTGCCGGTGGAAGCCAGCGTGGCCGCGATCTTGCGGCCGACATGGCCGCTCTTGCCCATGCCCATGACGACGACGCGCCCGCGGCTCGCGAGAATGGTCTGCACGGCCTGCGTGAAGCTCGCCGACAACCGCGCCTTGGCGCCGATCAACGCCTGCGGCTTCGATGTCGAGCGTGCGCGCGGCGAGGGCGAGGGCGCGGTCGGCGTCGAATGGAGCGGCTTCGGGCATCACGTCTCGTGTTCTACTGACAGTCGATTCTAGGCTTCAGGCATGCGCCCATTTTTCAATCGACGCTGATGGCCTCGACCCTCGAACTCGTGCTGCTGTACCTCGTCGCCGCCGTGCTCGGCGTCGTCGTTTGCCGCTCGCTCAAACTGCCGCCGATGCTCGGCTACCTCGTCGTCGGCGTGCTGATCGGCCCGAACGCGCTGGCGCTGGCCAAGGACTCGGCCGCGGTGCAGTACCTGGCCGAGTTCGGCGTCGTCTTTCTGATGTTCGTCATCGGCCTCGAATTCAACTTGCCGAAGCTGCGCGCGATGCGCTCGCTGGTCTTCGGCCTCGGCTTGTCGCAGGTGACGTTGACGATCGCCGGCGCGGTCATCGGCAACGGCCTGTTGATCTGGCTGTTCGACTTCACGGCGCGCTCGTGGGAGCTCAGTTACGCCGGCGCGCTCGTGCTCGGCAGCGCGTTTGCGATGTCGTCCACCGCCATCGTCGTCAAGCTGATGGCCGAGCGGCTCGAACTCGAGATCGGATCACGGCCGGCGCGTCATGGGCGTGCTGCTGTTCCAGGATCTGGCCGTCGTGCCGCTGTTGGTGTTGATTCCCGCGCTCGGACAATCGGGCGGCGAGATGGCGGCCTCGCTCGGCTGGGCCGTCGTCAAGGCCACCGCGCTGCTCGGCCTGCTGCTCACCGGCGGCCGGCAGGCGATGCGCTGGTGGCTGACGCTGGTGGCGCGGCGCAAGAGCGAAGAGCTGTTCGTGTTGAACCTGCTGCTGGTGACGCTGGGCCTGGCCTGGCTGACGGAACATGCCGGCTTGTCGCTGGCGCTCGGTGCCTTCGTTGCCGGCATGCTGGTGGCCGAGACCGAATACAAGCACCAGGTCGAGACCGACATCCGGCCGTTCCACGACGTGCTGCTCGGCCTGTTCTTCATCACCATCGGCATGAAGCTCGATTGGCGGCCGGTGGCGGACCAGTGGTTTCTCGTCCTGCTGCTCACACTCGCGCCGGTGGTCGCCAAGTTCATGCTCGTCGCGCTGCTTGGCGCGCGGCTTCGGCGCCGCGCCGGGCACGGCGCTGCGCACCGGCTTGTACCTTGCGCAGGCGGGCGAGTTCGGCTTCGTGCTGCTGACGCTCGGCGCCGACGGCGGCCTGGTCGCGCCGCAATGGATGAGCCCGGTGCTGGCGAGCATGGTGCTGTCGATGATCGCCACGCCGTTCATCGTCATGTACAGCAACCGCATCGTCGCGCGCGTCAGTTCATCGGACTGGCTGATGCAATCGGTGGCGCTGACGACGATCGCCAAGAAGTCGATCGCCAACGAAGCTCACGTCATCATCTGCGGCTACGGCCGCAGCGGCCAGAACCTGGCGCGGTTGCTCGACGGCGAGCGCATCCCGTACATGGCGCTTGACCTCGATCCGGACCGTGTTCGGCAAGCCGCCGCCGCCGGCCAGAGCGTGGTCTTCGGCGACGCGGCGCGGCTGCGCAGCCTGATGGCCGCCGGCCTGGCGCGCGCCAGCGCGGTCGTCGTGACCTACCCCGACACGGCCTCGGCGCTGAAGATCCTGCAGGTGGTGCGCTCGCATGCGCCGCAAGTGCCGGTGGTGGTGCGCACGGTCGATGACAGCGACCTCGACAAGTTGAAGTCCGCCGGCGCCACCGAGGTCGTGCCCGAAGCGATCGAGGGCTCGCTGATGCTGGCCAGCCAGACGCTGGCGCTGGTGGGGGTGCCGATGCGGCGCGTCATCCGCATCGCACGCGATGCGCGCGACGCGCGCTACAGCCTGCTGCGCGGCTACTTCCACGGCGCCGACGACGACACGGTCGAAGAGTTGCAGCAGGCACGCCTGGCCAGCGTCACGCTGCCGACGGCCGCGCCCTGCCTTGGCCGGCCGCTGGCCGACCAGGCACTGCACGCGGTCGGCGTGCACGTGGTCTCGGTGCGACGCGCCAGCGGGCCGGTGCACGAGGCCAATGACGCGCTGACGCTCGAAGCCGGGGACACCTTGGTGCTGTCGGGGTTGCCCGAGGCGCTGGCGCTGGCCGAGCAAAAGCTGTTGCATGCTTGAAGCCGATGATGAAGCTGTCGCGCCGCCGCGCCCTCGCTGTGCTCTTGGCCGCCGCGGCGCCTGCGCACGCGCGCGCTGCGGGCGGGCCGGTGCTGCTGATGCGTCACGCGCAAACCGATCCCGGCGTCGGCGACCCACCGGGTTTCGTGCTGGGGCGCTGCGCGACGCAGCGCAACCTGTCGCCCGAAGGGCGCGCGCAAGCGCGAGCGTTCGGCGCCACGCTGGCGACGCTCGGCCTGCGGCCGACAGCGCTGCGCTCGAGCCGCTGGTGCCGTTGCCTGCACACGGCCGATGAAGTGGCGCAGGGCCTGGGTCGGGTTGCAGCGACCGAAGCCTGGCCCGCGCTCGACTCTTTCTTCGACGAGCGAGAGCGCGAGCCGCAGCAGACCGCGCTGCTGCGTGCGCGCCTCTCAACGTTGCGCGGGCCCGGCTTCGAGCTGTGGGTCTCGCACCAGGTGAACATCAGCGCTTTCGTTGGTGCAACAACACAGATGGGCCAGGCGCTGTGGATCAACCGGCGCGCCGATGGCAGCATCGCGGCCACGCCGTTCGCATGAAGGATCCGCCGCATGCACCCCAAGCCCAGCGCCATCACCGACCCGCCGGCCTACATCCGCGAGCGCATTCGCACGGTGCCCGACTGGCCCGAGCGCGGTGTGCTGTTCCGCGACATCACACCGCTGCTGTCCGACCCGAAGGTCTTTCGCGTGCTGATCGACCAGTTCGTGCACCGTTATTTCGACACCCACCCGGACGCGGTGGCCGGCCTGGACGCGCGCGGCTTCATCATCGGCGCGGTGCTGGCGCATGAGCTCGGCGTCGGCTTCATCCCGATCCGCAAGAAGGGCAAGCTTCCGTTCAAGACGGTCGAAGAAAGCTACGAGCTCGAGTACGGCAGCGCCACGGTGGAAATGCACGCCGACGCGGTGCGCCCCGGCGAGCGCGTGCTGCTGCTCGACGATCTGATCGCCACCGGCGGCACGATGATGGCCGGGCACCGGCTGCTGGAGCGGCTCGGCGCGACCGTCATCGAGGGCGCGGCGATCGTCGATCTGCCCGAACTCGGCGGGTCACAGAAGTTGCGCTCGGCCGGGCTGCCGATCTTCACGCTGGTGAATTTCGAAGGCCACTGAGGCCGCAAGCGCACTCGGCCGCAACTGACGGCTTGCCCCATCTCGATGTTGGCGCGCATGCGCACGCCCATCAGCGCCGCCGCAGCGCGCACGAGCTCGAGCGTCAGCGAAGGGTTGCGCGCCGCCAGCTCTTCATAGCGCGGGCCGCGCAGCGCCCAGACGACGCAATTCCCCATCGCTTCGACATTGGCCATGCGCGGCTGGTCACTGAACAGCCCGGCCTCGCCGACGACCGATCCTGCGCGCAGGATCGACAGCCGTCCGCCGCTCTTCGGCGGCTGCACGAAGACTTGCAAGGTCCCGCTTTCGAGCAGGTACATCGTGCGGTCGTGTTCGCCCTGCTTGACCAGCAGATCGCCGCCGCGCACTTCGTGCCGCGTCAGAAAGGCTTCGAACATGCGCCACTGATCCGGCGTGAAGCGCGGCTTGAAGGCGTCCGGGGCGTTGAGCGATTGAACGGCGTCGTGAAGGGTCTGGATGGCCATGGCGTTCTTCGGTGCGGGACTGCCGATGGTGGCAGGCTGGCCCTGCCTCTTCAACCGCGCAGGCGTGGGATGGCGCGCGGCCGTGAGCAACCTTCGCGCTGCGCGCTGCGGTCTGTCATCGCTTCGGGGCGGCCGGGCGCGCTCACTTCCCTATGCAGAAGCGGCCGAATATCTCACCGAGCAAGGCGTCGGCACTCCAGCGGCCGGTGATCTCGCCGAGCGCGTGGTGGGCCAGGCGCAGCTCTTCGGCCAGCAGGTCGAGCGCAGCGTCGGCGCGCGCGGCCAGCGCCTGCGCGGCGGCAACATGCTCCTGCGTGCGCCGCAGCGCCTGCACGTGGCGCGTGCGGGCGATGAAGACATCGCCTTGCGGGCTGGCGTGCCACCCGGCGCGCTCCAGCAGCGCGCGGCGCAACTCGGGCAGACCGGCGCCGGTGAGCGCGGAAATGCGCAAGCCCGCGGCCGGCGCAGCCGCGTTCGACGCGTCGCTCTTGTTGAAGACGTGCAGCAGCCGCGCCGGATCGCCCAGCCGCGCCTGCACCGCGCTTTCACCGGCTTCATAGTCGGCAAGGCCGGCACGCGTCAGGTCATGCAGGAAGATCACCGCGTCGGCGTTGTCGATCTCGCGCCAGCTGCGCGCGATGCCCAGGCGCTCGACTTCATCGCTCAGGCTCGCGTAGGCCGGCGGTGTCGATCACATGCACCGGCACGCCTTCGATCTGGATCGTCTGGCCGATCTTGTCGCGCGTCGTGCCGGGCACCGCCGTGACGATCGCCAGTTCCGCGCCGGCCAGCGCGTTGAGCAGCGAGCTTTTGCCGACGTTGGGCTGGCCGGCGAGCACGACCGTCATGCCCTCGGACAGCAGCGCGCCCTGGCGCGTGCGGTCGAGCACGCGTTCGATGTCGGCCGCGATCGCCGCCAGCCGGCCGTTGGCGTCGGCCTTCTGCAGGAAGTCGATCTCTTCTTCGGGGAAGTCGAGCGTGGCTTCGACCAGCGTGCGCAAGCCGATCAGCGCTTGAGCCAACGCATCGACTTCGCGCGACAGCGCGCCCGCCAGCGAGCGCGAGGCCGAGCGCGCCGCCGCTTCGGTGTTGGCGTCGATCAGGTCGGCCACAGCCTCGGCCTGCGCCAGGTCGAGCTTGCCGTTGAGAAAGGCGCGCAGCGTGAACTCGCCGGGTTGCGCAATGCGCAGGTAGGGCGCGACCGCCTGGCCGCTGGCGGCGTCGGTCTGCGCCGCAGCTTCGAGACAGCGCGCGAGCAGCAGTTGCAGCACAACCGGGCCGCCGTGCGCTTGCAGCTCGAGCACGTCTTCGCCGGTGTACGAGTGCGGCGCGGGGAAGAACAGCGCCAAGCCCTGGTCGATGGCCGCGCCCTGCGCATCGCGCAGCGGCCCGTAGTGCGCGACGCGCGGCGTCAGCGTGCGGCCGGTGAGGGTCTGCGCCAGCGCGGCGAGGTGCTTGCCCGAGACCCGAACGATGCCGACCGCGCCGCGGCCGGGCGCAGTGGCGACGGCGGCGATCGGGTCGTCGGGGTGCTCGGAAAAGGCAGAAGGCACCGGGTGATTGTCATCGCCCGGTGCCTTCGTCTCGAATGGCGCGGGGGGAGTTGAATCCGTCCTCCCGAGCCGGCGTCTGCGCCCTTGTTGTCGAGCCGCGCCGGGTCATCCCCGCATGTCTGCATGGTCGCCGCAAGCCCGGCGCGGAGGAACCCCCCGGACGCGGCATCTCCCCCTAGGACGTGACGTTCACACGCAAACCCGCATTGTTCATTTCACACCGAGTTGGCGGTTGATCCACCACTGCTGCGCGATCGACAGGATGTTGTTCGTCAGCCAGTACAGCACCAGGCCGGCGGGGAAGAAGAAGAACATGACGCCGAAGATCAGCGGCATCATCCACATCATCTTGGCCTGCATCGGATCGGCCGGCGCCGGCTGCAGCCAGACCTGGAACAGCGACGACAGCGTCATCAGCAGCGGCAGCACGAAGAACGGGTCGGGCGCCGACAGGTCGTGGATCCAGGCGATCCACGGCGCGTTGCGCATCTCCACCGATGACAGCAGCACCCAGTACAGGGCGATGAAGAACGGCATCTGCGCCACGATCGGCAGGCAGCCGCCGAGCGGGTTGACCTTTTCCTCGCGGTAGATGCGCATCATCTCCTGCTGCATCAACTGCGGCTTGTCCTTGTAGCGCTCGCGCATGTCGGTGATGCGCGGCGCCAGCGCCTTCATCTTGCCCATCGAGCGGTAGGCGCTGGCGTTGAGCCAGTAGAAGGCGATCTTCAGCAGCACCACCAGCGCCACGATCGACCAGCCCCAGTTGTTGAGCAGCTTGTACAACTGGTCGAGCACCCAGAACAGCGGCTTGGCCAGCACGGTGAACCAACCATAGTCCTTGACCAGCTCGAGCCCGGGCGCCATCGCTTCGAGGTTCTTCTCTTCCTGCGGGCCGGCAAACAGCGTCGCCTCGTGGGCTTTGCTGGCGCCGGGCGCGAGCTCGCCCAGCGGCAGCACCATCTGCACCGCATAAAGGTTGTTGCCGACCTTCTGCGTGCGGAACTCGCGCGGCGTGCCGTCGGGCACCAGCCAAGCCGACGCGAAATAGTGCTGCACCATCGCCACCCAGCCGTCGTTGGCGGCGAGCACGTGGCCGGCCTTGCCCTTCTCGATGTCTTTGAAGTCGATCTTTTCGTACTTCTTGGCCTCGGTGTACACCGCCGGGCCGGTAAAGGTGAAGTACCACTTCGACTCGCCGCGCGCCGGGTTGCCGTCGCGCTCCAGGCCGAGGTAGAGCTGCGGCGTCACGGCCGCCGTGCCGTTGTTGATCAGTTCGTGCTTGACGCCGATCTGGTAGCTGCCGCGCTTGAAGGTGTAGGTCTTGGCGAGCTTGACGCCGCCTTCACCCAGCGATTCGAAGCGAACGGCGATCTCGTTGCTGCCGGCGGCCAGCGCCGTGGGGCCATCGACGCGCTTCATCGCGTTCCAGTGGTTGGGCAGCGTGACGCCGGGCTGCGCGGTGATGAGGCCGCTTTGCGCCTTGTACACGCGCTCGGTGCTGCGGTCGAAGAGCACGACCTTGCGCTGCCGGTCCTCGGCATCGGCCTGCTGCAGCAGCTCCAGGCGCACCAGACTGGCGCCGACGCTGTCGAAAGTCGCCTTGACGAGATCGGTCGTGACGACGGTTTCTTCGCCGGCCGCTGTTGTGGCGGCCGGTGCAGCGGTCGTGGTCGTGGCCGCGGCTGCGCCGGGCACCGCCGCGGCGGCGGGGATGCCGGTCTGTGCCGCTGCCGTGGGCGCCGCTCCCGGCGCGGCCAGGGGCGGCGCACTGGCCGCAGCGCGAGGCGGCGTCGGCGAGAACCACGACGGCTGGCCGGTGTGCTTGTTCCAGGCGTCCCAAAGGAAAACCAGGGACATGGTGAACACCATCCACAAGAGGGTGCGTCGGATGTCGGTCATGAAAAAAGGCTCTTGTGACTCTCGGAAGAAGGCGGCGGCGGCACCGGGTCGTGGCCGCCGTGGCACCAAGGATGGCAGCGCAACACGCGCCGCGCGGCCAAGTAAGCACCTGCTGCGGCACCATGCGCATCGATCGCGTCGAGGGCATAACGTGAGCAGGTCGGCTCGAAGCGGCAGGCGCTGCCGAGCCACGGACTGAGGAAGAAACGATAGGCGCGGATCGGCGCGGCCAGCAGGCGGCGCGGCCAGAGTGCCGGCGGGGTCGTTATCTTCATCGCGCGGCCGCCCGTGCGAACAGCAGATCGAGTTCGGCGCGCACCACAGCGCGCAGCGCGTCGGAGGCGGCGCTCGGGAACTGCTGGCGGTCGAACGGACCGCGCTGGCGAATCAGTAGCTGCCGCCCTGCCCAGCCGTCGAGGCGGCGGCGCAGGGCCTCGCGCATCTGGCGCTTGATCAGATGGCGTGTGGCGGCGCGTTTGGCGTGGCGCTTCGGCACGACCAGCGCCAAACCAAGCGGCGCAGTGAACACGGAAACAGAGTTATCCACAGATTCGGTCCGGTCTGGTGCGGCTTCGGTGGGTAACTCCTGCGCAACCGGCCGGTGCGGCGCGGCTTGCAGGACAAAGTGCGCCGTCTTGGCGAGGGTGGGGGCGGACAGCAGCGCTTTCAACGCGTCGCCGCCCAAAGCCACCCAAGGCCGTCCCGGCAGCCTCGGCCGCGGGCGGGCGGTCGTCGGCACGGCCGTGGCCGGCCGATCGCTCAGACAGCCAGGCGCTTGCGGCCCTTGGCGCGGCGCGCGTTGATCACGGCGCGGCCGCCGCGGGTCTTCATGCGGACGAGAAAGCCGTGGGTGCGGGCGCGACGCGTCTTCGACGCTTGATAAGTACGTTTCATGAGTCAGTCCAGTTGGAGTGGGCAAGGCGCGCGGCGCGTTTGCGAAAAACCCGCGATTGCAGCACGAAGAGGATAGCCGGTCAACGACGACGGCCTCAAGACCTCCAGGGATGTCAAGGCCGGGCGCGTCCAAAAACTGTGGATAAACCGCTCGGCAGCACCCCGGCTGGACTACACTCGCGCCCGCTCCAAAAGAACTTGTCCACATGAGCAATGACCTCTGGCAGCGCGGTTGCGAGCAACTGGCCGCCGAACTGCCTGAACAGCAATACAACACCTGGATCCGCCCCCTGCCCCCGGCCGACGTGGCCGTCAACGGGCAGTCCGCGGTGGTCTCGCTGCGCGTGCCCAATCGCTTCAAGCTCGACTGGATCCGCTCGCAATACGCCAGCCGGATCGAGGGCGTGCTGACGCGGCTGGCCGGGCAGCCGGTGTCTTTGCAGCTGCATCTGGCCCCCGTGCCGGCCCGAAGCGCGGCCAACGAGCCTGTCCAGGCCGCGCTGCCGTCTGCCGTGGCACGCGCCGCCGAATCGTCGGCTCGTGCCGCTTTGCTGCCGATCCACCGCCTGAATGCCGCACTGACGTTCGACTCGCTGGTCGCCGGCCGTGCGAATCAGATGGCCCGCACCGCCGCCCTCCACGTCGCCGGCAGCCCCGGCCACATGTACAACCCGCTGTTCATCTATGGCGGCGTCGGCCTCGGCAAGACGCACCTCGTGCATGCGGTCGGCAATGCGCTGCTCAAAGACCGGCCCGACGCGCGTGTGCTGTACCTGCACGCCGAACAGTTCATCAGCGACGTCGTCAAGAACTACCAGCGCAAGACCTTCGATGAGCTCAAAGCCAAGTACCACTCGCTGGACCTGCTGCTGATCGACGATGTGCAGTTCTTTGCCGGCAAGGACCGCACGCAGGAAGAGTTCTTCAACACCTTCGAAGCGCTGCTGGCCAAGAAGGCGCACATCATCATGACCAGCGACACCTACCCGAAAGGGCTGGTGGATATCGACGAGCGGCTGACCTCGCGCTTCGACTCGGGCCTGACGGTGGCGATCGAGCCGCCGGAGCTGGAGATGCGCGTCGCTATTCTGATCCGCAAGGCGCTGGCCGAAGGCTCCGAGATGCCCGAGGACGTGGCGTTTTTCATCGCCAAGAACGTGCGCGCCAACGTGCGGGAACTCGAAGGCGCGTTGCGCAAGGTCATCGCCTACGCGCGCTTTTCGCAGAAAGAGGTGGCGATCGGCTTGGCGCGCGAGGCGCTGCGCGATCTGCTGTCGATCCAGAACCGGCAGATCGGCATCGAGAACATCCAGAAGACCGTCGCCGACTTCTACAAGATCAAGGTCGCCGACATGTACAGCAAGAAGCGCCCGGCCTCGATCGCGCGGCCGCGGCAGATTGCGATGTACCTGGCCAAGGAGATGACGCAGAAGAGCCTGCCCGAAATCGGCGACAGCTTCGGCGGCCGCGACCACACGACGGTGCTGCACGCCGTGCGCAAGATCGGCGGCGAACGGACGAAGAACCCCGAGCTGAACCAGCAGTTGCACGTGCTCGAACAGACGTTGAAGGGATAGCGTTGACGGCCCCTCGCTCGCTGCGCTCGCCCTCCCCCGAGGGGAAGCCTCAGGCCCACGCTTGGGAGCGGCCCGGCGCTGGCCTGAGGTCCGTGCAAGCCTGTGGACAGTCCGCTGGCAACCGCATGGTTGTCCACTGCCACCGCGTCGCCGCCGAAGTTGTTGCCTGCGACTCCCGCTTCTCCACGCAGGGTCACGCACAGGGCTTGTCATCAGCCAAGCCCTTGAAAACTCAGGCGAAAATGCGGTTCTCCACAGAAGGCGTTGCCCTCTACTACTAACACCAGTCTTAAAAAGAAGACTTGAAGGAAGAGAACAACATGATCGTGTTCAAGGCTGCGCAGGACCAGGTGCTCGGCGCATTGCAGTCGGTCGCCGGCATCGTCGAGCGCCGGCACACGTTGCCGATCCTGGCCAATGTGCTGATGCGCAAGACGGCTGGGCGCATCGAGTTCACGACGAGTGACTTGGAAATTCAGGTCCGCACCGCGGCCGAGTTGGGTGGTGACGCCGGCAACTTCAGCACCACGGTCGGCGCGCGCAAGCTGATCGATATCCTGCGCACGCTGCCGCCCGATCAGGTCGTGACGCTGTCGGCGAACCAGAACAAGCTGACGCTGCAAGGCGGCAAGAGCCGCTTCACGTTGCAGACGCTGACGGCCGACGACTTCCCGCTCGTCAACGAAGCGGTCGATTTCGGGCCTGCGTTTTCCGTGCCGCAGAAGACGCTGAAGAGCCTGATCAACCAGGTGCATTTCGCGATGGCGGTGCACGACATCCGCTACTACCTGAACGGCATCCTTTTCGTCGCCGAAGGCAAGGTGCTGACGCTGGTGGCCACCGACGGCCACCGCCTGGCGCTCGCGCAGGCCACGCTCGACGTGGACATCCCGAAGCAGGACGTGATCCTGCCGCGCAAGACGGTGCTCGAATTGCAGCGCCTGCTGAAAGACGAAGACACGCCGATCGAAATGCGCTTTGCCGGCAACCAGGCCAAGTTTGCGTTCTCGGGCATGGAGTTCGTGACCAAGCTCGTCGAAGGCAAGTTCCCGGATTACAACCGCGTGATCCCGAAGACGCTGAAGAACTCGGTGACGCTCGGCCGCACGCCGCTGCTGTCGAGCCTGCAGCGCGCCGCGATCTTGACCAGCGAGAAGTTCAAGGCCGTGCGCGTCAACATCGAGCCCGGCACGCTGCGCCTGACGGCGAGCAACGCCGAGCAGGAAGAGGCCAAGGAAGAACTCGAAGTCGATTACAACGGCGACACGATCGAGATCGGCTTCAACGTCACGTATCTCATCGACGCGCTGGCGAATAGCAACGCCGAGATGGTCAAACTGGAATTGCAGGACGGTAGTTCGAGCGCGCTGTTCTCGCTGCCCGATCAACCAGGCTTCAAATATGTCGTGATGCCCATGCGTATTTGAGCAACCGCCGTTTTCCAACGAGCCGCGAGCGGGCCTCAGTGCCCGCTTGTGCTTTTCTTGACTGATGCATTGACACGATGACCGACGTACCGATCCCCAAACCCAGCGACCCGAACGCCCCCCAAGACGGCTACGGCGCCGACTCAATCCAGATCCTCGAAGGCCTGGAGGCGGTGCGCAAGCGCCCTGGCATGTACATCGGTGATACGAGCGACGGCACGGGGTTGCACCACCTCGTTTTCGAAGTCGTCGACAACTCGATCGACGAATCGCTGGCCGGGCATTGCGACGACATCATCGTCACCATCCACAGCGACAACAGCATCAGCGTCATCGACAACGGCCGCGGTATCCCGACCGGCGTCAAGATGGACGACAAGCACGAGCCCAAGCGCAGTGCCGCCGAGATTGCGCTGACCGAGCTGCACGCCGGCGGCAAGTTCAATCAGAACAGCTACAAGGTTTCGGGCGGGCTTCATGGCGTCGGTGTGTCGTGCGTCAACGCGCTGTCCAAACAACTTCGATTGACCGTGCGCCGCGACCACAAGGTGCACCTGCTCGAATTCAAGAAGGGCATCCCGCAGGACCGCTTGCTCGAGATGCGCAATGGCTTCGAAGTCAGCCCGATGAAGGTCACCGGCGAGACCGACAAGCGCGGCACCGAAGTGCACTTCCTGCCGGACGACGAGATCTTCCAGAACATCGACTTCCACTACGACGTGCTGGCCAAGCGCCTGCGTGAGCTTTCGTTCCTGAACAACGGCGTGAAGATCCGCCTGGTCGATGAGCGCAATGCGAAGGAAGACAACTTCGCTTATGTCGGTGGCGTGCGCGGTTTTGTCGAGTTCATCAACCAGGGCAAGAAGGTCCTGCACCCGAACATCTTCCACGCCATCGGCGAGAAGATGAGCGAGCAGAACACCCTTGTCGGCGTCGAAGTGTCGATGCAGTGGAACGACAGCTACAGCGAGAACGTGCTGTGCTTCACCAACAACATCCCGCAGCGCGACGGCGGCACGCACCTGACGGGGCTGCGTGCAGCGATGACACGCGTCATCAATAAGTACATCGAAGAGCACGAGTTCGCGAAGAAGGCCAAGGTCGAGGTCACCGGCGACGACATGCGCGAAGGCCTGGCCTGCGTGATCAGCGTCAAGGTGCCCGAGCCGAAGTTCAGCTCGCAGACCAAGGACAAGCTGGTGTCGTCGTGAAGTGCGCGGCCCGGTCGAAGAGATCGTTGCCGCCAAGCTCACCGAGTGGCTGCAGGAGAACCCGAACGACGCCAAGATCGTCTGCGGAAAAATCGTCGATGCCGCCCGCGCTCGCGAAGCGGCGCGCAAGGCGCGTGAAGCGACGCGCAAGACCGTGCTCGGCAGCATGGGCCTGCCCGGCAAGCTGGCCGACTGCCAGGAAAAAGACCCGGCGCTGTGCGAGATCTACATCGTCGAGGGCGACTCCGCCGGCGGCAGCGCCAAGCAAGGCCGCGACCGCAAGTTCCAGGCGATCCTGCCGCTGCGCGGCAAGATCCTGAACGTCGAGAAAGCGCGCTACGAAAAGCTGCTCACGTCCAACGAGATCGTCACGCTGATCACGGCGCTTGGCACCAGCATCGGCAAGGACGATTTCAACCCGGACAAGCTGCGCTACCACCGCATCATCGTCATGACCGATGCCGACGTGGACGGCGCGCACATCCGCACGCTGCTGCTGACCTTCTTCTACCGCCAGATGCTGGAGCTGGTGGAGCGCGGCCACATCTACATCGCGCAGCCACCGCTGTACAAGGTCAAGCACGGCAAGCACGAGCAGTATTTGAAAGACGGCAACGAACTCGACGCCTACCTGATGAAGGTCGCGCTCGACGGCGCGCAGGTGCTGCCCGGCGACGGCAAGCCCGCCATCACCGGCAGCGCGTTGGAAGAACTGGCGCGGCAATACGTCGTGGCGCAGAACGTCATCGAACGCTTGTCGGCGTGGATGGACGTCGAAGGCCTGAAGGCGATGGCCGACGGCCTGGTGCTCGACCTCGACAACGCCGCCGCCGCGGAAACCAGCGCCGCCGCGATGCAGGCCGCGCTGCACGACGCCGAAGTCGCGGCCGAGTACGACGCGCGCACCGACAAACACCTGCTGCGCATCAGCCGCCGCCACCACGGCAACGTCAAGTCGAGCGCCGTCACCGCCGACTTCGTGCACGGCGCCGACTACGCCGCGCTGTCGAGTGCGGGCCTCACGTTCAAAGGCCTGCTCGGCGCCGACGCCATCGTGCGCCGCGGCGAAGGCGAGCGCGCCAAGGAAACGCCGACCAGCGACTTCCGCGCCGCGATGGCCTGGCTGATGACGCAGGCCGAAGGGGCCGTCAGCCGCCAGCGCTACAAGGGCCTGGGCGAAATGAATCCCATCCAGTTGTGGGAAACGACGATGGACCCGAACGTGCGCCGCCTGCTCAAAGTGCAGATCGACGACGCCATCGAAGCCGACCGCGTGTTCACGATGCTGATGGGCGACGAGGTCGAGCCGCGGCGCGAGTTCATCGAGAGCAATGCGTTGCGGGCGGCGAATATCGACGCTTGATGCGTATGCAGGGCGGTGCTCAATGCAGCCTATCCAGCCTGCTTGGCATCTACAGCGCGTATTGCTTCGGCAAGTCGATCAAGCGTGGCTTCGCGTCTTTGAGCATTTAGCTCGCATTGCCAAACCGCGAAGACCGTCCAGCCAATAGCTCGTAGCTCAGCCTCTTTGCGAGCATCCCTGGCCTTGTTCGCAACGGCCTTCTGATCCCAGAATCTTGTGTTCGAACTTGGTCTTCTACCGAGCCGACAGCTGTGAGCGTGCCAGAAGCAGCCATGCACGAAAACGACCGCTTTGCGCGAGGGGAAAGTCAAATCGGGACTTCCGGGCAGGCGTTAAACCGCCAAGGACGTAGCGCAGGCCGCGCTTGTGAAGTCCCTTACGCACGAGCAGCTCCAGCGCTGTGCTCCGCTGCTTCACGCTGCGCATGCGATCCGAGCGCTCGGTCTTGGTGAGGGTATCGGCCATTGCTCGGCCAGCGCCGGCTACAGCGCAATCAGAATGCCGTGAGCAACGGGAGTACTGCCGCGTAACCGCGATAGAGACGGCACGGCATCCCCGATACATTTTGTCAGCGCATTGAGCGCAGGATCGTGGCCGTTGACAACGAAGTGGGAGCCGTAGGAGACGTCTGAATGCGCGCAGCCTCTCTGGGCGTGATGCCGCGATGCCGTACGGGATGAATTTAGCGGCCGCTTCCTGGCGTCAGGAACCCGGTGGTGATGGTTTGTGCTGGCTTGTCCCAAAACATCCGACCGTAGACCGAGGGGTAAGTGTGCCGATCTCTGTGACAGTCGGGCCTTTCTTGGTTCGGCAGCTCCGATTGGTTGTTCTTGAACAGCCAGTCGATACGTGAACGGTTTTCTTCCGACAGCGCCGGCACTGTGTCCATGACGCCTGTGAGAACCGCTTCCTTGGGGTCACGCATCAAGTCCCCGATGGCCCAGCCGAGGTCCAGCGCTCTGGCGCTTGAGGCCGCTGGCAACAGCTTTCAACGTCAGATGATCAGGCGACGGCGTTGTCTTGGCCGCAATGAGGAAGTAGCGCTTGCGCGTTTGCGCCCACCCCATTTCATGCGCCGCAAGCACGCCGCTGTCCATGAACTCATACCCGTTCGCTTGTAGCAGCGCTTTGGCAGCGGTGACGACGTTGCTGCGATCGTTCGACTACCTCAGGCACGTTTTCGATGATCACCATTTTGGCCTCGAGGCGAACGGCCAACGCGACTGCCGTGAGGTAAAGAAGGTTGCGCGGATCTTCGCGCCTAGTTTTGTTGTTGAGGTTCGAGTGCCCCTGGCAAGGCGGCCCCGCCAAGAACAGATCGATGTTCCCGACCTCTTCGACAAGCGCCGGGTGCAACACCTCGGGAGCATAGGAAAAAGCCGAGGCTTTACCACTGCCACTGACATGGAAGTCGATGAGGCTGGATGCGCTGGTGTGCAAGACGTGCTCGGTGTTGAAGTTGGCCTTGTGTACTTCGAGGCCACCTTCGTCCACATCGATAGCGGCCACCGCCTCCAACCGACGACCCACGGCGATCGCGGCCTGGGCGGCTCCTAAGGTCAATCCACCGCAGCCGCAGAACGCATCGACAGTTCGAATCGGCGGTGGATTGCCTTCGATCACCTCGGTGAAGACCGGCGCACCCCGCAAGAAGCTCTGCCACCACGCGGAGTGACCGTTGGCGACGTTGCCAGACTTGTTCTCGATACCGGAGCGCCATGCGCGAGCGCCGACCTTGAGTTCACGAATTACGCGAGTGTTTTCGAAGGAGTAGTCTTCCAAGTCAATGCGATTCATCGCATGCCGTTGTTGGATCTCTGTTCGCTACAGACCTCGAAGATTTTCCGGCACTCGTGCTCGTTGAACAACTCCAGAGACCAGATTTGCTCGCAGCCGTCGCAGGCTTTTCGACGAGCTGCTCCAATCTGATCACTTGGAGATGAGGCGTCGTCGTTCATCGTTGGATACCAACATCGTCACAAGCGCCCGAGCGAAACTTCGCGCATTCGCATAGCCCTGCCGGAAGAGGTGGCTGCGATAGAAGTCCACTTGGCCGCAACGACACAGATGATATCGGTCGTCCGCTTGCTCGTCGAGCACTAGATCAGCGCGGAGCCACAGCCGGTACATCAAGTTCTCTGAACGCGCGCCGATGCCATAGTTGGCCAGACCGGTCCCGCTTTGAGGACTCCCGTAACGCCACTCGACGATAACGCTGAAGTGGACGACGGCAAGCCACAACCAAAAGTCGGCGTCGGCAAGCACGTCCGCTGGTACCTTCACGCGCTCGTGAATCGCCCGGGCTGCTTCTGCCTCAAACTTGTTGGCATTCTTCGCGCTCTTCATGCCGTCGGCGCCGTACTTCGATTTCAGTGATGCCAAGTCTGCGAGGAGATCGCCAATGAAGGTCTGCTCCAGCTCGGCACCGTCCCCTCGACTCTTCGCAAGGCGATCAAGATCCAAAGCGGTGCCCGCCCGTTTGCTGGCCAGATAGGCGCTGGCATCGGTGGTCGTGATGATTGGATAGCGCATAGGTCAAGCCTCCGCAACTTGTCGAACCGACTGTTGGTCGGCGTGAAGAATCGCTCGCAGCTTTGGGAGCCGGGCTGATCGACAAGCTGCTTTAGCTGTTGCAGCGTGCAGGGCTGCACTTTGTCAATGCGCTTGAGCAAGGCCGATAGAGGGCTGCGCGGTTCAACCGTTTCGGCTTCTTTCCAATCGGCGAAGCTGACGGCAAGAATCTGCGCAGGAATCTCTGCGGCCAAGAAGGCCATCATCGGGCGGCTCATCTTGGATAGGTTGTCGGCAGCAAGTTTCTTGTAAACATCCGAGTGAACGAAGACTTTGGCGATCGGCCGATCCTTGTTGGCGGATTCATTGATGCCGCCGTAGTAGTCGACGTGATAAAGAGTCTTCGGTGGATAGCCCATTGCGACCCATCCCTCGTCGTTCATTGGATCGACGCCGAAGTCCTCGGCCGGCTTTGGTGGCCGGAGGTCGAAAGTCTTCTTCGAGAGCCAGTGGCCTTGCAAGAAAGGCTTGCCGACTTCTCGGTTCAGCGCTGCAGCCAGGCAGAGCGCTACTTCGACGGTGAGGTTAGAGCCACCGCCCAGGCCTTCGAGAACT
Source organism: uncultured beta proteobacterium (assembly GCA_963816315.1). Classification (GTDB taxonomy): domain Bacteria; phylum Pseudomonadota; class Gammaproteobacteria; order Burkholderiales; family Burkholderiaceae_C; genus CADEEN01. The sequence goes on from CAWFJZ010000032.1 coordinate 212,725, forward strand.
TCAGGACCAATGGCGATCTCTTCGGGCGCAGCCTTGGACAGCAGAGCTTGTGAACGAGGCTGTCTCATGAGGAGGGTGACGGCATGACTGCAATCGCGAGCTTGCCGCGGGATATTGGGCCACCGGCCAACGTGGCTTCACTCAGGTTGGGTTTCACGACCAGCGCGAGCCTCGGAACGTCCTGCTCTTCGACTATGAACGAGGACGCATCGGTGAATGGCTGCCCGTCGAGCAATCGAATCTGCGCGCGATCGATCGCTTCTTCGAGCGTCGCTGCCTCGAAGAACGGCCGCACGTCTTTGCTGGCGCTCTTGTGGTACGTCGCGTTCGTCACAGCGCGGCCTCCGCGTCGATCTCAGGGCGCAGTCGCACGGTCCACGCTGGATCGTAGCTTTCGGACTCGACAGCGAAATGCGCCTTGTCGCCCTTCTTCATTGCGAAGCGAAAGAGGCGATGGTCGTTGGGGTCTGCCGTCGCGTTTACCCCGGTGAACTTGACGATCAGCTTGAGGTCGTCGCCCTCTTGTCCATCGTCCTCGAGTACCGGGCAGCTAACTCTGAGGTGCAGACGCATTTGCTCCTCGCTGGCTTTCGGGTCGAGAAATAGATCGAAGACGGATCGCAGTTTCAGCATCCCGTCGGATGTGGCGACGGCGTGAGGCTGTTTGGTGAAGACCAAATGCAGCGGCGAAGCAACGGGCTCGGGTGGCTGCTTCGGGCCCATGCCCTGGGGGCGGAAGTAGGAGCCCAACGCGCGTTCCAAGATGGACAAGCGCTTCTGCTTGGCAGGCGCTGGTGGCGCAGTTTCGCGCTGGAACCGTTTCAGGTTGTCCTTGATGCGTGTCATCACGGCCGATACGACGTTCTTGGCTTCACCCTTGACGTCGCGCAGGTTTGCCGATTCAGGATCCGAACGGTCGTGCGCAGGCGGCTCGCTTTTTTTCAGCACAAGATCGATTTCTTCGGCGGCCATGAATGCGCCCACCACGATGGGTGCCGTCTCCGAGCAGGCCTTGTAGGCAACGACCATCAAAGGTGCTCGGACGAGAGCTACGGTGTTGCAGCGATCGGGGCGCACGATGGGGACGCCCTGTTCGCTCAGTGGTGGCACCACGAACCCACATGTGCCCAGAGTCGTCTCACCCAGACGATTGAGCGGGCTGAGTTTCTCTTTGCCTTGCTTTGGCGTGGCTACGCCGCGCGCAATCTCGAAGGCCTCGATGAAGGGCTTGAGTTGATCGTTCTTTTTTGGCCTGGGTGTCGATAGGCACCAGCGGCTCGTATACTTCGACTGAGATGTGTTCGATGGCCGAGGCCACCACCAGTCTTCGACACCCGTGATGATGTCGCCGAGGTTCACCGTGGCGTCCACGATCAAGATAGTCGTTCCGAGGTCGCCTTTCTCACGAAGCGCGAAGCCGAGCTTGCCGGCAAGTTTGTCGGCTTGCTTGTCCTCGAATGGGTCGAGGACCAGGCGGCCTGCTGCGTCCTCGTGCTTCTTGGTTCCGAGCCATGCCCTGCCGCTGAAGTTTTTCGCCTTGTGCTCGTGGCTGGCGTAGTAGCCACAGCCAAAGAGCCGTGTGTGTTCGTTGCCTGCGTCGTCTGCAAAGCGCGTGTACGCAAAGATGGTTTGAATCGCCGAGCTCGACGAGTAGACCGATTTGCCGAAACCGTAGGAGCCGCCGGTTCCTCTGGCGGTGCGAGCCTTCGACCGGTCGCCCAAAGACAAAAGTAGGCGATAGAAGTTCGAGCCCTTGTCATGTGGGTCACCGGATAGGCCTTCGGCGTTATGGTCCTCGACATAGAGAAGCGAAAGCGGTGTGCGTGCCTTGTCCAAAGTGGTGAGGCAGTTGGGACTTGCCAGCTCCAACTCCGCTGCGCGGGCCGCGATGCCATTCAGACCAAGCTCGAGTCGACGAAGGCGCTTTTGTCGGCGCCGACGAGCTTGGTGAGTCGAAAGCACACCCGCACTTTGCCGCCATCGATGCCGGCGTTCGACAGAATTCTGGATGGCCTCTCGGGCCAAGACATGTTCGGGCTGCATGCCCGGCGACTTGAGCGTGTTCGCGTACGCCTCGCCGGCCGCGCCACCGATTGGGTCGCTTTCCTGAAAAACCCAGGTCATTTGCTCTCCTCCTTATCAGCCGAGCTTGAAATCGTCCTTGGCGCGCCGGCTCAACGACGCCTGGAACTTCACCCGCAAAAGCTTCATCTCGTTGTCCAGCGCCGAGAGGATCTTCTGGGCGTCCTCTTGCGAGTAGTCGTAGTTGCTGGTGTTTGAGAGGTTGCCAATCAGGCGCAGCATCTGTGTGGCTTTGCGCACCCTGGCTTCGCCAAGTTCGACGAAGCGCTCGCGCTTATTTCGATCCATGGTTATCCGTTGAGTTATGTGGCCTACAAAATGAAAATGTAGTGCATTGGATCGCTTGTGTGCATGTTTTCAGGTTGTGTTGCAAAGACGCAGCGCTGAGCAGCCCTTTTCGAACTAGAGCGTTGGCGTGTTTTCGCGCGGGTATGCGTTGTGCTCGCGGTGTCAGGATGCAGCCAGCGGCTTCCAGCGCGCGAGCGAGGCCCGCGGACGAGCTTCGGCTTCGTTCATGGCCCGGCTCCGCCGACCAAGCCTTGCTTCATCAACGCTGGGTGTCGTGCGGCAAACCACGCGGCGACATCGGCTTGAAACGGCGTCACGAGCGCAATCGCCTCATCCACTTCCGCGGGGGTGGAGAACTGGCCGGCGCGGTACTTTCGATTGCGCCAGTCGCGCAGCGCATCGAGCTCATCGAAGCGGCGCTGGCTCAGGCCGATAGCTTGCGCTGTGCCTTCGAATACAGCGGCGTGGTGACCTTTGTCGCTGGTGGCGCGCCAGCCCTGGGCGCAGGCCACCGCCAGGCAGGCCAGCAGCACGGCATCCCAGGCGGCGTCCCTGCGCGTGCCTGCCGACACCACCGCGAGCTGTGCGTCCCGCAGCTTCACTTGCGCCGCCTGCAGCCAAGCCACCACGTCGCGGGCGTTGGCGGGCAGCGGCTTCAACGGCGCATCGGGCTCACGGGCCAGTTGCTGGAAGGATCGCAGCATCGAGGTCTCCGATCAGCGCGATCCGCGGCCCTTGCACGACACCGAGTGCAAAGCTCTCACCGTCGCGGATCTGGTTCTTGAACGATTGGGTCGTACAGGCGGTGGCATGCACGGCCCGGCCGAGCGCGCGGCCGGCCGGCTTCAGCGCTGCGTTCAGCTTGAGCTCGGAGGCTGAGCCCAGCACCAGCAGATCAATGTCACTGGTGGCGCCTTCGGCACCGCGCGCCACCGAGCCGAAGACCAGCGCCACCTCGACACCCTTCACTGTTGCCCAAGGCCTCGCGCAGCGTGCGCACGAGCGCGCTGTCTTGCTGCATCAACGTGACCAGCGGGGCCAGGGCCGGGTCGGTGCTGGCGTAGTAGCGCGGCAGGCCGTCCTGCTGGCGCCGCGTGACGAGGCCCGCCGCCGTCCAGCGCTTGAGCAGGCGAGCCACGCCGCCGGGGTCCAGCCCCGCTTCGGCCGCCAACTCGCGCTGGCCGAAACCGCGGCCGGGCTCGGCGAACAGCGCCCGCAAGGCGCGCAAGCGGCCGAGGCTGCCGAAGACTTCGACGAGGGTGGATTCGTTCATGGCGAGTGCGTTGACGAAGCGGCTACGCTGTAGGCAGCTTGGCTACAGTGTAGATCAATTGACTACGATGTTGACAGATCGGCAGCGGGTCGGCCTCACGCCACCCGATCCACCCGCATCGCCAGCAGCACCGAGGTCGTCGTGCGCAGCACGCCGTCGATCTCGCCGATCTCGTCGAGCAGGGCGTCGAGGCGTTGCGTGTTCGGTGCGCGCAGCACGGCCAGGTAGTCGAACTCGCCGCTGACCGCCGCGAGCTGGCGCAATTCGGGCAGCAGCGACAGACGCTCGATCACTGAGCGCGCGGCCTTCGGGCTGACGGCCAGGTTGACGAAGGCCTGCACGCCTTGTTCGCCTTCGGTGACGGCCAGGCGCACGGTGTAGCCGACGATCGCGCCGCCGGCTTCGAGCCTCGCGATGCGCGCCACCACCGTCGTGCGCGCCACGCCGAGCTGGCGTGCGAGCGCGGCCGTCGAGGCGCGGGCGTTGGCCTGTAGGCGGGCGATCAGGCGGCGGTCCAGGTCGTCGAGGGGTAGGGGCATGTGACGTTTCGGCGAAGAGTCGTGACGATGCGGCGAGATTGTCGCCAGCATTGGCGAAGCAAGCCTTTCTTTCGCCAGCGCACCTGCCTACAGTCCGGCGGAGCGTTTTGTGAGGAAGCCCACCATGAAGATCGCCCTGCTCGGCGCCGGCCACATCGGCCAGACCATCGCCCGCCTGCTGCACACCAGCGGCGACTACCAGGTCAGCGTGCTCGACAAGAATCCGCAGTACCTGAAGGTGCTGGCCGACGAAGGCCTCACGACCGTGCGCGTGGACAGCGACGACCCGGCTGTGCTCGGTGCCGCACTGCGCGGCAAGGACACGGTTGTCAACGCGCTGCCCTACCACCTGGCGATCACCGCGGCGCAGCTCGCGTTGGAGCATGGCTGCCACTACTTCGACCTCACCGAAGACGTGGCGGCGACGAAGGCGATCAAGGACATGGCGCGCGATGCGAAGACCGCCTTCATGCCGCAATGCGGCCTGGCGCCGGGCTTCATCGGCATCGTCGCGCACCACCTGGCCAAGGGCTTCGACAGCGTGCAGGACGTGCAGATGCGCGTCGGCGCGCTGCCGGCGTTTCCGACCAATTCGCTGAAGTACAACCTGACCTGGAGCGTCGATGGCCTGATCAACGAGTACTGCCATCCCTGCGAGGCGATCCACGGCGGCGAGACGATCAGCGCGCTGCCGCTCGAAGGGTTGGAGCACTTTTCGTTGGACGGCGTCGAGTACGAGGCCTTCAACACCTCGGGCGGTCTCGGCACGCTGTGCGAAACCTGGGCGGGGCGGGTGCGCAACCTCGACTACAAGACGGTGCGCTACCCCGGCCACCGCGACTTGATGAAGTTCCTGCTCAGCGATCTTGGGTTGAAAGCCGATCAGGAGAACCTGAAGGCGATCATGAGGAAGAGCATGCCGACAACGATGCAGGACGTGGTGCTCGTCTTCGTCACGGTCAGCGGTCAGAAGAACGGCATGCTGCTGCAGGAGGTTTTTGCGCGAAAGATTTTTGCCGAGCGCGATGCGACAGCGCCGCTGTCGGCCATTCAGATCACGACGGCGGCCGGCATTTGCGCTGCGGTCGATCTGTTCCGCGAGGGCAAGCTGCCCAAGCGCGGCTTCATTCGGCAGGAAGAGGTGGCGCTGCCTGACTTTTTGGCGAACCGATTCGGCAGGGCGTACCAGCAGTCGCGGCAAGTCGAATCCATTGCTTGAGGAGTGACGAAGATGAAAACCTCCACCGAACACGTTCATGCGCTGCTGCAACGCCTTGGCGTTGTGAAGAGTCTTTACACCGAAGGCACGCTCGCCGCGCGCTCGCCGGTCGATGGCGCTGAGACGGGCCGCGTTGTCGAAGCCAGCGCCGCCGACATGCAAGCCGCGATCGGCCGCGCGCACGCGGCCTTCCTCACGTGGCGCAACGTGCCGGCGCCCAAGCGCGGCGAACTCGTGCGCCGCTTCGGCGAGGTGCTGCGCGAGCACAAGGCCGACCTCGCGGCGCTGGTGTCGCTCGAAGCCGGCAAGATCGCCAGCGAAGGCGCGGGCGAGGTGCAGGAGATGATCGACATCTGCGACTTCGCCGTCGGCCTGTCGCGCCAACTGCACGGCCTGACGATCGCCAGCGAGCGGCCGCGGCCACCGCATGATGGAGCAGTGGCTGCCGCTCGGCGTCGTCGGCGTCATCAGCGCGTTCAACTTTCCGGTGGCGGTGTGGGCGTGGAATGCGGCGCTGGCGCTCGTCGCCGGCGACCCGGTCGTCTGGAAGCCGAGCGAGAAGACGCCGCTGACCGCGTTGGCGACGCAGGCGCTGTTCGACAAGGCGCTCGCGGCGTATCGCGCGGAAGGTCACACGGCGCCCGATGCGCTGAGTCAGGTGATGAACGGCGGCGCGGCGGCGGGCGATGCGCTCGTCACCGACACACGAGTCGCCCTCGTCTCCGCGACCGGCTCGACGCGCATGGGCCGCGCCGTCGGCCCGAAGGTCGCAGCGCGCTTCGGCCGCTGCCTGCTCGAACTCGGTGGCAACAACGCGTTGATCGTCTCCGACAAGGCCGACCTCGACCTCGCCGTGCGCGCCATCGCCTTCGGCGCCTGGGGCACCGCGGGCCAGCGCTGCACGACGACGCGGCGCGTCATCGCGCATGCGTCGGTGCACGACGCACTGGTGGCCAAGCTCGACAAGGTGCGCGTGCAGTTGAAGATCGGCGATCCGCTGCAAGAGGGCACGCTCGTCGGGCCGTTGATCGACAAGGCCGCATTCGACGCTATGCAATCCGCGCTGCAAGACGCGAAGCAACAGGGCGGCACGGTGCGTGGTGGCACACGCTCGCTCGCAGCAGAACAACCGAACGCCTACTACGCCGAACCCGCACTCGTGACGATGCCCGCGCAAACCGCCGTCGTCTGCCACGAAACGTTCGCGCCGATCCTCTACGTGCTCAAGTACGACCAACTCGACGACGCGATCGCGCTGCACAACGCCGTGCCGCAGGGCCTGTCGAGCGCGATCTTCACGACCGACCTCCGCGAGGCCGAGGCTTTCATGAGCGCCGCCGGCAGCGACTGCGGCATCGCCAACGTCAACATCGGCACCTCAGGCGCCGAGATCGGCGGTGCCTTCGGCGGCGAAAAAGAAACCGGCGGTGGCCGCGAGTCGGGCTCCGATGCCTGGCGGCAGTACATGCGCCGCGTCACCAACACGGTCAACTACAGCAACGCACTGCCGCTGGCGCAGGGCGTCAAGTTCGACGTTTAGCGCACCGAGCCCGCGCCGAAGAAGTGGCGAAAGACATCCGGCTCGACGATCTCGCGTGACGCCAGCCCGCTGATGTGCGTGTCGGCCAGCGGCGCCGACGGCAGCAGCGGATCGAAGATCGCCGGCATCGTCTCGGTCCAAACCGGAGCCACAGTGGGCGCGCTGCGCAGCCGCGCCCGGGCCTGCTGCACCAGCTCGTTGGCGATGGCGTAGGAGGCCTGCGGCACCTGCCGGCGCAACAGCACGCCGGGCAGTGACGGCAGCTCTTCCCACTCCAGGCTGGCAGGCGGCGCGGTGCTAAGACTGAAAGGTTTTGGGGCGTTCATGCGGCCCTCCGTAGCAACTTGATGCAAGTTTTATCGACCGTTTTTTCGCCGCCATTCCCCCGAAAAGAGTGCGCTGAGCGCCGTATTTCCCTGCTGCCATCCCTTGCTTGCAGATGGACCTCGGGCCGCATCTGCGCGATATTCGCGCTGCCATGTGGATCCGACCCAACCGACTGCCGCTCGCACGCATGCCTTCGATGAAGCCGCCGCCGACACCGCCGGCGCCCGGCTCGGTGAAGGACATGCAGCAGCGCAAGGGCCCGCAGCCGACGCTGCCGCCGCCGCTGACGGAAGAGGAAGAAGCGCAGCTCGCCGGCGGTTTCCACGAGTCGAGCTACGAGCTGCGGACCGGCGTGGACATCCTCGAGTCCGACTGGCCGGACGACGTCGACGATCCCCGGCGCGCTCGACGAGAGCTAGAGCCTCACGGGCGCGCGGTCTTGCCGATCACGAATCGATCGACGACGCGCCAGTCCGTCGTCGGCGCCACGCGATCGGTGCCGAGCATCAGCACCTCGAGGCCGGCGGGCGCGAGGCGCATGCGCAGGAAGCCCTTGTAGTCTTCGATCGCCAGCGAGCCGAAGGCGTTGTTCGGCAACTGGCCGAAGACGCCGCTCATCAGCGCCAGGTACAGGCCGAACAGCGCGCCACCGACGACGACCCCCGCCGCTGCAACGGCCAGCCAAAGGCCGAGGCCACCGGTCAACGTGGCCACCGGGCCGAGCACGGCCAGCCACGGCGCGAGCAGCATGCGCGGCCAGCCAGTACAGCGCGAAGATGCAGAAGCCATGCGCCATGCCGTGCAGGAAGCCGCTGCCGGCGCGCCAGAACCAATGCGCCGGGCCTTCCCAGGCGATGCGCACGCAGCCGGCGAGCATGGCCAGGTTGATGCCGGTGGCCAGCGGTGAAAAGACCATCGCGCCCAACCAGCGCGTGGCGGCTGGCCCAAAGGCGAATTGCTGCATCGGCTTGAAGCCGTCGGGCGCGAACGACAGCGTGAAGACGAACGAGTTGACGTAGGCATTGATGCCGTAGAGCGCGCCGATGGCCAGCGCAAACGCGAAGTTGCTCTGCCACAGGTCCTGCATCGACGCCGGCAGGCTCTGCCGCCACGGCGCGCGCGTGAAGTGCAGCGTGAAGAGGGCCCACAGGTTGCGCCAGGCCAGCAGGCGCGTTGTCGCCGGGGCAGGCCAGGTGGCTTGCGGCGTGAACGCCTGTCCTTCTGCGCTGCTGCCGCGGCCGACGCGCACGCGATGGCGCAGCTCGGTGTCGATGGCGCTGCTTTCGGGCGCGCGGTCGAGCACCTTGCGCGCGGCCACGTCCAGGCTGTGCGTCGGGTGCAGGAAGGCGCCGCCGGCGCCGCAGGTGACGAGGTGCGTGGCGCCGCCGGCCGCATCGAGCGACTCGCGGTGGTAGTGGTGCAGGTCGCCGGCCAGGCGCATGCGGATGCGGGCGCCGCGCGCTTCGAGCAGCGCTTCCAGGCGCTGGTAGCGGCGCGGGTAACCGTCGGGCGCGCCGTCGCCGAGCTCGCGCGTCCAGTAGGGCTCGGGGTAGATCAGCAGCAGGTCGTCGCCGGGTCGAAGGCCGTCGTCGCGCGTCGGGTCGAGCAGCGCCCGGAAGGCCTCGAACTGCTGGCGATCGAGGTCTCCCGTCAGCGCCCAATCGAAGCCGAGCACCCAGAAGCCGTGCGGCAACTTGAGCGCAAAGTAGGTCTGGCGCTGCGGCGTGCGGGCGCCGAGAAAGTCGCCTTTGTCTTGCGCCACGAAGTAGCGGCAGAAGGTCGAGGCGCTGTCGAACCAGTCGTGGTTCTGCGGGATCGCGGCGACGATTTTCTGCGCCCCGCCGCTGTTGGCGCGAAAGCGGCTCGCCGGGTCCTGCGCCAGCGTGAACGGCTCGAAGAAGCGGTACTGGTACACCGGGCCGCTGGCGCCGGGGTAGGCCAGGTCACCGCCGAGCAGCAGCACGTCGGCCTCGGGCAGCGTCAGCGCCGCGCCTGCTTCATCGCGCGCGGCCAGTTGCGCCGCCAACGCGGCCTGCGCCACGGCGAAGGTGGCGCTGCCGCCGTCGCCGGTGTCGGCGATGAAGTCGATCCACAACGCACCGTCGGTGCGCGCCGAGAGGTCGATCGGCGCCAGCGCCGCCGAAAAACTCTCGCGCCGATCGAGGTTGCGCTGGAAGTTCTGCGACTGCACCAACTCCTGGCCCGCCTGCAGCAGCACCGGCGGCGCGTACCAGGCCACCGGCACGCGCTCGTGAGGCGGGACGTTGGATCCGAAGCGTTCGGGCATGGGGGCGGATCATAGGCAGCACGCGCGGTTCGTCCGGGGCTTGAAGTCCAGCGGCAAAAACAAGTGCGGATAAGGGTTTGCCATAGGGCTGTTGGTACAGACAGACACGTTTGGCCGTCTGGAGGCGCGATCCCCCTTTGGTGTGATGGCAACCGGTCCACACTCTTCCCATGATCGCGTCATCGCTTCGCCGCAACGGCGCGCTTTTCACACGGGGCCCCACCATGTTCACGCAGATCGCCGACCGCTTGAGCCGCTTGACCCGCCTGCTGCCGCAGTCCTTCGCCGAGGCGCGCACCGATGAGGAAGAGCACCGCGTGAGCGGCTGGCACGAGTCGAGCTGGGTGATGGCGCAAGGCCTGGACGTGATCGAGCTGCCGCCCGCCGTGGCGGCGTCGCTGTTTCCGGACACCCAACCGGCGGCCTACTACGACCCCATCGGCGACGTGGAGCCGCTGGCGGCATGATCGGCGCTTCTCTTTGAGGAGTGCCGACATGGTCAAAGCAGTTTGGAACGGCGCCGTCATCGCCGACAGCGAAGACACCGTCGTCGTCGAAGGCAACCACTACTTCCCCGAGAGCAGCGTCAAGCGCGAGTACCTGGCGTTCTCGAACCACCGCACGAGCTGCCCGTGGAAAGGGCAGGCCAGGTACCACAGCCTGCTCGTCAACGGCGAGATGAACCCGGATGCGGTCTGGTACTACCCGGAGCCGAGCGAGGCGGCGGCGAACATCAAGGGCCGGCTCGCGTTCTGGAAAGGCGTCACCGTCGGCTAGCTCGTCGTCGCGCCGGCGACTGGAGAAGTGAGTCGCTACTGCGGTACCACCCGCCAGATCTCGTCGCCGCCCGATCGACCGTCGGTGCCCACGTACAGCGCGCCGTCCGGCCCCTGGACGACGAAGCGCAGGCGTTGGCCGAGGCTTTCGAACAGCGGCGTGTTGCCCGTGGTGCCGTTGCCGTCGGCGGTGAGTTGCAGCACTTCCAAGCGCCGCCCCGCCAACAGCGCCACTGCCATCGCGCCGTTCCAGTCGCGCCACTGCGCGCCTTGGACGAAGGCATTGCCGGCCATGCCGCGCGACGAGCCGACCGCGTTGCCGGTCGTCCACGCCGGGCGCATGGCGTCAGGGAACTTGGCCAGGTCGGTCATCTGCGTCACGTTGTCGTAGCCGCAGTAGCCACCGCCGCTGGCGCAGCGCGGATCCCAGCCGCCGTTGCCGCCGGCGCGCAGCGGCGTCACCTCGTCCTGGAAGTTGGGCCCATGCTCGGCCAGGAAAGGCGCGCCGTTGCCGGGCCGGAAGGCGATGCCCTGCGGGTTGCGGTGGCCATAGGTGAAGAGGCGCGCATCGGCCCCGCCCGGTGCGTTGTTGCCCGGCGCGGCGGCGCCGCCGCGATCGACGCGCAGGACCTTGCCGCCCAACACGCGCAAGTCCTGCGGCACGCTGCCGACGCGGTTGTCGCCGGTGGTGATGTAGAGCCACTCCATCCGGGCCGAAGCGCAGGCGCCCGCCCGAATGCGCGCCACCCGCATAGGCCAGGCCGGTGACGATGTCGGCGCGACCCGACACCGCGCTGTAGTCGGCGTTGACCAGCAGGCGCACGACGCGGTTGTCCACCGCGCCGCCTGCGTTGGAGGCCATATAGACGTACACGCGGCGGGTGTTGATGAAGTCCGGGTCGAGCGCCACGCCAAGCATGCCGCTCTGGTCTTGCACCACCAGATCGGCGGGCGCATACAAGAGCCGCGTCCTGCCATCGGCCAGGCGCACGCTCAAGCCGCGGCCGCGCTCGGTGTACAGCGCCGTGCCGTCGGCCGCAAAGGCCATGTCCCAGGGCACCGCGAGGCCACCGAGGAAGACGCCACGCGTCAGCGCCGGCACGCCGCCGGCGACCGCGGTGGCGCTGAAGGTGCGCGCGGCAAAGCCCTGAGCGCTGGCCGTCACGGTCTGCGCGCCCGGCGTGGGCCCGAGCGTCCAGCGGCCGGCGCTGGCCACGCCGTTGCCGTCGCTGACCGCGTTCGTGATCTGCACCGCGCCGCCACCGGCGGTGACGGCGAAGTTCACCGGCACGCCGCTGCGCGCGATGCCGGCCGCGTCGCGCACGATCACCGCCGGCGCGCGCGCCACTGCGGCGCCGACGGCGGCCGATTGGTTGTTGGTGTCGGCCAGCGCTTCGAGCACGCCTTGCCCGACGGCTGCCGTGGCGGTGGCATTGAAGGTCACCTCCGGCAGGCCGGCGGTGCGTGCCGACAGCGTGTTGGGCCCGACCTCGGAGCCGAGCTGCCACGAGCCGACGGCTGGCCACGCCGTTGGCATCGGTGACCTGGTTGGCGCCCGTGACGCGGCCGTTGCCGGCGACGACGACAAAGGTGACGCTCATGTTGGCCACGCCGCGCCCGGCGCGGTCGAGCACACGAATGGCCGGCGGCGTGGCCACCGCGTTGCCCACCGTGGCCTGCTGGTCCTGGCCGGCCTGCGCCCGCGTGGCCACCGGCGTGAAACTGTCGCTGCCGTCCAGCCGCGTCAGCGTCCAGCGCTGCGCGCATGAGCCGTTCCACGGCCATTGCCAGATGGTCGTGCCGTTGGCGTTGCCGGTGCCGCGCACGTCGAGCAGTTTCTGGCTGTGCTGCACCGTCAGCCGGTGCGTGCCGTCGCCCAGCGGCTCGATGGCGAAGCGCTGGTTCGGCAGGCCGTGCCAGTCCCATTGATGGAACAGCGGCGTGCCGTCTTCATTCACCGCATCCGGCGGCGCATCGAGCACGCGGCCGCTGTGCTGCGCCACCAGGCGGTAGCGTGCCGTCGCCCAGCGCCTCGATGCGCCATTGCTGGTTGGCGCCGCCCCACCACTGCCACAGGTGGATGCGCGCGCGCAGCGCGGTGCTGATGCCGGCCACGTCGAGCACCTTGCCGCTGCACTTGTTCTCGAGCCGGTAGAGGCCGTCCGGCACCGTGGCGGTGGCGTTGATCGCCGCCGCAGCGCTGCGCTCGGTGGCTGCGGCGGTGCCGCCGTCGGGCGACGAGCCACCGCCGCACGAGGTCAGCAGCACGGTCGCCGCCAGCGATGCCAGCAACCGGGAGCCGTTCGACGACGAGTTGTTCGATGAAGCTTTCATGACGCGGCCCTGCCCTGAAGTTGGTGCAACGAAGGACTCGAACCATAGTCATGCCGGCCGCGCAGCGCACGCCATTCACGTCTCTCAGAAGGGACATGCGGGCAACAGCAGTGACCGGATGTGCGGCGCGTGCACCCGGGCGGGCTGCTTGCGGCTACAGATCGGTCAGTCTTCCGGCGCGGAAGTCCTCCACCGCCCGGAAGATCTCCTGCTGCGTGTTCATGACGAACGGACCGTACTGGACGATCGGCTCTTTGAGCGGCTGCCCGGCGATCAGGATCGCGCGTGCGCCGCCGTTGCCTGCCGTGATGCGAACACCGTCGCCGCTGTTGCGCAGGATGGCCATGCGTTGCAGTGGCACGTCCTGCTCGCCGATGCGCAACGCGCCGCGGTAAACGTACACAAATGCGTTGTGCGATTCGGGCAGCGGCTGCTCGAATGAGACGCCCGCGTCGAGATGCAGATCGAGGTACAGCGGCTCGGTACCGTCACGCTGCACGGCGCCTTGCACACCGTGCGTCGATCCGGCGATCACCCGCGCGAGCACACCGGCGCCACGCCACTCGGGCACCTCGGCGCTCTCGATGTCGCGGTACCAGGGGTCGCGCATCTTGTCTTTGGCCGGCAGGTTGAGCCATAGCTGAAAGCCTTCCATGCGGCCTTCGCTCTGCTCGGGCAACTCGCTGTGGATGACGCCGCGGCCGGCGGTCATCCATTGCACGCCGCCGCTTTGCAGCAGGCCTTCGTTGCCGGCTGAGTCGCGATGCCGCATGCGCCCGGCAAGCATGTAGGTCACGGTCTCGAAGCCGCGGTGCGGGTGGTCGGGGAAGCCGGCGATGTAGTCGTCGGCCGCGTCGCTGCCGAAGGCATCGAGCATCAGGAACGGGTCGAGCCGGCGCTGCAGGTCTTGCGTCAGCACCCGCGTGAGCTTCACGCCGGCGCCGTCGCTGGTCGGCTGGCCGGTGATCAGGCGTTCGATCGTGCGCGCTTGGGTGACGGTGGTGTTCATGGCTTCAATGTAGGCTCGCCGGCGCGCTTTGCCATTCAGCACGCTTGCATGTCGCCTTCACCGCCGCTGACTGCCATCCATCGCCGAAGACTGCGCGAGGTCTGGCGTTCTGCCGGCTGGCCGTGCCAGGACCTGATCGAGGTCGAGCTGCTGGCCGCCGGCTTGCTCGAGCGCCTGCGCGACGACGCGGGGCGCGAGACGTTGCGCGTCAGCGACGCCGGCATCGCCGTGCTCGCGGCGACGCTGCAAGGCAACCGCAAGGCGCGCGATGCGCATGAAGCGCTGGTGGCGCGCGTCGTGCTCGAACAGCAGCGCGCCGGGCGCATCGCCTGGTGCGGCTTGTCGCTGCGCGCGCGCATCGCCGACACAGACCATCCGAGGGGCGAGCGCTGGGCGATGGCAATGCCCGACGTGTTTTCCGTGCGCCAGACCAGCGTCGCCGGCTACCTGCAACCCGAAGTGCACGAGATCAAGGTGCGGCGCGCCGACCTGCTCTCGGACCTGCGCCACGACGCCAAGCGCGCGGCCTACCTCGGCATGGCCGGAGCGTGCTGGTACGTGCTGGCCGAAGGCATCGGCGACGCCGACGAGATTCCGCCCGAGTGCGGTGTGATGGTCGCGCGCGGCAAAGACTTCGCGGCACTCGATGTGCTGCGCAGCGCGCCGGCGCGGGCGATGCCGTTCGAGGCCGGGCTGCCTTTCGCGGTGTGGATGGCGCTGGCGCGTGCGACGCCGGTGGCGCCGGGCGACGGTGACCTGCAGCGCCATCTCGGCGAGCCGCCGGACGCTGCACTCTGAGCCGCCCCGGCGCACAATGGCGCGCATGCAGCCGATCCCCTTCAAGACCCTCGTCGCCACCTGCGCTCTCGCGGCAACGCTGTGCGTGCAGGCTGCGCCCGTCAGCCTGCCATCGACCAACGTCGCTTGGCTGGTCGCCGCGGCCGATGCCGACATCGAGCGCGCCTTCACGCAGGCCAAGGCGCAGAAGAAGCCGCTGCTGCTGTACTGGGGTGCGAACTGGTGCCCGCCGTGCAACCAGCTGAAGGCCACGCTCTTCAACCGCCAGGACTTCGCGGCGCAGAGCAAACACTTCGTCGCCGTGTTCGTCGATGGCGACCGGCCTGCGGCGCAGAAGATCGGCGCGCGCTTCAAGGTCAGCGGCTATCCGACGATGGTGCTGTTCACGCCCGAGGGCAGCGAGATCACGCGCCTGCCGGGCGAGGCCGATGCGCCGCAGGTGCTGTCGCTGCTCGAAGCAGGCCTGGCGGGCGGGCGGCCGATCGCCGCGGTGCTCGCCGATGCGCGCAGCGGCAAGGCGATCAGCGCCAACGAGTGGCGCATGCTGGCCTTCCACTCGTGGGAGGTCGATGACAGTGGCCTCGTCGCCGCGGCTGATCGGCCCGGCGTGCTCGCCGAACTGGCCGCGAAGTCACCCGCCGGCGACGGCGAAACGACGACGCGCCTGTGGTTGAAGGCGCTGGCCGCGAGCGACGACGGCAAGGGCCTGAAACCCGACGCCGCACTCGTGCAGCGCGTGACCCGCGTGCTCGCCGACCCGCTGTCCACGCGCACGCACATGGACGTGATCGCCAGCGGCGCGACCGAGATGGCGAAGGCGCTGACGGCCGACGATAGCGCCGAGCGCGCCACGCTGGTGGCGCAGTTCGATGCCGCGCTGCTGCGCTTGCAGAACGACGCCACGCTGTCGCGCGGTGATCGCATCGGCGTGTTGATCGAGCGCGTCGATCTGGCGCGCCTGGGCCAGCCGAAGGACAGCACCGCGCCCAAGCTGCCCGAGGCGTTGGTCAACGATGTGCGCGAAACGTCGTCGCGCATGGACCGCGAGATCAGCGACGGCTACGAGCGCCAAGCCGTCATCACGTCGGTGGCGTACCTGCAAGGGCAGGCGGGCCTGTGGGCCGACAGCGACGCGCTGCTTAAAGCCAATCTCGCCAAGAGCCATTCGCCGTACTACCTGATGAGCCAGTTGGCGAGCAATGCGAAGAAGCTCGGCAAGAAGGATGAAGCGCTGTCGTGGTACCAGCAGGCTTACGACAAGAGCGTCGGCCCGGCGACGCGGCTGCAATGGGGCGCGGGTTATGTCAGCGCGTTGATCGACCTCGCGCCGCAGGACGCGCCGCGCATCGAAAAAGCCGCGGCGCAGATTTTCAGTGAGGCGAGCAAGGACGCCGGCGCGCTGCACGACCGCAGCGGCCGCTCGCTGCAACGCCTCGGCAAGAAGCTGGCGAGTTGGAACGCCGACGGCAAGCAGGCGGCGACGATCAAGCGCCTGCAGCCGAAGGTGGCGGCGCTGTGCGCCAAGGCCACGCCGGCCGAGCGCGAGATGTGCCAGGGGCTGCTGCAAGCCAAAGGCTGACCGCCGGCGCGATCCCGCGGGCCGACCCTACCCATCCGCCATTCATCGCATCGTGTCCGGCCGTCGGTCGCCGGCACGGCACACTGCGCGCCTCGTTGTTCACCTGAGAGGTTGTGTCATGCCTTTGATCCACCGTGCCCTCGTGCTGGCCGCGGTTGCCAGCGCCGCCGTGCTCGCCGCGTGCGCTTCATCGCCCCCTTCGGCGAGCACGGCGCCAGCCGCGCCGCCGATCCCGATGCGCGATTTCTTTCGCAACATCGACCGCGGCTACTACCGGCTGTCGTCCGACGGCCGCCAACTCAGCTACATGCAGCCGGCCCTCGGCGACGACGGCAAGAGCCGCCGCATGAACATCTTCGTGCAGGCGCTCGACGGCAGCCGCCCCGTGGGCGAGGCTCGGCAGGTCACGCGCGAGAGCGCACGCGACATCCCGAACTACTTTTGGAAAGGTCCGGGCACGCTGCTCTACACCAAGGACTTCGGCGGCGACGAGAACGACCATGTGGTGGCCGTCGATGCGGCCAGTGGCAAGGTCACCGACCTGACGCCGCATGCCGGCGTGCGCGCGTCGATCGTCGATCCGCTGATCGACGACGCCGAGCACATCCTGGTGCAGCACAACCTGCGCGACAAGAAGGCCTTCGATGTCTATCGCATCAACGTCAAGAGCGGCGCGGCCACCTTGGTGGCGCCGAATCCGGGCAACGTCGTCGCCTGGCAGACCGACCACCAGGGGCGCGTGCGCGTCGGCGTCGCGAGCGACGGCGTCAACAACACGCTGATCTACCGCGGCAGCGAGAGCGAGGCGTGGAAGCCGATCATCAGCACCGACTTCAAGACCAGCGTCGGCCCGCAGTTCTTCGACTTCGACAACAAGACGCTCTACGCCACCAGCAACCGCGGCCGCGACAAGGCGGCGCTGGTGCAGATCGATCCGGCCAAGCCGAGCGACGAGAAGCTGATTTACGAGCACCCGAAGGTCGATCTCTCCAGCGCCAGCTACTCGCGCAAGCGCAAAGTGATGACGCAGGCCGACTACCAGGTGGAGAAAGCCGGCCGCCACTACTTCGACGCGCCAACGCGCACGCTCTACGAGCGCATCGAGTCCAAGCTGCCCGGCTACGAGATCGCGCTGCAGAGTGCGACGCTGGATGAAGACAAGTTCATCGTCGCCGCCGCCAACGACCGCAGCCAGGGCTCGCGCTACATCTACGACGCCAAGTCCGACACGCTGACCAAGCTCGGCGACATCGCGCCCTGGCTGCCGGAGGCGCAGATGGCGCCGATGAAGCCGATCACCTACAAGGCGCGCGATGGCCTGGAGATTCCGGGTTACCTGACGCTGCCGGTAAACAGACCCGCGAAGAACCTGGCCTGCATCGTCAACCCGCATGGCGGGCCGTGGGCGCGCGACGGCTGGGGCTTCAACCCGGAAGTGCAGTTTCTCGCCAACCGCGGCTACTGCGTCTTGCAGATGAACTTCCGCGGCTCCACCGGCTACGGCCGCAAGTTCTGGCAAGCGAGCTTCAAGCAATGGGGCCTGGCGATGCAGGACGACATCAGCGACGGCGTGCAGTGGCTCGTCGCGCAGGGCATCGCCGATCCGAAGCGCATCGGCATTTACGGCGCGAGTTACGGCGGCTACGCCACGCTGTCGGGCGTGACCAAGACGCCGGAGCTGTACGCGGCGGCGGTCAACTACGTCGGCGTCAGCAACCTGTTCACCTTCATGAACACGATCCCGCCGTACTGGGAGCCGTTCAGGAAGCAGATGTACGAGATGGTGGGCGACCCCGACGATGCGAAGGACAAGGCGCGCATGACGGACACGTCGCCGGCGCTCAACACCGACCAAGATCAAGACGCCGCTGCTGGTGGCGCAGGGCGCGCGCGATCCGCGTGTCAACAAGGCCGAGAGCGATCAGGTGGTGGCGGCGCTGAAGGCCCGCGGCGTGGAGGTGCAGTACATCGTCAAGGACAACGAAGGCCACGGCTTCGCCAACGAGGAAAACCGCTTCGAGTTCTACGCCGCGATGGAAGCGTTCTTCGCCAAGCACTTGAAGCCGTAGCGTCAGCGTGCGCCCGCGGCGCGCAACGCTTGTGCAATCTCGCGCTGGCCGCGCTGCTGCGCGTGCGCCAGCGGCGACACGCCCTGCGCGTCGGCGAGGTTCGGGTCGGCCCGGTGTGCGAGCAGCAGGCGCACGATCTCGGTGTGCGCG
Source organism: uncultured beta proteobacterium (assembly GCA_963816315.1). Taxonomy (GTDB): domain Bacteria; phylum Pseudomonadota; class Gammaproteobacteria; order Burkholderiales; family Burkholderiaceae_C; genus CADEEN01. The sequence continues at coordinate 230,995 of CAWFJZ010000032.1, forward strand.
GGCCCGCCATCGCCGAGGAGGATGGCCTCCAGCAGCGCCGTCCAGCCGAGGCGGTTGACGTGGTTGACGTCGATCGCGGTGGCGAGCAACACACGCACGGTGTCCACGTGGCCGTGGTGGCAGGCCGGGATCAGCGCCGTGCCGCCATAGCGGTTGACGCGCTTGAAGTCGGGCGGCGGTGTGGCGCCGAGCGCGGCGCGCACGATGGCGCTGTGGCCGCGCGCACCGGCGAGCAGAAAGGCGCTGTCGGCGATGTCGTCCTGCGCGTTGACATCGGCCCCGCGCTCGATCAACAGCCGCGCCGCCGCTTCGTGGCCGCCCTGCGTGGCGGCGAGCACGGCGTTACGGCCGCGCGCGTCGCGGGCGTTGATCGCGGCGCCGCTGTCGAGCAAGCGGCGCAATGCGGAGGCGTCGCCTCGCTCTGCGGCAGCGATCAAAGCCGGCGTGCCGCTTTGCGCATGCACGGTCGCCGGCAGCGACGCCAGTGCGAGCACGGCCTCCCGCCGCTTCATGACGGCCGCCCGGCGTCGGTCAGCGCCTCGCCATGCACCATGCGCTCGATGCGCGCCCAGCCGGCCGCGGCTTCGCACATGCGGCACGGCCGCGACGTCGAGACCAGCACGCAACGCGACAGGTCGCGGGTGCCGAGGCGCCGCGCAGCGTCGCGGATCGCTTCGATCTCGGCATGCGCGGTCGGGTCGTTGTGCAGCACAACGCGGCTCGGCGCTTCGCCGACGATCGTCGCGTCGCGCCAGACGACGGCGCCGTACGGCTGATCGCCGTCGCGCTGCGCCTGCTCGCGCAGCTCGCGCGCCCGGGCCATCGCCTGTGGCAGTGTGGCGCCGGCGGCGCGCGCTGCCGGCGCCACACACCATGGGGCGAAGGCCAGTGGCGCGAGTCGGCGTCGTGTCAGCAACACGGTCATGGAGCGGTACTTTCGCGTGGGGCAGTGACGATAGCTCGATTCGCCATGGGCTGCTGCGGGGCCGCCACTCGTGTGCTTGCGCCGTCGATGGATCGCGGCGCTGCAAACGGCGCGCCGCGCGCCGCCACAATGCGCGCCATGCGAAAACCGATCCTCTTCGTTGCTGCCGTGCTGCTGTCGATGGCGGCACAGGCCGCTGAATTGAAGCCTTGCCGCTTGCGCGGCGTGGAGCACGAGGCGCAGTGCGGCGTCATCGCGCGCCCGCTCGACCCGGCACAACCGCAGGGTGTGCAGATCGACATTCACTTTGCAGTGCTTCCAGCGCTGGCGCGCAACAAGAAGCCCGATCCGGTGTTCTTCTTTGCCGGCGGGCCGGGGCAGAGTGCGATCGAGATCGCAGCGACGGTCGGCGCGATGCTCGGCCGCTTCACCAACCGGCGCGACATCGTGCTGATCGATCAGCGCGGCGTCGGCAAGAGTGCGCCGCTGCTCTGCGATGCCGACGACCCGGCGCGTCCGCTGGCCGAGCAGTTCGATCTCGATCGCATGCGCGGGCAACAGGCGCGGTGCTTCGAGCAGTTGAAGGCGCTGCCGTACGGCGACCTGCGCTTCTTCACGACGACGATCGCGATGGCCGATGCCGAGGCGGTGCGCGTGGCCCTCGGCGCTGAGCAGATCAACCTCGTCGGCGGCTCGTACGGCACGCGTGCGGTGCTCGAGTACCAGCGGCAGTTCCCGCAGCGGGTGCGGCGCTCCGTGATCGACGGCGTGGCGCCGCCGGACATGGTATTGCCGGCGTCGTTCTCATCGGACAACCAGGCGGCGCTCGATGCGCTGTTCGCAGCCTGCGCACAGGACCCGAGCTGCGCGGCCCGCGAGCCGCAGCTGGCCGAACGCTGGCGCGCGCTGCTGGCGTCGCTGCCGCGCGCGGTGACGCTCGCACATCCGCTCACCGGCCGCAGCGAGTCGCTCGAGCTGACGCGGCCGATGCTGCTCGGCATGGTGCGCGGACCGCTGTACGCGCCGGCGCTGGCCGCGGCGCTGCCGGCCGCGATCGGCGAAGCGACGCGCGGCCGCTTCGAGCCGCTGGCCGGCGTGGCCACGGCGTTGGGAGGCCGGCGCGGCACGCAGATCGCGGCGGGCATGCACTTCGCCGTCGTCTGCGCTGAGGACTTTCCGCGCTTGGATCGCAGCACCGACAAGCCGGGCACCGATTTCGGCGCTGCGTTCGCCAGCCTGTACGACGACGTCTGCCCGACGATCGTCGCGCGGCGCGGTGCCTGACGCGTTCTACACGCTGCCGCCTGCGCCGGCCGCGACGCTGGTGCTGTCGGGCGGGCTCGATCCGGTGACGCCGCCGCGCCACGGCGAGCGCGCAGCGAAGGCGCTCGGCGCCAAGGCCAAGCATGTGATCGTGCCCAACGCCGGCCACGGGGTGATGGGCATCGGCTGCATGCGCGACGTGCTCTACCGCTTTGTCGATGCGCCGAATGACGATGAGGCGCTGAAGGTCGATGCGAGTTGCGTCACGGCGATCCCGCGGCCGCCGCTGTTTGCGCCGATGGTGTTGCCGGCGGTCGCCCGATGATCGAGATCCACAACCTGGCCAAGCGCTTCACGCAAGGCAGCGGCAAGAAGATGCGCAGCGTGCAGGCGGTGGCCGATGTCAGCTTCACCGCCGATAACGGGCGCATCACCGGCCTGCTCGGACCGAACGGCGCCGGCAAGACGACGACGCTGCGCATGGCCGCGGCGTTGATCGTGCCCGATGCCGGGCGCATCACGGTCGATGGCATCGACGTGGCGAAGGCGCCGCAGCAAGCGCTGGCGCGGATGGGCGTGCTGTCCGATGCGCGCGGCCTGTACCCGCGGCTGACGGCGCGCGAGAACATCGTCTATTACGGCCGCCTGCACGGCATGGCGGCTGACGCCGCCTCGGCACGCGCGGACACGCTGGCCGACATGCTGGAGATGAAGCCGCTGCTCGACCGCCGCACCGAAGGTTTCTCGCAAGGCGAGCGGATGAAGACGGCGCTGGCGCGCGCGATCATCCACGATCCGCCGAACCTGGTGCTCGACGAGCCGACCAATGGCCTGGACGTGCTGGCCACGCGCGCGCTGCGCGAGGCGCTGCGCCGGCTGAGAGACGAAGCCGGCAAGTGCATCGTCTTCTCGACGCACATCATGCAAGAGGTCGAGCGGCTGTGCGACCACGTCATCGTCGTCTCGCATGGGCGCACGGTGGCCGAGGGCACGGTGGATGCGCTCAATGCGCAGTGCGGTGAGCGCGACTTCGAAGAGACGTTCGTCAAGCTGGCGTTCACCGCTGACGAGAAGGCGCATGCATGACTAACGCCTGGATCGTGTTCAAGAAAGAACTCATCGACGCACTGCGCGACCGGCGCACGCTGCTCGTCGTACTGCTGTCGTCGGTGGCGATCGGGCCGATCGTGTTGATCGCGTTGTCGGCGCTGGTGGCCGGCATCGAGCAGCGCGCCGAGGAGCGCACGGTGGTGGTCGTGGGCATCGACAACGCACCGACGCTGAAGAACTTTCTCGAACGCCAGACCTATCGCATCACGGCCGCGCCCGCCGACTACGAAAGGCAGCTCGTCTCGCAACAGCTCGGCGACCCGGTGCTGCTGATCGGCCAGGACTTCGAAGCCGAACTCTCGCGCGGCGAGCCGCCGCTGGTGGAGATCGTGTCGTCGTCGTCGAATCAGCGCGCGGGCCAGTCGGTGAACCGGCTGGCGAGGCTGTTGCGCGGCTTTTCGAGCGAGCAGTCGGTGTTGCGGCTGGCCTGGCGCGGCGTCGCGCCGGCCACGCTCGAAGTCATCGACGTGCAGGAGCGCGACCTGGCCAACCCGCAGAGCCGTGCCGCGCAGCTCACCGGCATGCTGCCGTTCTTCATCATGATGGCCGTGCTCTACGGCGCGCTCAATGCGGCGCTCGACACGACCGCCGGTGAGCGCGAGCGCGGCTCGCTCGAACCGCTGCTGATGAACCCGGCGTCGCGGCGCGACATCGTCATCGGCAAGTGGGGCGCGGTGGCCGCGGTGGGCATGTTGATTGCGGTCTTGAGCTGCCTGTCGTTCTTGCCGGCGCAAAGTTTTCTGCGCAGCGAAACGCTCGCCGCGATGTTCCAGTTCGGCTGGCGCGAGGCAGCGCAGTTCCTGGTGCTGCTGGCGCCGCTGGCCGCGGCGCTGGCCGCGGTGATGATGGCCATCGCCATCCGCTGCAAGACCTTCAAGGAAGCGCAGGCCAACAACACGGTGGTCATCCTCGGCGTGTCGCTGCTGCCGATGTTCACCTTGTTCAACCAGAGCGGCGAAGCGCCGTGGCACTTGTGGACGCCGGCGCTCGGTCAGGTGACGTTGATGAACCGCGTGTTGAAGGGCGAAGCGCTGGCGCCGCTGGACGTGCTCATTCCGCTAGCGGTGTGCGCGGCGATCACGGTGCTGTGCATCGCCTTCGTCGCACGGCAGTTGCGCGCCGCGGCGTTGCGCTGAGTGCGGCGCCCGGGCCGGCGCCGGGCCGCTCCCAAGCGGCCCCAGCCTTCCCCCGGGAGAGTGGCCGCGCAGCGGCCGAGGGGCCGTCAGCTCAATCGTTCAAGTGGCGCTTGACCTCGCGCTGCACTACGCCTTGCCACGGCAGGCCATAGACGATCTGGCTCAGATGGCGCGCCGCTTCCCATGAAGTCAGTACCTCGCCGTGAGGGCCGACCAGACGCAGATTGGTGACGACGCACATCGGATCGGCCATCGCGATCACATCGTCCGACAACATCACCCAATCCCAGGCCACGCCGGCCTCGCCGGCCGCGCCATCGGTTCGCCACACCGTCTGGCCGCTGACCGGGGCATCTTCGCCGCCGCTGTGAAAAATCTGTGTATTCAGATGGTCAAACTGCAAGTGGGCGGCCCCGTCGGCCTGCCACAATAAAGGCGTCCATGCGCGCACGCTCCAGGAAGTGTTCATGATGCTCAACTCCTTTTGGGCCAATACGGAGGGCACTGGCGCTCCGTTGACAAGCAGTGTGGACAAGGGCAATGGCCGCGCCTACCGTAAGAACTGCCGAGAACCCCCTAGTTGAACGTTAAAAAATGCTGCAAGGCGACTACCTGTCGGTGCTGGAAGCGAAGGACTTGGCCCAATTCCAATCGGTCGTGATCCGCTTTGCGCAGCAACTGGGATTCAGCACGGTGTCGGCGATGGTGGTGGTTGACAAGCTGAACACGCCCGCAGAGTTCGTGTCGGTGCACAACACACCGATGGCGTTCGAAGAACACTTTGACAGTGCCAGCATCGGCCTTCGCGATCCTGTCATGCAGCATTGCAAGCGCCAAACGATGCCGATCATTTGGAGCCAACGAACTTACCTGGACAAAGGTGCGGTCGATCTCTGGGAAGAGCAAGCGCGATTTGGGTATCGAAATGGCATAGCGATGGCGCTGCATCTGCCTGAGGGGCGTCACTTCATGCTTGGCGTGGACCGCGATCAGGATCTGCCTACCAACCATGCTGAACTGACGCGCCTCGTTGCTGACTTACAGCTTTTTGCCGTCCATGCACAAGACACGGCGCTGCGCGTCCTCGTTTCAGAAGCGGCCCAGCCGGAGAGGCCTGCTCTCACCCCTCGTGAGCTGGATGTTTTGCGGTGGACGATGGAGGGTAAAACGGCGTGGGAAACAGGCGCGCTACTGAGCGTCACTGAGCGCACGGTTGTCACGCATCTACAGAACGCCATGCAGAAACTTGGATGCAATTCGAAACACCAAGCGGTTCTGAAGGCTCTTCGCTTGGGTCTTATCCACTGACCCCGTAAGAATTGACGATGGTGTAGTTGCTGCGGCGCTGCTGCAATGAGGGCGCGGATTGATTCCGCCCAACCTCTGGAGCACGCATGAAAGTCGAGCGCAACACATTCTTCCGTTACATCGCCAACGTCTGCACCAAGGACCGCAATAAGCGCGACCAAAGTGAAGCAGTGGCGGTGAGGGTTCTGGGCACGGAGCAATTGCGCCATGTCAGCGGTGGAACCGCAGCGTCGCAGTCGCCAGTGGGTAAATGGTAGACCTCTTCCGCCCCGAGGTTCTCGAATCGCGCAGAACCTCGTGGGTCGGGGAGATCCAGCTGATCCGTCCGCTGTCGCTGACGGTGCTTACGAGCGCCGTGGTGTCGGCAGCACTCTTGCTCGGCGCCTTCCTCTGGCTGGGCGAGTACACACGCAAGGTGCGCGTGACGGGTGTGTTGGTGCCCGATCGTGGTGTCATCCGGCTGGTCGCGCCGCAAGAGGCGCTGCTGCTCGAGCGCCGCGTTGCCGAAGGCGCACGGGTGCGTTCCGGCGACGTGTTGTTCGTGCTGTCGCTCGATCGCGCAGCGGCCGCCGGCGGCACGCAGGACGCCGTGCAGCGCAGCCTCGTGGCGCGCGAGACAAGCCTCGACAAGGCCGCTGCCCAGCAGCAGTCCTTGCACGACAGCCAAGCCACGGCGTTATCGCGGCGTGTGGCCGACATGCAGCGCGAGCAGGTGTCGCTCGATGCCGAAATGGCGCTCGCGGTGCAGCGCATTGCGCTCGCCGAAGAGGCGCGCTCGCGCGTGGAATCTTTGCGCAACGACAATTTTGTTTCCAACGCGCAGGTGCAGGCCAAGACCGAAGAATTGCTCGGCTTGCAGGCGCAGCGTCAGGCGCTCGAGCGCCAGCGCAGCGCGCACGCGCGCGAGAGGGCGACATTGGAAGCGCAGCGGCGCGACTTGCCGCTGGACAACGCGAAGAAGCTCGGGGAGATAGAAAGAGAACGCGCCGAACTGGCGCAGCTCGGCGCCGAGAGCGAGTCGCGTCGCAGCCTGGTCGTGCGCGCGCCCCAGGACGGCGTCGTCAGCGGGGTGATTGCGCAGCCCGGCCAGACGGTGACGCCGGGCGTGGCGTTAGCGAGCCTGGTGCCGAGCGATGCCAAACTGCAGGCGCATCTGTACGCACCGTCGAGCGCGGTCGGTTTCCTGCGCGCCGAGCAGCCGGTGCTGTTGCGCTACGACGCTTTCCCCTACCAGAAGTTCGGCTCGCAGTCGGGACGCATCGAGCAGGTGTCGTTGGCGCCGCTTGCCGCCGCCGAGTTGCCGGGCCTGGCTGCCGCGGCGCGCGAGCCGATGTACCGCATCGCCGTGACGCTGGCGCGCCAGGACATGCCCACCGGCGCCGAGGTGCGGCCGTTGGTGCCCGGCATGCAGCTCGAGGCCGACGTGCCGATCGAGCGCCGGCGCCTGTTCGAATGGTTGTTCGCGCCGGTGATCGGCGTGGCCGGACGGGTGTAGCCCCTTGCGCGCCGACGCGTTGCGCCTGTCGCCCTTCGGCTCGCGCCGGGTGCCGATGCTGCTGCAGACCGAGGCCGCGGAGTGCGCGCTAGCTTGTCTGGCGATGGTCGTTGGCGCTCATGGGCACCGCACCGATCTGGCGACGCTGCGCCAGCGCTTTTCGCTCTCGCTCAAGGGCGCGACGATGGCCGACCTCGTGCGCATGGCGGGCGAGCTGCACTTCAATCCGCGGGCTCTGCGCGTCGAGCCGCCGCAGTTGGAGCAACTGGCGCTGCCTTGTGTGCTGCACTGGGACTTGAACCACTTTGTCGTTCTGACGGAGGTCAAAGGCAACACGGTGACGTTGCACGACCCGGCGCGCGGCGTGCGGCACTTGAGGCTCGACGAGCTGTCGCAGCACTTCACGGGCGTCGCACTCGAGTTGACGCCGGCGGCGGACTTTTCGCCGAAAGTCGAACGTCAGGCCGTGAAGCTCAAGCATTTGATCGGGCCGGTGCGCGGCTTGAAGCGCGCGGTGGCGCAGATCGTGTTGCTGGCGCTCGCGCTCGAAGTCTTCGTGCTCGGCGGCCCGTTCCTCTTGCAGTGGGTGGTCGATGACGTGGTGGTGAGCAACGACCGCGATCTGCTGCTGACGTTGGGCATCGGCTTCGGGCTGCTGGTGCTGTTGCAGGTGGCGGCCGCGGCGCTGCGCTCGTGGGCGGTGCTGCACCTGTCGGCGACGCTGAACCTGCAGTGGCTGGGCAATGTGTTCGCGCACCTGATGCGCCTGCCGGTGGCCTGGTTCGAGAAGCGGCATGCGGGCGACGTCTGGTCGCGCTTCGCGGCCGTGCAGACGATGCAGAAGACGCTGACGACGCATTTTGTCGAAGCACTGCTCGACGGCCTGCTGGTGGTGGCGACGTTGGCGATGATGGCCTTCTACAGCCTGACGCTGACGGCGATCGTCCTTGCTGCGGTGGCCGCCTACGCGCTGCTGCGCTGGGCCTTCTTCCGTCCGTTGCGCCAGGCCACCGAAGAGACGCTGGTGCACGAGGCGCAGCAGGCCAGTCACTTCCTCGAGTCGCTGCGCGCGGTGCAGTCGATCAAACTGTTCAACCGCCAGGCCGATCGCCAGGCGCGTTTCATGAACCGCGTCGTCGATGCGATGAACGCCGGCATCGCCACGCGCAAGCTGGAGCTGATGTTCTCGGTGCTGCACCGCCTGCTGTTCGGGCTGGAGCGTGTGGCGGTGGTCTGGGTCGGCGCGCTCTTGGTGATGGACCAGAAGTTCTCGGTCGGCATGCTGTTCGCGTTCGTGGCGTTCAAGGAGCAGTTTGCTCAGCGCATCAGCGCGCTGATCGACAAGAGCGTCGAGTTGCGCATGCTGCGTCTGCAAGGCGAGCGGCTGGCCGACATCGTGCTCGCAGCGCCCGAAGACATGGGTTTGCAGCGGCTGGCGGAGCGCTCGCCCGAGGCCCGCATCGACGTGCGCGGCGTGACCTTCCGCTATGCCGACAACGAGGCCGATGTGCTGCAGGGCCTGACGCTGAACATCGAGCCCGGCGAGTCGGTGGCGATCGTCGGGCCGTCGGGCGGCGGCAAGACGACGCTGTTGAAGCTGATGCTCGGCATCCATGCGCCGCAGAACGGCGAGGTGCGCGTGGGCGGCTTGCCGCTGGCGCAGCTCGGGTTGGCGCAGTGGCGGGCGATGGTCGGCACGGTGATGCAGGACGATGCGCTGTTGACGGGCTCGGTGATCGACAACATCAGCTTCTTCGATGCCTCGCCCGACGTCGAGTGGGTGATGGAATGCGCGCGCCTGGCCGCGGTGCACGACGAGATCGAAGCCATGCCGATGGGCTACCACACGCTGATCGGCGACATGGGCGCCAGCCTGTCGGGTGGGCAGAAGCAGCGCCTTCTGCTGGCGCGCGCGTTGTACAAGCGGCCGCAGGTGCTGTTGCTCGACGAGGCGACCAGTGCGCTCGACGTGGAGCGCGAGCGCGTCGTCAATCAGAACATCCGCAAGTTGAACCTGACGCGCGTCATCGTTGCCCACCGGCCGGAGACGATCGCCAGCGCGTCGCGCGTCGTGGTCTTGAACGAGGGCCGCGTGACGCAGGATCTGCGCTCGGTGCCGGGAGCCGGACGCAACGTCTGATGGCGGCGCCGGTTGGCGCTGTCGTCTCGAGGGCAGTATCTTTCGAGGCCGCTGTCGGACAGCGCATGCGTGCCGCCTAAAATTGAGGCACTTCCTCCTGTCCTGACGGCGGCGACATTCGCGGCGGCCGTGCCCTCACCGTGCTGCACCCTCGAGAGTTCGATGTCATCGTTGTCGGTGGTGGCCATGCCGGCACCGAAGCGGCACTGGCCGCCGCGCGCATGGGCTGTGCGACGTTGCTGCTCACTCACAATATCGAGACGCTGGGGCAGATGAGCTGCAACCCGAGCATCGGTGGGATCGGCAAAGGTCATCTGGTCAAGGAAGTCGATGCGCTCGGCGGGGTCATGGCGCTGGCGACCGACGAGGCCGGCATCCAGTTCCGCATTCTCAATTCGAGCAAGGGCCCGGCGGTGCGCGCGACGCGGGCCCAAGCCGATCGTGTGCTCTACAAGGCAGCGGTGCGGCAGCGGCTCGAGAACCAGCCGAATCTTTGGCTTTTTCAGCAGGCTGTTGATGACCTGATGCTCGAAGGTGACCGCGTCGTCGGCACTGTTACGCAAGTGGGCATACGCTTTCGTGGAAAGTCTGTCGTGCTCACGGCGGGGACTTTTCTGGATGGCCGGATTCATGTCGGCTTGCAGAACTACAGCGCCGGCCGGGCTGGTGATCCGCCGGCTGTGACCCTGTCGGCGCGGCTGAAGGAACTGAAGCTCGCGCAGGGTCGGTTGAAGACCGGAACGCCGCCGCGCATCGACGGCCGGTCGATCGACTTTTCGAAGTTGGTCGAACAACCCGGCGACCTGTACCCGGTGCCGGTGTTCAGCTTCATGGGCGATGTGAGCATGCACCCACAACAAGTGTCCTGCTGGATCACGCACACCAATGCGCGCACGCACGCGATCATCCGCGCTGGCTTCGACCGCAGCCCCATGTTCGCCGGCGTCATCGAAGGCGTGGGTCCGCGTTACTGCCCGAGCATCGAAGACAAGGTCAACCGCTTTGCCGACAAAGAATCGCACCAGATCTTCCTCGAGCCCGAGGGGCTGGCGACGCATGAGTTCTATCCGAACGGCATTTCGACCTCGTTGCCGTTCGACGTTCAGCTTGCCGCCGTGCACTCGATGGCCGGTCTGGAGGGTGCCCACATCCTGCGGCCGGGCTATGCGATCGAGTACGACTACTTCGACCCGCGCGAACTGCAGACGAGCTTCGAGACGCGGGCGATCCGCGGGCTGTTCTTTGCCGGCCAGATCAATGGCACGACGGGGTACGAAGAGGCTGCAGCACAAGGTTTGTACGCCGGGATCAATGCAGCCCTGCAGGTGCGCGGCGAGCCGCCGTGGACGCCGCGGCGAGACCAGGCTTACCTGGGGGTGCTGGTGGACGATCTGGTGACCCAAGGCGTCAGTGAGCCGTACCGGATGTTCACGAGCCGTGCCGAGTACCGCCTTCAACTCCGGGAAGACAACGCCGATGCGCGCCTGACGGAAACCGGTCGCCGCTTGGGCTTGGTCGATGACGCCCGCTGGTCGGCGTTCAACCGCAAGCGCGACGCTGTTTCACGTGAAACCGAGAAGTTGAGGTCCACTTGGGTGAATCCGGCACTGCTTTCAAAGGCTGATGCCGAGCGCCTGTTGGGCAAGGGCTTGGAACACGAACACAGCCTGACCGATCTGCTGCGGCGGCCAGGTATTGGTTTCGATACTGTTGCGGAGGTGGCGAGGTTGGCCCGGCCAGAACTCGCTGCGCACGCCGCTGTTTCACGTGAAACGCTGATCTCTGAATTGGGCGAACTGCTGGCGAGTTCAGTCATCGAACAAGTGGAAATCGCGACGAAATACGCCGGCTACATCGACAAGCAGGTGCTGGAGGTGGAGCGCGCTTCGGTTTACGAACACCTGGTGCTGCCGGCTGAACTGGACTACGGCAAAGTCTTGGCGCTGAGCCACGAAGTTCGGCAAAAACTGAGCCGTCATCGGCCCGCCACCCTCGGCCAAGCTGCGCGAATTTCCGGGGTGACGCCCGCAGCAATTTCGCTGCTGCTAGTCCACCTCCGGAAAGGGCGGTTCAAAGGCTTTGCCGCCAACACGCCCCGGCAGGCATCCGACGAGGCCGCTTGAGCTCGGCTGATGATCCGCGCTTCGAGCGCTACCTGAACTTGCTCATCAAGTGGAACGCCGCCTACAACCTGACGGCAGTCCGTGACCCGGCGCAAATGCGAACGCAGCACCTGGCCGATTGCCTGGCCGCGGTCGCGCCGCTGCGCCGTGAGCTTGGCGGCGCCAACTCGCCCCGGATCCTCGACGTGGGCAGCGGCGGTGGCTTGCCGGGGGTCGTCCTGGCGATCGCCGAGCCTGGTTGGGACGTCACCTGCGTCGATGCGGTCGGAAAAAAGGCCGCGTTCATCCGCCAAGTGGCCGGCGAGCTTGCCTTGACCAATCTCCACGCCGAACACGCGCGTATCGAGACGCTGAACGCGATGCTGTTCGATGTGATCACTGCACGGGCGTTCGCCTCGCTCGCTGACCTCACCCGACTGACCCGCCACGTTCTCGCGGACCGGGGTCTGTGGATGGCAATGAAAGGCAAACGCCCCGACGATGAAATCGCCGCGTTGACACCGGACGTGACCGCGTTTCACGTGGAGCCGCTCGACGTGCCCGGCCTGGTCGCCGAACGTTGCCTCGTCTGGATGCGACGAACATGAAGGAGAGGCTTTCAGCATGGCTGCTCGGGCTGCTTGCGGTGGGCGTGTCGGCACAGCCGGCTCCGCTGCCGCCGCTGCCGAGCCTGGACGTTGCCGCCTACATGGGCACTTGGTACCAGGTGCTGTGGTTCCCCAACCGCTTCCAGAAGCAGTGCGTCGCCGATACCTCGGCCACCTACCGCGACCTGGGCAACGGCACCGTGGAAGTCAGCAATCGCTGTCGCACTGCCGACGGCACGTTGGAGGCGGTGATCGGCATCGCGCGCCCGCCCGAGGGCGTATCGCGCATCGACGCTGGCAAGTTGCTGCCCGCGCGGCTTGAGGTGAGTTTTCTGCCGGCCTGGTTGCGCTGGACGGGTGTCGGCTGGGGTGCCTACTGGGTTGTCGATCTGGCTCCGGACGGCCGCTACGCCATCGTCAGCGAAGCGACTCGTGAGTACCTGTGGGTTCTAAGCAGAAAGCCCGCACTCACATCAGAAGATGATGCACTGATCCGAGACAAGCTCCGGGCGACTTGGCTTCGAGTTGTCCAAGGTGCAAGTGCATCGTCATGCGCCACCGTGATCTGACTCTGGTAGTGAATGCTCGCTGTCTGGCCAAATCACTATCTCAGCCGCGCGTGAACAGCAATGCCGAGTTGGTGCCGCCAAACGCAAACGAGCTGCTGATGGCGGCGCCGGGCCCGCCAATCTCAACACCGCCGTCCGGCACCAGTGCAATTGCACAAGCGGGATCCTGCTGATCGCAATGCGAGTTCGGCGGCGCCCGTCGCGCTTGCAAGGCCAACACCGTGATCACCGCCTCCAGCGCACCCGCGCCGCCGAGCAGGTGACCGTGCAGCGCCTTGGTGGAGCTGACACGAAGCGCTTGCAGATCGGCGCCCCACACGGAAGCCAGGGCCTCGCACTCGACCACGTCACCGACGCGCGTCGCCGTGCCATGGGCGTTGACATAGCCAACGTCTGCCGGCGACACCTGCGCACGGCGCAAGGCATCGCTCAGGGCGCGGGCCTGCCCCGCTGCATCGGGCTTGGTCAGGTGCGTGGCGTCGCAGGTCAGGCCCCAGCCACGCAGAAGCGAGTACACGCTCGCACCGCGGGCCCCAGCCTGCGATGCGCGCTCCAGCACCAGAAACGCCGCCCCCTCGCCGAGGGCAAAGCCGCTGCGCCGCGCGTCGAACGGCTTGACCGCTGCGCCCGGCGCCTTGGGTTCCACGGTAGCGAGCGTTTGCATCGCCTGCCAGGCCATCATCGAGCCCGGGACGATGATGGCTTCGCTGCCGCCAGCGATGGCCATGTCCACGTCGCCGCAGGCCACGGCCTTTGCCGCCTCGGACAGCGCCACGGCCGACGAGGCACAGGCGACAGAGTAGGTCAGCACCGGGCCGCGTGCGCCCTGGCGCATCGCCACATGGGCGGCCGGCGCGTTGGCCATCAACGCCGGGATCGTCAGCGGCGGCACGCGTCCGCCGGCCTGCAACGCGGCGTGATAGGCCGCATCGAGCGAGCCCATGCCGCCGAGGCCGCAGCCGACATAGACCCCCAGCCGCGACAGGTCGATGCCGTCGTGCCCACCGGCATCCGCGGACGGCCAGATCGGCAGCGGCCACCGCCATCTGGCTGACGCGGTCCACGCCGACCTGCTGCAGCTTGGTGAACCAGCGCGACGCGTCGAACGGCGCCAGCGCCGCCACCGCGGGCTTGGCCAGCTCGGGGAACACGGGGCGGATCGCAGACTCGCCGCGCATCAGCGCGGCGAACATCGCTCGCGCGTCGTCGCCATGCGGCGACACCACGCCCAGGCCGGTGATCGCAACGTCGTTCAATCGTGCCCGCGCGGATGGCGCCCGCCGATCACGCCGTCTGCTGCAGCGGCGGCGGCACGCTCTTCGCGCGCACGCGGTCGATGGCGTCGGCCAACTCGGCCAGCGTGTCGATGTTCGGGTTGTCGTCCGGCACCGTGATGCCCATTCGGTCTTCGATGTCGAAGATGAATTCGACCAGCGCCAGGGAATCGACGCCGCTGGCACGCAGCGAGGCATGGGCATCGACCTGGCTCGCATCCAGACCGTACTTCTCCTGAATCAGATCCTGGAGTTCTTTCAACGTGCTGCTCAAGACAAAGCCCCCTCGTCACCAACCCATGAACCCAGCGCTGATTGCAAGCGCCAAATGATAGCGGTGCACGACCCTCACACTGGCCTCGATGCAGCGCGGCGGCCGGCCAGCGACAGCGCGGCAAACACCACCGCCAGCAGCAGGCCGCCGGCCACGTCCCAGGCCACATGCTGCTTGGTGGCCAGGGTGGACCAGACGATCGCACCAACCCAGACCCCATTGCACGCGCGCAGCCAGCGCGGTGCGCCGACCTGCCGCAACACATGCTCCACCCACAGCGCGGTGAACGCGGCCGTGGCCACATGCAGCGAAGGGCAGGCGTTGCCCGCAGCGTCCACACCCTGCAGCAGCGCAAAGCCAGGGTAGGCCGAGCCGTCTATCGTCGGCCGCGGCACCGCGGTCGGCCAGAAGTAAAAGCAGGCCAGACCGGTCAGGCACAACGCGCCGATCCACATCGTGTAGAGCAGCAGGTCGCGAAACGAACTCAGCAACCCGGGGGCCACGCCGATGTACAGCCACAGCGAGACATAGACCCACAGCGCCTGCGGCACAAAGACCACCGCGTGGTCGAGCCAGGTCAGCGGCATGACCACGATGTCGTGCTGCGGGTGGCGCAGGGTGTGAAAGTAGCCGATGAAAAACAGCCACATGAAGACGCACACCCCCAGAAACTTCAGCCACCAGAGGTAGCGCATGCGCTCGGCCAGCAGCGTCGGCCACGAGGCCGCAAGGGCCGGCGCCGGCAGCGCGGAGGAGGGCAACGGATTCATGTGGGGCCATCGATTGTGGCCGCAGTGCTGCATTCGTGGGATGTGTGCGGCCTGCGGGGCGAAGGCCTTCGGTACCATTGCCGGCTGCAATGCCAGAGGTTGTTGGCCGAAAGCCCGTTCGATGATTGAGACCTTGCCCCCTTCGACAGTTCGAGCGGCCCCCTTGGCGACGGCAGCCAACGACACGGCCTGCGATGTCGTCGTCATCGGCGGCGGCCCGGCGGGCGCGACGATGGCCACGCTGCTGGCGCGCGAAGGCTTTGCTGTCCATCTGCTCGAACGCGAGCACCACCCGCGCTTTCACATCGGCGAATCGCTGCTGCCGGCCAACGTGCGCCTGTTCGAAGCGCTCGGCGTGCGCGCGCAGGTCGATGCCATCGGCATGCCGAAGTGGGGCGTGCAGTTCGTCTCGCCGCAGCACCAGCACACCGCCTTCGTCGAGTTCGGCCAGGCCTGGGACAAGAGCATGCCGATGGCCTGGCAGGTGCGGCGCTCGGAGCTCGACGAGCTGCTGTTCCGCCACGCCCGCGAGCAGGGCGCGGTCACGGCCGAAGGCTGCCAGGTGCGCCGCGTCGAGTTCGACGACGACGGCGTCACCGTCTCGGCGACGCAGGACGACGGCACGGCCAGGCGCTGGCGCGCGTCGTACGTCGTCGATGCCTCGGGCCGCGACACCTTGCTCGCCGGCCAGTTCCAGAGCAAGGCGCGCAACCCCAAGCACAACAGCGCCGCGATCTACGGCCACTTCCGCGACGCCAAGCGGCTCGAAGGCGACAAGCTCGAAGGCAACATCAGCATCTTCTGGTTCGATCACGGCTGGATCTGGTTCATCCCGCTGGCCGACGGCACGACCAGCGTCGGCGCCACCTGTTGGCCGGCGTACCTGAAGACGCGCGACAAGCCGCTCAAGGATTTTTTCCTGGACACGCTGGCCACCGTGCCGGCGCTGATGGAGCGCCTGCACGGCGCCACGCTGGTCGATGACCAGGTGCATGCCACCGGCAACTACTCCTACAGCGCACGCCAAGCCACCGGCACGCGCTGGCTGATGTTGGGCGACGCGTTCGCCTTCGTCGATCCGGTGTTCTCGTCGGGCGTGTATCTGGCCATGGAGAGCGCCTTCCAGGCCCTGCCGGTGGTCCAGGCCAGCCTGCGCCAGCCGCAGCGCGCACAGGCCGCGCGCCGCCGCTTCGAAGCCCACATGCGCAAAGGCCCGCGCGAGTTCTCGTGGTTCATCTACCGCATGACCAACCCGGCGATGCGCGAGCTGTTCATGCACCCGCGCAACATCCTGCGCGCCAAGGAAGCGGTGCTGTCGGTGCTCGCCGGCGACATCTTCAGCCGCACGCCGTTTCGTCCGTCGCTGGCCTTCTTCAAGTGCATCTATTGGCTGACGTCGCTGGGCAACCTGCCGCGCAGCTGGCGCGCCTGGCGGCGCCGCCGCGAGCTCGTCGCCGACGCCGGCCCGGTCAAGGGCGAGACGGTGATGACAGCCGCGCGATGACCGACGCCATCGACATCGAGTCGCGGCAGCAGCACGCGCTGCGTTCGCGTCGGACCGCGTGGGCACCCGGCGCGTCCGTGACCTTGGGCGGCCTGCTCTATGGCGGCCACGCCGAGGCGCTCGCCCACGGCGTCATCGGCAGCGTGCCGCTGCCGCTGCTCGGCACGGCAACGCCGGTGCAAGACGCGTGGCTCGGTCACGGCGCCATGATCGCCGGCGCCAACGCTCACGGCGCGCGCTGGCAACACGACAGCGACTGGCTGTTCGGCGTCATCGACGTGACCGAAGAGGCCGGCCTCGAGGCCGCTGCCAGCCACGCCTACGCCGGCTTGTTCGACGCGCTGCGTACCACCGGCTTTGCGCACCTGATGCGCGTCTGGAACTACCTGCCGCGCATCAATGAAGAAGGCGCGGCGATGGAGCGCTACAAGCTGTTCAACGCCGGCCGCCAGCAGGCCTTTCTCGATGCGGGCGAGCGCGCTTTCGAAGGTGCGCCCGCGGCCTGTGCGATCGGCAGCGCCGACGGCCCTCTGCGCGTGCGTTTCCTCGCCGGCCGCCGCGCGGTGTGTCACGTCGAGAACCCGCGCCAGGTCTCGGCGTACCGCTACCCGCAGCGCTACGGCCCGCGTGCGCCCACTTTCTCGCGTGCAGCCTTGGCCGAAGCCGGAGACGGCCGCCTCGGCCTGTTCATCTCCGGCACGGCCAGCATCGTCGGCCACGAGTCGGTGCACCACGGCGACGTGCGTGCGCAGGTGCGCGAGACCGTCGCCAACCTGCAAGCCGTGCTGGACAACGCACGCAGCAAGAGCAGCGCGCGCTGGTCGCTGCGTGACGTGCACGGCGTGGTCTATGTGCGCCACGCGCGTGACCATGCCGCGGTGGTCGATGAGCTGGCCCGCGTGGCGCCCGACCTGGGGCGCAATGCGCAGCCGCTCGTTGTTCCTGCACGCCGACATCTGCCGGCGCGAACTCGACGTTGAAATCGAAGGCCACGCCTGGGCCGAGGGAGAACTGGTTTGACCTTCGCGAAGCGCATCGCGCCGCTGACCCTGCTGTGCATCGCGCTGCCCGCCGCCGCCGAACAGCAACCGCTGTGGGAGGCCGGCGTCGGCCTGTCCGCGCTGACGCTGCCGCACTACCGCGGCAGCGACCAGAACCAGAGCTGGCTGCTGCCGCTGCCGTACTTCGTCTATCGCGGCGACATCTTTCGCGCTGACCGCGACGGTGCGCGCGCCGTCTTCGTCGATAGCCAGCGCTTCGACGTCGATGTCAGCGTCAGCGCGACGGCGCCCACGCGCGGCGACGACAACGAGGCGCGCCGCGGCATGCCCGAGCTCGCCGGCACGCTGCAGATCGGCCCCAACGTCAACCTGCGCCTGGCCAAAGGCCCCGACTGGAAACTCGAGTTGCGCCTGCCGGTGCATGCCGTGGTGACCTTGCAGCGCTCGCCCAAAGCCATCGGCTGGACGGCGCAGCCCAACGTCAACATCGATTGGCGCGTCGGCGACTGGAACATCGGCGCGCAAGCCGGCCTGCTTGCCGGCACGCGGCGGTATCACGACTACCTCTACGGCGTGGACAGCCGCTACGCCACCACCGAGCGCCCGGCCTACGACGCGCCGGGCGGCGCCGCGGGCTGGCGCATCACCAGCGGCGTCTCGCGGCGCTTCGGCTCTTGGTGGTTCGGCGCCTTCGTGCGCGCCGACTCGGTGGCCGGCTCGACGTTCCACGACAGCCCGCTCGTCAAACGCGACCACAACCTCAGCGCCGGCGTTGCGCTGTCGTGGGTCTTTGCACAATCCGAACGCCGTGTTAACGTCAACGACCGATAACGACCGCGCGCCGCGCTCGCTGTGGCGCTTCGTGCCCACGCCGCTGGCCTGGGTGGCGCTGCAATTGCACCTCGTGTTTCTCGGCGCGTCGTCGCTGCTCTGGAACCTGCTCGCGCTGCCGCTGTACTGGCTGCTGCCCGAGCGCATCGGCCGCACGCTCGGCCGCCAAGGCGTGGCCTGGGTCTATGGCAGCTTCTGGCGCGTCGCCACGGCCACCGGCATGCTGCGCCTGGACTCCGAAGCGCTGCGGCCGCTGCGCGACGAGGCGGGCCTCGTCATCGTGGCCAACCACCCGAGCATGCTCGACGCGATGATGCTCGTCGCCGAGCTGCCGCGCGGCGCGTGCATCATGAAGGCCAGCCTGCTGCGCAACCCGTTTCTCGGCCCAGGCGCCAGGCTCGCGCGCTACATCCCCAACGACTCGCCGCACGGCATGATCCGCGCGTCCGTCGCGGCGCTGCAAGAGGGCGGCCAGCTCGTGCTGTTCCCCGAAGGCACGCGCACGCAGCAGTGGCCGCTGTCGCCGCTGACCGGCAGCTTTGCGGTGATCGCCAAACGCGCGCGCGCCCCCGTGCAGACGGTGTTCATCGACACCGACTCGCCGTACCTCGGCAAAGGCTGGCCGATCTGGCGCTTGCCGCCCCTGCCGATCGTCTTTCGCGCGCGCCTCGGCCGCCGCTTCGAGCCGCGCGAGAACCACCACGAGCTCGTCGCCGAAGTGCAGGCGCATCTGATGCAAGGCCTGCGCGCAGGGCCGATGGCGCAAGGGCCGCAGCAAACCGAATCTGAATGACCCAGGCGCCGTCGTCAACGCATCTGGTGCTGATCCCGAGCTACAACCCCGGCCCCAAGGTCTATGAGACGGTGGCGGCGGCGCGGCGGGCATGGAGCCCCGTGTGGGTTGTCGTCGATGGCAGCAGCGACGGCACGGCCGAAGGCTTGCTCGCACTGGCCGCAAAAGATCCCGGCCTGCAAGTCCACGTGCTGCCGAAGAACAGCGGCAAGGGCGCGGCCGTGCTGCACGGCCTCGACTTGGCTGCGCAGGCCGGCTACACACACGCGCTGACGATGGACTCCGACGGCCAGCACCCGGCCGATCTCATCACCACCTTCATGCAGCGCTCGCAGGCGCGGCCCGAGGCGATGATCCTCGGCCGCCCGGTCTTCGATGCCAGCGCGCCGCTCTTGCGCGTGCGTGGCCGGCGTGTCTCCAACGCCTGGACCAATCTCGAAACGCTCGGCGCCGGCGTCGCCGACTCGCTGTACGGCTTTCGCGTCTATCCGATCGCGGCCTTGCGCGCGGTCATGCAGCGTCAGCCGTGGATGCGGCGCTTCGATTTCGACACCGAGGCCGTCGTGCGCCTGGCCTGGCGCGGCGTCAAGCCGATCAATGTCGATGCACCGGTGAAGTACTTATCGGCCGACGAAGGCGGCGTCTCGCACTTCCACTACGGCCGCGACAACGCGCTGCTGACGTGGATGCACACGCGGCTGATGGTCGAGTTCGTGCTGCGCTTGCCGTTGCTGGTGTGGCGCAAGCTCACTCGGCGACCGCCATTTCAACCGTAGCCTCGTCATAGGCCCGGTCGAAGAGCATGGCCTCGTGCGTCTGCACAGGCGCGCTGCCGATCGCCGCGCGCAATGCACTCGCATCGAGCTGTGGATGGTCCCTCAGCGCACGGCCTGCGATCTGCTGCGCCAGCGCCCGCAGCAGTTGATGCGACTGCTGCAGCCGAGCGACGAACGCCGCGCCGTCGAGCGTGTCGTGCAGGCTGCGGTTCAACTCCGCGAACCACGGCACCGACGCTTGGTCGAGCATCTCGGCGGCGTTGCGCTTCCCGCTCACCCGCGACCACGCACGCAAGAAATTCTGCACCGCGACATTCAGGCGCTGGCAATCGGCCAGCTCGTCGCGCAGCCGTGACAGCACCGCCAGATCGGCGATGCGTTCGTGCATGAACAGTTGTGCCAGCACGCCCCAGTAGTAGCTGTAGTCCCAGATCACTTTCACCGGCATCACTTCCGGGTCGCCGAACAGCGCGTACTGATCGACGTACAGCGCCAGCGCGCTGTCGTAGAAGCTGCGGAAGATCTGCTCGTAAATTTGCGCGTGCGCCGCCAGTGGCTTGCCGGCGCGGTCGCGTGCGATCAGCTCGGTGATGAAGCTGTTGCCCATCGCGATGAAGTCGCTGCCCGGCGAGTAGAACGGGTCGAGGAATCGACCCGCCTCGCCGGCCAGCGCCCAGCGGTTGGCGGAGAAGACCTGTTTGCAGTCGTACGAGAAGCGGCGGAAGAACGCAAAGTCCTGCAACTTGTCGCGGCGGGTGTCGAGCTCGTCGAAGACGCGCGGCTGGTGCGTTTCGATCCACTGCATTGCGCGCTCGAACGTGTTCATCTCGGCCAACGGATGGAGGCGCGGGTCGGCGACGATGCCCACCGAGTGCGAGCCCGACGACAGCGGAATCAGCCACAGCCAGTAGCCGGTGCCGACCATGTGATTCGTGGACAGCCAGCGTGTCGGCGTGACGCAGCGCGCGCGCCAGTCGGCATCGTCGCACCAGTCGTCGATGTGGAGACGCTCGCCGATGCGAAACCACACCGCGTGCGCGTGATGCGCGTTGTCCAGCGCCAAGCCGAGCTTGCGCTTGATCAGGCCGGCGCGGCCGCTGGCGTCGATCACCCAGCGCGCGCTGGCCACCTGCGGGTCGCCGCCGGCGCGGTGCCACGTGACGCGGTGCAACGTCTCGTCCTGCGACAACTCGAGCCCACGCACGACCGCCTGATCGACAAAGCGCACGCCCTGGCGCTGCACTTCATCAGCCGAGAAAATTCTCGAAGATGCCGCGGTCGATCTGCCAGCTCGGCACCGGCAGCGGCCGGCTCGCGCCGAGCTCGGTCACGGCAGCGAGATCGCGCTGGCCGTCGCTGAAGAAAAAGCGGAAGCCGAACTTCTTCAACTGCTTGTCCATCAGGTGCGACTTGAGGCCGAGCACGTTCTCGAAATAGTGCGCGCCGATCTCGACGCTCGACTCGCCGACTTTGTGGCAAGCCTCGGGCACCGGGTGCGCATGGCGCTCCAGCACCAGCACGTCGATGTCGGGGAAGCGGCGCCGCAATTGCAGCGCCAGCGTCAGCCCGGCGAGGCCGCCGCCGAGAACGATCACGTCATGGGTTTCGGGCGGCGGGTGGTTCATGGGGTACTGCTTGGAGCGGGCTGAACGCGATGATGCCTCAGCGCCAGATGCCGCGTGCCGGGCAGGGGCAGCGCGAGGGCTTGCGCCTCATCCAGCACCAGGCTCTCGAACAGCGGCAGTGCATCGCTCATCGCATTGGCC
Source organism: uncultured beta proteobacterium (assembly GCA_963816315.1). Lineage (GTDB taxonomy): Bacteria > Pseudomonadota > Gammaproteobacteria > Burkholderiales > Burkholderiaceae_C > CADEEN01. Next base: position 252,640 of record CAWFJZ010000032.1, read on the forward strand.
CGCAACGCCTGCGCGGCGGCACTGCGCAACGCGGGCGCCACGCCCGCGCCGTCGTCGAGCTGCCAGCCCAGCGTGCCGATGCACGACGCTCCGCGCAAGGGCGACAGCACCAGCGCGACGCCGAGCCATCCGCGGCTGCCGTTCACATCGGCCAGCAACCCGAGCGCTTCGGTGTCGTAGCCGACGAGCAGCACCGGCTCGTGCTCGCAGGCGCAATGCACCAGCGCCTCGAGCAGGCCGGTGGCAAAGCTGTGCCTGTGCGCCGAGACGGCCGTGCTCGGTGCGCGGCAGCCGGTGGCAATCGCCCAGTAGCCCGAGGCCGCGTTGTGCACCGAGTGGTGAAACCGCGTCGGCGAGAGTTGCAGCGGCGCTTGCGCGAGCTGCGTGCACATCGCGTCGGTGATGGCCAAGTCGCCATGCGCGGAGGTGAAGACGCTGGCCAGTTGCGACGCTTCGTGGCCGCCGGCGCGCACCGCCTGCCCGGCCACCTCGACGGCCAGCAGCACCGAGTCGCTGGCGCGGCGGCGCTCGTTGGCCGAGAGCAGGTTCGGGTTCGGTTTGATCGCCGGCGCAGGCGTGTCGCCACGCACCGCCGCGCACCATGCCGCCCAACCCGGTGCCTGGCGTGCCCACAGCGCGGCGGATTCGATGAACACGTTCACCGTGCACCCCTGTCGAAGATCAGCACGCTGTTGTTGCCACCGAAGCCGAACGAGAAGTTGGCGGCGAGCCGCACGTCATGGCGCGCCGCTGCGCTTTGAAAAACATCGTGAAACGCCGCCGGCAGCGCCGCATCCGCGGCCTGCGTGTTGGTCGTGCCGGGGCAGTGGCCATGCGCCAGCGCATGCAGGCAGACGATCGACTCGACGATGCCGGCCGCGCCCATCGTGTGCCCGGTGACGCCTTTGGTAGCGCTGGCATGCGTCGGCGCCGCGAAGTGGCGGGCGACGAGCGCGGCTTCGACCTCGTCGTTGCGCGCGCTCGCCGTGCCGTGCAGGTTGATGTAGTCGATCTGATGCGCCTGCACGCCGGCGCGGGCCAGCGCATCGGTCAACGCGCGCTCGGCGCCGAGGCCTTGCGGGTGCGGGCTCGACATGTGGTGCGCGTCGTTGGCCTCGCCCCAGCCGGCGAGGCGCGGCGCATTTTGTGCATCGTCGATCCGTTGCAGCAGCGCAAAGCCCGCCGCTTCGCCGAGGCTGATGCCGGCACGCTGCGCGTCGAACGGCCGGCACGGCGCGTTCGACAACAAGCCGAGCGCGTTGAAGCCGTAGAGCAGGCTGTCGGACAGCGCATCGACGCCGCCGACGACCACCGCATCGATGAGCCGCAAACGCAACCAGCGCTCGGCCACCGCGAACACCTTGGCGCTCGACGAACACGCGGTGGAGACCGTCAGCGCCGGCCCTTGCAGGCCCAGGCGCCGTTGCACGAAGTGTGTGACGCCGTGCAGCGTGTTCAGCGCTTCGTGGTCTTGCGGCGCTTCGAAAGCGCCGCGCGCATACGCCGCCTCCGAGACGCCGATCGTCGAGGCCGATGTGCCGAGCGCCAGGCCGACCCGCGCTGCGCCGTGGCGCGACACCGCAGCAGCGACTGCGGCGTCGAAGGCGTCGGCTTGCAAGCCACGCAGCGCCAGGCGCGTCGCGCGGCTGTCCCACGCCGACCACTCGCTCGGCAACGCGTCGAGGTCCTGCACGACTCCCCGCCACGTGCCACCGGCCGGCACGTCGCCGCGCGTCAAAGCACTGCGCTCGTCGAACAAGGCTTGCGACAAGGCATCACGCCCCGTGCCTGCCGCACAGACCAGCGTCTGCGCCGTGATCGCCACCGGCGCGATCGTGCTCACGCGTTGCACGCCCGCGCGAGCACGCCCTTGTCGAGCCAGCGCGCCCACAGCGCGCGCCACGGCGCCCAGTCATGACCGCCGGGCACGACATCCACATGGCCAGCGGCCAGCGTGCCGGCCATCAGCGCCTGGCCGTCGGCGAAACGGTCCTCGGCGCCGTGGCCGAGATAGACCGATGGCGCGTTGCGATCGGTGCGCGCCAGCCAGGCCCAGATGTCGTGATCGAGGTCGTCGTCTTCGCGCGGCTTGGCGCCGTTCGCCCGCCAGGCCGCGAGCCCACCGGCCTGCTCGATCTCTTGCAGCAGCGGTCGCCGGCCCGGGTATGTGCCCAAGCCGACGATGCCCTCGACGCGACCCGGCTGGCGCGCTGCGTAGCCCAGCGCCAGGAACGCACCGAGCGAAATGCCGGCGAACCACAAGCGGCGGTAGCCCTGATCGCGCGCCGCGCCGACGATGTCGGTATCCAGCCGCTGCATCGCCGTGCGATCGACGAGTTGCGCCAACTCGGTCTGCACGAACCACAGATCGACCGGCAAGCCGCGCTCGCGCACCGCGCCGGCAAAGCCCTGTTGCACCAGCTCGCCGGGCGTCATGTAGGCGCCGGGCAGGAACACCAGCAGCGTCGAGGCGCGAAAGCCGGCGCAGGCGCGCTGGTCGTAGATGATGTCCATCGGCAACGGGCTCGACCGCATCAGGCCCACACAACCGGCGCTGCTGGCCGCGGCCGCCACCGCACCCAACTGCGCGCCAAGGTGCGCGCAGGCGGCGCGGCGGGAAGTCATCAGTTTCGGTAGCCCTGTTCGGCCGCGCTGTGAATGATCCAGATCAGGCTGGCGCTGGTGTCGAAGCCCGCCGAGCCGGCGAAGATCAAACGGCCCTGGCCCTTGTACACGAGCTCGTGGCGGTAGCGGTCGCCGCCGAAGAAGAACGGGATGAAGGCCTTGCCGGTGATGTAGGCGCCCTGGTCGGTGGGCTGGCCGACGAGGTCCATGACCTGCTTCATCGGCATGCCGATCTTGAGTTGCGTGAACTTGCTGCCCGGCGCCGGCTTGCCGGTGATCTCGCCTTCGTAGTCGTTCAAACCTTTGACCTTCTGGCCGTAGCCGGCTTCGACCTTTTTCGGATCGGTGACCTCGCCCGCGGCGTTCATGCCAGGGCCGATCTTCGAGGCGGTTGCCGCTGCCGCCGGAGCCGGTGCCGGAGCCGGAGCCGGCGCACCCGCTGTGGACGGTGCGGGTGCCGGGGCCGCAGCGCCTTCTTTTTGCGTGCCGCCGAGCGTCACGCAGCCGGCAAGGCAGAAGGCCGCTACCAGCGTCGCGGGCAGCGTCGTGGTGGTGATGTTGCGCATGGTCTCGAGTCCTCCGTGGTTGAAAGCCGCAAAGCATCCTAGCCGAGCCGCTTGTCCCCACGGGCCGGTGGAGGACCTGCATGCCCCTAATCTGTCGGCCATGAAAAACCCAACATCATTTCTCTTGCCGACCAGCCGCCGGCGCTGGCTGCAGCGCGCCGCGCTGCCCGTTGCCGGCGGATTGCTCGGCGCTTGCGGCACGCCGTTGCCGCTGACGGCCGTGCCCGCATCGCGCGAGTCCGCAGCCGCCGCGCAGCGGCTCGCCGACAGCGCGCAAGCGCATGGTCTGGCGGCGTACCGGCAGATCGGCGACATCAACATCGGCTACGCCGGCCAGTGGCGACCGCTCGTCAACCGCGTGCAGCCCGAGGTCGTGGACGAAGGCTTTCGCGGCCCGTCGCAAGAGCGGCTGATGCCCGCGGCCGGCGTCGTCGCGCAGGCGTATGCCGGCGTCAAAGGCAAGAAGCAGGTCTTCTGGCAGCGCGGCAAGACCGCGGCGCCCGCGGGCCGCGATCAAGGCGAAGTGGCCGTGTGGTTCAACGGCCAGCCGAGCCAGCGCGCGAGTGAACTCGCTGCCGCCGCGCTCGTCGCCGAAGGCTATGGCCTGTTCCTGCTCGGGCCGCTGTGGATCGCCAGCCGGCAGGCGGCGGGCCTGGCGACGCCGGCCGAAGTTGCCGGCACCGAGCGCGTGCACGGCAGACTGTGCGATGTCGTCCATGTCTGGCTGAGCCCGGGCCTCGGCCACGCCGCCACCGACCGCGTCAGCCTGTTGATCGACCGCGACGACCATGTCATGCGCCGCGTCCGCTTCACGCTCGAAGGCTATGAAGGCACGCGCGGCGCAGTCGCCGAAGTCGATTGCTTCGAGCACGCGCGCCGCTTCGGTTTGCTGCTGCCGATGCGCTCGTACGAAGAGGTCGTGCACCCGCTGCGATTGCCGGCGCACGATTGGTTCGTCACCGGGCTCGATGTGAATCGCGGCTACGGCGTCGAGGCGTTGCGTGGCGCGCAGTTCAGCGGTGCGGCGGCGGCGGTGGCAAAGCCATTCGGCCTAGTACAGACCGCCGTTGACCGAGATCACCTGGCCGGTGATGTAGCCGGCTTCCGGGCTCGCCAGAAAACCGGCGAGCGCAGCGACTTCTTCCGGCGTGCCCGCGCGCTGCGCCGGCACGATGCGCTTGATCGTCTCCGCATCGAACGCGCTCGCGGCCATCGGGCTGTCGATGATGCCCGGCGCGATCGCGTTGACCGTGACGCCGCGGCTGGCGAGTTCGAGCGACAGCGCCTTGGTCGCACTGTTGAGCGCGCCCTTGGCCGCCGCGTAGTTCACCTGTCCGCGGTTGCCGGCGAGTGCGGCCACCGACGAGATGTTGAGGATGCGGCCCCAGCGCGTGCGCAGCATCGGCAGCACCAGCGGCTGCGTGACGCGGAAGAAGCCATGCAGCGAGACGTTCGATCACCTGGTGCCACTGGGCGGGCTTCATGCCGGGGAACACCGCGTCGTCGTGGATGCCGGCGTTGTTGACGATGATCTGCACCGGGCCGGCGGCGAGCATCTGCGCAACGGCCGCAGCGGTGGCGTCGTCGCTCGTGATGTCGAACTGAATCGGCTCGGCGCTGTGGCCTGCGGCTTTCAGCGCGTCGGCGAGCGCCTGCACTTTGGCGGTGCCCGCGTTCGCATGCAGCAGCACATGCGCGCCCATCTCGGCCAGGCGCTGCGCGATCGCGCTGCCGAGCGCGCCGCTGGCGCCGGTGACGAGGGCGCGTTTGCCGGCGAGAGGCGGATGCGGGCTCATAGCTCCGAAGACGGCCTTGCTACGCGATCGGCTGCACGTTCGACCACGCTCACGGTGTCGCACACAACCCAGTTGGACCCTACGATGAGCGCCTTCCAGTGTTCCTCTTCGACTTGTTCTTGCAGGACTCTCACTGCCAGCAGCGGACGTAGCTGGTTCCGGAGTCTTCCATGACCGTAAGGGGCCCACGCGCCAGCTGCCCATTTCCGCCCGTCAGATGGTTGCGCACCTCTCGGGCTCCCCGTTCAGGAAGTTCAAGGGTCTTCGACCCTCAAATCGCTGGGTCAGGAGATCGATGGCCACGAGACACCGCATCAGGGCTGGCGGGGGCAGAAGAGAAGTACAGCGCACCTTGCGCGCCCTTGTGCTCGAGAAGTACGGGGTGGTCTGACAAGAATTCGATCGCACCTGCCTCACCGACTGACACTTCCGATGCCTTGACTTGACCGCATCGCACGTCGAACTTCCTGCGCAGGTTGCTGCGACTCCGTCGGCGCACTCCGATTCAACAGCAGGTCCGACTTGCCAACCAGGTGTGCGCAGACAAGTCGTGGCTCCAAGTCCTCATAGACCGCTGATGCGAGCGCCTCAATATCCATCACGGTTAGAGTGGATTCAGCAGCACCGTGGCGCGGCCTTGCACCAGCGTGTGCTGTTGCTCGTCGCGCAAGGTGAACTGGTACATCGCCTGCCCGCGCGTCGCCGGCCAAGCGCTCGGCATGCACGAACAGCGGGCCGTCGATCGTGTCCAGGCGTCGGCACGTGCAGCTTGACGCCGCGCACGCTCGCCAGGCGCCCGCCTTGCGGCGGCGCATTGGCGGCGGCCGTCATCGCACCATGCAGCGCCATCGCCTGCGCGGCGTACTCGATGGCGTTGCAACTGAGCAGGCCGCTCGCGCTGCGCAGCGGGTTGTCGGTCGCGCGGTGGCTCGTCGTGCTGCACAGCACATGCGTGTCGGACGACTCGTGCAGCGCGTGCAGCAAACACATCGTGCCGCTGTGCGGCACGCGCGCGGCGATCTCGGCGGCGTTGAGCAAGGTCTTACATCACGCGATGTGAATGGCCAGCGTCGAGCCGGGCGAGCCTTCGATCACGACATCGCTCGGCGTGCTGGCGATCAGCGCTTGCAGCAGCGGCAGCGCGCGCGCCGCAGGGATGCCGACGCGCAGCGCTTCGAATGCGGCATCGGTGCAGCGCGTGATCGGCGCGTCGCCGCTTGTCATCTCAATGCGCAACGCGCGGCCACTCGACGACTCGGGCGCCAGCACCAGCGCCACGGCCATCACGTCATCGACCGGCCGCAGCGCGTGCAGCGGCTCGGGGTACGGCACGTCGCAGGCGACGAGCAGCACCGGCGCTTGCGTGCCTGCACCTGCACGGCGGCTTCGAGCAAACCCGCCGCAAAACTCGCGTCGAACGCGGCCAGGCTCGTCGAGGGCTGACGGCTTTGCGCGGCGATATGCCAGTAGCCGGCCGCGGCGTTGTGCACCGAGTTCGTGAAGCGCGTCGGCGACACCATGCGCTCCGTCGTTGCCAGCGCTTCGCACAGCAGGTGGCAGTTCAGCGGGTCGCCGGTCGAGGACGTGAAGACGGTCGGCAGCGCGCTCGCGTCGAGTCCGCTGGCGGCGAGCGCTTCGTCGGCCACCGCGATCGAGGCTTTGATGACGTTGCCGGCGCGGCGGCGCTCGGCCGGCGGCAGCCGCTGCGGCGACGGAATCACGGTCGGCACGCGTTGCCATACCGCAGGTTCGCGCAGCAGCGTCTGCGCGCTCGGCCAATCGGGCAATGCCGGGCCGAGCACGCCGACGCCGATGACCTTCACTGTCGTCGTCATGTTGCCGCGCCAAAGACGAGGCAGGCGTTGCTGCCGCCGAAGCCGAACGAATTGCTGGCGACGACGCGCACAGTTTGTTGCCGCGTCTGGCGCAGGTAGTTCGCTTTCAGCGCCGGGTCGGGCGTGCGCCCATTCAACCCCGCCGGCATCACGCCATGCGTCAACGCCAACATGCCGATCGCCGCTTCGACGCCGCCGGCCGCGCCGAGCGTGTGCCCCGTGTGGCCCTTGGTGCTGCTGCACGGCAGGTCATGGCCGAAGACGGTGCCGACGGCGATGTCTTCGGCAGCGTCGTTGCCCGGCGTGCCGGTGCCGTGCAGGTTGAGGTAGTCCACGTCGCCGGGTTGCAGCCGCGCTTGCACGAGCGCGGCGCGCATCGCCTGCACGGCGCCCGCGCCCTCGGGGTGCGGGCTGCTCATGTGGTGGCCGTCGCTGCTCTCGCCGGCGCCGAGCAACCAGGCTTGCGGTTGCGCGCAGTCGCGTTCGAGCAGCGCGAAGGCTGCGGCTTCGCCGATCGACAGGCCGTTGCGCTCGGCGTCCCACGGCCGGCAGATCTGCGGCGACAGCAGTTCGAGCGACGCAAAGCCGTACAGCGTCGTCATGCACAGGCTGTCCACGCCGCCGACGACCGCGGCATCGACGATGCCGGCGTCGATCATGCGCGCGGCGGCCGCAAAGACTTTCGCGCTCGACGAGCACGCTGTGGAAACGACATACGCCGGCCCTTGCAAGCCGAGCGCCGCGCGCACGTAAGCCGAGACCGAGTAGGTGTTGTGCGTGTGGCCGTAGTGCAGCCACGCCGGCAGCGCGCCGCTCGTGGCATCACGCTCGCGGTACGCGACTTCGGTTTGCAAAATGCCCGCGGTGCTGGTGCCGAGAAAGACGCCGACGCGATGTGCGCCCCAACGCGCGGCAGCGCTGCGCACGGCATCGCCGAAACCATCCGCGCGCAGGCCGAGTTCGGCCAGTCGGTTGTTGCGGCAATCGAAGCTCGCCAGCTCGCCGGTCAGTGCGAGCGTGTCGGCTTCATCGACGACGCCGAGCCAGGTGTCGAGCTTCGCCGTTTCGAACGGCCGCGCGGCAAGACCGGTGCGATCCGCCTTCAACGCCGCCAGCGTTGCATCACGGCCGTGGCCGAGCGCGCTGACCAGCGTGTAGTGCGAAACAGCGAGTGGTGTCACTTCAAATCCGCAACCAGCAACACATTCGCAAACGGCGTGCCCCGGCTCATCGGCACGCTGTGCACTTCGAAGCCGAGGCTTTGCAGTTGCGCCTTCCAATCGGCCAGCGTGCGGCCCCAGGTCGGCGCTGCGCCGTAGCCGCGCACGGTGGTGACCACCCGATCGACCCATTGGCTGATCGCAAAGGCGCGCCGATCGGCGGCGTCGCCGACGCGCAGCAACAGGCGCGGCGGCTGGTGGGTGTGGCTGTCTGCCGCGCCGGCCTGCAAGGCGTCGCGAACCCGCTGCAGCAACGCGTCTTGCGCCGCGATATCGACGTAGTGCAGCACGTCGAGGATGACGACGAGGTCACAAGCCGGCAGTGCGGCGTCGCGCATGTCGGCGCAGACCAGGCGCGGCGCAAACGGCAACGCGGCCAGCGCGCGCTCGCCGCGGCCAACCTCGCGCTGCGTCAGCTCGATGCCGGTGTAGCTGCGCGCGGAAGGCGCTGCCGCCCAGGCCGCCGGCCAGCGGCCTGCCCGCTGCGCTTCTTCGCACGCATGCAGCAGGCTCGCCATCAGGCCTTGGCCGCAGCCGATATCGACTACGCGCGCGCGCGCCGGCAGGTCGCCGCGTTCGAGCATGCCGCGGAACACCGGGTCGCGGCCGAGTTTGCCGCGCGCCCAGTACCAGGCAAAGCGGCCCGAGACTTTGTACGGCATCTGCGCAGCGTCGATCAGCGTGCGCCACGCGGTCTGAGTGTGCGACAGGGCAGGCGAGTTCATCGAACGCGATTGTCGCCGCGCGGCGGCACGGCGGCGGCCAGCGTCACCGCCTTCAGGCCTTGCGCCTGCAATACCGCCAGCAGCTGCGGCAGGACGTGCAGCACGACGGGCTTGCCTTCGGCGCTGCGCTGCGCGTGGCCATCGTGCAGCAGCAGGATGTCGCCGGCGGCCAGGCCGCGTGTCAGGCGAGAGAGCACACGTTCAGGATCGCGTTCGCGCGTGTCGAAGCCGCGCCGCGTCCAGCTCACCAGGTGCAGGCCGAGGCGGTGCAGGACGGGGTCGAGCAGCGGGCTGCGCAAACCGGCCGGCGCGCGAAAGCAATGCGGCGCCACGCCGGTGATGTCGGCCAGCAGCGCCTGCGCATCGCCGATCTCGCGTGCCAATCCGCGCGGGCCCATCAGCGAGAAGTGGTGGCGGTGGTGGTGGCTGTGGTTCTGCACGCTGTGGCCGGCTTCGACGATGCGCCGCGTCAAGGCAGCGTTCTCGCGCGCGCGCTCGGCGATGCAGAAGAAGGTGGCGCGCGCGCCGTGCGCGGCGAGCATGCCGAGCACCGCCGGCGTGACGCGCGGGTCGGGGCCGTCGTCGATCGTGATCGCCACTTCGTTGCGCGCGCGCGAAGCCTCGGGCAAGCGCAGCAGGTTCGGCCCGAGCACGGTGCTGCGCGGCCACAGGCCGGCGGCCGTCAGCGCCGCGTGGTTGAGCGCCACCGCGCCGAGCGCCCACGGCCACGCGCCGGGTACGAGCAGCGACGCGGCGGCCAGGCCGTGCACGCCGATGCTGGCCTGGATCAGCGGCGGCTTGGGCCAAGTCACGTCGGCCCCTCGCTCGACGAGTACGTCGAACGATCCCCCGAGGGGATGGCGGGCCGGCTTGGGAGCGGCCCGGCGCTCGGCCCGCCAGCCACGCGTGGCCTCACGCGCACGAAGGCCGCGGACAACAACAGCGCCAGCAACGCCCCCGGCGCAACGACGACACCGATCGCCGCCAGCGCCGGGATGTTCGACAGCGCGATCAAGCCGAACGAGGCCACGGTGGTCAGGTTGGCCAGCAGCAGCGAGGCCAGCATCTCGCTGTCGGGAGGCGCGTCCTGTTGTTGCAGCATGTCGAAGAACAGCGCGTAGTTGCTGCCGACCGCGACGACGAGCAGCAGCCCGACGAGGTGCAGGATGCCGAGCTGCACACCGGCCAGCGCCAGCCCGCCCATCGTCAGCAGCACGGCGAGCAGCAGCGGCTGGCACACCGCGAGCAAGCGCCGCCACGAGCGCAGCGACGCCGCCATCAGCAGCACCACGCCGAGCGCGCCGAGCAGCGCCTGGCCCTGCGCTTCTTCGAGGTAGTGGCGGTACAGGCGACGCAGCTCGGGGCCGATGTCGAGCACCTGCACGTCGCTGCGCGCGGCCAGCGCCTTGTGCACGTCGTTGGAGTCCACCGTCGCGCCGTCGGCCGGCACCGGCGCGCCCTGCACCGGCTGCAGCGGCAACAGGCTGGCCACGCTGCCGTCGGCGCGCTGGACGAGCAGCGCATCGACGATCGTCTTCAAGCCCGCGGCGTGCAGTGCCGGCAATTCGATCGGCGGCAGCGTGCGTGCGGTCTGCACATCGGCAACGAACGGCGCGAGGCGCGCAGCGCGCAGCGGGCCGTCGGTCGTTGCTTGCGCCAATGCGCTTTGCAGCGCCGCGCTGTCGGGCAGCGCGGCCTGGCGCGTGCGTTGCGTCGCCAGGCTCGGCAACCAGCGCGTCACGCTGTCGTAGCCGCCGATCACGCCGCGCTCTTGCAGGCTGTCGAGCGTGCGCGCGACCGACTCGGTGGCTTCGAGCGTGGCTTGCAGGTTCGGCCCCTGCACGACGACGAGCGTGCGCGCATCGCCGGCACTGAGGTCGGCGCGCAGGCTGCTGTCGAGCGCCAGCGATTCTTTCGACAGCGGAGACAGCGAGCCGAGGTCGCCCCGCCACAGATCGCTGCGCTGCCACAGCAGCAGTGCCGCGGCCACGCCGAGCACCACCAACGGCCAGCGCCACGGCGGCATTGCGCGCAGCACCGCGCCGGTGGCACGGCCGAGCAGCGGCCGAAAGCCGACGCCGGGCGTGCCGTGCGGCATCAGGATCGGCAGCACGAAGCGTGTGGCGAGCGCCGCGCCGATCAGGCCGGCCAGCGAAAACACGCCCAACTGCGCCAGTCCCGGAAAGCCCGACAGCACCAGCGCCGCAAAGCCGCAGACCGACGTCAGCAGGCCCAGGCGCACAGTAGGCCAGCCGCTGCGCCGCCATTGCCGCCAGCCGCCTTGTCGCGCCTGCACGAGGTAGTAGATCGCGTAATCGACCGCTTCGCCGATGAGCGTCGAGCCGAAGCCGAGCGTCATGCCGTGCACGCTGCCGAAGGCGATGCTGACGGCAGCGATGCCGACGAGCACGCCGCTGACCACCGGCAGCATCGCCACGAGCAGCGCGCGCGGCGACGCGAACGCCAGCAGCAGCAGGCCGCTGGCCAGGATCGTGCCGACGATGGCGAGCTTTTTCGATTCGGCCTCGATGCTGCTGCGGCTTTGCACCGCGAACACCGGCGCGCCCGAGACGCGCAGCACGAGGCCGCGCGCGCGCTGCGGCGCGAAGGCGTCTTCCAGGCTCGCGCAGCGACGTTGCATGCGCATCGATGTCGGCGCCTGTCGCGCGCGTGATCGCCACCATCAGCGCGCGCTCGCCTTGGCGCGCCACCCAGACGCCGCCTTCGCTCTTCGGCGCGTTCGACGGGATCAGCGCTTCGCCGATGCGTTGTGTCTCGCCCGTCGGGTCGCGGTCGAGCAGCGGCTTGATCATCTGCCCGGCCGGGGTGCCGAGCAGCGAGACGCTGTCGGCGATGCCGTCGCGCAGGCCGGCTGGCGTGAAGCGCTGCGCATTGATCGCGGGGCTCAGCTGGTAGCGGCGCTCGAACAGCCATTGGCCGACGCTGGCCCAGTCGCTGGTCTCGCCGTTCTGCACCTGCTCGAAACGGCCGCTACTGCGCATCGCCGCCGCCAGTTCGCGCGAGGCCGTGGCGCGCGAGGCCGCATCGCTGCCTTCGATGCCGACCAGCAGCGTGCGCGCGACGAGGCCGCTTTCGATCTGCTCGATCAGCACGCGCTGGCGCGCGTCGGGCTGCGCCGGCAAGAAGGCCGAGAGGTCGGCGTTGAAGTTCGTGCGTGTGATCTGCCAGACGCACAGCAGCACCGCGGCCAGCCACAGCGCGAGCACGACGGCGCGGCCGCGCGGCGCCGAGGTCGTCCGACGGCAGCGCCGTCACGGCGTCTTCATCGGTTCGAGCGGCTCGATCGTCATGCGCGAGCTGTCGCCGCCCGACAACCAGAGGCTGACGACGCGCATGTCGCCGCGCTGGCCCTCGATCGCCACCTCGCGCACCTGCGCGCCGAGCGCACGGTCACGCGGCACCAGCGTCAGCTTCCAGCCCTGCGCATTGCCGGCCACCGCGGTGGTGAAGTACTTCTGCAGCGCCACCGCGTCGCCGGTCAGCGTGCCGCGCATCGCCTCGACCAACGCCGTCAGCTCGGGCACCGCATCGAGCGTCATCTGCCGGCTGCGTCCGCCGCGCTTCAAGGTCATGACGTTGCCCTGCACCGCCATCGACTCCTCGCGCGGCCGCAGCGTGTGGCGCGCGAACGCATCGGGCGCGGTGAACGACAGCGTGCCGCTGGAGAACAACGGGCCGTCGATGCCGGAGACCAGGCGCGTTTCTTCGAAGCGCGCTTCGCCGCTCTTGCGCTAGCGCGAGCAGCGCCGCGAGTGCGGTCAGGTCGAACGTGTCGGCGGCAGCGACGGCTGGGCGCGCAACGAGCGCAGCGGCCATCACCATCAGCGCGCGGCGAGTGGAGTCAGTGCGCCGCATCTTCATGCCAGAAGTCATGGAAGTTGAACCAGTTGTACGGCGCTTCAACGCACAGCGCTTCGAGCTTGGCGACATAGGCTCGCAGTGCCGCGTGCAAGTTGCGCCTCGCGCCCGGCGGCATCGGCGGCACGCTCGGTGAAGTCTGCCAGCAGCTCGAACCGCACCTCATAGCGGTTGCCGCCGCGAAACAGCGCCGTCATGAAGAAGACGCGGCGCTTCAACAGCATCGCCAGCCGCAGCGGGCCCAGGCCGAACGGCGCGTCATCGCCGAGGAAGGGCAGGCGCATCACGTCGCCTGTTCCTTGCCGTCTTGCAGCACGCGGTCGCCGAGCATGCCGACCAGGCCGCCGCCGTCGAGCCAGTCGCGGATCGCCAGCGTCGTGCCGGGGTGGCCGATGGTGATGATCTTCAGCGTGTTGGCCGGCGCCACGGCGGAGAGCACGCGCTGGATGTTCTGCGCGTTGGCCGGGTACATCACCATCGCGATGCGCCGGTTGGCATGCTGCTCGCCGACGGCTTGCAGCGCTTCGAAACTGCCCAGGTGCGCGCCGAGCATCACCGCGCCGCGGCCTTCGCTGAGCGCCGCGTCGAGCAGCGCGCCGCCGCTGTGCTGCAAGTCGAACTGCGCGACATGGCCGCGCGCGAAGTAGAGGCGGTCGAGGACGATCGACGCGAAGGTGTGCACATGGCGGTAGCCGTCGGCCCAGCCCGGCTCGCGGCCGAGGGCGCGGCGCAGGTAGCGGATCGAGTTGCGGCGCGCCGCCGGCGAGAACAGCACGAAGTACGCCGTGATCAGGTGCAGGATCAGCCGCGCGATGCGCCGGCCGAGCGTGCTCGCCAGCCAGGCCATGAAGCGCAGCAGCCAGACGCTGCCGCGTTCTTCGCGCTCGGCCCAGGTGGCTTTGGTGGGGCGGCTCTCGGCCATCGTGGTTGTTGTTCTTCATTTCAGCGGCGAGAGTTGACCGCGCGCGACGGTGGTGTCGCCGCGCTTCAGCTCGAACTGCAAGACGCTGCCCTGCGTGGTGACGGCCAGCGCCAGCGTGTCGCCGGGCAGCACCGGGGCGAGGAACTTGGCCTGGTCGATCTGTGCCGGCGTCTGCAAACGCGATTGCAGCGCCTCCATCACCATCGACAGCAGCACGACGCCGGGCAGCACCGGGTGGCCGGGGAAGTGGCCGGCGAAGCTCGGGTGGTCGTGCGGCACGTGCAGCGTCATGTTGTCTGCCAGCGTCTGCAAGGCGAACGTGCGCAAGGCGTTCAGCGTCAGCTTGCCGGTGGCCTCGCGCGGCAGCGCGTTCACGTGCACGACCCGCCGCGGCACGAAGGCGGGTTCGAGGTGTTGGCGCAGAAACTGTGTGATGGCTTGCGCACTCAGCGTCGGCGCAACGACGAACGCCACCGGCCGCACGACCGTGCCCGGCACCTCGTCGGGCAGCCAGAACGCGCCGTCCTCGACGCCGTCGATGCGGTTCAAATGAAAGTTCAGGTGCGCCAGCGAGCTGCGCTTGCCGGCCACGTGGATCAGGTCGTTGGCGCGGCCGAGCAGGCCGAACTCGCGGCTGTTGTGCAGCGCGAGGATGTCGGCCAGCGGCGTCGGCTCGAAGACATGGCCGCCGTGGGCGGAGAAGGTTTCGTCTGCGCTTTGCGTGATGCGCACCTCGCCGAGCGTCGTCCAGGTCTGGCCCTGCGTCGTGCGCCGCGAGGCGAGCTGGCCGGCTTCGGTGCAGCCGTAGATCTCGATCAGCGGCCCGCCCATCTTCTGCTCGGCGAGTGCGGCGAGCTGCGGCGTCAGCGGCGCGGTGGCGCACAGCAGCAGATCGACCGCAGGCAACTCGACGCCCGACAGCAGCAGCGTCTTCAGATGAAACGGCGTCGTCACCAGGGCCCGCGGGCGCGGCACGCGCTGCAAGGCCTGCGCGACGTCAGCCGGGTAGAACGGCCGGCCGGCGTCGAACGCCGCGCCGCCGAGCAGCGACAGCATGACCGTCGATTCGAAACCGTAGCTGTGCTGCGCCGGCACGGTGGCGACGATGGCCACGCCGTGCAGCGACGGCCGCGATGTCATCTGCGCCAGGCGCTCGGCTTCGGAGCCGATGTTCACGGTGAGTGCTCGCCAGTTCTTGGCATGCGGCTGCGGCGTGCCGGTCGAGCCGCTGGTCAGCAGGCAGACGGCTGTGCGCTCGCTGTCGATCGCCGGCACGGTGGACGCGGGGCGGGATGCAGCAGGCCTTGCGCGCAGGTCGATGCGCGGCAGGTCCACCGGCTCATCGTCATCGACCATCGCATACGGCGCGCCGTGCGCTGCGGGCAATTGCTGCAAGGTCGTCGCCATCGCATTCGGCGGCAGCAGGCTGACGTGGCCGCGCAAAGCTGCGGCCACCAGCGCGAGCGCGAAGTGGTGGCGGTCCTGGCACAGGTTCACCGCTTGGCCGTGCGCCGGCAACTGCTCGGCGAGCGCGGCCGCGTCGGCGAGGAACTGCCCGGCGCTGATGGCCTGGCCATCGCGCCACGCCAGCGGCTGCGCGAGATCGCGCGCAGCCAGCAGCGGCAGCGTGCGTGCTCATGTCGGATGTTTCTGGTACGCGTCCCACGCAGCGCGCAGGCTCACCGGCTCGAAGTGCGGATGTCGAAGGTGGCGATAGGCATGTTCTGCAACGAAAAAACCCACCGCCGCCGCCGGCGTGATCAGGTTGCAGAAGAACGACCACCACGGCCAAGGCGTCGTCGCATAGACGAGCAACGAAACGACGACCATGGCGATGAAATAGACCACCCAGGCAGCAGTCAATCGCCGCGCATAGGCACGCATCTCGGCCGTGAACACACGATGCACCTTCTCGCCCATCGCCACGATCAGCGGCGTGCTGCCGGCGCGCAGCGTGATGCCGAAGGTGAACGCGAGCGCCAGGTGGATGCCGGCGTGCTGCAGCACATAGAGGCGGTTCACGTCATCGACGCCACCGCGCGCGACGATCGTCACCAGCACGACCAGCGCCACCGCGCAGCCGAGCAAGACGCGCGGCTGCTTCGCGCGCCAGCCCGACCAGGCGGCCGCCGCGAGCAGCGGCCCGAACAGCGCGGCCACCGCCCAGGGATGGTTGCTGGCGTGGGTCATCAACAGGTGCGAGGCCACCGCGTAGGCGGCCACCAAGGCCAGAGCAACGGCCACGCGCCAGCCGGTCATGCGGAGTCCGCCTTTGTGAGTCAGGTCTTGCGGTGCTGCGCCACGTGCGCCGTCAGGCTGCGCAGGTTGCGGAAGATCTGCTGGTTGTTCTCGTCGTCCGAGCGCAACTGAAAGCCGTAGCGGTGCGAGATTTCGAGCGCCACTTCGAGCACGTCGATCGAATCCAGCCCCAGGCCCTCGCCGAACAGCGGCGCTTCGGGGTCGATGTCGGCCGCCGCCATCTCGAGGTTCAGCGAGGTGACGAACAACTGCGCCATCTCGAGCTCCAGCGCGCGCTGGGCTTCGGTGGCTGAACCGGCGGGTGTGGAAGGCAACGCAGACAAAGTCTTCCCCTGGGATCGGCGCGGGATCGCGCTCTGAGTGTTGGCGTCCGCGAAATCATCCGGGTGCGGGAGCCACGAAACGAGAGCGCAAATTGTAGGTGTTGTGAGCGGCGGGCCGGGCCGGGCGACGGATGGGCCGGAACGCGCGAAGATTGATGGCGATGGCGCGTGTCGCGCTGACCGTACCGGGAGGTCTGCAATGCACGAAGGCTCATGCCACTGCGGGGCGGTTCGATTGACCTTGCCGTCAACACCGCAGGTGGCCACGGATTGCAACTGCTCGTTGTGCCGGCGCATCGGTGGGCCGTGGGTCTATTTCGAGTTCGGCTCGGTGCGGATCGAGGGCCACCCGCAAGCCACCGCGGCCTACATCCAGGGCGACAAGACGCTGCGCACCATTCATTGCCGGACTTGTGGCTGTGTGACGCACTGGGAGCCGCTGGCGCCAACTGCGGGCGCCAAGCATGGCGTGAACCTCGGCAACTTCGATCCTGCGCTCATCGCCTCGGTGCGGGCTCGTCGATTCGACGGCGCCGACACCTGGCAGTTCATCGACGAGTGACTCAAAACCGACTGGCGCAAAGCGGCCTGAATACTGTATAAATACACAGCACTTCGCAGTGCCCCTGAAACCACGACCCACCCCACTTCACCGTCTGCCGCCATGTGCAGCGCCGCCGCCGCTTTCCTTGCCTTTGCTGCCGATGCAGCTCGCCGCACGCCTGGCGCGCTGGCGCTGCCGCCGCTGTTGTCGTCGTCAGTCTGGCGGGGCGATCAGCTGGATCGCTCGGCCGCGGTCGGCGGCGATGGCGCGGCACCGCCGCGCGCCACCGGCCATGCCGCGCTCGACGCCGAGCTGCCTGGCGGCGGCTGGCCCACGGCCGGGCTGACCGAGCTGCTGCTGGCCGCGCCGGGCAGCGGCGAGCTGCGGTTGCTGGCGCCATCATTACGTGAGCGCTCGCTGTTGTGGATCGCACCGCCATTCCTGCCGTATGCACCGGCATTGGCCGCGCTCGGCATCGCGCTCGACCGCCTGACTGTCGTCACCCCCGACAGCGCCGCCGACGCCGCCTGGGCTGCCGAGCAAGCGCTGCGTTCGGGCGCGCTCGGCGCGGTGCTGTGGTGGGAGGCGCCCTCGGCGCGTGTGTCCACGCTGCCGGCGACGCTGCGCCGGCTGCACTTGGCGGCGATGGAAGGCCGCACGCCGCTGTTCGCATTGCGGCCGGCCGCCGTGCGCGCGCAGTCGTCGCCGGCGCCGCTGCGTCTGGCGCTCGAGCCGCTGGGCACTTCGCAACTCGCGGTCGATGTGTTCAAGCGCCGCGGCCCGCCGCTGGCCGCGCCGCTCGTGCTCACGTTGCCGGGGCCGGCGCTGTCGTCGCGCCGCCAGCGCCGCGCGGCGCCGACTGAACCCGAGGCCACCCACCATGCTGTGGTTCGCGCTCTACCTGCCCGCGCTGCCGCTTGAGGCCTGGCTGGCCACGGCCGCGGCCGATGACAGCGGCCAGCCGCGGCCCTGCTGCGTCGTCGAGGCGCGTCGCGTCGTCTTGGCCGATGCCGCGGCCGTGGCGCTCGGTGTCGAGGTTGGCATGAGCGCGGCATCGGCCGCGTCTCTTGTGGGTAGTGCCGCCAGCGCGGCGTCACTGGTCAGTGGTGAGCCGTCGCTGGGGGGCGGCCTGCACGTCTTCGAGCGCAGCGCCGCGCGCGAAGCGGCGCAGGTGCAGCGCCTGGCGCTGGCGTTGGCACGCTTCACGCCGTCGCTGGTGCTGCAAGCCGACGGCGTGCTGCTCGAAGTCTCGGCGTCGTTGCGCCTGTTCGGCGGTGCGCGCGCGTTGTGGCGCGCGGTGCGCGAGGCGGTGCGGGCGTGCAGTGTGCGGTCACTGCGCATGGCTGCAGCGCCCACGGCCACGGCGGCGGCGGTGCTGGCGCGCGCCGAGCCGGCGTCGCCGGCATTGCGGCGGCTCGATGTGCAGCAGCGCCTCGATGCCTTGCCGTTGCCCGCCGCCGCGCAGGCGTGGGGCATCGAGCCGCGGCTGCTCGAGCTGCTGCACGGCATCGGCTGCCGCACGCTCGGTGACGTGCGCATGCTGCCGCGCAGCGGGGCGCAGCGTCGCGGCGCGGCGGCGCTGCTGGCGGCGATCGCGCGGGCACACGGCCATGTGCCCGATCCGCAGGTTTGGTTCGAGCCGCCGCGCACGTTCGAGATGGGCTTGGAGCTGCTGCACCGCGCCGATGACGCCGCGATGCTCGTCTTCGCCACGCAGCGCCTGGTGCAGCCTCTGGCCGGCTGGCTGGCGCAACAGTGGCTCGCCGCGGCACGATTGACGCTGCTGCTGCGCCATGAAACCAGCGTGCGCCACGCGCTGCCCGACACCTGCATCGCCCTGGCCTTCGGCGACCCGACGCGCGACGCCGCGCAGATCCAGCTGTTGCTGCGCGAGCGCTTGCAGCGCACCGAGTTGCCCGCGCCGGTGTATGCGCTCGTGCTGCGACTCGATGAAGCGGTGAACCACGCCGGGCGCGAGGCCGCGCTGTGGCGTGACGCCGGCACGGGCAGCGGCGAAGCCGCACGCGCGCTGTTCGACCGCCTGGCCGCGCGGCTCGGCCCCGAGCGCGTGATGCGGCCGCTGCTCGTGGCCGACCATCGGCCCGAGCGGGCGATGAAGTGGGTGCTGCGCAGGAAAAAAACCTCCGTTCGCGCTGAGCTTGTCGAAGCGCTGCGGCGCGGTATCGACGTCCTGAGCTTTCGAAGGGCAAGCTCAGTGCGAACGGGTGCGGTCGTGCGAACGGCGTCCGCCCCACCTGGCTGTTGCCCGAGCCGCAACGCCTGCAAGAAGACGCCGCCTTCGGCCGCCCGCTGCACCAGGGCGCACCGCTCGTGCTGGCCAGCCGCGCCGAGCGCATCGAAGCCGGCTGGTTCGACGGCGCGCTGATCTCGCGCGACTATCACGTCGCACAGGCCAAAGACCAGCGCTGGCTGTGGGTGTTTCGAGAGCGGCGCGGCGATGCGGCGCATTGGTATCTGCACGGCATCTTTGGATGACGCACCGTGCCGCAACCCACCCACCCCAAGGCGCCGCGCCCGCGCCCGCCGCTCTCACCGCCGTCGCTGCTGCACGACGCGCTGCCGGCCTACGCCGAACTGCATTGCCGCTCGAACTTCAGCTTCCTCACCGGCGCGTCGCATCCGCAGGAACTCGTCGCACGCGCGGCGCAGCTCGGCTACACGGCCATCGCGATCACCGACGAATGTTCGGTCGCCGGCGTCGTGCGCGCGCATGAAGAAGCCAAGCGCCAGGCCGAGGCCGGCAATGCGATCCAGCTCATCATCGGCAGCGAGTTCACGCTGGAAGGTCCAGCACTCCCCGTTCGGGCTGAGCCTGTCGAAGCCCTTCGACAAGCTCAGGGCGAACGGCTTTCTTCCGATCATCCTGAGCTCGTCGAAGGACAAGCTCAGCCCGAACGGGGAACGCCCGGCTGCCGCATCGTCTTGCTCGCCCACAACCGCGAGGGCTACGCCAACCTGTGCGACATGATCACGCGCGCGCGGCTGCGCAGCGAAAAAGGCTCGTACCAAGCGACGACGAGCGACGTCGCCGACGGCATGCCCGATTGCAGCGCGCTCTTGATTCCGCGCCGCGACGACACGCCCGAAACCCTGCTCGCGCAAGCGCAATGGCTGCAACGCACGTTCGGCGATCGCGCTGGTATCGCCGTCGAGCTGCTGCTGTATGCCGACGATTCGCTGCTGGTCGAACACCTCGTGCCCGTCGCCGAACAAACCGGCGTGCCGCTCGTGGCCGCCGGCGACGTGCTGATGCACCAGCGCTCGCGCAAGGCGGTGCAGGACACGCTGACCGCGATCCGCCTGAAAACGCCGCTGGCCGATTGCGGCTATGCGCTCTTGCGCAATGCCGAACAACATCTGCGCTCGCGTCTGCGCCTGGTGCAGCTCTACCGCGCCGAGTGGTTGCACAACAGCGTCGAGATCGCTGCGCGTTGCCGCTTCAGCCTCGACGAGCTGCGCTACGAGTACCCGGCCGAGCTGGTGCCCGCCGGCCACACGCCGATCTCGTGGCTGCGCGTGTTGACCGGCATCGGCCTGAAGGAGCGTTATCCGCAAGGCGCGCCGACGAGCGTGCAAACGCAGATCGAGCGTGAGCTGCAAACTCGTCGAAGAGCTGCGCTACGAAGCCTTCTTCCTCACCGTGCACGATGTCGTTCGTTTCGCGCGCGCGCAAGGCATCTTGTGCCAGGGCCGCGGCTCGGCGGCGAACTCGGCGGTCTGCTACTGCCTGGGCATCACCGAGGTCGATCCGACGCAGACGACGCTCTTGTTCGAGCGCTTCATCAGCCGCGAGCGCAACGAGCCGCCGGACATCGACGTCGATTTCGAGCACGAGCGGCGCGAAGAGGTCATCCAGTACATCTACGGCAAGTACGGCATCCAGCGTTGCGCGCTCGCGGCGGCGCTGTCAACGTACCGCACGCGCGGCGCGGTGCGCGATGTCGGCAAGGTGCTCGGCTTGGACGAAGGCCCGATCGACGCCGTTGCGCGCTCGGTGCATTGGTTCGACAGCACCGAGCGCTTGCAGCGCGGCTTGCTCGAAGCCGGCCTCGACCCGAACGCGATGGTGGTGCAGCAATGGATGCAGCTCGTCACCACGCTGCAAGGTTTTCCGCGCCATCTGTCGCAGCATGTCGGCGGCTTCGTCATCGCGCGCGACAAGCTGAGTCGCCTGGTGCCGATCGAAAACGCCGCGATGGCCGACCGCCGCGTGATCCAGTGGGACAAGGACGATCTCGAGTCGCTGGGCCTGCTCAAAGTCGATGTGCTCGCCCTCGGCATGCTCTCCTGCATCCGCCGCGCGCTGGCCTTCATGACGCTGTGGCACGGCCAACCCTGGCGCATGCAGGACATCCCGCGCGAAGACCAAGCCACCTACGACATGGTGTGCAAGGCCGACACCGTCGGCACGTTCCAGATCGAAAGCCGCGCCCAGATGAGCATGCTGCCGCGCCTGAAACCGCGCACGCTGTACGACCTGGTGATCGAAGTCGCCATCGTGCGGCCGGGCCCGATTCAAGGCGGCATGGTGCATCCGTACCTGAAGCGGCGCGAGGCCAAGGCCGCGGGCCAGCAGCAACCGTCGAAGTACCCGGCGCTCGACGCCGCGCTCGGCCGCACGCTCGGCGTGCCGATTTTTCAGGAGCAGGTGATGCAGATCTGCAGCATCGCCGCCGGCTTCACGCCGGGCGAGGCGGATCAGTTGCGGCGCGCGATGGCGGCGTGGCGGCGCGACGGGCATGTCGATCAGTTCGAGCAGCGCATCAAGGACGGCATGGCCGCAAAGGGCTACGACGCCGAGTTCGCCGACAGCATCTTCAAACAGATCTGCGGCTTCGGCGAATACGGCTTCCCGGAAAGCCACGCCTACAGCTTTGCGCTGCTGGCCTACGTGAGCTCGTGGTTGAAGTGCCATGAGCCGGCGATCTTCGTCGCCGCGTTGTTGAATTCGCAGCCGATGGGGTTTTATGCGCCAGCGCAACTGGTGCAGGACGCGAAGCGGCATGGCGTGGAAGTGCGGCCGGTCGATGTGAGTGCGAGCGATTGGGATTGCACGCTCGAACAGCGCAGTCCCCCCGTTCGCGCTGAGCCTGTCCTTCGACAAGCTCAGGATGATCGGGGCCCCGTGCGACCCGCGGTCCGACTGGGCCTGCGCATGATCAGCGGCTTCGCGCAAGCCAGCGCCGAGCGTGTGATGAGCGCACGCCGCATCAGCGCCTTCGCCGGCGTCGATGACCTCGCGCGCCGCGCGCAGCTCGACGGCCGCGACCTGCAAACCCTCGCCCACGCCGACGCGCTGCAATCGCTCGCCGGCCACCGCCGCCGCCAGCTCTGGAGCGCGGCAGGACAAGGCCGCCCCGAAAAATCGCTGCTCGCCGACGCGCCGATCATCGAGCGCGCCAACGAACAACCCGACCTGTTCGAAGCCCCGGAAGGCGAAGCCATCGCGCTCGACTACGCCGCCACCGGCCTGACGCTGCGCCGCCACCCGCTCGCGCTGCTGAGAGAGCGCATCGCCCGCCGCGGCTGGCGCAGCGCCGAACAACTGGCGCAGTTGAAAGACGGCGCTGCCGCCTGGGCCTGCGGCATCGTCACGATGCGCCAGCAACCCGAAACGGCCAAGGGCGTCATCTTCGTCACCCTCGAAGACGAAACCGGCAGCGTCAACATCATCGTCTGGCGCCACGTGCGCGAACGCCAGCGCCCGGCGCTGCTGCGCTCGCGCCTGCTCGCCGTGGCGGGGCAGTGGCAGAGCAAAGACGGCACGACACACCTGATCGCGCGGCGGCTGGTGGACATGACGCCGTGGTTGGGGGCGGTAGCGACCAGCTCGCGGGACTTTCATTGAGCGCCTCGGCCGGCCCCTCAGGCTCGACGTGAGCAATGCGTGCAAACCACCGGTCGGCCATCCAGTGGGTGCTGTCGCTGCCGATCCCGCTGCGCCTGCTGCTGGCGGCGAAGCCGAACCTGGTGACGCCCGCGCTGCAGGTCGTGCACCGCGTACTCACGCGCTTTCTGCTCGAGCAGGCAGGGCTGAAGGCAGACCAGGCCGAGAGCGGCGCCGACCGATGAAGCGCTGCAGGCGGTGTTGCACAAGATCATCACCCGCACGATGAAGCTGCTCACACGCCGGGGTACATTGGTCGAAGAGCAGGGTGCGACGTACATGGCGGACGGCGACGATGCCGATTCGGACGACGTCCGCACGCTCAGGCCGTTGCAGGCCGCCGCGTGCACATACCGCATCGCCTTCGGTCCGCGCGCCGGCCAAAAGGTGCTGACGCTGCAAGGCGTGATGCCAAGGGAGGCGGGCTTCAAACAGGCGCTGTGCGCCGACATGAACGGTTTCAGCCTCCATGCCGCCGTGCGCTGCGACGCCGAGGATCGCAGGTCGCTGGAGCAACTGTGCCGCTACATCACCCGCCCGGCGCTGGCCAACGAGCGCGTTCAATGCAACACCGCCGGGCAAGTGGTGCTCAAGCTGAAGACGCCCTGGCACGACGGCACCACGCACCTGGTGATGTCGCCGCTGGAGTTCATGCAGAGGTTGGCGGCGCTGATTCCCCGCCCGCGCTTGCACCTGATCCGCTTTCATGGGGTGCTGGCGCCCAACGCCCATCTGCGCGCGCAGGTGGTGCCACAAGAGCCGGTCGAGCCCGCCGACGCAGCGCAACCCGCCGCGTGCGAGCCAAACTGTACGCACCACAGGCCGGTGCGGCTGAGCTGGGCGCGGCTGCTCAAGCGCGTCTTCGAGATTGACCTCGAACACTGCCCGAACTGCGGTGGCGAGCTGAAGATCATCGCCGCGATCCTGGAGGCGCCCGTGATCGAGCGCATCCTCACGCACCTGGGTCTACAGGCCCGTGCGCCGCCGCGTGCGCCAGGGCGTGGGCAGGCCCGGCAGGCGGCCTGACTTCGGCTCGACCTTCTGTACTCAGGCGGCCCGGCAATCGCGGCCAAGGGCCAGCTGCGCTTGGCGCTTACTCAGACGGGTCAAGGCAGCGCGATCGTCAGGGGTGACCCGTCGATGGCCCCAATGACCGACGGATTCTTCCGGGCCACCACTCAACTGGCCGCTGCCGACTCCACCGCCTTCGTCAAGACTGCCGATTGCCGTGCCTGGGGGGCAACAGACGCGGAAAAGGGCTTTTGAATTTCCTATCCTCCGGCCGACCCGACCCGACCCGACCCGACCCGACCCGACCCGACCCGGCGCGCGGCGTTGACCAGCCGGGGTTTCAGGCGCTGCTCGCGATGGCGCGCAACGGCCGCACGGCGGTCAAGCTGTCGGGCTGGCAAAAGTTCTCGCGCGAGAGCCCGCCGTGGGACGACACGCGGCCCTTCGTCGATGCGCTGTTGCAAGCCTTCACGCTCGACGCATGCCTGTGGGCCAGCGACTGGCCCTTCCTGCGCGCGCCGCAGCGGCTCGACGTGGGGCGGCTGCTGCGGAACGCCGAGCGGCTGCTGCCCGATGCGGCCGATCGTCAGAAGCTGAGACGCCGCGGCGCTGGCCGGGGTTTTGAGCCTCCGGCGAGCCGACTCCTTGTGCTGGTGTGGCGACACTAGCCGCAAACGCGACGGCGCGTGCACAGGCTTGGCAACATGCTTCGCATCGTCGTGCCGTTCACGCCCGGCGGCAGCAACGACGCCAGAACGTGATCGTCGATAACAAGCTGAGCGCGGGCGGCTCGCTCGGCGCGGCAGAGTGGTACGCGCCAAGTCCGATGGCAGCGCTGCGCACATCACCTCGAGTCGCTGAAGCTGAAGGCCGAGCTCTTTATGCGCTGGCGGGGCTGGCCACCCGCCCTCGTCGTTAGTTTTGGGGATGCGCTGGCATCGCCGATAAAAACACTTCCTACACTTCGTCCATCCCATCTTCGTGCGGAGGTCCAGTGGTCAGAAGAGCACTCGCTTTGGCCGGCGGCGGCCCGGTAGCCGGCCTTCACATCGGTGCGCTCAAAGCTTTCGAAGAGGAGGGCATCGAGTTCGACGTGTGGGCCTTGTCCTGCATCGGTGCGTGGGTCGGCATCGTTGACAACACGCGCCAAGGCAGCAACAAGGCGGCGCAGACCGAGGCGCTGTTCCGCGACCACGTCTTCCGCGACGACAAGACCTACAAGTGGTTCCCGATCAACCGGGCCTTCGCTCCGAACTTCCGCAGCTTCGCGCAGGCCTGGGCGGATTTTTCGATCAAGGCCTTCGATCCGTCGTTGTACGACGGGCAAGCCATGTATGAGGCCTGGGAAAGCACGTGCCGTCGCTGGCGCGAGGGGCGCATGTTCGGAGAAGGCGCACTCCACCAGTGGTGGCTGAACGACGTGCTGGCGGTGCATCCGGCCAGCCGCTTTCTCACGTCGCTGATGTTCCGCTCCAACATCAACGGCCTGGCCAACATCTACTACGAGGACAGCCCGCTGCTGAAGGAACTGCACATCGAAAGGCTCGCGACGTGCAAGAAAAGCATCTACCACAACGCATGGAACCTGGACCGCGGCGAGCTGCAGATCTTCCACAATGACCCCGGGGTTCACAACAAACACAAACACAGGGACAAACACGGCAAGGAAAAGCCGCCGTACCGGCCGATCACGGCGCGCAGCCTGTGCGCGTGTTCGGCGCTGCCTTACGTCGAGGAGACGGTGTGGATCCCCGACGACGACGGGTCGGGCCAGGGCGCATCCTTTTGCGAAGGGGCGTTGATCGACACGGTCAACTTCGAGGATCTGGTGCACGATTGCATGGACGCTGACGACCACGAGGGCCTGGACGAGGTCTGGGTCAACCGCATCGTCGATTCCAAGCAGGTGCGCAGGCCAAAGGACCTGCACGACGGGCTGGCCAACCTGTGCCAGATGTTCGCAGCCGAGGTCGGCTCGAACGACGTCGCGCTGTTCCTGTGGCACCTCGCCGAGCGAGCCGGGAGCAAACTCGACGTGCCCAAGGTGTACGAGATCGGGATCGACGCGGTCACGCCACTCACGTTCGACTGGTCCGAGTCGAACCTCGACAAAGGCATCGACGCCGGCTACCGGCAGACCAAGGCAAAGATCGCCGAGTACCGGCGGCGGCGCCAGGGCTGGTCCGAGTTGCCGACGACGGAGCCGGCCGCAGCCGCGTCGAAGTCGAAGGTGGCCAACGGCGTCAACACCGGCACGCGCGGCCGCCGCACCGAGCGCAGCTCTCCGCCCAAGCTCGTGGCCGTCAACCGCGCGAAAAAGCGCGCCTGAGGTCCGCGCTTCGCGCCGTCAGCGCGCCGCGCGTTGCTTCGCCGCGGCGCGCAACAGCGCGGCAGCGCGCGCGTACTCGTCGCTCGCCCGGCCTTCATGGATGCCGGCGACGATCGGCGTCAGCAGGCTGACCGCCTTCTCGTTCGCTCCGGCATCGACCAGCTGCCCGGCCAGGTCGATCGCCGCGCGCAGCGCCTGCCAGGCCGAGCCTTGCGCGCGCGCGACCGCGACCGCACGCTCGTACCAGTGCATCGACTCGGCGCCTTGGCCTGGCCCGCCTTGCCCGGCCATGGCCTGGGCGCGCAGCCGGCACAACTCGGCCTCGACGAAGCATTCGCTGGTGCGCTGCGCGATGCGCAGGCCCTCGGTCGCGGCGTTCTCTGCGGCGTCGAACCGTTCGGCGCCGAGCAGGGTCTGACCCAGCAGGACGTACAACACGGTCACGCCGAGCTGGTAGCCCGATGCACGGTAATCGGCCAGCGCCTGGGCGACGTCGTCCAGGCTTGCCGAGCCGGCCGCGGCGTCACACAGGCCCGCGACCGCGCGCGACAGGCCGAGCCACTGCCTGAAGCCGTGTTCCTGCGACAGCGCCAGGCAGCGTCGCGCGCAGTCGCCGGCCAGCAGATGCTCGCCGCGCAGCGCATGCAGGATCGACGCGTAGTAGGCGACGTAGGCATGGGTGTGCGGATGCTGCGCTTCGTCGGCACGCTGCTGCGCCTGCGCGATGCGCAGCACGGCCGTTTCGACATCGCCGCGCAACCAGCAGATCCACGCCAGCTTCGCCAGCGCCGCGGCGCCGGCGTCCTGTCCCGCGGCTCGCGTCGCCAGCTTCTGGGCGTCGGTGGCGCGCTCGAAGCGCTCGAGCGACCGCAGCATCTGTTCGTGTGCCTGCGCCACGCGCCCCATGAACATCATGATCATTGCGCCGCCGCGGTCGGCGTTGATCAGCGCCGCGACGTCGTCGCGCGCCTGGGCGTCGCGTTGTACCGCCACGGTGCCCTGCAGCGCCGGTTCGAGCTCGCCGCGGACGACGCTGGCGGTCACGACCCAGAACGTCGCCTGCGGGTACTCGGGGGCGTTGAGTTGCTCGCTCAGCGCCTGCGCGCGCGTGAACACGTCGAGCGCGTCGGGCGCAGCGGGCCCGCGTGTCGCGATCAGGCAGGGTGCCAGCGCCATCAGGAAGTCGAGCTCGGCACGCTCGGTCCCGGGGGCGCTCGGCAGCCGGCGCAGCGCGGCGATGCCGCGCTGCAGATGGGCGATCGCCTCGACATTGGCCCAACGCTGCGCCGCGGCGCGTCCGGCCTGCAGGTAATACGGCAACGTGCGCTGAGGCTGGCCTGCCTCCCACCAGTGATCGGCCACGCGTTCGGGCTGCAGCGCGACGAGGTCCGGAAACAGGCGTTCGAGGGCAGCGGCCATCGCGGCGTGCAGCTCGGCCAGCCTTGTCTTCAGCAGCGTGGCGATGGCAGCGTCGCGTACCAGCACATGCCTGAAGGCGAAGACGGCGGACGGCACCTCGCCGCGCTGCTGCACCAGCTCCGACTGCACCAGCTGCTCGAGCGCGGCGGTCAATCGATCGGCGGGCCAGCCGCTGACGGCCCGGACCAGCTCGTACGCGAAATCGCGCCCCGCCACCGCACCGACCTGCGCGATCTCCTTGGCCGAACCCAGACGGTCCAACCGGGCGGCGAGCGAGGCGCGCAGCGTGGTGGGTATTTCGCGCGCCGGCAGGTGGCCGACGAAACGGTCGCTCAGCTCCTCCAGCCCGCCGGCCTCGAGCACCGCCTTGGTCAGCTCCTCGACGAACAGCGGCACGCCGTTGGTGCGTGACAGGATGTCGTCCATCACACCGTCGGGCAAGGTCTTGCCTGCGGCGACGTGGCGCACGAGTTGCGCGCCGTCGCGCCGGTGCAGCCGGCCGATCGACAGCGTCGTCACATGGGCGTGCGACGCCCACGGCGCGGCGAACTCGCGGCGCGCGGTAACCAAGACGAACACGCGGTGGCGCTCGGCGCGCTCGACGAGCTCGGTGAGGAACTCGAGGGTGGTCGGGTCGATCCAGTGGACGTCCTCGAACAGCACGAGCGAAGGGCGGCGCACGGCCAGCGTGTCGATGTGCCCGTGTAGGGCTTCAAAGGTCCGGGACTTCCGCTGTTGCGGCGTGGATTCGGCGCGGTCGCTCTGCTCGCGCGGCAGGCCCAGCAGGTCGGCCAGCAACTCGATGCGGCGGGGGTCTTCGCCGAACAGCATCTGCAGCTTGCGGCGCTTCGCCGCGGGAGGGTCGCCGCGCCCAAGTCCGGCATCGCGCTCGATGCGGGCGACCAAGGGAAACAGCGCGCTGTTGCGATGCGACTCGGCGCATTGATAGTGCAGCGAGTGCATCGACGCTGCATCCAGGGTCTGCTCGAACGCCAGCGCGAGGTGAGACTTGCCGATGCCCGGCTCGCCCGTCAGCAGCACAACCCGCCCCTCGCCCGCGGCCGTCTGGCGCCAGCGCCGCGTCAGCACGTCGAGTTCTTCTTCGCGGCCCAGCAGCGGCGCCAGCATTGCCTCGTGGCGCGCGGCAAAGGGGCTGGGCACGTCGCCGCGCGAGCGCACGACCCGCCAGCTTCGCAGCGGCTGCTCGTAGCCCTTCAACACGCGGCTGCCGAGGTCGAGATACTCGAAGTGCCCCATCGCGAGTTCACGGCTGCGCCCGCAGGCGACGACACAGCCCGGCTCGGCCAGCGTCTGCAAGCGTGCCGCGAGGTTCGGTGTCTCGCCGACCACCGGTGCACTGCCGGGCTGTCCGACGACGACGACCCCGGTGGCGACGCCGACGCGGGCCTGCAGCGGCGGCGTCGTGCCCACCTGAAGCTGCGCCACGGCGTCCACCAGCGCCAGCGCGGCGAGCGTGGCCTGCACCGGGTCGTCTTCGTGCGCGGTGGGATAGCCGAAGCAGGCCAGCGCGCTGTCGCCCCGACGCTCGACGACCGCGCCGCCGAACCTGCCGATCGTGTTAACGACGCAGCGGTCGTACGCCGACATCACCGAGTGCAGGTCTTCGGGGTCGAGTCGCGCCGACAGCCCCGTCGAGTCAACGAGGTCGCACATCGCGATCGTCACCTGCCGGCGCTCACCACTGGGCGGCGCAGGCGCCGGCTCGCGCACGGAACCGAGCGCCTCGATCGCAGCCAGCAAGCGGTGGCGGTGGCCCACCAGCACGCCGAGGCGATCGAAATCGCCCTCGGACAAGCGGCCGAGCAGCGATAGATCGTCGATGGCCTGCTCGGCGAACCGCTCGCGGTATTGCCCCAGGCCGATCGATTCCAGCCAATCGCCGAGTTGCATCGGGCTCCTCGCAGTCAATTCGGGTCACTCGGCGAGCGATCGTAACCCTCCGCCAGGCGCTCGCCCGCACGGGCGGTCAACGCCGGCACCACAATGCCCGCGCCACCACCGTAACCCTGCTCCGTCCGCCCGCCGCGCGGCCGTTCCGTGCGCGAAGGGTTCGCCGCGGATCTTGGCGCGCGCGCCCACGCTGTCGCAGGCCCAGACGTTGAGAAAGCGCGGCTGCTCGCCGTCGAGCGCGGTGAACACGCCCACGCGCGCGCTCATCCCAAGCCTGAGCGGCGTTCGGCGGGCAAGGCTTTGCACTCAAGGAAACGCCGTGCCGCTCCCAAGTTTCCTTGACCACCTCGGGGGCCTGACGCGAAGCGGCAGGTCTGGGGGGCTCAATAGTCGTACATCCGAGTCGACCACAACCTGACGCCGTCGTTGTGCACCTGCTTGACGCCATCGAGCTGGCGGGCCACGTGCATCGCCGTGCTGACGTCGGCGCCGGTGCGCGCCCATCCGCTGAGGGAAATGACACCGTCGCGGTTGACGACCATGATGTCGGGGGACTTCCGGCCCACCGCGTTGAAGATTGCGCTCTTCACGTTGTTTGTGAGCGCGTCGGTGGTGATGTTCACCTCCGGCAGGGCGGTTGCCGTGGACTGGGCAGTGGCCGCGACGGCCACGCCGCCCGCCAGAAGGCTCAAGGACAAGAGAGCAGCGCGGATCGAAATGCTTACCGTGTTCATGGAGATTCCTTCGTAAGGCAAAAAGGTTGTTGAGATTGAACTGCACTGAGCGAAGAAGGCCTTGTGCAGTTGACCATTCGTCGCGCAGCAACCTCAGCTATTACAAACAAGAGGATCGAGATCCGGGCATGGGCCCCGTAAGCACCGGAGCGCGGTGGCGACGAGCTCGCGGGACTTCATTGAGCGACAATTGAGCCGTCATGAAACCTGTTGTGCGCATCACGCGTTTGAAAGACCAAGCCAGCGACGACCTGCGGTACTGGCTTTCGCGCAGCGTTGCCGATCGCATTGCCGCAGTCGAACAACTGCGCCGCGACCACGAAGGTGTCACCGCCGATGCTGAACCGCGACTTCAAAGAGTTTGTCGCCTCGTTCAACGCGCACGCGGTTGAATACCTGGTGGTGGGCGGCTATGCGCTGGCCGCGCATGGCCGGCCGCGATACACCGGCGACATCGACCTCTGGATTCGGGCAACGAAAGACAATGCGGCGCGCGTTCTCGCGGCGCTGGGCGACTTCGGCTTCACCGGCCTGAACATCACGGCTGAAGACCTGATTCGCCCCGACAACGTCATCCAGCTCGGCTACCCGCCGCGCCGCATCGACCTGCTGACATCCATCGACGGCGTTGGCTTCGAGGCGTGTTATGCGCACCGCCAGAGCTTTGCGATCGATGGCGTGGACTTGCCCATCATCAGCTTGGCCGACTTCAAAACCAACAAGCGCGCGAGTGGCCGCAAGCAGGACTTGGCTGATCTGGAAGCGCTCGGGGACTCTGACGCGTGAGCGCCCACGGCCGCCACGCCCTGACGCGCCTCGACGACCTCCGCCACCGCCTGCGCGTGCTCGGCGCCAACCCGGCGCACGAGCGCCATGTGCTGCGGCGTTGGGCGCAAACCAAACCGCAGGACAGCGGCCGGCGGCGCATCGAGAACTACTTGCCGCAGGCTTTGCGCGAGGCGCTGCCGGCGCTGGCCGACGAACTCGCGGGTCTCACACGATTGCACTCGGAGCATCCGGCTGCTGATGGCTCGGCGCGCCTGTTGATCGCACTGCACGACGGGCAGACCGTCGAAGCGGTACGGCTGCCGCGCAGCGAAGGCCTGTGCATCTCGTCGCAAGTCGGCTGCGCGGTCGGCTGCACGTTCTGCATGACCGGCACGATGGGCCTCGTGCGCCAGCTCGGCAGCGCCGAGATCGTGGCGCAAGTCGCGCTGGCGCGGCAGCAGCGCGCGGTGCACAAGGTCGTCTTCATGGGCATGGGCGAGCCGGCGCACAACCTCGACAACGTGATGGAGGCGATCGAGCTGCTCGGCCAGGAGGGCGGCATCGGACACAAGAATCTCGTGTTCTCGACCGTCGGCGATGCGCGCGTGTTCGAGCGCTTGCCTCAAGGCACGGTCAAGCCCGCGCTCGCGCTGTCGCTGCACACGACGAACGATGCGCGCCGTGCGCAACTGCTGCCACGTGCGCCGCGTATCACGGTCGCTGAATTGATCGAGAGTGGCGAGCAGTACGCGCGCGCTACCGGCTACCCGATCCAGTATCAGTGGACGCTGCTCGCGGGCATCAACGACGGTGACGACGAGATCGACGGCATCGTGTCGCTGCTCAAAGGCAAGTACGCGATCCTGAACATGATTCCGTACAACCGCGTCGAAGGCTTCGATCTCGAACGCCCGAGCGCAGAGCGCTGCACGGACATCTTCCGCAGGCTCAACCAGCGCGGTGTGCTGACGCGGCTGCGTCAATCGGCCGGGCAGGATGTGAACGCCGGCTGCGGGCAGTTGCGCTCGCGCGTGATTGCGTTGCGCGCCGCCTAGCGCTGCTGCTGAACCAGTGCGATGCGCCGCTGCAGGCGCTGCGTCTCGGCCGCATCGCCCGCCTTCTCGGCGCGCATCGCCTGTACCTTCAACCACGCCAGCAGCGGCCGGCGCCAGCCTTGTGATGACGCGGTCTCGGTGGCGATGTCGATCATCGGCGGGCTCGCCTTGCCGGCTTGAAACAGCACCGCCACGGCGATCAAACGCGCTTGTGGGTCTTCGATCGACTGCACGCTGGCCAGCGACGCTTCGCCGCCGGCCGCCGCTTGCTGGGCGGCCGGCAGGCGGGCGATGTCGTCGCGCGCGAGCGGACGTGCGGCCAGGTGGTCGGCGTACGCGCGCTCGGCCGCCGGCGCATCGGCACGCAGCGCTTCGAAGCGCTCGCATGGCTCGAACACGAGGCTGGCGATGCGCGCGGCGCAGCGCATCAGCTCGGCGCGCGCCAGTAAATCGACGCGGCCGGTGCTGGTGAGCGTGCGGCGAGCGCGCTCCATCTCGGCGTCGCTGGCTTTGGTTTCCCCCGCGAGGTACGCGCTCGTCGAACGATCGAGCGCGCCCTTCGCGTCGGCCTGCCATGCCGGCGGCGTGGGGCCGCTCGCACAAGCGGTGAGCAGCGATGCGAGCAAGAGTGCGAATCTCATTTGAGCTTCAACTCGGTCTCGCGCGCGAACGGCCATTTGCGGTTCACCTCATCGACCAGCGACTCCACCTTGCGCACCGTCGCATCGACCTCGCCGCGCAGCGCGCCCAAGTCGGTGGTGGCCTCGCGCGCGTTGCCGGCCACGGCCTGCACTTCAACCAATATCGCATCGACTTTCTTCAACGTGCCACGCGTGTCGGCGAGCAGCGTATTCAATTGCGCGACGGTCGTGCGGCTGCCGGCCACCAGGCCGTCGGGGCCGAGCACTTGCGCGTCGGCCTTCGCCGCCATGCGATCGACGCGCGCCAGCAAGGTGTTCACGCGGTCGAGCGCGTCGGTGATCTTCTTCGCATCGGCCTCGTTGCCGAGCAGCGCACCCATCGCGCCTTGCGGGCCGTTCAACTTCTCGGTGAGTGTCTTCACGTTGTCGAGGCTGCCGGCCAGCGACGAATCGCTCGCGGTCAACTTGTTCAGGTTGCCGATCAGCTCGCGCGCCGCGGCGACGACGATCGGCAGCTCGGCGGCGGTATCGCCCACCAGCACCTTGCGCTCGGCGCCGTCGGGCAGCAGCGGGTCGGTGAGCACGCCGCTGTAGGCGCGCAGCGTGGCGCCGCCGACGAGGCTGCGCACGAGGGTGAACATGCTCGACGTGCGCAGCCAATGCGCGTCTTTCTTCGGCACGTCGATCAGGATCCGTGCATTGCCTTCGGCTGACAACTCGACGCTGCGCACGCGGCCGATCGGAAAGCCGGAGAACGTCATGTCCATGCCCACGCGCACGCCTTCGGAGTCATCCACCAGCAGGACCACGCGCTGCGTCTGCTCGAAGACGCCGCGCGCATACATCAGGTAGAGCGCGGTGCCGCCGATCAGCGCGACGAGCAGCGCCAACAGCAGCGCGGCCTTGAGTTCGAGGTGGCGCACCGGCGGCGCGGCGGGCTCTTGATCAACGCTCATTGGTGCACCCTCGCGCTTCGCGCGGTCCCGCCGAGCGGGACGGAGCGCCCCCTTCGGAGCGGCCGTGCGGGGCGCTCATGCGTAGTTCCCCACCAGGGACACGCCTTCGATCAGCAGGATGACAAAGAACATGCGCACCAGCCCTTTCAACTCGGCGCTGGTGAGCGCGCCCGGCCGCGCCGGCGTGATCAGCACCGAGGCCACCGGCAGCAGCGCCACCGCCATCGCCATCGCCGCGATCTTCAGGCCGAAGACCAGCGCCACACCGGGGCTGAAGACATGGCCGACCGTGCGCGTGTAGGCCTCGAAGCCCGCTGTCGTGAAGCCATAGACCGAGAGGTAAGCCAGCACGAGCGTGACGCCGCAGCTGATGGCTGCGAGCAGCAGCGCGCAGACCACGCCGGCGGCCACGCGCGGCAGCACCTGCATGTGCAGCGGGTCGCTGCCGCGGCCCCATTCGCTGCCCGAACGCAGGGCGGCCACCTCGGCGGCGCGCGGGATCGTGCAGCGCAGCGCGGTGAACAGCGCGGCGGTCAGCGGGATCAGTTCCAGCACCAGCACGCGCACCATCATCTCGAGCGCGTATTGCGTCAGGCCGTAGCTCACCGAGGTGACGAGCACGATGCGGATCACGATCAGGCTGAGCAGCGTCGTCAGCACGGTGAAGCCGACGAGCGACGGCGCGGTGCCGAGCACGATGTGGCGCAGCAGCGCGTGTCGGTACGCGGGTGTGTAGGAGGACGGCCACAGCGCCAGCGTCAACAACTGCGCGCCGAGCTGGGCGATGCGCCACCAGTTGTGCAGCCACTGGGCGAAGGCGTGCACGCCGTCAGTCAGCGCCGCCTGGATCGAAGACGCGGAGGTCATGCGGCCATGATAGGCCGCGTGGTCAGCCGCGGCTCTGCCGCGCGTAGCTCACGGTCAGCGCTTCCCAGATGTGGCCATCGGGCTCGCTCCAATAGACGATGCGGCCGGCGTGCTGCGTGTTGACCTGGCCGTCCACCGCGCCATGCGGCGTGCTGCGGATCGCGATGCCGAGTGCGTGCAGGCGTGCGATCAGCGCATCGAAGTCAGGCTCGCTGACGCGGAAGCAGAAGTGCTGAATGGGGAAGGCGCTGTCGTGCTGATCGAAGTCGAGCGTCAGGCCGGCGTTCACATAGACGGGGCAGAACGGGCCGAAGGCGGAGCGCTCTGCCCACGGCACGCCAAGCACCTCGGCGAGCCGCTGCGCGGCGGCCCGCGCGTTGGCCGCCGCGACGATCGTGTGATCGAGCTCGATGCTCAAGACGTGTGATGCACCTTTGCCAACCCATACACCGGCGTCGGCACGCCTTCCATCCTGGCCTTCAACTGCAGCGCGACGAGCAGCGAGTAGTGCCGGTTCTGATGCAGGTTGCCGCCCTGCATCCACAGGTTCGGCTGCTGCGTCGGCTTCCACATGTTGCGCAGCTCGCCTTCCCACGGGCCGGGGTCTTTGTTGGTGCCGGAGCCCAGGCCCCAGCATTTGCCGACCTTGTCTGCGGTTTGCTGATCGACCAGCTTGGCGATCCAGCCGTTCATCGAGCCATAGCCGGTGGCCCAGACGATCAGGTCGGCTTTCAACTTCGTGCCGTCGGCCATCACGAGACCATCGGCTTCGACATGCTCGATCGCACCCGTCTTCAACTTCACGCGCCCATCGGCAACGAGCTCGCTCGCGCCGACGTCGATGTAGTAGCCCGAGCCGCGGCGCAGGTACTTCACGAACAGGCCCGAGCCGTCTTCGCCGAAGTCGAGCAGGAAGCCGGCCTTCTCCAATCGCGCATACAAGTCGGCGTCGCGTTCCTTCATCTGTTGATAGACCGGAATCTGCAGGGCAGGCAGCGCCTTGTACGGCAGCGAGGCGAAGATCAGGTCGGCCTTGTCGGTGTCGATGCCGTTTTTCACCGCGGCTTCGGAGTACAGGCCACCGAGTGCGAGGTCCATCAGCGTGTCGCTCTTGGCGATGTGCGTCGATGAGCGCTGCACCATCGTCACGTTCGCGCCGTTCTCCCACAGGTCGGCGCAGATGTCGTGCGCCGAGTTGTTCGAGCCGACAACGACGACTTGTCTGCCCTTCCACTCCACGCCGGTTCGAAACGCGCTCGAATGCACCTGCTGGCCTTTGAACGAGTCCATGCCGGGGACCTTCGGCAGGCTCGGCACGCCGCTCATGCCGGTGGCAAACACCAGGTGCTTTGGATGCAGCGTCAGCGTCTCTGGCTTGCCGCTCGGCGTGTCGGCCTTGCGCTCGATCACCACTGCCCATTGCTGCTTGGCGTCGTCCCAATTCGCGCTCTTGCACTCGCTGCTGGTCCAGTAGTCGAGCTCCATGACCTTGGTGTACATCTCCAGCCAGTCGCCGATCTTGTCCTTCGGCGAGAACACCGGCCAGTCGTCCGGGAACGGCAGGTACGGCAGGTGGTCGTACCACACCGGGTCGTGCAGGCACAGGCTCTTGTAGCGGTTGCGCCAGGAGTCGCCGGCGCGCGGGTTCTTTTCGACGATGACCGCCGGCACGCCGAGCTTCTTCAAGCGCGCGCCGAGGATGATGCCGGCCTGTCCGCCGCCGAGCACCAGCGCGTAGGGCTGCTCGCTGTAGCCGAGCGTCTTCGCGCGCTCTTGCCGTTCTTCGAGCCAGCTCTTGCGGCCGGCGTGCACACCGTGCTCCACGCCCTTGGGCCGCGTGTCGCGCTTCTTCTCTTCGAAGCCCTTGAGTTCCTGGATCGTCGTCAGCAGCGTCCACGCTTTGCCGCCGATCAACCGCAGCAGGCCCTTGCCGCGCGACGTGGCGGTCTCGAAGGTGAACCAGCCTTCGGTCACGCCGCCGGCTTCGCTGCCCTCGCCGATCAGTTTCCAGTTCGAGGGCTTCGAGTTCGGTGTCGTGGCGGCCAACATCTCGCGGATCTGCTCGCGGCCCTCGGCGGTCTTCAGATTCCAGGTGAACGAAATCAAGTCACGCCAGTAACTCTCGTCACCGAACATCGCAGCGGCGGCCGTGTGGTCACCGCGCGTGATCGCGGCGCCGAAGTCGTCGAGCCACTGTTGCACCATCGCGCTGGGGGATGCCGTCATCGAAAGTCTCCTTGGAGCTCGCTGCGGCATGACCCATGCCGCCGGGTCGCGCGACTCTAGACCTGCGGGCAGTGCGGGCGCAAGCCCGTTCGCGTTTCGTCAGCGGCGCTCGGCGCGCGCCTGCACCAGCGCCGTGTCGAGGTCGGCCTCGCTGATGCGCTTCAAGGCACAGAAGTTGGCCTTGGAGAGCGGGCTGGCCTCGAAGGCACGCAGCAGCAACGCTCGCTCTCGCTGCGCCGGATCGGCAGGCATTGGGCTGGGAGCCTGCTCTGGCGACGGTGCGCGGGGCGAGGCATCGTCGCGTCGCGGCGCGCGTTGCGCGTGCGGCGCTGCGCCGCGCGCAGGCGAGGTGTCTCGCCGTGGCTCGCGCCGATCGCGGTCGTCGCGCGGTGGGCGGGCTGGGCGTTGTTCACGTGGCGGGCGCGGAGGGCTCGCGCGCGGGTCGGCTGCTGCGTCGCCCGTCGGTGCGCCGGGGTGTGGCGGCTGATCGCGCGGCGGCGCCGCGCGGCGCGGCTGCTGCATCGCGCGCCGCTCGGCAGCGATCGCCTGGCGCCGCGCGATCTCTTCGACCGCCGCCGCGCGATGCTCCTCGGCAATCTCGCCGGCCGGCGCGCCGTCGAGATCGAAACGCTGCGCGCCCGGCGCGACGATCGCTTTCAGGTAAGCATTCGTCGTCGTGTAGCGCGAAAAGAAAATGCCGAGGACACGCTTGCTGAACTCGCCCGGCGCACGCGCCTGGATGTCGGTGTGGATGCGCAGCTTGATCGGCTTGGTCGGCCCCGGCGCGCCGGGCGCGATGAAGAGGGCCGGGAACAGCGCCGCCAATCGCGCGCCGCATTCGGCCGGCGAGACAGCGCTGGGCGCGGCAGGTGCAGCCGGCGCGACAACGTCGGTGACAGGCGCAACCTCTTCGCCAACGGCGGGCGTTGTTGTCGGCGCTGCCGTTTCATCAGCGGCGGCAGCAGTCGCGGCGGGCGCAGTTTCTTGGGGCTGCTCGTCGGGCTCGGTGTTCATCGGCCGCGATTGTCGTTCACGCGCGCGATGTTCCGCTAATCTCCGGGCCTCTTGTTCGCACGGCTACTCACATGCTCGGCATCACCGACTACGGCGCGTTCTGCGCCACCATCGTTGTCTTCCTCGCACTGCCGGGGCCAGGCACGTTCGCATTGCTCACCTCCACCGGCAAGGGCGGCTTTCGCGGCGGCGCGGCGGCGACGTTGGGCCTGATCGTCGGCGACCAGGTGCTGTTGTGGCTCGCGGTCGCGGGTGTGGCGGCGCTGCTGGCTGCGAACCCGAGCGTGTTCAAGCTCGTGCAGTACGCCGGCGCGGCTTACTTGGCCTGGGTCGGCCTGCGGCTGTTGTTCTCCAAAGGCGGCGCAGCCTCGCCGATCAGCATCGAGCCGGGCCACTACGCGCGCCAGGCGTTCTTCATCACGCTGCTCAACCCGAAGGCGATCGTTTTCTCGATGGCGTTCTTGCCGCTGTTCATCGACCCGGCCACGCACCGCGGCCTGCCGACCTTCGCGGCGATGGCCGCCACCATCGCCGTCATCACCGCGCTGTACTGCCTGACGCTGTGCGCGTGTGCCAACGCGGTCGCGGCGAAGGTGAAAGCCAATCGCACGGCAGCGCGCTGGGCGGAACGCGCCGCCGGCATCTTCCTGATCGGCTTCGGCATTCGGCTCGTGAGAGACTGATCGGCTTATGCAAGTCTTCTGCGTTGCCAATCAAAAAGGCGGGGTCGGCAAGACCACGACCACGGTCAACCTCGCCGCCGGGCTGGCGCAGCTCGGCCAGCGCGTGCTCAT
This sequence comes from uncultured beta proteobacterium, assembly GCA_963816315.1. GTDB lineage: Bacteria > Pseudomonadota > Gammaproteobacteria > Burkholderiales > Burkholderiaceae_C > CADEEN01. The sequence continues at coordinate 290,967 of CAWFJZ010000032.1, forward strand.
CATCGACCTCGACCCGCAGGGCAACGCGACGATGGGCTCGGGCATCGACAAGCGCGCGCTCGAGCTCTCGGTGTACGACGTGCTGCTCGAATCCTCGACCATCGCCGAAGCGCGCCAGCGCACCGACAAGGGCGGCTACGACGTGCTCGGCGCCAACCGCGAACTCGCCGGCGCCGAGATCGAGCTGGTCAGCGTCGAGCGGCGCAGCGAGCGCCTGCGTGGCGCGCTGCTGGCGGTGCAGAGCGACTACGACTTCGTGCTCATCGACTGCCCGCCGTCGCTGTCGCTGCTGACGCTGAACGGCCTGTGCAGCGCGGATGGCGTGATCGTGCCGATGCAGTGCGAGTACTTTGCGCTGGAAGGCCTGACCGACCTGGTCAACACCATCCGCCAGGTGCATGCCAACCTGAACCCGAACCTGCAGATCATCGGCCTGTTGCGCGTGATGTTCGACAACCGCATGACCTTGCAGCAGCAGGTCAGCGAGCAGTTGAAGTCGCACTTCGGCGACAAGGTGTTCGATGCCGTGATCCCGCGCAACGTGCGCCTGGCCGAAGCGCCGAGCTATGGCCAGGCGGGCGTCGTCTTCGATCCGAGCTCGCGCGGCGCGCAGGCTTACGTCGCGTTTGCCAGCGAGATGGTCACCCGAGCACAGCAGCAACTTTGATCCGATGGGCGAAGCGCACGCAAGGGCCGACGACCCGGGCACCGAACTCGCGGGCAACCGCGGCCTGAACCCCGACTTCGACCGCAAGCTGCTCGTTCGCGCCGAAGACGCGGGCTTGAACGCCAGCGCGCCGCCGCAGCAACTGTGGCTCGACGGCTGGCTGGTGCGCTTCTCGCCCGGCAAGGCCAAGCGCGCGCGCTGCATCAACGCGGTGGCCAGCGGCCGGCTGTCGGTCGTGCACAAACTGGCGCGCGCGGAAAGCTTGTTCGCCGGCGCGCAGTTGCCGATGGTGGTGCGCATCACACCGTTCACGCGGCCGGCCGGGCTCGACAGCGAACTCGCGGCGCGCGGCTTCGGCGCCATCGACGACACGCGCGTGATGATCGCGCCGCGACTGGCGCACTTGCGCCCGCCCGCGTTGCCGCAAGGTCTGAAGTGGGCCACGCTCGGCCACGCCGCGATGGCCGAAGCGGTCGGCGCGCTGCGCGCCTCGCCGCTGGCGCAGCGCGCAGCGCAGGCCGAACGGCTGGCCAGCTCGCCGGTGCCGTTCACCGCGCTGGCGATCAAGCGCGAAGAAGACGGCGTGCTCGTCGCCTGCGGGCAGAGCGCGAGCGAGGGCGATCTGGTCGGGCTGTACGACGTCTTCGTCACCGAGGCGATGCGCGGCCAGGGCCTGGCGGCGGCGTTGTGCGCGAAGCTGCTGACCAACGCGCGTGAAGGCGGCGCGAAGAGCGCGTACCTGCAAGTCGAAGCCGACAACCACGCCGCGCGCGCCGTGTACTTCAAGCTCGGATTTGCCGACGGCTACGCCTATCACTATCGAACGAGATGAATGTGGCGATGCAGCTCGACATGCCGACCGCGCTCTTGTTCACCGCCATGGTGAGCCTGGTCAACACCGCGGCGATGAGCTTGCTGGCCGCGCGCGACCGCTCGGCCTACCTGCGCGATTGGGCGATCAGCTTCGCGCTCGTCGTTGCCGGCGTCGCCATCATCGGCCTGCGCGGCATCGTGCCGCCGCTGCTCTCGATCTTCTTCGGCAATGCGCTGGCCGCGCTCGGCGCCGCCGGCCTCTTCGTCGGCCTGTGCCGCTTCATGCAGCGGCCGGTGCCGTGGGCTTTTCTCGGCGCGATCATCGGCGTGTCGCTGGCCGCGATCGGTTGGTTTTCTGTCGGCGTGGCCGACCCGGCGGCGCAGCTCGGCCGGCGTGTGATGGTGTTCTCGGGCCTGATCGCGCTGCTGTCGGCGCCCTGCGTCTGGCTGATCGTCAGCCACGCCCGGCGCGAAGGCACCGTGCTCAGCGTCATGGCGCTGTTTGCCGAGTTGCTGCTCGTCGGCCTGTCGCTGCTGCGCGTGGCCGTCAACGCCGCGGCGCCGGTGCAGGGCGGCCTGGAGAGCGACCACACGCGCGAGGTGCTGTTCGTCATGGCCTTCGGCCTGGCGCACTTGCTGCAAGGCTACGGCCTGATCAGCCTGCACGTCAGCCAGTTGCTGCGCCGCGTGGCCGCGCAGGCCAACACCGACGCGCTCACCGGCCTGCCGAATCGCCGCACCTTCGAAGACACCTGGCGGCGCATGGTGCAGCGCGCCGAGCGCGACAAGTCGCCGTTGGCGCTGATGGTGATGGACATCGACCACTTCAAGCGCGTCAACGACACGCATGGTCATGCCGCCGGTGACGAAGCCCTGCGCGTGCTCGGCTGGGCGCTGAAGAACCACTTGCGCCCGGGCGACCTGTGTGCGCGCTGGGGTGGCGAAGAGTTCATCCTGGCGCTGCCCGGGGCCGCGCCCGAGGTGGCACGCCTGCGCGCCGAGGAGCTGCTGAAGATGCCGTTGACTTACGGCCAGAACGGCTCGGGCGAGCCGCTCGCGGTGACGCTGTCGGTGGGCCTGACCGATTGGCGCAGCGGCGACGCCACGCCCTTTGCGACGATCGCGCGTGCCGATGCGGCGCTATATGAAGCCAAGCGCGATGGGCGGCATCGCGTGAATGTCGCCGCCTGACGCACCTTTCAGCGCTTCTGGCGCCCCATCACCTTCGGCTCGCCCGGCCCCAGATCGCCCGCCGCGCGCGCCGACAGGTACGCGTACAGGTCGAGCACATGCGGCGGCACGTCGGCGTGGCCGCCCCAGGCCGGCATCAGCACCTGGCCGCGCGCGGCGCTGCGGTCGCGCTTGAGGATGTCTTCGAGCATGGCTTCGCGCGCCTGCGCGCTGTCGTCGTCCGCCGGCGAGACGAGCCGGTAGCTCGTCAGCACCTTCGACGCAAAGTCGCGCGGCGTCATGGTCGGGATGCGCTCCAGCAGGTTCGGCGCGACGGCGGTGCCGACGGCATCGACACCGTGGCAGCCGAAACACGCGCTGTGGAACAGGCGCCAACCGACGTAGGTGCCGCGATCGACGCGGCCGTTGATGACGCGGTAGTCGCCGGGCATCGGCTGAGCCTCGCGGCTCTGCGCGAAGGCGGCCACCGTCGCTGCCAGGCAAAGCACAGCGACAGCGCCGATGCGCCGCAGAGGTTGGTCCATCGCCACATTCTTGCGGGGTTCAGCGGCCGTCGTTTGCGCGCGGTCAAGAAGGCGGCTCAGCGCCGGATCGACGCCCTGGCGCTGCACGATCGCCACCGTCATTGCAGCGGCTTCAACCCTTCGAGCAGCGTCGGCACCAGCTCCGACACGGTGGGGTGGATGTGCACCGTGCGCCGGATCGTCGTGTACGGCAGGCCGGCGGCCATCACGTCGAGGAGACCGTGGATGACCTCGTCGGCGTTCAGGCCGAGCATCGTCGCGCCGAGGATGCGCTGCGTCTGTCCATCGACCAGCACCTTCATGAAGCCCTGCGTCTCGCCCGCTTCGCGCGCGCGGCCGACGCGGCTCATCGGCATGCGCGCCACCAGCGCCGGCTTGCCGCTGGCGCGGACCTCGCTCTCGCTCAGACCGATGCGCGCCAGCGGCGGGTCGGTGAATAGCGCATAGACGGGAATGCGCTGGCTGACGCGCCGCGGGTCGTCGTCGAACAGGTTCGCGGCAACGATCTCGAAGTCGTTGTACGACGTGTGCGTGAAGGCGCCGCGGCCGTTGCAATCGCCCAATGCCCAGACGCCGGCGGCGCTGGTGCTGCGCAACTGGTCATCGACGGTGATGAAGCCGCGGGCGTCGGTGTCGATGCCGGCCACCTCGAGGCCGAGGTCGGCCGTGTTCGGCTTGCGGCCGACGGCCAGCAGCAGGTGCGAGCCGGTGACGTCGGGCTCGCCGCTTTCGCACGAGGTGTGCACGCGCACGCCGTTCGTGCCCTCGCGTGCCACCGACAGGCACTTCGCGTTGGGGCGGATGACGATGCCCTCGCGTTCGAGCACCTGCGCGACGGCCGTGGACACCTCTTCGTCTTCGCGCGCTATGACGCGCGGCCCCATTTCGCACACCGTGACCTGCGAGCCGAAGCGGCGAAAGATTTGTGCGAACTCCAAACCGATGTAGCTGCCGCCGATGACAACCAGGTGCTCGGGCAGGTGATCGAGCTCGAGGATGCCGCGGTTGTCGAGCGCATGCACGTCAGCCAGCCCCGGCATCGCTGGGCGCAGCGGCGCGCCGCCGACGTTGATGAAGATGCGCGGCGCCGTGTATTCGATGTCGCCGACCTGCAGCGTGCGCGGGCCGGTGAAGCGCGCCTCGCCCTGCACCACGCTGAGATTCGGCGTGCTGCCGAGCCAACCGGCCAGCGACTGGTGCGAGGCTGCGATGATCTTGTCCTTGCGCGCGCGCACGGCGGCCATGTCCACGCGCACCGGCGTGTCGATCACGACACCCCACTCCGCCGCGCGCCGCGCCACCTGCGCCGCGCGCGCGCTCGCCACCCATGTTTTTGTCGGCACGCAGCCGTTGTTGACGCAGGTGCCGCCGAGCGGCCCACGCTCGATCAGCACCGTCTTCAAGCCTTCACGGGCGCAACGCGCCGCCATCGACGGGCCGGCCTGGCCGGCGCCGATGACGATCGCATCGAGCTCTGGATGTCGTTCGGGCATGACGTTCTCCTGCGTGACGGCTGCGGCCGACATCGATGTGTCGGGCTCACGAGGCCGAACTTACGCCAAGCCGGCGGGTCGCACACCGAGTGCGAGAATTGCGGCATTGCATATTGAGGGCGGTACGGCCATGGAGCTGAAAGTACCCATCGCGGTCACGGTCGAGCAAAGCGACGAGATCATTCACGGCAGCGGCCTGCTCGACCTGGCCAGCGGCGACATCCTGAAGGTCGAATACAAGGACTGGGACGTCGCCAAGCGCGGCCTGCCCTGGGACAGCGCCGACTACGAGTTCACCAGCGGCACGCTGACGCACAGCGGCAAGGACGTCGAATTCAGCGTCGAGGTCAACAAGACGACGGGGCAGTTCTCGGTCAATGCGAACGAGCTGCTGGAGATCAAGTTGAAGGCGGCGCAGTTGTTTGCGGGGATGACGGGGGCGGATGTGCTGGCCAACGCTACCGGCCGGAAACACTGAGCACCCGCGCGGCCAAGCCGAGTGACGCTGTGAGCCCCGGCGACTCGATGCCGAACAGATTCACCAGACCCGGCACGCCATGCGATTCGTGTCCGTCGATCCGAAAGTCCGCCGCCGGCTCACCCGGGCCGACGATTTTCGGGCGCAGGCCGCTGTAGGCTGGCGCGAGGGCGCCGTCCGGCAGCGCCGGCCAGTAACGGCGGATGTCGCGCGCGAAGCCTGCGGCGCGTGAGGCATCGACGACGTAGTCCTCGGTCGCGCCCTCCGGCAGCCACTCCACGTCCGGCCCGAACTTGCCCTGGCCGCCGAGGTCGAGCGTGAAGTGCACGCCGAGGCCGGCGCGGTTGTGCATCGGATAGACGAGGCGCGAAAACGGCGCGCGGCCCGCCAGCGCGAAGTAGTGGCCTTTGCACAAACGCGCTTTCGGGATGTGGCGCGCGTCGAGGCCGTCGATGCGCGACGCGACCGCACTCGCCTGCAGGCCGGCGGCGTTGATCAGCAGCCGCGCCGACAAGCGCATCGGCTCGGCACCGCCGATGCGCACGTCGAAACCGTCGTTCGTCACCGCCGCGCCCTCGAACGGGCTGTGAAACGCGAACATCGCGCCGTGGTCTTCGGCGTCGCCTTCCAGCGCGAGCATGAAGGCGTGGCTGTCGATGATGCCGGTGCACGGCGAGTGCAGCGCGGCGATGGCATGGAGTGCCGGCTCCATCGCGCGCGCGGCGCCGCCGTCGATGAGCTGCGTGTCGGCGACGCCGTTCACCCTGGCTTGCGCGTGCAGCGCTTCGAGCGCCGGCAGTTCGCCGTCATCGACGGCGACGACGAGCTTGCCGCAGCGCCGGTGCGCGATGCCGCGCTCGGCGCAGTACGCAACCAGCGCGTGGCGGCCTTCGACGCAAAGTTGGGCCTTCAGCGACCCCGGCGCGTAGTACAGCCCGGCGTGGATGACCTCGCTGTTGCGCGAGCTGGTGCCGGTGCCGATGCCTTCGGCCTGGTCGATGACGATGACTTCATGCCCGGCCCGCGCGAGTTCGCGCGCGATCGCCAAGCCGATGACGCCGGCGCCGATGACCAGCGCGTCAACGCGATCCAAGCTACAGCCCGAGGCCCTCGTCGCAGCCCAGATGCAAATTCATGCATTGCACCGCCGCCCCGCTCGCGCCCTTGCCGAGGTTGTCCTCGCGCGCGATCAGGATCGCCTGCTGGTCGTCGGCGAAGACGAAGATATCGATGCGGTTCGTGTCGTTGCTGCCCTGCACGTCGAAGAAGTTCGGTTCGGTGACCGACGGATCGGACAGCGGCATGACGCGGATGAAGCGCTCGCCTTCGTAGTGTTTCTCGAACGCGCGCACCAGCGCCGCGCCGTCTGCGCCAGCCTTCAAGTGCGCGAGCTGCAGCGGCACGCTCACCGCCAGGCCCTTGTAGAACGGGCCGACGATCGGCATGAACACAGGCTTCGTCGTCAGGCCCGTGTAGGCCATCATCTCCGGCACATGTTTGTGGCTGAGCTTCAACCCGTACGGCCGTGGCGCGTCGAGTTGCGGCGCACGACCTGCCGCCTGGTACTCCTCGATCATCTTCTTGCCGCCGCCCGAGTAGCCGGTGATCGACGTGGCGGTCACCGGCAGCGCACGATCGACGATGCCCGCATCGACCAGCGGCCGCAGCAGCGCGATGAACGCCGTCGAGTGGCAGCCCGGGTTCGCAATCCGTTTGGCCTTCTTCAACGACTCGCGCTGCCCCGGCGCCAGTTCCGGAATGCCGAACACCCAGCCCGGCGCCACGCGGTGCGCGGTGCTGGCATCGATGACACAAGTGTTGGGGTTCGTCACCAGCGCCACCGCCTCCTTCGCCGCCGCGTCGGGCAGGCACAAGAAGGCCACGTCGGCGGCGTTGAGCAGCCGCGCGCGCTCGGCGGCGTCCTTGCGTTTGTCGGCGTCGATCTTCAGCAGCTCGATGTCGCCGCGCTTGGCCAGGTACTCGTGGATGCGCAGGCCGGTGGTGCCTTCCTGGCCATCGACAAAAACGGTGTGCTTCTTCATGGCGGCTAGGATAAATCAATGAAGCCTGCTCTGCCGCGCGTCCTGTTGTTGCCGGGTTGGCTCGACTCGGGGCCTGCGCATTGGCAAAGCCGTTGGGAGGCCCAGCATGGCGACACACGCGTCGTGCAGAGCGATTGGCTCTGGCCCAAGCGCGGCGACTGGATGGCGCGGCTCGAAGAGGTGCTGCTCGAAGACGAGCGGCCGGCGCTGCTGGCCGCGCACAGCCTGGGCTGCCAGCTCGTCGCCGCGTGGGCGGCGCATTCGCGGCACACGGCGCGCGTGCGAGGTGTGCTGCTCGTCGCGCCGCCGGACATCGAGCGCGACGACATGCCGCCGAACCTGTTGCCGTGGCGGCCGATCGTGCGCGCGCGGCTGCCGTTCGCGGCCACCGTGGTGACGAGCAGTGACGATCCCTACTGCGCGAGTGAATGCTCGGCGCAGATGGCGCGCGACTGGGGCGCCGAGCGCATCGAGATCGGCGCGCGCGGGCACATCAACGGCGAGTCGGGGCTGGGCGATTGGCCCGAGGGGCGCGCGCTGCTGGAGCGGCTGCGCGGCTGAACCTTCAGCGCCCGGCCGCCGGCTCGGTGCGCCAGGCATCGGCCGCAGCCAGCGCGCCGAGCAGCAGATGCCACACCGCCAGCGCCGCGGCGTGCCACGGGCTGACCCCGGTGAACGGCTCGACCAGTGTCCACAGCATCGGCACGGTGAAGAAGATCAGCGTGGCCGCGAAGATAACGATGAAGACGATCGCCTGCGAGCCGAGGCCGAGCTGCCAGTGGCCCAAGTCCTGGCAGCAGCAGTGATGCCAATGCGGCGCGGCGCCGGCGCGCGGCGGTGTCGGTCTTCACCGGCGCGCCCCGCATCGGGCACATCGCTCGCAGCGCTGCGGCGCGCTCGTTGATGCGCTCGATGACGCGCGCCGCGAGCACGGGCGAAGCGACGCTGCCGGCGAGCGGCGGCGCGTGTTCGATCTCGATGCGCAGCCAGGCAGCACCGTCGCTGCCGGCGTGCAGCAGACGCTGCTTCCAGCCGTCGGCGCGCGGCGCGTTGGCAGCGACGTTCACGTCGGTCAGCTCGTGCGCCGACTTGAGCGCCGACGCACCGAGCGCGGCGTTGAAGCCCAGCAGGCGCTCGCTGGTCAGGGCCCACCAGACGAGGCCGGGCCGCAGGTGAAAGACTTCGAGCACGTGCTCGCCCGGCCGCAGCAGGTGCGCCATGGTCGCTGCGCTGCGCTTGAGTTGCGCCATCGCCAACTGGTTGAGCAGCGGTTCGTATTCGGGCAGCGGTGAGAGTTGCTTGATCCGTCGCATGCCGAGCCAGATCGGGATCGCGCACATCAAAAGCAGTCCGGATGCGACGAGCAGATGATGGATCGCCGAGGAGTTGGCAAGGAGGCCCTTCAATGCTTCGCGTGGGAGGAGCAGACCAGCGAGCTGCAAGGCCAGCAGCGGCGCGAAGGCAAGCAGCACCCAGCCGTTCATGCGCCAGTTCAACCGCATCACCTCGCGCCGGCTCAGTTGCGCCGTGCCCAGCCGCGACAGATCGATCACCGCCGCGGGGCGCTCGCGCCGCGCCAACCAGGCGGCCGCGCCTGCACACATCAAGCCGAGCACGAAGGCCGCGCCGGCCGCGCCCAGCCACAACGCGTGACGCCGCTTCAGCGCGTCGCGCTCCTGGCGCTGCGCCTGCAGTGCGGCCTGCAAGTCGGCATCGCCGAACGGCGCCAGCGCGGCGCCTTGCGCCGACCAGCGCAGGATCGAGAACGACACGCCGTCGCTGACCAGCAATTCGTCGCCGCGCCAATCGAGACCGCGCGGCTGCATCGGCGCGCCGTGCGGCAGCGCCTTGACGCTGCCGTCCGCGCCGACGAGCGAAACGCCGCCGTCGATCATGTTGCCGTGAAAGCGGATCAGCGCCGCTCCGCCGCCGCGAGGCAATGCGCGCGCCGGCCCGAGGTAGCTGCCGCCGTCGGCGCGGTCGAGCTCAACGGCGCGCAGCGGCTGCATCGACTCGACGTCGAGCAGTCGCAGCGCGAAGCGGTTGGTGTCGGTCGTCCACCAGCCGGCCTCGCTCCACCACAGGCCGTTGGTGAAGACGTAGGTGCTCGGCGGCGTCTGCGCGATGAAGCGCCCCACGTCGTCGAACAGCGCCACCGCATCGCCGCCGCCGGTGGCCACGGCCACGCGAGCCTGCGCATCGAAGGCGAAATTGATGGCGCGTCCGCCGTGCTTGGCCAGCGCGTCGGGCCACTGCGGCAACACGTGGCGGACGACGCGCGCGCTGGCCGCGTCCATCCAGTACAGCGTCGGGTCACGACGCACGTTCGCCACCACGCTGCCGTCGGGTGCGTGCACCAGATGGGCCGGCGCGCCGGGCAGGCCGGTGGTGGCGATCGGCTGGCGCTCGATCAGGCGGCCCTCGGCCGAGACACGCCACAGCTCCTGGTTGACCCCCAGCCAGACCTCGCCGCTGCGCGCAACCAGCAGCGCGCTCGGCCCTTCGATCGCGCCGGCCGACAGCGTGGCCCTGACGCTGCCGATCACGGCGCCGATGGCCAGCGCCATGCACAGCAGGGCCAGCGCATTGGCGATGCGTTGCTTCACGTTCCCCTCCTTCGTCGTTGCGACGAGGATAGCGGCGCGGCGCCGTTGTTCGCCCCCCGCAATAGCGCGGGTCGAGGCCTGGACTTGCCCGACAATCGCCGCCCATGACAATGAAGAACCGACCCAAGGGCCTGGGCATGGGCCTCGAAGCGCTGCTCGGCCCCAAGGTCAGCGACGCGCCGCCTTCGGCTTCACGCGAAGACGGCGAGCCGAGCGTGTTGAAGCTCTCCGCTCTGCAGCCCGGCCGCTACCAGCCGCGCACGCGCATGGACGAGGGCTCGCTCTACGAGCTGGCCGAGAGCATCAAGTCGCAAGGCGTGATGCAGCCGGTGCTCGTGCGGCCCCTCGGCGCGGGCCGCTACGAAATCATCGCCGGCGAGCGGCGCTTTCGCGCCGCGCGGCTGGCCGGCCTCGACGAGGTGCCGGTGCTCGTCAAGGCCGTGGCCGACGAGGCGGCGTTGGTGATGGCGCTGATCGAGAACATCCAGCGCGAAGACCTGAATCCGCTCGAAGAAGCGCAGGGCCTGAAGCGCCTGGTCGATGAGTTCCAACTCACGCACGAGCAGGCGGCGCAGGCCGTGGGCCGCTCGCGCAGCGCGGCGAGCAACCTGCTGCGCCTGCTCAACCTGACGCAGCCGGTGCAGCAGATGCTGATGGCCGGCGACATCGAGATGGGCCACGCGCGCGCGCTGCTGGCGCTCGACGCGGCGCAGCAGATCCTCACCGCCGGCGAGGTCAACGCGAAAAAACTCTCGGTGCGCGACACCGAAAAACTCGTCGCGCAAACGCTCGGCGGCAACGAGCAGCAGCCGCTCACCGGCAGCGCGCGCCAAGCCCGAGAAGTCGCGCGACATCACGCGCCTCGAAGAAGCGCTGGCCGACAAGCTGACCGCGCAGGTCGATATCCGCGTGCAGCGCAAGACCAAATGGGGCGAACAGGGCGAGATCGCGATTGCCTTCGGCTCGCTCGATGAATTGAACGGCTTGCTCGACAAGCTCGGCATCACGGACCGATAGTGACCGCAGTGGACCGCTGCCTCCGCACTGCCACTATCATTTGTGCAGCCGCCGCACGACCTTCGCCGGTGTGGCGGCTTCATATCACGGCGTTGACGCTCTCACCTTTTTGTCCTGGAGAATCTGCTCGATGAATTTGCGACTCACCCTGCTGGCGGCCTGTGCCGCGCTCGCCACCTTCAGCGCGGCGCACGCCCAGCTGGCGGCGTCGGCGCCGGCGGCGATGCCGGCCACGCCCGCACCGGCGCCGATGCCTGCACCTGCACCCGCGGCCACGCCCGCCCCCGCGCCCGTGGTCACTCCGGCCCCCGGTGCCGCACGCAAGGTGATGATCACCGCCGCGCCGGCCGCCAGCGGTGACGCCAACGAAGGCAAGGTCGCCCATTACGGCGCCAAGTTCAACGGCCGCAAGACGGCCAGCGGCGAGCGCTTCAACATGAATGCGATGACGATGGCGCACAAGACGCTGCCCTTCGGCACGCGCGTCAAGGTCACCAACCTGGCCAACAAGAAGAGCGTCGTCGTGCGTGTCAACGACCGCGGCCCGACCGACCCGGGCCGCATCGGCGACCTGACCACCGGCGCGGCACGCAAGATCGGCATGACCAAGGCCGGCGTCGTCGATGCGCGGCTCGAAGTGGTGGGCCAGGCCAAGCCGGCGAAGAAGAAGTAAGCCGGCAAGGCGACCGCGCGCGTGCCGCGCGCACGCCCCCAGCTTGAGGCGTGGCGCGCGGCCCGCTGCACTGCCTAGACTGGGCCATGGCTCTGAACCTTCGCCCGCACTGCTCATCATCTGGCCCGTGCCGGCGTCATCGCACTGGCTTGCGCGGCCGGCGTGGCCGCAACGGCCAAGTCATCGTTCACACCCACGGCGCAGCCCGGCGACGATCCAACGGGCGCGCTGATCGGCGAGCTCGTATTCCAGGCTGACTTGATGAGCGCGCTCGACCGCCTGTGCCCGCGCAGCGCGGCCACCGACTGGCAAGGCGCGTTGTCGAAGAAAGTGCAGCAGGCCTACACGCCGGAGTTGCGCCAACTCTCGCGCAAGCTCGGCGCGGTGGCCGGCGCGCAGCTCGTGCGCGAGCGTGGCGGCTGCCAGACGCAAAGTTTTGCGGCGGCCTACGACGAGTCGCGGCGCGACTACAGCGAGCTGCTGCAGCGCTGGCGCGCGCTCGGCGAGTAACTCTCAAGAAAACGCCGGGCCGTCCCAAGTTTTCTTGCGCCCCCTCGGGGGGGCGGGCCGGGCGAGCCCGGCCCTTGGGGGCTCATATCAGTACGTCGCTCTGCCTCCCGACAGGTCGAGTACCGAGCCGGTGGTGAACGAGCAGTCCTCGCTGGCCAGCCAGGCAATCGCCGCGGCGATCTCGTGCGGCTCGACAAAGCGCCCCATCGGGATCTTCGCCAGCATGTAGTCGATGTGCTGTTGCGTCATCTGCTTGAAGATCGCCGTCTTCGCGGCGGCCGGCGACACGGCGTTGACGAGGATGCCTTTGGTCGCCAGCTCCTTGGCCAGCGATTTGGTGAGTGCGATCAACCCGGCCTTGCTGGCGCTGTAGTGGCTCGCGTTCGGGTTGCCTTCCTTGCCCGCCACCGAGGCCACATTGACGATGCGGCCGTAGCCCTGTTTCATCATCGCCGGCGCGATCGTGTGGCAGGTGAGGTAAGGCGCGACGAGATTGACGTCGATCGTGCGCCGCCACATCTCGGGCGTGAGTTCCCAGGTCGGCGCGTTGCCGCCGGTGATGCCGGCGTTGTTGATGAGGATGTCGATGCGGCCGTGCTGCGCCAGTGCGGCTTGCGTGGCTGCGGCCACCGCGCTCGCGTCGGTGAGCTCGACGCTGACAGCCGTTGCTGCCGCGCCGAGCGCGGTTTGCGCTTTCGCCAGCAGTGCTTCTTCGATGTCCCACAGCACCACCTTTGCGCCCGAGGCGATGAAGCGCTCGGCCACCGCGTAGCCGATGCCCTGCGCACCGCCGGTGATCACGGCGACGCGGCCTTTCAGGTCGATGCTGTTCATGAGCGCGAGCCTTGGTTCTGGTCGGCGATGTACTGGCGGATGATGTCTTCGAACGAGGCGTCGCCTTTCAGGCCGAGCGCATTCGCGCGCGCCGAACTCGCGCCTTGGGGCCAGTTGGCGACGATGCCGGCGATGCGCTCGTCGCGCTGGAATTTGACGAGCGCTCGCACTTTCGGGCCCGCCACCGCTTCGAGCGCGTCGAGCATCTGCTGCACGGTGACGTTCAACGCCGGCAGGTTCAGCGCCAGACGGCCTTGCAGTTCGTCGCGCGAGGCTTCGTAGATGCGGATCAGCGCGAGGGTCGTGCGCGCCGGCGACGAGACGGGGTGCGACACGCTGGCATCGACCGGGCAGATCGCTTCGACGCCGGCCAGCGGCTCGCGGATCACGCCGGAAAAGAACGACGACGCGGCGGCGTTCGGCTTGCCCGGGCGCACCGTCACCGTCATCAAGCGTGCTGCGCGGCCGTCGATGAAACCTTTGCGCGTCATGTCGGCGATCAGGTGTTCGCACATCAGCTTCTGTGCGCCGTAAGAGGTCTGCGGCGCCGGCAGCGTGTCGTCGGCGACGATGGCCGGCAGCGCCTTGCCAGGATCGGGGCCGAAGACTGCGACCGAGCTGGAGAAGACGATGCGCGGTGTGTTGCCCGCGGCGCGCAGCGCATCGAGCAGCGCCCGCGTCGAGTCGAGGTTCGAGCGCATGCCGAGGTCGAAGTCGAGCTCGCATTCGCCGCTGACTGCCGACGCGAGGTGGAACACGCCGTCGAAGCGCTCTTTCGCGAAGCCCGCGCATTGCGCTAGAAGCGGGCCGGTGAGCGCGCGCACGCGCTTGTCGGCGGCCAGATCAGCCGGCGGCGCGAACTGATCGGCCAGCACGAGTTGTTCGATGCGCGCACCTGCAATCGTCTCGCGCGCGAGCAGCGTGCGCGCCAGCCGCGCACCGATGAAGCCCGCGCCGCCGGTGATCAGCAACTTCATGCCATGCCTTTCATCCAACCGAGCCCCGCCGACGTTGCGCCCTTCGGCCGGTACTCGCAGCCGATCCAGCCTTCATAACCCAGCCGGTCGATCAGCGCGAACAGGTACGGGTGGTTGATCTCGCCGATGTCCGGCTCCTGCCGCTCCGGCACGCCGGCGATCTGCAAGTGGCCGACGCGGCCCGTCGGCAGGTACAGCTCGATCTTCTTGGCCAGGTCGCCTTCGACGATCTGGCAGTGGTACAGGTCCATCTGCACTTTCAAGTTCGGCGCACCGATTTCGACGACGATTTCGTGTGCATCGTCCTGGCGGTTGAGGAAGAAGCGCGGGATGTCGCGGGTGTTGATCGGCTCCATCAGGAAGTCGATGTCCTTGGCCTGCGCTGCCGCCCAGGCCAGGTTGGCGAGGTAGGTCTTGCGCAGCAGCGCACGGTCGGCGCCGTCGGGTGCCAAGCCGGCCATCAGGTGGATGCGCGGGCAGCCGAGCGCGCGCGCGTACTCGATCGCGCGTCCAACGCCCTCGCGGAACTCGCCTTCGCGGCCGGGCAGGCAGGCCGTGCCGCGCTCGCCCGCGGCCCAGTCGCCGGGCGGGGCATTGAACAGCACCTGCTGCAGGCCATGCGCCTTCAACTGCGCGGCGATGTCGGCAGCGGGGTGCTCGTAGGGGAACAGGTACTCGACCGCCTTGAAGCCATCGCGCGCTGCGGCGGCAAAGCGGTCGAGGAAGGCATGCTCGGTGTAGAGCATCGACAGGTTGGCGGCGAACTTCGGCATCAGCGTTTCCTCGTTGGTGAACTTCGAACCACGCGTCTGACACGTGAATCCTGAGTCGCGCGCTTGACGCGCGAGGGCTTGATGACGCCGCTGACGATCAGCCGCCGCTCGCCGTTCAGGTGATGCTCGATCGCTGCGACGCGCGCGGCTTTCGGGTCGCCCGACAGCACCGCGGCGACGATGGCGCGGTGCTCGCGCCGCACCTGGGCCATGAAGTCAGCGCGCTTCGATTCATAACCCTTGGTGACGGTCATCGCGTCGCGCAGATAGGCTTCGAGGATGGCGAGCAGGCGCACGAACTGCGGGTTGCCGGTGGCCTCGCCGATGCAGCGGTGAAACGCCAGGTCTTCTTCGACACCCAACTCGCCGCGCTGGGTGGCGGCGTCGATGGTCAGCAGCGCGCGCTTCAACGCCGCCTGCTGCGCGCGCGTCGCGCGCTGCGCGGCCAGCGCCGCCATCTCGCCTTCGATGACGCGGCGCAGCTCGACCATCTGCACCACGGCGTCCATCGATTCCAGCAGCATCGGGTCGAAGGCCAGCGCGCGGTGCGCCGGCGGGTCGGTGACATAGACGCCCGACCCCTGGCGTGAGCGCACCAGGCCTTGCGACTTCAACTGGTGCACCGCCTCGCGGACGACGGTGCGCGAGACGCCGTGCGCGGTGGCGAGCTGCTGCTCGGTGGGCAGACGCGCGCCGGTGATGATCTGTCCACCGTCGATCTGGGCTTCGATCAGCGCCGCCAGCCGGTCCGACAGGCGCGCCGTCTGCAGTTTCTGAGGGCCTGGGGTAAATACCGCAATTGACATGGTGATCAGGTCATCATACAACTTGCGTCCGCGAAACGGCAACCCGAGAGAACCCCTTCGATGGCCAGTGTCAGCATCCGCAACGTGCAAAAACGCTTCGGCGAAACCGCCGTGCTGCACGGGGTGAGCATCGAGATTCCCGACGGCTCGTTCACCGTGCTCGTCGGCCCTTCGGGCTGCGGCAAGAGCACGCTGCTGCGCATGATCGCCGGGCTGGAGAACATCAGCGGCGGCGAGATCGCCATCGCCGACAAGGTCGTCAACCAGGTGCCGCCCAAAGAGCGCGACATCGCGATGGTGTTCCAGAACTACGCGCTGTACCCGCACATGACGGTGCGCGACAACATGGCGTTCTCGCTGACGCTGGCGAAGAAGGACAAGGCTTTCATCGACGAGCGTGTCGGCAAAGCCGCCGGCATCCTCGGACTGGCGCCGTTGCTCGATCGTTTTCCGCGCCAGTTGTCGGGCGGACAGAGGCAACGTGTGGCGATGGGGCGCTGCATCGTCCGCGACCCGCAGGTGTTCCTGTTCGACGAGCCGCTGTCGAACCTCGACGCCAAGCTGCGCGTGGCGATGCGCACCGAGATCAAGGAGCTGCATCAGCGTCTGAAGACGACGTCGGTCTATGTCACGCACGACCAGATCGAAGCGATGACGATGGCCGACCAGATCGTCGTCATGCACGACGGCCGCATCGAGCAAACCGGCTCGCCGCTCGAGCTCTACGACCGTCCGGCCAACCGTTTCGTCGCCGGCTTCATCGGCTCGCCGTCGATGAACTTCATCGACGGCACGCAGAAAGACGGCGCACTCGTCGCCGCCAACGGCGCGCGCCTGCCGGTGGCCGGCGCGCAGGCGGCCAACGACGGCCGCGCGATGGTCTATGGCATCCGTCCCGAGCATCTCGACCTGATCGAAGGCGGCGGCGACGGCTTCGAGGCCGAAGTCGTCGTCATCGAGCCCACCGGCAGCGAGACCCAACTCTTCGCGCGCCTGGGCGAGCAGGAGATCGTCGCCATCTTCCGCGAGCGTCACGATTTCGCGCCGGGGCAGAAGATCAGACTCAAACCGCGTGCGCCGGTGGCGCATCTGTTCGACGCCAGCAGCGGCCAACGCATCTAGTCCACCGCCGCGATTCATTTTTCACCGAGGAGACCAACCCAAATGAGCTTCACCCGCCGCAATGTTCTGAAGACCGGCGCCACACTGGCCGGCGCCGGCGCTGCCAACCTCGCGCTGTGGGCGCAGGCCTGGGCGCAAGCGTCGCCGTTCAAGCCCGAAGCGGGCGCGTCGCTGCAACTGCTGCGCTGGAAGCGCTTCGTGCAGGCCGAAGAAGACGCGTTCATGGCGGTGGTGGCCAACTTCACCAAGGCCACCGGCGTCGAGGTCAAGGTCGTCAACGAGTCGCTCGCCGACGTGCAGCCCAAGGCCAGCGTCGCCGCCAACACCAACCAGGGCCCGGACCTGTTCTGGGGCCTGTACTCGCTGCCGCACCTGTTCCCGACCAAGGTGATCGACGTCACCGACGTCGCCAACTACCTCGGCAAGAAGTACGGCGGCTGGGTGCCGACGGCCGAGGTGTATGGCAAGAGCGGCGGCAAGTGGATCGCGATCCCCATCGCCTACAACGGCAACGTCATCAACTACCGCATCAGCGCGATCGAGAAGGCGGGCTTCAAGGAAGTGCCGAAGGACACCGCCGGTTTCCTCGAACTGATGAAGGCGCTCAAGGCCAAAGGCACGCCGGGCGGCATGGCCCTGGGCCGTGCCGCGGTCGGTGACGGCAACGCGTGGGTGCATTGGGCGATGTGGTCGCAGGGCGCCAACCTGGTGGACAAGGACGACAAGGTCATCATCGATTCGCCGGCGACGGTGAAGGCGCTGGAGTACGTGAAGGCGCTGTCGGAAACCTTCGTGCCCGGCACCGCGTCGTGGGACGACTCTTTCAATAACAAGGCGTTTGCCGAAAGCCAGGTCTTCCTCACCAACAACGGCGTGTCGATCTACGCCGCCGCCAAGGCCGCTGCCGCCAAGGGCGACGCCAAGGCCAAGGAGGTGATGGACGACATGAGCCACTCGCTGTGGCCGGTCGGCCCGGCGGGCAAGCCCACCGAGTTCCACATCTGCTACCCGCTGATGGCGATGCAGTACACCAAGTTCCCGAACGCCTGCAAGGCCTTCATGGCCTTCATGCTCGAAGCCGAGAACTACAACAAGTGGCTGCAGGACGCCGTGGGCTACCTGACGCACCCGCTCAACGCCTACGACAGCAACCCGGTGTGGAGCACCGACCCGAAGCTGTCGATGTTGAAGGACGCGAGCCGCCGCACCCTGACCGCCGGCGGCCTGGGCTCCGTGGGCGAGAAGGCCGCGGGCGCACTGGCCGACAGCGTGATGCTCGACCTGGTGGCGTCGGTGTGCACCGGGCAGGCGTCGATCAAAGACGCGATCGCAGTGGCCGAGCGGCAGGCGAAGCGGATTTATCGATGACCCTCGCACCCGTTCGGGCTGAGCTTGTCCTTCGACAGGCTCAGGACGATCGGGTTCTCCTCCGTTCGGGCTGAGCTTGTCGAAGCCACCTTTCAAAGAGCGATGAACTCTCTCTGGAACAACAAGAACTTCCTCGGGCTGCTGTTCATGCTGCCGGCGGCGGCGTTCCTGCTGCTGTTCCTCGTCTATCCGATGGGCCTGGGCATCTGGCAGTCGTTCACCGACGCCAAGATCGGCAGCCCGGGCAAGTTCGTCGGGCTCGAGAACTACGAGTGGATCTTCGGCGACACGAAGTTCCGCACGGCGATGTTCTTCACCATCTTCTACACGGTGGTCGCCAGCGCCATCAAGTTCGCGGTCGGCCTGTACCTGGCGATCTTGTTGAACGAAAAGCTGCCGTTCAAGGCCATCATCCGCGCCATCGTGCTGATCCCGTTCATCGTGCCGACGGTGCTGTCGGCGATCGCCTTCTGGTGGATCTTCGACCCGCAGTTCTCGGTCATCTCGTGGTCGCTCAAGCACCTCGGCCTGATCGACCACAACATCAACTTCCTCGGCGACGTCTGGAACTCGCGCTTCTCGGTGATCTTCGCCAACGTCTGGCGCGGCACGCCGTTCATCGCCATCTCGCTGCTGGCCGGCTTGCAGACCGTGCCGCCGTCGCTGTATGAAGCGGCGGTGCTCGACGGCGCGACGCGCTGGCAGATGTTCGTCAACATCACCTACCCGCTGCTGACGCCGATCATCGCCGTGGTGATGACGTTCTCGGTGTTGTTCACCTTCACCGACTTCCAGTTGATCAAGGTGCTTACCAATGGCGGGCCGGCGGGCGCCACCGAGTTGATGGCGACCATGTCCTACAACACCGCGATCCTCGGCGGGCGCATCGGCGAGGGCGCGGCCATCTCGACGGCGATGGTGCCGTTCCTGCTGGCCGCGATCATGGTGAGCTGGTTCGGGCTGCAGCGGCGCAAATGGCAAGCGGGAAGTGAACAAAATGAGTGAAGCCCGCGTCGCCGCGGCGACCCCAACGGAAGCCGACCACAGCGAGGGCATGAGCTTCCTGTCCACGCTGCCGCAGCGTGTGGTCCGCACCTACATCCCGCTGGCGCTGATCGTCGTCGTGCTGCTGTTCCCGTTCTACTGGATGACGATGACGGCCATCAAGCCGAAGGAACATCTGCTCGATCTCGACGCGCACAACCCGTTCTACACGCTGAACCCGACCTTCGAACACATCCACGACCTGCTGTTCAAGACCGACTATCCGCAGTGGCTGTGGAACACGATGTTCATCGCCGTGGCCTCGACCGTCCTGTCGCTGATCGCCAGCGTCTTCGCGGCCTACGCCATCACCCGCATCCGCTTCAAGCACTCGCAGTGGGTCGGCGGCGCGATCTTCCTGGCTTACCTGGTGCCGCCGTCGATCCTGTTCATTCCGCTCTCGACGGTGGTCTATCAGTACGGCCTGTTCAACACGCCGTTCGCGCTGATCCTCACCTACCCGACGATCCTGATCCCGTTCTCGACCTGGCTCTTGATGGGCTACTTCAAGACCATCCCTTACGAGCTGGAAGAGTGCGCGCTGATGGACGGGGCCAACCGCTGGCAGATCCTCGTCAAGATCGTGCTGCCGCTGGCGGTGCCGGGGCTGATCTCGGCGTCGATCTTCTGTTTGACGCTGTGCTGGAACGAGTTCATCTACGCGCTGACGTTCATCAACAGCACCGAGAAGAAGACGGTGCCTGTTGCCATCTTGTCGGCGTTCACCGACGGCGACCAGTACAAGTGGGGCTCGCTGATGGCCGGTGCGCTGGTCGGTTCACTGCCGCTGGTGATCCTGTATGCGTTTTTCGTCGAGCACTACGTGAGTGCGATGACGGGGGCGGTCAAGGAATAGCGATGAAAGTAGGGTTTGTCGGCCTCGGCGCGATGGGCGTGCCGATGGCGCTCAATCTGGTCAAGGCGGGCCACACGGTGCGCGGCTTCGACGTGCGTGCCGGCGCCACCGACACGCTGGTGGCGGCGGGCGGCAGCGCCGCTGCGAGCGCGGCCGAGGCGGCGCGCGACGCCGAGTTGCTCTGGCTGATGGTCGTCTCCGGCGAGCAGGCCGACGCCGTGCTGTTCGACGGCGGCGCCGCGGCCGCGATGCCCAAGGGCGCAATCGTCGGCCTCGGCTGCACGCAGGCTCCTGCGCATGCCGCGCGCACGGCCGTGCGTCTGGCCGCGATGGGCCTGTGCACGCTCGACGCACCCGTGAGCGGCGGCACCAAGGGCGCGAATGCCGCGGCGCTGACGATCATGTGCTCCGGCGATGAAGCCGTGATGCAGCGCGCACGCCCGGTGCTCGATGCGATGGGCTCGCGCGTTTTCGATTGCGGCCGCGAACCCGGCATGGGCTCGACGGCGAAGATGATCAACCAGCTGCTGTGCGGCGTGCACATCGCCGCTGCCGCCGAGGCGATGCACATCGCCGAGCGCGCGGGCGTGTCCACGGCGACGATGCACGAGATCATCAGCGTCAGCGCCGGCAACTCGTGGATGTGGGGCGACCGCGGGCCGCGCATGATGCAGAGCGATCCCGCGGTGACGAGCGCGGTCGATATCTTTGTCAAGGACCTCGGCATCGTGCTCGGCGAAGGCCGGGCATTGAAGGCGGGCCTGCCGTTGTCGGCGGCGGCGATGCAGATGTTCTTGGCGGCGAGTGGGCTCGGCCACGGCACGGCGGATGACAGCCAGGTGATTCGCGCCTATCGCGCGTTGAACGGTGCCGGGAAGAAGACATGACCAAGGCAACCATCGGCTTCATCGGCGTCGGCCTGATGGGCCACGGCATGGCGAAGAACCTCGTCAGCAAGGGCTATCCGCTGATCGTGCTCGGCCACCGCAACCGCGAGCCGGTGGAGCACCTGAAATCGCTCGGCGCGAAGGAAGCCAAGACACCGCGCGAGCTCGCATCGCAGTGCGACATCGTGCACCTGTGCGTCACCGGCTCGCCGCAGGTCGAGGCGAATCTGCGCGGGCCCGATGGCGTCATCGCGAGCGGCAAGAAGGGCCTGATCGTCATCGACTGCTCGACCTCGAACCCGGTCTCCACGCTCGCCCTCGGCGAAGAACTCCAAGCCGCCGGCATGACCCTGGTCGATGCGCCGCTGTCGCGCACGCCGAAAGAAGCCGAAGAAGGCACGCTCGACACGATGGTCGGCTGCGACGAGGCGACGTTCAGAACCATCGAGCCGGTGCTGCGCTGCTGGGCCGGCAACGTCGTGCACCTCGGCCCACTCGGCCTCGGCCACAAGATGAAGCTGGTCAACAACTTCGTCGCCATGGGCTATGCCGCGCTGTATGCGGAGGCGTTGGCGATCGCGCGCAAGGCGGGCTTGTCGGTGGAGCAGTTCCACAGCGTCATCGGAGCCGGCCGCATGCGCTGCGGCTTCTACGACACCTTCATCCAGTACAGCCTGAACGGCAACGAAGAAGCGCACAAGTTCAGCATCAGCAATGCGCACAAGGACATGCGCTATCTGGCGTCGATGGCCAACGAGGTCGGCGCGGTCAACAACATCCAGACGCTGGTGAAGAACAGTTTTGCCGCGATGGAGGCCGCCGGGCAGGGCCATCGCCACGTGCCGATGCTGGCCGAGTTCGTTGCTGCGCAGAACGGCTTGGGCAAATCAGCGGGCTGAACCCGCCATGCCCGCGCACCCGCTGCAAGCGCTCGCGCACGCGATCCGCTTTCTCGCGATCGACGCCATCGTGCGCGCCGGCGAGGGCCACCAGGGCGTGCCACTCGGCATGGCCGAGATCGCGACCGCGCTCTACACGCGGCACCTCAAGTTCAACCCCGCCGATCCGGCGTGGTGCGGACCGCGACCGCGTCGTGCTGTCCAACGGCCACGGCTCGATGCTGCTCTATGCGCTGAACTGCCTGACCGGCTACGAGCGCATCGGCATCGAACAGGTGAAGACCTTCCGCGATTTCGGCTCGCATTGCGCCGGCCATCCGGAGTTCGACATCGCGGCCGGCATCGAAGTCACCACCGGCCCGCTCGGCCAGGGCATCGCCAACGCGCTCGGCATGGCGGTGGCCGAGGCGTTCCTCAACGCGCGCTTCGGCGATGCGCTGGTCAATCACGGTACGTATGCCTTCGTCGGCGACGGCTGCCTGCAGGAAGGCATCGGCCAGGAGGCGATCGCGCTGGCCGGGCACCTGCGCCTGTCCAAGCTCACCTTCCTCTGGGACGACAACCGCATCACCGACGACGGCGCGACGAGCCTGTCGATCAGCGAAGACGTGGCCGAGCGTTTTCGCGTCGGCGGCTGGCATGTCGTCGAGGTCGATGGCCACGACATCGACGCCGTGTCGCGCGCGCTCGACGCAGCCAGGCAAGACCCGCGGCCGTCGCTGATCGCCTGTCGCACCGTGATCGCGCGCGGCATCGCGCGGCTGGAAGGCCAGCGTGGCGGCCACAGCGCGCGGCTGCACGACGCCGACGCGCAGGCCGCACGCGAGCAGCTCGGCTGGCCGCATGCGCCGTTCGACGTGCCGGCCGATGTGCTCGGCGCCTGGCGAGACGCCGGCCGCCGCAGCGCGAGCGAACATGCAGCGTGGCAGGCGCGCGTCGGCGCGCTGCCGGCAACACAACGCGCCGAGTTCGAGCGCGTGATGCAGGGCGAGTTGCCCCTGGATTTGCGCCAGACGCTGCTCGACTTCGAGCGCACACCGCGCGAGCCGCAGGGCGGCATCAATTTGTCGGCGCAGATCAACGACCGCCTCGCCGACCTGCTGCCCGAGCGCATGGTGCTGTGCGCCGACCTCGAAGCACCCACAGCGCACAAGCAGCGCCTGCAAGCCTTCACCGCGCAGCACCGTGCCGGCGCGTACGTGCATTGCGGCGTGCGCGAACACGTCATGGGCGCGATGGCCAACGGCATGGCCGCGCATGGCGGCGTGATCGCGCTGGCGGTGACCTACCTCGCGTTCTCCGACTACGAACGCCCGGCGATGCGCATGGCCGCGCTGATGGGCCTGCCGGTCAAGTTCGTCTTCAGCCACGACTCGATCGGCATCGGCAAGAACGGGCCGACACACCAGCCGGTGGAGATCCTGGCCTCGCTGCGCGCGCTGCCGAACATGCTCGTCATGCGGCCCGCCGACGCGACTGAAGCCGCCGAGTGCTGGCAGGTCGCCCTCGAACACAAGAGCGGCCCGACTTCACTCGTCTTCGCGCGCCAGGCGCTGCCGCGCGTGCGCGACGACGACGACGGCGCCGACAACCTCTGCCGCCGCGGCGCCTACGTGCTCGCCGAAGCGCAAGGCGGCGCGCGCGCCGTCACGCTGCTGGCCACCGGCTCCGAAGTCGCCATCGCCGTGCAGGCGCGCCGCGCCTTGCAGGCCGAGGGCGTGCCCACTGCCGTCGTCTCGATGCCGTGCTGGGAACTCTTCGACGAACAGGACGCAACGTACCGCAGCGCCGTGCTCGGCGCGGGTACGGTGCGCGTGGCCGTCGAAGCCGCGCTGCGCTTCGGCTGGGATCGCTGGCTCGGCGAACAGGGCGGCTTCGTCGGCATGCGCGGCTTCGGCGCTTCGGGGCCGGCGGAGTTGCTCTATCGACACTTCGGCATCACCGCCGATGCCGTCGTCGCCGAAGCGAGATCGCTGCTTGGTGCCAGCCCGAACACACGCTGACGAGGCGCTCGCGCAGAATGCAACATGCCCATCCTCATCAGCCTCTGGCAACGCTGCGTCGGCGCCGTGCAGTCGCTGCTGTTCCCACGCTACTGGCTCGCCGTCATCGAGCAGGAGCCGCTGCGCATCGTCTTTTCCAGCGACAACCGCGAGGTCACTGTCGATGGCACGGCGCGCAACGTGCGCCTGGGCGAGAAGTTGCTCGCCACGTTCGACGCCATCCAGTCGATCGAACGTCGTGCATCACCCGAAAGCCGACGACGGCAGCAAGCCCGAGCACTGGTCGGTCAGCCTCTACCTCGGCCGCTCGACGCGCGCCTATATCGGCCGCTCGCGCAAGCAGCCCGCTGCCGACAAGGCCGCCAAGCTGCTGGCCACGATCACCAGCAAACCCGTGCGCTCGGTCGAAGCGCTGAGCCACCCGAGTGTCATTCCGAGCCGGTAGAACCAACATGAGCACGACCACCACGATCGCCCCAACGACGATCGCCCTTTTCGGCGCCGGCGGCAAGATGGGCGCGCGCCTGGCGCGCAACCTGATGAGCGCTGCCGATCGCTACCACGTGCGCCACGTCGAGCCCGGCGCGGCCGGCCGGCAGCGCCTGAAAGACGAGCTCGGCATCGACTGCATCGACACCGCAGCCGCGCTCGACGGCGCGCAGGTCGTCATCCTCGCCGTGCCCGACACGCTGATCGGCAAGGTCGCGGCGCAGATCGCGCCGCAGTTGGCCGCCGGCACGATGGTGATCACGCTCGACGCGGCCGCGCCGTTTGCCGGCCATCTGCCGGCGCGGCCGGATCTCACCTACTTCGTCACCCACCCCTGCCACCCGTCGATCTTCAGCGCCGAGGTCCACACCACGCCGGATTATTTCGGCGGCGTCGCGGCCAAGCAGTCGATCGTCAGCGCGCTGATGCAAGGCCCCGCCGAGGCCTTCGAGCTCGGTGAAGACATCGCGAAGGTCATCTACCAGCCGGTCGAGCGCGCGCACCGCGTGACCGTCGATCAGATGGCGCTGCTCGAACCCGGCTTGTCGGAAACGGTGTGCGCAACGCTGCTCGACACGATGCGCGAAGCGATGGACGAAGTGGTGGCGCGCGGTGTGCCCGAAGCCGCGGCGCGCGATTTTCTGCTCGGCCACATGACGATCTTGTCGGCGGTGATCTTCAAACAAATCCCTGGCCAGTTCTCCGACGCCTGCAACAAAGCCATCACCTTCGGCAAGCCGCGCCTGCTGCGCGACGATTGGAAAAAAGTCTTCGATCGCGACGAGATCGCCGACAGCATCCGCCGCATCACGTGAGTCGCTGTTCTGATGCCGGCAACTCGTGCCGTCGGCCACGACGAACGAAGACATCAACCGCGCGCTGGCGATGCCGGAGGTGACGGAGCGCTTGGGCGCCGCCGGGGCGGAAGATGCCGGCGGCACGCCTGATCCATGAGAAGTTTGCCGACTTCATGCGCGCCGAGCGCGACAAGTACGCCAAGCTGGCCAAAGACGCGCAGATCAAGATCGAATCCTGAACTCGCAGCCTCAGCGCAGCGGCACCAGGCCCTTGACCGCCCAGGCGGTGGCCGCATAAGAGCGCGCGCCGTCGTCGTCGCCGTCGAGATAAGCCGCGCGCACGGCGGCCTTCAGCCGCTCGCGATCGGGCGCGGACAGCGTGCCCACATAGGCGGCCACCGGCCCCTCGCGGCCTTCGTAGGGAGACCAGTAGTCGTCGAACGACGCGAAGTCCATGCGGATCGCCAGCGCGGCGTCGGCCACCTGCGTCAAGCCGGCGGCGCGCCACGCCGCGGCGAGTTCTCCCGGGCGCGTCATCGGGCGCGTGTAGTGGGCTGCGCGGCGCTGGGCCGCCTGCGGGTCGAGCACGGCGGCAGTGTCGAAGAACAGCCGGCTGGCGACGAAGCCGCCGCGCACGTCCCACACCGCGGCGGCCACGGTGGCGCCCGGCCGCGCCACGCGGCACATCTCGCTCACCGCCTGCGCCGTCTGCGGCACGAAGTGCAGCACCAGCAGCGACAGCACGCGGTCGAAGCTCGCGTCGCCGAAGGCGAGCGCGCAGGCATCGCCGATGTCGAAGCTCACCCCGGGGCCGCGCACGGCGCGCCGGGCTGCCTCGACGTAGGGCTCGGCGAGGTCGATGCCGGCCAGGCGCGAGGCGCGGCAGCGCCTTTGCACGGCCGCGGCGAGGTGGCCGGTGCCGCAGCCGACGTCGAGCACCGCTTCGCCGTCGGCGGTGCCGGCGAAGTCGAGAAACGGCTCGGCCAGGCGCGCGCTCCAGCGGCCCATCATGCGCTCGTAGCCGGCGGCGTCGTTGGCGGTGAACGTGGAAGTCGGCGTGCCCATGCTTTCAGCATACACAGCGCCCTCGCGCTGCGCTAAGGTGTGCAAATGAGCCGCCGCCCGGCCGCTCCGAAAGCGGCTCGACCGCACCGCAGCGCGAAGCACGGAGGCTACCCATTGAGCACGCACGACACCCCCCGCAGGAAGAAGCCCGCGCACGAGCTGCGCAGCCAGCAATGGTTCGGCCGCCAGGACCGCGACGGTTTTGCCTACCGCTCGTGGGTCAAGGGCAAGGGCGTGCCGCACGACCAGTTCGACGGCCGGCCGGTGATCGGCATCTGCAACACCTTCAGCGAGCTCACGCCGTGCAACTCGCATTTCCGCACGCTCGCCGAGCAGGTGAAGATCGGCGTCTATGAATCGGGCGGCTTCCCGCTCGAGTTCCCGGTGATGTCGCTCGGCGAGACGCTGCTGCGGCCCACCGCGATGCTGTACCGCAACCTCGCGTCGATGGACGTGGAGGAAAGCATCCGCGGCAACCCGATCGACGGCGTGGTGCTGCTGATGGGCTGCGACAAGACCACGCCTTAGTCTGTTGATGGGTGCGTGCAGCGCCGACCTTCCTACCATCGGCGTGAGTGGCGGGCCGATGCTCAACGGCCGCTGGCGCGACCAGCAGCTCGGCTCGGGCACGGGCGTATGGAGCATGAGCGAGCAGGTGCGCGCGGGCACGCTCAAGCTGGCGGAGTTCTTCGAGGCCGAGAGCTGCATGCACCGCAGCCACGGCCACTGCATGACGATGGGCACGGCGAGCACGATGGCGAGCATGGTCGAGGCGCTCGGCGTCGGCCTGCCCGGCAACGCGGCCTACCCGGCGGTCGATGGCCGCCGCAACGTGATCGCGCGCGAGGCCGGCCGGCGCGTCGTGGACATGGTGCACGAGGACCAGAAGCTCTCGACCATCCTGACGCGCGAGGCGTTCGAGAACGCGATCAAGACGCTGGCTGCGATCGGCGGCAGCACCAACGCCGTGATCCACCTGATCGCGATCGCCGGCCGCCTGGGCTTGAAGCTCACGATCGAAGACTTCGACCGCCTCGCCAGCGAGCTGCCGTGCCTGGTGAATCTGCAGCCGAGCGGCCAGTACCTGATGGAAGACTTCTGCTACGCGGGCGGGCTGCCGGCGGTGATGAAGGAGATCGAATCGACGCTGCACACGCACCTCGTCACCGCCAGCGGCAAGACCGTGGCCGAGAACATCGCCGACGCGAAGAACTGGAACACCGAGGTCATCAAGAGCGTGGCCGCGCCCTTCAAGGACAAGGCCGGCATCGCGGTGCTCAAAGGCAACCTCGCGCCGCGCGGCGCCGTCATCAAGCCGAGCGCCGCGACGCCGGCGCTGATGAAACACACCGGCCGCGCGGTGGTGTTCGAGAACATCGAGGACTTCCACACCCGCATCGACGACGACGCGCTCGATGTCGATGAAACCTGCGTGCTGGTGCTCAAGCACTGCGGCCCCAAGGGCTACCCCGGCATGGCCGAAGTCGGCAACATGCCGCTGCCGCCGAAGGTGCTGAAGAAGGGCATCACCGACATGGTCCGCATCAGCGACGCGCGCATGAGCGGCACGGCGTACGGCACGGTGGTGCTGCACACCGCGCCCGAGGCGGCGGCCGGCGGGCCGCTGGCGCTGGTGAAGAACGGCGACCTCATCACGCTCGACGTGGCGGCGCGCAAGCTGCACCTGCATGTGAGCGATGAGGAGCTCGCGAAGCGGCGCGCGGATTGGCAGCCGCCGAAGCCGGCTTTGGACTCAGGCTACTGGAAGCTGTACATCGACCATGTGCTGCAGGCCGACGAAGGCGCGGACCTGGACTTCCTGCGCGGCAAGCGGGGGGCGTTTGTGCCGCGGGACAACCACTGAGCTGGGCCGCGCTCGGCGCTGAGGGAGTTCGGGGCCGGGGGGCTCAAGCATCGGCGATGGCAACGAAGGGAGCGTTGGGCTCCGGCGCGCGAAGGTTCACTGCACTCACATCGCGATCGTTTGAGCCGTCGCGCCGAACAAGCGAGATGGGACCCTGAGCCGAACTACCGCGTTGTGAATTGCCGCCGCAAAAGCCGTCGTCCGAAGCCCTTGGGCGCTCAACGCTCCGCACGTGGCGGCGCCTTCTCGGGCGCGACAATGGCGTCCGATCCAGACGGTGTCAATGACATGGACACGCTCTTATCCTGGCTTGAAACATTGGGATTGGAACACTACGCGCACCTCCTCGAGTCGCATGGCGTCGACTTGCGCTCGCTGCCTTTGCTCACGGACCGTGATCTCGCCGACTTGGGCATGTTGCTGGGGCACCGCAAACTGCTGTTGAAGGCGGCGGCCCATTTGAACAACGATCCGCGCGAACCCGTGGCAACCGCTCTGGCGGCGAGCCAAGCTGAGCGTCGCCAACTCACAGTGCTGTTCTGCGATTTGGTTGGCTCGACGGGCCTGGCGCAACGGCTCGATCCCGAAGCCTTGCGCGACCTGATGACGCGATATCAGCAGACCTGCGGTCAAATTGCTAGCCGGTACGGCGGCCACGTGGCGCAGTATCGCGGCGACGGCATGGAGGTCTATTTCGGATGGCCACAGGCTCATGAAGACGACGCCGAGCGGGCCGTGCGCGCCGCGTTGGAGATGGTCGATGGCGTCGGACGGATGAGCGTACCGGAACGGCTGCAAGTGCGCGTCGGCATCGCAACCGGGCTGGTTGTCGTCGGCACTGACGAGCACACCGGCCGCGCCGGCGATGCGTCGGTGCCCAGCTCTGCGATCGGCGAAACACCCAACCTCGCGGCGCGCCTCCAGGGGATTGCCCGACCCGATCAGGTAGTGATCGCGCCGGCAACCCACCGCTTGCTAGGTCGGACCTTCGACGTCGAGGACCTCGGCGATCAGGAGCTCAAAGGGATCGGCGGACGCATTCGCCCACTTCGGATTCGCCGGCTGGCTCGCAGTGATAGCCGCTTCGACGCCATACGTGCAGAGCGCATCACGCCGTTCGTCGGCCGTGAACACGAGGTTGACTTGTTGATGGCGCGCTGGGGACAAGTGTGCGAAGGAGAAGGTCAAGCGGTCCTTCTGTGCGGCGAACCGGGCATCGGCAAGAGCCGTATCAGTCAAGTGCTTGGCGAGCGTCTGGCCGGTACGCCGCACCTGCGTCTGCAATACCAGTGCTCGCCGTACCACGTCGGCTCGGCCTTCTTTCCGCTGATCGAGCGGATCGAACGCGCGGCGGGTTTCGAGCGCGACGATGGCGTCGAGAAGAAGCTCGACAAGCTCGAAGCGATGCTCGACCTCGGGTCGGAGGAACTGCCGCTCATCGCGCCACTGTTCGCGGCCCTGCTCTCGCTTCCGGCCCACCGCTATCCCCCGAGGATGCTCTCACCGCAAAAGCACATGGCGCTGACCATCGACGCACTGGTGGACCATTCCATCCGGTTGGCTCGTGCCCAACCCGTTTTGATGGTCTTTGAGGACGCTCACTGGATGGACCCGTCCACGCGAGAGACAACCGCCGTGATGGTTGAGCGCATTCGAAGTGTTCCGATCCTCTTGCTGGTCACCTGTCGCCCCGACTTCGTGCCGGCATGGAACAACCAGGGCAACGTCTCGAAGTTGGATATGAATCGGCTGTCGAGGCGCCACGGAACGGCGATGGCCGTTTCGCTCGCCGGCGGCAAGGAGCTGCCGGGCGAGGTGCTCTCTCAGATTCTGGAACGCGCCGATGGCGTGCCGTTGTTCGTCGAGGAATTGACGAAAACCGTGCTGGACCTCGGCATCTTGCACGACGCGGGTGACCGCTGGGGCCTGAACCGGCCGCTGCCGCCGCTGGCCATTCCGTCCACGCTGCAAGACTCGCTGACGGCGCGGCTCGACCGGCTGGCGCCGATCAAGGAAGTGGCCCAGATCGGAGCGTGCATTGGGCGCGAGTTCGACCACGGACTGTTGTCCGCGGTAGCGCGGATGTCAGGCCGCAACGTGGAAGATGCGCTGGAGGGCCTCGTATCGAGCGGCCTGATCTTGCGCCAAGGCTCGACGGCCGATGCCACCTATCGCTTCAAGCACGCGCTAGTTCAGGACGTGGCCTACGACGGATTGCTGAGGAGCCGGCGACAGCAAATCCACGAGCGGATCGCGCACGCTCTCGCGCACGAATTCAAGGACCGCGCGAAGGACCAGCCTGAATTGCTCGCCTTGCACCTCACGCGCGCCGGGTTGATCGACTTGGCGCTGTCGCAATGGCGCACCGCCGCCGTGACGGCCATCGCCAACCACCGCCACCGCGAGGCACTCGGCCACGTCGATGCGGGACTCGCCCTCGTCGACCATGCTTTGGCCGAGCGGCGAGCCAACCATGAGGTCGCCCTTCTCGCGGCTGGGGCCGCCTGCCACTGGGTGTTGACGGGTTACGCCTGCCAACCGGCGGCCGACCTTCTGGCTCGCGCGGAGGCCCTGCTGGACGGCGTGACCGACCAACGGCTGCTGGTATTGGCCCTCGGAGGGATTTTGATCGGCGCCTATGTTCGCGGGGAGACGCCGAAGGCGATCTCCAGCGGCGAACGGCTGGCGTCCATCGGCCAGGCGTCGACGAACACCGACACCAAGATCATCACCTTCTCGCTGGCGAGCACGATCCTTGCGCATCATGGAGAGTTCGATCGCGCACAGCGATTGCTTGAATTCGTCATCGAGAACTACGAGATCGACCGCCGCTTCGCCTACGGACGGATCAACGATCCGATGGTGCACGCGTTGGTATGGCTAAGCTGGATGCATTCGACGACCGGCCGCCTCGATCAAGCTAGGCACAACGCCCGACTGGCTGTCGAGCACGCGACGACGATCGGCGAACCATTCGCCTTGTCGCAGGCGTTGAGCGTGGGCGCCCTGGCCTTCGCGGAGGCTGGCGATTGCGAAGAAGCGCTTCGGCTGTGCAGGCGCTGCATGGAGCTGTGCGAGGCGCAGAACATGCCGAACTGGAGAACGTGGGCGATCGTCCACGAAGGCGTCGCGCTGTCGGCGCTCGGCGAGCATGAGCGTGCTCAAGAATGCTTTGCCCGAGCCATCGCTCATATGACCGACGCTGCGAACCGAAACAACCTCGGGTTCTTGCACGCACGACTTGCGCGCGAACTTGCGGTGCTTGGACGCTTTGATGAGGCTAGGAGAACGCACGACGCCGGCCACGCGGAATGCCTGCAAACAGGGCAACTACTGATGTTGAACGAACTGAATTTCGCGCGAGGAGTGATCGAACTGCTCGATCCGGGATCGAGCGCGGGACTCGGCGAACACTGGCTGACCGTCGCGATGTCGGAAGCTAGCATCAACGGGATGCGGTTGATCGAACTTCGCTCGGCCGCGGCGCTGGCCGGTCTTTGGAGGCGCCAGCACAAAGTCGATGCGGCGCACGCGCTGATTCAGTCAGCACTGGACCGCCTCGGCGATGTTGGTGACTGCACCGATTTGCGCGACGCCAATACACTGCTCCGCGAACTCAGACACCCAAAGCTGCCCGACGAGGAGCAAATTGACCCGCCGACGCTGAGCTGATGGTCATGTCGAAAGTGAACGGGTTCCATGCTCCGAACCGGCCGTTCGCGACCGTCGCTTTGTGGCCGTCCACCGACGCACACGATTCGCACCCGATCGGTGTTCTTGGAGTCCGTCGTCTTGGACGGCGCGGTCCAGCAGCGCTTCGAGAAGCTCGGCTGAACGCACGGCGCTCTCAGACGCCTCCCACCTATACGGACTTATTGCAATTTGGCCGAACTCGGCGCCGGCCCGTACCGCACCGGCGAGATCGTCGATACGCCGGGCGTGAAGATCACGACACTCGGGCCGCTGCGCGCCGGCCTGATCAAGAAAGGCATGGTGTACAGCCCGTCGCACGGCGAGATGGCGTTCACCGTGCCGCGGTTCGACGAGTTCATGCGGCGCGCGATGCCGGCCTTCGAACCCTGAGCGCTGCTGCGGCGCTCAATAAAACCCCACCCGCTGCCGATACCGCTCCACACGTTCCCGGTCGTACTGCTCCGCGTCGAACTGCTCGCCCTGGATCGCGCGATGAATCTGCCCTGCCGTGGGCATGCTGTCGGGATCGATGAAGCGTTGCGGGTCCCACAGATGGGAGCGCAGCAAGGCCTTGGAGCACTGCGTGTAGGCCTCGTCGATGTCCACCAGCACCCCCAGCCGCGGCGTCTTGCCTTCTACCGCGCTGCCGGCCAGCAGCGCGGCGTCGGTGGTGATCGTGGCGCGGCCGTTGACGCGGAAGGTGTCGGTGACGCCGGGCACGATGAAGAGCAAGCCCACCTGCGGATTGGCCAGGATGTTGCGCAGCGAATCGGCCAGCCGGTTGCCAGGCCGCTCGGGGATCAGCAAGGTGCGCTCGTCGAGGATGCGCACGAACCCCGCCGGGTCGCCGCGCGGGCTCAGGTCACAGGCGCCGGCGGCGTCGCTGGTGGACAGGCAGACGAAGGGCGAGCGTTCGATGAACAGCCGCGTCAGCGGATTCAGGCGCTCGCTGATCTTGGCGCAGGTGAGCGGCGCCGGCTCACCGATGAGCTCGCGCAATTGCGCTTCGCTGCGGATGACGTGAGCCGTGAGCGGGTGCGGGTGCGGCGGCGAGGCGGGCAAACGAGGATCGGTGGTCAAGGTGGTGACTCCCCGGCGCAGGGCACGCCGGCGGCATCAGGATAGCCGTGCGCGGCAGCAGCGGGGCCTTCGTACCGTGGGACAACCGCGTAGTCGCCGACATCCCCGCATCAGCGATGGAGGTGCCGCCCCAGTTCTTTTTTTGCATCCACAACCGGCGCCGCGTCGTAAAGCTACTCAGCAACCGCACGCCCGCCAGCATTCGAACGTCAGTTGCCGAACCGTCCCTGGCCGGCACTGTGGCTCCACCGCAGCGAATCGGCCACGCCCACCCACGGCCGGCGCGCGATCCAACGTCACCACGGACCTTCGCACCGGCACTCCAGAGGAGACTGCTGTGAAGATTGCTTGCACCCGATTGATCGCCGCGGCCGCGTTGGCCGCCTGCACCATCGCCGCCCAGGCGTCGAGCCACCGCGAAGCGCTGGCCGTTTTGAACGAACCCTGCGCCGACAACACCGACACCTATGCCTGGGTGTCGAACACGTCGCACGACAAGCTCTATCTGATCATGAACTTCAACCCGCTGCACGAGCCGGGGCAGGGCAACCAGGGCCTGCGCGCGTGCAATGGCTACCGCTACGAGTTCCACGTCGGCATCGGCGAGAGCCTGAAGTCGCGCGTGATCTACCGCGTCGAGTTCAAGAACACGCTCGT
Organism: uncultured beta proteobacterium; assembly: GCA_963816315.1. Taxonomy (GTDB): domain Bacteria; phylum Pseudomonadota; class Gammaproteobacteria; order Burkholderiales; family Burkholderiaceae_C; genus CADEEN01. The sequence goes on from CAWFJZ010000032.1 coordinate 324,195, forward strand.
GCCCGAAGCCGCGCCGAGTCCGTCGGACCCGCTGGGCGGCGGCAACGAGTTGCTGTGGCAACTCACCGGCGGCACCGAGACGATGAAGGTGACGCGCATCGTGCGCGACGGCTGGGACGACGATGACGATGAGCGTGACCAGCGCCGCGTCAGCGTGCTCGGCAACAACCTGAAGGTGCTGCCCAACAACCACGGCCCGCAGACCGACCGCCTGGTCTACGGCCTGGGCCCGTTCGCCGGCTACCAGTCGGGCGATGCGACGAGCCGCGAGCTCGGCCTGTACGACCAGCCCTTCGTTGACACCTTCATCCACCCGCTGGCCAACGGCGGCCGTGTCATCGCCGGCCAGTTCGACGACCCGTACCAGCTCGACGAGAAAGGCATCTTCGACCTCGTCAACCTCGGCCGCACCGATCTCGGCGGCATTCCCGGCGCGCGGCGTGGGCCTGTCGAAGACGTGTTCACCGGCTTCAACATCTTCTCGATCGCGCTCGAAGTGCCGATCAGCGATCTGTTCCCGAACGGCATCCCGCACAACGGCCAGGAGTTGAAGAACTCGACCGACAGCCTGCTGCGCGTGCATGCGAGCATCAAGCGCCAGAGGACGCAGACGGTGGACCCGGGCAACATCATCACCGGCCTGCGCGGCTCGGGCGAGTATGTGCAGGTCGGCCGCAACGCGCTGCCGCTGTTCAACGCCGGCCTGGTCGGCACGCAGCGCCAGACGCAGTACCTGCGCAGCAGCCCGCGCCACGACGTGACCAACTTCGGCGCCGACATCCTGTACCCGGTGCTGGTGCGCGACGCCGAGGCGCTGGGCATTTACGCCGCGCTCGGCGTGCCGGCCGCCACGGTCAACGACGTGCTCAAGGGGCCGCGCCTGGACATCATCAACGCCATCAACCTGAACCGGCCGATCCCGGTGGCCGACGGCTACACGGGTGACGTGCTCACGCTCGACGCGGCGATGGATTCGAGCTTCCCGAACGGCCGTCGCCTGGGCGGCGGCACGGCGCCGAACCGGCACCAGGTCAATGTCAACAGCGTGCTGATCAGCCTCATCGTCGCCGGCAACCCGGCCGCCGGGCTGGCCAAGGGCGTCGAGGTCAACGACAAGAACTTCAATCCCCAGTTCCCGTTCCTCGCCCCGGCGCACCAGGGCTTGTTGCAAGGCCACGGCGGCATCAACCTGCCGACCGAGCCCAACATCCCGCTGCCCTGAGCACGGCCATGCGAACACTGCGGGTGTTCGCAGCGGCGTGCGTGGCACTGGCCACCACGCCGAGCAAGACGCTCGCATGAAAGCCGTGAGCTGCGCGCGGCCACCCGCGGCGGCCGCGCGCAGCGCTGCGGCTCAGGGCTTGCCTTGCCCCGAGAGCAGCGTCAGCCGGTAGTTCAACCCATGCTCGTGCTCGTGCCTGTGCGGCCTGTTGAAGACCAGCGTCGCCACGATGCTCTGCCCCGGCATCAGCACGCCGCTGGGCAGGAACAGGCGCAGGTAGGGATCGCCGGCGCTCGTCACCCCGCTCGCGTTCTCCAGCCGAGCCCGGCCCGACAGCCCGCGCGCGACAACCAGCAGGTGCGTATCGACGATCGACGTGCTGTTGTTGGTGATGCGATAGACATCACGCTGCCGGCCGCCGCCATGGCGGTGCGAGTCGATCAGCGAGGCCTGCGCCTGCGCCGTCACGTCGAGGAACTCGAGGCCCGCGTCGCGCCGCGACAGTGCATCGTCGTTGTCCTGCGGCATGCCGCTCGGCGGCCGGCCATCGACGGCACCCAGCGCCGCCAGGTCGGGACGGTACTTCGAGTAGGTGAAGTCGATCGGGCTCAGCTGGAAGAACGTCGTCGGCTGCTTCGGATCGAACTTGGCGAAGGCCGGGTCGTACAGGCCGTTCTCGATGAAGTCGGCAATGTCATCGACCTGGTCCGGGCTCAGGCCCAGGCCGCGCGCCGAGCCGGCGCCGCGCGGGTGCGTGAAGCGGGTCGATAGCGTCGGCGCGGCGCCGCTCTTTGCGTCCATCGGCACGCCGGCGTTGAAGTACTGCACCACGTCCCTGACCTTGTTGAACGATCCGTCGTGGAAGAACAGCCGCGCGTCCTTGAGCTGGCGCAGCGTCAGGACGCGGAACTTGAAGGCGTCGCTGTCGCGGAAGGTGACTTCCTGGCGGCCGACATCGCGGAAGGCCGGATCGTTTCGGGCGGCGCGATTCAAGGCCTGCACCGGATGGTCGCCCAGGCCCAGGTTGTAGAAGTTCTCTTCGACGAACTGGCCGACGCCGGCAACGTCGGGGTCGTTGACCTGCTTGTTGAGCGCCGGCCCGCTGTGGCAGCCGTAGCAGCCCGCGCCGCCCTGGTCGGCCGGCGTGAAGAACAGCTTGGCGCCGCGGCGCTGGTTCTCGCTGAGCGCGCCGTTGGATCCGGCGAGGAAGCGGTCCCAAGGCGTGTCGCGCGTGATCGTGGTGCGCAGGAAGGTCGCCGCCGCGCGCAACACGGTGACGTCGTTGATCAGGGCGTCGCACGCTCCCGCGACGGGCGCCGCCTGCGGCACGCAGCCCGGCGCCTGCGCGGCTTCGTCGGGGAACGCGTCGCGGAACAGCTGGCGATAGGTCGCGAAGGTTTGCAGCTTGGCGGACTGATCTTCGAGCAAACGGTGCGCGTCCATCAGCAGCAGTCCGACGTTTTCCTGTGCGGGGTGGTTGAACGGGTTGAGGCCGCCGGGCGTGGCATGGGGCTCGCCGGCGAGTCCGAACAGCAGCAGGCGGTTGTTGAAAGCCGAGCCGATCACACCGGGCGCATTGCGACCGACGCTGTCCAGCGCGTCGAGCCGGCCCGTGGCCAGCAGCTCGCCGCCGCGCGGCAGCTTGAATTGCAGGGCCGGCGTGCCGACGATGGTGTTGCCTTGGCTGCGCCAGATGTCCGTCAGCGTGGGCAGCGAATCGACCAGCGCGTCGCCGGGGAACAGTGGTGTGGTCCGCAACGGCGGCAGCAGGTCGGTGCGGGCACGCCGGCGCGCGATGAAGTTGCCCTTCTCGTCGGTGTAGTGCCGCCCCTCGCCGCCGAGGGCGAAGTTGAGCAGCGTGCCGGCCTTCGACGCCGTTTCACCCAGGTGACAGCTGGCGCACGAGGCGCTGCCGGCCGTGGCGAGCACGCCACCGTACTGCGGGCGCACTCTGACCATGCGCGCCGGGTCGTGGAACAGCGCTTTGCCGAGGTAGCGCTTGGCCTCGGTGTTGTGGAACAACGGATCCAGGCTGCCGTCGGCACGCCGCGGTTGCGGCAAGTCGGCGTCGTTGGCCGGCACCTTCAACTTGTCGATGCCGCCGACCTGCTGGTCGATGAAGCGGCGCAGTTGAACGGGGCTCGCGCCCTCGTCAGCGGTTACCGTTGCGCACAGCAGCGCAGCGGCCAGGGCCACGGCGCCGCGCGCGCCACGTGGGAGAAAGCGCTTGCGTTCGAGATGGGTCATTGCTGCCTCCGGATCAAGGGTGGTGGTGGTTTACGGCACCTCCACCGTAGGCAGCACGGGTCACGCGGCGATCACGGCGGCGTCAAATTTGCGGTTGGCGGAGCGCGTCGGGTTCGTGTGCAGCGGTTGGCGGCTCACTCCGTGCGTCGCTGATCGGCCCTGAGCGGCTGTTGACGACGGTCAGCTCGTCACTCCCGTTCGCATTGACATGCTCTCCGCCCCCCGTTCGCCCTGAGCTTGTTGAAGGGCCAGGCTGAGCCTGTCGAAGCCTTTGGCATGAGGCACGAAGGCTTCGACAGGCTCAGCCCGAACGGTGGCGAAAGGGGCTTCGGCAAGCTCAGCCCGAACGGTTCTTTTGCAGACCTTGAACTTCGCGGTTTCCGACAGCCATGGCTGTGATCAACCTCAGCTCGGAGGCCGGGCCAGCAGGATCGACATCGGCGGGTGCTGGTGGATGACCTGCTCGGCGACGCTGGATCGGAACACGCCGCCCGTGCCGCGGTGGTGCTGGTGCCCGAGCACCAGCAGATCGACATCGAGTTCCTTGGCCCGTTGCAGGATGACACTGACCAGATCGTGGTCTGTCGCACTCACGATTTCGCCGTGCGCATCGACGCCTGCAGCACAGAGCTGATCGACAAAGGCCTGCACCACGGTGCGGTCCGCCACCTCAACGTCGTCCGCGGCACTGCGCACGCCCAGGCCCGCGCCGCCTGTGATGTCGCCGGGCACGATGTGGCTGCGCGCCACATGCAGCACGTGCACCGTGCCACCCGTCAGCAGGCCGATCTGCTCGGTCCGCTGCAGCGCCGATCGGTTCTCGTCGGTGGGGGTGGCGTCGATGGCAATGAGAATGCGCTTGTACATGTCGTGGCTCCCCTCTCAGGGCTTCGCAGGGACAACGGCGGCAATGCTGGCAAGCGTTGCCTTCGGTGTCGTCGGCTCGATCAGCGTCGAGCGCAGTTCGCGCGGGGCCCGTGAGATCGGCACCATCAGCGTCAGCAGCAAACCCAGCAGACCGAGCCCCGCCAGCACGTAGAAGATCGAGTCGAGAGCGAAGCCGCCGCCGATCAGAAAGCCGCCCAGCAGCGGGCCACCGACGCCGCCCAAGCGGCCGAACCCGGCGCACCAGGCCACGCCGGCGCCGCGCACGTTGGTGCGGTAGTAGTTCGCGACGAAGCCGTAGATCAGCGTTTGCGTGCCGCTGGTGCCCAGCCCGACGATCGCGACGACGGCCAGCAGCACGCCGAGCGGGAGCTTGAGCGTGAGCAGTGCGATGGCCAGCGCACCGATCAGGAAGCACGCGGCGACCACCGGCTTCGGGCCGAAGCGGTCGGCCATGCGCGAGCCTCCCAGCGCGCCGAGAATCGCGCCGCCGTTGAGGACAAGCAGAAACGACAGCGAGCCTTTGGCGTTGAAGCCGGCGCGCAGCATGAGCTCGGGCAGCCAGGTGTTGAGCGAGTACACGAGCAGCAGGCCCGTGGCGCTCATCAGTCCCAAGACGAGGGTCGGAAACAGGTAGTGCACGCCAAACAGTCCGGCGAACCCCGGCTTGCCTTCGGTCACCGGCACCACCGTGCCGGCCGCGGTGGGCACGGCCGTGGGGATTTCGACGCCGGTGCGCTCGGAGATCTGCACGCGCCTCGTCGAGCCGGCCGCGCGAGGCCAGCCAGGCCACCGATTCGGGCATCTTGAAGTAGGCCAGCGGCAGCAGCGTGACGATCGGCAGCGCGCCGATCCAGAACATGCCGCGCCAGCCGATGATCTGCAGCAGCAGGATGGCGAGCAGCGCAGCCAGCAGGCTGCCCAGCGGCACGCCCGAGTAGGTGATCGCGTTGCACAGGTTTTTCTTGCCCTTCGGCGCGTACTCGGACACCAGCGCGCCGGTGGTGGCCACCAGCGCGCCGACGCCCAGGCCGGTGAAGAAGCGCATCCAGCCGAACATCGCCGTCGTCGCCGTCAGCGCCGTCAGCCCCATGCCGATGGAGAACCAGGCGTAGGAAAACAGCATCACCTTGCGCCGCCCCACGATGTCGGCGACGGTGCCGGCGAGCAGCGCACCGACGAGCACGCCGACCAACGCGTAGCTGCCCAGCATGCCGGCAATGGCCGGTGTCACGTTGCCGATATGGGAAGGGTCGCGCAGGAAGGTCGAGACGACCGTGCCGTAAACGACGAGGTCGTAGCCGTCGAAGATCAGCCCCACCGTGGCCAGGGCCACGACCCACACCACCGTGCGCATGCGCCGGGCTTCGAGCCCGGCATCGGTTGCCGTCGTCATGGCGTGTCTCCTTGCAGGAATCGGCCGAAGAAGGCGGCGAGCTCGTCATGCGCGTGCAGCGGCAGCACGTTCGAGACGTACTGGTCGGGACGGACGACGACGATCGCGCCCTGCTCGCGGTCGATGCCGCGCAGATCGAAGATGTCGGAGCCTTTGCCTTTCGTGAGGTCGGGGCAGTAGGCCTTCTCGTAGTCGATGAGACCGAAGCTGCCTTTGCGCGGCAGCAGGATCGACGGCAGCTCTTGCACCTTCAGCTCGCGGTGGGGTTGCTGAAACACCGCGCGAACGTCGATCACGCTGTCGATGTCGGCGCCCGTCGGCGTGAAGCGGCGGATCGGCGATTTCGGCGACTCCGCCAGGAAGCCGGCGAGTTCGCGCAGCCGCTTGCCGCCGGCGTCCGCAAAGCAATAAAGGCGCCAGGCACCATCGGCACGCGCGGCATGGCCGAGCTGCATCGGCTTGGCGTCGGCCAGGCGCACCACGGGCGCCGAGTGAAACCGCATGCCGATCGTGAAGCCCTTGGCGAGCGCCTGGTGGGTGGCCTCGGCTGTGAGCACCGTCGTCGGCGCGTAGTGCGTGGCAACGCCGGCCGTGTAGCGGCCCGACTTGACGAAGTACGCCTGCAGCTCTTGCGGATCGACACCGCCGAGTTCCGGGCCGGCTCGGATCCTTCGGCTGCGACGCCATGATCTTCGACCACTCCTTGTCGAAGTCGATCAGCCCCTGCGCGATGGCATGGCGCTCGGCGGAGTAGGTGCGCAGCAGTTCCGGCCGGGCACGTCCGTCGAGCACCGAGGCGAGTTTCCAGCCGAGGTTGAACGCGTCCTGCATCGACACGTTCATGCCCTGGCCGGCTTTCGCGCTGTGCGTATGACAAGCGTCGCCGGCGATGAAGACGCGCGGCAGTCGCGACGCCGCTTGATCCGCGGGCACGTCGTCAAAGCGGTCGGTAACGCGCTGGCCGACCTGATAGACCGCGAACCAGACCACGCTTTTCACGTCGAGCGTGTACGGGCGCAGCACACGCTGCGCCGTCGCGATCACCGACTCCTGGGTGTGCTTGTCGCGAAAGGCGTCGCGCTTGTTCGGGTCGATCTCGCCGAGATCGACATACAGCCGCACCATGTAGCCGCCCTCGCGCGGGATCAGCAGGATGTTGCCCTCGTCGCCGGACTGGATCGCGGCCTTGAGCCGGATGTCCGGGAAGTCGGTTGTGGCCAGCATGTCCACCACGCCCCAGGCGTGGTTGGCGAAGTCGCCGCGCGGCACGGCGCCGATGGCATCGCGCACCGCACTGCGCGCACCGTCGCAGCCGACGACGTACTTGGCGCGCACGGTGGAGGACGTGCCGGTGGCCACGTCGCGCAGCGTCACCACCACCGGGTGCTCGCCAGCGGACTCGACCTTCAACGTGACGAACTCCAGCCCATAGGTGGCCTCGAGCCGCGTCGGCGACAGGCGCATGTAGTCGAGCAGGTACTGCTGCAGGCGCGCCTGGTTGACGATGACATGCGGAAACTCCGACAAGCCGTCTTCGGTGTCCTGCACGCGGCCGGTGCGCTCGATGCGCGTGCGGTCTTGCTTCGACGGACGCCAGAACACGGTCTCGTTGACCCAGTAGGCCTCCCGGATGAGCTTCTGCCCCAGACCGAAGGCCTCGAACATCTCGACCGTGCGGCAGGCGATGCCGTCGGCCTGGCCCACCTGCAGCGCGCCCTCGCGGCGCTCGATCAGCCGCGTGCTGATGCTGGGGAAGTTCGACAGCTGCGCGGCCAGCAAGGCCCCGGCGGGCCCGCTGCCGACGACGAGCACGTCGACCGCGTCGGGCAGCTTCTCTTTGCGGACATCGGGGTCGCCGGGTGTATAGCCATTCAGATAGAACTGCATGGTGTCTCCTTCGTTAAGTGCCGCTGTTCAGTCGCGCCGTGCCCTCGACGTTGTAGTCCACGATCCGCTTCACGGATACAGGGTCTTCATGTGGGCTCCTCGCTGCGGGGTTCATGTCAAACCCTTTCGACAACGAGTGCAATGCCTTGTCCAACGCCGATGCACATGGTGCACAGTGCGTAACGGCCTTGGGCGCGGCGTAGCTGGTTGATCGCGGTGGTGACCAGCCGCGCGCCGCTCATGCCGAGCGGGTGGCCGAGCGCGATCGCCCCGCCGTTCGGGTTGACGCGCGCATCGTCGTCGGCGAGGCCGAGGTCACGCAGCACCGCCAGGCCCTGCGCCGCGAAGGCCTCGTTCAACTCGATCACGTCCATCTGCGCGAGCGACAGGCCGGTGAGTTGCAGCACCTTGCGCGTGGCCGGCGCCGGGCCGATGCCCATGATGCGCGGCGCGACGCCCGCGGTGGCCATGCCGACGATGCGTGCTCTGGGCGTCAGGCCGTGTCGTGCGGCCGCGCCTTCGCTGGCCAGCAGCAGCGCACAGGCGCCGTCGTTGACGCCGCTGGCATTGCCGGCGGTGACCGTGGCGTCGGGCCGGACGATGCCCTTCAACTTGGCCAGCGCATCGAGCGATGTCGCGCGCGGATGCTCGTCGCGCGTCATGACGATCGGGTCGCCTTTGTTCTGCGCAATGCTCACCGGCGCGATCTCGGCATTGAAGAAGCCGCTTTGTTGCGCCGCGACGGCCTTCTGTTGCGACGCCAGCGCCATGCGGTCCTGCGCCGCGCGCTCGATGCGGTAGTCGGTGGCGACGTTCTCGGCCGTCTCCGGCATCGAGTCAACGCCGTATTGGTCTTTCATCAGCCGGTTGACGAAGCGCCAGCCGATCGTCGTGTCGTGGATCGCGTTGCTGCGGCTGAAAGCCGACTCGGCCTTCGGCATCACGAACGGCGCCCGGCTCATGCTTGGCGCAGCCGTAGATCAGGTCGTCCACCGCCGCCCAATCGACGCCGCGGTTGCGTGCGATCAGCGCGAGGATCGGCACCGCGCCGAGGTCGTCGGTGCGCACCGACGAGAGCGCGCCGCCGTAGCGGCCGATGGGGGTACGGATGGCGTCACAGATGAAAGCGTGGTTCATGGGCGGTTTCCGATCGATGCATCAACAAGTGGGGTGAGGGTCATGTGCTTGCCTCGATGTCGATGATGATCTTGCCGAACTGCGCACCGGACTCGAGGCGGTCGAGCGCGGCGTGCACATTGCCGAGCGCGACCTCGCTGTCGATCACCGGCTTCAGGCCACTGCGCTGCACCAGCGACAGCAGGTCGCGGAACTCGCCGAAACTTCCCATCGTCGAGCCGAGGATCTGCAACTGCCGGATGAAGATGCGGCGGATGTCGGCCGGCGGCTGGTCGCCTGTCGTTGCGCCGCAGGTCACCAGCCTGCCGCCGCGCACCAGCGACTTGAGCGCGGCAGACCACACCGCGGCCCCCACGTTCTCGATCACGACATCGACGCCGCGACCGCTGGTCGCCGCCATCACCTGCTTCGCGATGTCGCCGCGGCCGTCGATCGCGGCGTCGGCGCCGAGCGCCAGCGCGCGAGCGAGCTTGGCCGGATCGCGCGACGTGACGAGCGTGCGTGCGCCGGCCAGCTTGGCGAGTTGCAGCGCGGCGAGCGACACGCCGCCGCCGATGCCGAAGATCAGCACCGTCTCCCACGGCTTCACGCGCGCCTTGCCATGCAGCATGCTCCACGCCGTGATGTGGTTGACGCCGAGCGCGGCGGCTTCGCCGAAGCTCAAGTGCTCGGGCATCGGGAACACGTTGCGCGCCGGCAGGCTGATCCACTCGGCGAAGGTGCCGTCGCGGTGCTCGCCCAGCAGGCGCATCGAGGTGCACAACGTGTCGTCGCCGCGCAGGCAGAACTCGCAGCGCCCGCAGGCGATGCCGGGATGCAGCACGACACGCTGGCCGAGGCTCAGCGTGCGTTCATCCGCGTCGATTTCCTCGACCACGCCGGCGCCGTCGAGACCCATGATCATCGGCAACTCGTGCGTGATGCCGGCGCCGCTGTCGCGCATGTAGAGATCGACGCGGTTGACCGTCGCCGCATGCAATCGCACCAGCACCTCGCCGGGGCGACGCTGCGGGCGCGGTCGTTCGCCGACGGCGACGATCTCGTTGCCGCCGTGGCCGGTGAGGTAGGCGGCCTTCACAGCCGGCTCACGAGCTCTGGTACGGCAGTGAACAGATCGGCTTCGAGGCCGTAGTCGGCGATGCTGAAGATCGGCGCCTCGGCGTCCTTGTTGATCGCGACGATCACCTTGCTGTCCTTCATGCCCGCCAGGTGCTGGATCGCGCCGCTGATGCCCGCTGCGATGTACAGCGCCGGCGCGACGATCTTGCCGGTCTGGCCGACCTGCCAGTCGTTCGGTGCATAGCCGGCATCGACCGCGGCGCGGCTGGCGCCGAGCGCGGCGCCGAGCTTGTCGGCCAGCGGTGTGAGAACTTCATTGAACTTGTCGCTGCTGCCGAGTGCTCTGCCGCCGCTGACGATGATCTTGGCGGCGGTGAGTTCGGGCCGGTCGAGTTTGGCGATCTCGGCGCCGACGAAGGAGCTCTTGCCGCTGTCGGCCACGGCGTCGATCTTTTCGATCACGCCGCGGCCACCGCTGGCTGCCGCCGGATCAAAGCCGGTCGTGCGCACGGTGATGACCTTGATCGCATCGCTGCTCTGCACCGTGGCGATCGCGTTGCCGGCGTAGATCGGGCGCTCGAAGGTGTCGGCGCTGATGATCTTCATCGCGTCGCTGATCTGCGCCACGTCGAGCAGCGCGGCGACGCGCGGCGCGACGTTCTTGCCATGCGCCGTTGCGGGGAACAGCAGATGGCTGTAGCTTTTTGCAATCGCGATGACTTGCGCGGCGATGTTTTCGCCGAGCTGCTCGGCCAGGCTGGCGCCGTCGGCATGCAGCACCTTGGCCACGCCGGCAATCTGCGCGGCGGCCTGCGCCGCCCCGCCAGCGTTGTGGCCGGCGATCAGCACATGCACGTCGCCGCCGCAGGCCATCGCCGCGGTGACGGTGTTGAGCGTCGCACCTTTGAGAGTGCCATGGTCGTGTTCGGCAATGACGAGTACGGACATCAGATCACCTTCGCTTCGTTCTTCAACTTGGAAACCAAGGTCGCCACGTCGGCCACCTTGATGCCGGCGCCGCGCTTGGGCGGCTCGCTGACTTTCAGCGTCTTGATGCGCGGCGCGACATCGACGCCGAGGTCGGCCGGCTTGAACACGTCGAGCGTCTTCTTCTTGGCCTTCATGATGTTGGGCAGCGTCACGTAGCGCGGCTCGTTCAGGCGCAGGTCGGTGGTGATGACGGCGGGCAGGTTGAGCTTCACGGTCTCCAAACCACCATCGACTTCGCGCGTGACGGTGACCTTGTTGTCTGCGACTTCGACCTTCGAGGCGAACGTGCCCTGCGGCAGGTTGGCGAGTGCGGCCAGCATCTGCCCGGTCTGGTTGCAGTCGTCGTCGATGGCCTGCTTGCCGAGGATGATCAAGCCCGGCTGCTCTTTATCGACGAGGGCCTTGAGCAACTTGGCCACGGCCAGCGGCTGCAGCTCATCTGCACATTCGACGAGGATGCCTCGGTCGGCGCCGATCGCCATCGCGGTGCGCAGGGTTTCCTGGCAGGCCGCGACGCCGCACGAGACGGCGATCACCTCGGTGGCGACACCTTTTTCCTTCAGGCGCACCGCCTCCTCGACGGCGATCTCGTCGAAGGGGTTCATGCTCATCTTGACGTTGGCGATGTCCACGCCGGAGCCATCGGCCTTGACGCGCACCTTGACGTTGTAGTCAACCACCCGCTTCACGGGCACGAGGATCTTCATCGGAGTCATCCTTTCAGTTCGGTTCTGGACTTGTCTTGGTGGCGGCTCGCGCCGTCACATGCCGGCGTAGTTCGGGCCGCCGCCGCCTTCGGGCGCGACCCAGACGATGTTCTGCGTCGGATCCTTGATGTCGCAGGTTTTGCAGTGCACGCAGTTCTGGGCGTTGATCTGCAGGCGCTCGGCGCCGTCGCCGTTCTTCACGAACTCATAGACGCCGGCCGGGCAGTAGCGGCTCTCGGGGCCGGCGTAGGTGGCGAGGTTGACCTTCACGGGCACCGCGGCGTCTTTCAGCGTGAGGTGCGCGGGCTGGTCCTCGGCGTGGTTGGTGTTGCTGACGAAGACCGAACTCAGGCGGTCGAAGGTGAGTTGGCCGTCGGGCTTCGGATACGCGATCTGCTTGCAGCGCTCGGCGGGCAGCAGCGACAGGTGATCAGGCTTCGTGTTGTGCAGCGTCCAGGGCGGCGTGCTGACGCCCACCTTGGGCAGCAGCCACTGCTCGATGCCGGTCATCAGTTGACCGACCCGCGGACCCTTCTTGAACCAGCGCTTGAAGTTGCGTTGCTGGTCGAGTTCGTCCTTCAACCAGCTCTTGTCGAAGGCGTCGGGGAAGTCGGTCAGCTCGTCATGCGAGCGGCCGGCCGCCAGCGCGGCGGCGATTGCCTCGGCGCACAACATGCCGCTCTTGATCGCGGCATGGCTGCCCTTGATGCGGGCCGCATTCAGGAAGCCGGCGTCGCAGCCCACCAGCGCGCCGCCCGGGAAGACGAGCTTGGGGAGAGCCTGCGGCGTGCCGTTGTTGATGGCGCGCGCGCCGTAGCTGATGCGCTTGCCGCCCTCGAGATGCGCGCGGATCGCGGGGTGCGTCTTCCAACGCTGGAACTCCTCGAACGGGCTCAGCCACGGGTTGGGGTAGTCCAGGCCGATCACGAAGCCGAGCGTGACCTTGTTGTCGGGCAGGTGGTAGAGGAAGCCGCCGCCGAAGCTGTCGTCCGTCATCGGCCAGCCGGCGGTGTGCACCACGCGGCCGGGTTGTGCCTTCGCCGGGTCGATCTCCCACAGCTCCTTCAGCCCGATCGCGAAGCTCTGCGCATCCTTGCCTTCGGCGAGCTTGAACTGCTCGATCAGCCGGCGGCCGAGGTGGCCGCGCGCGCCTTCGGCGAAGACGGTGTACTTGCCGTGCAGCTCCATGCCGAGCTGAAAGGTGTCTGTCGGCTCGCCGTCCTTGCCCAGGCCCTGGTGACCGGTGGCCACACCCTTGACGCGGCCCTGCTCGTCGAACAGAACCTCGGCGGCGGCGAAGCCGGGGAAGATCTCCACGCCCAGGCTCTCGGCATGTTGCGCCAGCCACTTGACGACGTGGCCGAGCTGCACGACGACGCAGCCATGGTTGTGGAGGTTGCGCGGCACCAGCCAGTCCGGCACGCGGCGGCTGCCTTGCTCGGAGAGGAACAGCACGTCGTCACCCGTGACCGGCTGATTCAGCGGCGCGCCGAGTTGCTTCCAGTCCGGCAGCAGTTCGGTCAGCGCACGCGGGTCCATCACCGCGCCGGAGAGGATGTGCGCGCCGGGCTCTGAGCCTTTTTCGAGCACGACCACCGACGCGTCGGCGTTCAACTGCTTGATGCGGATCGCGGTGGCCAGCCCGGCTGGGCCCGCGCCGACGACGACCACGTCGTAGTCCATCGCTTCGCGCGGGCCGAAGCGCTCGAGCAGGGCGGGGGCTGTCATGGCTTCGACGCAGGCCGCGCGGCGCTGATCGCCTGCACGGACTCCGGGTTGACCAGCGTGCTCAAGTCGCCCGGCTCCTCGCCGAGCCACGCGGCGCGAACCACACGCCGCATCACTTTCATGTTGCGCGTACGCGGCAGGTCGGGAACGAAGACGACGGCGGCCGGCTTGAACGCGCCGCCCAGGCCGGCAGTGATCGCGCTCGACAGGGCCTTGACTGCGGTCTCGCGATCGGTGTCCGCCCGCGCCACGCAGACGCAAACCACGGCGGTGCCTTTGATGGCATCGGGGATGCCGATCGCGGCGCAATCCTGCAGCAGCCCGGTGGCCATCAGCAGCGCTTCGATTTCTGAAGGTCCGGTGCGCTTGCCCGCGATCTTGAGCGTGTCGTCGGAGCGGCCGTGCACGTACCACATGCCGTCAGCATCGCGGCTTGCGAAGTCGCCATGCACCCACAGGTTCGGCAGGCGCGACCAGTAGCTTTGCAGGTAGCGCTCGCGGTCGTGCCAGAGGCCGCGCGTCAGGCCGATGGTGGGCGTGCGCATCACCAGCTCGCCGGTGACGCCGGCTGCCACAGACGCGCCCTCGGCATCGACGATGTCGGCCCCCGTGCCCGGCACCGGGCCGGCAAAGGCGCAGGGCTTGAGGGGATGGATCACGGTGCCGGTCAGGATCCCGCCCATCTCCGTGCCGCCGGAGAAGTTGAGCAGCGGCACGCGCTGCTTGCCGATGCGATCGAAGGTCCAGTGCCAGGCCTCGGGCGTCCAGGGCTCGCCGGTGGAGATCATCACGCGCAACCCACTCAGGTCACGCGCGGCCAGCGCCGCGTCGGGCAGCGACATCGACAGGCGCGCCACCGTCGGCGCCAGGCCGAGGTAGCTGACGCGGTGGCGTTCGACCAGGCGCCACAGGCGATCGGGCTCGGGGTAGTTGGGCGCGCCTTCGGCCAGCACCACCGTGGCGCCGACCAGCAGGCCGCCGAAGACGAGCAAGGGCCCGACCAGCCAACCCATGTCCGACATCCACAGGAAGCGGTCGTCGGGCTTCAAGTCCATGCAGATCGACAAGTCGAGCGCCGTCTTGACCGGGAAGCCGCAGTGCGAATGCACGACGCCCTTGGGCTTGCCGCTGGTGCCCGAGGTGAACATCAGCAGGAACGGATCGTCGGCCGGCATCGGCTCGGTCGGCACCGATGTGAAGTCGCTCGGCGCCCCCGCAGCGAGTTCGTGCCACCAGTGATCGCGGCCTGCGGTCCACTCGTGAGGCGTGGTCAGATGGTTCAGCATGACAACATGACGCACAGCAGGGCATTGCGTCAGCGCCTCATCGACGACGGGCTTCGCGGAGACGGGCTTGCCGCGTCGCAAGGAGCCATCGACGGTGATCAGGGCCACGGCGCGCCCGTCGTTCAGGCGCTGCACGATGGCGTCGGCGCCGAAGCCCGAGAACATCGGCAGCACGATGGCGCCAATCTTCGCCACCGCGAGCATCGCGGCGGCCGCGTGCGGCAGGTTGGGCAAGTACATGCCGGCCACGTCGCCACGGCCGATGCCCAGTTGGCGCAGGCCCCAGGCGAGGCGGCAGGTCTCGCGGTCCAGATCGGCGAAGGTCCAGGTCACGACCGTGCCGTCTTCACCTTCCCACACCAGCGCGGGTTGCTCGTAGCGCGCCGTGCCGCGCCAGCGGTCGATGGTGTTGAGCACGACGTTGGTCACGCCGCCGACGCACCAGTGGGCGAAAGGCGGGCCGTCGCTCAGGTCCAGCACTTGCTCGTAGGGCCGTTCGAAGCGGTAGTCGAGGAAGCGGATCAGCGCGTCGTGGAATCCCGCCGGGTCTGCGCTCGCATGCGCGTTCAGCGCCTCGAAACTCCCGACCCCGAGCGCACGCATGAAGCGGGTCAGGTTGGCGTCTTCCACCATGGCCGCGTCGGGCCGCCAGACGACGGCCGCGGGACCTGCGAGATCGACTTGCATGGCCCTGGCCTTCAGTTGAACGCTGCGATGCCGGTGATCGCGCGGCCGAGGATCAACGCATGGATGTCGTGCGTGCCCTCATAAGTGTTGACGACTTCCAGGTTCACCAAGTGGCGGGCGACGCCGAATTCGTCGCTGATGCCGTTGCCGCCCATCATGTCGCGCGCCACGCGGGCGATGTCGAGCGACTTGCCGCAACTGTTGCGCTTGATGATCGAGGTGGCCTCCACCGACGCGGTGCCGGCGTCCTTCATGCGCCCGAGTTGCAGGCAGCTTTGCAGGCCGAGCGTGATCTCGGTCAGCATGTCGGCGAGCTTCTTCTGGATGAGCTGGTTGGCTGCCAGCGGCCGGCCGAACTGCTTGCGGTCGAGCGTGTACTGGCGCACGCGATGGAAGCAGTCTTCAGCGGCACCGAGCGCGCCCCAGGCGATGCCGTAGCGCGCGCTGTTCAGACACGTGAACGGTCCTTTCAAACCGCGCACCTCGGGAAAGGCGTTTTCTTCAGGACAGAACACTTCGTCCATCACGATCTCGCCGGTGATCGACGCGCGCAGGCCCACCTTGCCGTGGATCGCGGGGGCACTCAATCCCTTCGCGCCCTTGTCGAGCACGAAGCCGCGGATCGAACCGGCGTCGTCCTTGGCCCAGACGACGAAGACATCGGCGATCGGGCTGTTGCTGATCCAGGTCTTCGCGCCGCTGAGCGAATAGCCGCCGGGCACTTTCTTGGCGCGCGTGACCATGCTGCCGGGGTCGGAGCCGTGGTTCGGCTCGGTCAGGCCGAAGCAGCCGATCCATTCGCCGCTCGCCAGCTTGGGCAGGTACTTCTGCTTCGTCGCTTCGTTGCCGAAGGCGTTGATCGGCACCATCACCAGCGACGACTGCACGCTCATCATCGAGCGGTAGCCCGAATCGACGCGTTCGACCTCGCGGGCGATCAAGCCGTAGGCGACGTAGTTGAGACCCGCGCCGCCGTACTGTTCGGGAATCGTCGGCCCGAGCAGGCCCAGCTCCCCCATCTCGCGAAAGATCGCCGGGTCGGTCTTCTCGTTGCGGAAGGCGTCGAGCACGCGCGGCTGCAATCGCTCCTGGCAGTAGGCCTGCGCCGCATCGCGGATTGCGCGCTCGTCGGCGGTGAGTTGGGCGTCCAGGGCCAGCGGATCGGCCCAGTCGAATGTTGCGTGTGCCATGTGGGTCTCCTTCAGTGGTGGTTCATCAGCTCGCGGCCGATGATGATCTGTTGAATCTGCGTCGTGCCTTCGTACAGGCGCAGTAGGCGTACGTCGCGGTAGAAGCGCTCCACGGGGTACTCGTTGATGTAGCCGGCGCCGCCGTGAATCTGCACGCCGCGATCGGCCACGCGGCCGGCCATCTCGGTGCAGAACAGCTTGGCGCAAGACACGCGCATCGAGATGTCCGGGTTCGACACGTGTGCCGGCTTGCCATCGAAGCGCTGCGCAACGTCGCGCACCAGCGCCCAGCCGGCCTGCAGTTCGGCCTGGCTGTCAGCGAGCATGGCCTGGATGAGCTGGAATTCGCCCAATGTCTTGCCGAACTGCTTGCGTTCGCGCGCGTAGCGCACCGACTCGTCGAGCACGCGCTGCGCGCTGCCGCAGGCCACCGCCGAGATGTTGAGCCGGCCGCGGTCGAGCACCTTCATCGCTGTCTTGAAACCTTGGCCGGGCACGCCGCCGATGATGTTGGCCGCGGGTACGCGCACGTTCTCGAGGATCACGTCACAGGTCATCGTGCCGCGCTGGCCCATCTTCTTGTCCTTCTTGCCGAGCTTGATGCCGGGCAGGTCGGCGGGGACGATGAACGACGAGACGCCGGATGCCCCCGGTCCGCCGGTGCGTGCCATCAGCGTGAAGGCGCCGGCGCGCGGCGCGTTGGTGATGAAGCGCTTGGTGCCGTTGAGCACGTAGTGATCGCCGTCGAGTTCAGCACGGGTCTTCAGCGACGCGGCGTCGGAGCCGGCATCGGGCTCGGTCAGCGCGAAGGACATGACCAGCTCGCCGCTGGCCACGCGCGGCAGGTAGTCGGCCTTCTGGTCCGGCGTGCCGTCCATCAGGATGCCCTGCGAGCCGATGCCGATGTTGGTGCCGAACACCGAGCGGAACGCCGGCGCTGTCTGGCCCAACTCGAAGTTGACCTGCACCTCCTGGGCGACCGACAAGCCGATGCCGCCGAACTCCTCGGGCACGGTCAGGCCGAACAGGCCCATCTCCTTCATCGCCTCGACCAGCTCGGCCGGAACTTCGTCGTGCTCCTCGAGATGGTTCTCGGCCGGCACCAGTTGCTCGCGGATGAAGCGCTGCACGGTGGACAGCAGGATGTCGAATGATTCGGTATCGAGTGCCATGAGGCTGTCCTTTCAGCGGTGCGCGAACACCGGCTTGCGCTTGTCGAGGAAGGCGTGCATGCCTTCGTGTGCGTCGTCGCTGGCAAAGCGCGCATGCAACTGGCGGCGCTCGAAGCCGATGCCTTCGGCGAGCGACGATTCGCAGGCGCGATTCACCGATTCCTTGATCGCCATCAGCGCCGGCAGCGAATAGCCGGCGATGCTCGTGGCCAGGGCCATCGTTTCGTCCATCAACCGATCGTCGGGCACGACGCGCGAGACGAGGCCATAGCGGTCGGCCTCTGCCGCGCTCAACATGCGCGCCGACAGGCACATGTCCATCGCCTTGGCCTTGCCGATGGCGCGCGGCAGGCGCTGCGTGCCGCCGGCGCCGGGCATCATCGCCAGCTTGACTTCGGGCAGCGCGAACTTCGCGCTCTCTGCCGCGACGACGATGTCGCAGGCCAGCGCAAGCTCGCAGCCGCCGCCCATCGCGAAGCCGGCCACCGCGGCGAGCACGGGCTTCCTCACGCGGCGGATCGTCTCCCAGTTGCGTGTGATGAAGTCGCTGCGTGTAGACGTCCATGTAGGTCCAGTCGGCCATCGCCGCGATGTCGGCGCCGGCCGCAAACGCTTTCGGGCCGCCGGTGACGACGATCGCACCGATGGCGTCGTTCGCATCGAAGGCCAGCAGCGCTGCGCCGAGCGCGTCCATCAGCGCGTCGTTCAGCGCATTGAGCTGCTGCGGCCGGTTCAGCGTGATGACGCCGACGCGGCCGACCGCGTCGCGGTGAGGACTGGGCGCGTCGGTCATCCTCCCATCACTCGACGATGATCTTGCGGTCGCGGATCAGCGCAGACAAGGTCTTGCCTTCCTGCGCCAGCAGCTTCTTGAACTCGGCAGCCTCCAGCGCCACCGGTTCCGCGCCCAGGTCGCCGAAGCGCTGCTTCAGCGCCGGGCCGGCCAGCACCTTGGTCACCTCCTTGGTCAGGCGCGCGGTGACTTCCGGCGGCGTGTTGTTCGGCACCCAGACGCCGAACCAGATGTCCAGGCTCGCGTCCTTGATGCCGAGGTCGGCGTAGGTCGGCACGTCGGGGAAGAACGGCGACTTCTTGTCGCTGGCCACGGCCAGCAGCTTGACCTTGCCGGACTTGATGTGCGGAAAGGCGATGCCCGGATCGAAGGCCATGTCGGCCTGGCTGGCCATCACGTCCTGCAACGCCGGCGCCGCGCCGCGGTACGGCACATGGGTGATGAAGGTGCCGGTGCTCTGCTTGAACAGCTCGCCGGCCAGTTGCGGCGGCGTGCCGGTGCCCGCCGAGGCGTAGGACAGCTTGCCCGGGTTGGCCTTGGCCATGGCGACGAGTTGCTTGGCGTCCTTGACCTCCAGGCCCGGGCGCGTGATCAGGTACATCTGCGTGCGGCCGATGCCCATCACCGGCGTCAGGTCGCGCGAGGGCAGCAGGCTCGACTTGAACAGCGAGGGATTGGCGGTCTCCACCGAGGTCGGCGCGATCATCACCGTGTAGCCGTCGGGCGTGGCCTTGACGACCTCGCCGGCGGCGATGTTGCCGCTGGCGCCGGGCTTGTTGTCGACGATCACGGTCTGGCCCAGCGCTTCGGTCAGTCCCTGCGCGACGAGCCGGGCCATCACGTCGGTGGTGCCACCCGCGGCGAAGCCGACGACGACCCGCACGGTCTTGTTCGGCCAGGCTCCTTGGGCTTGCGCGCCGAGTGCGGCGGTTGCCACGAGGGCGCCGACGAACGAGCGGCGCAGAAGTTGTCCCGACGTGAATGTCATCGTCATGTCTCCGGTTGAGTTGGTGTGGGAACTACAAGGTGCCGTCGCGAAGCATCTCGCGCAGCTTGAACTTTTGAATCTTTCCCGAAGGCGTGGCCGGCATCGCCTCGCGCACGACCAGGCGCTCGGGGATGTACTGCAGCGCGACCTTCTGCGCCTTGAGGAAATCGACCATGCCGGCCATGTCGAGGCTCTGGCCCGGCTTGGGCACGACGATCGCGCAGGCCCGCTCGCCGAGCCGCTCGTCGGCGTAGGCGACGATGGCCACTTGTGCCACGGCCGGGTGTTTGTAGAGCAGCGATTCGATCTCGAACACCGGGATGTTCTCGCCGCCGCGGATGATCACGTCCTTGCTGCGTCCGCTGATGCGGATGTAGCCGAGTGCGTCGATGTGCGCCAGGTCGCCGGTGTCGAACCAGCCGTCGGCATCGGTGCCGTTCAATTGCGGGCGCTTCAGGTAGCCGCCGAAGTTGGAGCAGGCACGCACCATGAGCTTGCCGATCTCGCCGGCCGGCAGCGCATTGCCGTCGAAGTCGATGACCTTCAACTCCACGCCGGGCAGCGCGCAGCCGTCGGTGGTGAAGGCGCGCTCGTCGTCGTCGTCGAGCTTGATCAGCGTCACGGCGCCGTTCTCGGTCATGCCCCAGGCCGAGACGATCTTGGTGCCCAGGGTCTTGCGCGCCTGCTCGACCAGCGGGCCGGGAATCGGCGCGCCGGCGCAGAGAAAGGTCTTCAGCGTCGGCACCGGCTGCGCCGTTTCCGCCACCGTCTTCGTCAGGTCGGTGAGGAAGGGCGTGGAGGCCATCGTGAAGCTGACGCGCTCATCGCGGATCAGCGCCGCCGCCTTCTTCGCGTCCCAGATGTCTTGCAGCACGACGCTGGCGCGCAGCATGATCGGCATCATCAGGCCGTACATGAAGCCGGTCTGGTGCGCCATCGGCGAGGCCATCAGCACGACATCGTCGCGGCCGAGCTTCAGCCGCTCGGCGTAGGGAACGATGTTGGCCATCACCGTGTTGGCCGAGTGCATCACGCCTTTGGGCTCGCCGGTGGTGCCCGAGGTGTAGATCAGTTGCGTGATGTCGTCAGGGCCCGGACGATGGTTCGTCAAGATTTGCTGCGCGTCGGCTTGCTTCTCCCACGCCGGCTGCGTGAGCAGCGCGTCGAAGTCGTTGGTGCCACCGCCGCCCACCACGACGATGTGCTGCAACGCCGGCAACTGCGGCTTGAGCGCGCGCGCCATCGCTTCATGGTCGAAACCGCGAAAGACCTTCGGCACGATCAGCACCTTGGCTTCGCCATGCTTCAACATGAACGACAGCTCGCGCTCGCGGAAGATGTGCATGAGCGGATTGACGACCGCGCCGATGCGCGAGCACGCCAGGTACACCAGCGAGAACTGCCACCAGTTCGGCAATTGCATCGCGACGATGTCGTTGCGGCCGACACCCAGGCGCGACAGCCCCACCGCGATGCGGTCGGCGAGCGCGGCCAGCTCGCTGTAGCTGAAGCGGCGCACCTCGCCCGACTCGACGCGCACGGCGGTCAGCGCGGTCTTGTCCGGGTGCTCGCGCACGCAGGCGTCGAGTTCGTCGTTGATCGTGCGGTCGCGCCAATGGCCTTTGGCGATGGCTTCGGCTCGGCGGGGCGCGAGCAGTACGGCGTCGAATTCCATGGTGTGTCTCCTGTCCACTCAAGCCGGCACGGCCGTGCGCCCAGCGCGAGCCCGCGCGATGATGGTTTTCATGATCTGCGCCGTGCCGTCGCCGATCTGGAAGCCGAGCACGTCGCGCAGCCGCTGCTCCATCGGCCCGCGGTCGTAGCCGCCGTGGCCGAACGACAGCAGGCACTGGTGCACGCAGTCGTAGGCGAGCTTGGGCGCCCACCACTTGCACATGGCGGCTTCGGCGCTGTGCAGCAGGTTCTTGTCCTTCAACCACAGCGCTTGCAGGCACAACAGGCGCGCGGCCTCGACCTGCGTGTCGAAGTCGGCCAGCGGATGCGACACGCCCTGGAACGCCGACAGCGGTTTGCCGAAAGCCTCGCGCTGCGCGACGTAGTCCCAGGTTTCTTCGAGCGCGACGCGCGCGACCGCCAGCACCTGCAGGCCGATCAGCGCGCGGCTGAAGTCGAAGCCCTGCATCACCTGCACGAAGCCCTTGTTCTCGTCGCCGAGGCGGTGATTCACCGGCACGCGAACGTTCTCGAAGAAGATCGAGCCGCGGCCGATGGCGCGCTGGCCATGGCAGTCGAAGCGGTTCGTCGTCACGCCGGGCAGGTCCATCGGCACGAGCAGCGCGGTCACGCCGTGGGCTTGCGATTCCACCGTGCCGGTGCGGCCGAAGACGACAGTCGCATCGGCCTGGTCGGCGGCCGAGATCGACGTCTTTTCGCCGTTGATCACGTAGTGCTCACCACCCTGGCGCTCGACGCGCAGCCGCAGGTTGCCGGCATCCGAGCCGCCGCGCGGCTCGGTCAGCGCGATCGCCAGCAGCGCCTCGCCGCGCGTCAACTTGTCGAGCCACGGCTTCACCACGTCGGGCTGGCCGTGGTGCGTGAGGATCTGGCCGTTCAGCGACGCCAGCAGGTTGATGTACGAGATGCTCAAGTCGGCGCGTGCCACTTCTTCGTGGATCACGCCGGCCGCCAGGCAGCCCATGCCTTGCCCGCCGACGGCCTCCGGCAACTCGGGCGCGATGAAACCCATCTCGCCCATCTCGCGCATCAGCTGACGGTCGAGCACACGCGTCTTGTCGCGCTCCTGGAAGCCGGGCGCGATGCGGTCGGTGGCGAAGCGCCGTGCGTGGCCGGCGAGTGCGACCAGGTCGTCGTCGAGGTAGGGGTTCATCGCCGCGCGCTCACTTCGCGAATTTGCGGAACTCGGGCTTGCGCTTGTCCTTCAGCGCCGCCACGCCTTCGCGCGACTCGTCGGTGTCGTAATAGAGCTTGAGCGCATACATGCCCAAGCCGGCGATGCCCGCCTGGTGCGCGGTGTCGGCGTTGAAGCTGCGCTTGGCGATGGCGATGGCCGTGGGGCTGCGCTCGCAGATCGTCTCGGCCCACTCCTGCACGGTGGCGTCGAGCTGGTCGTGCGGCACACACACGTTGGCCAGACCCATCGCGACGGCCTCGGCGCCCGAGTAGCGCTTGTTGAGGTACCAGATCTCGCGCGCCTTCTTCTCGCCGACGACGCGCGCCAGGAAGGCCGTGCCGTAACCCGGATCGACCGAGCCCATCTTGGGACCGACCTGACCGAACTGCGCCTTCTCCGAGCAGATCGTCAGGTCGCAGATCGTGCACAGCACATTGCCGCCGCCGATCGCAAAGCCCTGCACGCGGGCGATGACGGGCTTGGGCACGTTGCGGATCGCGTCGTGCAGCTCTTCCATCGGCAGGCCGATGGTGCCGCGGCCGTCGTAGTTGCCGTCGTGCGCCGACTGGTCGCCTCCGGTGCAGAAGGCCTTCTCGCCGGCGCCGGCGAGCACGATGCATCCGACGTTGCGGTCGTAGCCGGCCTTGTTCAGCGCCTTGATGATCTCGTCGCAGGTCGTGCCGCGAAACGCGTTCATCTTGTCCGGGCGGTTGATCGTGATCCAGGCCACGCCGTTGCGGACTTCGTACAGGATGTCTTCGAAAGTCATGGTCGTTCTCCTCAACCGTTCATGGTCAAACCGCCGGACACGCTCAAGACTTGTCCGGTGATGAAGCCGGCGTCGTCGCTGGCGAAAAACAGGATGGCGCCCGGCAGGTCGTCGGGCTGGCCGATGCGGCCGAGCGGGATCGAGCGCGTGAAGGCTTCCATCAGCTTCTCGGGGTTGCCGGCGCCTTGCTTGTAGTCCTCGAACAGCGCGGTGGCCGTCGGGCCGGGGCAGACCACGTTGACGGTAATGCCGTGGCGCGCGTGCTCGCGGGCGATGGTTTTCGAGAACGCCACCAGGCCGCCCTTGCAGGCCGCGTACACCGCTTCACCCGAGGAGCCGACGCGTGCCGCGTCCGACGAGATGTTGACGATGCGGCCCTTCTTGCGCGTGGCCATGCCGGGCAGCACCGCGTGGTGCATGTGCAGCGCGCCGGTGAGGTTGATCGCGATCAGCTTGTCCCACTGCGCCGGCTCGGTCTTCGTGAACGGCTTGAAGACATCCCAGCCGGCGTTGTTGACGAGCACGTCGATCGGGCCGAGCTGCGCTTCGCAGGCCTGCACCGCGGCGTTGACGCTGTCGCGGTTGGTGATGTCGCAGCGGAAGGCCTGAGCCTGTCCGCCTTCGGCACGGATCGCCGCCGCCACTTTTTCGGCGGCCTCGAGGTTCAAGTCAAAGACCGCGACGCGTGCGCCTTCGCGCCCGAAACGCTGGCAGGTCGCGCCGCCGATGCCACCGCCGCCGCCGGTGATGACCACAGTCTGGTTGTCGAATCGCTTCATGAAGAGTCCTTTCCTTTTACAGTCCGAGTGTGTCGCCGTCTTTCGCATCGATCGGCTTAATATGTCAATGTATTGACGTATATTAGGTGCGGATCGGCTTCAGCGCAAGGACTGTTTTTGTCCCTAAGTATTAGAGAAAACCCTATGAACACCAATGGACAGACGAAGATCGAAATGGCCAACCGCTTGTTCTTTCGCCTTTATCAATGTGCAAACATGTTGCATAAAACAGGCAGCCGTGCGGTCGAAGCCGAGGGCCTGACGACGCAGCAGTGGGCCGTGCTCGGCGCCTTGTCGCGCGAGAAGGCGCAGGGCGGCATCAGCATCGGCGAGCTGGCGCGCTACCTGATGGTCAGCCGCCAGAACCTGTCGGGCCTGATCGGCCGCATGGAGCGCGACGGCCATGTGGCGATCGCGCCCGACGGCCGCGACCGGCGCTCGCGCGTGGTCACGATGACCGAGCGAGGCCGCCATGTCTGGCAAGACCTGGCGCTGCCGAAAATCCGCGCCTACTACGAGCAGATCCTCGCCGACTTTTCGATCAACGACGTGACGCACACGCTGCATTACCTGCTCAAGATGCTCGAGAACATGCAGCGCATCGATGCAGAACACGGCGCGGTCGAAGAAAGCGCCGTCAGCGAAGAGCAGTCGTGAGCGTCGGCCCACCGCCCGCACGCCTCAAGCCAACGGCAAATCGAACCGGAACGTGGTGCCGCGACCGACGGCGCTATCGACGCGAATCTCGCTGCCGTGCAGCTCGACGATGCGCTTGACGATCGCCAGGCCGAGGCCGCTGCCCTTGTCGTCGCGCGTGCGCGCCTTGTTGTCGGCGCGGTAGAAGCGCTCGAAGATGCGCGGCAGGTCGGCGCTGCCGATGCCGCTGCCGTTGTCGCTCACACACAGCAGCACGCGTGCATCTTGCTCGCGCATCGACAGCACGATGCGCCCGCCGGCCGGTGTGTAGGCGAGCGCGTTTTCCAGCAGGTTGGTCAGCGTGCGTTCGATCAGGCCGATGTCGGCACGCGCCAGGCCGAGTTCGGGATCGATCTCCAACTGCAGTTCCACCTGGCGCGTCTGCGCGGCGAGGGTCAGCTTCTGCGCCACGTCGCGCGCCAGTTCGCCGAGTTGCACCGGCTCGGCGTCGATGCGGTAGCCCTCGAAGTCCAGCCGCGCCAGTTCGAACAACTCGGTGATCAAGGTCTGCAAGTGTTGCGCCTGGCGCAGCGCGATTTCGAGATAGCTGCGCCGATCGGCCTGGCTCAACGCCTGCTCCTTGAGCAGCAAGGTTTCGAGATAACCGCGCAGCGACGCCAGCGGGCTGCGCAGGTCATGCGACACGTTGGCGATCAGCTCGCGGCGCAGATAAACGTTCTCGTCCTGCAGGCGATCCCTCAGCACCTGCACTTCGGCGAGCGCACGCTCTTGGCCCTCGGCGGCCTTCAGCCGTTCCAGTTCGGCGCCGGCGCGGCCGACGCACAGGCCCATCACCGAACGCGCGGCCGCGTCGTCGGGCAGCGGCCGGCTGTCGAGGATCGCCATGTGGCCGATCACCGCGCCGTCCGATCCGAGCAGCGGCATGCCGAGGTAGCTGCGCGCACCCCACCAGGCCAGACTGCCGTCTTCGGGATAGCGTGTTTGCACGTCGTCGGCGCAATGCACGGTCTGGCCTTCGAGCACTTGCTGGCACGGCGTGTCGGACAGCTCGTACTCGAGGTCGGTGCCGAAGCGGTCGCCCTTCCAGAACGCGCGCATGCGCGCCGCCGGTTGCCCGGTGGCGGCGCTGGTGCAGCATTCGGCGACGAAGGCATAGCGCACCTGCAGCGCGCGCGCCAGGTTGCGCACCAGCGCGCGGAAGAAATCGGCGCCGGTCACGGCCGCGGTGGCGGCTTCGATCGCGCGCAGCGTGTCTTCGGCGCGCTGGCGCTCGCCCATCTCCTGGCGCATGCGATGCGCCAGGCGCGCGTTGGCCAGCGAGATCGAACCCTGCGCCATCAGGATCTGGATCAGCTCGATGCGCTGCGGGCTGAAGGCGTCGCGCGCGAGATCGTTTTCGAGATAGAGGATGGCGCTGACCTCGCCCTGGTGGACGATCGGCAGGCACAGCACGGATTTCAGCCGCGCGGCGGCGACGTAGGCATCGTGCGCAAAGCGCTCGTCTTCGGCCGCGTCGCCGAGCACCAGGCTCGCCCGCGTGCGCCCCACATAGTCCACCACGGCGCGGCTGCAGCGCGCCGGCTCGTCCTGCAGCGACGTTGCGCGCAGCAGCGTCACCGGGCTGCCGTCGCTGCGGCCTTCGGCCACGATCTGCAGCACGCCGTCGCGGCTGCTCTCCTCGATCAGCAGGCCGCGGCGCGCGCCGGCGTTCTCGATCGCGATCTGCAGCAGCCGTTCGAGCAGCGGTTCGAGTTCGACCGACTCGGCGATGGCGTGCGCGGCCTTGACGATGGTGGCGACATCGAGGCTCTCGAACGCCACTGCGGGCTGGTGCAGGCGCTGATGCTGCGCCCAGCAAGTCGCCATGGCGATCGAGCATCTGCCGCACCTTGGCCTGCGCACCCCAGGCACGGTAATGCGCCAGCGCCGCGCGCAGGTACAGCGCGGCGATGCCGCGGTTGCCGCGGCCGAGCCAGAAGGTGGCGAACAACTCGTTGGCCAGGGCCTGCTGCTGCACGTCGCCCGCCTCATCGGCCTGCGCAATCGCCTGCTCGTAGCGGTCGAGCGCCGCATCGTTGCGCCCGCCGATGCGTTCGAGCTCGGCACCCAACAGCAGCCAGTGGCAGCGGAAGTTGACGGCGCAACTTTGCGCCAGCACTGCGAGCGACGCCAGCGACTCGCGCATCTGCGCCAGCCAGTCGTCGCGCTGCTGCCGCATCGGCCGCGTGCTCGATGTTCGCGGCCAGCGTCAGGCTGCCCCAGACATCGAACAGCACGCTCCAGATCATGCCCGTGAGCTGATGCGCGCTGCGCCGCACCGCCATCACGGCGGCCAGCGCCTGCGCTGCATCGCCCTGCAGGTAGCCGATGTGCAGCCGCGCGATGGCGTGGAACATCGAGAAGAACGGGTTGTCGCGGTAGGTCTGCGTGTAAGCGGCTTCGTCGAAGCCCTCGCCTTCGCGTGTGCGACAGCGACAGCGCTGTCGCAGTGCCGCCCTGCAGCGCGCGCGCCCAGGCCATCACCATGCGCAAGCGCGTCGGCGAACGCGGTGTTGCGCAGCTGTGACCACGAGGGCGAGGTTGGGCTCCAGGCTGCGCACGCAGTCGCCGAGGTCTTGACACGAGACGATGGCCGGCCACGATTCGGTCGATGCGCCATAGGCCGCATAGAGAAAGTCGCCGCTGGCCAGGCCGCTGCGGCAGGCTTCCTTGGCGTGGTCGATGCAGGTGTGCATCGGCCGGCACCACAGGTTCACATGGGCATGGAACTGCTGGTGGATCTTGGCGCGGCGGCGGCGGTCGTCGAAGCGCTGGTTGACCTGCAGCGCCAGGCTGCCGAAGGCGAACGCGGCTTCGTAGTCGCGCCGCACCGGGCCCAGCGTGATGGCATGCGTGACATAGCCGTAGGCCGACTCCTCGCATTGCCCATGCTGCAGCGACAGGCGCACCAGCAGCGCCGAGATCAGCCGCGACAGCGTGGCGTCGCCGAGGATGTAGGTCGTGGACCAGATGTCGGTGAGGATGTTCATCACCATGCGCATGCCGGCGTCGTGCATCGGCGGCAGCTCGATCAGCGAGGCGATCGTGCGCGGGCCGATCAGCGCTTCGATGTGCTCGATCTCGCGTGCCAGCGCGGCCTCCTTGTGCGCGTCGCTGTCGGGCAGCACCATGTCGAACAGCGCCAGGCCTTCGCGCGCGCTGGCCAGCGCATCGGCATAACGCGCCATGTTCTCGTACTGCACCATGCGCAGGCCGAACACGCCGGCGCGGTCGAGCGGGCCGTCGGCGTGCTGCAGCAGCGTGACCATCGCCTGCTCGGCACCGGCGAAGTCGCCGCTCAGGTACTTGCACTGCGCGGCCTCGAACCAGAGCGCGAACGCGAGTTCGTAGTGCGAGTGCCAGTGCGACTCGCGCAGCAGGCCGATGCCGGCGCCGAAGTAGGCCAGCGCCGAGCCGAAGGCCGAGGTCTGGCGCGCCTTGCGCCCGGCGCCGAGGTTCAGGCGCGCGAGTTCGAGCCGCTCGGCGCTCGACTCGATCAGCGCGGCGCCCTGGTTGAGGTGCGAGACGATGTCGAACAATTGCTCGTCGTAGGGCATCGGACCGTCGTTGCGCCAGCAGCAGCCGGCCCACCGACAGGTGCACATGAGGCCGCCGCTCGGGCGCGATGCGCGCGTAGGCGGCCTGCTGCACGCGGTCGTGCAGGAAGGCGAAGGCATGTTCGTCCTCGGCCACGATCAGGCCTTCGAGTTGCGCTTCGGCCAGATCGCTCAACGTGGCGGGCAGGCTCTGCTCGCTCACCACCGCGAGCGTGCGCGCGTCGAAGCGGTGGCCCACGCAGGCCGCCAGCGTCAGCACGCTGCGCGTCACCGGCGCCAGGCGGTCGATCTTGCGGCTCATCAGGTCGGCCACGTTGTCGGTCGTGCCGGCCGCGGCGACGCGCTCGATCTTGCAGCCCCAGCTCGCGTGCTCGGCGTCGAAGGCGATCAGGCCGTCGCGGTGCAGCGCCATCAGGAACTGCGTCGTGAAAAACGGATTGCCCGCGGTCTTGGCCAGCAGCAGCTCGGCCAGCGGCGCGGCGTCGTCGGGCTGCACATGCAGCGTGTCGGCGGTGAGCTGCGTCAGTGCAGGCAACGTGAGCGGCGCCAGGTCGAGGCGCTCGATCGCCAGCCCCGCGTTCTGCAGCGCGGCCACGGTGGCGAGCAAGGGGTGGCCGGGCTCGACCTCGTTGTCGCGATAAGCACCCACCAGCAGCAAGTGGCGCAACGCCGGGCTCGACAGCATCGATTCGAGCAGTTGCAGCGACGCGCTGTCGGCCCATTGCAGGTCGTCGAGAAAGAGCACCAGCGGCTGCTCGGCGCTGGCCTGGCTGGCGATGAAATTCTGGAACGCCAGGCGCAGCCGGTTGTTGGCCTCGGCCGGCGGCAGCGGCGACGGCGGCGGCAACGGCTCCACCACGCCGAGCAACGCCGACAACTCGGGGATCAGCGCGGCGACGGTCGAGACGTTGTCGCCGAGCGCGCGCGTCAGCCGCTCGCGCCGCCGCCCCAACTGCGGCGCCGGCTCGGCCAGCAGGCGCTGCACGAGCTGGCGCAGCGCCTGCGTCAGCGCGCGGTACGGCGCGTCGCCGGAGAGCTGCTCGAACTTGCCGCTGACGAACAGACCTTGCGCGCGCGCGGCCGGCTCGTGCAGCTCGCGGATCAGCGCCGTCTTGCCGACGCCGGCATAGCCGGCCACGAGCAGCAGACGCGCTCTGCCCTCGCGCGCGCGCTCGAACGCCGCGCGCAGCAGCGCACGTTCGGCGTCGCGCCCGTACAAACGCCGCGGCACCGAGAACTGCTCGGGCACGTCGCGCGCGCCGATCTCGAACGGCAGCACGCGGCCATGGCGGCCCCACTCCTGGCGGCAGCGCAGCAGATCGCGCTGCAGCGCCTGCTCGCTCTGATAGCGCTCCTCAGGCGCCTTGGCCAGCAGCTTCATCACGATCTGCGACAGCGCCAGCGGCAGCGCCGCGTCGAACTCGGTCGGCGCCTGCGGCACTTTGGCCACGTGAGCGTGCATCAGCGCCAGCGGGTCGGCGCTGTCGAACGGCAAGCGGCCGCACAGCAGTTCGTAGAGCAGCACGCCGAGCGAGTAGAAATCGCTGCGGTGGTCGCAGCCGTGGCCGATGCGCCCGCTGTACTCCGGTGCGGCATAGGCCAGGCGGCTGCGGTACAGGCGCGGCGACAGCGGCGCGGCGGCCTCGGCAGCGCCGCGCGCGGCGTCGCTGAAATCGGCCAGGCGGATGCGCCGCGCGGGGCCTTCGATCAGCACCGCTTGCGGACGCAAGCCGCGGTGCACGACGCCGCAGCGGTGCAGCTCGGCCAGCACCGAGGCGAGCTGGACGGCGTAGTCGAGCACCCAGCCGAGTGGCGGCGCGCCCTCGCGCATCGTCGCGGCCAAGGTCTTGGCGCCGTGGTCGTCGAGCACGAGCGCATCGGCGAGCAACGCCTGCGGTTGGGTGATGCTGTCGAGCGGCAGGTTGCGCAGCAACTCGAACTCACGCCCCAGCAGCGCGATGTCGGCAGCCAACGCTGCTGCCTCCAACGGGCGCTTCAGCAGCACGCTGGCGCCGTCGCCTTTTCGCCGCGCGCGGCAGAGCACGAATCGCTCGTCGCGAGCGAGTTCGTCTTGTTCGTTCGAATGCGCTGCCCCGAACCGCGAGCGCGTCACTCGTGGACGCGAGGTTCAAGTTGTTCTTTCGGCACGGCTGTCGAGCCCAAGACCATAGGCCTGTCGCGGATCGGGCGCAAGCGGCCGGCGCCGATGTGATCAAAATGTGAAAGTCACGGGACGCCGCTGCGACCACACCGCCTCACCCTCGACCCTGCCGATGCAAGCCCACAAGCCCCGCCGCGTCCTGGTGATCGAAGACGACCGCGAAATCGCGGCGCTCGTGCGCCTGCACCTGCAAGACCTGGGCTGCGAGGTGGACCTTGCCGACGACGGCGCTGCCGGCCTGGCGCGCGCCCAGGCGCAGCCTACGACCTGGTGATCCTCGACGTGATGCTGCCCGGCATGGACGGCCTCGAAATCTGCAAGCGCCTGCGCGCCGGCGCCGACTACCTGCCGATCCTGATGACGACGTCGAAGGCTTCGGAGCTCGACCGCGTGCTCGGCCTCGAACTCGGCGCCGACGACTACCTGACCAAGCCCTTTTCCGTCGGCGAGCTGGTGGCGCGCGTGAAGGCGATCTTTCGCCGCGTCGATGCGATGGCTGCCGCGGCGGCCAAGCCGCCGCCGGCCGCACTCAGTGCGGGCGAGCTGTCGATCGACCTCAGCCGCCGCGTCGTCACGCTGGCCGGCCGCCCGGTGGAGCTGACGGCCAAGGAGTTCGACCTGCTGGCCCACTTTGCGGCGCATCCGGGCCGCGTCTTCAACCGCGCGCAGTTGCTCGACAAGGTCTGGGGCTACTCGAACATCGGCTACGAGCACACGGTCAACTCGCACATCAACCGGCTGCGCGCCAAGATCGAGCAAGACCCGGCCAAGCCGCGCTACATCCTCACCGTGTGGAGCGTGGGCTACAAGTTCGCCGAGTTCGAGTGAGTCACCGCTGCGCGGCAAACCAGCGCTGCTCCAGCAGCAGGCGCAGCTTCATGCGCGCGCGGTGCAGCATGACGTGGCAGTTGTCGGCCGTGATGCCGAGCACGTCGCAGATCTCGCTGACCTCGAGGCCCATCATCTCGCGCATCTTGAAAGCGTGCGCGCAGTTGGGCGGCAGGCAGGCCAGGCAGCCTTCGAGCACCTGGTAGAACTCGCGCCGGTCCAGTGCCGCTTCGGGGTCGCCCCAGGGCTTGGGTGCGTGGCGCCAGTGGCCGTCCGCCGTGAACATCGCATGGGTCTCGTCTTGCAATTCGTCGTCGGGCGCGGTCTCGCACAGCGGCTCGCGCGACTGGCGGCGGTAGGTATCGACGATCTTGTGTTTGAGGATGCCGTGCAGCCAGGTGCTGGCCGATGAGCGGCCGGAAAAACCTGTTGTCGAGGCCAGGGCGGCGGTCAAGGTGTCCTGCACAGCGTCTTCGGCGTCGGCCGCGTTGCGCAGCCAGCGCCGCGCGTATTTGCTCAGCACCACGCGGTAGCGTTCGAGTTCCGTCGGGCGCACGCGGGTGCCGCTCTCGTCGGGCTTGCTGCTGTCGGAACTGCGCATCGCGGCTGCTGCCGAACCCATGACCTTGCTCCTGTTGCGGCGCCCCCGCGCCGTGACGATGCGGATTGGGCCCCAGCGGCGTCGCGCACGGCTCACGGAAAGATCAATCTTTGATCACGGCGGCGCGGCTTGTGGACACCCGGTGACGGCGCTACGCTTGCCTTCCCCCGCCTCGCGTGAACAGGCCTCGATGCCCGTCAACACCGCTTCGAAGACAGCCTTCGTGCTGGCCGGCGGCGGCAGTTTGGGCGCCGTCGAGGTCGGCATGTTGCGCGCGTTGGCGGCCGTCGGTGTGCGGCCGGACCTGATCGTCGGCGCCTCGGCCGGCGCGATCAACGGCGCGCACTTCGCGGCCGATCCGTCACCGGCCGGTGTGTCGAAGCTGGAGCAGGTCTGGCGCGGCATCACGCGCCGCGACGTCATGCCGCTCGGCCTGCGCGACCTGCTGCGCATCGCCTGGCGGCGCGAGTACATGGTCGATCCGTCGGGCCTGCGCCGGCTGCTCGAAAAGCACATCGGCTACCGGCGGCTCGAAGAGGCCGCGGTGCCGATGCATGTCGTCGCCACGGACCGCCTGCTCGGCAGCGAGGTGCTGCTGTCGTCGGGCTCGGTGGTCGATGCGGTGCTGGCGAGCACGGCGATCCCGGGCGTGTTCCCGCCGGTGCGCATCGACGGCCGCGAGCTGATCGATGGCGGCGTGGCCAACAACACGCCGATCTCCACTGCCATCCGCCTCGGCGCGCAGCGCCTCATCGTGCTGCCGACCGGCTTTGCCTGCGCGTTGAAGCGCGTGCCGGGCGGCGCCATCGGCCAGGCGCTGCACGCGCTGTCGCTGCTGGTCGCGCGGCAACTGGTGCACGACATCGAGCGCTATGCAGGCGCCGCCGCACTGCACGTCGTGCCGCCGCTGTGCCCGGTGGACAGCTCGCCGTACGACTACTCGGCCTGCGCGCCGCTGATCGAACGCTCCGCGCGCACGACACACGAGTGGATCGAGCGCGGCGGCCTGGAGCGCAGCGAAGGCGTGCCGCACGAGATGGTCGAGCACACGCACGCTTGAGCCGCGCGCCGGCCCGAAGCCGCGTCAGCGCTTGTCGCTGCCTTTTTTTGAAGCCGACGCGGGCGGCTCCTCCTTCTTCGGCTGATCCCCGATCACGCCCTTCAAAGGACAGACCGAATACGCGGGGCATTTCTTGCAACCCACGGCGATGGCAATCGGGCAAAGGGTCATGAGGGGTCTCCTGTTTTTGGGCGCGTCGCCGAGTGTGCGCTTTTCGAGAGCCGCGCGCCCTCACCGCCGCGTCTTCAACTCCAGCACCCGCTCCGCCACGCACCGCCCCTGCGTCTGCCCGCCCGCAACCGCGCTGCGGAAATGAATCCCCGCATACAGCCGCGACAGCGCCGCTTCTTCTGCCGCCGCGGCAAAACTGGTGAACGCGCGCGGGCCCCAGCCGCGGTCGTTGTGCGCGTTGTCGGTGAACGCCGTCTGCGCGCCGAACATCTTGGACAGCACCGCGGCGGCCGCCGCCGACTGCACCGAGTGACCCGACGGGTACTCGGGAAACGGGGGGGTGTTCATCAGTTGCGGCGTCCAGTTGCTGTCGATGAACAACTGCACGTAGGTCACCGGGCGCAGCAGGTTGATCTGGTACTTGCTGCGCCAGGCAGCGATGAAGGCATCGTTCATCGCCAGCGTCAGGCGCGCATAGGCTTCGGCGGATTCAGCCAGTGTGGCCTTGCGGGCCTTCAGCACATCGCCGGCGATGTGCACCCAATGCCCCGCCGGCGTCGGCGTCTTGCCCGGGTCGTCGGCCCAGTAGAGCGCGAACTGGCGCTGCGCCTGCGTGGCCGCGTTGGCAATGCGCCAGACCTCCTCGGCTTCCTTGTAGAAAGGCGATCCGTTGGCTTCCGAATACGGCGGCGGCGCCGGCGCCGGGCAGGCGTCGCTACCCTTCAAGACGAACGGCCGGTTCTCGCCCCACCATGGCAACAGCGCCGGCGCGAAGCTGGGCGGCGTGGCGCTCCACTGCCCCGCGCCGCTCGGCGGCACGTAGTTGCTCTGCGAGCGGCGCAGCGGCCCCCAGGCTTCGTGGCCGCCGTCGGTGCGGGCCCAGGTCATCAGCGCCATCGCCATCAGCTTGCCGAAACTCTCGGAGCGTTGCGTGATCTCGGCCGTGACGCTGGCCGGGTCGAACTCCTGCGAATATTTCAACGGCAGGTTGCGCTCCAGCAGGTCGATGCGCGTCTTGTTCTCCGCGCTCGCGGTCGGGAACATCATGCGTGTCATCGCCGCCAGCGAGGCGTTGGCCACGGTGGGCCAGTGCAGCACCTCGTCGGGCTGCGCCCAGGGCAGGGAGTCGAGTTCGTTCAACTGGCCGGCCAGGCTGCGGTGGCTCGGCATGCCCGGCACCACCGACTCGTACAGCGCCAGGCCGAGGTAGCCGAGCGTGCGCGCGGCCACCGGCGGGCTGAAGCCGGGCGTCTGCTGGATGAGCTGCAGGTCGAGCTGGAACCAGTCGATAGCGACGTTGGCGCTGAACTTCGAAGCGTCGGGTGCGGGCTGCGCGCGAGCAGCGAGAGCGGCGCACGCGAGCAGCACAACGACGAGCAGGCGCTTCGTCATCGTCACGGCGCCTTGTCTTCGTTGCTGCCCAGTTCCGCTTCGTAGTTCCTGCCGCCGTAGTACACGCCGAGAATCGACACTGGCCTCGGTGTACCGGGCCGAGACATCGGGCGACCCTTGCAGGGCGATGTACTCGAACAACTCAACGAGATCGTCTTCGGCCTCCGGCGCGAAGACCACGTTGTAGGTTTTCACGCCTTCGCAGAAGCGCTGCGCTGTGCTGCGGCAAGGCGCTCGCGAACCTTGGCGGCAGTTGCCGCGCGTCCCGGCGCCTTCTTCAGTCCATCGTACGCAGCCGCCACCCGGGTGCGCAGCCATGAATCGACGGCCTGGTCACGTGCCATCAGTGCGCGCAGCCCGTCGCGGATCACTTCGCTCTCGGTGGCGTACTCGCCCGAGGCCACTTTGGCTCGCACGGTTTCGGCCATTTCATTGGGCAGAGTGATGCTGAATTGCTGGGTCGAGCGCATGGGACCAACCTCCGTCGGAGTAGGATTTAATCATACGCTCCGTGTGCTGGCAGCCACGATGTCATGGTGCCTTCCAGGCATTCACACCGGCTTGCCGATCGACGCTGTAGAAGGCGTCCGCCGCGACGCTCTGCCACGCGCTCCACTCGCCGTGCGGCCACTGCACGCGCAGCTTCACGGCCGTTGAGTCGCCGAGGCCGAAGTGCATCCAGCCCAGATGCCCGCTGGCGTGGCCGCCACCGACGGTGAGTTCCTGGCGCACCACACGGCCCTTTCCTGGTTCACCGAGATCGACCTCGACCCAGGCGCCGATCGCATCGCGGTTGCCGCCTTGCTGGCGCAGGCGCAGTTGCAGCCAGTGGCCCATCGGCAACGGCCGCGCGGCGCTGCCGGCGCCGACGTTGCGCCACAGTTGCGCCTTGTCCCAGCGGTTGACCACCAGCATGTCGAGCAGGCCGTCGCCGTTCAGATCGACGAGCATGCCGCCGCGGCCGCGACGGAAGCTCGCCACACCCGCAAGCTGGCCGGCTTCGGCAAACGTGCCGTCGGCCCGTTGCAGCAGCAGGTTGTTCGGGTCCTGCGCGGCAAAGTCGGGCATCGACGAGATGTTGCCCTTGACGATGAACAGGTCCGCGAGGCCGTCGTGATTCACGTCGGCGAACTGCGCGTGCCAGGCGGTGGACGGGTGCACGTCGCCGCCGATGTAGGGACGGTGCGCGGTGGCGCCGCGCTTGAAGGCGATGTCGCGGTAGCTCGGCCTCGCTGCACCTGCTTCGAGCTGCTGCAGCTTGTTGTCGGACATGCTGGTGAGAAAGACTTCGGGCAAGCCGTCGCCATCGAGGTCGTGGCTGGCGATGCCCATGCCCCAGATCTGCAGCGGCTTCCAACCCTGCTCAGGCGTGTACAGCTTCGGTGCCGCGCCCGGTGCCAATTGCCACAACTGTTCCTGCCCGCCCTTGTAGTACTCGCGGTCGTTGCTGACGCGTAAGCCCGGCTCGCCGCTGCGGTTCCAGTCGGAGAACAGCATCGACAGCGCGCAGTGGCCCGGCGTGAGCGGCAGACGTCGCCGCGTAGCCACCGCCCTCAGCCGATGCCGGGCGCCACAGGCCCGCGGGCGTGCAACTGCCCCACGGGAACTCGGGCTTGCCGCGATCGACATACGTGCCGATGGCCAGCGTCGGCCAGCCCTGCCCGCGCTCCCACGTCGCTGCGAACGCGCTGTGCCAGGCGTTGCTGCTGGCGAATTTCCACTTGCTCGTTGGCGCGCTCGAAGCGGCAGCCGCCGAGGCCGCGAAAGATCTGCACCTCGCCGACGCGCAGCACCACGAGGTCGGCGTTGCCGTCGCCGTCGATGTCGATCGGGTAGGCGCCGATGGCGTTCGTCAGCTCGAGCCCCGAGCGCTCTTCGACCAGCTTGATCGCGCCGCCGCGCGCGCTCTTGTTGCGATAGAGCTTGGCCTTGTTGACTCCCGCCGTGACGTAGATCTCCGGCAGGCCGTCCCCGTCGCAATCGAAGGTGGCCACGCCGCCGCCGACCAGGTATTCGGCTTCGCCGTCGAAGCGGCTGTTGAAGCCGGCGGTGTCGGTCTCTTCGACGAAGCGCGGCACCGGCGGCATCGCGGCGTCGGTCTGCGCTGCGACATGACAGGCGACGGCGCCCAGCGCCACCGCGATCGCTCGCGCAGCCGTCACGCCGGCGCGAAAGCCTCAGGCACGCGCGTGACCTTCTTGCCCGCGATGATCATGCCCAGCACCTCGTCCTCGGTGACCTCGGCGGTGCGGTAGGTGCCGACGGTCTTGCCGTTCTTCATCACGCTCAAGCGGTCCGAGAGGCCGAACACGTCGGGCATGTCGTGCGAGATCAGGAAGATGCCCACGCCCTGCGCCTTCAGCTTGCGCACCAGGTCGTGCACCATGCGCGTCTCTTCGGGGCCGAGCGCCGCGCAGGGCTCGTCCATGATCAGCGCCTTGGCATTGAAGTACAGCGCGCGCGAGATCGCCACCACCTGGCGCTGACCGCCGGAGAGCGAGCGCACCGGCACGCGGATGTTCTTGAAGTTCGGGTTCAGGCGATGGAACACGTCGCGCGCGGCCTTCTCCATCGCGTAGTCGTCGAGCGTGCCCCAGCGCGTCATCAGCTCGCGGCCGAGAAAGAGGTTGGCCACCGCGTCGAGGTTGTCGGCCAGCGCCAGCGTCTGGTAGATCGTCTCGATGCCGAGGTGCTGCGAGTCGGCCGGGTTGGCGATCTTCGCGGCCTGCCCGCCGATGCGCACCTCGCCCGAGTCGATCGGGTAGGCGCCGGCGAGCATCTTCATCAGCGTCGATTTGCCGGCGCCGTTGTGGCCGAGCAGCGCCACCACTTCACCGGCATGCACCGACAGGCTCACGCCCTCGACCGCGCGCACGCCGCCGAAGGCCTTGTGGATGTCGCGCATCTCGATCAGCGGCGGTCGAGCCCAGGAGATCGCGCTCATGACATCCGCTCCCCGGTCGCGCGCCGGTACAGCACGTCGAACACCACCGCGACGATCAGCACCTGGCCGATGATCACCATGCGCCAGCCGATGCTCACGTCCATCAGCAGCAGGCCGCTTTCGAGGAACTGGATGATCAGCGCGCCGAGCACCGAGCCGAGCACCGTGCCGCTGCCGCCGGACAGCGCCACGCCGCCGATCACGGCCGCGGCGATCACGTACAGCTCCATGTTCGTGCCGAGCGAATTGGTGCCGGCATTGAGGCGCGACACGGAGACGACGGCCGCGATCGTCACCAGCACGGCCAGCAGCAGGAACAGCTTCAACATCACGCGCTTGACCGGAATGCCGACCAGCAGCGCCGCCTCCGGGTTGCCGCCGATGGCATAGACATAGCGCCCGAAGCGCGTGCGGTTGACGATGAAGGCCATGGCCATCACCACCAACGCCCAGATCAGCACGGGGATCGGCACGCCTTGCCCGGCGCCCTTGTCGGCCAGCACGTAGGCGTTCATCGTCGCCACGAAGGCCAGCAGCACGAGGATGAAGAAGCCCGTCACCGCGATGTCGAACCACACCGGCCGCAGCGGGAAGCCATGCGCCACCGCATTGCGCCGCCGGCTGAACGTGTTCCACAGCAGCAGCGCGGCCAGCACACCGCCGAGCACCCAGCTCCACATCGCACCGAGCGAGCCGTCGAGGCCGCCGCCGAAGAGCAGGAACGTGGCGTCGGTGATCGGCTGCGTCTTGCCGTCGGCCACCAGAAAGGCCGCGCCGCGAAACGACATCAGGCCGCCGAGCGTGACCACGAACGACGGCACGCCGAGGTAAGCCGTGAGCCAGCCCTGGTAGAGCGCCACCACCAGCGCAACGGCCAGCCCGGCAAAGCACGCCGGCACCCAATGCCAGTTGTGCGTGTACATCAGAAACGCGATCAGCACGCCGACCACGCCCATCACGGAGCCGACCGACAGGTCGATCTGCCTGGCGACGATGATCAGCGCGATCGCCGCCGCGACGATGCCGACCACGGCCGTCTGCTGCGCGATGTTGTACAGGTTCTCCGGCGTCAGGAAGTTGCCGGTGAAGATGTGAAAGACCAGCGCCATGACGACCAGCACGCCGGCCATGATCGACAGGCGAAGGTCGAGCGCGCTGATCTGGAGTTGGTTGAGCATCAACAAAGAACTCGCGAAACCCGTTCGTCCTGAGCTTGTCGAAGGGCAACGACCAAGCTCAGCCCGAACGGTGCTATCCGATCATCCTGAGCTTGTCGAAGGACGCCCTACTTGCAGGCCGCCGGCGCCGCCGCCTTGTCCACGCCCTTGCACGCCGCGTCCTTGCTGATGTGCCCGGCCTTGATCACGGCGTCGAGGTTGGCCTGCGTCACCGGCACCGCCTTGAGGAAGATCGCTTCCATCGGCACCTTCTTCGCGCCTTCGGCCCAGGTCTTGGCGCCATCGACTTTCTTGCCGTTGGCCAGCGACACGGCGGCGGTGGCGGCTTCGCGGCCGAGGTCGCGCGCGTCCTTCCACACCGACACCGTCTGCGTGCCCATCGCCACGCGGTTCAACGCCGCGGCGTCGCCGTCCTGGCCCGACACCGGCACGCCCTTCAGGCCGCGCGCCGAGAGTGCTGCCACCACACCGCCGGCCATGCCGTCGTTGCTGGCCACCACCGCATCGACCTTGTTCTGGTTCTTGGTCAGGATCTGCTCCATGTTCTTCTGCGCGTTCTCGGGCTTCCAGCCGTCGGTGTACTCCTCGCCGACGATCTTGATGTCGCCGCTCTTGATCGCGGCGTCGAGCACCTCTTGCTGGCCGGCGCGCAGGAAGTCGGAGTTGGGGTCGGTCGGCGAGCCCTTGATCATCACGTAGTTGCCCTTGGGCTTGGCGGCGAGCACCGCGCGCGCCTGCAGGCGGCCAACTTCCTTGTTGTCGAAGGTGATGTAGAAGACGCCGGGCGCTTCGATCAGGCGGTCATACGCCACCACCGGGATGTTCTTCGCCTTGGCCTTGGCCAGCGCCGGCACGATCGCGTCCTTGTCCATGGCCAGGATGATCAGCGCCTTCGCGCCCTTGGCGATCAGGCCGTCGATGTCGGCGAGCTGCTTTTCCGGTGAGCCGCCGGCGTCGGCGCTGACGTAGGTGCCGCCGAGCTTGGTGAGTTGATCCTTGATCGCTTTTTCGTCGGTCTTCCAGCGCTCTTCCTGGAAGTTGGACCAGCTCACGCCGACGGCCTGGGCCATGGCCAGCGAACCGGCGCCGGCCAGCAGGGCGCCGGCGATGAGTTTGAGAGATGTGTTCATGAAGGTTGTCTCCGTGGGGTTGGAACCGCGACCGTGTTTCGAGTGCGTCGGTTGGGCACCGATTAAATGTCCGCTGCCGGGCATTGACTATAGGGGTCATGCCGGGCTGGTGGCTTCGAGCCACTCCAGCACCTGCCGGCGCATCGC
Organism: uncultured beta proteobacterium; assembly: GCA_963816315.1. Lineage (GTDB taxonomy): Bacteria > Pseudomonadota > Gammaproteobacteria > Burkholderiales > Burkholderiaceae_C > CADEEN01. The sequence continues at coordinate 363,854 of CAWFJZ010000032.1, forward strand.
CGGCGTCTCGGCGTGGCCGCCGTCTGCAAGCACCTGCTGCCAGCGCGCGTCTGTGCCCAGGGCGGCATCGACTGCGCGCAGCGCGTGGTCGAGCACGGCCAGGCCGGCGGGCGGCGTCAGCGGGTCGGCGCGGCCGGCCAGCGACAGGTGCGGCCGCGGCGCGATCAGCGCGGCGATTTCGGCCAGCGTGAACGCTTGCAACAGCCCGGGGACAAAAAAGTACTCGCCGTGCAAGTCGAAGCCGCCGCTGTCGAGCAGCGCGGCGTACTCGGCTGCGCAGCACAGCTCGACGCACCCGGCGATGCGCGTGTCGAGCGCGGCCGACCAGAGCGCCATCGTGCTGCCCATCGACAAGCCGAGCGTGACGACAGGCAGCGATGCGAAGCCGGGTTGCGCACGCAGCCAGTCGAGCGCGGCCAGCGTGTCGTGCACGCGCCAGCCCCACAGCGTCGCGCCTTGCCAGAGCAGGCGTTTGACGAGCGCGCGTTCGCTGGGGCGTTGCCGCTCGCCGAAGCCCCAATGGTCGATCGCCAGCACGGCCCAGCCCCGCGCGGTGAGCGCCTCGCCATAGGGCGGCGATTGCAACGCAGGCCGGCCGGCGAGCAACTCGTCCTTGCCGGTCTCGAAGCGGTTGCCGTGGGCGTGGCAGTACAGGACGACGCCGCGCGGCGTGACATCACGCGGGCGCAACAGTAACGCGGGCACGGCCTGCTCGGCGTTGAGGTGCAGGCGCCAGCGTTCGACCGTCGAGTTGCCGTGCGGCGCGCTGCCGAGCCGCTCGCCGGCCACGCCGACCTCGCGCCACGGCCGCGGGCCGAGCAGGCGCCACAGGTCTTCGCGCCGCTGCGCGGTGGCTGCCGCATCGCTCAACCAGGGCCACATCAGGCCACCAGCGATACGCCGCCCGCCGACACGAGTTCGACCTTGCGCGTTTCGCCGGCCGGCAGCACGACGCGGATCTGCCGGTAAGGCAGCGGCCAGGCGCCGCTGCTCGTCATCGACAGGGCGAGCCGCGACGCATGCGCCTGCGCGGTGAAACGCTGGACGACGTGGCGATCCGGCGCGTCGGCGTGCCGCAGCCCGTCGTCCTCGTACAGCAGCGCGGCGTCGCTGCCGCTGCGCGGCGGGAACCACAACAGCGCGCGCGACGGTTCTTCGGTGCGCGCGCTGTCGTTCGCGGCGTCGGTGGTCGGCACCAGCGCACCGCCGCGCACGAACAGCGGCAGGCGGTGCAGCGGCGCGATGACCTCGATGCTCTGACCGCCGGCGTGGTGCGCACCGGTCCACCAATCGAACCAGCCGTGCGGCGCGCGCGGCAGATAGACGCTGCGCTTGCGCGCGCCGGGCTCGAACACCGGCGCGGCGAGCAGGTCGGGGCCGACCATCATCTCGTCGTTGTCGGTCCAGGTGGCGGGGTCGTCGCCGAAGTCGAAGAACGTTGGCCGCAACAGCGGCAGGTGCTCCCGGGTCGCACGCCACAGTTGCGTGTACAGGTAGGGCATCAGCTTCAGCCGCAGGCCCACCGCGGCGCGGATCGCCGGCGTCGCCTCGGCATGCAGCCACGGCGAGTTGACGCTGCCGTCGGCCTTCCAGCTGTTCATGATCATGCGCGGCACGAGGCAGCAGGCCTGCGTCCAGCGGATCAGCATTTCGGCGTCGGGCACGGGGCCGTCGAAACCGCCGATGTCGTGGCCGGTGTTGAACATCCCGGACAAACTCATCGTCAGCGCCATGCGCTGGTTCCAGCGCATCGTGTGCCAGCTCGTGCTGTTGTCGCCGCTCCAGGTCTGCGCGTAGCGCTGCAGGCCCGGCGGGCCGCCGCGCGTGATGGTGTAGATGCGCTCGTCGGGTTGGTGCCGCGCCTGCTGGTCGAAGGTTGCGCGCGTCATCAGCAGCGGCTGCAGCGCGTGCGCGCGCGCCATCGGCAGCGCCTGGCCGAAGCCGTGGCACGACGCGCGCTCGCCCCAGATTTCGTACTCGTTGTTGTCGTTCCAGCCGACGTCGATGCCGATGTCGAGCACCTGTTGTTGCAGCCCGTCTTGCCACCACGCACGGTCGCCCTCGCGCGTGAAATCGAGGTGCGCGCCCCAGCCGTCCCAGAACTGTTCGAGGCAGGGACCGTTCTGATCGCGCACGAAGGCGCCTTGCGCGGCGAGCGCGGCGTAAGCCGGGTGGTCGTCGAGCAGACACGGCTTCAGGTTGGCGACGGTGCGCACGCCGGCCTTTGCAAAGTCGGCGAGCAGTTTTTTCGGCTCGGGGAACTTGTCGTTGTTCCAGGTGAAGACGTAGCGCTGCTTGCCGCGGCTGGTGTAGCCCGAGCCGAAGTGAAAACTCGACAGCGGGAAGCCGTCTTTTTCAGCGTGGCCGAGGAAGCCGCGGATCTGCGCTTGCGCGTCGGCCGCGTCGGCCAGGCCCATCGCGGTGTTGGCGAAGCCGAGCGTCCAGCGCGGCGGCAACGCCGTGCCGCCGATGGCGGCGACAAATCGCGCCAGCGCCTCGCGCAGCGACGGGCCGGCGAAGACATGACAGTCGAAGTCGCCGTCGGCGATTTCGGTGGCGCGGTAGCGGCCGTGGTAGTTGTCGTGCTCGGCGCCGAAGTCGAACGTGCATTCGGCCAGCGTGTCGTAATAGCAGCCGCTGGCGAGGCCGTTTCGATGGTTGAGGAAGAACGGCCAGTGTTTGTACAGCGGGTCGCCCGTCTTGGCGTCGTAGCCGAGCGCATCGAGCATGCGCGTGCGCAGGCGGCGGCCGCGCAGGTCGAGCGGGCCGGTCTTGTCGCCGAGGCCGAAGTAACGGTCTTGCGCCGGGTCGCGCTGCTGCCAATGCCAGAGCGTGCCGCTGCGTTCGGAGAACGCGTAGGCGTAGCTCTCGGCGCGGTCGCCGCAGCAGAACTGCCAAGCGTCGTTGCCGTCGGCGCGTTGCTCCCAGGTGATCGCGAACGGGTCGAGCGCGATGCGCGCGCGCAGGTGCGTGCCGCCCAAGTGCAGCACATCGCCGTGTTGCGATGCGGTCGCACTCGCATCGGGCGCGAACAGCGCCTCGCGTTGCATGCCTTCGAGCGGGAACACGCCGCTGGGATCGAGTGCCCAGGTGCGCGGCTCGCGATAGCCGTCGGGCGGCAGCAGCGTCGTGCGGCCGCTGTGGCTGTCGATCAACGAGACGCGGGCGCGCCAGCCGTGGTCGAGTTGGAGTTCGATGCAGCCGCCGGCCATCGACAGCAGCGTGGCTTTTCGCAACGGCGTCATATCCCTCACCCCAACCCTCTCCCAGAGGGAGAGGGGGCAAGACAAACTCCCCGAACGGTATGGGGCTTGTTCATCTCAGTGGTCCATTGCGCTGCGCGCCCCCTGACTCTTGCCGAGTGGCTCGACTGCTTGGGCGTCGAGCACGTCGCCATGGAGGCCACCGGCGTGTACTGGAAGCCGGTGTGGCACGTACTCGAAGGCCATTTCGAGCTCGTGCTGGCCAACGCCGCGCACGTCAAGAACGTGCCGGGGCGCAAGACCGACGTCAACGATGCGATGTGGCTGGCCGATCTGCTGGCGCACGGCCTGATCCGTGCGAGCTTCGTGCCGCCGGTGGCGGTGCAGGAGTTGCGCGCCGTCACGCGCACGCGCAAGCAATTCGTGCGCGAGCGCACTGCGCACGTGCAGCGCATCGACAAGCTGCTCGAGGACACCAACCTCAAGCTGGGCGTCGTGTTCAGCGACATCCTGGGCAAGAGCGGGCGCGCGGTGCTGCAGGCCATCATCGACGGGCACACCGACCCCGAACGATTGGCCGCTTGCGTGACCACTCGCGTCAAGGCCAGCCGCGCCGAGTTGCTCGAAGCCATGCGCGGACACGTCAGTGCGCATCACCGCTTCATGCTCAAGCTGCACCTGGGCCACATCGACGTGCTGGACAAGGCCATCGCCGAGATCGAAAAGGAGGTGGGCCTGGGGCTCGACACATTTCGCAAAGCCGCCAAGCTGCTGAGCACGATGCCCGGTCTGAGCGCAGTGGGCTCCAACGTGGTGATTGCCGAGATCGGCATCGACATGTCGCGCTTCGCCACGCCGGGCCACCTGCTGTCGTGGGCCTGCATGTGTCCGCGCAACGACGAGAGCGCGGGCAAGCGCCGCAGCACCCGGCTGCGCCGCGGCGGCAAGTGGCTCAAGACCACCATGGTGCAGGCCGCCTGGGCGGCCGTGAAGGTCAAGGGCAGCTACCTGCAGGCTCAGTTCCACCGCCTGCGCGCAAGACGCGGTGCCAAGAAGGCCATCATCGCCGTGGCCGCCTCCATGCTCACTGCGGCTTGGCACATGCTGCGCAACGGAGCTGAATACCGCGATCTTGGCGCAGCTCACTTCGACCGCGCCGATGCTCACAAAACGGCCGTGCGCTTGGTCCGCAGACTCGAACTGATCGGCTACGCGGTGCAGCTCACGCCAGTTTGACGAGGTTGGTTTCATCCTAGAGACTTTCCCGCCTCGTCGGCGGCAAACAGGTGGCAGGCCTCAGCGGGCGCATAGGCCGTGAGCGTGTCGCCCACCGACGTGCTCACCTGACCCGCGCTTTGCACCGTGACGCGGGTCGTGTCGTCGCCCGGCAGCGTGCCGTAAATCAGCGACAGGCCACCGAGTTGCTCGACCTGCGCCACCGTGACCGGCAGCGCCAGCGCGCCGGGTTGCGGCTGCAACGACAGATGCTCCGGCCGCACGCCGAGCGTCAGCGCGGTGCCGGCGGCCGCGCGCGCGCCGGGCACCGTCACCTGCCGCCGAAGGCTGGCGCGACGGAGCCGTCGTCGCGCTGCCGTGACGGCGACAAAGTTCATCTGCGGCGAGCCGATGAAGCCGGCGACGAACTTGTTGGCCGGCTTGTTGTACAGCTCGAGCGGCGAGCCGACCTGCTCGATGCGGCCCAGCCGCAGCACGACGATCTTGTCGGCCATCGTCATCGCCTCGACCTGGTCATGCGTGACGTAGATGCTGGTGGCCGACAAGCGCCGGTGCAGCGCGCTGATCTCGCCGCGCATCGACACGCGCAGCTCGGCGTCGAGGTTCGACAGCGGCTCGTCGAAGAGAAAAATCTTCGGCTCGCGCACGATCGAGCGGCCGATCGCGACGCGCTGGCGCTGGCCGCCGGAGAGCTGCGTCGGTTTGCGCTGCATCAGCGCATCCAGGCGCAGCAGCACCGCGGCGTCGTTGACGCGGCGCTCGATCTCGCCCTTGGGCGTGCCGATGTTCTCCAGGCCGAAAGCCATGTTCTGATGCACCGTCATGTGCGGGTACAGCGCATACGACTGGAACACCATCGCCAGCTCGCGATCGGCCGCGCGCACCTCGTTGACACGCTGGCCGTCGATCAGGATGTCGCCGCTGCTCGCTTCTTCGAGGCCGCAGATGATGCGCAGCAGCGTGCTCTTGCCGCAGCCCGAAGGACCGACGAAGACGACGAACTCGCCGTTGTTGACCGTCAGGTCCACGCCGTGAATCACGCGCACGGCGCCGAAGTCCTTGACCAGTTGTTTGAGTTGCAGCGACGCCATCTCTATTTGACTCCAGCAGAAGCGATGCCCTGCGTGATGTACTTCTGCAAGAACGCAAACACCAGCGTGATCGGCAGCAGCGTGATCACCGTCATCGCCAGCAGGTAATGCCATTGCGTGACGAGGTCACCCTGGAAGGCGTTGAGCGCGAGCTGCAGCGTGAACTGCTCGTTCTTCGACAGCACGATCAGTGGCCAGAGGAAATCGTTCCAGCGCCACATGACCGAGAAGATGGCAAGCACGGCCAGCGCCGGTGCGGCCAGCGGCAGCACGATGCGCCAATAGATGCGCCACTCGCTCGCATGGTCCATGCGCGCCGCGTCGAGCAGCTCGTCGGGGATCGTCAGCATGTACTGGCGCAGCAGGAAGACGCCGGTCGGCGTGGCTACCGCCGGCCAGATCACACCCCACAGGCTGTTGAGCAGGCCGAGTTCGCTGACGACCAGGAAGTTCGGCACGAGCACGATGGCCGGCGGCACCATCAGCGTGGCGATGATCAGCAGGAACACGCCCCAGCGGCCCTTGAACTTGTACTTCGACAGCGCGAATGCGGCCATCGAGTTGAACAAGCAGCGTGAGGATCGTCGCGACGACGGTGATGAACACCGAGTTCCACAAGTAGCGGCCGAAGTTGAATTTGCCGCCGAGCTCGGTGTAGTTCTCGGTGGCGAGTCTGAATTCACGCACCGGCTCGCGGTCGGCGACGTTGACGCGGATGAGCTCGTCGGGTTTCGCGGGATCGACATGCGTGGCCATCAGGCCGATGCGGCGCACCTCGGGCAGCTCGCGAGTCGTGCCGTCGGGCAGCTTGACGCGATAGACCGGCTTCATGCCCTCTTCGCCAGGAACAGCGACCGACTTCTGCCCGTACGGCAACAAGCGCGGCGGAAATTCGGACAGCGCCGCTTCGGTCTTGAACGACGACATCACGAGCCACAGCACCGGGCCGAACATCAGGAACAGGCCGATGGCGAGGTAGAGCGTAGCTCAGCCAGTCGGTCCAGTCGAGCGAACGGCGACCGCGGGTGCGGGTGACGAAGCGCGACCGCATTCACCGCGCCTTCTCCCCCGCATCCTCCCGCACTTGTTGCCTTCAACTGCACCAGCGTCAGCACGATCAACGCCACTGCCAACAGCAGCGAGCCCGCAGCCGCCAGACCATACAGCCGCACCTGCTCCTGAAAGCCCGTCTGATAGATGAACTGCACGACGAAGGTCGTCGCCGAGCCTGGCCCGCCTCCGGTGAGCACGAAGACTTCATCGAACGTCTGCACCGCGCGGATCGCTGCGAGCACCAGCACGACGAGCAGGTTGGGCATCAGCATCGGCAGCGTGATGCGCGTCAGACTTCGCCACGGCGACGCGCGGTCTAGTTGCGCAGCTTCATACAAATCCGCCGGAATCGCCTGCAGGCCGGCCAGCAGGATCAGCGTGTAGAAGCCCATGTGGGCCCAGATGCTGACGAAGACGACCCAGAAGAACGCCGTGCCCGATTCGGCCAGCCACAGCGTCGGCGTGCCGCCGGCGGCGGTGACGACGCCGTTCAACAGGCCGTCGCGCTGCAGGATCCACTTCCAGATCAGCGCGACGACGACGGGCGACAGCAGCACCGGATAGAAGAACACGCCGCGCCAGAAGCCGCGGCCGATGATCTTGCGGTTCAACACCAGCGCCGTGATCAGGCTGAACAGCACCATCAGCGTGACCTGGAACAGCGAGTACTGGGCCGTGTTCCAGACGGCGCGCCAGAACAGGTCGCGCTTGCAGGTCGAGGGGTCGAAGTGATTCGTGCAGTCGAGCAGCGTGGCCAGGTTCTCGAAGCCGACGTACGGCCGGTCACGCGGGTACAGCTCGACGCCGCCGGTGAAGGCGTAATAGAAATTGATCGCGATCGGCAGGAACGTGAACACGCCGAAGATCAGCATGTTCGGCGCCAGGAACAGCCACGGCGTGCTGCGGTTGACTTGCACTCAGCGCTCCCAGACCCAGCCGTTCGCCCTGAGCTTGTCGAAGGGCTTCGACAGGCTCAGCCCGAACGGGTGACGGCGCATGCCTTTACTTGCTCGCCGCCTTGACCTGCTCGTCGATGTCGCTCGTCAGGCGCTTGATCGCGTCGTCGGCGCTCATCTCGCCGGCCACGGCCTGGCCGATGCGCTGAGCGGTCGGCAGAAATACCGCGCGGTTGAAGCGGTAGCCCTGCAAATCGAAGTTCGGCTGCGCGATCTTCGGCACGTCAGCCACGAAGACGTTGAGCGCCGCCTTGGCCATCGGCGAGACGTTGTAGGACACGCCGGCCTTGGCCACGGACAGGCTGGCCGGGATGTTGTCGGTCTTGGCCATCAGCTCCTTGTAGTTCGCGTCTTCGGACAGGAAGTCGATGAACTTGGCGGCCAGCGCCGGCTGCTTGGTGCGCTTGAAGGCGACGAAGGCGGCGCCGCCCGGCATTGCGGTGCAGGCCGCCGGGCCGCAGGGTGCGGGCGCGACGGCCCACTCGAAGGCCTTGGTGACCTGCGTGTCCATGCGCTTCAACTGCCACGAGCCGGAGTAATAGACGACGACGCGGCCGTTGGCGAATTCTTCGAAGGCGTCGCGGTACTGCGAGCCGCCGGTGCCGCCCCAGACCTCCTTGGGCATCAGGCCGTTCTTGTTCCAATCGACGAATTTCTTGACCGCCGTCTGGTAGCCGGCATCGACGACGGGCACGCCGTTGGCGTCGAACAGCTTGGCGCCGTAAGCCACGGCGAGCGGCGCGAAGCGGTGGCCGCTGCGGTCCATCGCCATCGCGAACGGCGTCTTGGTCGCTTTGGCCACCTTGTCGGCGGCGGCCATCCAGTCGTCCCAGGTTGCCTTGGCATCGGGCATCGGCACCTTGGCCTGCTCGAACAGCGTCTTGTTGACGTAGGCGCCGGTCACGGTGAGCTGCGACATCAGGCCGTAGATGCCTTTGTCCTGCGGCCCGGCGCGAAACCACGGCAGCGTGGACGCGAAGTTGTCGGCCCAGGCTTTCTGGCGCGCGGCGGAAAGATGCGGCGTCAGATCGAGGTAGTACTTGTTCAAGCCGCCGAGGTCGGCCACGCGGCCAACGTCGGGGCCTTCGCCGGCCGCGAGTTGTACCGGCAGCGTTTCGACCACAGCCTTGTACGGCACCTTGTCGATGACGATCTTGGCGCCGGCGTTGGCAGCTTCGAAGCGCTTGGCGATCTCGCCGGTGACTTCGCATTCATTGCCGTCGGAATAACACTGCACGCGCAGCTCTTGCGCTTGCGCCGGCACGGCGAGCGCAAGCGTCGCGGTGAGCGCCGCCATGGCGGCGCTTTGGAACGGGGTCAGTGAGGGCATCGGGAAGTCTCCTGCTTGTGGATCGGTGCAACGACGGTGGCGGCGCTGGCCGCGCCATCGAAATTCAACACGCGGCTGCGAGTCCAAGCCAGGCGAAGAACGAACTTGTTCGGGCTCGACGGGGCGTGTTTGCTGCGGGTTCTACGCGCTGCGTGCAGCCATTGCAATCGGACCTTCCCTCGTCGTTTTCCGTTTCCCCTTTGGGCACGCTGCTCTGACATCATTCGGCCATGAGCCCCGTCGATATGCGCGACCCGGCGTTTCGCGACGATCCCTACCCGCTGCTGCATGCGCTGCGCGAGCGCGGCCGCGTCGAGCGCGACGTGATCGGCATCTGGCTCATCGGCCACCATGCGGATGTCAGCGCCGGGTTGCGCGACAACACGCTGAGCCGCGAACCGTGGCGCCTGCCGGCCTGGGAGACGTTGCGGCCGTTCGTTGCCGACTCGACGCTCGAACGCACCACCTTGCAGTGGATGCTGATGAACGATCCGCCGAAGCACACGCGCTTGCGCCGCCTCGTCAACGGCGCGTTCAAGCCGCCGGTGATCGAAGCGCTGCGCGAGCGTGTCGTTGCGATCACCGACGAACTGCTGGCCGCACTGCCGGCGCCGCGGTCGAACGAGCCGTTCGATCTGATGGCCGGCCTGGCGCAGCCGCTGCCGGTGCGAGTCATCTGCGACGTGCTCGGCCTGCCGGCCGCGGACTTCGCGCAGACCAAGGCTTGGTCCGACACGCTGGCGCTGATGATGGAGCCGGTGCAGCGCAAAGCCTGGCGGCACAGCGGCGCCATCGCCGCCGACGAGATGGTGGCCTACCTGCGCGAGCATGTCGCGCGCCACCGCGCTGCGCCGCGCGACGATCTGCTCGGTGCGCTGATCCGCGCGCAGGACGACGGCGACGGCGCCACCTTGAGTGACGATGAGTTGCTCGGCAACCTGGTGCTGCTCTTCATCGCCGGCCACGAGACCACGACCAACCTGATCGGCAACGGCGCGCTGGCGTTGCTGCGCCACCCCGATGCGCTGGCGCTGTTGCGCAGTGACCCGCAGGCTTTGCTGCCCGGCGCGGTGGCCGAGATGCTGCGCTACGAGGGCTCGGTCAACATGGTGCCGCGCCACACGGTGCAGCCCTACGCCGTCGGCGACACCGTCGTGCCGCCCGGCCAGGTGCTGTTCTTCATGCTCGGCGCGGCCAACCGCGACCCGGCCGTGTTCGCCGAGCCCGACCGGTTCGACATCACGCGCTCGCCGAATCCGCACCTGGCCTTCGGCGCCGGCATCCACTACTGCGTCGGCGCGCCGCTGGCGCGTTTGGAGGGCGAAGTCGCCTTCGCGCGGCTGCTCGCGCGCTACCCGCAGCTGCACTGGGCCGACGATGCGCCGCAATGGCGGCCGTTGATCAACCTGCGCGGGCTCGAACGCCTGGCCGTGCGCGCGGCCTGAGCCCGAACGGTTCTCTAGCCGCCGAGCGGCAAGCCGCGCAAGGCCTGCGCCAGCTCGGCCGCCTGCCAGATGGCGATGCGGTGCTCGGCGGCGAAGGGCCGTGCGCTGTCGGTCGGCTCGCCCAGGCCGATCAGCAGTGCGTCGTTGGGCAGGTCGTCGCCGGCCGCGTCGCGCGCGGCCTGCAGCGCGCGCAGGGTTTCGATGCCGGTGCGGGCCGACTTCCAGCGCCGCGCGCAGACCAGCATGCGCCGGCCCTTGCGCTCGAGCACGAAGTCAACGGCCGGCGTGGCGCGCGGCTCGCGCGCCACCACGCGTGTAGCCGTCGCGCTGGAACGCCTGTTCGAGCAGCGCCGCGAAGGCCGGCCACGCCATCGTCGGCCAGCGCCTGCTGCGTCTGCTCGACGCGCGCGGCGCTCGGCAGCTCCCGGCCGCGCCAGGCCACCATCGCGCTGATGACGATGAACGGCAACCCCGACAGCGCACCGGCCACGCGGTAGGCCTCGGGCAGCAGCGCCATGCCGAGCAGCCCGAGCAACGACGCCCAGGCCTGCGCTGGCCCACCACGGCGAGCGCAGCAGGATCGCGAACAGCGAGTTCTTGGCCATCTGGAGTTTCATCGTCGATCGGCACCTCGGAGAAGCTGCCCAGTATCGATGAGAGCGGACGGCCTCGATTCAGTCGAACGCCAAAGACCGCCACACCGGCGCGAACAGCGGCATGCCATCGGCAGCGCGCGGCGTCACGCCATCGACCACCGTCGAGCTGTGCAGCGGCGCCGCGGCCGTGGCGCCGGGTGCGGGCTCGGCGTTGGTCGTCAACTGGTGTGCGCCGGCGAACGCTGCGTTGGCGCCGTCCACCGAGGTCAACGCGCCGCCGAGGCCCAGCGCCTGCCACGTCGCGCTGACGACGGACAACGCAGCCAGTTCGTCGCGCAGGTGCGTGAAGCCGGCTTGACGCGCACCCGGCGTCATGCCGGCGGCGGACAGCCACGGCGCCAGGCCGTCAGGCGTGGCATCTGCCGGGGCGCTGAAGTAGATCGCGCGGTCCACCGCGTAGCGCTTGGCGATGAAAGCCGCGTGGCCGCCGCCTTGCGAATGGCCGGCGATGCGGATGCGTGACCAATCGGGCTGGCCGGCGGCGGTGAGGTACGCGTTCCAGCCTTCCGCCGGCGCTTGACCGTGCAGCGTCTGCAGCAACTTGACGACGCGGTTCTCGATCGAGTTGGCGCGCGTGATGGCGACCACCGCACTCGAGTCGCTGCCGGTGAGGATCTCCTGGCGCGTGTTGCCGAAACAGTCGGCGTCGCTGCTGCCGCTGCACAACGAGGCCACCGTGGCGTTGTTCGGATAGTTCAGGCCGATCGCGTGCAGGCCGCTGGCCGCTGCTTCGCGGACGATGGCGCGCACGTTGGCCGGCTTGCCGAAGGCGCCCGGCATGAAGACGAACAGGCGCTGCTTGGCAGCGACCGTCGGCGCCGGGTTGACGGCGAAGTGGGCGTCGAGGTCGGTGTCGATGGCGGCGTCGGTGTTTGCCGGCAGCACGTCGCGTTCGACGGACGGGGGTGCGGACGCTGGGGGTGGTGAGGCCGTGTCGCCACCGCCAGCGCCGCCGCCGCAAGCGGCGAGCAGGGCAGACAGGAGGAGGGCGGGGCCGAGATGTCGTACTGCGCTGTTGTTCATGGCCCGCATCGTGCGGCCGCAACGCAATGCGCTTGCGTGATGCTGCGTAAAGTTGTGTTGGCGCGCGTGAACGAAGTCTCGCGCCTCAATCGCCGGTCGGCGCGATCCTGAAATCCAGGATCGCCGGATGCGCTTCGAGCGCGTCGGCCAGCCGCGAAGCGGCCTTGCGGTCTTTGGTGCGCATCACCATGCCGTGGCGCTTGATGCCGCCTTCGCCGTCGAAGCGGTGGCTGAAGTTGGCGATCGAAAAACCGTGTTGCGCGAGCAGCTCGCGCAACGAGTCTTCATCGAGCCCGCCGTCCTTGGCCAGGCGCACGTCGAACTGAAAATAGGCCTGCGTCGGCATCGCCGACTCGATCCAGCGAAAGATCGACAGCACGCTCATCGTCAGCGCCACGCTGACGATGAGCGGAAAGTAAAAGCCGATGCCGGCGAGCACGCCGATCGCCGCCGTGATCCAGATCGACGCCGCGGTGGTCAGGCCGCGCACCGACAGGCCTTCCTTGATGATCGCGCCGGCGCCGAGAAAACCGATGCCGGTCATGATGCCCTGCGCCATGCGCGTCGGGTCCAGGCGCACCGAGTCCGCGGGCGTCTGCACCCAAGACGCTTCATAGACGGTGACCAGCATCAGCAGGCTCGACGACATGCAGACCAGCGCATGCGTGCGAAAGCCCGCCGGCCGGCCGTTGTACGAACGCTCGTAGCCGATCAGCGCGCCGGCAAAAAGCGCGGCGAGCAGGCGCCACACCATCTCGATGTGGTCAGGGGTGAGGTGGAAGTTCAATGCGTCGGATCGGGCGCGCGCCGATGCGGCGCGCCCGGCGATTGTCACCCCGGCTGCCCGGTGATTGCTTCAGTCGCGGCGCCAGCGCCAGGCGTTGAAGAGCAGCCACAGCAACGACAACGCGGCCACGGCCAGCGCGGCCCAGGCCTGCAGCGGTGCGCTGCGCACCAACGCATCGAGTGGATCGGCCAGCGGCACCTTGACGCTGATCAGCCCGGCCGGCTTGCCGGCCACGTAGCCGAAACCGCCACCGCCATTGAACTGCGTGTTGGTGCGCAGGAAGTCCGGCGCCGTCTCGGGCTTGTCGTGGCAGCGCAGGCAGCTCGCCTGGGCCACCATCGATCGTGCGTAGAGCAGCGTGCCGGATTGAACCTTCCAGTACTCGGGCGCTTTCTCGCCGCCGGCGGCGGCAGCCTGCATCGCGTCGAGGGCTTCGCGCTCGAAGGCATCGGGCGCGTTGTGGGTGTTCAGCACCGTGCGCGCGGTCAGGCGAAAGCGCGCCTTGCTGCCGGAGGCGGCGACGACATCGGCGACCTCGCGCTGGATCAGCGCCGGGTTCTTCCAGTGGTAGGCCTCGACGCGCTGCAATGCCGCCTGCTCGCCGGTGGCGCTCTTGACCAGGGCGCCCTGCAACACCGCGGCATCGCGGTCGGAAACCGAGTAAACCGAGCGCGTCAGAAAGTTGCCGGGGATCTTGGCATCAGTGCCGGTGGTCTTGGCATGCACGCCGCCGTACTGCGAGGCCCAGCGGCCGATGTTCTCCACCATGTCGGCCACCGTGCGGCCTTCGCTCAGCGTTTGGCGCAGCACCAGCGTCTGCCCGATCCACCACATGGCGGCGACGAGCGACAGCACGAGCAGTGCCAGCGGCACGAGGTGAGCCCAGGGACGTTGGCGTGCGGCACGCGAGGTGTTTTTGGTTTTCATCATGGCGATGTCTTGTTGTCGAGGGGCGCTGCGCAACAGCAAGCAAGCGGCAGCACTCAAGATACGGGCTGCATCGCGCCGCGGATGCCTGGACGCGCCCGCGGTCGTGAGGAAATGCTCGCCAATGGTCGATAACGACGCGTCAAGCGCGCACGAACAGCGTACGCAACGGCTCGTCGCCGACCTGCCGGCTCCAATGGCCGTGAACTTTGGCGTCGAACGCCGCGCCCGCCGGCAGCGTGTCGTTCGAATAGAAGTGCTGGCCCGGGCGGAAGACGCGCGTGCTGCCGTCCTGCAGGCCGATCTCCATCGCGCCGGACAGGATGACCAGCCATTGCGGCGTTTCGGTGCAATGGAACTCGCTGCGAAAACCAACCGGGCTTTCGCGCCATTGCAAACCGCCGCTGGACGCGAGCGGCGACAAGCGCGCCGTGGGCTTGCCTTCGGTGAGCGCGACCGCTTGCTCGCGAAAGCGCGCGCGGCCATCGGGGCCGGTTTCGAGGAGAACTTGGGTCAGGGTCGGTGTGGTCATGGCAGGTGTTTGCGGATGGCGGCGACGAGCGCGTCGGTGGTGGCGGCAACGTCGAGCGTGATCGCATGCTCATCGGCGCCCGGGTGTTCGAGCGTGGCCAGCTGGCTCGGCAACAGCGTCGGCGGCATGTAGTGGCCGGGCCGCGCGCCGATGCGCTCGGCCAGCAGCGCCGGGCTGCCGGTGAGGTGGACCAGCGTCAGCGCCGGCGCGCCTTTGCGCAGCGCGTCGCGGTAGCTGCGTTTCAGCGCCGAGCAGGCCAGCACCACCGGTTCGTCGGCTGCCGCCAGCCGCGCGGCCAGCGCGTCGAGCCACGGCGCGCGCTCGTCGTCCGTGAGCGCGATGCCTTGGCGCATGCGCTCCACGTTGGCCGGCGGGTGGAAGTCGTCGGCGTCGAGAAAGGTGGCGCCGATCTGCCGTGCCAGGCGTGCGCCGACGGTGCTCTTGCCGCAGCCGGAGACGCCCATGACGACGATAGCCAAGCCACTCGGGCCAGCGCCGGGCCGCTCCCAAGCGTCGGCCCGAGCCTCCCCCGGGGGGAGTCCTCGCGCAGCGAGGGAGGGGTCGTCAGTCATTCAGCGGCATTCGGGCACTGCGCTGGGCAGCGGCTTGCCGGCGAAATGCGCTTGCAGGTTGGCGAACGCGCGATCGGCCATCGCCTGCCGCGTGGCCACCGTCGCGCTGCCGATGTGCGGCGTCAGCACGACGTTGTCCAGCGCCCGCAACGCCTCGGGCACGTTCGGCTCGTTCTCGAACACGTCGAGCGCGGCGCCGGCGATGACGCCGCGTTGCAGCGCGTCGATCAGCGCCGCTTCATCGACCACCGAGCCGCGGGCGACGTTGATCAGGTGGCCCTTCGGGCCCAGCGCTTGCAACACCGAGGCGTCGATCATCTTGCGCGTGGCCGCGCCGCCGGGCGTGATGACGACGAGAAAGTCGCTCGCCGCCGCCAGCGCCTGCGGCGTGGCGTGAAACGCATACGGCAACGCCGGCCTGGCGCTGCGCGCGGTGTAGGCGATCGTCATGCCGAAGGCCAGCGCGCGCTGCGCGATCGCCTGGCCGATGCGGCCCATGCCGACCATGCCCCATGCGCGCGCCGGAGAGTTTGGTCGCCAGCGGCATCGGGCCCTGCGGCCATTTGCCGGTGCGCACATGGCGGTCGGCCTGCGGGATGCGGCGCGCGATGTTCAGCGCCAGTGCCAGCGCCAGATCGGCCACGTCGTCGTTGAGCACGTCGGGCGTGTGCGTGACGACCACGCCGCGCGCCTTGCAGGCCGCGACATCGACGCCGTCGTAGCCGACGCCCATGATCGAGACGATCTCCAGCGCCGGCAGTTGCGCGATCAGCGCCGCGGGGACTTTCGATTCACCGCCGCCGCAGACCGCGCGGATGCGCTCCAGCGGCGCGCCGTCGGCGTTGGCATGGAGCGTGAAGTTCGCTTGCAGCGGCTCCATCAAGAACGGCGGCAGCTTGGCGACGGTGAGCAGGTCGGGTTTTGACGTCATGGCAGCGCGGCGAGTGATGACCTTACGATACCGCACCCAAGCCGAGGATCGCGAGGACCGCCATGAGCAACGACACCCTTCGCAGCGCCATCGTCACCGGCGCCAGCAGCGGCATCGGCCGCGCCTGTGCGCAAGCCCTCGTTGCCGACGGCTGGCAAGTCGCCTTCGTCGGCCGCCGCGCCGAGGCGCTGGCCGAGTCGGTGCAGAGCAGCGCCGATCCGCAACGCGCGTTGGCCGTGCCCGCCGATGTCGGCGACCCGGCCTCGGTGGCGGCGCTGTTCGCCGCTGTGCAGCAGCGCTTCGGCCGCCTCGACCTGCTGTTCAACAACGCCGGCGTGTCGAGCATGAGCGCGCTGCTCGAAGACCTGCCGTTCGGCGAGTGG
Organism: uncultured beta proteobacterium; assembly: GCA_963816315.1. GTDB lineage: Bacteria > Pseudomonadota > Gammaproteobacteria > Burkholderiales > Burkholderiaceae_C > CADEEN01. The sequence goes on from CAWFJZ010000032.1 coordinate 379,979, forward strand.
CAGGCGAGCGTGGCCGCCAACCTCACCGGCACGTTTTTGTGCACGCAGCAGGCGTTCAAGATGATGAAGGCGCAGACGCCGATGGGCGGCCGCATCATCAACAACGGCTCGATCTCGGCTTACGCGCCGCGGCCGAACTCGGTGGCCTACACCGCCACCAAACATGCGGTGAGCGGCATCACCAAGACGGCGTCGCTCGACGGCCGCAAGTACAACATCGCCGTCGGCCAGATCGACATCGGCAACGTCGCCTCCGACATGACGGCCAAGATGGTCGGCGGCGTGCCGCAGGCCGACGGCACGGTCAAGCCGGAGCCGCGCATGGCGATGGACAACGTCGTGGCCACCTTCTTGATGATGTCGAAGCTGCCGCCGGAAGCGAACATCCTCAACGTCACGGTGATGGCCACCGCGATGCCGTTCGTGGGACGAGGCTAGAAGGTGGACATCGTCACGCTCGGCGAGGCGATGACGATGTTCGTCGCCGAAACGCCGGGGCCGCTCGAGGGCGTGATGCGGTTTTCCAAGCGCACGGCCGGCGCGGAGACCAACGTCGCCATCGGCCTGGCGCGTCTGGGCTTCAACGTCGCCTGGCAATCGCGGCTCGGCGACGATTCGATGGCGCGCTTCCTGTTGCAGGCCATCGGCAGCGAAGGCGTCGATTGCACGCGCGCCACTTGCCACGCCGGCGAGCGCACGGCGTTCATGTTCAAGGGCCGCGTCGAAGACGGCAGCGACCCGCCGATCGAGTACCACCGCCAGGGCTCGGCCGCGAGCCGCTTCGGCCCCGAGCATCTCGACGAAGCGCAGATCGCGGCGGCGCGGCACCTGCACGTCAGCGGCGTTTTCCCGGCGCTGTCGGCGAGCACGCTGGCGGCCACGCGGCGCGCGATGGCGGTGGCGCGCGCGCACGGCAAGACGATCGGCTTCGACCCCAACCTGCGGCCGACGCTGTGGCCGTCGCGCGAGACGATGCGCGAGACGATCAACGACCTCGCCGCGCACGCCGACTGGGTGCTGCCCGGCATCGAAGAAGGCCGGCTGCTCACCGGCCACGACACGCCCGAGGCCATCGCGCGCTTCTACCGCGAGCGCGGCGCCAAGCGCGTCGTCGTCAAACTCGGCGCCGACGGCGCGTATTTCGACGATATCGACGAAGGCTGCGGCCACGTGGCGGCCTTCCCGGTGGCCGAGGTCATCGACACCGTCGGCGCCGGCGACGGCTTCATGGTCGGCGTGACGAGCGCGCTGCTCGACGGCCGCGCCATCGCCGACGCCGCGCGCCGCGGCGCCTGGATCGGCGCGCGTGCGGTGCAGGTGCGCGGCGACACCGAAGGCCTGCCGACGCGTTCGCAGCTCGACGCGGCGCGCATCGCTTGAGCGCGCACGGCCGCTCCGAAGCGCTCAGCCCTGGAGCGCGCAGCGCGGAAGGTAGTGCAGTGAGCGCGCACGGCCGCTCCGAAGCGCTCAGCCCTGGAGCGCGCAGCGCGGAAGGTAGTGCAGTGAGCGCGCACGGCCGCTCCGAAGCGCTCAGCCTTGGAGCGCGCAGCGCGGAAAGGTAGTGCAGTGAGCAAGCGCCCGTACGACGTGGTGCTCTACGGCGCCAGCGGCTTCGTCGGCCGGCAGACGGTGGCGTACTTCGCGCAGCACGCGGGCCGTTTGCGCTGGGCCCTGGCCGGCCGCACTGCGCGCAAGCTCCTGCAGGCGCGCGGCGATGCGAACGCCGGCCTGATCGTCGCCGACGCCGCCGACGACAAGGCGTTGGCCGCCCTCGCTGCACAAACCAGAGTCGTGCTGAGCACCGCCGGTCCGTTCGCGCTCTACGGCAGCGCGCTCGTCGCCGCCTGCGCTGAACACGGCACGCACTACTGCGACATCACCGGTGAGACGCCGTGGGTGCGCGAGATGATCGACCGCCACCACGAGCAGGCCGCCGCCAGCGGCACGCGCATCGTGCCGTGCTGCGGTTTCGATTCGGTGCCGTCGGACATCGGCGCGCTGCTGGTGGCCGAGGCGGTGAAGCGCGAAAGTGGCGAGCGCTGCGTGCGCATCAAAGCCTGCCACTCGATCCGCGGCGGCTTGAACGGCGGCACGCTGGCCTCGCTGCTCAACATCGCCGAGGCCGGTCGAGCTGGGTCAACTCGCCGACCCCTTCCTGCTCAACCCCGAAGGCCCCTTGCCGGCCGACCGCCGCGCGCACGCCGACCCGCTGGCGCCGCGCCACGACAGCGACTTCGACGCTTGGCTCGCGCCCTTCGTCATGGCCGCGATCAACACACGCGTCGTGCGCCGCAGCGTCGCGCTGGCCGGCACGCGCAGCGCTTATGCGCCGGGCATGGTCTATCAGGAGTACCTGCGCACCGGCCGCGGGCCGCTCGGCGCGGCGCTGGCCGCGGGCATGGCGGGCGGCATCGGTGTCGGCGCTGTCGGCATGCGCAGCGGCGTCTGGCGCGCGGCGATGCGCAAGGTGCTGCCGGCGCCGGGCGAAGGCCCGAGCGAACGCGCGATGGACAACGGCTCGTTCCGTTGCGAGCTGATCGGCGAGAGCGAGAACGGCACGCAGGTCCGCGGCCTCATCGCCGGCCGTGGCGACCCGGGCAACCGCGCGACGACGCAGTTCGTTTGCGAAGCGGCAATGGCGCTGGCCGGCGACGCACGCAAACTGCCCGGTGGTGCCAAGCGCGGCGGCGTGCTCACGCCGGCGAACGCGTTGGGCGTGCCCTATGCCCACCGCCTTGCGGCCGCGGGCATGACGATCGAACCCCTACCGGCGTCATGACAACCCCTCGCCCGCTGTGCGGGCACTCCCCCGCGGGGAGGCTCAGGCCGACGCTTGGGAGCGGCCCGGCGCTGGCCTGAGGCGCAGCGACACCTGCTCCCACGCCGCCACCAGCACCAGCACCGCGACGGCGCCGCCCATCACCGCCAGGGCAGACAGCAGAAATAGAGCAGCGGCGAGATCACTTCGATGCCCAGCGCCGCAGCCCACAGCGCCAGGCGCAGGCCGTTTTCGGCCAGGCCGCCGGCGATCCAGAACAGCGCGGACAGCGACAGCCAGACGAGGATGCGCTGGAAATTGCGCCGCACGTTGACCGCCTCGGCGCGCACCGCCCAGAGAAAAAACAGCGTGCGGCCGAGCTGCATGCAGACATAAGCCGCCGCGAACGCCAGCCCGCGCTCCGCAAACGCCTTCGGGATCGAGGCCGACATCACCAGGCCGGCCAGCATCAGCGCGAACAGGGCGGCGCGCACCGGCGCGCGCTCGGGGTCGAGCCAGTTGGTGCACCAGCTCGTGTAGATCCAGACCCACCACACCGCGGCCATCAGCAAGCCGGTGCGCAGCGCGCCGAGGGCATCGAGATGCGCCAGCAGCGAGCGGGCTGCGGCTTGCGGCGGCGCCAACTCAGTCCCCAGGCATGTCCTTGCGCAGCTTCACCGGCGCCTTCAGGCGCTTTCTCATGCGGATGTTGATCATCTCGACCGCGAACGAGAACGCCATCGCGAAGTAGATGTAGCCCTTGGGCAGGTGCGCGCCGAAGCCCTCGCCGATCAGCGTCACGCCGACCAGCACCAAAAACGCCAGCGCCAGGATCTTGATCGTCGGGTGTGCATCGACAAAGTCGCCGATCGGCTTGGCGGCGAACATCATCACCGCCACCGCGGCGACGATCGCCACCACCATCACCATCACGTCGTCGGCCAGGCCGACGGCGGTGATCACCGAGTCGAGCGAGAACACGATGTCGATGATCGCGATCTGCACCAGCACGCCGGCAAAGCTCGCACCCGCGGCGGCCGCGGCGCTGCTGTCGTTGCCCGCATCGCTGTCGCCTTCGAGGCTGTTGTGGATTTCATGCACGCTCTTCCACAGCAGGAACAGGCCGCCACCGATCAAGATCAGGTCGCGGCCCGAGATGCCCTTGCCCAAAACCGAGAACAGCGGCTCGGTCAGCCGCATGATCCAGGCCAGCGACAGCAGCAGCAGGATGCGCGAGCCCATCGCCAGCGACAGGCCGAGGCGCCGCGCCAGGTCGCGCTTCTCCGGCGGCAGGCGGCCGACGAGGATCGAGATGAAGATGATGTTGTCCACGCCGAGCACGATCTCGAGCGCGGTCAGTGTGGCCAGAGCGACCCAGGCGTTGGGGTCGGCGATCCAGTCGAACATGCGGCTTGCACCTTCTCAGTCGTGTTGCCGGCCCCAGACGGCGAAGAACGCGCGCACTTTGTGCCACGTGGAGATGCGCTCGTCGGACACCACGTCGAGAAAGTCCGACAGCCGCTTGGATTTGACCATCGTGTAGAAAGTCAGCGCGATCGTGGGGACAAAGACGAGCAGGAACAGGATCGTTTTCGTGAACCACGAGGCGTCGCTCTCGGCGAACAAATTCATGCCGAGAAAGCCGGTGGTCACGGTGCCGATCAGGCCGAAGATCGTCACCACCGTGAGGCGCACGACGGTGTTGGCCTGGCGGCGCAGCGCGTCGGCGTCGAGATAGCCGTTCATGTCGTCGATGCGCTCTTTGACCTCCGCGTACAGCGGCTCGATTTCGAGGTGCTCGCGGCACATCTTCCACAGCGCCTTGACATGCGCCTGCTCGCTGACCTCGTGGAACCAGTAGCGGTGCGTGAACGAAAGGAAGGCGACGAAGGCGATGCGGATGCGGCGCTTGAAGCGGCGGATGCTTTCGGGCTGCGTCAGGTCCATCGCCATCAGCGCTTCGGCGAGCTGGTCGCTGACCATCAGCAGCGTCGCCTTCTGAAAATGCGCGATCAGGAACAGCAGGTAATGCTGGTGCCGGAACTGCGCCAGCACGCCGCGAGTGCGGCAGCGGTAGAACTCGTTGTGCGCATCGCCGACGACCACCAGCGACAGGCCCGAGCACAGGTAGCGCGTGCGCGGCGCGGCGCCGCCGGCGCTCCAGAAGCGGTCGTAGCAGAAGCGCCGTTCGAAATCGGCCAGATGCGCGTCGGCGTAGGGCAGCGCGCGCTCTGTCGCCTGCTGCTGGTCGCCGGCGCCGGTGACGAGGCCCAGGCGCACGAAGTCGCTGCGCGTCAACGCCGCCGGCTCATCGACGGCCACGTAGGCCATCATCGGCATGCGGTAGTACTCGATCTGACGGAAGCGCAATGCGCCTTCCTGCGTCGAGTGGTGATTGACCAGCGGCGCCAGCACGTACTCCCAATGCGCGGCGATGCGCGGCGCGCGGTGCTCGGCCACATGGGCCAGAAAGGCGTCGCGCTCGCGCGCATCGCTGGCCGCCAGCACGCGGCCGTCCTTGTCGAGCCATTCGCAGGAGGTCAGGCTGTGCTGCGGCCGGCCGTCGGCATACCAGCCGGCCGGGTAGGCGCGGCCGAAGCGGTACATCAGCTCTTCGGCGAGCGGCAGCGGCAACTCGTCGCCGGCGACCTCGACGTTGAGCAGCACGATGTCCACGCCGTAGAAGAAATACAGGTCGATGTGCACCACTTCCAGCGTCACCGGCGCGTCCTGCGCGCGCGGCTGCACGCGCACGGCGGCGATGTCGTGGCGGCGGAAGACGCGCATCGGCGAGCGCTCGCTGTGCTCGTCGTCGGCACGGCCCGAGCGGCCTTCGCCGTAGAGGAAGCGCTGCACGTAGGGCAGGAAGGCGACGAACTCGTTGTAGTGGCGCTCGTGGAACTGCGCCGCGTCGCCGGTGAACTCGTCGTGCTGCTCGCGCCAGGGCGAGGTCTCGCCCATCGCCCGCAGCAGCCGCCACGGCGCGCGCCGCTGCTCGGAGTCGTCGGTGGCCGTCGAGATCAGCCGCAGCGGCCACAGCAGCACCTGGCGCAGGTGGCGCACCACCGCCGGGGCGACGGTGTCGTCCGGCGCGGCTGGCTCACGGGTGGCTTGCAGCATGCGCGCGAGTGTAGGTTTGGCCGTCCACGTTGTGGCACGCGGCCGCCGCTGCTCGGGTAAACCAGCAAGCCACCGCGGCCGGGTTGGGCCACACTCCCGGCGGTCAATTGGCCTGACCACTTGGCCACCATCCTGCCCCATGCCGCTGCAAGCCGTCGAATCCAAACGCCTGTACCGCCAGATCGCGGAGCAGTTGCGCGGGCTGATCGCCGCCGGCGAGTACCCGCTCGGCTCGCGGCTGCCGCCGGAGCGCGATCTGGCGGCGCAGCTCGGCGTCTCGCGGCCGTCGGTGCGCGAGGCGCTGATCGCGCTCGAGGTCGAGGGCCTGGTCGAGGTGCGCATGGGCTCGGGCGTTTACGTCACCGCGCTCGAAAGCACGGCGCGCGGCGCGGCCAATGCGCTCGGGCCGCTGATCGGCCCGTTCGACATCATTCGCGCCCGCGCGCTGATCGAGGCCGAGCTGGCCGCCATCGCAGCGCGCGCCTGCACGCCGGCGCTGTTGAAAAAAATGCGCGCCGGCGTGAAGGCGATGGAAGAGGACATCGCGCGCGGCGTCATGCCGATCCGCGGCGACCGCGAGTTCCATCTCGCGCTGGCCGAAGCCAGCGACAACGCCGCGCTGGTGCGCGTGGTGACCGAGCTGTTCGACGAGCGCAACAACCCGCTGTTCGAACAACTCGGCCGCCATTTCGAGAACGCCAAGAGCTGGCGCGCCGCCGTGGCCGAGCACCGCGCCGTGATGCGCGCGGTCGGCAACGGCGAAGTCGCCGCCGCGCGGCGCTCGATGCAGACCCATCTGCAGAACTCGCACGACCGTTTTGCGGCGGCGCTCGAAGAGCCGCCGCCCGCCAAACGCGCTGCCTGAACCTTTGATTCCCACCCCGACGACAGGAGACGACACGATGAAACGCACGCGACTCAAAACCCTGCTGGCCGTTGCCGTGCTGGCACTCGCCGGGCCGGCGCTCGCCCAGACCAAGCTCAAGTGGGCGCATGTCTATGAGACGAGCGAGCCGTACCACACCGAGAGCGTGTGGGCGGCCGAGGAGATCAAGAAGCGCTCAGGCGGCAAGTTCGAGATCCAGGTCTTCCCGGCGTCGTCGCTGGGCAAGGAGACCGACATCAACCAGGGCATGACGCTGGGCACGGTGGACATGATCATCAGCGGCCCGTCATTCGCGGCGCGCAGCTACCCGCGCATCGGTATCGCGTACTACCCCTTCATCTTCCGCGACGGCGATCACCTGCTGGCCTACAGCAAGAGCCCGGTGTTCAAGGAAATGATCGACGGCTACCGCGAGAAGACCGGCATCCAGATCCTGGCCTACACCTACTACGGCGCGCGCCAGACGACCAGCAAGACCGAGTTCAAGGACTGCGCCGGCATGAAGGGCCTGAAGATCCGCGTGCCCGACGTGCCGGCATACCGTGCCACGCCGGAGGCCTGCGGCGCCAACCCGACGCCGATCGCCTTTGCCGAGGTCTACCTCGCGCTGCAGAACGGTACCGTCGATGCGCAGGAGAACCCGCTGACCACGATCGAGGCCAAGAAGTTCTACGAGGTGCAGAAGCACATCATGATGACCGGCCACATCGTCGATGGCCTGACCACGCAGGTGGCGCCGCATGTCTGGAGCAAGCTGACCGACGCCGAGAAGAAGATCTTCAGCGACGTGGCGCTCGAGGCCGCGGCGCGCGCTTCGGCGCAGATCAAGAAACGTGAGGCGGAACTGGTCGATGAGTTCAAGAAGAAGGGGCTGAACATCGTCCAGGTCAACCGCCAGAGCTTCGTCGATGCGGTGTTGAAGGCCAAGAGCGTCGAGTCGATGGGCTTCGACAAGAAAGATTACGACCGCATCGTCGCCGTCAAGTAAGGCGCTGCGATGGACATCGATGCCGGCCCGAAGGTGATGGGCGACGACGGCGAGTTCCACGCCGTCGATGAAGCCGTGGACCTGTCGCACACGCCCTTCGAGGCGTGGATCGCGCTGCTGCTGTTCTGGGCTCTGGCCGGTGTCGTCTTCACGCAGTTCTTCACGCGCTACGCGCTCAACAACTCGGCGGCCTGGACCGAGGAGATCGCGCGCTACCTGCTGATCGGCGTGGTCTTCGTCGGCGCGTCGATCGGCGTGGCCAAGAACAACCACATCCAGGTCGATCTGCTGTACCGCTACCTGCCGGCGAGTGTGTGCCGCGCGCTGGCCGTCGTGGTCGATGTGCTGCGCGTGGTCTTCCTCGCGTCGATGACCTTCTTCACCGCGCAGATGATGCAGAAGATGGGCAACTACCAGATGACCATCGTCGACCTGCCGATGAACATCGTCTACGGCGTGGTGCTGTTCGGCTTTGCGGCGATGACGCTGCGCTCGTTGTGGGTGGCCAAGGTGCACTGGCAGCGCGGCTACAGCGTGCTCGAACGGCCCGACTCGCACATGGATGAACGCTAGAACGACGATCAGAACACGACCATGCTGAAGATCATCTTCCTGTTCCTGATGGTCAGCGGCCTGCCCGTCGCGATTGCGATGGCCGGCTCGTCGCTGCTGTACATCCTGCTCAGCGGCAACCAGCCGGGGCTGACGGTGATTCACCGCATGATCGGCGGCATCGACAGCTTCCCGCTGCTGGCGGTGCCGTTCTTCATCCTCGCCGGCAACCTGATGAACAACGCCGGCGTCACCAACCGCATCTACAACTTCGCGCTGGCGCTCGTCGGTTGGTTGAAGGGCGGCCTGGGCCATGTCAACGTCGTCGGCTCGGTGATCTTCGCCGGCATGAGCGGCACCGCGATCGCCGACGCGGCGGGGCTGGGCACCGTCGAGATCAAGGCGATGAAGGACCATGGCTACGACCTCGAGTTCGCCGTCGGCGTGACGGCCGCGTCGGCGACGCTGGGCCCGATCATTCCGCCGTCGTTGCCGTTCGTGATCTACGCGATGATGGCTAACGTTTCGGTGGGCGCGCTGTTCCTCGCCGGCATCCTGCCCGGCGTGCTGATGGCGCTGCTGATGATGGTCACCGTCGCCTACTTCGCGCACAAGCATGGTTGGGGCGGCGACGTGAAGTTCTCGCGCACGCGCTTCGGCGGCGCGCTGATCGAGCTGGCCATTGTCATTGCGTGGCCGCTCGTCACCTGGGCCTTGGTCGCCAAGCTCGGCTTGCCGGCGCAGCCTGTGGTCTTCGGCGCCATCGTCCTGATCTTCGTGTTGGACCGCATCTTCCGCTTCCAGGCGGTGCTGCCGATCATGACGCCGGTGCTCTTGATCGGCGGCATGACGACGGGCCTGTTCACGCCCACTGAAGGTGCGATTGCAGCGAGTGCGTGGGCGCTGTTCCTCGGCCTGGTCTGGTACCGCACGATGACTGTTCGAGCAGTTCGTCAAGGTCAGCCTCGACACGGTGGAGACGACGGCCACCGTGATGTTCATCGTTGCCGCGGCGTCGATCTTTGGCTGGATGCTCACCGCCACCGGCGTCACCGCACAGATCGCCGAGTGGGTGCTGGCCGTGACCAAGGAGCCGTGGCTGTTTTTGCTGATGGCCAACCTGCTGATGCTGTTCGTCGGCTGCTTCCTGGAGCCCACCGCGGCGATCACGATCCTGGTGCCGATCCTGCTGCCGATCGCGCGCCAGCTCGGCGTCGATCCGGTGCACTTCGGCCTGGTGATGGTGCTCAACCTGATGATCGGCCTGCTGCATCCGCCGATGGGCATGGTGCTGTTCGTGCTGGCGCGTGTGGCCAAGCTGAGTGTGGAGCGCACGACGATGGCGATCCTGCCGTGGCTGGTGCCGCTGCTGGCGAGCCTGGTGATCCTGACGTATGTGCCGCAGATCGTGCTGTGGCTGCCGAGGACGATGGGGTTCTAGAGTCGTGGCCAAGATCGCTTCCGTCGATGTCTGGCGCATCGACCTGCCGCCCCCGGTGCCGCGCAGCGACGCGATCCAGAGCTTCGTTGTGCAGGAAACGCCGATGGTGCGCATCCGCTGTGACGACGGCAGCGAAGGCGTCGGCTACAGCTACACCATCGGCACGGGAGGATCGTCGGTCACCGCGCTGCTGGCCGATCACCTCGCGCCGCGCCTGATCGGCCGCGACCCGGCGTGCATCGAAGCGATCTGGCGCGACCTCTTGTTCGCGACACACGCCACCAGCGTCGGCGCGATCACGAGCCTCGCATTGGCCGCGATCGACACCGCGCTGTGGGACTGGCGCTGCAAGCGCGACGGGCAGCCTTTGTGGAAAGCAGCCGGCGGCGCGAAGCAGCGCACGCCGGTCTATACGACCGAAGGCGGCTGGCTGCACCTCGCTACCGACGCCATCGTGCGCGAAACCATCGCCGCGAAGGAAGCGGGCTTTCAGGGCGCGAAGATCAAGGTCGGCCTGCCGCGCGTGGCCGACGACGTGGCGCGTTTGTCGGCGGTCCGCCAAGCGGTCGGCGACGCCTTCGAGATCATGGTCGATGCCAACCAATGCTTCACGCTCAGCGAAGCGCTGCGCCGCGCGAAGGCCTACGAGGCGCTGGGCATCGCCTGGTTCGAGGAGCCGCTGCCGGCCGACGACATCACCGGCCACGCGCGCCTGGCGGCATCGACCTCGGTGCCGATCGCGGTCGGCGAATCGCTCTACTCGCCGAGCCAGTTCGCGGCCTACATCCAGCACGGTGCATGTTCGATCGTGCAGGTGGACGTGGCGCGCATCGGCGGCATCACGCCGTGGCTGAAGGTGGCGCATCTGGCCGAGTGCCACAACCTCCAAGTCGCGCCGCACTTCCTGATGGAGCTGCACGTCAGTCTCACCGCGGCGAGCCCGACAGCGCGCTGGGTGGAATACATCCCGCAGCTCGATGCGGTAGCCGATTCACGCGTACTGATCGCCGCGGGCGAGGCCGTCGCGCCCGACGCACCCGGCCTGGGCATCGACTGGCGCTGGGGCGATATCGAGCGGCGCACGATCGATCTGCGCCGCATTCAGTGAGAGACACGCCATGAGTTCACCCACCATCCGCATCCACCCCCGCGACAACGTCGTCATCGCGCGCTCGCAATTGCTCGGCGGCACGGCGATCGCCGACGAGGGCATCACCATCGCCGGCCTGGTGCCACCGGGCCACAAGGTGGCTACCAGCGCAATTGCCGCGGGCGACGACGTGCGCCGCTACGACCAGATCATCGGTCACGCCACGCAGGCCATCGCGCCCGGCCAACACGTCCACACGCACAACCTCGAGTACGCCGACTTCGCGCGTTCGCACGAACCCGGCGCCGGCGTCACGCCCACCGCGTACGCCAACCCGCCTGCCACCTTCGACGGCATCGTGCGCCCCGATGGACGCATCGCCACGCGCAACTACATCGGCGTGCTGACCAGCGTCAACTGCTCGGCGACCGCGGCGCGCGCGATCGCCGACCAGTTCCGGCGCGACATCCATCCCGAAATGTTGATGCCGTTCCCGAATGTCGATGGCGTCGTTGCCCTGACGCATGGCATGGGCTGCGCGACCGACAGCGAAGGCGAAGAGCTGCGCGTGCTGCGGCGCACGCTCGGCGGCTATGCGAAGCACCCGAACTTCCACGCCGTGCTCGTCGTCGGCCTGGGCTGCGAGACGAATCAGATCCAGGGGCTGGTGGCGCAAGAGGGCCTGCAGGAGGGCGCTCGCATGATCACCTTCAACATCCAGGACACGGGCGGCACCGCGAAAACCGTGGCGCGCGGCGTCGAGCTGATCAAACAACTGCTGCCCGAGGCGAACAAGGTCAAGCGCCAGCCCGTACCGGCGAGCTACATCACCGTCGGCCTGCAATGCGGCGGCAGCGACGGCTACTCGGGCATCAGCGCGAATCCAGCACTCGGCGCGGCCATCGACCGCCTGGTGCGAAACGGTGGCACCGGCATCCTCTCCGAAACCCCCGAGGTCTATGGCGGCGAGCACCTGCTGACGCGTCGCGCGGTCAGCCGCGAAGTCGCCGACAAGCTGCTGACACGCATCAAGTGGTGGGAGCAGTACACCGCGCGCAACGGCATGCGCATGGACAACAACCCCTCGGCCGGCAACAAGGCCGGAGGGCTGACGACGATCCTGGAAAAGAGCCTCGGCGCGATCGCCAAGAGCGGCACGACGAACCTGGTCGATGTCGTCGAATTCGCTCAAGCCGTCAGCGCCCGCGGCCTCGTCTTCATGGACACGCCCGGCTACGACCCGGTGAGCGCGACGGGCCAGGTGGCCGGCGGCGCCAACATGATCTGCTTCACGACGGGCCGCGGCTCGGCCTACGGCTGCGCACCAAGCCCGTCGCTGAAGTTCTCGACCAACACGGCCTTGTGGCGCAAGCAGGAAGACGACATCGATCTCGACTGCGGCGGCATCGTCGATGGCGCCGATTCAGTCGATGCCTGCGGCGAGCGCATCTTCCGCCTGATCCTCGACACCGCCTCAGGGCGCAAGACGAAGAGCGAGCTGCATGGCTACGGGCAGAACGAGTTCGTGCCTTGGCAGTTGGGGGCGGTGATGTGAACGGGGCACACGTCACCGTAACCATCTCGGGCGACCTGATCGCTGAAGTTCGCACAACGCTTTTTGATGCGTTAGATGTAGCGCTCCAAGTGAAACATGGATGGATTGGCGAGAACGCATTCACATCGCGTGCGTATGCTGCCTACGTTACTTCAGTTGCGGCCGTTGAGGCCTTCGTTAATGAGACGTTCCTCCATTGGACATGCCGCAGCGAGACCGAATCGTCTGCGCTTTGGCAGATTCCAGAGAACCCGTTGGAGCGAATGGATCTGCTTCTCAAGGTTGTAGTCTTCCCTCAGTTGCTGTTCGGAGCTGCTCCTCGACGTGACGCCCAGCCGTTCCAAGACTTTGCGCTCCTGTGCAAAGTCCGAAACGACTTGGTTCATTTCAAGATGAACACACGCAGCACACCCAAGTACGTGCGGGTGTTGGCTCAACGGGGAATCGCGCTAGCGCACGCGCCTGACGACCCAGGTCCTTGGCCTTGGAAACTTAGCTGCACCGAGGGGATTAGGTGGGCGCACAACACAGCTTGCGCCATGGCATTGCACTTGGCCTCGCTGATTCCTGAGGCCCAGCGCGAGCACTTGGCAGCGGCGCAAGCAACTTTAGGCCGGTACGACCAGAAGCAGTCTCGCACTGGATTGGCTCAAAGAGTGTTCGCGATGCGATGCGCGCTTGGCGCGTCACCCAAGCAGCCATTGCCGAAAGTGCGCAATGAGGCGTACTTCGCTTCAGGCCGTAACTTACTCGGCCTTCTGCGATCTGAGTTCCTGCGAGGGTGCGCTAGCCTCGCAACGTCCGATTGAACAAGGCCACCGTCCTCCCCCAAGCCTGCGCCGCCGACTTCTCGTCATACCGCGGCGTCGTGTCGTTGTTGAAGCCATGCTGCGTGCCCTCGTACTTGAAGGCCGAGTGCTTCACGCCGGCCGCCTTCAACGCCGCCTCATACGGCGGCCACATCGCGTTGATGCGTTCGTCGTCGCTGGCGAACATGAGCATCAGCTCGGCCTTGATCTTGGGCGCTTGGTCGGCTGGCACCGACGCGCCGTAGAACGGCACGCCGGCGATCAGCTCGGGCGAGCGGGTGGCGAGGAAGTTGACGATGCCGCCGCCGTAGCAGAAGCCCACTGCGCCCAACTTGCCGTTGCCGCCGCTGATCTTGCTCGCGTAAGTGGCGGCGGCGACGAAGTCTTCGCGCGCCTTGGCCTGGTCGATCTTGGCGAACGCCTCGCGCGCCTTGTCTTCGTCGCCGGGGTAGCCGCCGACGCTGGTCAGCAGATCGGGCGCGACGGCGATGAAGTTGTCCACCGCCAGCCGGCGCGCGATGTCTTCGATGTGCGGGTTCAGGCCGCGGTTCTCGTGGATCACGAGCACGACGGGCAGCGTGCCCGACGCGTTCGCCGGCCGCGCGACGAGCGCATTGATCTTGCCGTGGCCGGCGGTCGCGGGAATCTCGACGCGCTCGGTCTTGATGCGCGCATCGCTCGGCGGCACCTTCTGGCCGTAGGCGAAGTCCGGCGACAGCGCCGCGAGCAGCCCCGCCGCCGTGGTGCCGCTGGCCGCCGCGAAGCGCGAACTCTTGTCGAGAAAACCGCGACGGTCCAATCCGCCATGCACGTACTGGTCGAACAGCTTCAGCACCTCGGGGTGGAAGTCGGCGGCGGTAAGACGGGACGGCTTGGGATGGTTCATCGAGAGGCGCTCCAGCGGTGGGTTCAACGAGTCGCAGTTTGTAGCCCGACAACAAAGCCCCTGCAACCATGAAGATCACAGCCGCCAAAGTCATCGTCTGCAGCCCCGGCCGCAACTTCGTGACGCTGAAGATCGAGACCGACCAGGGCCTCACCGGCCTGGGCGACGCCTCGCTCAACGGCCGCGAGCTCGCGGTGGCGAGCTACCTCACGGACCACGTGATCCCCTGCCTGATCGGCCGCGATGCGCACCGGATCGAAGACCTCTGGCAGTACCTGTATCGCGGCGCCTACTGGCGCCGCGGGCCGGTGACGATGAGCGCGATCGCGGCGGTGGACACGGCGCTGTGGGACTTGAAGGCCAAGGCCGCGGGCATGCCGCTGTACCAACTGCTCGGTGGTGCGAGCCGCGAGCGCGTGCTGGTGTACGGGCATGCCAACGGCGCCGACATCGCTTCGACGGTCGATGAAGTGCTGCGCTACAAGGCGATGGGCTACCAGGCGATCCGCGCGCAGAGCGGCGTGCCGGGCCTGAACAAGGTCTATGGCGTGGGGCGCGGCTCGATGCAGTACGAGCCGGCGGAAATCGGCTTGCCCTCCGAGCACGATTGGGACACGTCGAAGTACCTGCACCACACGCCGAAGCTCTTCGATGCCGTGCGCCGCGCGGTCGGCGATGACGTGCACCTGCTGCACGACGTGCACCACCGCCTGACCCCCATCGAAGCGGCGCGCCTGGGCAAGGACCTGGAGCCCTATCGCCTGTTCTGGATGGAAGATGCCACGCCGGCCGAGAACCAGGAGGCGTTTCGATTGATCCGCCAGCACACGACGACGCCGCTGGCGGTCGGCGAAATCTTCAACACGATCTGGGACTGCAAGGACCTGATCGAGAACCAGCTCATCGACTTCATCCGCACGACGGTCGTGCATGCCGGCGGCATCACGCACCTGCGCCGCATCGCCGATCTGGCGTCGCTGTACCAGGTGCGCACCGGCTCGCATGGCGCGACCGATCTGAGCCCGGTGTGCATGGGCGCGGCGCTGCACTTCGATCTGTGGGTGCCCAACTTCGGCATCCAGGAGTACATGCGCCACAGCGACGAGACCGACGCCGTGTTCCCGCATGCGTACACGTTCGACGGCGGCTTCATGCATCCGGGCGATGCCGCCGGGCATGGCGTGACGATCGACGAGGCGCTGGCGGCGAAGTACCCGTACCAACGCGCGTATTTGCCGGTGAACCGCTTGCAGCAGGATGGGACGTTGTGGAACTGGTGATGCCCGCGCGCCTGCATCCGTCACGGCTCGACGCGCTGCCGCAAAGCGTGCGCCGGCCGGCCTTCGACCGCCGCGCCTTGCGCACGGGCATCGTGCACCTGGGCCTCGGCGCGTTCGCGCGGGCGCACCTGGCCGCCGTCAACGACGACGCGCTCGATGCCGGCGCGCCTCTCGAGTGGGGCATCCACGGCGTGTCGCTGCGCCACGCCGACGTGCGCGACGCGCTGCTGCCGCAGCAGGGCCTGTACTCGCTCGGCCTGCGCGATGCGGTGGGGACGCAGACACGAGTCATCGGCTCGGTGGTCACCTGCGCCGTCGCGCCCGAAGACCCGCAGGCGGTGGTCAGCGCCATCGCGCATGCCGACACGCGCATCGTCAGCCTGACCATCACCGAGAAGGGCTATTGCCATGACCCTGCGACGCGCACGCTGAACGCCGCGCATCCCGACATCGCGCACGATCTGGCCGACGCGCTCACGCCACGCAGCGCCGTCGGCCTGCTCGTGCGCGGGCTGCAAGCCAGGCGCCGGCCACTCACGCTGCTGTCGCTCGACAACCTGCCGGCCAACGGCGACACGCTGCGTGGCCTCGTGCTCGGATTTGCCGAGCGCGTCGATGCCGACCTTGCGCGCTGGATCGAGCGCGAATGCACGTTCCCGAACAGCATGGTCGATCGCATCGTGCCGCGCAGCACCGCAGCCGATCTGGCGGCGGCGCGCGAGGCGCTCGGCCTCGAAGACCGTGCGGCCGTGGTCGCCGAGCCGTTCCTCGCCTGGGCGGTGGAAGACCGCTTCGCCGCCGGCCGGCCGGATTGGTCGGCCGGCGGCGCGCAGTTCGTCGAACGCGCCGAGCCGTTCGAAAAGCTGAAGCTGCGCATGTTGAATGGCGCGCACTCGGCCATCGCCTACCTTGGTGTGTCGGCCGGCTGGGCGACGGTGGATGCGGCGATGGCGCAGCCGGCCCTCGCCCGCTTCATCGACGCGCTGCTGCGCGACGAGGTGGCGCCGACGATCGCAGACGAGCTGCCCGGCTTCGACCTCGACGCCTACCGCGCGCAACTGCTGCAGCGTTTTGCCAATCCGGCGCTGGCCCATCGCACGCTGCAGATCGCGATGGACGGCTCGCAGAAACTGCCGCAGCGCTGGCTCGGCACCGTGCGCCACCGGCTGGCCGCGGGCACGCCGATCGACCGCCTGGCGCTGGCGCTGGCCGCCTGGGTGATGCACCTGCGCAACCAGCCGCTCGACGACCCTCTCGCCGAGGCGTTGCAGGCGCTGCATGCACGCGCGATGGCCAAGCCCACGGCGCGCGAGCGCGCGGCCGAGGTGACCCGTTTCGCGCCGGTGTTCGGGGATTTGGCCGACGAGCCGCGGCTGGTCGGCGCGCTGGCGCGTGGGCTCGAGTCGTTGCATGGCGCCGGCGTGCGCGCCACCCTGGAAGGTTTGACGACATGAGCCAGCAACCGATTCGCGACGACGCCACGCCCGTGTCCGCCGACACCTGCGCGCCTGGGCCACACGCTGCTTCGCCGCCGCCGGCATGAGACACGACGACGCGCTGCTGCTGGCGACGAGCCTCGTCCAGACCAGCCTGTGGGGCATCGACTCGCATGGCGTCGCCTTGCTGCCGCACTACCTGAACCGCTTGGGCAACGGCACCATCAAAGCCCAGCCGAATGTGCAGGTCGAGCGCACGGCCGCGGCCACGGCGCTGCTGCATGCCGACCAGGGCCACGGCATCGTCATCGCCCACCGCGCGATGGCCGAGGCGGTGCGCATCGCCGCGCGAACAGGGCATCGGCGCGGTCGGGGTGCGCAACGCGTCGCATTGCGGCGCGATCGGGCTGTACACGCGCGCGGCGGCGCGCGCCGGCTGCGTGGGCGTGGCCTTCACACATGCCGACAGCGTGGCGGTGCCGCACGGCGGCAAACGCGCCTTCCTCGGCACCAACCCGATCTCGTTCGCTTTTCCGCGTGACGGCCGCGAGCCGCTGTGCCTGGACATGGCCACCACGTCGATCCCGTTCAACCGCGTGCGCAACGCGCGCCGCGAGGGCCATGCGCTGCCGCCGGACGTGGCTGTCGATGCGCAAGGCGCGCCGACGACCGATGCGCAGGCCGCCGTGGCCGTCGTGCCGCTCGGCGGCAGCGCCTACGGCCACAAGGGCTATGCGCTGGCGCTCGTGATCGACTTGCTGTGCGGCCCGCTGCTCGGCAACCCGTACGGGCCGCACATCCCGTCGATGTTCGAAGCCATCGACGAGCCACGCCAGCTCGGCGCGTTTTTCATCGCGCTCGATCCGGCAGCGCTTTGGCGGCGGCGCCGCGCTGTCGGCGCAGATCGAAGCGATGGCGCGCGATCTGGCGGCCGAACCGGGATCGCCGCGCCTGCCGGGCGACCCGGAAGCCGAAGTCGCCGCGCAACGCAGCCGCGACGGCATCCCGATCGAAGCCGGCCTGGCCGAACAGTTTCGAAGCTGCAGCGCGCGGCTCGGCCTGCCGATGCCTTTCTGACCTCCAACCAAGGACCCACCCCATGAGCCAACGACTCGCCGGCAAAACCGCCTTCCTCACCGCCGCCGGCCAAGGCATCGGCCGCGCCACCGCGCTGGCCTTCGTGCGCGAGGGCGCGCGCGTGATCGCCAGCGATGTCAACGCCGAGGCGCTGGCCTCGCTGGCCAAGGAAAGCGGCTGCACGACGCTGGCGCTCGACGTGCTCGACCCGGCGGCGATCAGCGCCGCGGCCAAAGCGCACGGCGGCGTCGATGTGCTCTTCAACTGCGCCGGCTACGTGCACGCCGGCTCGGTCCTCGACTGCACCGAAGCCGACTGGGACTTCGCCTTCAACCTCAACGTGCGCTCGATGTACCGCACGATCAAGGCTTTTCTGCCCGGCATGCTGGCCAGGAAGTCGGGCTCGATCATCAACATGGCCTCGGCGGCGAGCAGCATCAAGGGCGTGCCGAACCGCTTTGTCTATGCCACGACCAAGGCGGCGGTGATCGGCCTGACCAAATCGGTGGCCGCGGACTTCGTCGGCCAGGGCGTGCGCTGCAACGCCATCTGCCCCGGCACGGTGGAATCGCCGTCGTTGCGCGATCGCATCGGCGCGCAGGCCCAGGCCGGCGGCAAGACCACGGCCGAGGTCGAGGCGATGTTCGTTTCCCGCCAGCCGATGGGCCGGCTCGGCAAGCGCCGACGAGATCGCCGCGCTGGCGGTGTATCTTGCGAGCGAAGAATCGGCTTTCACGACAGGCACGACCCAAGCTCATCGACGGCGGCTGGTCACTCTAGAAAGAAAGGACAAGACGATGAAACTCATGCGCTACGGCTCCAAGGGCCATGAAAAACCCGCGCTGCTCGACGACGAGGGCCGCGTGCGCGACCTCTCGGCGCTGCTGCCCGACATCACCGCGCAAACGCTGACGCCCGCCGGCCTGGCCGCGCTGGCGGCGGTGGACGTGAACAAGCTGCCCGTCGTCGAGACGCCCGGGCCGCATCGCGCCGCCGTACAGCGGCGTCGGCAAGTTCATCGCCATCGGCCTGAACTACAGCGACCATGCGGCCGAGTCGAACATGCCGGTGCCCAAGGAGCCGGTGGTCTTCACCAAGGCGACGAGCTGCATCGTCGGCTGCAACGACGCGGTGGTGCTGCCGCAGGGTTCGGTCAAGGGCGATTGGGAGGTCGAGCTCGGCGTCGTCATCGGCAGCAAGGCGCGCTATGTCAGCGAGGCCGACGCGCTCAAACACGTCGCCGGCTACTGCACCGTCAACGACGTTTCCGAGCGCGAGTACCAACTGGAGCGCGGCACGCAGTGGGACAAGGGCAAGGGCTGCGACACCTTCGGCCCGGTCGGCCCGTGGCTGGCAACGCGTGACGAAGTGCCCGATCCACAAGCCTTGGGCATGTGGCTCGACGTCAACGGCAAGCGCTTCCAGACCGGCAACACGAAGACGATGGTCTTCGGCGTGGCGCACCTCGTCAGCTACCTGAGCCGCTTCATGACGCTGCTGCCCGGCGACCTGATCACCACCGGCACGCCGCCGGGCGTGGGCATGGGCGTCAAGCCGAGCCCGGTGTTCCTGAAGGCCGGCGACGTGATGACGCTGGGCATCGACGGGCTGGGCAGCGCAGCGCCAGGTGGTGCATGCGTGGAACGCTGCGCTGATCGACGGTTGAAGCGACGATTGAACCGGTGATCGGAACTCGCAACACAGCATTGACTCAGTCGTGCTAAAACCAGCGCTGTCAGCGCCAGGGCCTTGCGCAACGTTGTCGGTGAGCGTGAAATGTGTGGGCAAGCGCCCTGCTTTTCAGGCCATCGACATCGCCCTGCGATGCGATGCTGGTAGCAGACTCAACGCAACAACAAGAAAAAGAACCATCCATGTGCCATTGACCGGAAAGCTCTGATGCCGCCTGGGCCCGTGAAGCCTGGACTGCATCACAACTTCCCAGACATCGGGCAAGCCTCTTGCTTGGCCCGGTGAGGAACCGTCAAGGAGGTCTGCGCATGGATGTCATTGCCAAATTCGCCCAACGCTACGAGCGCACGCGCGAAGAAGAGCTCTCGCTCGAGGACTACCTCGCCGAGTGCAAGAAGAACCCGCTGGCCTACGCCACCGCGCCCGAGCGGATGCTGAAGGCCATCGGCGATCCGCAGCAGGTGGACACGCGCAACGACCCGCGGCTGTCGCGCATCTTCGCCAACAAGGTCATCAAGCTCTACCCGGCGTTTGCCGAGTTCTACGGCATGGAGGACGCGATCGAGCAGGTCGTCTCCTACTTCCGCCACGCCGCGCAAGGCCTGGAAGAGAAGAAGCAGATCCTGTATCTGCTGGGCCCGGTCGGCGGCGGCAAGAGCTCGATCGCCGAGCGCCTGAAGCAGCTGATGCAGGAAGTGCCGTTCTATGCGCTCAAGGGCTCGCCGGTCAACGAGTCGCCGCTGGGGCTGTTCAACAGCCCTCGAAGACGGGCCGATCCTCGAAAAGGAATACGGCATTCCGCAGCGCTACCTGCAGCGCGTGCTGAGCCCATGGGCCGTGAAGCGGCTCGAAGAATACGGCGGCGACATCCGCAAGTTCAAGGTCGTCAAGCGCTTCCCGTCGATCCTGAAGCAGGTCGGCGTGGCCAAGACCGAGCCGGGCGACGAGAACAACCAGGACATCTCGTCGCTGGTCGGCAAGGTCGACATCCGCAAGCTCGAAACCTACTCGCAGGACGACCCGGACGCGTACAGCTACTCCGGCGGCCTGTGCCTGGCCAACCAGGGCCTGCTGGAATTCGTCGAGATGTTCAAGGCGCCGATCAAGGTGCTGCACCCGCTGCTGACCGCGACGCAGGAGAACAACTACAAGGGCACCGAAGGCTTCGGCGCGATCCCGTTCGACGGCATCGTGCTCGCGCACAGCAACGAGAGCGAGTGGAAGACCTTCCGCAACAACAAGAACAACGAAGCGTTCCTCGACCGCATCTACATCGTCAAGGTGCCGTACTGCCTGCGCGTGTCCGAGGAAGTGAAGATCTACGAGAAGCTGATCCGCAACTCGTCGCTCGCCGCTGCCAAGTGCGCGCCGGGCACGCTGAAGATGATGAGCCAGTTCGCGGCGCTGACGCGCTTGAAGGAGCCGGAGAACTCGTCGCTGTACTCGAAGATGCAGATCTACGACGGCGAGAACCTGAAAGACACCGACCCGCGCGCCAAGAGCTATCAGGAGTACCGCGACTACGCGGGGGTCGATGAAGGCATGAGCGGCATCAGCACGCGCTTCGCCTTCAAGATCATCTCCAAGGTCTTCAACTTCGACAGCACCGAGGTCGCCGCGAACCCGGTGCACCTGATGTACGTGCTCGAGCAGCAGATCGAGCGCGAGCAGTTCCCGAAGGAGCTGGAAGACAAGTACGTCGGCTTCATCAAGGAGCTGCTGGCGCCGCGTTATGCCGAGTTCATCGGCAAGGAAATCCAGACCGCGTACCTGGAGAGCTACTCCGAGTACGGCCAGAACATCTTCGACCGCTACGTCACCTACGCCGACTACTGGATCCAGGACCACGAGTACCGCGACACCGACACCGGCGAGGTCTTCGACCGCCAGGCGCTGAACGCCGAGCTGGAGAAGATCGAAAAGCCGGCCGGCATCGCGAACCCGAAGGACTTCCGCAACGAGATCGTCAACTTCGTGCTGCGCGCGCGCGCCGGCAACCAGGGCAAGAACCCGAACTGGACCAGCTACGAAAAGCTGCGCACGGTGATCGAGAAGAAGATGTTCTCGAACACCGAAGAGCTGCTGCCGGTGATCAGCTTCAACGCCAAGGCGAGCGCCGACGAAGCGAAGAAGCACGAGGACTTCGTGACGCGCATGGTCGCCAAGGGCTACACGCACAAGCAGGTGCGCTTGTTGTGCGAGTGGTATCTGCGGGTCGGAAAATCGAGCTGAGGGAGAGCGCTTGCATCAGCACATCATCGATCGCAGACTGGCCGGCAAGAACAAGTCGGTCGGCAACCGCGAGCGTTTCCTGCGCCGCTACAAGGAGCAGATCAAGGACGCGGTCAAGCGCGCGATCGACGGCCGCGGCATCCGCGACATCGAGCGCGGCGAAGAGATCACGATCCCGAAGAAGGACATCAACGAGCCGGTGTTCCACCACGGCCCGGGCGGTGTGCGCGAGACGGTGCACCCGGGCAACCGCGAGTACATCATGGGCGACCGCATCGAGCGGCCGCAACAGGGCGGCGGTGGCGGCAGCGGCAAGGGCCAGGCCAGCGATTCGGGCGAGGGCGAAGACGATTTCACGTTCTCGCTGTCGAAGGAAGAGTTCATGCAGGTCTTCTTCGAAGACCTGGCGCTGCCGCACCTGATCCGCACACAGCTCGCCGAAACGCCGGAGTGGAAGAGCCACCGCGCCGGCTTCACCAGCGACGGCAACCCGACCAACCTGCACGTCGTGCGCTCGATGCGCGGCGCCATCGGCCGGCGCATCGCCATCGGCGCCGAGGCGCGGCGCGAGCTGCGCGAGTGCGAAGAAGAACTCGAAGTGCTGCTCGAAGGACGCGCCGCTCGGCGACGCGGCGTCGGGCCAGCAGATCACCGCGCTGAAGATGCGCATCGAAGAGCTGCAGGCGCGCATCGCCCGCATTCCGTACCTCGACCCGATCGACCTGAAGTTTCGCAACCGCGTCAGGGTGCCGGTGCCGACCTCCAAGGCGGTGATGTTCTGCCTGATGGACGTGTCGGGCTCGATGGACGAGAGCCGCAAGGATCTGGCCAAGCGCTTCTTCATCCTGCTCTACCTGTTCCTGACGCGCCACTACGACAAGATCGACATCGTCTTCATCCGCCACCACACGCAGGCCGCCGAAGTCGATGAGCAGAACTTTTTCCACGCCACGGAGACCGGCGGCACCGTGGTGTCGTCGCGCGCTGGTGCTGATGGAAGAGATCATCCGCGCACGCTACTCGCCGAGCGAATGGAACATCTACGGCGCGCAGGCCAGCGACGGCGACAACTGGCACCACGACAGCGGCCGCTGCCGCGAACTGCTCGACCAGAAGCTGCTGCCGCTGTGCCGCTACTACGCCTACGTGCAGGTGGCCGAAGAAGAGCAGAACCTGTGGACCGAGTACACGCAGTTGCTCGAAACGCAGCGCCACTTCGCGATGCGCAAGGCCACCGAGGCCAGCCAGATTTATCCGGTGTTTCGCGACCTCTTCAAGAAAGAGGGAACCGCAGCAAAAGCTGCATGAAGGTGGCCTTATGAGCGCAGTCCGAGCCCCCGAACCCCTGCCCGGCCCGAGCGACTGGAGCTTCGAGCTCGTCGAGCGCTATCACGACGTGATCCGCGCCACCGCGCAGCGCTTCGGGCTCGACACCTACCCGAACCAGCTGGAGATCATCACCGCCGAGCAGATGATGGACGCCTACGCCAGCGTCGGCATGCCGGTGAACTACCGCCACTGGAGCTACGGCAAGGAGTTCATCTCCACCGAGAAGAACTACAAGCGCGGCCACATGGGCCTGGCCTACGAGATCGTCATCAACAGCAACCCCTGCATCAGCTACCTGATGGAGGAGAACACGATGGCGATGCAGGCGCTCGTCATCGCGCATGCCGCCTACGGCCACAACAGTTTCTTCAAGGGCAACTACCTGTTCCGCATGTGGACCGATGCGTCGTCGATCATCGACTACCTGGTCTATGCGAAGAACTACGTCGCCGATTGCGAAGAGCGCCACGGCATCGACGCCGTCGAAGAGCTGCTCGACTCGTGCCATGCGCTGATGAACCACGGCGTCGATCGCTACCGCCGGCCGTCGCCGCAAGATCGCTCGCGCAGGAACTCGCCGAGCGCAAGGACCGCGAGGCCTATGCGCAGCAGCAGGTCAACGACCTCTGGCGCACGCTGCCCAAGCGCGCCGAGAAGGCCGATGCCGCCGCGGCGGCCAAGCGCTTCCCCGACGAGCCGCAGGAGAACCTGCTGTACTTCATGGAGAAGAACGCGCCGCTGCTCGAACCCTGGCAGCGCGAGATCGTGCGCATCGTGCGCAAGGTGGCGCAGTACTTCTATCCGCAGCGCCAGACGCAGGTCATGAACGAAGGCTGGGCCACCTTCTGGCACCACCGCATCCTGAACACGATGTACGACGACGGCCACCTGACCGACGGCGTGATGATCGAGTGGCTGACCTCGCACACCAACGTCGTCTATCAGCCGCGTGTCGGCGAGCGCGGCTACTCGGGCATCAACCCGTATGCGCTCGGCTTTGCGATGTACACCGACATCAAGCGCATCTGCGACGCGCCGACGGCCGAAGACCGCGAGTGGTTCCCCGACATCGCCGGCAAGCCCTGGCTCGAAGTGCTCGACCACGCGATGCGCAACTTCAAGGACGAGAGCTTCGTCGGCCAGTACCTGAGCCCGAAGCTGATGCGCGAGCTGCGCCTGTTCTCGATCACCGACGACGAGAACGACGACGAACTCGAAGTCAGCGCGATCCACGACGACGCCGGCTACAAGCGCGTGCGCGAAGCGCTGTCACGCCAATACGATCTGGGCTCGCGCGAGCCGAACATCCAGGTCTGGAACGTCAACGTGCGCGGTGACCGCGCCTTGACGCTGCGCCACACGCAGCACAACAGCCGCCCGCTCGACGATTCGGCGCGCGAGGTGTTGCGCCATGTGGCGCGGCTGTGGGGCTTTCCGGTGCACCTCGAATCGGTCGATGGCGACGGCGACATCACGCAGCGCTGGGCGGTGGAGCCGAGCGAGGAAACGGCTTAACGCTTGCTCAGACCAGCGCCGGGCCGCTCCCAAGCGTCAGGCGTGAGCAACTCCCCTTGGGGGAGTCCCCGCGCAGCGGGCG
This sequence comes from uncultured beta proteobacterium, assembly GCA_963816315.1. Taxonomy (GTDB): domain Bacteria; phylum Pseudomonadota; class Gammaproteobacteria; order Burkholderiales; family Burkholderiaceae_C; genus CADEEN01. Next base: position 404,707 of record CAWFJZ010000032.1, read on the forward strand.
CGGGGTCAACGTGACGGCTGCTGCGCCACGGTCCAGTCGTAGGGCGTGAAGCGCAGCGGCGTAGTCCAGCGGCAGCGACAAGCCGAGCGTGCGGTTGACGTAGTCGACGAGGCTCGCGCCATGCGCAGGCACGAAGTCTTCCGGATAGAAGTTCAGCAGCTCGGACAGCCAGACCTCGCGCGCCGCGTCATCGACACGCAGGTTCTCCGGCCGTGCGAAGAAGGCCAGCGTCTCGCGCGCCAGATCGGCGTCGAGCGTGGCGGCGCGAAACGGCTGGCGCGGCAGCGCCGGGCAGGCCAGCGCCGAACAGTTGAGCGCAAAGTGCACGCGCGGCTCGCCGATGGCGCGCGTGAACGGGCGGATGACATCGTTCTCGAACGCGTAGAGCGACATCGCCTCGCCGCCGATGACCTGTTTCCTCAAAACGAAAAAGCGCAGCTTGGCGACGAGGCCGGCGTGGCGTCTCGGGCAGGCCGCTGTCGATGACGTTGGCCATCGACAGCGCGTTGTAGGCGTTGATCATGTGCGCCAGTCGCTCGCGGGTGCCGGCGAAGCCGATTGAGCGGCGTGTCGGCGACATGGCGCAGCATGCGGTCGAGGTCGGCGCGGTCGGCGGCGAGCGCGCCGAAGTCGACCGCGCCGCGCGCATCGACAAAACGATCGAGCACGCGCGCCCACGCGGCTTCGGCCTGCGCTTCGTTCGTCGGCGGCACCGCGGGCGGCGCGACCACGGTGGCGCAACCGCCGAGTGCGGCGAGGCACAGCGCGATCAGAACGCGCCGAATCACCGCACGCCTTGGCGCTCGGCCAGCGCTGCAGCGCGCGAGCGGCCCTTCAGGAACTTGATCGGGAACACCGCCACCTCGCCGGTGACGCGCCCGGCCAGCGGCTGCCACAGGCCTTGCGACGTGGCGATCGGCTGCAGCAGGTAGTGGTCGCGGCGCGCGTTGTAGGCGCACATGCTGATCGGGCCGTGCTGCGTCATCGCCATGAAGACGCAGGCGTCGATGCGCTCGCGCTCCAGCGCCTTGGCGTCCATGAAGTTGTGGGTGAAGAAGGTCAGCTTGTGCACGCGGCCACGCGCGGCGAGCAGGTCGGCGCGCAGGCGCCACGCCAACGCGGCCACCCAGCGCAGCGACGCGGCAGCCAGCCGCGGCCGTGCCAGCGCCGCGCGCAACGAGCGAGAGCACGCCGCGCAGCACGGTGCCGCGCTCGATCGCCAGGTCCGCCGTCTCGCGCATGAAGCGAGCGACGAAGGCCGTGTCGGCAAACGCATCGTGCGCACGGCCGTTGGCGACCAGCATCACCGCGCTGCGGTTGCACTGCGCATGGCCGGCCAGCAGCGCGTTGAACGTCAGCGGCGTGCCCGCGCCCTGCGACAGCAGCGCGGCGATGCGACTCGTTGCTGATGCGCGCCGCTGCGCGCGCCCTGCACGCCGCGGCCGGTCTCGGCCTGCAACTGGAACGACGCGAAATCCACACCATCGGCCTGCTCGACGAAAAACCGCGCCAGCATCGGCACCTCGGCGACGTTGCCGGCATGCACCGTGGTGTTGAAGAACACATGCAGCGGCAGCCCGCGCGCGCGTTCGATGTATTCGCGGCGCAGCGCGTTCAGCTCGGCCTCATCTCGCATAGCCGCTGCGCTGCTGCGTCGTATCGACATGAAAGGCCACGTCGGTCAGACCGGCCTGCGCCAGTTCGGCGAGCAACTCGCGGCTGGCCTTGATGCCGTTGGTGAACAGCGCCGCGCGCAAGCCGCGCTCATGCAAGTCGCGCGACGATCGCCAGCAGCTCGTCGCGCTGGCGCAGCGTCGGCTCGCCTCCGGACACCTGCACGTCGGTGCCGGGGCCGTAGTGCGCATGGATCAGGTCGATGCGGCGCAACACCTCTTCGAGCGGCAGGTCGCGCACGGCCTCGGAACTCTCGCTCAGGTAGCACAGCGTGCAGTCGAGGTTGCAGCGCTGCGTGATTTCGAGCGAGACGCAGGCCACCGGCCAGCGCCGGCCCGCCATCTGGTGGTCTTGCCACTGGCCGCTGTTCTGCATGCGCTCGCGCAAGGCGGCGCGCGCGTCGGGCGCCGGTTCGGCCAGCGGCGGCGCCAGGTCGGCGGGGGCGATCAACAAGGGCTCGGCTGGCTCGGAACTGCGCATCGCCGAGTGTCGCTCGACCTTACGGATATCCTTACTTCGCCGGCGCCACATCCCTGGCCGCCACCAGCCGCGGCAGCAACTGGTTCCACGCATCGACCAGCGCCGCGGCCACCGGCTTGGCTTGCGGCGAGTCGAGCCAGCCGCCTTCGATGGCGAGGATGCCGCCGCCCAGCACCAGGCTGCCCATGCCGGCCGAAGACTCGGCGCCGCGGCCGAACGACGAGGCCAGGATCTCGCTGGTGCGCGTATCGACCGCGGTCATGACGAGCATCGCTTCGCGCACGCGGATCTCGCCGCCGACGCCGCCGATCCAGCTCGGCAGCACGGCGCCGATGCCGCCCTTGGTGCCGCCGGTC
>CAWFJZ010000033.1:0-385122 GCA_963816315.1 uncultured beta proteobacterium
GCCGATGACCGAAGAGAACGACTTCGCCTGGCGCTCGTGCTCCCGCGGCCTGATGCACGGCTGCGGCCACGACGGCCACACGACGATGCTCGTCGGCGCGGCGCGCTACCTGGCCGAGACGCGGCGCTTCGACGGCAGCGCGGTGCTGATCTTCCAGCCCGGCGAAGAAGGTTTCGCCGGCGCCAAGGCGATGATCGACGACGGCCTGTTCGAGCGCTTCCCGGTCGAGTCGGTCTATGCGATGCACAACTGGCCGTCGCTGCCCGCCGGCCACATCGGCGTCAACGCCGGGCCGATGATGGCCGCGGCCGACCGCATCGAGATCGTCGTCCACGGCAAGGGCGGGCATGGCGCGCACCCGTACCTGACGGTCGATCCGGTGCTCGTCGCCGGCCACATCATCACCGCCGCGCAAAGCATCGTCGCGCGCAACGTCAGCCCGGTGGACAGCGCCGTGATCAGCATCTGCGCGATGCAGGCCGGCAACGTCGGCGCCTTCAGCGTCATCCCGCGCGAGGCGCGCCTCGTCGGCACCGTGCGCACGTTCCGCCCCGAGGTCCAGGAGATGGTCGAGGAGCGGCTGGCGCGCCTGGTCGATTCTGTCGCGGTGGCCTTCGGCGCGACGGCGTCGCTGCACTACCAGCGCACCTACCCGGCGACGATCAACAGCGGTGAGCATGCGATGTTCGCCGCCGATGTGGCCGCGTCGCTGGTCGGTGAAGAGCGCGTCACGCGGCAGATGTCGCCGAGCATGGGCGCGGAAGATTTTTCGTTCATGCTGCAGGTCAAGCCCGGCGCCTACATGCGCCTCGGGCAGGGCGGCGGCGCCTTCCTGCACAACTCGCGCTACGACTTCAACGACGACGTGCTGCCGCTCGGCGGCGCGTTGCTGGCCGGATTGGTCGAGCGCTCGATGCCGCTCGTGGCCGGGGAAACTCTTTCAGGAGACCAACGATGAAACGCTTCAACCCGCTCGTGCTCGCGGCGCTGCTGGCTTGCGGCGTCACGCAGCCGCCACGCTGCGCGTCGCCAACCAGGGCGACGCGACGTCGATGGACCCGCACTCGCTCAACGAGTCGCTGCAACTGTCGATCACCGGCAACGTCTATGAGCCGCTGGTCGGCCGCGACAAGAAGCTCGGCTTGGAGCCGGCGCTGGCGACCAAATGGGCGCAGACCTCGCCGACGGTGTGGCGCTTCGATTTGCGCAAGGGCGTCAAGTTTCACGACGGCACGCGCGCTCACCGCCGACGACGTGGTCTTCTCCTTCGGCCGCGCCGCCGGCGACGGCTCCGACATGAAGGGCTACACGTCGTCGATCAAGCAGGTCCGCAAGGTCGATGACGCCACGGTCGAGATCGAGACCACTGCGCCGTTTCCGATCCTGCCCGACGTGATCTCGCTCGTGTACATCATGAGCAAGAAATGGTGCGAGGACAACAAGGCCGAGAAGCCGGTCGATCGGCGCAAGGGCATCGAGAACACCGCGTCGTTCCGCGCCAACGGCACCGGGCCGTACCGCCTGCGCGAGCGGCAGCCGACGACGCGCAGCACCTTCGTGCGCAACGCCGCGTACTGGGGCAAGGTCGATGGCAATGTCGATGAAGTGATCTTCACGCCGATCGGCAACGACGCGACGCGCGTCGCCGCCATGCTCTCCGGCGAGATCGACATGATGGAGCCGGTGCCGCTGCAAGACGTGGAGCGATTGAAGTGCAACGCCAACCTACGGTGATGCAAGGCCCCGAGCTGCGCACGATCTTCCTCGGCATGGACCAGAAGCGCGACGAGCTGCTGTCGTCGAGCGTCAAGGGCAAGAACCCGTTCAAGGACAAGCGGGTGCGGCAGGCCTTCTATCAGGCGATCGACACCGAGACGATCAAGGCGCGCGTGATGCGCAACGCCGCCACGCCGACCGGGTTGAGATCGCGCCGGGCATCAAGGGCTTCTGGGCGAGATGAACAAGCGCCTGCCGCACGACGCCGAAGCGCGAAGAAGCTGCTCGCCGACGCCGGCTATCCGAACGGCTTCGAGGTCGGCATGAACTGCCCGAACGACCGCTACGTCAACGACGGTGAAATCTGTCAGGCGGTGGCAGCGAATCTGGCGCGCATCGGCATCAAGATCAACTTGCAGGCCGAGAGCAAGGCGACGTACTTCCCGAAGATCCTGCGCCGCGACACCAGCTTCTACCTGCTCGGCTGGACGCCCGGCACCTACGACGCGCACAACGCGCTGTCGAACCTGATGGCCACGCCCACCGACAAGGGCCAGGGCACCTTCAACCTCGGCGCGTACAGCAACGCCAAGATCGACGAGTTGACGCAGAAGATCCAGAGCGAGACCGATCAGACCAAGCGCAACGCGATGATCGCCGAAGCCTTCAAGCTGCACGCCGACGACATCGGCCACATCCCGCTGCACCAGCAGGCGCTGGCCTGGGCGATGAAGAAGAACGTGTCGCTGGTGCAGCTTGCCGACAACTTCATGCCGTTCAAGTACATCAGCGTCAAGACCGGGTCCATGACGACCACGGCCCTCGGTCGATTCTTCGACGGCAACGTCTGGCACAGCTTCCGCACCTCGCCGATGGCGATCGGCGCGGCGGTGGTCGCGGCGGTGTGCATCTTCAGCGCGCTGTTCGCGCCGTGGGTGGCGCCGCACAACCCGTTCGATCTGGCGACGCTGGAGCTCTCCGACGCGCGCCTGCCGCCGATGTGGGAAGAGGGCGGCTGCGCCAAATACCTGCTCGGCACCGACGACCAGGGCCGCGACATCCTCTCGGCCATCATGTACGGCGCGCGCATCTCGATGCTCGTCGGCCTGGCGTCGGTCGTGCTGTCGGTGATCGTCGGCGTCAGCCTCGGCCTGCTGTCGGGTTTCGTCGGCGGCAAGATCGATGCCTTCATCATGCGCGTCTGCGACGTCATGCTGTCGTTCCCGTCGATCCTGATCGCGCTGTTGATCGACGGCGTCGGCCGCGCGATGTTTCCCAACGCGCACGACACGCTGGCCTTTGCGGTGCTCGTGCTCGCCATCGCGTTGCCCGGCTGGGTGCAGTACGCGCGCACCGTGCGCGGCTCGACGCTGGTCGAGCGGAACAAGGAGTACGTGCAGGCCGCGCGCGTGGTCGGCGTGGCGCCGCTGCGCATCATGCGGAAGCATGTGCTGCCCAACGTCATGGGCCCGGTGCTGGTGCTGGCGACGATCCAGGTCGCCACCGCGATCCTCACCGAAGCCACGCTGTCGTTCCTCGGCGTCGGCGTGCCGCCGACGCAGCCGTCGCTCGGCACGCTGATCCGCATCGGCAACGACTTCCTGTTTTCCGGCGAGTGGTGGATCACGATCTTTCCGGGGCTGATGCTGGTGCTGATCGCGCTGTCCGTGAACCTGCTCGGCGATTGGCTGCGCGACGCATTGAATCCCCGACTGCAATGACAGCACTGCTCGAAGTCAAGAACCTGCGCGTCGAGTTCCCGTCGCGCCGCGGCACGCTGCTCGCGCTCGACGACATCTCGTTTTCGATCGCGCCGGGCGAGATCCTCGGCGTCGTCGGCGAGTCCGGCGCCGGCAAGTCGCTCACCGGCGCGGCGATCATCGGCCTGCTCGAACCGCCGGGGCGCATCGCCGGCGGCGAGATTCGCCTGGACGGCCAGCGCATCGACAACCTGCCGTACGAAGCGATGCGCAAGATCCGCGGCCGCCAGATCGGCGCGATCTTTCAGGACCCGCTGACCTCGCTGAACCCGCTGTACACGATCGGCCGCCAGCTCACGGAAACCATCCTCACGCATTTGCCGGTGAGCGAAGCCGAAGCGCGCGCAGCGTGCGATCAAGCTGCTGAAGGAAACCGGCATCCAGGGCGCCGAGCAGCGCATCGACCAGTACCCGCACCAGTTCTCCGGCGGCATGCGCCAGCGCGTCGTCATTGCGTTGGCGCTGGCGGCCGAGCCGAAGCTGATCGTCGCCGACGAGCCGACGACGGCGCTCGACGTGTCGATCCAGGCGCAGATCATTTCGCTGCTGAAGCGGCTGTGCAAAGACCATGGCGCGGCCGTCATGCTGGTCACGCACGACATGGGCGTGATCGCCGAGACCTGCGACCGCGTCGCGGTGATGTACGCCGGCCGCATCGCCGAGATCGGTCCGGTCAGCGACGTGATCAACCGGCCGACGCACCCGTACACCGTCGGCCTGATGGGCTCGATTCCGGCGAAGGACGAAGACCGCGAGCGCCTGACGCAGATCGACGGCGCGATGCCGCGCCTGAACGCGATTCCGAAAGGCTGCGCCTTCAATCCGCGCTGCCCGAAAGTGTTCGATCGCTGCAAGAGCGAGCGGCCGGACTTGCTGGACGCCGGCGCGACGCGCGCGGCCTGTTGGCTGGTGAAAAACGACATGACGGCAATCGTCGAAGTCACCGACCTCGCAAAAATCTTCGATGTGTCGGCGCCGTGGCTGAACCGCGTCATCGACCGCAAGCCGCGCCAGTTCGTGCACGCCGTCGATGGCGTCAGCTTCGCCATCAGAAGGGCAAGACGTTGGCGCTCGTCGGTGAGTCGGGCTGCGGCAAGAGCACCGTCGCCCGCCTGCTCGTCGGCCTGTACAAACCGACGCGCGGCAACGTGCAATTCAGCGGCGTCGATACGAAGACGCTCGACGCCGAGCAGACGCGCACGCTGCGTCGGCGCATGCAGATGATCTTTCAGGATCCGTACGCGAGCCTGAACCCGCGCTGGAAGGTGCTCGACATCGTCGCCGAGCCGATCCGCGAACATGGCCTCGTGACCGACGACGGCGAACAGCGCGCCAAGGTGGCGGAGTTGCTGCGCTCGGTCGGTCTGGCGGCGGCCGACGCCGAAAAATTTCCGCACCAGTTCTCCGGCGGCCAGCGCCAGCGCATCTCGATCGCGCGCGCGCTGGCCACGCAACCCGAGTTCCTGGTCTGCGACGAGCCGACCTCGGCGCTCGATGTCAGCGTGCAGGCGCAGGTGCTCAACATCATGAAGGACCTGCAGCGCCAGCGCGGTCTGACCTACCTCTTCATCTCGCACAACCTGGCCGTCGTGCGCCACGTGAGCGATCAGGTCGGCGTGATGTACCTCGGCCGCCTGGTCGAGCTCGCCGACAAGGCCGATCTCTTCAAGCGCCCGCGCCATCCGTACACGCGCATGCTGCTCGACGCGATTCCCGACATCCACATGACCGGCCGCGCGCGCACGCCGGTGCAGGGCGAGGTGCCGAACCCGCTGAACCCGCCGACGGGTTGCGCCTTCCATCCGCGCTGCCCGCATGCCAACGCGCGCTGCAAGTCGGAGCGGCCGACGCTGAATGCCTTTCAAGGCATTCGAGTCGCCTGCCACGCGGTCGAAGAAGGCAGAATCAGCTTGATCAGCTTTTCGTGCGCGAACAACTCGCGCACGTTCTCGCGCTCGCGGATCAGGTGCGCCTGCTTGCCATCGACCATCACTTCCGCCGCGCGCGGCCGGCTGTTGTAGTTGCTGGCCATCGCCATCGCGTACGCGCCGGCCGACAGCACCGCCAGCCGATCGCCGGGCTGCACCGCGAGCTTGCGCTCGCGGCCGAGCCAGTCGCCCGATTCGCAGACGGGGCCGACAACGTCGTACAGCGTGGTCGTGCCCGCGCGCTGAATGCAGGGCACGATGCCCATCGTCGCCTGGTACAGCGCAGGGCGCAGCAGGTCGTTCATCGCCGCATCGACGATGCAGAAGTTCTTCGGCGTGCCGTGTTTGGTCACCAGCACTTCGGTCAGCAGCACGCCGGCATTGCCGACCAGCGAGCGGCCGGGCTCGAACAGCAGCTCGCGCTTGCCGTGGCCGCGCGCGTCGATGCGCGCCAGCAACTGGCCGACGAGCACCTCGGCCTCGGGCGGCGTCTCGTCGGTGTAGGTGATGCCCAGGCCGCCGCCGACATCGAGATGGCGGATGCCGATGTTCTCGGCCTCGATGGCTTCGACCAGGTCGAGCAGCCGGTCGAGCGCGTCGGCGTAGGGGCCGATCTCGGTGATCTGCGAGCCGATGTGGCAGTCGATGCCGACCACCTCGAGGCCCGGCAGGCCGGCCGCGACGCGGTACGCGGTCACGGCCTCCTTGTGCGCGATGCCGAACTTGTTGCCCTGCAGGCCGGTCGAAATGTAGGGGTGCGTCTTCGGGTCGATGTCGGGGTTGATGCGCAGGCTGACCGGCGCCTTGACAGTTCATCGCCCGCGCCTCTTCCGACAGCGATTGCAACTCGCCGAGGCTCTCGACGTTGAAGCACTTGACGCCGACTTCGAGCGCGCGGCGCATCTCGTCGGGCCGCTTGCCGACGCCGGAGAAGACGATCTTCTTCGGGTCGCCGCCGGCGGCCAGCACGCGTTCGAGTTCGCCGACGGAGACGATATCGAAACCGCAACCGGCCTGCGCAAACGTCTGCAGCACCGCCAGCGACGAGTTGGCTTTCATCGCATAGCAGACGAGGTGGCGGCGGCCGGCGAGCGCGCGCGTGTACGACGCCAGCGCGTGGCGCATCGCGGCGCGCGAATAGACGAACAGCGGCGTGCCGTGTGCGTGCGCGAGCGCATCGAGCGCATGGCCTTCGAGTTCGAGCTGCGGGCCGCGCCAGGCGAGGAACGGCGCGCCGGGCAACGCGGTCGGCGCGCTCATCGTGCGTCGGCGCCGAAGCGGCGCTGGCGGCGTGCGGCAGGGGCGCGGGCAGCTTCAACGGGCCCTTTTGCCCACACGCGGACAGGTGCGATGCGCGCCGCGGCGACGAGGGCCGCCGCTACACTGAATCGAAGCAACTCTTGCGCATGCGAGCAATTCTAGAGGGGCCCTTTTTGCGATGACCGACGCCGAGTACCACCGCCTGGCCTCTGCCGTGCTGTCGCGCATCGAAGCCACGCTCGACGGCTGGCTGCAGGACGACGTGATCGACATCGACTCGCAGCGCACCGGCGGCCTGCTCGAGCTGACGCTGCCGGCCGGCAGCAAGATCGTCATCAACACGCAGCCGCCGTTGCAGGAGCTGTGGCTGGCCGCGCGCGCCGGCGGCTACCACTTCAAGCAGGTCGATGGGCAGTGGCGCGACACCAAGGACGGCGTCGAGTTTTTCGAGCGGCTGTCGCGCGAGGCCAGCGCGCAGGCCGGCAAGGCCGCTGACCTTCAGTTCTTGAACAGGTCGAGGATGCTCTTCTTCTCGTCTTCGGTCGGCGCCACCGGCGCCGGCGCCTGATCGAGGCCGAGGCTGGTCACGCCGGCGCCGTGGGCGTATTCCTCATAGACCCACTCGCCACCGACATTGAGCAGGCCGTCCGGCGCTTTGGCGGCGGCTTCGCTGCGGCGGCACGCCTTTCAGCGCGTACTGCATGTACTCGATCCACACCGGCAGCGCCAGGCCGCCGCCGGTTTCCTTGTCGCCGAGCTTGCGCGGCGTGTCGTAGCCGATCCAGACCACCGCCACCAGGCTCGGGTGCCAGCCGGCGAACCAGGCGTCCATCGAGTCGTTGGTGGTGCCGGTCTTGCCGTAGATGTCGTTGCGCTTCAAGCGTGCCCTGCGCCTTGGCGGCGGTGCCCGAGCGCGTGACCTCCTGCAGCAGGTCGGTCATCACATAGGCGTTGCGGGCGTCGATGACGCGCATCGACTCGTCGGGCCTTTGTGTCGGCGAATCCTGCAGCACGCGCCCGCGGTAGTCGGTGATGCGTTCGATCAGGCGCGGCGCCACCAGGTAGCCGCCGTTGGCAAAGACGCCGTAGCCGCTGGCCACCTGCAGCGGCGTCACCGAGCCGGCGCCCAGCGCCATCGTCAGGAACGGCGGATGCTTCTCGGCCTCGAAGCCGAAGCGCGAGACCCAGCCTTGCGCAAACGGCGGGCCGATCGCTTCCAGGATGCGGATCGAGATCATGTTCTTCGACTTCGCCAGGCCGCGCTTCATCGGCATCGGGCCGTCGAAGGTGCCGTCGTAGTTCTTCGGCTCCCACGGCTGGCTGCCGGTGGTGGTGGCGTCGAAGAACAGCGGCGCGTCGTTGATCACCGTCGCCGAGGTGAAGCCTTTTTCGAGCGCCGCCGAGTAGATGAACGGCTTGAAGCTCGACCCCGGCTGCCGCCACGCCTGCGTGACATGGTTGAACTTGCTTTTGCGGTAGTCGAAGCCGCCGACCATGCGTGCGGATCCAGCCGGTGCGCGGGTCGAGCGCGACGAAGGCGCCTTCGACTTCCGGCACCTGCGTCAGCGACCACTGGCCCTTGGCGTTCTGCAGCACGCGCACGATCGCGCCGCGGCGGATCTTCTTGGCGGCAGGCGCCTTGTCGGCCAGGCCCGAGGCGACGGGGCGCAGGCCCGTCGCCGGTGATCGTGACGGCCTCGCCGTCCTGCATCACGGCCACGACCTTCTTCGGCGTGGCTTCGGTGACGACGGCGGCCTTGAGGTCATCGTTGTCCGGGTGGTCGGCCAGCGCTTCGGCGATGCGCGTGTCGACTTCGGCAGCCTTGGCCGGCAGATCAACGAACGCTTCCGGGCCGCGATAGACCTGGCGCAACTCGTAGTCCATGAGGCCGCGGCGCAGCGCGCGGTAGGCCACCATCTGGTCGGCCGAGCCGACGCTCAAGACAACGTTCAGGCCGCGCGTGTACGCCTCGTCGCCATACTGCGCAAAGACGAGCTGGCGTGCCGCCTCGGCGACGAACTCGGCATGCACCGCCACTTCGGATTGGCTCTTGTAGCGCAGCTTCTCGGTGCGCGCCGCGGCGGCTTGCTCGGCCGTGATGAAGCGGTTGTCGAGCATGCGGTCGATGATGTACTGCTGCCGTGCCGTGGCCCGCTTCGGGTTGACGATCGGGTTGTAGATCGACGGGCCCTTGGGCAGGCCGGCCAGCATCGCCGCTTCGGCCACGCTCACGTCCTTCAGCGGCTTGCCGAAGTAGATCTCCGAGGCCGCGGCAAATCCGTAGGCCCGCTGCCCCAGAAAAATCTGGTTCATGTAGGCCTCTAGGATCTGATCTTTGGTCAGCAGGCTCTCGATCTTCCAGGTCAGCAGCACCTCATAGACCTTGCGCGTCAGCGTCTTCTCGGTGGAGAGGTAGAAGTTGCGCGCGACCTGCATCGTGATCGTCGATGCGCCCTGGCTGCGCGCTTCGGACAGTTGCGCCAGCGCCGCGCGCGCGATGCCGACGAGATCGACGCCGCCGTGGTCATAGAAGCGCGCGTCCTCGATCGCCAGCACGGCGTCGCGCATCACCTTGGGCACTTCCTTGATCGGCGTGAAGCTGCGCCGCTCTTCGCCGAACTCGCCGAGCAGCACGCCGTCGGACGAAAACACGCGCAGCGGCAGCTTGGGCCGGTAGTCGGTGAGGCTGGTCACCGGCGGCAGGTTCGGGTAGGCCACCGCCAATGCCACGGCCACCAGCGCCGCCACGACCAGCACCAGAGTGAGCGCAATGCCGAGCAACCACGCCAGCGGCCGCAGGATCCAAGGAGTCCAGGAGGGGAGGCGGTCGGTCGGGCTCACATGAGTGGGGGATGGGCAGCCAAGGGACGGTGCGGCAGTGTGCCGCGCATCGAGACCAAGGCGCTTGCCGCAGCAACGGCACAACGCAATGCAGTGGGATTATAGAAACGCCGACGCGGGCAACGAGGCCGAGCGTGAACTGCTGCTCGACATGGTGCGCGCGACACCCCCAACGGCGCAGGGCAAATGGATTAACGTCGCATGCAATCCGGAGTCGCCGCAAGTCTGAGTTACACAACGTGGCGCCTCTTGAAAGCGTGCCTTTTCCTTGGGCGCACAAGGGCTTTACTGCTAGCATTCAAGTAACTTCTTAACAATCCAGTGTGCCGCTGAAACATATTCGGCGAGGCACTTTGGGGGGTACCCGTAGTGAGCTTCCTAGACGCGTTGTTCGGTCGCACGCACACGTCGATGATCGGACTGGACATCAGCACTTCGAGCGTGAAGCTGGTGGAGTTGGGGCAAAGCGCCGCCGGCGAGTTCGTCGTCGAGCGGTTTGCATCGGAGCCTTTCGAAAAGGGCTGGATCACCGACGGCCAGATCGAAAAATTCGACGAGGTGGCCGAGGCGGTCAAGCGCGTCGTCAGCAAGAGCGGCACCAAGACCAAGAACGTCGCCATGGCGATGCCGCAATCGGCCGTGATCACCAAGAAGATAATGTTGCCGGCCGGCCTGCGCGAGGAAGAGCTCGAGCTGCAGGTCGAAAGCGAGGCCAACCAGTACATCCCGTTCTCGCTCGACGAGGTCAGCCTCGACTTCTGCGTCATCGGGCCGAGCGCCACGTCGATCGGTGATGTCGAGGTGCTGATCGCCGCGTCGCGCAAGGACCGCGTGCAGGACCGTCAGGGCCTGGCCGAAGCCGCCGGCCTGAAGCCGATGGTGCTCGACATCGAAAGCCATGCCTCGCGCCTGGCGATGAGCCGCATCGTGCGCACGCTGCCCAGCGAGGGCAAGGACGCGCTGGTGGCGCTGTTCGAAATCGGCGCCGACACGACGAGCCTGAAAGTGCTGCGCGACGAAGAGTTGCTGTACGACCGCGATCAGGCTTTCGGCGGGTCGCAGCTCACGCAACTGATCTCGCGCCAGTACGGCTTCTCGTTCGAAGAGGCCGAGCAGAAAAAGCTCGGTGGCGAGTTGCCGGAAGACTACGAGAGCGCCATCCTGGCTCCGTTCGTGGACAGCCTGTCGCAGGAAATCGGCCGTGCGCTGCAGTACTTCTTCACCAGCACGCCGCACCACAAGGTGCATTACGTGATGCTGGCCGGCGGCACGGCGACGCTGCCGGGCCTGAAGGAGCGCGTCACCGACCTGACCGGCTTCGCCTCGATGGTCGTCAACCCTTTCGAACACATGAAGCTCGGCGGCTCGGTGCGTGAGAACAAGGTGCGCCGCGAGGCGCCTTCGTACCTCACTGCGTGCGGGCTGGCGATGCGGAGGTTCATGCAGTGATCCTCATCAACCTGCTTCCCCATCGGGAAGAAAAACGGGCAGCGCGCAAGCGCGCCTACTTTGCCGGCTTGGCTGCGGCGTTCTGCGCTGGACTGGTGGCCGTGGGCCTTTGGTTCGCCGTGCTGAGCCAGATGAAGTCGGCGCAGCAAGAGCGCAACGCCTACCTCGGCTCCGAGATCAAGAAGCTCGAAGCCGAAATCAAGGACATCGCGAACCTGCGCGCCGAGATCGACGCGTTGAAAGCGCGGCAGAAGGCGGTGGAAGATCTGCAAGCCGACCGCAACGTGCCGGTGCACTTGCTCAACGAGCTGGTCAAGCAGACGCCGGAAGGTGTGTACCTGACCAACATCAAGCAGGCCGGGCAGACCGTCACCGTGACCGGCGTCGCGCAAACCAACGAGCGCGTCTCCGAGTTCCTGCGCAACTCGCTCTACAACTCGACTTGGCTCGAGCGTCCGGAACTGATCGAGATCAAGGCCGTTGCGGCAACGACGCAGGGTCGCACGCCGACGGCATCGCGCCTGTTCGACTTCTCGATGCGTGTGTCGATCAAACGTCCGCAAGCGCCCGCCGACGCCGCCAGCGCGCCGGGTGGCAAGGCGCCGGCCAGCGTTGCCAAAGCTCCCTGAGGTCCACCATGGCAACCCAGACAAAATCTCCCGGTTTCGAACTGAGCACGATGTTCGAGCAGGCGGCGGCGCAGTTCCGCGGCTTGGACTCGAGACAACCCGGCCAATGGCCGCTGTTGCCCAAGCTGGCCACTTGGCTGGCTCTGGCGGCGATGGTGGTGTTGCTCGGTTGGCTGCTGCTGCTGCAAGGCAAATCCGATGAACTCGAAGCCGAGCGCGCCAAGGAGCCGGCACTGAAGACCGACTACCGCAGCAAACTCGCGCAGGCCGTGAACCTGCCCGAGCTGAAAAAGCAAAAGCTGCAGGTCGAGGAGTACGTAACCCAGCTTGAGAAGCAGCTTCCCGGAAAGGCCGAAATGGATGCGCTGCTGTCGGACATCAACCAGGCCGGCATCGGCCGCGGTTTGCAGTTCGAGCTGTTCCGCCCGGGCTCGGTCGCGGTGAAGGACTACTACGCCGAGCTGCCGATCGCGATCAAGGTGTCGGGCCGCTATCACGATATCGGCGCCTTTGCCGCCGACGTGGCTAACCTGTCGCGCATCGTCACGCTGCATGAGATGACCATTGCCACCCCAGGCAAGGATGGCGCGGGCCTGCTGTCGATGGATGCAACGGCGCGCACCTACCGCTATCTCGACAAGACTGAAGTCGATGCACAGGCGGCGCAGAAGAAAGCTGCCGCCGCGGGAGCGAAGAAGCCATGAAGCCGACCCTGATGCCTGCCCTTCGCACGATGGCCGCTGTGGCTCTGATCGGTCTGCTCGCTGCTTGCGGCGCCGAGCTGTCCGAGCTCGACGGTTGGACCGCGCAGCAGAAGAAGGAAGTCAAGCCGAACGTAACGCCTTTGTCGGCGCCGAAGAAATTCACGCCGCAGCCCTACGCGACGGCCGAGGCGGTGGACCCGTTCAGCAATCAGAAGCTGGCCGTGGCCCTGAAGCGCGACGAGCGCGCGCCGAGTTCGCTGCTGGCCGCCGAGCTGAAGCGGCGCAAGGAGCCGCTCGAAGCCTATCCGCTGGACACGATGTCGATGGTCGGCAGCATCAACAAAGAAAGCCGTCCGTACGCGCTGCTGCGTGTGGACAACCTGCTCTACCAGGTCAAGGTCGGTGACTACATCGGTCAGAACTACGGCCGCATCCTGCGTGTCGGAGATACCGAACTGGTCCTGCGCGAGGTCGTGCAGGACGCGGCGGGGGAGTGGATCGAACGCAACAGCACCCTGCAATTGATTGAACAGCGGGCGGCGCGATGATGAATTCGAAGGAGAAGGGCAACATGATGAACTGGCGTGTTTGGGGGGGAGCACTGGCGATGACGCTGGCCGCTCCGGTGGCCTTTGCGCAAGCGGTGATCCAGTCGATCACCAGCACGCAGCAGGCGGGCGCCGACGTGGTGCGCATCGAAATGAGCGAGGCCCTCAAGGCGGTGCCCGCTGGCTTCACGATCCAGCAGCCGGCGCGCATTGCGATCGACCTGCCGGGCGTGGGTAACGCCATGGGCAAGCCGTCGGTCGAGATCAACCAAGGCAACTTGCGCTCGGTCAACGTGGCGCAGGCCGGCGACCGCACGCGCCTGGTGCTGAACTTGAAGCAGGCCGCGACCTACCGCGCGCAGATCGACGGCAACGCGCTGTTGATCGTCGTTGACAGCGCTGCGCCAGCGGCTGCTGCTGCGGCGGCACCGGCGGCAGCCGGCGCCACGCCCGCGGCAGCCACCGCGGCCGCGCCGACCACGTTCGCGCCGAGTCAGAACCGCGATCCGCAATCGTTGCGTGAGATCGACTTCCGCCGCGGCGTCGATGGCGCCGGCCGCGTGATCGTGACCTTGCCGAGCAACCAGGTCGGTGTGGACATTCGCCAGCAGGGCACGGGCCTGCTGGTCGAGTTCCCGCGCAGCACGGTGCCCGACAACCTACGCCGTCGCCTCGATGTCACGGATTTCGGCACGCCGGTGCAAACGGTGACGACCACGCAAAGCGGCGACCGCGTGCGCATGGTCATCGAGCCGCGCGGCAATTGGGAGCACAGCGCTTATCAAAGCGACACGCAGTTCGTCGTCGAAGTGCGGCCGGTCAAGGTGGACCCCAACAAGCTGACGCAAGGCCCAGGCTACGCCGGCGAGAAGCTCAGCCTGAACTTCCAGAACATCGAAGTGCGCTCGCTGCTGCAGGTCATAGCCGACTTCACCAACTTCAACGTCGTCACCAGCGACACCGTCACCGGCAGCCTGACGCTGCGCTTGAAAGACGTGCCCTGGGACCAGGCGCTGGACATCATCCTGCAGGCCAAGGGCCTGGGCCTGCGCAAGAGCGGCAACGTGATCTGGATCGCACCGAAGGACGAACTGGCGATCAAGGAGCAGGCGGACCTGGAAGCGGGCAAGAAGAAGTCTGAGCTCGAGCCGCTGCGTACGCAGTCGTTCCAGTTGAACTACACGAAGGCGGAGGACGTGGCCAAGGGACTGGCGGGAACCAACACGGCAGCCGCGGGTGGCGGTGCAGGCGGTACGAGCACAAAACTGCTCTCGGCTCGCGGCAGCGTCATTTCCGACCAGCGTACGAACCAACTCTTCGTCACGGACATTCCTTCGAAACTCGAAGAGATTCAGTCGCTGATCGCGCGCATCGACATCCCGGTGCGTCAAGTGCTGATCGAGGCTCGGATCGTCGAGGCCAGCGATACCTTCGGCAAATCGCTGGGTGCCAAGCTCGGCTTTGTTGATCTGCGCGGCATTCGCGGCGGGGTTCCCGGCTGGGGTGTGACCGGGGACAACCGGGTCGCCGTAGGCGGCAACTACGTCGGTGTCGGTCAGGTCACCCGTCAGACGCCTGATGCTGGCGATGCGTACACGAACCAGCAGATGATCAACCTGCCGGCGATCGGCCAGGGCGGCTACAACCCGGCGAGCTTCGCACTGTCGATCTTCGGCGCCGCGTCCAACCGTTTCCTGAATCTCGAGATCTCGGCGCTCGAAGCGGACGGCAAGGGCAAGGTGGTGTCGAGCCCGCGCATCGTCACGGCCGATCAGGTCAAGGCTTTCATCAGCCAAGGCACGAAGGTCCCGTTCCAGCGTTCGACCAGCTCCGGCGCCACGGCGATCGAATTTGTCGAGGCTGCCCTGAAGCTCGAAGTCACACCGCAGATCACGCCCGAAGGCAACATCATCATGGACGTGAAGATCAACAAGGACAGCCTGGGTGCGCTGACCGCGCTCGGCCGCGAGATCAACATCAAGGAAGTCAAGACACAGGTGCTGGTCGAGAACGGCGGCACTGTGGTCATCGGCGGCATCTATGAGCAGCAATCCAACGACAGCGTGACCAAGGTGCCGTTCCTCGGCGACGTGCCGGTGCTGGGCAACTTGTTCAAGACCAAAACATCGGAATCGCAGCGCACCGAGCTGTTGGTGTTCTTGACTCCCAAGGTCGTGACTGAAAAGGCAGCAGTGCGGTGAAGGCGCGCGATGATCTGGCTGCTGGGGAAGCCGACGGCGGCTCCAGCCGGTGGTTGAGCTTGGCGGCACTCGCGTTGCTCGTCGCCTGTGGCGGTGGTGGTGGGGCCACAGGCACCACGCCGCTGGGCGATGGCTCGGGCACTACACCGTTCGGTACTGGGGCCGGCACTCCGCCCTTTGGGGCTGGTTCCGGCACCGGCGGCGGACTAACGGGTGATGGTCCGCGCCCCACGGCCGATCCAGCCGTGGTGGTCAGCGACGACGCGATTCAAGGTTCCGTCATCAATTCGCGCACAGGCATCCCGTTGGCCGGTGCGTCTGTGAAGTTTGCTGGAACCACGCTGACGACCAACAGCGACGGCGCGTACGGTCAGCAATCGGCGACCCCTTCGTCGCGCGTGCTTTTTGAAGTCAGCGCGGCCAACTACGAAACCCTTTATGTACCGGCTGAAGTGCTCGGCACTGTGCCTTCGGTGGGGCTGCAACGGCTGACACCTTTCGGAACGACGACCGATGTGACCGTGGCATCCGGCGGTACGGTCACCGACACGGCCAGTGGCGCTTCAGTAACCCTGCCCGCCAACGCCGTGGTGCCGGCGGGTGGTGGCGCGGCGCCGACGACAGTCGGCGTCCGCGTGACGCAGATCGCCGTCGCCACAGACAGCCATCTCTTGTCGGGTGACTACACCGACAACAACTCCGAACCGCTGGAAACTTTCGGCGGCGTGACGTTGAACTCATCGGTGCCCCTAGACGTTGCGAGCGGACAGACGCTGACGATAAACATTCCAGTCAGCAGCCGAGGCACTGCGCTGGCAACGGCCAATCTGTATCGGTTCGACTCAGGCAGCGGCCGTTGGGTGCAAGCGGGCTCGGCAACGCTCTCAGGTGGGGTCTATGCGGCTTCGGTTGCTGCGTTCGGCCAGTGGATGATAGGCGCGCCAATTGCAAGCGCAGCCGCCATTACCGGCTGCGTCAACGATGACAACGGCATGCCAGCGCCGAATGTTCGCGTTGAGGCCGAAGGCATCAGCTACTCGGCAATATCGCAGGCCACAACCAATGCGCAGGGCCAGTTCACAGTCACTGGCCGGTCGTCAACTACCGGCCAGCCGCCCAGTCGTCTCCTGATTTCCGGACGCAAAGGCGCCTTCTTGACCAATGCAGCGTCGGTGGATGTCGGAGCGGTCACCACCATCGATCTCACGACCACATGCCTGACTTTGCCTTCATCAAACGCCGCGACGATGCGCTTGACCTGGGGCGCCAACCCCACCGACATTGACTCGCATCTGCGCACGCCCGATGGGTCGCATGTTTACTTTTCCTCCGAGGGGTCGTTGACGACGGCACCATATGCCAGCCTGGACGTTGATGACGTGACAGGCTTCGGCCCCGAGGTGACAACGATCCGGCGCCCGCGCGTTGGCATCTACCGTTTCTATCTGCATAACTTCTCGCAGAGCTTCACGCCTGGCATGACCGGATCGCCGACCCGCGTCGAGTTGAACTACGTCGGCCGCACGGTCGTCTTCAGCCCGCCGCCGGGCGAAGGCAGCGCATTGTGGTGGCACCTGTTCGACCTCTACATCTCGCCGAACTGCACCATGACGCTGTACCGCTACAACCGCTGGCGCGCCGACGAACCGCAGAACCCGAACGCGTCAACGACGACATCGGCGGCCACGGAGTGCGTTCCCTCGTAGCGTCCGGCGGGCCCATGTCTTGATCTCGCTGGTCGGCATGCCCGGCAGTGGCAAGTCCACCGTCGGGCGCCATGTTGCACGGCACCTCGGGCTCACGTTCGTCGATACCGATCAGCGGATCGAGCAGCGCATCGGCTGCTCGATCCGAGCCTACTTCGAGTTGCATGGCGAAGCTGCATTCCGCGACGTCGAGGCCGAGGTCATCGACGATGTCACGCGTGACGGCGGCACTGCGGTCATCGCCACCGGCGGCGGCGCGGTGCTGCGCGACAGCAACCGCGCTGTGCTGCGCGAGCGCACGCAGGTTTTCTATCTGCGCAGCACGCCCGAAGATCTGGCGCGGCGCTTGCGCCATGACACCCACCGGCCGTTGTTGCAGGGCAGTGCCGATCCGTTGAAGCGACTGCGCGCGCTGTTTCAAGAGCGCGACCCGCTCTACCGGCGCTGCGCGCACTTCGTCATCGAGACGGGTCGGCCTTCGGTGCACACCCTCGTCAGCATGGTGCTGATGCAGATCGAACTGGCGGGCCTCGTGCCCCCGGAACAGCAAGCACCGCCGCCGCGCCCGTAAACTGGGCGGCATGTGCTCCATGCCTACTGCAAGCGCTGCACGGGTTGCGATCGATCTCGGCGACCGCGGCTACGACATCCTGATCGGTCGCGGCCTCTTAACAGACGACTCCGCTTGGCAAGGTCTGCCGCGAGCCGACAGCGCGCTGATCGTCAGCAACCCCGTGGTGGCGGGCCTCTACGGCAGCGCACTGCGCGCCGCACTCACGCCGCATTACCGCCGCATCCTTAACGTGGAATTGCCCGATGGCGAAGAACACAAGCAGTGGCCGACGCTGAACCTGATTTTCGACCGCCTGCTCGGCGAAGGCTGCGACCGCAAGACGGTGCTGTTCGCGCTCGGCGGTGGCGTCGTCGGCGACATCGCCGGTTTCGCTGCGGCCGCGTACATGCGCGGCGTGCCGTTCGTGCAGGTGCCGACGACGCTGCTGGCGCAGGTTGATTCTTCCGTCGGCGGCAAGACCGCGATCAACCATCCGCGCGGCAAGAACATGATCGGCGCGTTCTACCAGCCGCAGCGGGTGGTCTGCGATCTGGCCACGCTCGACACGCTGCCCGCGCGCGAGCTCAGTGCCGGGCTGGCCGAGGTCATCAAGTACGGGCCGATCGCCGACGCAGCGTTCTTCGATTGGACCGAGCGCCACATCGATGCCCTGCTCGCACGCGACCCCGCCGCACTGGCACACGCCGTGCAGCGCTCGTGCGAGATCAAGGCTGCGGTCGTGGCGGCCGACGAGCGCGAAGCCGACCTGCGCGCCATCCTCAACTTCGGCCACACCTTCGGCCACGCCATCGAAGCAGGTCTTGGCTATGGCGAGTGGTTGCACGGCGAGGCTGTCGGCTGCGGCATGGTGATGGCGAGCGACCTGTCGGCGCGCCTCGGCCTCGTGCCGACAACATTCGTCGGCCGCGTGCGCGCGCTTTGCGAGCGTGCTGGCCTGCCGGTGCGCGCGCCGCGCCTCGGCGGGCCCGCGCAGTGGTTCGACCTGATGCGTCTGGACAAGAAGTCCGAGGCCGGGCAGATCCGCTTCGTCGTTATCGAGCAGATCGGTCGTGCCGCGCTGCGCAGCGTGCCCGAGAGACTCGTGCGCGACACGTTGGCCGCACATTGCGAGTGAGTGCCCTCGCGCCTTACGCCTGCGACCCAGCGCAGTCGCGCGGCCGGCGCATCGCCGAGCCGAGCGCACCGCCGCGCAACGACCACCAGCGCGACCGCGATCGTGTCGTGCACTGCACGGCGTTCCGCCGCCTGGTTTACAAGACCCAAGTCTTCGTCAATCACGAGGGCGATCTGTTCCGCACGCGCCTCACGCATTCGCTCGAAGTGGCGCAACTCGGCCGCTCGATCGCGCGTGCGTTGTCGCTCAACGAAGACTTGGTCGAAGCCATCGCATTGGCGCACGACCTCGGCCACACGCCGTTTGGCCACGCCGGCCAGGACGCGCTCGACGACTGCATGAAACCGAATGGCGGCTTCGAGCACAACCTGCAAAGCCTGCGCGTGGTTGATGTGCTCGAGCAGCGCTACCCACGCTTCGACGGCTTGAACCTCACGCTCGAAACGCGCGAGGGCATCCTGAAGCGTTGCTCGATGCGCGTTGCGCAGCGCATGGTCGAAAGAGAACCCGACGGCCCGGCGCGCCGCATCGTCGCCGGCCAGCAGCCGAGCCTCGAAGCGCAACTCGCCAACCTGGCCGACGAGATGGCCTACAACGCGCACGACATCGACGATGGCCTGCGCTCCGGCTTGCTCGGCATGGCGCAGTTGGACGAGGTGCCGCTGTTCGCCGCGCACCGTGCCGCGGCGCTGGCCGAGCATCCCCATCTGCAAGGCGCGCCCGAGCGGCGCCTGATCGCTGAAACGCTGCGGCGCCTGCTCTCGGCGCAAGTCAATGACGTCATCGCCGCCACCACGACCCAGCTACAAGCTCACGCGCCAGCGCACGCGCATGACGTTCACGCACTGCCGCCGCTCGTGCAGTTCACGCCCGCGATGCGCGAGCAGGGCACCGCGTTGAAGCGTTTCCTGTTTGCGGCGCTGTACCGGCATCCGCAGGTCGAGCACACCACGTTGCAGGCTCAGCAGGTGGTGCGCGCCTTGTTCAGCGCCTACGCCGACGCGCCGCAGCAACTGCCGGAAGAACATCGCGCCGCGCAACAGCAGATCGGCCTGCGCGCGGTTGCCGACTACATCGCCGGCATGACCGACCGCTTTGCATCGCGCGAGTACACGCGGTTGACCGGGCGATCTGCGTTCGAGGAGCACTGAGCATGGCGCGCCAGCCGCGCTTGGCAGTGGCCGGTGAGCTGCACCACGTGCTGCTGCGCGGCCACAACGGGCAGGCGGCGTTCGCCGACGATGCCGACCGTGCTGCCTTCGTTGAACTACTGCGTGAACCGGCGGCGCGGCAGGGCGTGTCGATTCATGCCTATGCGCTGTTGGCCAGCGAGGTGCATCTGCTGACCACGCCGGCCGAGGCCGAGTCGCTCGCCCGCTTGATGCAATCCATCGGGCGGCGCTACGTGGCGTTGTTCAATCGCCGCCATGCTCGGCGCGGCACGCTGTGGGATGGCCGCTTTCGGACCAGCCTGCTCGACAGTCAGACGCTGCTGCTGCCGGCGATGCTGCACATCGAAGCCCTGCCGGCTCGGGCCGGCTTGGTGGCCGCGGCGCAGGATTGGCCCTGGTCGAGCGCGGCGCACCACACCGGGCGCCGCCGCGACCCGCTGATCACCGAACACGCACTGTATTGGCGACTGGGCAACACGCCGTTCGAAAGAGAGCATGCACACACTGTCGCCCTGCATTCGGCTCAGCAGGGTGCTGAAGACATGCGGTTTGGCCTTGCTGTGGCGAAAGGAGTGGCCTTGGGTCCGGCAGGGTTCGTGCATCGAATGGCCGAATCCCTCGGGCGGCCACTGGCGTCCCGTGCGCGGGGCAGACCCCTCCGACGAGTAATGAATAAGTCTGTCCCCAATTAAAGGCCACTGCACGGTTGTCGCCGAATTTATCGAGCCTGACCCCAATTAAAAGCCGTTGGCGACCTTGCTGCGGTGCAGTAACCTCGCCATCCCGTTTGCCCGATTTGTGGAGCGCGCGAGATGAGCAACGCCACCCGCCAGGAAGTCGAAACCGCCACCGCCGAGGGCCTCTACGACCCGGCCAACGAACACGACGCCTGCGGCGTCGGCTTCGTCGCCCACATCAAGGGCCAGCGCTCGCACGGCATCGTCACGCAGGGTTTGAAGATCCTCGAGAACCTCGACCACCGCGGCGCTGTCGGCGCCGACAAGCTGATGGGCGACGGCGCGGGCATCCTGATCCAGATCCCCGACGAGTACTACCGCGCCGAGATGACGAACCAGGGCATCGACCTGCCGCCGCCCGGCGAATACGGCGTCGGCATGATCTTTCTGCCCAAAGAACACGCCTCGCGCCTGGCCTGCGAGCAGGAACTTGCACGCGCAGTCAAGGCCGAAGGCCAAGTGCTGATCGGCTGGCGCGACGTGCCGGTCGATCGCGAGATGCCGATGAGCCCGACAGTGCGCGCGAAGGAGCCGGTGATCCGCCAGAATCTTCATCGGCCGCGGCCCGGACGTGATCGTGCCTGACGCGCTCGAACGCAAGCTCTACGTGATCCGCAAGACCGCGAGTGCCGCGATCCAGGCGCTGAAGCTCACGCACAGCCGCGAGTACTACGTGCCGAGCATGAGTTGCCGCACGGTCATCTACAAGGGTCTGCTGCTCGCTGACCAGGTCGGCCAGTACTACCGCGACCTGGCCGACGAGCGCGTGGTCAGCGCGATGGCGCTCGTGCACCAGCGCTTCTCGACGAACACGTTCCCCGAATGGCCGCTCGCGCACCCGTACCGCATGGTCGCGCACAACGGCGAGATCAACACCGTCAAGGGCAACTTCAACTGGATGCGCGCGCGCGAGGGTGTGATGAGCTCGCCCGTGCTCGGCGACGACCTGCCCAAGCTCTACCCGATCAGCTTCGAGCACCAGAGCGACACCGCCACCTTCGACAACGCGCTCGAGCTGCTGACGATGAGCGGCTACTCGCTCGCGCACGCGATGATGATGATGATCCCCGAGGCCTGGGAGCAGCACGAGGGCATGGACATCCGCCGCCGCGCCTTCTACGAATACCACGCCGCGATGATGGAGCCGTGGGACGGCCCGGCGGCGATGGTCTTCACCGACGGCAAGCAGATCGGCGCCACGCTCGATCGCAATGGCCTGCGCCCCGCGCGCTACATCGTCACCGACGACGACCTCGTCGTCATGGCCTCCGAATCCGGCGTGCTGCCGATCCCCGAGCCGCGCATCGTCAAGAAGTGGCGCCTACAGCCGGGCAAGATGTTCCTCATCGACCTCGAACAAGGCCGCATCGTCGATGACGAAGAGCTGAAGAACCAGTTCGCCCATGCCAAGCCGTACCGGCAGTGGATCGAGAACGTGCGCATCAAGCTCGATGCGCTCGACATCGAACCTGCACAACCGCTGCCGCACGCCGAATCGCTGCTCGACCGCCAGCAGGCCTTCGGCACGACGCAGGAAGACATCAAGTTCCTGTTGGCGCCCATGGCCACCGCCGGTGAAGAAGGCATCGGCTCGATGGGCAACGACTCGCCGTTGGCCGTGCTGTCGGACAAGAACAAGCCGCTGTTCAATTACTTCAAGCAATTGTTCGCGCAGGTCACGAACCCGCCGATCGACCCGATCCGCGAAGCGATCGTGATGTCGCTCAACAGCTTCATCGGCCCGAAGCCGAACCTGCTCGACATCAACAACGTCAATCCTCCCATGCGTCTGGAAGTGACGCAGCCCGTGCTCGACTTCGACGACATGGCGCGGCTGCGTTCGATCGAGCGCCACACGCATGGCAAGTTCAAGAGCTACGAGCTCGACATCACGTACCCGCTCGCGTGGGGCAAGGAAGGCATCGAAGCCAAGTTGGCGTCGCTGACGGCCGAAGCCGTCGATGCGCTCAAGGGTGGCCACAACATCCTGATCGTCACCGACCGCCGCATGCGCCGCGAGCGCGTCGCGATTCCTGCGCTGCTCGCGCTGTCGGCCGTGCACCACCACCTCGTGCGCGAGGGCCTGCGCACGACGGCTGGCCTCGTCGTCGAGACGGGTTGCGCGCGCGAGGTCCATCACTTCGCCGTGCTGGCAGGCTACGGCGCCGAAGCCGTGCATCCGTACCTGGCGATGGAAACGCTGGTCGCGCTGCACAAGGAACTGCCGGGCGAGCTTTCCGCGGAGAAGGCGATCTACAACTACGTCAAGGCCATCGGCAAAGGCCTGTCGAAGATCATGTCGAAGATGGGCGTGTCCACGTACATGTCGTACTGCGGCGCGCAACTGTTCGAAGCCGTGGGCCTGGAGAAAGACTTCGTCGCCAAGTACTTCCGCGGCACGGCGTCGCAGGTCGGCGGCATCGGCGTCTTCGAAGTCGCCGAAGAAGCGATCCGCACGCACCGCGCGGCGTTCAGCGACGACCCGACCCTCGCCACGATGCTCGACGCCGGCGGCGAGTACGCCTGGCGCGTGCGCGGCGAAGAGCACATGTGGTCGCCCGACGCGATCGCCAAGCTGCAGCACGCGGCGCGTGCGGGCAAGTTCGAGACCTACAAGGAATACGCGCAGCTCATCAACGACCAGAGCAAGCGCCACATGACGCTGCGCGGCTTGTTCGAGTTCAAGGTCGATCCGAGCAAGGCGATCCCGGTCGAAGATGTCGAGAGCGCGGCCGACATCGTCAAGCGTTTCGCCACCGGCGCGATGTCGCTCGGCTCGATCAGTACCGAGGCGCACACGACGCTGGCGATTGCGATGAACCGCATCGGCGGCAAGAGCAACACCGGCGAGGGCGGCGAAGACCCGGCCCGTTATCGCAATGAGTTGAAAGGCATCCCGATCAGCGCCGGCACCAAGGTCAGCGATGTCATCGGCGCCAAGGTCACCGAGGCCGACTACGAACTCAAAGCCGGCGACTCGCTGCGCTCGAAGATCAAGCAGGTCGCCAGCGGCCGCTTCGGTGTGACGACGGAGTACCTCGTGTCCGCCGATCAACTTCAGATCAAGATGGCGCAAGGCGCCAAGCCGGGCGAGGGCGGACAGCTTCCCGGCGGCAAGGTCAGCGAATACATCGGCATGCTGCGCTACTCGGTGCCGGGTGTCGGTTTGATTTCGCCGCCGCCGCATCACGACATCTATTCGATCGAAGACCTGGCGCAATTGATCCACGACCTGAAGAACGCTAACCCGCGCGCGTCGATCAGCGTCAAGCTGGTCAGCGAAGTCGGTGTCGGCACGATCGCCGCCGGCGTGGCCAAGTGCAAGGCCGACCATGTGGTGATCGCCGGCCACGATGGCGGCACGGGCGCATCACCGTGGTCATCGATCAAACACGCCGGCACGCCGTGGGAGCTGGGCCTCGCGGAGACGCAGCAGACCCTCGTTCTCAACCGCCTGCGCGGCCGCATCCGCGTGCAAGCCGACGGCCAGATGAAGACCGGCCGCGATGTCGTCATCGGCGCGCTGCTCGGCGCCGACGAGTTCGGCTTCGCCACCGCGCCGCTGGTGGCAGAGGGCTGCATCATGATGCGCAAGTGCCACCTCAACACTTGCCCGGTAGGCGTGGCGACGCAGGACCCGGTGCTGCGCAAGAAGTTCGCCGGCCGGCCCGAGCATGTCGTCAACTTCTTCTTCTTCGTTGCCGAAGAAGCGCGGCAGATCATGGCGCAGCTCGGCATGCGCACGTTCGACGAGTTGATCGGCCGCGCCGACTTGCTCGACACGAAGAAGGGCATCGCGCACTGGAAAGCGCGCGGACTCGACTTCACGCGCGTTTTCCACCTGCCCGCGGTGCCGGCCGATGTGCCGCGTCATCAGACTGAAGAGCAGGACCATCGACTCGACAAGGCGCTCGACCACAAGCTGATCGACAAGTGCCAAGCCGCGATCGAAAACGGCGAGAAGGTGCAGTTCATGCAGGACGTGCGCAACGGCAACCGCAGCGTGGGCGCGATGCTCTCGGGTGAGCTGATCCGTCGTCGCCCCGAAGGCCTGCCCGACCATACGATCTTCATGCAGATGGAAGGCACCGGCGGCCAGAGCTTCGGCGCGTTTCTCGCCGCCGGCATCACGCAGTACCTGATCGGCGACGCCAACGACTACACCGGCAAGGGTCTGTCGGGCGGACGCATCGTCGTCCGGCCGAGCATCGACTTCCGCGGCGACGCGACGGCCAACATCATCATCGGCAACACCGCGCTCTACGGCGCCACGAGCGGCGAGGCATTCTTCCGCGGCGTTGCGGGCGAGCGCTTTGCGGTGCGTTTGTCAGGAGCGACGGCGGTGGTCGAAGGCACGGGCGACCACGGCTGCGAGTACATGACCGGCGGCACCGTCGTCGTGCTCGGCAAGACCGGCCGCAACTTCGCCGCCGGCATGAGCGGCGGCGTGGCCTTCGTGTACGACGAAGACGGCCACTTCGCCAAGCGCTGCAACACCAGCATGGTGTCGCTCGACAAGGTGCTGCCACGCGAGCAGCAAGACACCGCCACGTTCCACAAAGGCCAGGCCGACGACGCGTGGCTGAAGAAACTGATCGATGACCACCATCGCTGGACGGGCTCCTTGCGCGCACGCCACATCCTCGACCACTGGGCCGAGTCACGTGCCAAGTTCATCAAGGTCTTCCCGCACGAGTACGCACGCGCGCTGAAGCAGATGAATGCGACGGTCGCTGCCGATGCCGCCGTGACCAAGGCCAAAGCGAAGAACACCACCGTATCCGCCAAGTAAGAGAAACGACATGGGCAAAGTCACCGGCTTCCTCGAATACGAACGCCTCGAAGAAGGCTATGAACCCGTACCGCAGCGGGTGAAAAACTGGAAAGAGTTCGTCATCGGATTGAACGACGAGCAGTCCAAGACGCAGGCCGCGCGTTGCATGGACTGCGGCACGCCGTTCTGCAACAGCGGCTGCCCGGTCAACAACATCATCCCGGACTTCAATGATCTGGTCTTCCGCGGCGATTGGCAGAACGCGATCACGGTGCTGCACTCGACCAACAACTTCCCCGAGTTCACGGGTCGCGTGTGCCCGGCGCCATGCGAAGCGGCGTGCACGCTCAACGTCAACGACGATCCGGTCGGCATCAAGAGCATCGAGCACGCGATCATTGATCGCGCGTGGGCCGAAGGGTGGGTCAAGCCGCAACCACCGAAATTCAAGACGGGCAAGAAGGTCGCGGTCGTCGGCTCCGGCCCCGCGGGCCTGGCCGCTGCGCAGCAACTCGCACGTGTGGGCCACGACGTGACGCTGTTCGAGAAGAACAGCCGCATCGGCGGCCTGCTGCGCTACGGCATCCCCGACTTCAAGATGGAGAAGACGCACATCGACCGCCGCGTTGCAGCAGATGAAGGCCGAGGGTGTGACGTTCAAGACCGGCGTGCTGATCGGCGCGTTGCCGAAAGACAGCAAGGTGACCAACGACGCCAAGGAAACGATCACGCCTGAACAGTTGAAGGCCGAGTTCGACGCCGTGCTGCTCACCGGCGGGGCAGAGCAGTCACGCGACCTGCCCGTGCCCGGCCGTGATCTCGACGGCGTGCACTACGCGATGGAGTTCCTGCCGCAGCAGAACAAGCTCGTGGCCGGCGACAAGATCAAAGGCCAGATCCGCGCCGACGGCAAGCATGTCATCGTCATTGGCGGCGGCGACACCGGCAGCGATTGCGTCGGCACCAGCAACCGCCACGGCGCGGCGAGCGTGACGCAGTTCGAGCTGATGCCGATGCCGCCCGAGCACGAGAACAAACCACTCGTCTGGCCCTACTGGCCGACCAAGCTGCGCACCAGTTCGAGCCACGAAGAAGGCTGCGAGCGCGAGTTCGCCATCGCCACCAAGGAATTCATCGGCCACAAAGGCAAGTTGACGGCGCTGAAGACGGTTCGCGTCGAATGGCAGAACGGCAAGATGGTCGAAGTGCCCGGCAGCGAAGAAGAGCACAAGGCCGAACTCGTGCTGCTGGCGATGGGCTTCACCGCGCCTGTGGCCAGCGTGCTTGACGCGTTCGGCATCGACCGCGACCACCGCGGCAACGCCAAGGCCAACACCGACTTCATCGGCGGCTACAAGACCAACGCCGACAAAGTCTTCGCGGCAGGCGACATGCGCCGCGGCCAAAGCCTCGTCGTTTGGGCGATCCGGGAGGGTCGGCAGGCGGCGCGGGCGGTGGATGAGTACTTGATGGGGGCGAGCGACTTGCCGCGGTAGCGGCGCAGCGCACCATCGCTGTTGGTGTCGCTGCGGTAGGAATTCACGAGCCGCGTTCGAACGTCGGTCGAGCGTCGTATTCGCTGACCCGCTTGTCGCGCGGCGTGGTCCGTCCATCGGCGGCAATTTGCGCTGTGCATTCTTTCGCAGGGCATTTCCGAACACGTCCCTACGATCCCTTCCAACGCCTGCAAACCGGCCCTCTCCGAGAGACCGGTGCACCCATAGCAGGACTCGTTGGGAGCTTGATCCATGAATCGAATGGCCGCGAAACCGCGCCGCTCAGCCGGCAGGGGCTTCACGCTGATCGAAGTGATGATCGTCGTGGCGATCGTCGCGATTCTTGCCGCAGTTGCACTGCCCGCGTACGGCGACTACGTGCGGCGTGGCCAGTTGCCAGAAGCTTTCGCCGGCATGGCAGATCTGCGCGTGAAGCTCGAGCAGTACTACCAGGACAACCGCCGCTATGGAACAAACGGCGGCAACTGCGCCGACGCCAACACGCCGACCTGGGCCACGAAGCACGCCCATGCTGACCTACGGGGGATCGACGCCCGGGCGAGAACTGTTCACGTTCAGGTGTGACGTCGCCAACGGTGGTCAGGGCTACACGCTCACAGCCACGGGAGCACGCGAGCGCGCGGTGGGCCACACGTACACCCTCACCCACGCCAACGTGCGCGGCACGACTGTCTTCAAGAACAGCTCTGTGACTGCTGGCTGCTGGTTGGCGAAGGGCAGCGAATGCTGAGCCGCTCACCCAAACAGGCCATGCGTGGCATGACGCTGATCGAAGTCGCGGTGGTGCTGGTCATTCTCGGCCTGCTGTTGATGGCGGCTCTGCCCACTGCGGGCACCTGGATGCGCAACACGCAGGTGCGCAACACGGCCTCGTCGATGCTTGCCGGACTGGCCCAGGCGCGCAACGAAGCGATCCGGCGCAACACGCCGATCCGTTTTTCGCTGGTCTCGCTGAGCGACTCCGCGGTGATGAACGACACCTGCGCGGTGTCGCGTACCGGTGTGTCATGGGTCGTCAGCGCGCGCGATCCGGCCGGCTACTGCAGCCGTCCGGCGCCGAGCAGCGATCCCACGGCCGACGCGGCGCGGATGCCAACAACCCGCTGATCGTCGAGACGAATGCCGGCGGCGTCGGCGGGCGCACCGTCGTGGCCGCACAAGCTCGACGACGGAAGCGACGGCGGCGGCGTCGTCACCTTCAACGGCTTCGGCCGCGTGTCCGATGCGACGCCGATGCGCGTGATCGATGTCAACAACCAGACGCCTGGGCAACGACTACCGCAAGCTGCGCATCGAGATCCATCCTGGTGGCTCCGCGCGCCTGTGCGACATGGGCGTGACCGACACCACCGATCCCCGCAACTGCGCCACCCGAGCGAGCATCCCATGAACACCAACGACGCACGCCGCGCGCCAGCGCGGGTTCATGCTTGTGGAAGTGATGGTTGCCATGCTGATCTTCGCCGATCGGCGTGCTGGGCATCGTCGGCCTGCAGGCGTCGATGACCAAGGCGCAGACCGGCTCGAAGTTCCGCGGTGACGCGACCTTCCTGGCGCAACGCTTGGTCGGCAGCATGTGGACTGACCGCAGCGGGCTGAACAACTACGACACCAGCGGCGGCTGCTCTTCACACACGCGCTGCAGCGACTGGCTGGCCGAAGTGACGAACCAGCTCCCCGATGGCGACGCCACGGTCAGCGTCACGACGCTGCCTAACGGCACCGATGCCACCGGCACCGTCATCGCCGCCGAAGTGACGATCACGATCAACTGGACTCCGCCCAACGAAGAGCAGCGCCAGTTCGTCACGACCTCTGCCATCGCCACCAACCTCTGATGCCAGATGAAGACCAATGTCAAACCGCTCTCGCCCTCAATCGGTCCTCGCAGCGCGGGGTCACGCTCGTCGAAATGATGGTCGGCATGCTCGTCGGCATGCTGGCCGTGCTGGTGATCAGCCAGGTGCTGCTGACCTCCGAGAGCCAGAAGCGCACGACTACCGGCGGCGCCGACGCCCAGGTCAACGGCGCGTTGGCGTTGTACTCGCTGCAGCGCGACTTGGAACATGCCGGCTACGGCATCAGTCGCAGCCCGAACATCATCGACTGCCCGATCAGCGTCTCGTACAACGGTGCGACGCCGACCGGCTTTCGCCACGCCGCATGGTGCCGGTGAAATCACCACAAGGTCGGCTGCCGTCAGCGGTGGCGACTCGATTCGCGTCCTGGCAGCTCGCCGAACGCCGTGACGGTGCCAAAGCGCGTGCTCGCGCCGCGCTACGCGCCGGCGGCAGCACCTTCCGTGCGCTCGACGGTGGGCTACTCACAAGGCAACTTAGCGCTGGCGGCGATCGACAACACGCAACCCTGCTGGGTATTCGAAGTCAATGGTGCCCCGGGGCAACCAGCCTGCCGCGCAGCGACAGTGCGTGGAACGCGGCTGGCCAACCGGCCACCAGCTACACGATGGTCACGTGATGATCAACCTCGGTACCTGGTGGACAACCGCTACGAGATCACAACGAGATCGCTTAAGTGTCGAGCTTCAACATCGCCACGCCGAACGGCGCGTCAACCGCCAACTGCAGTCCGACATCGTGCTGCTGCGCGCGTTCTACGGACGTGACACATCGGGCGTGGTCGGCAACGATGGCGTTGTCGATGTGTACGACACAGCCACGCCGACGACCAATGCCGGGTGGCAGAAGGTGCTGGCCTGCGCGTCATCACGGTGGCACGCAGTCCGACCTACGAGAAGAAAAGAGATGGTCACGACTGCCAATCCGCTGGTCGGTCGGCACGTCGCCCGCGTTGACCGGGGCGACGACCTGTCCCTCGGGCTGCGGCGCTTGCATCGACTCGACGTCGGTGCCGGCGTCAGCGGCGACGTGCCGGCCAAGCATTACCGCTACAAGGTGTTCGACACCCTGATTCCGCTGCGCAATATGGTGTGGAGGAGCGCTTGAAATGAACAGCACAATCGTTGATCGCTTCACAGCGCAGTAGGAGCAGCAGCGCGGGGTCTCGCTTCTGTTTGCGCTGCTCGCGCTGGCGGCGATGTCGCTGGCGGCGGTGGCATTGGTGCGTTCTGTCGATAGTGGCTCCTCGTCATCGGCAACCTGGGGTTCAAGCAGGACACGACGCGTGCAGCCGATCGTGCAGCCGAAGCTCGCGCGCGCGTGGCTGGCACTCCTCCGGCGCCGGTCTGATCGGCCGACGGAACGGCGGGCACCGGCTACTACGCACGGTACAGAGCGACTTGGACCCGACCGGGCAGATCACGTCGGCCAGCGCCAGATGGATGTGGTCGACTGGGGAGACGCAGCGGGGTCGTGCAACTGCCATGGATCTGCTGCGCCAGTTGCCTGACGCCGGCACCGCTCCTTCGGTCGGCAGCGTGAGCGCGCGCTACGTGATCACGCGCCTGTGCCCGAACACCGGCGTGGCCAGCGACACGGCAACCAGTGCGCACAGCCTGCCACGTTGCCGCGGACAACGGCGGGGACAAAGGCGGCCTGTGCTCGCAGCGGCGCCGACCGTACCGGTGACACAAAAGCCTTATTACCGCATCGTCGTACGCACTGTGGGCGCTCGCAACACGGTGACTTTCACCGAGACGATCGTCCATGAGACCAGAAAGATAGGGAGAGAGCCATGAAGACATATCATCGATTCGACCTGGCCGCCAAACCGATGGCCGCGGTGCTGTGCGCCGTGTTCGGATTGGCCGGCCTGGCTTTCGACGCGGCGGCGGCGACGACCGACATCTCATCCACGCCGATGGTGACGACGGCGCCGAATGCGGTCAAGCCCAACGTCATGTTCATTCTCGACGATTCGGGGAGCATGGACAGGGACTACATGCCCGACGACGCCGACTTCGAGAGCGGAAAGTACGGGCGTCAAGCGGCGCAGTGCAACGGGCTGGCCTACAACCCGAACCTCACTGACGTACAAGCTCCCGGTCGATTCGACGGGTGCGAATTTCCCTGCAGGCGCCTACACCTTCATCGAGCCGAGCGACCTGCCGAATATTCGCTCGGTGCTTTCGACGGCTCCGACCGTCGCGTCGAGCACGACGACGTTGACGCTGACACTGAGCGCTTCGGCACCACCGCCTACGGCGTTAACAACCTGATCACGCTTTACAGCAATGACGATCTGACCAAGTACATGGTGGGCGTGATCACTGCCGTCAACGCAGGCAGCGACCAGTTGACCATCCGCTTCACCGACTTTCAAGGCAGCGGCGCGATCACCAGCCCGCGCGTGGGCGACGGTGACTTCCGGCCGTTCTATTTCAACTACAACACGTACTCCGGGTCGCCTGCGAAGCTGAGCTATTCCTACGCCTCCGGCCCAGTGTCGACACGACATCAACCTTCTACCGCGAGTGCAACAGCGTGGTCGGTGACACCGCGGCCGCGGGCAATGGCCGCTTCTCCAAGGTGGTCCTGGATGCGGCGTCGATGACGCAGGACTACCGCAATTGGTACACCTACTACCGCACGCGCATGCTGATGATGCGCACGGCAACCAGCTTGGCGTTCAAGGGCATCGACGACAAATACCGCGTAGGCTTCAGCACGATCAGCTCGACCACCGTGGACGGCAGCCTGTTCCTCGACGTGGCCGACTTCGACGCGACGCAGAAGGCACCTGGTACACGCGCCTGTTCAACTCGCCGCCCACCGGTTATACGCCGCTGCGCGGTGCGCTGTCCAAGGCCGGACACTACTTCGCCAAGCGCGGCAAGCTGAGCCAACGGTTCCGCGCAGACCAACGACCCGATGCAGTTCTCCTGCCAGAAGAACTTCGCGATCCTGACGACGGATGGCTACTGGAACACCGGCCGCTGCTATCAACTGGCACCTGTGTGCCGGTTCAGAGACCAGCACCTATGGCCCTTGTCGGTTGGATGGGACGGCGCTCGGCCGATGCGAGACGGAAGCGCTGCGCGTGCACGAGCGTAACAGCGGCGTCAGGAGACCTACACCGTCGCCACACCGAAGTCGCGGCTGATGACTGGCTGACGAACTCGCACGCAGACAGTCAGACAACGACCGAGCAGGTACACCGAGTACCCGTGGACATGGGTGAGCAGCGGATTGCAGCGGAAGCCGGAACAAGGGCTGCAGCAGCGCTCCGTCTCGCGCAACCGCACTCAGACGAACACCGAGATCTCGCGATACAAGAACACGCAGACCTACGACTCGGTCGTGACCTACACCGGCGGCACCGCCAGCTCGCCGGTCAATCAGAACGTCGTCAGCGGGGCCTACAGCAGCGACGGGGCGACGACTTCAAGTGGCTTCACAGGTGGCACTTGGAGCGGTTGGAACAATGGCACGTGGTCGGACGCGAGCACTTGCAGTGGCTCCACCACACTGCCGTCACCCAACCCGACGGCAACCACGTCTAATACTGCCGCGGCCAGCGCTTGGAGCAACTACTCGAACTACGCGCAGACCACGCCGACCGAGACGGCCGTGGCCACGGGCCCCGCAGTGGAGAGCGCGCATACCAGCACCGGCGGCAGCAGCAACTCGCTGGCCGACGTGGCGATGTACTACTACCAGACCGACCTGCGGACCGCGGCGCTGGGCAACTGCACGCTGAGCAATGGCACCAACGTCTGCGAGAACAACATCACCTCGCGTGGCGTCAACAATGCCACCCACCAGCACCTGACGACCTTCACACTCGGGCTGGGGGTCAACGGCACGCTGGGTTACCACCCGAACTACCTTGGTGGGGACTCCGCCGACTTCCAGGCGATCATCGCCGGCACCAAGAACTGGCCTGACCCGTCCAGCGACGCCGGCGCAGTCAACATCGATGACCTTTGGCACGCGGCGGTCAACGGCCGCGGGCAGTACTTCAGCGCTGGTGATCCGACGGTGCTGGCAACCAGTCTGGCAGGCACGTTGGCCGCGATCGAAGAACGCACGGGAACCGCTTCTGCAGCCGCTACCAGCACGCTGCAGCCGGTGTCCGGCGACAACACCGAGTACGTGACTTCGTACACCACGGTGCAATGGTTTGGCGATGTGGTGGCCTACTCGGTGAATCCGGAGACTGGCGCTCGTTCGGCCACTTCCCTGTGGTCGGCCCAGCGGCTACTCGATGACCGCATCACGGCCGGTACGGCGCGCACCATCTACTACATGAAGCGCAGCGCCAGCGCGAACACCGGCACGTTGCGCACGTTCACCGAGGCGGACCTGCTCAGCGACGGCCTGGCGGGCAACTTTGAGAACGTTTGCTCCAAGTCGCCGGCGCTGACGCAGTGCTCGGGCTCAACCTACGACGTAACTGGTGCGAACGACCGTGCCAACCTGATCGCCTGGCTGCGCGGCAGCAACGACTCGCGCTACCGCACACGCATCCACAAACTGGGCGATACCGTGGGCGGCGCGCCCGTCTTCGTGCGCAAGCCGCCGTTCGCCTACAGCGAGAACAACTACCAGAGCTGGGTGTCGTCAATCAATGCGAGCAACAGCGGTACCGGTCGAAAGGGTGTGGTCTATGTCCCGGCCAACGACGGCATGCTGCACGCGTTCGACGGTGCCACGGGCCAGGAGCTGTGGGCCTACGTGCCCTCGATGGTGATGGACCGGCTGTACAAACTGGCCGACAAAGACTATGCGACCAAGCATGAGTACTTCGTCAACGCCACGCCGGTAGTGGGCGACATCTGGGTGCCGCCGGTCGGTGCCACGCCCGGCAGCTGGAAGACGATCCTGGTCGGTGGTCTTGGCGCCGGCGGCCGAGGCTACTACGCACTCGACATCACCAACCCCGACTCACCGCAGGCGTTGTGGGAGTTCACCAACGACAGTCTGGGCGGCAACGGCAACCTGGGGTTGACCTTTGGCAACCCGGTGATCACCAAGCGCACCAACGGGACGTGGGTGGTGGCGTTCACCTCGGGCTACAACAACGTGTCGCCTGGCGACGGCAATGGTCGCCTGTTTGTTGTCAACGCAAATACCGGCGCATTGGTCAATGTGGGCACAGCAACCATGGGCGAGGTGCAGACTTACACCGCCGCCGCAGTGCCAGCGGGAACGACCGTGATGCCGAGCGGCCTTGCCAAGCTGAACAACTGGGTCGAGTCGCCGCGCGACAACACCTCTCTGCGCTACTACGCCGGCGACCTGCTGGGCAACCTCTGGCGCTTCGACATTGACGGGGTGGTGGCTCCGAACAACGCTGCGTTGCGGCTTGCGCACTTGAGTGGCGGCTCGCCGGCCGTGGCCCAACCGATCACGACGCGTCCGGAACTGGGCATCGTGACTCAAGGCGGCGTGAACTATCCGGTCGTTTATGCCGCCACCGGCAAGCTGCTTGGCCTGTCGGACCTCAGCAGCGCCGCGCAGCAGTCGGTCTATGCGATCAAGGATCCGTTGACAAACACGCCGCTGGGCGATGTTCATGCACGCAGCGACATGGTGGCGCAGACGCTGACAGAAAACAGCGCGCATGCCCGCACCGTGACCAACAACCCGGTGGACTGGTCGAGCAAGATCGGCTGGCGTGTTGACCTGGTCACCACGGGTGAGCGCGTGAACATCGATATGCGCCTGGCACTGACGACCCTGGTCGTCGGCTCCAATGCACCGTCGAACAACGCCTGTGTGGCCGGGGGCACCTCTTACTTGTACCAGTTCGATATCGCTTCCGGGGGCGCGCTGCCGAGCGCAAACGGCATCGCCGGCGTCTGGCTCGGCAACTCATACGCCGTCGGCATTGGTTTGATGCAGCTGTACTCGCAGGCCAATGGGGGCGCAGGGACGGGTGAAACGATCGTGCGGTTGCAGCGCGGCGACGGCGGGGTATCCACCTCGCCTGTTGACCGGCCCAGCTCGAGCAGCGTGAGCGGACGCCGCACCTCGTGGCGCGAACTGATCAACTGATCGGCGTGGCGGGGCGACGCTCTCAACTGCGCCGGCTGGCGCCGTGCGTTGCCCTGACAGTCGCTGCGCACTCTGCGCTATTGGCTTTGCCGGTGCGGCCGGCCGCTGCAGCAGGCAGCGTGGTGCCGTTGGCCAGGATGCAGGTTCGCAAGATCGAGGCGCAGCAGCCCATGTTGCCGACGGTCGCCGAGGGCGCTGCGACCGCCAAGACGGCCGTTCCCGAGCCAGCGATGCGCGTTCTGCGCGAAATGCCTCCAGTCGATGTTCCACCCTTGGATGCTCATCCCCTGGAGTCCACGCCACCCGTCGAGCCAAGCCCACCTTTGCTCAGCGAACTCGGCTGGTCACTGCCAGGCGTGGCTGACGAAGACGACGTGTTTCTCGCACGCTCGCTGCTGTCGGTGCCGCCTGCGCCGTTGGCCCCGGTGCTCATCGCCTATCCGGACGCCGCGGCCGTTGCCGCCCGCTACAGCGGTGAACTGACGCTGTATATCGACGAGACCGGCACCGTCGTGCGCGTCCGCGCCGAGCCTGGCGAGCTGCCGCCTGCGCTCGAAGAAGCGGCGCGCCGCGCCTTCATGAGCGTGCGGTTTCGTCCCGGCGAGCTCGCCGAGCACGGCGCCGTGAAGTCGCGCATCCGCGTCGAGGTCGTTTTCGAGGGCGGCGCACCACTGCTGCTCGGCTGATCGCGCTGCCGCGCGCACAAGCATGGGCAGAGCCCTGCGTGCGAGAATCGATGCAAGAAAAACAGCCACCGCGCTTTGGGTGTTCCACATCCTTCACGCCGCTTGAACTCCGACGCCCTCATCGAGATCGACCATGTCACCTTCGGCTACGACGCCAGCCGCACGATCCTGGGTGACATTTCGTTGCGCTTCATGCGCGGCAAGGTCACGTCGATCCTCGGCGGGTCGGGCTGCGGCAAGACGACGCTGCTGCGGCTGATCGGCGGCATGGCGGCGGCCAACTCAGGCCGCGTGGTTTTCGACGGCGAGCCGATCAACGCCCGCGACCGCACGCAGATGCTGCGCTTGCGTCGGCGCATGGGCATGCTGTTCCAGTTCGGCGCGTTGTTCACCGATCTCACGGTGTTCGACAACGTGGCCTTTCCGTTGCGCGAGCACAGTGGGTTGCCTGAAGTGATGATCCGCGACATCGTGCTGATGAAGCTGCATGCGGTCGGCTTGCGCGGCGCGGCGGGCCTGCGCATTTCGGAAGTCTCCGGCGGCATGGCGCGTCGCATCGCGTTGGCGCGCGCGATCGCGCTCGACCCCGAGCTGATCATGTACGACGAGCCCTTTGCCGGGCTCGATCTGATTTCGATGGGCGTGGCCGCGAACCTGATTCGCAAGTTGAACGATGCCACCGGCGCCACGTCGCTCGTCGTCTCGCACGATGTGCCCGAGTGCATGGCGATCAGCGACTACGTGGTGCTGCTGGCCGCGCCCGGCGGGCGCATCGTTGCGCAAGGCACGCCGGCCGAGTTGATGGCATCGATGGATCCCGAGACACGCCAGTTCGTGCGCGGCGAGCCCGATGGTCCGGTGAAGTTTCATTACCCGGCGCCAACGTTGGCAGAAGATTTCGGGGTCAGTGCATGACGAACCTGTTGCAGTCCCTCGGCGCGCGCACGTTCCTCGCAATGCAGCGCTTCGGCCGCGCGGCTTTGTTCTTCATCGATCTGGTGGCGCACCTGCCGCCGGTGTTGTTGCGCTTCGGTCTGGTGGTCAAGCAGATTCATGCCATCGGCAACCGCTCGCTGGTCATCATCCTGGCTTCGGGCCTCGCCGTCGGCTTCGTGCTCGCGCTGCAGATGTACTACGCGCTGTCCACCTACGGCGCCACCGAGTCGCTCGGCCTGATCGTCAACCTGAGTCTGGTGCGCGAGTTGGGGCCGGTGGTCACGGGGCTGCTGTTCGCCGGCCGCGCCGGCACGTCGCTGACTGCCGAGATCGGCTTGATGAAAGCCGGCGAGCAACTGGCGGCGATGGAGATGATGGCGGTGGATCCGCGCGCACGCGTCTTCGCGCCGCGCTTTCTCGGTGGCATCATTTCGATGCCCTTGCTGGCGGTGTTGTTCTCGGCCATCGGTATCCTGGGCGCCTGGGTGGTCGGCGTGGTGCTGATCGGCCTGGACTCCGGCAACTTCTGGTCCTTGATGCAATCGCGCGTCGATGTCTGGCGCGATGTCGGCAACGGCGTGTTGAAGAGTTTTTTCTTCGGCGTGGTCTGCACCGCGGTGGCGCTGTACCAGGGCTGGCAGGCCGAAGCCACGCCCGAGGGCGTGGCTTACGCAACGACGCGCACCGTGGTCGTGTCGTCGCTCGGTGTGCTGGGCATGGACTTCGTGCTCACGGCGTTGATGTTCTCGGCGCCCTGAGCGGCGGATAAGGAGGCAGTGCGATGAGCAAGAAAAGCATCGAAGTGTTGGTCGGCCTGTTCGTGCTGCTGGGCATGGCGGCGCTGGTGTTTCTGGCGTTGAAGGCGGCCAATCTCGCCAGCTTCGGCGAGCACAAGGGCTACACCGTCAGCGCCAAGTTCGACAACATCGGTGGCCTGAAACCGCGCGCGCCGGTGCGCAGCGCCGGCGTCACCGTCGGCCGCGTGAAGAGCATCTCGCTCGATCCGAAGACCTACCAGGGCGTGGTGCGGCTGGAGATCGACAACTTCGTCAAGTTTCCCAAGGACACCTCGGCGAAGATCCTCACTGCAGGCCTGCTCGGCGACCAGTACATCGGTCTGGAGCCCGGTGCCGACGAAAAGGAACTCGCCGATCGCAACGTCATCAAGCAAACGCAGTCGGCAGTGGTGCTCGAGAACCTGATCGGCCAGCTCATCTTCAACCGAGCCGCGGACGCCGGCAGCGGCACACCCGCCGCGGCCGAACCGGCGCCCAAAAAGTGATGAAAACCAAAGCTCAATATGCCGCGCTGCTGGCGTTGGCGATCGTCGCCGGGGCTGCGCATGCGCAGTCGGCCAACGATCCTTTTGAGAAGGCCAACCGCGCCATCTTCGGTTTCAACGAAGCGCTCGACAGCGCGGTGCTGACGCCGGTGGCCAAGGGCTATCAGGCGACGGTGCCGGAGTTGATGCGCATGGGGGTGACCAACTTCTTCGGCAACTTCGGCGATGGTTGGTCGGCCATCAACAACCTGCTGCAAGGCAAGGTCGAGCAAAGTGCGACGATGGTGATGCGCGTGGCCGCGAACACGCTGTTCGGCATCGGCGGCATCTTCAACGTCGCCAGCGACCTCGGCATGGAGCGCAGCACGGAAGACTTCGGCCAGACGCTCGGGCGTTGGGGCATGCCGGCCGGCCCGTATGTCGTGTGGCCGCTGCTCGGCCCATCGACCGCGCGCGACACGCTTGCCCGCCCGCTCGACCTGGCGTGGTCGCACTCGCTGGCCATCAACGACAGTGGCGTCAACGTCGGCCTGTCGGCCCTCAACCTGATCGACACGCGGGCCAATTTGCTCAGCGCTTCGCGCGTCGTCGATGGCCTGGCCTTCGACAAGTACACCTTCATTCGTGACGCTTACGTCGCGCGACGGCGCAACTTGGTGTACGACGGCAACCCGCCCGAGTTGCCGGAAGAAAAAGAGCCGGCGGACCCCGCACCCGCCGTGCCCAAGTAAACCCTCGCGCCGACCGCGCGTTGATGCCCTCGTGCCCGCCTTTTCGCGGGCGCCGTGAAAGGAAATCCATGTTGTCTTTGAAGCGAACCCTGGCTGGCCTGGTGATGTCGGTGGCGACGGTGATGGCCGTGGCGCAAACCGCCACGCCGGACGCGCTGATCAAACAAGTCTCGACCGAAGTCATCGACACGATCAAGGGCGACAAGACGCTGCAGAGCGGCGACGTGAGCAAGATCATCTCGCTGGTCGATGCGAAGGTCATGCCGCATGTCAACTTCCAGCGCATGACGGCGTCGGCCGTCGGCCGCAACTGGCGCACCGCCACGCCGGAGCAGCAGAAGCGGCTGCAGGAAGAGTTCAAGACGCTGCTCGTGCGCACGTATGCCGGTGCGCTGACGCAGGTCAAGGACCAGACGGTGCAGTTGAAGCCGCTGCGTGCGGCGGCCGAAGACACCGAAGTCGTCGTGCGCACCGAGGTCAAGGGCAGGGGCGAGCCGATCCAGCTCGACTACCGCTTGGAGAAGGCCGACGCGGCGTGGAAGATCTACGACGTCAATGTCCTGGGCGTGTGGCTGGTCGAGCAGTACAAGGGCCAGTTCGCGCAGGACATCAGCAGCGGCGGCATCGACGGCTTGATCACCAAGCTCGCGGAGCGCAACAAGGGCGCGAAGTCGTAGTGTTGGCGCTGCCGGCCAAACTCGACATTGCTGACGCGAGCGCGGCATTGCCGGCGCTCGCTTCCGCTGTGGAGCAGGGCAGCGGGGCGCTGGTCATCGATGCCAGCGCACTGAAGAACTTCGACTCCTCGGCGATCGCCACGCTGCTCGAGTTGCGCCGCCGCGCGCCGGGCCGCGAGTTCAGCGTCAGCGGCGCGCCGACGGCGATGGTGGAGTTGGCAACGATGTACGGCGTGGCGGAGCTCCTTGCCTTCAAAGCCTGAGCGCTATTCCGCCTTCGCGTAGCGCTTCGCGCGCAGGTTGCGTTTGATCTCGGCCAGCATCGGCCGCAACTCGCCGCCCAGCCGCAAGGCCACGCCCGTGGTCAGGATGTCGATGATCACCAGGTGCAACAGGCGCGACACCATCGGGCTGTAGCGGTCGTAGTCTTCCGGGTGGTCGGCGGCCAGCAGGATCTGCTGCGCACTGTTGTTCGCCGAGCGCGCCAAGGGCGACCCGCTGGCGGTGATGACGATCGTCGTTGCGCCCTTTCTTCTCGCGATTTCGGCCGCGTCGAGCAGGTCGCGGCTGCGGCCCGAGTTGGAGATGATCACCGCACAATCGCCCGGCTGCAGCATCGTCGCGCTCATCACCTGCACATGGCCGTCGGACACCGCAGTGGCGGACACGCCGAGGCGAAAGAACTTGTGCTGCGCATCCTGCGCCACGATGCCCGAGTTGCCGACGCCGTAGAACTCGATGCGCCGGCCGTTGCGCCCGGCTTCGGTCAGCGCCTGCATCGCGCGCTCGAAGGCGTGGCTCGCCGCGTCGTTGCGATAGGCCAGCAGCGCGCTGACGGCGTTGTCGATCACCTTGACCAGGATGTCGCCGGGCTTGTCGTCTTCATCGACCGCGCGGTGCACGAAGGGCACGCCCTCGTTGACCGTGCCGGCGAGCTTCAACTTAAAGTCCGCCAGGCCGTCGTAGCCGACGCTGCGGCAAAAGCGCACCACCGTCGGGTTGCTCACATGCGCCCGGTCTGCCAGCTCGCTCACCGGCAGCGAGGCAAAGCTGCGCGCATCGGCGAGCACCAGCTTGGCCACGCGCTGCTCGGCGGGCGGCAGTGCGGGCAATGCGGCGTGAATGCGCTCCAGCATCGTCAAAGTTCTTCATCCCATGTGAATCCGTCGCGCGCGATCAGCGCACTCGAAGCCGGCGGCCCCCACGACCCAGCCGCATAGGGACGCGGCCCGGTCGCGTCATTGCGCCACGCGTCCAACACCGGCTCGACCCAGCGCCATGCTTCTTCCTGCTCATCGCTGCGCACGAACAGGTTCAGGCGTCCTGCGATCGAGTCGAGCAACAGGCGCTC
This sequence comes from uncultured beta proteobacterium, assembly GCA_963816315.1. GTDB lineage: Bacteria > Pseudomonadota > Gammaproteobacteria > Burkholderiales > Burkholderiaceae_C > CADEEN01. The sequence goes on from CAWFJZ010000033.1 coordinate 40,214, forward strand.
GTAGGCGCCAACACGGTCGGCGGCGAAGGCCTTGTCGAAATCGAGATCAAGCTGCACAGGAGTGAGCACATCGTTGTTGCCGGTGCCCTTGGCGGCAAGCAGGTGCAACTCCAAACCATCTTCGGGTTGCAGCTTGATGACGAGTTTGTTGGCGCGCGCGCTGCCGGCAAAAATCGCGTGCGGCACCGGCCGGAAGTTGACGACGATCTGCGCGTCGCGCGTGCCCAACCGCTTGCCCGTGCGCAAGTAGAACGGCACGCCGGCCCAACGCCAGCTCTGCACTTCGGTGCGCAGCGCGACGAAGGTTTCCGTGGTGCTGCCTTCCGGCACCTTGGCTTCTTCGACGTAGCCCAGCGCCGGTTGGCCGAAAATCGTGCCGGCGCGGTACTGGCCGCGCACCACGTCACGAGCCACGCTTTCTGCGGTGAAGGGCTTTAGAGATTTCAGCACCTTCAACTTTTCGTCGCGAATGGCATCGGCGTCGCCGTTGGCCGGCGGCTCCATGGCGATGATCGTCAGCAGTTGCAGCGCGTGGTTCTGCACCATGTCGCGCAGCGCGCCGGTGCGGTCGTAGAAGTCGCCGCGCGTGCCCACACCCAGGCCTTCGGCGATCGTGATCTGGATGTTGGCGATGCTCTCGCGGCGCCATAGCGGCTCGAACAGCGCGTTGCCGAAACGCAGCGCCGCCAGGTTCTGCACCGCGGGCTTGCCGAGGTAGTGGTCGATGCGCAGCGCCTGCGCTTCGGTGAACGACGCGCGCACGACGCGGTTGATCTCCTGCGCGCTGGCCAGATCGTGGCCGAGCGGCTTTTCGAGGACGACGCGCACGTCCGGGCCGTTCAAACCCGCCGCACCGAGCTGCGCGCAGATTTGCGTGAACAGGTGCGGGCTCGTCGCCAGGAAGAAGACCTTCACATCGGCGCCGCGTTCGTCGAGCCATTGCTTCAGGCCGGCGTAATGCTCGGGCTGCGCGAGGTCCATGCGGCGGTAGTGCAGCAGTTGCGCAAAGCGCGCGAACTCGTCGTCGCTCGGCCGCTTCGATGCATCGACCTCGCAGAACTTGTCCTTGATGAAGGCGCGGTACTGGTCGTCGCTGCGCTCGTCGCGAGCCACAGCGACGATGCGGCCGTCGGCCGGCAGCTTGCCGTGGCGCCAAGCTTGAAACAGGGCTGGCATCAGCTTGCGCCACGTCAGGTCGCCGGTGCCGCCGAAGAGTACGAGGTCGAAGGACATCTCGGTTGGGGCCAACGACGGTGCGTCGCTGGCGATGTAATTAAGTTACGGTCAAGATGATGCATGAGTTTCTTTGCCGGGTCAACGCAAGGGCCGAGCCGCCTGGAAACAGGCGGCGGCACAATGCTTGCCCTCAGCGTCTCATTGCGCCGATATTCTTCTCATCAACGATGAACCAGCTCGACCAGCTCAAGCAGTACACCACTGTCGTTGCCGACACCGGCAACTTCAAGCAACTCGCGCAGTTCGCGCCGCGCGATGCCACCACCAACCCGACGCTGATTCTGAAAGCGGTGCAGCAGCCCGAGTACGCGCCGCTGTTGGCCGAGACGGCCGCCGCCGTCAAAGGCAAGGCGCTCGATCGTGTGGTCGATCAGGTGCTGGTGCGGTTCGGCCTGGAGATCCTGAAGGTCGTGCCCGGCCGCGTCAGCACCGAAGTCGATGCGCGCCTGTCGTTCGACACTGCAGCGACGATCGCGCGCGCGCACCGTTTGATCGAACTCTACGAGCGCGCCGGCATCGGCCGCGAACGCGTGCTGATCAAGATGGCCTCGACGTGGGAAGGCATTCAAGCAGCAAAAGCGTTGGAACACGAAGGCATCCACTGCAACCTGACGCTCTTGTTCGCGTTCTGCCAGGCGGTGGCCTGCGGCGAGGCCGGCGTGCGCCTGATCTCGCCGTTCGTCGGCCGCATCTACGACTGGCACAAGAGGGCCGCCGGCGCCTCGTGGGATGAAGCGGCGATGGCCGGCGCCAATGACCCCGGCGTAAAGTCGGTCGCGCAGATCTACCGCTTTTACAAGCACTTCGGCATCGACACGGAAGTCATGGGCGCGAGTTTTCGCAATATCGGCCAGATCCAGGCGCTCGCGGGCTGCGATCTGCTGACGATCAGCCCCGAGTTACTGGCGCAGTTGAAGGCTGCGACAGCGGCATTGCCGCGTGCGCTCGACCCGGCCGAAGCGAAGACGGCCGCGGTGAGCGCCGCCACTTACAACGAAACGAGTTTCCGCTGGGCGCTGAACGACGACGCGATGGCCCATGACAAGCTGGCCGAAGGCATCCGCGCTTTCGCCGCCGACGCGGTCAAGCTCGACAAGATGATCGGGGCGCTGGCATGAAACGTTGCGACACCACCGTGGCGTGGGCCACCCTCAACGGCCACTTCGAAGCCCACGGCCGCGGCTTCGATCTGCGCGAAGCCTTCGCGCGCGATGCCGAGCGTGTGCAGGGCCTGACCTGGGGCGCGCCCGAGATTCACGCCGACCTGTCGAAGAATCTGCTCGACACGGCGACGCTGCGCTTCCTGCACGACTTGGCGCGCGAGTGCGGCGTGGAGCAGCACCGCGACGCGATGTTCGCCGGCCAGCCGATCAACGCCACCGAAGGCCGCGCAGTGCTGCACACCGCCTTGCGCGCACCTCGCGGCGCCGGGCCGTTTTCCGACGAAGTGCACGGCGTCCTCGACGAGATGTTCGCCTACGCCGAACGCGTGCGCGATACCGCCACCAGCGGCATCCGCCACGTCGTCAACATCGGCATCGGCGGCAGCGACCTCGGGCCGCAGATGGCGGTCGTCGCGCTCGAACCCTTCGTGCATCCTGCCCTGACGATGCACTTCGTCAGCAATGTCGATGGCCATGATCTGGCGCGCGTGCTGCGGCGCCTGAAGGCCGAAGAAACGCTGTTCATCGTCGCGTCCAAAACGTTCACGACGCAGGAGACGATGGCCAACGCGATGGCCGCACGGCAGTGGTTCCTGTCGCAAGGCCAAGCCGAGGCGGACATCGCCAAGCACTTCGTCGCCACGACGACCAACGTCAAGGCCGCGGCGCAGTTCGGCATCGACACGACGTTCGGCTTCTGGGATTGGGTCGGCGGCCGCTACTCGCTGTGGAGCGCGATCGGTCTGCCGATCGCGATCGCCATCGGCGCGGCGCCGTTCCGCTCGCTGCTCGAAGGCGCGCACGCGATGGACCGCCACTTCGCCGAAGCGCCGTTGACGTGCAACCTGCCGCTGCAGTTGGGCCTGCTCGACGTTCTGGTACCGCAACTTCCACGGCTTCACCAGCCGCAGCATCGCGCCGTACCACCAGGGCCTGGCGCGTTTTCCGGCGTACCTGCAGCAACTGGAGATGGAGAGCAACGGCAAGCGCGTGGACATGGCCGGCGAGCTGGTGCCGTTTGCGACCAGCCCGGTGGTCTGGGGCGAGCCCGGCACCAACGGCCAGCATGCGTACTTTCAGATGCTGCACCAGGGCACGGACGTGGTGCCGGTGGAGTTCATCGCCGTGCGCACACCGAGCCACGGCCTGGCCGACCAGCACACCAAGCTGCTCGCCAACTGCCTGGCGCAAAGCCAGGCGTTGATGCTCGGCAAGAGCGCCGAAGAAGCGATGAGCGAATCGGCGCCGACAGCGTCGGCCACCATCGACCGCGCGCAGCTCGCGCGCCACCGCAGCTTCCCCGGCAACCGGCCGAGCACGACCTTCGTGCTCGATGCGCTGACGCCGCGCTCGCTCGGCGCGCTGACGGCGCTGTACGAGCACCGCGTCTTCACCAGCGGCGCGCTCTGGGGCATCAACAGCTTCGATCAGTGGGGCGTCGAGCTCGGCAAGGCGCTGGCCAACCAGTTGCTGCCGCGCTTCGCGTCGCGTGATGTGCAGGGGCTCGATGGTTCGACCGCCGCTTTGCTCTAGCGCCTGGCCTCATGACGCGCCGCCGGACGGTCGTGTTCAACGTCGGTGGCGTGATCGTGCGCTGGCAGCCCGAGGTGCTGATGCGCCAGTGCTTTCCGCAACAGGCGGTGGATTCGGTCAGCGCGGAGCGCGTCAAGACGCAGGTCTTCCAGAGCTTCGCGCCGGGCGCCGATTGGGCCGCGTTCGACCGCGGCCAGGTCGAACCCGCCGAGCTCGCCGAGCGCATCGCCGAGCGCAGCGGCTTGCCGCAGCGAGCCGTCACGGCGCTGATCGATGCGATTCCCGATCACCTGCAGCCCATGCCCGAAAGTCTGGCGCTGATCGAGCGCGTGCAGGCCGCGGGCCACCGTCTGGCGCTGCTGTCGAACATGCCGCGGCCCTATGCAGCCCACCTCGAGCGTTCGCACGCTTGCTTCGGTTGGTTCGAGCACCGTGCGTGGTCGGGGCATCTGGGTGTGATGAAGCCGCAGCGCGAAATCTTCGACGGCGTGCAATCTGCGCTCGACCTCGACCTCGCGCACGCGATCTTCATCGACGACCATGCCGCCAACATCGACGCCGCACGCTCGTTCGGCTGGCGCGCGCTGCACTTCGAGAGCGCCGCAAAGTGCGCCGCAGTGCTCGCGCGTGACGGCTGGCTCGATTGATCACTCGGCCACGCGGGCGACGATGACCCCGGCCTCGCCGTCGGTCGCCACGTGGCGTTCGATGTGCAGGCAGGCGTCCGCCAGCAGAGCGCGGAATTCGGCTTCACGTCGTTCGCGGCCGCTCAATGCGACCAGCATGTTGAGATCGGAGCGCGCCATGGACTGGTCGCGCGGGGATGTGCCGAGCCGCTCGGGCAGCACACGCTCGACCACATACAGCCGCGCGCGCGGCGACATCGCTTCGCGGCAGCGGCACAGGATCGCAGCGCAGCGCTCGTCGTCCCAGTTGTGCAGCACGCTTTTCAGCAGGTAGGCGTCGCCGCCGGGCGGCACACCGTCGAAGAAGCTGCCGGCGACGCAATCACAACGCCCGCCGACGCCGGCGCGCTGCAGCGCCGCCGCGGCGCCGTCGATCGCATGTGGCAGGTCGAACAGCACGCCGCGCGCCGCGGGGTGTGCACGCAGGATCGCCGTGAGCAGTTCGCCGTGGCCGCCGCCGACATCGACGACGCAACGCGCAGCGCTGAAGTCGATCCGGCGCAGCACGTCATGCGCCACGCGCCGCGTCACTTCGACCATCGCCCGGTTGAACAGCGCTGCCGCCTCGGGACTGCCGCGCAAGTGATCGAAGCCATCGCTGCCGGTGGTGCGCCTGCGGTGGCTGGTGCCGCTGCGCACGCTCTGGTCGAGCTCGCGCCAGCGGGCCGTCCAGGCGGAACTGCCGTTGAGCAGCGCCCATGCCTGCAGCGACTGCTCGTCGTCGGCTTGCAGCAGCGCGCCGAGCCGCGTCAGCTCGAAGCGGCCGTCGTCGAGTTCGCGGCACAGCTCCAGCGTGGCCAGCGCGCGCAGCAGCCGCCGCAGGGAGGGGGCGTGACACTGCGCCGCGTCGGCGAGGTGCGCGACCGTGTACGCGCCGCCGCCCATCAGCGCCGGCAAGCCGAGCTCACAGGCGGCGTGGATGGCGTGTGTGGTCCAGGCGGCATTGATCAACGCCAGCAGTTGCCCGCGCGCGTCGGTTTCGGCGGAGCCGGGGGCTGCGGTGGTGGCCATCATCGTCACTCCAGCTTGATGCCGGCGTCGCGGATCACCTGGCCCCACTTCGCGTGCTCGGCGACGACGTAGGCGGCAAATTCCTCCGGCGACTGCAGGCCAGGCTCGGCACCGAGCGCGGCAAACCAGTCCCGCGCCTCGGCCGTGGACAACACCTTGGTGATCTCGGCATGCAACCGGGCAAGCACCGGCTGGGGCGTCGCGGCCGGCGCCGCGATGCCGGTCCAGCCGGCGAACTCATAACCCGGCACGCCGGCCTCGGCGACCGTCGGCACGTCGGGCAACGATGCCAAGCGCTGCGCTCCGCTGACGGCGAGCGCGCGCAGCCGGCCGGCCTTGACGTGCGGCACCTGCGCCGTCGGGCCATCGAACGACCACGTGATCTGGCCGCCCAACAGGTCGGCGAGCAGCGGGCCGCCGCCTTTGTACGGCACGTGGGTCGCCTCGAAGCCGGCGGCGCGCTTCAGCAACTCGCTCGCCAGGTGAGGCGGCGTGCCGACGCCGGGCGAGCCGTAGCTCATCGCGCCGGGCTTGGCTTTGGCCTGCGCCACCAGTTCGCGCAACGACGTGATTGGCGTCTCGGTGCGCACGGCGAGCAACAGCGGACCGACGCCGCAACGGGTGATCGGCGCGAAGTCCTTCAGCGCGTCGTAGCCGAGATGTGCATACAGATGCGGATTGATCGCCAACGTGCCCTGATGGACCATCGCCAGCGTGTAGCCGTCAGGCGCGCTGCGGGCCACGGCTTCGACGCCGAGGCTGCCGCCGGCGCCGCCGATGTTCTCCACCACCACCGGCTGCGCCAACGCGCGGCTCAGCCGCTCGGCCAGCCAGCGCGCGCGGATGTCGGTGACGCTGCCGATGCCGCCCGTGATGAGGCGCACCGGCTTGACCGGCCAGGCCGCATCCTGCGCAAAGGCGCGCGGCATCGCCGCGGCGATGCAGGCCATCGACAACCACTGGCGGCGTGTCGGCTTCATGGGCTTCCCCGGTGAATCATCGGATTCGATGCATTCACTGTAGGCGTCGGCCCCATGAACTGAAATACTGCTGCGGTTGCCGCTGCCTGCGACTTTTGGTTGAAGCCATGGACAAGCTGCGTTCGCTGAACTACTTTCTCGCCGCTGCCGAAGCGGGCAGCTTTTCCGGCGCGGCGCGCCAACTCGGCGTCAGCGTGGCGGCGGTGGCCAAGCTCGTCGCTGCGCTCGAACGCAGCGTCGGCGCCAAGCTGTTCGAACGCCACAGCCATGGGCTGGTGCTCACCGCCGGCGGTGCACGCTACGTCGAGTCGTGTCGCAACGCGCTGGCCTTGCTCGACGAGGCCGACGCGCAGCTCGGCGCGGCGGCGCCGACGGCGCGCGGCACGGTCGTCGTCGGCACGCAGCCGGTCATCATGCAGGAGTGCCTGACGACGGCGCTGCCGCGCTTCAACGCGCTGTACCCGGAGATCCAGCTCGACATCCGCTGCGTGCTGCAGACCAACGAGCCCAACGCCGCCGGTGTCGATGTATTCCTGCTGCTCGGCTGGCCGCAGGCCGACAACTTGGTGCAGCGGCGCATCGGCGCGACGAGCTTCGTCGTCTGCGCCGCGCCGTCGTACTGGGACGCGCATGGCATGCCGCAGCACCCGCGCGAGCTCGAGCAGCACAACTGCCTGACGATCCGCGGCAACGTCGGCACCGTGATGGACCTGTGGCAGTTCAAGCGCGGCGACGAGCGCGTGTCGGTGGCGGCGCGCGGCTGGCTGGTGACCGACAACCCGCATCGCGACGTGGTGCGCGACGTGCTGCTGGCCGGCAGCGGCGTGGCGCGCATCCTCGACTGGCACAAGCGCCAGGGCCACGAACTGGCCAGCGGCGCGCTGATCGCGGCGCTGACCGACTGGGAGCAGCCCGAGGTGCCGCCGATGAACCTGCTCTATCCGCCGAGCGTGCGCCGCATCGCGCGTGTGCGTCTGTTCATCGACTTCGTGACGCAACTGTTCCGCGACATCGAGCAGCAGCGCGAGAACCGCGCCCCGGCGAGCGGCCCGCCCCAGTGGCTGAAGGGCCGGCGCCCGCGCGCGTCGGCGACGCTGGCGCGCGGGCAGTGACGATTCAACGCGGCTGGCCGAGCCAGGCCTGCGCCAACCGCACCCACATCGTCGCGCCGAGCGGGATCAAGTCGTCGTTGAAGTCGTAGCTCGGGTTGTGCAGCATGCACGGGCCTTCGCCGTGGCCGAGGCTGCGGTGCGCGCCGTCGCCGTTGCCGATCAGGAAGTAGCAGCCCGGCTTGGCCTGCAGGAAGTAGCTGAAGTCTTCCGAGCCCATCGTCGGCTCGAAGTCGAGCACGTTGTTCTTGCCGGCGACGTCGGCGGCGACCTTGCGGAAGAACGCGGTCTCGGCGTCGTGGTTGATCGTCGGCGGATAGTTGCGCTCGAAGACGAACTCGCACTTCGCGCCGAATGCAGCGCAAGTGTGCTCGGCCACTTCCTGCATGCGGCGCTCGATCATGTCGAGCACGTCCTGCGTGAACGTGCGCACCGTGCCTTCGAGGACGCAGGTGTCGGGCACGACGTTCGTCGCCTCGCCGGTGTGGATCATCGTCACCGAGATCACGCCGGCGTCGATCGGCCGCTTGTTGCGCGTGATGATGGTCTGAAAGCCTTGCACCAACTGGCAGGCGATCGGCACCGGATCGATGCCGTTGTGCGGCAGCGCGGCGTGGCTGCCCTTGCCGTGGATGGTGATCTTGAATTCGTTCGACGAGGCGAAGCAGGGGCCGGTCGTGACGCCGAACTGGCCGACCTTCATGCCCGGCCAGTTGTGCGCGCCGAAGATCGCCTCCATCGGGAACTTGTCGAACAGGCCGTCCTTGATCATCTCGCGCGCGCCGCCACCGCCTTCTTCGGCAGGCTGGAAGATGAGATAGACCGTGCCGTCGAAATCACGCTGCTTCGAGAAATGCTTGGCCGCGCCCAGCAGCATTGCCGTGTGGCCGTCGTGGCCGCAGGCGTGCATCTTGCCGGCGTGCCGGCTCGCGTGATCGAACTTGTTGTGCTCCGTCATCGGCAACGCGTCGATGTCGGCGCGCAGACCGACCGCGCGCGACGACGTGCCGCTCTTGACGATGCCGACGACGCCGGTCGTGCCCATGCCGCGGTGAATCGGAATGCCCCAGTCGGTCAGCGCCTTGGCGATCAGATCGCTGGTGCGTTTCTCTTCGAAGCAGAGTTCCGGGTGGGCGTGGATGTCGCGTCGCAGCGTGGCGATGCTGGCGGCATCGGCGAGGATCGAGTCGATGGCGAACATGGCAGTGTCACTCCGTGGAGCGGACCAGTTTACGCCGCGGTCAATGCCCCGGAAGGCTTCAGTGGATGAAGCGGTCGTCGCGGGAAAACATCGACAGATCGACGAAGCGCGAGCCGTCGTGCGACTTGGCCGAGTAGCGCACCGTCATGCCGCCGAGGTCGAAGTTGGAGCGCTCCAGCGCGCTCACGAAGGTCGCGCGCGTCAGGTCCTTGCCGGTGGCCTGCAGCGCCATCACCAGCGCCTTGGCCGTCAGGTAGCCTTCGAGTCCGCCGTAGGAGAGCGCCACGCCGGGCCGCGACTTGTTCATCGCCTCCTGGTACTCGCGCGCGATCGCATGCTTGCGCTCCCACGGGCTCGGCACCACTTGCGAAAACACCATGCCGTGCGCCAGCGGCCCGAGGTCGGCGGCGAGCTGCGTCGAGCCCGAATTGACGGCCATGAAAGTCGTCTTGATGCGCGTCTTGCGAGCTCTCGCAATCAGCTTGCCGTACACGCCGGCGCTGCCGTGGTTGAACATCATGTCGGGCTGTGCCGCACTGATCTGGCTGGCCATCTCGTCGAGCATCTGGTCGCTGATGTCGCCCTTGAACGGCAGCGCCAGCGTCACGCTCATGCCGAGTTCGGCGGCGGCGATCTTCACGTTCTCGAGGTGGGCGCGGCCGACGTCGGAGTCGGCATGAAAGAAGCCCACGCTTTTCAGGCCGGTGCGTGTGCCCCATTCCATCAGCGCGCGGAACTCGTCCTTGTGTTCGGCGCGCACCGGAAACACCATCGGCGAAATCGGCCGGCGCAGATTCGGCGAGCCGGCCATCGGGCCGAAGAAGGGCACGCGCAGTTCCTCGGCCACCTTGGCCACGGCCGTCGAGGGCCCGCCTTCCTGCGAGGCGAAGAGGACGAACGCGCCTTCGGCAATCAGCTTGCGCGCGTTGGCTTCTGCTGCGGGGGCTTTGCTGTCGTCATCGAGTGTGCGCAACACGATCTTGCGGCCATGCACGCCGCCGGCGGCATTGACGGCATCGAAGTGCAGCTTGATGCCATCGAGCGCCGCCACACCGTAGCGGTTCTTGCCGCCCTGCAGCGTGATGTTCTGGCCGATGACGATTTCGGCGGCGCTGACGCCAGGCTCGGCGGCCTGAACCGTGGCTGCGCAGATAAGGCCCGCGAAGAGACCGCACAGCGCGCTGCTGTACATCCGCAAAAAAAGGCTTGTCCTCATCACATCCCCTCCGACAACCAGCGAGATGTTAAGGGTGCCCGCGGCTGCTGCCCGATATAAAACCGCGCCTTGCCGTGACAACGTTCACTGGCCGTCGCTCAGCGCCGAACCTTGCCGTCGCTGGACAGAATCGTCAGATCGACGAAGCGCGAGCCCATGTGCTTGCTGGCGTTGAAATCGACGAAGAAGCCACCGAGGTTGAGTTCGCGCAGCGACTCCAGGCTGGCGATCAACGCCTCGGGGCTCGGCGTTCCGCTGATGCGTTTCAAGGCCTCGCTGAAGGTCTTGGCGGCGACGAAGCCTTCGATGCTGCTGTAGTTCGGCTCGAACTTGTCGCCGTCGGCCGCCTTGCCCGCGGCCAGGTACTCGCCCGACAGCGGAGAGACCGGCGAGTACGGGTACGGCATGACCTGGCTGATGATCACGCCGCGCGCGTCGGCGCCAAGCTCGTCGGCCAGCGCCTTGGTGCCGACGAAGCTGACGTTGTAGAAGGTGCCGCCGAAGCCGGCCTTGCGCGCTTCGCGGATGAACGCAGCGCAGGACTTGTAGGCGCTGATCATCACGATCGCGTCGGGCTTGTCGGCAACGATCGCCTTCACCGCCGCCGCCACGTCCACCGTGTTGCGCTCTACGGTGCCCAGCCCGGCCGGCTCGAGGTTCAGCGGCTTCAGCGCGCGCAGCACGCCATCGAGCCCGGCCTTGCCGTAGCTGTCGTTCTGGTGGAAGACGGCGATGCGCTTGGCGCCGATCGACGTCACCTGCTTGACGATCTCGGCGGTCTCGTCGAAGTACGACGCGCGGATGTGGAAGGCGATGCGGTTGAACGGCTCGCGAAGCGCCTGCGCACCGGTGAACGGCGCGAAGAAGGGCACCTGTGCTGCGCTCGCCAGCGGCAACGCGGCCAAGCTGGTGGGCGTGCCGATGTAGCCGAAGAGCGCGAACACGCCATCCTTGATCAGCTTGTCTGTGTTGGCCTTGCAGCGGTCGGGCTCGTAGCCGTCGTCGAGGCTCTTCAGCTCGATCGTGCGGCCGTTGACGCCGCCTTTGGCATTCTGGCGGTCGAAGAACAGCAGCGCGCCGCGCTTGAACTGTTCGCCGAGTTGTGCTGCCGGGCCGCTGAAGGCTGCCGACTGGCCGAGCACGATGCTCTTGCCCGGCGACTGCGCCCACACGGGGGCTGCCACGGCGGCGACAGCACCCACCAACTGCTGGAGCGACTGCCGGCGTGTAGCTGTGTGCTGCATATCGAGACTCATCATCTGTCCTCTCTTATCGACGCACTTTGCCGTCGCCCGTCAGCATCGACAGATCGACATAGCTCGATGCCGTGTGGTCGCGTGGCCCGAAATCGACCATGAAGCCGCCGAAGTCGGCGCGCTGGATCGACTCCAGGCCGGCGATCAGTTGCTCGCGCGTGGCGTTCTTCGGCGCGCGCTTCAGGCCTTCGGTGAAGACCTTGGCCGCCAGGTAGCCTTCGAGGCTCGAGTAATTGGCCTGCACATTGCCGGCCTTGGTTGCGGCGGCCTGAAACTCGCGCGTGATCGCCACCGAGGCGGTGTACGGAAACGGCATCACCTGGCTGATCATCACGCCGGCGCCTTCGTTCTTCAGCTCATCGGCCAGGGCCTGCGTGCCGACGAACGAGACGTTGAAGAAGGTGCCGCCAAAGCCGGCCTTGCGCGCTTCGCGGATGAAGGCCGCGCAGGATTTGTAGGCGCTGATCTGCACGACGGCATTGGCGTTCTTCGGCACGATCTCGGCCACGGCCTTGGCCACATCGACCGTGTTGCGCTCGACGGTGCTGGTGGCCACCGGCTCGAGGTTGCGGCGCTTCAACGCCCGCACCGTGCCTTCGAGGCCGGCCTTGCCGTAGGCGTCGTTCTGGTAGAAGACGGCGATGCGGTTCAGGCCGAGCGACGTCAGTTGCTTGACGATCAGCTCCGTCTCGTCGTAGTACGACGCGCGCAGGTGGAAGATCGACTTCGAGAACGGCTCGCGCAGGATCTCGGCGCCGGTGAAAGGGCCGAAGAACGGAATCTTCTCTTCGTTGATCAGCGGCAGCGCCGCGGCGCAGGTCGGCGTGCCGACGTAGCCGAGCAGCGCGAACGCATCGTCCTTGATGAACTTCTCGGTGTTGGCCTTGCAACGGTCGGGCTCGTAGCCGTCGTCGGCGACGCGCAGATCGAGCGTCTGGCCGTTGATGCCGCCATTGGCGTTGATCTGGTCGATCCAGAGCTTGGCGCCGGCATTCATCTGGATGCCGAGCTGGGCCGCCGGGCCGGACAGGGCGACGGACTGGCCGATGAGCAGGCTGCGTCCTTGGGCGAAGGCGGGCAGGGCGAGCGCCGCCGAGCCGGCGAGGCTGCGTTTCAAGAGAGTGCGGCGGAGCATGGCATTGGACGTAGGGTCGAAGAGACCCAAGTGTCCGCCGATTGCCCGAACGTGGCGCAAGGCGGCGCGCAACACGTGACCCATCGTTGTGCAATAGTTCATTCATGAACGCCACCGTTGCGCCGGGCCCTGTATCCCGCACCGTCCACGCCGCCTGCCCGCACGATTGTCCCGACACCTGTGCCATGCGTGTCACGGTGGACGCTGGACGCGTTGTCCGCATCCAGGGCGACCCCGAGCACGCGACGACGCAAGGCGTGCTCTGCACCAAGGTCAGCCGCTACGCCGAGCGCACTTATCACGACGAGCGTGTGACTTTCCCCATGAAACGCAGCGGCGCCAAGGGCCGCGGCGAGTTCGTGCGCGTGTCGTGGGACGAGGCGCTTGCTGACATCGCGATGCGCTTGAAGGCGATTGCGCAGCGCGATCCGCAGGCTGTTCTGCCCTACAGCTATGCCGGCACGATGGGCCTGGTGCAAGGCGAGGGCATGGCGCAGCGCTTCTTCCACAAGCTCGGCGCCTCGCTGCTCGACCGCACGATCTGCTCGGCCGCCGGCGGCGACGCCATCGCCGCCACCTACGGCGCCAAGATCGGCATGCAGACGCGCTTCTTCTCGGAAAGCAAGCTGATCGTCATCTGGGGCAGCAACTCGATTGCCAGCAACCTGCATTTCTGGACGCTGGCGCAAGAGGCCAAGCGACGCGGCGCGAAGCTGATTGCGATCGATCCGCGGCGCACCGAGACGGCCGAGAAATGCCATCAGCACATTGCGCTGTTGCCCGGCACCGACGGCGCGTTGGCGCTCGGCGTGATGCACGAACTGGTGGCGCAGCAGTGGCTCGATCACGACTACATCGCGCGCCACGTCGATGGTTTCGATCGGCTGCAGAAACGCATCGCCGAGTGGCCGCCCGAGCGTGCGGCCACGGTCTGCGGCATCAGCGCCGACGAAGTGCGCGGCCTGGCGCGCGACCTCGGCACCACGCAGCCGGCGGCGATTCGCCTGAACTACGGCATGCAGCGCGTCAAGGGCGGCGGCAATGCGACGCGGCTGATCGCGCTCTTGCCGTGCCTGACGGGCGCGTGGCGGCACCGCGCCGGCGGCCTCTTGCTGTCGAGCTCGGGCTGGTTCAAGCGCTACAAGAATCCATCGCTGGAGCGGCCCGACCTGCTGGCCGGGCGGCGTCCGCGCACGATCAACATGAGCACGATCGGCGACGACCTGCTGCGCGCATCGTCGCCGGCGTTCGGGCCGAAGATCGAAGCGCTGATCGTCTATAACAGCAACCCGGTGGCGGTGGCGCCGGAGTCGAAGAAGGTCGTGGCCGGCTTCGCGCGCGAGGACCTGTTCACCGTCGTCCTCGAACATTTCATGACCGACACCGCCGACCACGCCGACTACGTGCTGCCGGCCACCACGCAGTTGGAGCACCTCGACGTGCACGGCACCTACGGCCACACCGACGTGATGTGGAACGAACCGGCGATCGCGCCGGTCGGCGAGGCCAAACCCAACACGCAGATCTTTCGAGAACTCGCCGCGCGCATGGGCTTCACCGAGCCGTGCTTCGCCGACGACGACGAGACGCTGGCGCGCCAGGCCTTCGACTGGGACGCCATCGGTACGAGCTTCGAAGCGCTGCGCGAGCGCGGCTGGGCGAGCCTGCCGTTGCCCGACGCGCCGTTTGCCGACGGTGGCTTTGCCACCGAGAACGGCAAGGCGCAGGTCGATGTCTGCGGCCTCGGCGTGCCCGAGCATGTGGCCAACCACGAGAGTGTGCTGTCGTCGCCCGAACTGGCGGCGCGCTTTCCGCTGGCGATGATCTCGCCGCCGGCGCGCCACTTCCTGAACTCGAGCTTCGTCAACGTGAAGAGCCTGCGCACGATCGAGGGCGAGCCGCTGCTGGAGATGCACGCCGACGACGCCACGCCGCGCGGCATCACCAGCGGCGCGATGGTGCGCGTCTTCAACGAGCGCGGCGAGTACCGCTGCAAGGCAGAGGTCAGCCAACGAGCGCGGCCCGGCGTCGTCAACGGCCTGGGCGTGTGGTGGCGCAAGCTCGGCGCGGACGGCACCAACGTCAACGAGCTGACGAGCCAGCGCCTGACCGACATCGGCCGCGCACCGACGTTCTACGACTGTCTGGTCGATGTGAAGCCGTGCGGCGCTGGGCGCTGATGGCGGGCATCGGCGTTGCGGGCGTGGCGGCGCTGCTCGGCGCCGCGTGCCTGACCGTCGGCTGCGGGGCGATAGGCTACTACGCGCAGTCGGTCGGCGGCCATCTCGACTTGCTCTCGCGTGCCAAATCGATCGACGAGTTGCAAGCCGATCAAGCAACACCGGCTCCGTTGCGCGAACGCCTCGCGCTCGCCGCGCGCATCCGCGACTTCGCTGTCAGCGATCTCGGTCTGCCCGACAACCGCAGCTACCGCCGCTACAGCGATCTCGGCCGCAACGCCGCCGTGTACAACGTGACGGCAGCGCCCGAGCTGTCGCTGAAGCTCGAAACCTGGTGCTTCCCTGTCGTGGGATGCGTCGGCTACCGCGGCTACTACGACCGCGCCGCGGCCGATGCCGAAGCTGCGGCCCTGCGCGCGCGCGGCCTCGAAGTCAACGTCTATGGCGTGCCCGCTTATTCCACGCTCGGCAAGCTCGACTGGCTCGGCGGCGACCCGCTGCTCAACACTTTTGTCAACTGGCCGGAGGGCGAACTGGCGCGCCTGGTTTTTCACGAACTCGCGCACCAGGTCGTCTATGCCGAAGGCGACACGATGTTCAACGAATCGTTTGCCACCGCGGTCGAGCGCATCGGCGTGCAGCGCTGGCTGGCCCTGCACGCCGGCGATGAAGCCAAGCGCCAGTACGCGGCGCAGGATGCGCGCCGCGACGACTTCCGTTCGCTGACCACACGCTACCGCGATCGCCTGAACGCGCTCTACGGCAGTGACGCCCCCGACGCCGACAAGCGCGTCGCCAAGGCCGATCTGATGCGCGAGTTGCGTGGCGACTACGCGAAGATGAAAGCCGAGCGCTGGCAAGGTTTCGCCGGCTACGACGGCTGGTTCGAACGCGCCAACAACGCCAGCTTCGGCGTGCTCGCCGCGTACAACGAACTGGTGCCGCAGTTCGAGCGCCTGTACGAGAGCGAGGGCAAAGACTTCGAACGCTTTTACGCCGCGGTCGCGCGCCTGTCCGCCTTGCCGAAGGAGCAGCGCCACGCGACACTCATCGCTGCCTCCCGTTCACCCTGAGCCCGTCGAAGGGCCAGGCTGAGCTTGTCGAAGCCTTCATCCGGAGTTCACGCGATGCCCGATATCAAGATCCACCGCGACCATGCACTCGGTCTGGCCAAGGCGCGCAAGATCGCCCTCAAGTGGGCCGAAGACGTGGAGAAAGACTTCGGCATGGACTGCACGCTGATCGAAGGCGAGTTCAGCGACACGGTGGAATTCACCCGCAGCGGCGTCAACGGCACATTGATCGTGGCGGCTGATCACTTCGACCTGAACGCCAAGCTCGGTTTCCTGCTCGGCGCGTTCTCGAAGACGATCGAGAGCGAGATCAAGAAGAACCTCGACGGGCTGCTGGCGAAAAGCGCAGCGGACAAAAAACCGGCCGCCAAGAAAGCGGCCAAGAAGTAGCGTGCGCGGCTACTTCAGCGACTCGATCAACTCGACGTACTCCCCCATCGCCTCGTCGCCGCTCTTGCCCTTGATCTCGTTCCATGCGTCCCACTTGGCGCGGCCGACCATGTCGGTGAAGCCGGGGCGCTTGCCTTCAACGTCGCCTCCGGTGGCTTGTTTGTACAGCGCATAGATCTTCAGCAGCGTGGCGTTGTCGGGCTTCTCCGGCAGGTTCTTGCTGTCGGCAACGGCTTTGTCGAAGGCGGCTTTGGAGGTGGCCATGGTGCAGAACTCCTGTGAGGCGCAAGTAGAGTCGGCATCTTAGCCAGCAACGAGCGGTCAACGCTGCCGAGGAGAACCCCGATGCCCAGCGAACGCATGTCGCGCGTCGATCACGCCTGGCTGCGCATGGACAGCGACGCCAACCTGATGATGATCATCGGCTTCTGGCTGCTCGAGCCGAAGCTGACGTTGCCTGAACTCACCGATCGCATCCAGACGGCGCTGCTGGCCTACCCGCGCTTCGTGCAGAAGGTGGTCGAGGACGACAGCGGTGCGATGTGGGTCGAGGACGAACACTTCGACATCGGGCACCACGTCACGCGCGAAGCCCTTCGCCACAAGCCCGGTGAGGCGCCGCTCGAAGCGCTGAAGCGCCGCGTCGCCGAACTGGCGACGCAGCCGCTCGATCCATCGCGGCCGCTGTGGCAGTTTCATCTGATCGAAGACCTGGACGGCGCACAGAGCGCGATGATCTGCCGCATCCACCACTGCATCGGCGACGGCATCGCGCTGATCTCGGTGACGCTGTCGATCGCCGATGGCGGCAAGCCGCCTCACCGCCGATCACGCCAGGACGAGAACGAGGGGGTTGCCGACACGCTGCTCAGACCCCTTGTCGGCATGGCGACCCACGGCGCGCAAGTCGGCCTGCAGATCGCGCAAGACGCTGCTGCGCTGGCGTTGATGGCCGACGACTCGCCGACGCGTTTGAAAGGCAAAGCCACGCCGGGCAAGCGCGTGGCCTGGGGCGAGCCGCTGCCGCTCGACGAAGTGAAAGCGGTCAGCAAGGCCTACGGTGTGTCGATCAACGACGTGCTGCTGGCGGCGGTGGCCGGCGCGATCGGCAGCTACCTGCAGAAGCCAAGGCGACGACACCACAGGCCAGGAGATCCGCGCGATGGTGCCGGTGAACCTGCGAGCGCCGGCAGACACTCACCAGCTCGGCAACCGCTTCGGCCTCGTGCCCGTGCTGCTGCCGATCGGCCTGGCGCATCCCGGCGAGCGCCTGTACACGGTGCACGCGCGCATGAACGCGTTGAAAGGCAGCACGCAGCCGCTGCTGGCGTTTGCGCTGCTCGCGCTGTCGGGGCTGATGGTCAAGCCGATGCAGGACCTCGTCACCGGCCTGTTCGCGAAGAAGGCCACCGCCGTCATGACCAATCTGCCGGGGCCGCGCGAGCCGCTGCGGTTTTGCGGCCGCACGGTCAATCAGGTGATGTTCTGGGTGCCGCAGTCGGGCGACATCGGTGTTGGCGTGTCGATCCTGTCGTATGCCGGAGGCGTGCAGTTCGGCTTGATCACCGACGCCAGGATGTGCCCCGACCCGGAGGCGATCGTCGCGCGATTCGCGCCCGAGTTCGAGAAGCTGCTGCTGCTGGCGCTGATGTCGCCGTGGCCGGTGGTGGGCTGACTCAGGCCAGCGCCGGGCCGCTCCCAAGCGTCGGCCTGAGCTTCCCCTCGGGGGAGTGCCCGCGCAGCGGGCGAGGGGCCGTGATTTCAGTCTTCCAGCTCTTCCTTTGCCATCTCCACGTCCAGCCGCTCCATCGCATCCGCAGGATCGCACGCCGCGGCATCGGCATAGAGCTTCTCGGCCTCCTTCATCTTCTTCTCGCCTTCGAGCATGACCAGGCCGTTGGCGTACTCGACCATGCCGATCGCGCTTTGCGGATGCAGCTTCAACGCCTGCTGGTACATCTTCAGGCCGGTGGCCTTGTCGGCGCCTTGCGTGCGGCCGAGCAGCGAGCCCACTTTGTCGATGACCTCGGCGTGGAACGTGCCCAGGCTGATGTGCGCATCGGCATGTTTGGGTGCGAGCTTGATCGTCGTCTCGAGCGCGCTCTTGACCTTGCTGCCCAGTCCCTGCGTCAACGCCTTGGCCACGCTGATGCCCTGGCTGTAGCGGCCGAGCGCATAGGCCTGGTAGTAGTAGGCGTTGGCGTTTTTCGGCTCCTCGGCTTGCAGCGCTTCGGCGCGCGCGGCCACTTCCTGGAACATCGCCAGCTTGGTCTTCTCGCTCTTCTCGACGTAGTTGGCGTAGATGGCCTGCGCCTTGTTGGCCGCGGTGATGCCGGCGCCGCCGGCCTTCAATCCCGCATCGAACGCTTTCTGGAATTCGCCGCGGTGGAACAGCACCCAGGCTTCGAGCACCTTGGCGTCTTTGGGCAGCGGCTCGGCATCGCCGGCATGCAATCGCGCCCACTGCTTCTTCACGGCAGCAGCGTCGAGGTCGAACAGGTCGTACGGGTAAGCAGTCCACTTGGCCATGTCGAAGGTCTCCTCTTGTGATCAGTTTCGATAAGGCGCGACGAGCGAATGCAGGTGGTCGCGCGACTTGGGCTCGATGTAGGGCATCAGCAAACTCAGCACGTGGTACGCGCCGCGCGCCAGCGCCGGGCCGGCGGTCTCGGGCTCGAGCGCGCGGCGCGGGTCGCGCACGTACTCGAACGACAGCCAGTAGGTCAGCACGACGAGCATCGCCGTGGCCACCGGCTCGGCCTCGCGGGCGTCGATGCGCACCGCGTTGCCGCGCGCCAGTCCGCCGAGCACCGACTGCACCGCGCGGCCCTTGGCTTTCAGGATGTGCTGGAACTGCGTTTCGAGCTTGCGGTTCTTCGACAGCAGGTCGTTCAGATCGCGGTACAGAAAACGATAGGCCCAGATCGTCTCGAACAGCATGTGAAAGAACAGCCACGCGTCTTCGACGTTGCGCACGTTGTCGGCGGCGAGCAGGATTTCGGCGAGCGCCTTTTCATAGCGCGCGAACAGGCCGTTGATCAGTTCGTCCTTGGCCGGGTAGTGGTAGTAGAGGTTGCCCGGGCTGATCTTCAGCTCGGCCGAGATCACCGTCGTGCTGACGTTGGGCTCACCGAAGCGGTTGAACAACAGGAGCGTCACGTCGAGGATGCGCTCTGCGGTGCGGCGGGGTTTGGGGGGAGGTGCAGCGGCCATGGAGACGATCGGGGCAGGGCCGCGATCTTGCACCAGGACGTGCGGCCGGTCGATCCGCGGCGCCTCAGGGTTTGCCGCGGGCCCGGCTCGCCAGCACCAGCGCAATGCCGCCGAGGATCGCCGCCGATGACAGCACGAGGCGCATCGACAACGCTTCCGACAGCCACCACACGCCGCCGAGCGCGGCCAGCGGCGGCACGGAGAGCTGCACTGTCGCCGCGCGCAGCGACGACAGGTGCGGCAGTGCGGCGTACCAGATCACGTAGCCGAGACCCGAGGTCACAGCGCCGGAAGCGATGGCGAGTGCGATGCCGTTGGCACTGCCGTGCGGCGCGCCGGTGAACGCGAAGCTGAGCACGCTCACGACCAGCGCCAGCGGCGCAGCGCGCATGAAGTTGCCGGCCGTGGCCGCCACCGGCTCGCCGGCACCGCGGCCACGCAGTGAATAGACGCCCCAGGCGATGCCGGCGCCGGCCATCAGCAGCGTGCCGAGCAGCGGCGGCGCGGCGAGGCCGGGCGACACGAGGTAGAACAGACCAGCCCACCGCCAACGTGAACCCGCCCCAAGCCGGCAGCGTGAAGCGCTCGCCGGCGGCCAGGCCGGCGCTGAACATCGTCAATTGCACCGCGCCGAACAGGATCAGCGCACCGCTGCCGGCGGGCAGCGTCATGTAGGCGAACGAGAACGCGGCGACATACGCCCACAGCATCGCTGCGGCCAGCCAATCGCTGCGCGGTCTGACGGCGGGGCCGGCGCGCCAACGCACGATCGCCCACAACACCAGCGCTCCCGACACCAGTCGCACGCTGCCGAAGCTCGCCGCATCGATGCTCTGCTGCTGCAGGGCCAGGCGGCACAGCAACGAGTTGGCAGCAAAGGCGAGCATCGCCAATCCAGTCATCGCGATCGTGCGCGCGGCGGAGGAGGGCGGCGCGATGGCACTCATCATCGTGATGGTACGTGCCGCTGCCTACAAT
The DNA here is from genome assembly GCA_963816315.1 of uncultured beta proteobacterium. Lineage (GTDB taxonomy): Bacteria > Pseudomonadota > Gammaproteobacteria > Burkholderiales > Burkholderiaceae_C > CADEEN01. The sequence goes on from CAWFJZ010000033.1 coordinate 60,574, forward strand.
CCTTCGCATGCCCGCCGTCGTCTTCGACCAGGTCGCCAAGACCTATGCAGGGGCGCGCGGCGAGGTTCGCGCGCTCGACGGAATTTCGTTCGCCATCGAAGCCGGCGAGTTCTTCGGTCTGCTCGGCCCCAACGGCGCCGGCAAGACGACGCTGATCTCGATCCTCGCCGGCCTGACACGCGCCACGCGCGGCAGCGTTACCGTCATGGGCCACGACGTCGTGCGCAACTACGCCGCGGCGCGCAAGTCGCTCGGCATCGTGCCGCAGGAGCTGGTGTTCGATCCGTTCTTCTCGGTGCGCGAGTGCCTGCGCATCCAGAGCGGCTACTTCGGCATCCGCCACAACGACGCCTGGATCGACGAGCTGCTCGCCGGCCTGGGCCTGGCCGACAAGGCCAACGTCAACACGCGAGCGCTCTCCGGCGGCATGAAGCGCCGCGTGCTGGTGGCGCAGGCGCTGGTCCACAAGCCGCCGGTGATCGTGCTCGACGAGCCGACGGCGGGCGTCGATGTCGAGTTGCGGCAAACGCTGTGGGGCTTCATCGCCAACCTGAACAAGCAGGGCCACACCGTGCTGCTGACGACGCATTACCTCGAAGAAGCCGAGGCGCTGTGCGGCCGCATCGCGATGTTGAAGCAGGGCCGCGTGGTCGCGCTAGACCGCACGGCGAATCTGCTCGCCGGCACCGCGAGCACGATGCTGCGCTTCAAGACCGACGATGCGCTGCCGGCGAGCGTGACCGCGCATGCGCGCGTCACCGGCCGCATCGCGCAGGTCACGGCGCACGACGCGGCCGAGGTCGAAACCCTGCTCGGCCAGTTGCGTCAAGGGGGCGTGAAGATCGAAGACCTGGAGATCGGCCGCGCTGACCTGGAAGACGTGTTCCTCGAAATAATGCAGCGCGAGACGGTGGCATGAACCTCGTGAATCTGGCGGGGGCTCGCACACTCTTCAACAAGGAAATCCTGCGCTTCTGGAAAGTCAGCGTGCAGACCGTCGCCGCGCCGGTGCTGACGGCCGTGCTCTACCTGCTGATCTTCGGCCATGTGCTCGAAGCGCATGTGCAGGTCTTCCCGGGCGTCGGCTACACGAGCTTTCTGATCCCGGGCCTGGTGATGATGAGCGTGCTGCAAAACGCCTATGCCAACAGCAGCAGCTCGCTGATCCAGAGCAAGATCAGCGGCAACCTGGTCTTCCTGCTCGTCTCGCCGCTGTCGCACTGGGCGTGGTTCGCGGCCTATGTCGGTGCGAGCGTGGTGCGCGGGCTCGCGGTGGGTGTGGGTGTGTTCGCGGTCACGGTGTGGTTTGCGCCGGCGCATTTTGTCGAGCCGTGGTGGATCGTCGTCTTCGCCGTGCTCGGCGCCGGCATGCTCGGCACGCTGGGCCTGGTCTCCGGCTTGTGGGCGGAGAAGTTCGATCAGACGGCGGCCTTCCAGAACTTCTTGATCATGCCGATGACGTTCTTGTCCGGCGTCTTCTACTCGGTGCACTCGCTGCCCGCGTTCTGGCAGGGTCTGTCGCACCTCAATCCGTTCTTCTACATGATCGACGGCTTTCGGCGCGGCTTCTTCGGTGTCAGCGATGTCTCGCCGTGGTTGTCGCTGGCGGTGGTGGGCCTGAGCTTTTTGATCGTCTCGGCGATCGCCTTGCGCTTGCTCGCCACCGGCTACAAGATCAGGTCATGAAAAGAGTTTCCTTGCCCTTCGAGTGCGTCGCGCTCGTGCTGCAGGGCGGCGGCGCGCTCGGCGCGTATCAGGCCGGCGTTTTCGAAGGGCTGACCGAAGCCGGCATCGAGTGCGATTGGGCGGCCGGCATTTCGATCGGCGCGATCAACGCGGCCTTGATCGCCGGCAACGAACCCTCGCAGCGCGTCGAGCGCCTGCGAGAGTTCTGGAACACGGTGACCGCACCGCCACTGTTGCCGGCCACGGCATCGTGGTGGGCCCATGCCGTGGAGCACGGCGGCGAGGCGGCGCGCACGGCGCTCGGCTGGTTCGAAGCCTCGCGTTCCGTGCTCGAAGGCCAGCGCGGTTTTTTCGTGCCGCGCGTGCCGTCGCCCGCGTTCAGCGTCGAGGCTGCACCGACCGAACTCAGCTACTACGACGCCGCGCCGCTGCTGGCCACGCTGCAAAGACTCGTCGATTTCGATCGCATCAACCACCGCAGCGCGATGCGGCTGACCGTCTCGGCCGTCAACATTGCGAGCGGCAACTTCGAACTCTTCGACAACCAGCGCGGCGAGTGGGCCGGCCGCATCGGCGCTGCGCACATCGTCGCCTCGGGTGCGCTGCCGCCGGGATTGGGCGCGGTGGAAATCGAGGGCCAGCATTATTGGGACGGCGGGCTGGTGTCGAACACGCCACTGTCGGCCGTGCTCGACGAAGAACCGCGGCGCGACACGCTGGCGTTTCAAGTCGATCTGTGGAGCGCGACCGGGCCGCTGCCGAAGAACCTGCTCGACATTGAAGAGCGCGCGAAAGACATCCGCTATTCGAGCCGCACGCGCGCCGTGACGCAGGGGCTCGAACGCGAGCGCCACCTGCGCCGCCTGTTGCGCGAAGTGCTGGCCCGGGTGCCGGCCGCGCAACGCAAAGGCGACGCCTGGTGCCGCGAAGCGCACGCGCAGGCGTCGGACAAGACGTTCAACGTCGTTCATCTGATCTACAAAGAAAAGGCCTGGGACAGCCACCACAAGGACTACGAGTTCAGCGCGCTGTCGATGCGCGACCATTGGGCCAGCGGGCTGGCGGACATCCGGCGCACGCTGGCGCATCCGGATTGGCTGGCGCCGCCGCAGGCGTTGCAGACAACGGTCACCCATGACGTGCACCGGGACAATCACCGGCGCTGACACAATCATCGTTATTTGAAGGAGCACCGCATGAACCCTCGCCTCTCACCAGCCGCCGATGATGAAAAAGGCAAGGACGACAAGTCCGAGCGCAGCACCAGCAGCCTGATGGAGCAACTCGCCTTCAAGTCGCGCTTCGTCATGGTCTTCGGTGAGATCGACGACAAGATGGCGCGCGCCACCAGCGAGCGCTTGATCCTGCTGGCGCAGGAGTCCGACGCGCCGATCCACATGCTCGTCTCGTCACCCGGCGGCCATGTCGAATCGGGCGACGCGATTCACGACATGATCCGCTTCGTGCGCGCGCCGGTGACGACGATCGGCAGCGGCTGGGTGGCCAGCGCCGGCACGCACATCTTTCTCGCTGCGCCGAAAGAGCGTCGCGTCTGTTTGCCCAACACGCGCTTCATGATCCATCAGCCGAGCGGCGGCGCCGGCGGCCGCGCGTCGGACATTGCGATTCAGGCGCAGGAGATCATCAAGATGCGCGAGCGCATTGCCCGTGTGATCGCCAAGGAGACCGGGCAGAAGTTGGAGCGTGTGCTGATCGACATCGACCGCGACCACTGGATGAGCGCGCAGGAGGCGATCGATTACGGCCTCGTGTCGCGGGTGATCCACAAGCAGACCGAGTTGGCGTGAGCCCCGGGGCGCTCAGCGCAAGAGTTCGGGCACCGGTAGCTTCAGCGCCACGCACAGCAGATGCAAGGCGTCGGCGCTGACGGGCGGCAGCGCGGCGCCTCTGGCCTGCGCCGCATCGATCCACGCGCGCAGCAACAGCGGCCTTTGCATCACCGACAGCCGCCGCACGCGCAGCGCAGCCATCAGCTCGCGCTGTCCGGCCGGCACCGTCGGCGGGGCCAGGCCGATGCCGGGGCTGCGCAGCGGCGGCAGGCCCATCGACTCCAGTGCGGCGATCGCGGCGTCGTGCCACAGGCCTTGTGCATTTGGCTCCGGCGTCAGCACGCGCGCCATGCAGCGCGTGGCGGCGCGCACGGCGTCGGCGCCGGTCGCCAACGTGCCGCGCGCGGCTGCGGTGCGCGCCGGCGCGAAGGCGTGGCGGATGACGAGCCAGCGCCACTGATCTGCCGCCGCGTCGGCGCCGGCCAGCGCCGACAGGCGCTGCGCCCACTCGCGCTGCAGGCGGCGTTGGTGCTGCGGCGGCGACTGGCGCACGCGGTCGAGCAGTTTTGCCATCACGTCGCGGCGTGCGCTGGTGCGCAGCGACTGCACTTCTTCGCGCACGGCCGTGGCCACATGCAGGTCGGCCGTTGCGGCCTCGTAGGCGCGCCAGCGCGCTGTCGCCTGCCGGGCGTGCGGATCGATCGCCAGCGCGAGCATCGCGGCCTGCCATTCGCCGATGCCATACCACTGCTCGATGCGGCGCAAGGCGTCGCGCTCGCGCTCGGCGGCGTCGAAGTGCGACGGTTTTTGCGTCGCGTCGTGGCGCGCAGATTCGGCGTGACGCACGCACCGGGCCGGGCCGCGCTCGTCGAAGCCTCCGGGTGCCGATCAGCCCGAGGCTCGGGGTGAACGGCGAACCAATGCGGGCGCGAGCATGGCGATCGCTGGTTCGTCGGCATGCTCCATCGCCAGACGATCCGCCGCCAGCAGCATTTCATCGGCCGCGAACGATCGCCCGTACAGCCGCGACAAGCGCTCGGCCAGCGGCGGGTGCGTGGCCAGCGAGCGCCGCCATCCGCCACGCGATGCCACGTCGCTCGACAGCAGCAGGTGCGCCAGGCTGGCCGCATGCGCGCTGGCCAGGCCTTTCACACGCCGCACCTGTTGATCGGCGATCTTGCGCAACGCACCGCCGAGGCCATCGACATGGCGCGCGAATTTGACCGCCGAGGCATCGGCGAGGAACTCGCGCTGCCGGCTGACGGCGGCCTGCAGCAATCGCCCGGCCAGCCAGCCGAGCGAGCCGACGGCCATCAGGCCGAGGCCGAACAAGGCGCCGGCATGGCGTCGGCCCTGTTCGTCTTCGCTCCACAGCGACAGGCCCAGGCCCCAGATCATCTGCAGGCCCCACACCAGACCGACCAGGCGCATGTTCAGCCGCGTGTCGCCATGCACGATGTGGCTCAACTCGTGCGCGACCACGCCTTGCAGCTCGGCGCGCGTCAGGCGCTCCAGCGCGCCGCGGGTGACGACGACGACCGCGTCTTCGCCTTGCCAGCCGGCCGCCAGCGCGTTGATGGCGTCGTCGCGCGGCAGCACCCAGGCTTGCGGTGCGGGGCGCTGGCCGCTGGCAATCGCCATCTCCTGCACGACGTTGACGAAGCGCTGCTCGCGGCGCGCGTGTTCGTCGTTGCCGCCCGGTTGTGCGGGGCGCGCGCCGGCCAGCTCGGCCACATGCGGGCCGCCCTTGTGCAGGCGCATCGACTCGACATAACAGCCGCCGAGCACGAACAGCAGCACCAGGCCGGTGTTGGTTTCGATGAAGTAGGTCGGCAGGCCTCGTGCGAACGGCACGGTGATCCAGTAGATCAGCGCCAGCACGAGATTGACGGCGACGACCAGGCCGATAACGACGAGCACGAACATCGCGATCAGCTGCCGCGTCTGTTGTTCGGCGGCTTCCTGGTGGCGGCGAAAACGCATCGCCTGTACGCCGTGTTCAGGCGAGGTTGACTCTGGGCGCCGCCCGCTCGACTTCCTTCGTCGTGGACTCCAGCATCGCCGCTTCTCGGAAGCTGAACAGCCCGGCGATCAGGTTCGTCGGCGCCTGTTGCGCCGCGTTGTTGTACTCGAGCACCGAGTCGTTGAAGGCCTGGCGTGCAAAGGCGATGCGGTTTTCGGTGTGGTTCAACTCTTCGGACAACTCGCGCAGCGTGTTGTCGGCTTTCAGCTCAGGGTAGGCCTCGACGACGACGTTCAATTTGTTCATCAGTCCGGCCAACGTGCCTTCGGCGCCGGCCAGCGCGGTGATGCGCGCGCTGTCCATCGGCTTGGCCGCTGCCGCTTCGCTGGCCTTTTTGGCGCCGTTGCGCGCGGCGATCACGGCCTCCAACGTCGCGCGCTCGTGCTGCACGTACTTCTTGGCCACATCGACGAGGTTGGGAATCAGGTCGTAGCGGCGCTTCAATTGCACGTCGATCTGCGCAAAGGCGTTGCCGATCTCGTTGCGGTGCCGCACCAGGCGGTTGTAGGCGGCCAGCGCCCACAAGCAGAGGACGACGAGGATGGCGAGCGTGACGATGCCGGTGGTGTTCATGGCGGGGTTCCTCCTTCGGTATCGCAATGTAGCGGTCCGCCCCTAGAATTCAACGCTCATGACCGACCCCACCGCCGCCGAAGTGCGAAATTTCATCGCTGCCGGCCTCGAATGCACGCATCTCGAGGTCGAAGGCGATGGCCGACACTTCTTTGCCACCATCGTCGCGGCCGAGTTCGAAGGCCGCACGCGCGTGCAGCGCCACCAGCGCGTCTATGCGGCGCTCGGCGATAGAATGCGCGCTCAAATTCATGCGCTGTCGATGAAGACATTCACCCCCGCCGAGTGGCAAGCCCTACCTGACCAAGCTGGGGCCCAAGCCACGGCACAACCGCACCACCATTGAACCGCCCGCGGCGCGCGCTGCGGGGGGCGGGTGGCGCGTGCTTGCAGACAGTGTCCACCTGAGCCCCTCGCGGCCTGCGTCGTCCAACCGAAAGACGATCATGGACAAGCTCCTCATCCGCGGCGGCCAGCGCCTCCAAGGCGAGATCGCGATCGCCGGCGCCAAGAACGCGGCGCTGCCCGAACTGTGCGCTGCCCTGCTGGTGGCCGAGCCGCTCGTGCTCGACAACGTGCCGCGGCTGCAGGATGTGGCGACGATGGCCAAGCTGCTGCGCCACATGGGCGTGGCGGTCGAGCGGCCGGAGAGCGCGCCGACGCGCATGATCCTCGACGCCACGCACATCGCCTCGCCCGAAGCGCCGTACGAGCTGGTGAAGACGATGCGCGCGTCGATCCTCGTGCTCGGGCCGTTGCTGGCGCGGTTGGGTCAGGCGAAGGTGTCGTTGCCCGGCGGCTGCGCGATCGGTTCGCGGCCGGTCGATCAGCACATCAAAGGTCTGCAGGCGATGGGCGCGCAGATCGACGTCGAGCATGGCTACATCGTCGCCAAGGCGTCGCGTTTGAAGGGCGCGCGCATCACGACCGACATGGTCACCGTCACCGGCACCGAGAACCTGCTGATGGCCGCGGCGCTGGCCGACGGCGAAACGCTGCTCGAAAACGCCGCGCAGGAGCCCGAGGTGATCGACCTGGCCGTGTTGCTGATCGCGATGGGCGCGAAGATCGAGGGCCACGGCACGAGCCGCATCCGCGTGCAGGGCGTCGCCGCGCTGCACGCGCCGAAGACGCCGCACCGCATCATCCCCGACCGCATCGAGACCGGCACCTTCTTGTGCGCGGTGACGGCGGCCGGCGGCGACGTGAAGCTCACCGGCACCTGCGCCGATCACCTCGACGCCGTGATCGACAAGCTGAAGGAAGCCGGCGCGCAGATCGACGAGGGCGACGGCTGGATGCGCGTGCGCATGAGCGGCCGGCCCAAGGCGGTGAGCTTTCGCACCAGCGAGTACCCGGCGTACCCGACCGACATGCAGGCGCAGTTGATGACGGTGAACTGCATCGCCGAGGGCAGCGCGGTGATCAGCGAGACGATCTTCGAGAACCGTTTCATGCATGTCAACGAACTCGTGCGGCTGGGCGCGAAGATCGAGATCGACGGCCATACGGCGGTCGTGCACGGTGTGCCGCAGTTGTCGGGGGCGACGGTGATGGCGACCGATCTGCGCGCGTCGGCGTCGCTCGTGATTGCTGGGCTGGTCGCCGAAGGGCAGACGCTGGTTGATCGTATCTATCACCTGGATCGCGGCTACGACCGCATGGAAGCGAAGCTGCGCGGCGTGGGTGCGAACATCGAGCGAACGTCGTGATGCTGACGTTTGCGCTCTCCAAAGGCCGCATCTTCGACGAGACCTTGCCGCTGTTGAAACGCGCCGGCATCGACGTCACGGACGACCCCGAGACCTCGCGCAAGCTGATCCTGGCCACCAACCGCGCCGACGTGCGCGTGATGTCTCGTGCGCGCCAGCGATGTGCCGACCTATGTGCAATACGGCGGCGCCGACCTCGGCGTTGCGGGCGCCGACGTGCTGATGGAGTCCGAAGGCGACGGCCTGTACCGGCCGCTCGATCTGCGCATCGCGCGCTGCCGCATGAGCGTGGCCACGCGATCGGACTTCGACTACGCCAGCGCCGTCAAACAAGGCTCGCGCATCCGCGTGGCGACGAAATACACCGCGACCGCGCGCCAGTTCTTCGCCGACAAGGGCGTGCACGTGGACCTCATCAAACTCTACGGCTCGATGGAGCTGGCGCCGCTGACCGGGCTGGCCGATGCGATCGTCGATCTGGTGTCGTCGGGCAACACGCTCAAGGCCAATGGGCTGATCGAAGTCGAGAAGATCGCCGACATCTCATCGCGGCTGGTGGTCAACCAAGCGGCGCTGAAATTGAAGCGCGAGGCGATGCGGCCAGTCATCGACGCGCTGGAGAAGGCGGTGCAGGCGTGATCGTTCGCCGACTGTCCACTTCGCAGCTTGACTTCGAAGCGCAGTTCGCTGCGCTGCGCTGGTCGGCCGAAGCCGACGCGTCGATCGACGGCACAGTCGCCAACATCATTGCCGACGTGCGAAAGCGCGGCGACGCGGCGGTGCTCGAATACACGGCGCGCTTCGACGCTGCGAATGCCGCGAGCGTTTCGGCGCTCGAACTTTCGCGCGATCAACTCGCGGCGGCACTCGACGCCATCAGGCCCGAGCAACGCCGCGCACTCGAAGCCGCTGCCGAGCGGGTGCGCTCGTACCACGAGCGACAGCTCGACGTGAGCTGCAGGAGCTTCGCCTACCGCGACGCCGACGGCACGCTGCTTGGCCAGAAGGTCACGCCGCTCGACCGCGTCGGCGTCTATGTGCCGGGCGGCAAGGCTGCGTACCCGTCGAGCGTGTTGATGAGCGTCGTGCCGGCACGCGTGGCCGGTGTCGGCGAAGTGATCATGGTCGTGCCCACGCCGAGGGGCGAGAAGAACGCGTTGGTGCTCGCGGCCGCCCACATCGCCGGCGTGCACCGCGTCTTCACGATCGGCGGCGCGCAGGCCGTCGCTGCGCTCGCCTACGGCACCGCGACGATCCCGCGCGTGGACAAGATCACCGGCCCCGGCAACGCTTATGTCGCCAGCGCCAAGAAGCAGGTCTTCGGCCAGGTCGGCATCGACATGATCGCCGGGCCGAGCGAGATCCTCGTGCTCGCCGACGGCACGACGCCGCCGGACTGGGTGGCGATGGACCTGTTCTCGCAGGCCGAGCACGACGAACTGGCGCAAAGCATCCTGCTGTGTCCGGACGCGGCGTATCTCGACGCGGTGGCCGCGTCGATCGAGCGCCTGCTGCCGACGCTGTCGCGCCAGAACATCATCCGCGCTTCGCTGCAGGGCCGCGGCGCGCTGATCCATGCGCGCTCGATGAAAGAGGCCTGCGAGATCAGCAATCGCATCGCGCCCGAGCACCTCGAAGTCAGCAGCGCGAACCCCGAACGCTGGGAGCCGCTGTTGAAACACGCCGGCGCGATCTTCCTCGGCCGTTTCACGAGCGAGAGCCTCGGCGACTACTGCGCCGGACCGAACCATGTGCTGCCGACGGCCGGCACGGCACGCTTCTCGTCGCCGCTCGGGGTGTACGACTTCGTCAAGCGCACGAGCCTGATCGAAGTCAGTGCGAAGGGCGCGCAATCGCTCGGCGAGATCGCTTCAGTGCTCGCGCATGGCGAGGGCCTGCAGGCGCACGCGCGTGCGGCGGAAATGCGGCTCGGCGTTGACGACGCAGCGCCTGCGTCTTCAATGATCTTCGAAGTGCGCCCCGTCACCGACGCCAACGTCGATGAACTGATCAAGCTCAAGACGACCACCGAGCAGGAGAAGTTCGTCGCTTCGGTGCCGAAGTCCCTCGCACAGGCGTCGGTCCGCCCCGCCGGCCGACCGCTCGGTTTGTATTCGAACGGCCAGCCGGTCGGCTTCCTGCTGCTGTGGGACGCGCGCCGCGACCCCGATCTTGCAGAACGCGCCGACCAGCTCTACATCTGGCGCCTGTCGATCGACGCTCGGTTTCAACGCCAGGGCCACGGTCAGGCAACGATGCGCTGGTTGATCGACGAGGCCAGACGCATCGGCGTGACCAGCGTCGGCCTGTCGCATGTGCCGGAGAACCCGGTGGGCGCGTTCTATGAAAAATTCGGCTTTGCCTACACCGGCAAGGTCAATGAAGGTGAGCATGAGATGGTGCTGACGTTGAAGGCAGGCCCATGACGATCGACTTGAGCACACGCATCACCCGCACGATCCGCCAGGACGTGACCTCCAGCGCCGGCTACGCCATTCAGCCGAGCGCCGGCATGGTCAAGCTCGATGCGATGGAGAACCCGTTCTCGTTGCCGCCAGCGTTGAAGCGCGCGCTCGGCGAGCGGCTGGCGGAAGTGGCGATCAACCGCTACCCGATCAACAAGGGCGAGGTCGCATCGGCGCTGACGCAGCACTTCGAGGTGCCGATCTGGTTGCAAGCTGATCGTCGGCAACGGGTCGGACGAGTTGATCGATCTGCTGTCGGTCGCCTGCGATGTGCCGGGCGCGACGGTGCTTGCGCCGCTGCCGGGCTTCGTGATGTACGAGATGTCGGCGCGGCTGCGCGGGCTGAAGTTCGTCGGTGTGCCGCTGACGGCCACCTTCGAGCTCGACGAAGCGGCGATGCTGGCCGCGATCGAAGAGGCCCAACCGGCGCTGACCTACATCGCCTACCCGAACAACCCGACGGGCAACCTGTTCGACGAGGTCATCGTGCAGAAGATCGTCGATGCGGTCGGCGCACAAGACGGCCTGGTGGTGTTCGACGAGGCCTATCAGCCGTTCTCGTCGCGCACCTGGATGCGCAAGCTGGCGACGCACGAGCATGTGCTGATCCTGCGCACGCTGTCGAAGTTCGGCCTGGCGGGCGTGCGCATGGGCTACCTCGTCGGCGCCGCGCCGCTGATCGAGCAGATCGACAAGGTCAGCCCGCCCTACAACATCAGCGCGCTCAACGCGGCGGCGACGCTGTTCGCGCTCGAACATGCCGAGGTCTTTGCCGAGCAGGCCGACATCCTGCGCCGTGAACGCCAGCGGCTGATGATCTCGCTGCGTGGCATGAGCGGCGTCACGGTGTTTCCGAGCGAGGCCAACATGATCCTGGTTCGTGTGCCCGATTCGAAGCGCACATTCGACGGCATGAAAGAGCGCAAGGTGCTCGTCAAGCACATCGCCGGGCTGCACCCGCTGCTGGCGAATTGCCTGCGCCTGACCGTCGGCGCGCCGGAGGAGAACACGATGATGATCCAAGCGTTGAAGGAGTGCCTGTGACAGATCCTCGCATCGCCGAAGTGCAACGCAACACGAAGGAGACGCAGATCCGCGTCAAGGTCAACCTCGACGGCACGGGCGTGGCGAAGTTGTCCACCGGCATCGGCTTCTTCGACCACATGCTCGACCAGATCGCACGCCACGGCTTGATCGACTTGCAGATCGAGGCCAGCGGCGACCTGCACATCGACGGCCACCACACCGTGGAAGACGTCGGCATCACGCTCGGCCAGGCTGTGGCGAAAGCCGTCGGCGACAAGGCCGGCCTCACGCGCTACGGCCACGCGTACGTGCCGCTCGACGAAGCGCTGTCGCGCGTCGTCGTCGATTTCTCCGGCCGGCCGGGGTTGCACATGCGCGTGCCGTTCAAGTCCGGCATGGTCGGCGGCTTCGACACGCAGCTCGCGTATGAGTTTTTTCAGGGCTTTTCCAACCACGCCGGCGTGACGCTGCACATCGACAACCTGCACGGCGACAACGCGCACCACCAGTGCGAAACGGTGTTCAAGGCCTTTGGGCGCGCGGTGCGCATGGCGGTGGCGATCGATGCGCGCAGTGCGGGGGTGATTCCTTCGACCAAGGGTTCGCTTTGACATGACGAGAACGGTGGCCGTCATCGACTACGGCATGGGCAACCTGCGCTCGGTGTCGCAGGCGGTGGCGCATGTTGCGCGCACGGCCGACGACGTGAAGGTCATCGTCACCGCGCAACCCGGAAGAGGTGTTCACGGCCGAGCGCATCGTGTTGCCCGGCCAGGGTGCGATGCGCGACTGCATGCGCGAGCTTGCGCAGTCAGGCTTGAAAGAAGCCGTGCTAGATGCGCTGCGCACCAAGCCGGTGATGGGTGTATGCGTCGGCATGCAGATGCTGCTCGACCACAGCGAGGAGCAGGACACACCGGGCCTGGGCGTGATCCACGGGCGCGTCAGGCGCTTCCAGCTCGAAGGCCGGACGCAGCCCGACGGCAGCCGCTTCAAGGTGCCGCAGATGGGCTGGAACCGGGTGCGGCAAGCGCAGCCCCATCCACTGTGGCAAGGTGTGCCCGACAACGCCTGGTTCTACTTCGTGCACAGCTTCTATGCCGAGCCCGCCGATGCGCAGCACAGCGCGGGCCTCACCGAGTACGGGTCGCCCTTCACATCGGCCGTGGCGCGCGATAACATTTTTGCCACCCAGTTCCACCCCGAGAAAAGCGCTGCCGACGGCCTTAAGCTGTACCGCAACTTCCTGACCTGGAAGCCCTAACGCTCTTTTCCCCACCCCATGCTGCTGATCCCTGCCATCGACTTGAAGGACGGTCATTGCGTGCGCCTCGAAAAAGGCGACATGGCCAAATCGACCACGTTCGGTGAGGACCCGGGCGCCATGGCGCGGCGTTGGCTCGACGCCGGCGCGCGGCGCTTGCACCTGGTCGATCTCAACGGCGCGTTCGCCGGCAAGCCGGTCAACGAAGGCGCCGTCAAGGCGATCCTGCGTGAAGTCGGCGACGCGATTCCGGTGCAACTCGGCGGCGGCATCCGCGACCTCGACACGATCGAGCGCTACCTCGATGACGGCATCGCTTTCGTTGTCATCGGCACCGCGGCGGTGAAGAACCCGGGTTTCGTCAGAGACGCGTGCACGGCCTTCGGCGGCCACATCATCGTCGGCCTCGATGCCAAGAACGGCAAGGTCGCGACCGATGGCTGGAGCAAGCTCACCGGCCATGAGGTCGCCGACCTGGCCAAGAAGTTCGAGGACTACGGCGTCGAAGGCGTGATCTACACCGACATCGGCCGCGACGGCATGCTCACCGGCATCAACATCGATGCCACCGTGCGCCTGGCGCAGGCGGTGACGATGCCGGTGTTTGCCTCGGGCGGCTTGTCGGGCCTGGCCGACATCGACAAGCTGTGCATGATCGAGAGCGAAGGCGTCGAAGGCGTGATCTGCGGGCGAGCGATCTACAACGGCGCGCTCGACTTCGCGGCGGCGCAGAAGCGCGCGGATGAGCTGAACGGCGAAAGCGTTTAGTGCTGGCCAAACGAATCATCCCCTGCCTCGACGTCACCGGCGGCCGCGTCGTCAAGGGCGTCAACTTCGTCGAGTTGCGAGACGCCGGCGACCCGGTGGAGATCGCCGCGCGCTACAACGAGCAGGGTGCCGACGAGCTGACCTTTCTCGACATCACGGCGACGAGCGACGGCCGCGACGTGATCCTGCACATGATCGAAGCGGTGGCCTCGCAGGTCTTCATCCCGCTGACCGTCGGCGGCGGCGTGCGCACGGTGGCCGACGTGCGGCGGCTGCTCAATGCCGGCGCCGACAAGGTCAGCTTCAACTCGGCCGCGGTCGCCGACCCCGAAGTGATCCGCGCGGCGAGCGACAAATACGGTGCGCAGTGCATCGTCGTGGCGATCGACGCGAAGAAGCACGCCGACGGCGGCTGGCATGTCTATACACATGGCGGGCGCAAGGACACCGGGCTCGATGCCGTTGAGTGGGCGAAGCGAGTCACCGCGCTCGGCGCCGGCGAGCTCCTGCTGACGAGCATGGACCGCGACGGCACGAAGATCGGCTTCGACCTCGAACTCACGCGCGCTGTGTCCGATGCGGTGAGCGTGCCGGTGATCGCGTCGGGTGGCGTCGGCAGGTTGGAGCATCTGGCCGATGGCATCACGAAGGGCGGCGCCGACGCGGTGCTCGCCGCGAGCATCTTCCACTATGGTCAACACACGGTTGGTGAGGCCAAGGCCTTGATGGCATCGCGCGGTATCCCTGTGCGCCTATGAAGAACGAAGTCCGCTTGATCGGCGGGCAGTGGAAGCGCAGCAAGCTGCCGGTGGCCGATCAGCCCGGCCTGCGCCCGACGCCTGACCGCGTGCGCGAAACGCTCTTCAACTGGCTCGGCCAGGATCTCACCGGCTGGCGCGTGCTCGATGCCTTTGCCGGCAGCGGCGCGCTGGGTTTCGAAGCCGCGTCGCGCGGCGCCGGCGAGGTCGTGCTGCTCGAACGCGATGCGATCCTCGCGCGCTCGCTCGCGGCATCGAAAGCGCGCTTGCACGCCGACGCGCTGCAAGTCCACGCCACCGATGCGCTGGCGTGGATGATGGGCGCGGCGCACGGCCGCTTCGACCTCGTGCTGCTCGACCCGCCGTTCGACGCCGGCCTGCACGGGCCGGCCACCGATGCGGCCTCGAAGTTGCTCAAGCCCGGCGGCTGGCTGTATGTCGAGTCGGGCAGCGAATTGCAGCCGTCGCCGGGGTTCGAACCGCACCGCCATCTCCAGGCGGGCGCGGTACACGCTCATCTCTGGCGCCGAATAGACTCGGGGCCATGACCTCCGCCACGCGCCTGACCGCCGTCTATCCGGGCACTTTCGACCCGATGACCCTCGGCCACCAGGACCTGATGGCGCGGTCGAGCCGATTGTTCGAGCGCCTGGTCGTCGCGGTGGCGGCGGGCCACCACAAGCGCACGATGTTCACGATCGCCGAACGGCTGGACATCGCCCGCGAACTGGCGGCGCCGTATGCCAATGTCGAGGTGATGGCCTTTCGCGGCCTGCTCTCCGACTTCGTCGGCGAATGCGGCGGCCGTGTCGTGGTGCGCGGCCTGCGCGCGGTCAGCGACTTCGAGTACGAGTTCCAGATGGCCGGCATGAATCGCCAGTTGATGCCCGATGTGGAGACGTTGTTTCTGACGCCGAGTGATCAATACCAGTTCGTCAGCGGCACCTTCGTGCGCGAGATTGCCACCCTGGGTGGTGATGTCTCCAAATTCGTGGCACCGTCAGTGCTCGCGAAATTGCAGGAGCGGGTGGCGCAAGCTCCCGACGATTGATGTTGCCCCCAAGCTCGCGTGCGCTCGCGGCCCCCTCGGCCTCGAAGGGGCCTCTGCGTGGCCCTCGGGGCGCGGCCTCTCTTGGGAGCGGCCCGGCGGGAGGCCCATCATGGCGTTGATGATCACCGACGAGTGCATCAATTGCAACGTCTGCGAACCCGAGTGCCCCAACGACGCGATCTCGATGGGGCCAGAGTTCTACGTCATCGACCCTGGCAAGTGCACCGAATGTGTCGGCCACTTCGACGAACCGCAGTGCGTGCAGGTCTGCCCTGTGGCGTGCATTCCGGTGAACCCGGAGCACATCGAGGCCAAAGACTCGTTGTGGGCGAAGTACCGGCGCTTGACCGATGACAAAGCGGCTCAGGCCTGAGTCTTCTCTTTCGCGCGCGTCTTCTTTTTCGCCGTGGTCTTCTTGCCGCCGGGCTGTTCTTTGGCCGCCTTCTCGGCGGCCGAGTAAGGAATGAGCGCGGCGCCCGGTTTCGGCGCCAACTTCTCTGCCGCGCGCCGATCACGCGCGAGCTTGTCGCCGAGCTTCTCTTCGCGTTTGACTGCGTCTGCAGCCGCCTTGCGCTGCTCGTCGCTGCGCGCGTCGTCGTTCTTCAACTCGGCACCGCCCTTGCACGCTTCGTCCGAGTAGGTCACGCGGCCGGCCACGTCTTCACAGCGAAATACCTTCTTGTTCTGCGCCAGCAGCGGCTGCGCGGCGAGCAGCAGCAGCGCGGCCACGAGCATCGGTTTGATCATCACGGTGGTTTCCCCTCCTCGGTGGGTGGTGCAGGTCGCGGCGGCTTCGGCCGCTCCGGTTTGTCGGCGTGCACCTTCATCATCGCCCGTGTCATGTCGCCGGCCAACACCAAGTCGAGGGATTCGAGCGAGCGTTCGATGGCCTGCTCGATGCCGGTGCGGTGCTCGGCCGACGGCTTTTTCAGCACGTAGTTCGGCACCTCGGCCTTGACGCCGGGGTGACCGATGCCCAGGCGCAGACGCCAGAAATCCTGCGTGCCGAGTTGCGCGTGGATGTCCTTCAAGCCGTTGTGCCCGGCCGCGCTGCCGCCGAGCTTGAGCCGGGCCTGGGCGGGCTGCAAGTCCAGCTCGTCGTGCGCGACCACGATCTCCGCCGGCGCGATCTTGAAGAAGCGCGTCAAGGCGGCCACCGACTTGCCCGACAGATTCATGAAAGTCATCGGCTGCAACAGCCACAGCGGCTCGCCGCCGGCTCGGTTGATGCGCGCGACCATGCCGTGGTAGCTGCGCTCGGGCACGAGAGAGGCACGCAGCTTCGAGGCCACCGCGTCGATCCACCAGAAGCCGGCGTTGTGCCGTGTTTGTTCGTATTCGGGTCCTGGATTGCCCAGGCCCACGAGCAGTCGAATCGTCATGGGCGGCGATGATAGGCGGCATCGAAATGAAAAAGGCCCCGCTCTGCGGGGCCTCGAAGGGCGGCAAGCGCTTTGTCGCTTACTTCTTGTTCTGACGTTCGTCTTTCTTCTTCTTGACGGGTGCGGCAGCCGCCACCACCGGCGCGGCAGCCGCGGCTTCTTCGACTTCTTCCTTCGGCATCGTCACGGCCACGATCACCGGATCGATCTTGCCGTGGCGGACCCACTTGATGCCCTCGGGCAGCGTCAGCTCACTGGCCTTCAGGCTCTGGTTCTTGACCAGCGCCGACAGGTCGATGGCGATGAACTCGGGCAGCTTCGACGCCAGGCACTCGACTTCGATGTCGGTCGTGACATGGCTGACCAGGCACTTGTCGGTCTTGACCGCCGGTGAATTTTCCTGGCCGTCGAAGTGCAGCGGAATGCGCTTGTGCACTCGCGTCGTTTCATCGACGCGCTGGAAGTCGATGTGCAGCACGTTCTGCTTCCACGGGTGCATCTGGAAGTCGCGCAGCAGCACCTTCTGCACCTTGCCGCCGATTTCCATTTCGAGCAGCGAAGCGTGGAAGGCTTCTTTCTTCAAGGCGAAGTACAGCGCGTTGTGATCGAGTTCGATCATCTTCGGCTCACCGCCGCCATAGACGATACCGGGCACCTTGTCGGTCTTGCGCAGGCGGCGGCTCGCTCCGGTCCCCTGCAGGGTGCGTTCGTAGGCTACGAACTTCATGGTTTCATCCCTTTCTGTGTTGTGGATGTCGGGGCCCGCGACCAGGATCCCCGTTCTGAAAAGCAGGCCGCAAGGCCTGCACCTGTGGACCGGGTGCCGAAGGCAGCCCGGTTTCGTCTCTGCTCAAAAATTATTGTTCTGTTCTGCGAAGAGCGAGGTGACGGACTCACCGTCGGTGATGCGGCGGATCGTCTCTGCGAACAGGAACGCCACGCTCAACTGGCGAATCTTCTTGTTCGCCTTGGCGGCATCGTTCATCGGGATCGTGTTGGTGATGACGACCTCGTCCAACTGCGACTTCGCAATGCGCTCGATGGCCGCGCCAGAGAACACGGCGTGCGTGCAATACGCATAGACGCGCTTGGCGCCGCGCTCCTTCAGCACCTCGGCGGCTTTGACCAGCGTGCCGGCGGTGTCGATCATGTCGTCCATGATCACGCAGTTGCGGCCGTCGATCTCGCCGATGACGTGCATCACTTCGGAGACGTTGGCCGTCGGCCGGCGCTTGTCGATGATGGCCAGGTCGCAGCCGAGCTGCTTGGCCAGCGCGCGCGCCCGCACCACGCCGCCGATGTCGGGCGAAACCACCACCAGGTCCTTGTAGTTCTTGCTCTTCAGGTCGGCCAGCAGCACCGGGCTGGCGTAGATGTTGTCCACCGGGATGTCGAAGAAGCCCTGGATCTGGTCGGCATGCAGGTCCATCGACAGCAGGCGCTCGACGCCCACCGTTTCGAGCAGGTTGGCCACCACCTTGGCGCTGATCGGCACGCGCGTGCTGCGCGAGCGGCGATCTTGGCGCGCATAGCCGAAGTACGGGATCACGGCGGTGATGCGGCGCGCGCTGGCGCGCTTCAACGCATCGACCATGATCAGCAGCTCCATCAGGTGCTCGTTGGTCGGCGCGCAGGTGGATTGGACGACGAAGACATCGCGCGCACGCACGTTCTGATAGATCTCGATGTCGGCTTCGCCGTCCGAGAAGTGCCCCACCTTGGCCCGGCCGAGCTCGACGCCCAGGGCGGACGCAATCTCCTGCGCGAGCTCTCGGTTGGCGTTGCCGGTGAAGAGGACGGTGTTGAACAGCACGGCCTGGGGCTCGGAAGAGTGGAAAAGCGCGTCAGAAGATTTGGCAGGGGAGGAAGGACTCGAACCCTCGCATGTCGGAATCAAAATCCGATGCCTTGACCAACTTGGCGACTCCCCTACACAGGACCGAGGCTTTCACCTCGACCCTCGAAACCCGTTTTCAGTCTGCCCAGTCCGCAAGGGGGTGCCGGTCCAGACTGCGGCACATCCGGCCCACCCAGCCCGGCGGAAGCGGGGCTTCCACCGGCCATGTCACCAAGGGTTGGTCGTCCATGCCGTTCCTCGCAAACACCGCGCTGCCCGATCCGCTCATCCGGCTGTTGCCGAACTTGCTTCGCAGCCACTCGGCGGCCTGGGCCACTTCGGGGCAGCGGTCTTCGGCGGGCGGTTGAAGGTCGTTTCGACCCCAGCCTTGCTGCCAAAAAACCGGATGCGTTGCCTCTGCGAGAAAGCCCGCGAGTATAGCGGAGGGTGTGTCGCGGACCAATGCCGGATGCGCGAAAACGTCGGCCGTGGACAGGCCCGCGGCCGGTTTGACGACGGCGAGCCACTGCCGCGGCGGGTCGATCGGCGTCAGGCGCTCGCCGATGCCTTCGACGAACGCGTTGTGGCCGCCGACAAAAAACGGCACGTCGGCGCCGATCTTTGCAGCCAGCGGCAGCAGGCGCTCGCGCGGCCAGTGCAGGCCCCACAGGCGGTTCAGCGCCAGCAGCGTGCTGGCGGCGTCGGAACTGCCGCCGCCCAGGCCGGCAGCCCAGGGCACCTGTTTGTCGATCGAGATGTCAGCGCCGAGCGGGCAGCCGCTTGTCGCCTGCAGCAGGCGCGCTGCCTTGAGCGTCAGGTCGTCGGCGGGCAGGGCAGGCCCGAGGTCATGGCGGCTCAACCGGCCGTCCGCGCGCCGCTCGAAATGCAGCGTGTCGGCCCAATCGATCAGCACGAAGACCGATTGCAGCAGGTGCAAGCCGTCGGCGCGGCGGCCGACGACGTGCAGGAACCAGTTGATCTTGGCGGGGGCGGGGACGTCGTACAACGCGATCACACGGGCTTCTCCAGCCGTGCCCGCACGCTCACTGAGGGTGCGCTGTCGCGCGTGGCTTGCAGCAGGCCATCGGCGAAACCTCCGAGGCCGATGCGCCAGCCGAGTTGCTCGAAGCCGTCGTCGCGCTTTACGTTCGGCGCACCGGGCCACGGCCGGCCGCGCAGCCAGTCGATCAGCGCCAACAGCGGCAGCGACTCGCCGAACAGGTCTTGCGCCATCGCGTCGAGCGTGTCGTAGGAGCGTGTGCCTTGCGCGTCGGCGAGTTCGGCGCGTCCTGGAAGCCAGCGCACTTCGGCCAGCGTTGCGCCGAGCGGGCCGGTCAGCCGCAGCGTGCCGCGGTCGGTGTTGCCGCGCAGGTCGAAGTCGGCGCTGAAGCTGCGCGATGGGGTCAGGGCAGAAGCATCGACGCGAACGGCCAAGCGGCCTGCGAGGTCGGGTGGCGGTTGCTGTGGGCCTAGGCTTGCACAACCGCCGAGCCCCGAAGCCGTCGCGAGCAGCAGCGCCCGCCGCTTCATGGTTGCTCCCTCGCGCTGCGCGCGGCCAAGCGCGAGACGCGCTTGGCGCTCGGCCCGTCCAAGCCCGCGCAGGCGGGCTTGGAGCCGCGGGCCTTGCTCCCTCCGAGAGGGACGCCGCGCCGCCTTCGGAGCGGCCGGGCGGCGGCGCTCACAATTTGACTTGCAACCGCGCCAGCGTTTCGCGCAGCACCTCGTTGTCGGCGTCGCGCGTGCGGCCTTCACGCCAGACGCGCTTGGCTTCGTCGCGCTGGCCGGCGGCCCACAGCACTTCGCCCAGGTGCGCGGCAATTTCGGTGTCGGGCCGCGAGGCATAGGCCCGCTTCAGGTGCAGCAAGGCTTGCGCGTTGTTGCCGAGCCGAAACTCCACCCATCCCAGGCTGTCGGCAATGAACGGGTCGTTCGGCGCGAGCTCGACCGCCTTGGCGATCAGGTCGCGCGCTTCGGGCAGGCGCTGGTTGCGCTCGGCCAGCGAGTAGCCGAGGGCGTTGTAGGCGTGGTGGTGATCGGGCTTGAGTTCGATCACGCGGCGCAGCACGCGCTCCATCTCGTCCATGCGCGAGATCTTCTCGGCCATCATGGCCTGCTCGTAGAGCAGGTCGATGTCGCTCGGGAAGCGGTCATTCGCGCTGACCAGCACCGCGTGCGCGTCGGGCCAGCGCTTGATCTCGCGCAGCACCTGGCTCTCGGCGATCAGCTTGGCGCGCACGTCCTCGGGCTTGCGTTCTGGCACCTGCTGCACCAGCGCGCGCGCTTCCTTGACCTTGCCTTGTTTGGCCAGCAGCGTGGCGCGGCGGGTCTGCACTTCGAGCGCGCGCTGCGGGTCGTCGATCTTGTCGAGCCAGCCTGCCGCCGCCTTGCCGTCGCCGCGCAACTCCGCCGCCTGGGCAAGCATCAGCCAGGCCTGCGTGCGCCCGCCTTCGGCGAACGTGTCCTGCTCTTCGTCGTCGTCGCTGGCGGCGGCGGCCTGCTCGGGCTGCGCGGCAGCGACTTGCAGATAACGCTGCAACGAGGCCTCGGCGTCCTTGGCCTGGCGCAGCTCCAGTTGCAGCGCGCCCTGCGTCAGCCAATAGCCGGCTTGCGCTGGCTGATCGCGTGTCAGCACGCGCATCTGCGACTCCGCTTCGACCAGGCGCTGCACCGCACTCAGCACGCGCACATAACCCAGGCGCACATTGGCTTCCGCCTTGGGCTGCGCGAGGTAGGTGGTGACGATCTTTTCGGCTTCGGGCTGGCTGCCCATCAGCTCCAGCGCCAGGAACACCGGCCCGGCGGCCGCAGCGTCGTCGGCCTGCGCGCGTTCGGTCAGCGCAAGTGCACGCGGCGCGTCTCCCGCCTGTGCCCACAGCCGAGCGCTGGCCACACGGGCGGCCACGCGCGTCGCCGGTGCATCGAGATAAGGCTTCAACACCTCGTCCATCTGCTTGGCCAGCGCGGGCTTGTCGGCAATGCGCTGCGTCATGCGCGGCAAGCCGGCGATGGCGCTGTTGCGCTCTGCGTCGGGCGTGCGTGACAGCAGCAAGCGCATCGGCTCGGCGAGCTCGGGGCCGCGGTTCAACACGGCAAGGATCTGGAACTCGAAGCGCAAGGCTTCGAGCGAATCGGGCAGCGCCTGGCGCCAGGCGCGCGCCGAGGTCAGCGCCTGATCGCCCGAGCGCGCCTGCAAAGCCACTTCGACGCTGCGGCGGAACAGCGCTTCGTCGCGCGTGCGCCGCGCCACGTCAAGAAACTTGGCCTGCGCCGCGGCGGGATCGCCGTTGCGCAGATCGAGCTCGCCGAGCAGCAGCTGGTAGAACAGCGGCGCGTCGAGCGCCGACGCCGGCACCTCCGAGGTTTGCGGCGTCTGCTGCGCCGAAGCGCCAACACCGGCAGCCAACAGCGCGGCGGCAAACGCGAGGGACAGGCGTGACTTCATGGTCGGATCCATTCTAGGCATTGGCTAGGACGCTGCCGAGGAGCGATCGTTCACGCTGAAAGGGGCTTCTATGATTTGTTCATGCCCGAGTTGCCCGAAGTTGAAACCACCCGTCGCAGCTTTGCCGGCCGCATCGACCAGGCCACCGTTGTCTCCGCCCGGGTCGGCGCGGCATTGCGCTGGCCGCTGGGCTGCACGACCGAGTCGCTCGTCGGCTGCACGGTGGGCCAGACCGAGCGGCGCGGCAAGTACCTCTGGTTGCCGCTGTCACGCGGTGCCGCGCCGGCCGGCGGGCTGCTGATGCACCTCGGCATGTCGGGCTCGTTGGCATTTCGTGAATCGACACAGCCGCCGGCCAAGCACGACCACTTCGATCTGCTCACCACCCGCGGCCTGTTGCGCATGACCGACCCGCGGCGCTTCGGCGCGGTGGTCTGGTCACCGGCGATCGACCAGGCGCCGGCCGCGCCGTTGCTGGCCAAGCTCGGCGCCGAGCCGTTCGACGAGGCGCTGACGCCCGTGGCTTTTCACGCCGCGCTGCAGCGCCGCCGCGGGCCGGTCAAGGCCGCGTTGCTCGGCGGCAGCATCGTCGTCGGCGCCGGCAACATCTACGCCTGCGAAGCGCTGTTTGCAGCCGGCATCGACCCGCGAACGCGTTGCAACCGCATCAGCCGCCCGCGCGCTGCACGCCTGCTGGCCAGCGTGCGTGACACGCTGGCCCGTGCCCTCGACCTCGGCGGCTCGACATTGCGCGACTTTCGCGATGCGCATGGCATGGACGGCGCGTACCAGGACCAGTCGAGCGTCTATGGCCGTGAAGGGCAGTCTTGCCCGAACTGCGGCGCACCCGTTCGGCGCATCGTCCAGTCGCAGCGCTCGACGTTCTTTTGCGGCCGCTGTCAAAAGCGTTGAAAAGTGCGACAAGTTGCACACCCCGTGACCGCGCGCTGTCAGGAGTTGTTTCGCCGGCTGCCAACGCAAATGCCTTCCGCTAGCATGGGCCGAACCCCCGAAAAACAGCCATGAACGCAGACCGCTTTGAATACAGCCTGGCCGGCCAGCTCGACGCTTTGGCGTCGTGGCGCGGCCTGCTCGACCGCCAAGCGGCTGACCTTTCGCGCTTTCTGCGCGAACATGGCATCGACGACGAGGGCAGCGAGCGCCATCTGGCAGCGCTGCGCCAGCGCCTGGCCACCGACCGCCTGTGCGTGGCTTTCGTCGCCGAATTCTCGCGCGGCAAATCGGAGCTGATCAACGCCATCTTCTTTGCCGACACCGGCCGCCGCGTGCTGCCGGCTACGCCCGGCCGGACGACGATGTGCCCGGTCGAGATCGGCTACGACGCCGGCCTGCCGCCGGTGCTGGCGCTGCTGCCGATCGATACGCGGCTGGAGGCGCAGTCGCTGACCGACTTGCGCGCCAAGCCGGCGGCGTGGACACGGCTGCCGTTGGACCCGGCGCGGCCGGACAAGCTCGCCGAAGCGCTGACCGAGGTCATGCGCACCAAGGGTGTGCCCGTCGAGACGGCGCGCGCGCTCGGCTTCTGGCGCGACGACGCGCCGCAGGACAACCCGCCGCTGTTGGCCGACGGCCTGGTCGAAGTGCCGGCCTGGCGCCATGCGGCGATCAACTACCCGCACCCGCTGTTGAAGCGCGGCCTGGTCGTGCTCGACACGCCGGGCCTGAACGCCATCGGCGCCGAGCCGGAGCTGACGCTGTCGCTGCTGCCGGCGGCGCATGGCGTGGTCTTCATCTGCGGCGCCGACACCGGCGTCACCAAGTCCGACCTCGCCGTCTGGCGCGATCATCTCGGCGGCCAATCGATGGCCCGCTACGTGGTGCTGAACAAGATCGACGCCCTGGCCGATCCGCTGCTGTCGCCCGAAGCGGTGCGCGCGCAGATCGACAACCAGGTCAAGAGCACCGCGGCCACGCTCGAGATCGAGCCGTCGCGCGTCTTTCCGCTGTCGGCGCGGCAAGCGCTGACGGCGCGCATCGAAGGCAACCGCAAGGCGCTCGAAGACAGCCGCTTGCTGGCCCTCGAGGACGCGCTGGCGACGCAACTGTTGCCGCGCCGCCGTGAGGTCATCACGCAGTTGGTGACCGAAACCGCACAGGCGATCGAGCTGCAGGCGCAGCGCAGCCTGGGCGACCAGCGGCGTCAGATCGCCGAGCAGATGTTGGAGCTGCGCGGCCTGCGCGGCAAGAACAGCGGCAAGGTCGCGCAGATGATCCAGCGCGTCGATGCCGAGTCACACGAGTTCGAGCGCTGCACCGAAAAGCTGCTGGCGCTGCGCGCCGTGCATTCGAAGGTGCTGCGCGAGCAACTCACCTCGCTGGCGGCCGACGCACTGCGCGACGAAGTGGCGCAGATGCAGGACGAAGCCGCGGCCACGCTGTTCAAGCTCGGCGCCAAGAAGGCCTTCATCGCGCTGTGCATGCGGCTGCGCGTGCGCATCACGCGCGCGCGCTCGCGCAGCCAGGAAATCCACGAGATGCTGCAGGGCAGCTTCAAGCAGCTCAACACCGAGTTCGGTTTTGCGTTGTCGCTGACGCGCTTGCCGACCTTGGAGCGCACCGACCGCGAGTTGGACCTGATCGAGAGCAGCTACGTGCAGTACCTCGGCCTGTCCAACGCGTTGCGCCTGGCCGAGCCGCGCTTCATGGAACAGTTCCGGCGCATGCTGTTGTCCAAGCTGAACATGGTCTTCGAAAACGCCAGCGGCGAGATCGAGCTGTGGAACAAGTCGGCCTCGACGCAGGTCGATTCGCAACTGCGCGACCGCCGCCGCGGCTTCAAGCGCCGCCGCGAGAGCCTGGAGCGCATCCAGACGGCGGCCGGCGAACTCGACGCGCGCATTGCCGATCTGGAGCAGCAGGAACAGCACTTGCAGCAACTGTGGGCCAGCGTGCGCCAGCAGGCTGCGGCGCTGCGCGATGCCACGGTGGAGCGCAACGCCGGTGTCTCCGCTGCGCCGGTGCTGCGCGCTGCCGGCTGACAGCGCGGGCCCGCACACCGCGCGACACTCGCGGTGTGCCGCGCAAAAACCAATCCTCTGATTCGTCCATCGCCGCGCGGGTGATCGCGTGGCAACACAGCCATGGCCGCCACACGCTGCCGTGGCAGAACACGCGCGACCCGTACCGCGTCTGGCTGTCGGAGATCATGCTGCAGCAGACGCAGGTGACGACGGTGCTCGACTACTACGCGCGCTTCCTGCAACGCTTCCCCGACGTGGCCGCGCTCGCCGCCGCGCCGCTCGACGACGTGCTCGCGCAGTGGAGCGGCCTGGGCTACTACAGCCGCGCGCGCAACCTGCACCGCTGCGCGCAGGCGGTGGTGCAGGCAGCACGGCGGCGCGTTCCCGCGCAGTGCGGCAGCGCTGATGGCGTTGCCCGGCATCGGCCGCTCGACGGCGGCTGCTATCGCGGCCTTCTGCTTCGGCGAGCGCGTGGCCATCCTCGACGGCAACGTCAAACGCGTGCTGACGCGCGTGCTCGGCTTCGATGCCGATCTGGCTGTTGCCGCCAACGAGCGCGCACTGTGGGAACAAGCGCAGTTGCTGCTGCCCGAGCGAGGCATCGAGCGCTACACGCAGGGCCTGATGGACCTCGGCGCAACGCTGTGCACCACGCGCGCACCGCGTTGCGACGACTGTCCGTTGGCGACGACTTGTGTGGCCAAGGCGCAGGGCCGGCCGCAGCGCTATCCGGTGAAGACAAGAAAACTCGAACGCGGCGCGCGCAGCAACGCATTGCTGTGGCTCGTCGATTCGAAGCAGCGTCTGTGGCTGACGCAACGCGAACCCAAAGGCGTGTGGGCGGGGCTGTGGACGCTGCCGCTGTTCGACTCCCTTGAAGCGTTGCTGCAATTGAGCGGCGCATGGCCAGGCCAGCAGGAAGTGCTGCCACCTGTCGATCACGCGCTCACGCATTTCGACTGGCGGCTCGAGCCGCTGCTGCACGCGCTGGGGCCACGCGTCTCGGCCAAGCGGCAAGCCGCGATCGAGGCCGCGTTGCCTGCCGGCGCGTGGTTCGAGCACGATCGAGCACTCGCTCTCGGCCTGCCTGCGCCGATCCGCAAACTCCTGCTGACTTACTGAACGACGCCCTTGCCCTTCAAGTACTCGTGCACCAACCGCAGTCTTGCCTGCGGATCCGGCAGCGTCATCAGCTTTTGTTTTGCCGCCAGCGGAATCGGCAGGATCTCGCACCAGCGGTTGGCCACCCAGCCGGCGTCGTCCAGGCGATAAGGCTCGGCGAACGGCGAGTTGCCTTTTTCGATCAGCGACGCGATCACCTGCTGCAGCGCGCGCACGGTACCGAAGAGTTCCGGCTCGGGCGGCACAACTTCGTCGGGCATCAGCAACTCGATCTCGCTGCTCCACAAGCCGTTGTCCTGCTGGGCGGGCTTGCCGACGATGGTGAAGCGCTCGATGCCCAGGCAACGCAGCTTGAGCAGGTTGGCGCCTTCGGCATCGACGGTGTCGATGTGCGCCAGCACGCCGTGCGACTCGAAGCGCACGTTGCCGCGCCCCGACTCCTTGCCCGCCGCCAGGCAGACCACGCCGAACGGCGTCTGCTCGCGCAGGCACTGGCTGGCCAGGTCGAGATAGCGCGCCTCGAAGACCTTCAACTGCAGCACCGTGCCGGGGAACAGCACGCTCTTCAGCGGGAACAGGCTGATCGTCTGGCGCTTCATGATCCGTGAATGTCTTGCTCGCGGTGCCGCAGCAATGTCGCCGCGCGTTGCGCGAAGCGCTGCGCAAGCTGTTCGGCGGCGTACACCGAGCGATGCTGGCCGCCGGTGCAGCCCAGGGCGACAGTGACGTAGGCGCGCTGGCCGTCGTTGAACGCGTCGAGCCAGCGGCCGATGAAGGCCTCGATCTGCGACAGCATCTCGGTGACCTCGGGTTGCGCGGCCAGATACGCAGCCACCGGCGCATCGCGGCCCGTCAACGCGCGCAGCTCGCGGATGTAGTGCGGGTTGGGCAGCACGCGCAGATCGAACACGAAGTCCGCGTCCAGCGGCACGCCATGCTTGAATGCGAACGACTCGAAGACCAGCGTCAGCGCCGTGCCCGCGGCGCCGACCGCGTCGCGCAGCCAATGCGTGAGTTGCGCCGGTCGCAACTGGCTGGTGTCGATCACGGTCGAGAGTTCGCGCAGGCCGGCGAGCAGCTCGCGCTCGAGCTCGATGGCATCGATCAGCGCGCGCGGCGATGCGTCGGCCGAAGACGACAACGGATGGGGGCGCCGCGTCTCCGAAAAGCGCCGTACGAGCGCATCGGTGCCGGCGTCGAGGAAATACGGCCGCACGGCCACGCCTTCCTGACGCAACTCGTCCAACAGCGGCAGCAGGTGCGGCAGCGATCCGGCGCTGCGCACGTCCACGGCCACGGCCACGCGCCGCGCGTCGCCTTCGCGTTGCCGTTCGATCGCGATGAACCCGCGCAGCAGCTCGGGCGGCAGGTTGTCCACGCAAAAGTAGCCCGCGTCTTCGAGCGCGTGCAGCGCGATCGACTTGCCCGAGCCGGAGATGCCGGTGATGAGCACGAGGTCCAGTGACGTCGCTGCCGTGCTCACTTGGCGCTGCGCCTTTCTCTCGCTCGCGGCTTCGCCGGTGCGCTGTCCGACGCCGAGCCGAGCATTTCCTGCGCGTGCGCCACGCTGGTGGCCAGGCGATCGCCGCCGAGCATGCGCGCCACTTCGGCCACGCGCGCTTCGCCGGCCACGGCCTGCACGCTGCTTTGCGTGCCCTTGCCACGAGCCTGTTTGCTGACGACAAAGTGGTGATCGCCGCAGGCCGCCACCTGCGCCAGGTGCGTCACCGCGAGCACCTGACGTTCGCGGCCGAGCTGCTTCATCAAGCGGCCGACGGTGTCGGCGACGGCGCCGCCGATGCCGGCGTCGATTTCGTCAAAGATCAATGTCGCAGCACCGTCGGCTGTTCTTGCCGTCGTCACGGCAATCGCCAACGCCAGCCGTGACAGCTCGCCGCCCGAGGCCACCTTGGCCAGCGCGCGCGGCGTGCTGCCGGCATGGCCGGCAACGCGCAGCTCCACGCTTTCGAGGCCGAACGATTGCGGCTCATCCTGCGCGATCAGCGCCACCTCGAAGCGGCCGCCGGCCATGCCGAGCTGCTGCATCGCTTGCGTCACGGACTCCGCGAGTTGGGGCGCGGCCGCTTTGCGCGCCTTGCTCACGCGTTGCGCTTCGGCCCGCCACGCGCGTTCGGCCTCGGCCGCAGCGCGTTCGAGCGCGGCACTGTCGGTGGCTGCGTCGAGCTGCACGAGCTCAGCGCGCCAGCTCGCCAGCAACGACGCCAGCTCTTCGGGCGGACGGCGGAAGCGCCGCGCCAGGCCGATCCAGGCCGACAGGCGTGCATCGAGTTCAGCCAGGCGCTGCGGGTCGATGTCGGCATGCTGCAAGTAGCCGGACAGCGAATGCGCGGCGTCTGTCAACTGCGCATGCGCGCTTTGCAGCACCTCGGCGATGGGGCCCAGGCGCGGGTCGATGCGCGCAGCCTCGGCGAGCGCATCGGCGGCTTGCAGCGCCAGCGTCGCGGCGTTGGTGTCGCCATCGGCCGTCACATCGAGCGCGCCTTGCGCCGCTTCGATCAGCGTCTGCGCATGCGCCAGCCGCGTGTGCTCGGCATTGAGCTCGGGCCACTCACCCTCGGCCGGGCCGAGGCGATCGACTTCGCCGATCTGCCACGCCAGCCGCTCGCGCTCGCGTTCGATCTCGGCGCTTTGCGAGCGCGCGCGTTCGAGCGCGGCGGTCGCGGTTTTCCACTGCGCCCACAGCGCGGCCAGCGGCGCCAGGTCCACACCGGCTTCGCTGTCGAGCAGCGTGCGCACCGCCGCCGGCCGTGTCAGGCTCTGCCATGCATGCTGGCCGTGGATATCGACCAGCGCGTCGGCGGCTTCGCGCAACTGCGTCACCGTCGCCGGGCTGCCGTTGATCCAGGCGCGGCTCTTGCCTTGCGCGTCGATCGTGCGCCGCAACAGCAGCGTGTCGTTCGAGTCGAAGCCCGCGTCTTCGAGCCAGGGCGCGAGCACGGCAGGCGCATCGAACTCGGCCGCGATCTCGGCGCGCGCCGCGCCTTCGCGCACGACGAGCGCATCACCGCGCGAGCCCAATGCGAGTTGCAGCGCATCGATCAGGATCGACTTGCCGGCGCCGGTTTCGCCGGTGAGCACCGAGAAGCCGGCGCCTGAATTCGACTTCCAGTTCGGGGACGATGACGAAATCGCGGAGCGACAGCCGACGCAGCACTACACGACCCCTTCGTACCAACGCAGCTTGCGCCGCAGCGTCGCGTAATAGCTCCAACCCTTCGGATGCAGAAAGCGCACGCGATGCGCCGAGCGCTTCATGCGCACCTGGTCGCCATGCTGCAAGCTCGCCAGGCTCTGCATATCGAAGTTGGCCGACACGTCGCGTCCGGAGACGACGGTGATGCGCACCTCGCCGTCGTCGGGCAGCACGATCGGCCGGTTGGACAGCGTGTGCGACGCATTCGGCACCAGCAGCCAGCCGCCGATGCCCGGGTGCAGGATCGGCCCGCCGGCCGAGAGCGCATAGGCGGTGGAGCCGGTCGGCGAGGCGACGATCAAGCCATCGGCGCGCATGTTGGCGACGAACTCGTCGCCGACATCGACGCGCAGCTCGACCATGCCGGCCGTCGCGCCGCGGCTGACGACGACGTCGTTCAGCGCCACGCTCGTAAAGATGCAGGCGTCGCCGCGCCAGACACTGGCGTCGAGCATCGCGCGGTGTTCTTCCTCGAACTCGCCGCGCACCATCGGCGCCAGCGCTTCGCGGAAACGATCGACCGGAATGTCGGTGATGAAGCCCAGGCGCCCCTGGTTGATGCCGACGAGCGGCATGTCGAATTGCGCCAGCTCGCGCGCGATGCCGAGCATCGTGCCGTCGCCGCCGACGACCACCGTCAAGTCGCAATGCTGGCCGAGCTGCGCCGTGTCGAGGCAGTCGTATGCCGTGATGCCTGTCGCCTTGGCGGTCGCGCTCTCGAGGCTCACGTCCAGACCTTGCTGCGCCAGGAAGCGCGCCACGTCTTCGATCAGCTCGCGCGTGCCCTGCGCCTGGGGCTTGCCCACGATCGCGGCGTGACGAAAGCGCTGGGGAGCCGGCATGGCCGGAATGATAGGCGCTACGGTTCGGGCGCAGAATTCAAGTGTTATGAAACCCCACCGACATGGATGACCGTGCAAAGTCCCTGCTGAAAACCCTCGTCGAGCTGTACATCGCCGAGGGCACGCCCGTGGGCTCACGCACGCTGTCGCGCGCCTCGGGCCTGGAGCTGTCGCCGGCGACGATCCGTAACGTCATGGCCGATCTGGAAGAACTCGGCCTGATCGCCAGCCCGCACACTAGCGCCGGCCGCATCCCCACGGCGCGCGGCTACCGCGTCTTCGTGGACACGATGCTGACGGCGCGGCCGCTGGAGCCGCTGCTGCCGAACTCGGCCCGCGAGCAACTGCAGGCCGGGCAACCGACGCGCGTCATCGCCAGTGCCGCGCACATCCTGTCGAGCCTGTCGAACTTCGTCGGCGTCGTCACCGCGCCGAAGAAGGCCAGCGTCTTCCACCACATCGAGTTCATGCGCCTGTCCGAGCGCCGCGTGCTGCTGATCCTCGTCGCGCCCGACGGCGACGTGCAGAACCGCGTCATCATGACCGCGCGCGACTACACGCAGGCAGAACTCGTCGAGGCGGCGAACTTTCTCAATGCGCACTACGCCGGCCTGACGATCGACGCGGTGCGCGAGCGCCTGCAGCAGGAAGTCGAAACGCTGCGCAGCGAAATCGCGACGCTGATGCAGGCGGCGGTGCAGGCCGGCACCGAAGCCATGGCCAGCGAGGAGCAACTCGTCGTCAGCGGCGAGCGCAACCTGCTGGCGGTGCAGGATTTCGGCAACGACATGGGCAGCCTGCGCAAGCTGTTCGACCTGTTCGAGCAGAAGACGCAGCTGATGCGCCTGCTCGACGTCTCCAGCCGCGCCGAGGGCGTGCGCATCTACATCGGTGGCGAGTCCGGTGTCGTGCCCTACGAAGAGCTGTCGATCGTCAGCGCGCCGTACGAAGTCGATGGGCGCGTGGTCGGCACGCTGGGCGTGATCGGGCCGACGCGCATGGCCTACGACCGCATGATCCAGATCGTCGATATCACGTCGAAGCTGGTCAGCAACGCGCTCAGCGCTCCGCGCTGACTTCAATTCAAGCCGCGGGCAAGCTGATCCGATGCCCGGACTCGAGCAACTCATCGACGAGTGTCATCACGAAAGCCCCAGGTGCCGAGTAAGGGTCGAACTCGGGATGTTTCATCCGCACCATCGGCGCATCGTCGGCCAGATTCACGTGGGCCATGGACCAGCCTGCGTAGCGCCGTTCGGTGACTTCTTCGAGATGAAGCATCTCAACGTCGCTGTGGCGGCGATCGGCGACGATGCGTGCGTACAAGCGGTGGATGGCGCTGCGTTCGCCTTCGAGCACCTGGAGGTACAGGCCCTGGCCCTGGCAGAGCACGCCGCCGATGCCGTGCTGGCGGTTGTGCGCTTGCGCGGTGGCCAGGATCGACGCCGTGATCGTGGTCGTCTGCGGACCGACGGCACGGCTGACATAGAGAGCGCGAATTTGCATGATGCCTTTCGTCCGACGTTTCGGCCAAAGCGATGCGTCAGCGCTGCATCATGTCACGCGGCTACGGCGCTCCGTTTGCGTCCGGTCACGCTTGTCGATGATGAGCATGGCCGGGGCAATGCCGAACATGCGGCGAAAGGTGCGGCTCAGATGCGCCGAATCGGCGAACCCCGCTTCGTGCGCCGCCGCGGTCCATGTCCGGCCCGCCATCGCTGCGCGTATGGCGACATTCAGCCGCAACCAGAGCACGTAGGCACGAAAGACAGACCCCGTCTGCTCCATGAAGAGATGACGAAAGCGGCTCGGCGAAAGATGCACGACGGCGGCCACGTCGCCCAGGCTCAGCGCGCCACCGAGCCGCGCCTGGATGTGCGCGATCGCCTTGGCGACGCGCGCATCGGCGGCGGCAGCGGGCGCGACCGATCCCGCCAGCAGGGCCAAAGCGCTCTGAGCGGCCTCGATCGACGCCTCGTCGGAAGCCGCCGCGTGACAGTGGGCACGAAGGAGACTCACCATCCCGCCGAGTGTCTCGACCGGCAGCGCAGTGATGGATGCGCCTTCGAACCGATGCTGCAAGGCGCGCCCCGGCGCGGTCTCGGGCTCGACGAAGATTTGCGCGATCGACGTGCCGCAGCCATCGAATTGATGGCGGCAGTGCGGCAACACGGCAGCGCCCTGGAACTCGGACCAGGCATCGCCTTCGCGCTCGCGCAACCGGAAGCAGCCTTCGAGAGCGAGCGTGATCTGGATCGCATGATGTGAGTGCGGATGTCCCCGACCCGCATCGCGTCCGATCCACAGACTGCCGCCGCTCCAGAAGTAGATGCAGCCGACACCCGCGATGGGCTTGACGGTTGTTGCCATCGATGCACCGCTCGCCGCCACGGCAAGCAAGTCAGCCCTTTCGTACAAGTCCGTTCGGGCCACTGCCGCCATTATTCGCTTCACGGACACACCGTCCGCTGTCGTCAACCTCCACTGAAACGGAACCCATCATGCAAGACCAAGCCATTTCCCAATGCCAGTGCCTGAACTGCCCCGGCGCCGGCTGCACCTGCGGCTGCCAGACAACCGCCGCCACGTCGGTCCAGGTTCAAGCCGCTGCGCCGCACTGTGCATGCGCCAGCGGCTGCGGCTGCGAAGCGGCTGAGCAGGGTTGCCTCTGCAGCTAAAGGCGACGACGCGAAGCGCTGTGCGCTACGCCGGTAAAAAGCCCTCGATCGACAGGTAGCGCTCGCCGGTGTCGTAGTTGAAGCCGAGCACGCGTGCACCCGCACCGAGCTCGGGCAGCTTCTTCGCAATCGCCGCCAGCGTCGCGCCGCTGGAGATGCCGACCAGCATGCCTTCTTCGCGCGCGCAGCGGCGCGCCATCTCGCGCGCTTCTTCGGCTTCGACCTGGATCACGCCGTCGAGCAGCGCGGTGTGCAGGTTCTTCGGCACGAAGCCGGCGCCGATGCCCTGGATCGGGTGCGGCGACGGCTGGCCGCCGCTGATCACCGGGCTGGCGGACGGCTCGACCGCGAACACCTTCAGCTTCGGCCACTTCTTCTTCAGCACCATCGCGCAGCCGGTGATGTGGCCGCCGGTGCCGACGCCGGTGATCAGCGCGTCGAGCCCTTCGGGGAAGTCGCGCGCGATCTCTTCGGCGGTGGTGCGCACATGGACTTCGATGTTGGCCTCGTTCTCGAACTGCTGCGGCATCCAGCCGCCCGGCGTGGCGGCGACGAGCTCCTGTGCGCGCGCGATCGAGCCCTTCATGCCCTTTTCTCGCGGCGTCAATTCGAAGGTCGCGCCGTAAGCCAGCATCAGCCGGCGGCGCTCGACGCTCATGCTGTCGGGCATGACGAGCACGAGCTTGTAGCCCTTGACGGCGGCGACCATCGCCAGGCCGATGCCGGTGTTGCCCGACGTCGGCTCGATGATCGTGCCGCCGGCTTTCAGCGCACCCGAGCGCTCGGCCGCTTCGACCATCGACAGCGCAATGCGGTCCTTGATCGAGCCGCCCGGGTTGGCGCGCTCCGACTTGATCCAGACCTCGCTGCCCGCGGGGAACAGGCGGTTGATGCGGATGTGCGGCGTGTCGCCGATGGTGGCGAGGATGGTGTCGGCTTTCATGGCGGCCTTTCTCGGGAAAAAAGGAGCGCTCATCGTAGCGAGCGCGGGCCCGTGTTGCATGCGAAACCTAGAATCCCCCGCGCGGGCCGTTAGCTCAGTCGGTTAGAGCAGAGGACTCATAATCCTTTGGTCGCTGGTTCGATCCCAGCACGGCCTACCATTCGCGCTGGTCATGAACCTGCATCGCCTCGACCTGGTCTCGCTGTCGCTGTTCAACCTGGTGGTGCGCACGCGGCAGCATCAGCAAGGGCGCCGAGCTGGCGCACCTGGCGGTGGGCGCGGCGAGCAAGCGCATCTCGGATCTGGAAGACGCCGTCGGCGCCGAGCTGCTCGAGCGCCACTCGCGCGGCGTCACGCTCACGCTCGCCGGCCAGGCGCTGCAGCGCCACGCGCAGCGCATCCTGGCCGACGTGGACCTGCTCGCGGCCGACCTGTCGGACCATGCCGCCGGCATCGTCGGCGTGGTGCGGCTGTGGGCCAACACCTCGGCGACGACGCAGTTCCTGCCCGCCGACCTGGCCGGCTTCATCGCCGCGCACCCCGGCATCCGCATCGAGATGCACGAGAAGGACAGCGGCGACGCGGTGCTGGCGGTGCTCGACGGCCGCGCCGACCTCGGCATCTTTGCCGAGCGCACGCCCACGCTCGGCTTGCACACGCAAGCGTACCGGCGCGACCGGCTGGTGCTGGTGGTGCCGCGCGGCCATGCGCTCGGCGCGCAGCAGCGCATCGCGTTCGCGCAGGCCACCGAGTACGAGTTCGTCGGCCTGTCGCAGGCCACCTCGCTGGCGCAGCGGCTGGCGCTCGAAGCGCAGGCGATGGGCCGGCCGCTGCGCGTGCGCATCCACGTGCGCAGCTTCGACGCGATGTGCCAGATGGTCGCGGCGGGGCTCGGCATCGCGGTGCTGCCTGACGCCGCGGTGCAGCCGCACCTGCGCTCGATGGGGCTCGCGCGCGTGGAGCTTTCCGACGCGTGGGCCGAGCGCGAGCTGCTGATCGGCATGCGCGATCCGCAGGCGCTGGCGCGGCCGGTGCGGCTGCTGCTCGATCACCTGGTGCAAGCACCGCCGAAGCCGCCAGCAGCGCCCGCGCGCTGACGCCGGGGCTTTGGCTCCGCCGAAGCCCCAGTGGCGCTGCCACCAGGGCTTTCCCGCATGGGCTTTCGCGTTCGGCGAAAGCTACGCTCTCGGCCCGGTCATTCCGCTGCGGCCGCGCGCTTTCGACAATGCGCGCATACCGCAAGGAGTGCCTGCCGAAGCCCGCAGACTTTGTTCGACAAGCTCTGGCAACGGCACCTCGTCGATCAGACCGACGACGGCGAGGCGCTGCTGTACGTCGATCGGCAACTGGTCTATGAGGTCACCAGCCCGCAGGCCTTCGAGGGCCTGCGCATGGCGGGCCGCAAGCCCTGGCGGCGCGAGACGGTGATCGCGGCGGCCGACCACAACGTGCCGACCGATCGCGGCCGAGCGCAGCAGCCTCGACGCCATCGCCGACCCGCTGTCGCGCATGCAGGTCAAGCAACTCGACACGCAACTGCCGCGAGTTCGGCATCACCCAGTTCACGCTCGGCGACCGCCGGCAGGGAATCATCCACGTGGTCGGCCCGGAGCAGGGCGCCACGCTGCCGGGCATGACCGTCGTGGCCGGCGACTCGCACACCAGCACGCACGGCGCGTTCGCGGCGCTGGCGTTCGGCGTCGGCACCTCCGAGGTCGAGCATGTGATGGCCACGCAGTGCCTGATCGTGCGGCCGATGCAGCGCATGCAGGTCGATGTGCAGGGCGCGCTTGCCGGCGGGCGTGACGGCCAAGGACTTGGTGCTGGCCATCATCGGCCGGCTCGGCACCGCGGGCGCCACCGGCTTCGCGATCGAGTTCAGCGGCGACACCATCCGCGCGCTGTCGATGGAAGGGCGCATGACCCTGTGCAACATGGCCATCGAGGCCGGCGCGCGCGTCGGCCTGGTGGCGGTGGACGACAAGACGATCGACTACCTGCGCGGGCGGCCGTACTCGCCCGCGCCGGGGGCGTCGTGGGACGCAGCGGTGGCGTACTGGCGCACGCTGCGCAGCGATGACGGTGCGGCGTTCGACCGCACGCTCGCGATCGATGCAACGCAGCTCGAACCGATGGTGACTTGGGGCACCTCGCCCGAGCAGGTGGTGCCGGCCAGCGGCGCGGTGCCCGACCCGGCGAAGGAGAGCGACCCGGTGCGGCGCGCGGGCATGCAGCGCGCGCTCGCGTACATGGGGCTCGAACCCGGCATGCGCATGCGCGACATCCGGCCGGACAAAGTGTTCATCGGCTCGTGCACCAACGCGCGCATCGAAGACTTGCGCGCCGCGGCAGCGGTGGTCGAGGGGCGGCGCGTCGCGGCCGGCATCAAGCAGGCGCTCGTGGTGCCGGGCTCGGGGCTGGTCAAGGCGCAGGCAGAAGCCGAAGGATTGCACCGTGTGTTCACGGCAGCCGGCTTCGAGTGGCGCGAGCCCGGCTGCTCGATGTGCCTGGGCATGAACGAGGACCGCCTCGGCGCCGGGCGAGCGCTGCGCGTCGACGTCCAACCGCAACTTCGAAGGCCGGCAAGGGCGCGGGCGGGCGCAGCCACCTCGTCAGCCCGGCGATGGCCGCGGCGACCGCGATCGCCGGGCACTTCGTCGAGCCGCGTTCCCCTGCGTGATGGACGCCTTCACCACACTGACGTCGAAAGTCGTGCCGATCGACCGCGCCAACGTCGATACCGACGCGATCATTCCCAAGCAGTTCATGAAGTCGATCCGCCGCACCGGCTTCGGCGACAACCTGTTCGACGAGTGGCGCTACCTCGACCGCGGCGAGCCGGGGCAGGACGTGGCTCGAGCGCCCGCGCAACCCGGACTTCGCGCTCAACCAGCCGCGCTATGCCGGCGCGAAGATCCTGCTGGCGCGCGAGAACTTCGGCTGCGGATCGAGCCGCGAGCATGCGCCGTGGGCGCTGCGCGACTGGGGCATCCGCGCGCTGATCGCGCCGAGCTTCGCCGACATCTTCTACGGCAACTGCTTCAAGAACGGCATGCTGCCGATCCGGCTCGATGCGGCGACGGTCGAGCGGCTGTTCGCGATGGTCGAGCGCACGCCGGGCTTTGCGGTCCATATCGACCTCGCCGCGCAGACGTTGACGCCCGACGGCGCCGAGCCGATCGGCCTTTGCGATCGACGCGAGCCGCAAGCACCGGCTGCTGCAACGGCCTCGACGACATCGGCCTGACGCTGCAGAAAGCCGAGCGCATCCGCGCCTACGAGCAGCAGCGGCGCGAGCTCGAACCCTGGCTCTTCAATTGAACCTCGACCCAACCAAAGGAGACGACGACATGACATTCAACCGCCGCCTGGCCTTGATCTCGCTCGCCCTCGCGGCGAGCGCTTGCGACCGCCCAGGACAAGTACCCGAGCAAGCCCGTGACCATCGTCGTGCCGCAGGCGCCGGGCGGCGCCAACGACACCATCGCGCGCATCGTCGCGCAGAAGCTCACCGAGCAGATGGGCCAGCAGTTCATCGTCGACAACAAGCCGGGCGCCGGCGGCAACATCGGCACCGCGGCGCGCGGCCAAGGCCAAGAACGACGGCTACACGCTGGTGCTCACGGTCAACAGCGCGCATGTCATCAATCCGGCGCTGTACAAGAGCACCGGCTTCGATCCGGTGAAGGACTTCGAGCCGATCACGCCGGTGGCCACCGCCGGCTACGTGCTGGTGGCCAACAACGACTTCGCGCCGAAGAACGTGAGCGAACTCATCGCCGCGGCCAAGGCGGCGCCGGGCAAGATCTCGATCGGCTCGGCCGGCAACGGCACGTTGAACCATCTGATCGGCGAGATGCTCGGCAAGGCGGCCGGCATCGAGATGCTGCATGTGCCGTACAAGGGCGCGTCGGCGGCGGTGACCGATCTGGTGGGCGGCCAGGTGCAGGTGTCGGTGCAGAGCCTGCCGTCGTCGATCTCGTTCATCAAGAGCGGCAAGCTGAAGGTGCTGGGCGTCGTCAACGAGAAGCGCGTCAGTGCGCTGCCCGACGTGCCGACGATCGGCGAGACGATCAAGGGTTTCGGCTCGACGCCGTGGTACGGGCTGCTCGCGCCGGCCGGCACGCCCAAGGCGATCGTCGCGCAACTGCAGGCCGAGGTGGCTAAGGCGCTCGACGATGCCGGCGTGAAGGAGAAGCTCGCGCAGGCGGGCTGCGAGCCGTTCAAGAGCACCCGAGCAATTTGCTGCGCTGATCAAGGACGATCTGCCCAAGTGGGCCAAGATCGTCAAGGACTCCGGCGCGACGATCGACTGAGGAGCAACGGCCATGCAAGCAGGCGCATTGAAAGGGCTCAAGGTCGTCGAGATGGGCCAGCTGATCGCCGGCCCGTTCGCCGGCAAGACGCTCGGCGACTTCGGCGCCGACGTGATCAAGATCGAGCCGCCGGGCGCGGGTGATCCGCTGCGCAATTGGCGGCTGATCAAGGACGGCACGTCGGTGTGGTGGCAGGTGCAGTCGCGCAACAAGCGCTCGATCGCGCTCGACCTGCGGCAGAAGGAGGGGCAGGCGATCGCGAAGAAGCTGATCCGCGAGGCCGACGTGCTGATCGAGAACTTCCGCCCCGGCACGCTCGAGGACTGGGGCATGGGCTACGACGAGTTGTCGAAGGACAACCCGGGTCTGGTGATGCTGCGCATCTCGGGCTACGGGCAGACCGGGCCGTACCGCGACCTGCCGGGGTTCGGCGCCATCGGCGAGGCGATGGGCGGCCTGCGCCACCTGTGCGGCGAGCCCGAGCGCGTGCCGGTGCGTTGCGGCATCTCGATCGGCGACACGCTGGCTGCGCTGCACGGCACGATCGGCGTGCTGACCGCGCTGTACCACCGCAAGGTCAACGGCGGCCAGGGGCAGGTGATCGACGTGGCGCTGCACCGAGGCGGTGTTCAACGTGATGGAAAGCCTGGTGCCCGAGTACAGCGCGTTCGGCGCAGTGCGCGAGCCGGCGGGCTCCGCGCTGCCGGGCATCGCGCCGTCGAATGCCTATCGCTGCACTGACGGCGTGGTGCTGATCGCCGGCAACGGCGACTCGATCTTCAAGCGGCTGATGACCACGATCGGCCGCGACGATCTCGGCAGCGACGCCGGACTGGCCGACAACGCCGGCCGCGTGGCGCGCGTCGTGGAACTCGATCACGCGATCGAAGGCTGGACCTGCAAGCGCTCGGTGAACGACGTGCTGGCGCTGCTCGGCGAGGCCAAGGTGCCGGCCGGCCGCGTCTATACCGCCAAGGACATCGCCTCCGACCCGCACTACCGCGCGCGCGACATGATCCTCAAGCAGACCACGCGCGACGGCTACGACATCGACGTTCCCGGCATCGTGCCCAAGCTGATGGGCACGCCGGGCAGCGTGCGCACGTCGGCGCCCAAGCTCGGCGACGACACCGACGGCGTGTTGAACGAGCTGGGTTTCTCGCAACAGGACATTGCCGCGCTGCGCGGCCGGAAGGTGGTGGCATGAACAAGAAACAAGCGCATCTACATGCAGGAAGTCGGCACGCGCGACGGGCTGCAGGCCGAAGAAGCGTTCGTGCCGACCGAGGACAAGGTCGCGCTCGTCAACGCACTGTCGGACGCGGGGCTGGCGAAGATCGAGGTCACCGCGTTCGTCTCGCCCAAGGCGATCCCAGCGCTGCGGGACGCCGAAATCGTGCTGCGTGAGATTGCTCGCAAGCCCGGCGTGGTGTACAGCGCGCTGGTGCCCAACGTGCGCGGCGCCGAGCGCGCGATCGAGTCGAAGGCCGACGAGTTGAACCTGGTGATGTCGGCCAGCGAGAGCCACAACCTGTCGAACCTGCGCATGCTGCGCGAGCAGTCGTTTGCGGCGCTGATGGAAGTGGCGGCGATCGCCAACGGGCAGGCGGCCGTCAACGTCTCGCTGTCGTGCGCCTTCGGCTGCCCGATGGAAGGCGACGTGCCCGAAGCGACGGTGCTCGACTGGTGTCGCCGCTACGTCGAGGAGATGGGCGCGCACGGCGTGACGCTGTGCGACACCACCGGCATGGCGTATCCGACGCAGGTGGCGGCGCTCGCCCGCGCCTTCCGCGAGCGCTGGCCCGACACCGAACTGACGATGCACTTCCACAACACGCGCGGCATGGGCTTGGCCAACGTGCTGGCGTCGATCGATGCCGGCGCCGACCGCTTCGACGCGTCGATCGGCGGCATCGGAGGATGCCCCTACGCGCCGGGCGCGAGCGGCAACGTCTGCAGCGAGGAGATCGTGCATGCGCTGCAGTTGATGGGCTACGACACGGGGGTCGATGTCGAGCTGCTGGTGGCTGCGGCCAAGCGGTTGCCGGCGTTGATCGGCCACGACATCCCGAGCCAGATCGTCAAGGCCGGACGGCGGCTCGATCTGCATGCGCGGCCGGCGGATTTCGACGCGATCCGCGAGCGGGCGTTGGCACGCTGAGCGCCCAACACAGCAGACAACACGATGGCCCGCTACGAAGTCAGGCGCGAAGGCGGCACGATCCAAACCGCCAGCCGCACGCTGATGGAAGCGGTGCAGTGCTGGTGCGGCCGGTGGCTGCATAACGCAGACCCCGCATGAAGCCCTTGTCTTGCGCGCCCGGCGGTGCGAGCATCGCGCACCCCAACCCAACCCCGAGGAGCACGCCATGGCCACATCCGCCTTCGACGCAGAGGCATTGATCTCGATGTTCGAGAGCGCGAGCGCGAAGGGAAGCGCGCAGTTGCAGAAGTCGGTCACCGATGCGACGCTGGCCGCGCTGCGCGGGCGCGAGCTGACGCTGGCCAACATCCGCTCGTCGCTCGACGCGGTGACCAAGGCGGTGTCGATGGGTGCGGCCAAGAGCCCGCTCGGCGCCGACGCGGTCGAGGGCCTGCTCGACAAGGCCGTGGCCGGCATGGACGCGGCGCTGGTCAAGGCGGTGCAGGCCAACCAGGCGGCGCTGCAACAGTTCGCCGACCGTGGGGTCGATCTGCGCGAGACCCATCTCAAGAAGGCGCTCGACGAGCTCGACAAGTTCGACGGTCTGTTGATCGGCGCGGTGAAGAAAGCCGCCGGCGCGGCCGGCCCGATGGCTGCGCCGTGGCAGCAGGCGATGGAAAAACTGCAGGCCGGCGGCACGCTGTCGGGGTCGAGCGCGGCCAAGACGGTCGAGGAATTCGCCGACCAGATGCAGACTGCCATGCGCGGGGCGCGCACTGCCAGCGTGCGCGCGGCGAGTGTGCTGGCCGAGAGCTATGCGGCGATGGCCAGCGGCGTGCTGGTCGGACTGTCCGAGGCCATGGCGCCTGGAAAAGCGGAGAGCCCGGCTCCAGCGAACAAGGCGCCGGCGAAGAAAAAGCGCTGATCGTTTATCGGGGCGCCACAACTTTCTGCTCGATCGCGCCGAACACCGACTGTCCGTCCTGGCCCTTCATCTCGATGCGCACGGTGTCGCCGTAGGCCATGAACGGCGTCTTCGGCGCGCCGTCTTCGATCGTCTCGATGCAGCGCTTCTCGGCGATGCACGAGTAGCCCTTGCTCCAGTCCTTGTTGCTCACCGTGCCCGAGCCGATGATCGAGCCGGCACGGGCGCGGCGCGTCTTGCACAGGTGAGCGATCAACTGGCCGAAGTGGAACGTCATCTCCGGGCCGGCGTCGCACATGCCGACCTTCTTGCCGTTCCAGCTCACCTGCATCGGCAGGTGCACACGGCCGCCTTGCCAGGCCTCGCCGAGCTCATCCGGCGTGACTGCGACCGGGCTGAACGCGGTCGCCGGTTTGCTCTGAAAGAAGCCGAAGCCCTTGGCCAGTTCGTTGGGGATCAGATGGCGCAGGCTCCAGTCGTTGGCCAGCATCACCAGGCGGATGCCTTCCAGGGCCTCGTCCGGCGTCACGCCGCTCGGCACATCGCCGGTGATCACGGCGATCTCGGCTTCGAAGTCGATGCCCCAATCGGCGCTCGCGAACGGCGCGTCGTCGCAGGGGCCCTGCAGATCGTCGCTGCCGCCCTGGTACATCAGCGGGTCGGTGTAGAAGCTCTCCGGCACCTCCGACTTGCGTGACTTGCGCACCAGCTCGACATGGTTGATGTAGGCCGAACCGTCGGCCCATTGGTACGCGCGCGGCAGCGGCGCCATGCACAGCGAGGGCACGAACTCGAAAGCGTGGCGCGCCTTGCCCTGATTGAGCGTGACGTACAGATCCTGCAACTGCGGCGACAGGAAGTTCCAATCGTCGAGCACCTGTTGCGCTCGCGTTGCGATGCCGGTCGCAAAATGCGCCGTCGTGAGATCGCGTGAGACGACGACCAATTGCCCGTCGCGCGATCCGTCTTTGAAAGTGGCGAGTTTCATCGTGCCGCAATTGTCGGTCCTTCCGTCGAGTCTTTCGCGGCGCTGGTTGTTCTTCGTGCTGGCGGGCGTGGCCGTGCTGGCGCTGCATGGGTTGTTGCTGGTGACGCTGGCGCCGTCGTGGGTCGATCCCGAAGAGCCGGCCGCTGCGGCGCCGACGCTGAACGTGCGCAGCGTCACGGCGCCGGCGCCTGCTGCGCCGACCGTGCCTGCCGTCGGGGAGGTGGCGCCGGCGCCGCGCGTGACACCAGCACCGCCTGCGCGCAAGGTGGCACGCG
Source organism: uncultured beta proteobacterium (assembly GCA_963816315.1). Classification (GTDB taxonomy): domain Bacteria; phylum Pseudomonadota; class Gammaproteobacteria; order Burkholderiales; family Burkholderiaceae_C; genus CADEEN01. The sequence goes on from CAWFJZ010000033.1 coordinate 102,778, forward strand.
TGCCGCCACCGCCCAAGCCGGCCGCGTCTGCCGTGCCGGTGCCAACTCCGCCACCGGAGCCCGTGGTGACCGTGGCCGCCGCCGAGGCCGCGCCGCCAAGCGAGGCGCCTGCTTCGGCCGCGGCGAGCGAACCGCCGCCCGCGCCCGCGATCGACGTGCCGGTCTATGCCACGCGCCTGCCGCCGCCCGGCGCCTGGCGCTACCAACTCACGCGCGGCATCGCCAGCGGCGAAGCGCTGCTGAGCTGGTCGCCCACCGAGCAGCAGCGCTACGAGCTGAAGCTCGAAGGTTTCGTCGCCGGCATCTCGGTGCTCGACTGGGTCAGCAGCGGCGCCATCGACCACGCCGGCATCGCGCCCGATCGTTTTGTCATCCGCCGCCGCGGCAAGGACAGTCAGGCCGCAAACTTCCAGCGCGACGCCGGCAAGATCACCTTCTCCGGGCCGACGCACGAACTGCCGCTGATCGCCGGCGTGCAGGACCGCTTGACCTGGATGCTGCAACTGCCGGCCGTCATCGAAGCGGCGCCGCAGCGCTTCGGCGCCGGCTCGACAGTGGTGCTGATGGTCGTCGGCGCACGCGGCGGCGCCGACGTGTGGACGTTCAAGGTCATCGGCGCCGAGCCGGTCGGCGACGTGGCGGCGTTGAAGCTCGTGCGCGAGGCGCGTAAACCGCGCGATGTGCAGGCCGAAGTTTGGCTCGACCCGGCCCGCGGACACATTCCCTTGCGCGCCGTGCTGTCGCAGCCCGAAGGCGGCGCGCCGTTCGAGCTTCAGCTACAGGCAGGGTCAACCGGGTCTTGATTTTCGCGTTGCAGGGCTCACGTGGCGTCTTGGAGGCACCGCAATGCTCATGCTCTACAACTCGGACCAATTCGCCGTCGTTCAATTCGACACGCAGGCGCACGAACACCTGCCTGCCCGGGGCGGCTATGAAATCGTGGACAAGTTCGCGCGCAAGGAGATCTTCATCGAAGGTGCGCTGGCCGCGCAGTTCAAGGCCGGCGTCGATGCGTTGATCGAAACCAGCCCGAGCGAAGAAGAGCTGGACGAGTACATCGGCCGCTACGGCGCGATGGCGCAACAGCCGGTCATCCTGCATTGAGTGAGCCCCCAAGGGTCGGGCTCGCCCGGCCCGGCCCCCCGAGGGGGGCGCAAGAAAACTTGGGGCGGCCCGGCGTTTTCTTGAGCACTTTGTAGCGCTCGCGGGGCTTGCCCCGCCGCGGCAGCCACGCCAAGATGGCGTGAATCGGGTCGGATTCCTTCGAAAGATCGCATGAACACCAAGAGCCGCGCCACTGCTGCCGTGATCGCTTCGCCCGCCTTGCGCGAGGCGCCGGTGCTCGACCGCATGTGCTCGCAGTTCGTGCTGGCGCTGACGCTGAAGAACGCCGGGCGCTTCAACCTGCGCCGCGATTGGTCGAACCTGTTGGCGCTGACCGGCCGGCATCTCGCCTGGCCGACGCCGGTATTGAAACGCCTGCGTGAATTCCTCAACCGCCGCTGCAAGGACAACCCGCAGTGGACGGGCCACGATGTGCTGACCGATGAAGCCTTCGTGCAGCGCTACGGCGCCTGGCGCGGGCCGTATGAAGAGGGCACGCTGTTCTTCTACATCGACGAATACGTCAAGGATGCGCCGAAAGACCTGCTGACCGTGCTCGGCGCCACGTCCGAGTGGCTCGAGCGTTCGCTGAAAAAAGAATCGACGCTGGTGCAGAAAAACATCGAGGCGCTCGGCGGCTTGCTGCAACTGAACGCCGCCGAGCGCGCGCTGCTGCTCTACGGAACGCTGGCGCGTTATCAACGCGAACTGCGCGGCCTGCTCGTGGAATTCAAGGTCGGCAGTGCGCAGGAAGCCTATGCCGCGATCGCCAACGTCGCCGGCGTCAAGGAGCAGGAAGTCGCCGAGGCATTGCGCGCCGGCTCGCGCCTGGAGCGCACCGGCATGGTCGAGAACCTGATCTCGGAGCACAACATCACCGACCTGGCCGATCTGATGAAGGTCAGCGAGCAATTGCCGCCCGTGCTGATGCGCGAGTACAAGGCGCCCGCCGAGCTGATGGCGGTGTTCACGCGGCCGGCGGCGAAGAGCGAACTCACGGCCAACGACTTCGCGTTCGTCGCCGACGACGTGAAGGTGCTGACGACGCTACTCGCCAACGCGGTGGCGAGCAAGACCGCCGGCGTCAATGTGCTGCTCTACGGACCGCCGGGAACGGGCAAGACCGAGCTGGCGCGCGTCTGCGCGCAGGCCGCGAACCTCGAGCTGTTCGAAGTCGAATACGCCGACCGCGACGGCAATTCGCTCAACGGCCGCGACCGCTATCGCTCGCTGCAGATCAGCCAGGTGTTCCTGAAGGCGAGCCCGAACGTGGCGCTGCTGTTCGACGAAGTCGAAGACGTGTTCCCGCCCGTCTCGGCCGACGCAGCGCAGTTGCTGGCGCGCATGGATGCCACCGATGCCGCGCCGTCGTCGAGCGTCAGCGGCAAGGCCTGGGTCAATCAGATCCTCGAGACGAATCCGGTGCCGGTGGTCTGGGTCACGAACCGCATCGAGCAGATCGACCCGGCGTTCCGGCGCCGCTTCCAGTACCACCTCGAATTGAAGTCGCCGCCGCCGGGCGCGCGTGAAGCGCTGGTGGCGCGTTCGTTGGCCGGCGTCGAGGTCAGCGAAGGTTTTTCGCAGCGCTTGTCCGAGCGGCGCGGCTTGACGCCGGCGCAGATCCGCACCGCGGTGCGCTTTGCCAAGCTCGCCGCCGGGGAGGGCAGCACGGCCGAAGCGATGATCGAGCGCCAGCTCGGCAACGCCGACAAGGCGCTCGGTCAGTCGCGCAAACAGGCCGGCGCCAGGCGCGTCGTCACGACTTACGACCTGTCGCTGCTCAACGTCGAGTCTCGCTTCGAGATGCCGAAGATCATCGAAGCACTGCGCCGCCGCGGCCACGGCACGCTGTGCTTTCACGGCGCGCCGGGCACGGGCAAGACGGCTTTGGCCGAACACATCGCTGCTGAGTTGCAGCGCCCGCTGTTGATCCGCCAGGCGAGCGATCTGGTGAGCAAGTTCGTCGGCGAGACCGAGCAGAACATGGCCAAGATGTTCGAAGAGGCGCAGTCCGAAAACGCCGTGCTGCTGCTCGACGAGGCCGACAGCTTTCTGCGCAGCCGCCAGCGCGCCGAGCGCTAGCTACGAGGTCACCGAAGTCAACGAGATGCTGCAAGGCATGGAGCGCTTCGGCGGCCTGTTCATCTGCACGACCAACCTGTTCGACGAGCTCGACGAAGCCGCGCTGCGCCGCTTCACCTTCAAGGTCAAGTTCCGGCCGCTGCGCGCCGAGCAACGCGAGTCGATGTTCGTCGTCGAAGCCCTGAACGGCGAGGCTGGCTTGCTCACCGCCGAACACCGCGAGCGCCTGGCCGCACTCGACCAACTCGCGCCGGGCGACTTCGCGGCCGTCAAGCGCCAGGTCGATGTGCTCGGCACCGGCTTCGAAGCCGACGAGTTCCTGGCCCAGCTCGAGAGCGAGCACCGCGTCAAGCCCGGTGTGCGCGAGCGCCGCAGCATCGGCTTCACCAGCCGTCACTGAGCCCCAAGTTTGCAGGCAGCGCCGGCGCCGCCAAGGCGCCACGGCGTGACTTTCGTCTGCAACAATCCGCGCCTGCCACGATCCGGCCGGCCCGCGCTCGCATCCACGCTCTTCATGTCTTCCGTGAACCCGCCCCTGTTGGGCTCCGCTGCGCTCGGCGTGGCGGCTTGGTTGGCCTTGTTCGTGCTCGGCGGGGCGGTGGCTGCGCTGTTGTTGCATGCCTTGCGCAAGGTGCGGTCGCAGGATTGGGTGGTCGCGCTGTCCTGGGGCGGCGGCGGCGCGCTCGTCGTCGGCACCGGGCTGTGGCTGCTGCAGCTCGTCTCCTGGCGCGCCGCCTGGCCGCAGGCTGCGCCCTGGTTCCATCTCGCGCCGTTGCTGGCCTGCTGGTGCGCGGCCGTGGCTGGTGCGTCGCTGGCGGTGGCGGCCGGGCGCTGGGTTCATTCGCCGCGCTGGGTCAACCCGCTGATCGTGGCGGCAGTGATGGCGACGACAGCGGCCGCCTTCTGGTTGCTCGGCTCGTCGCTGGCGCAGTCACCGCGCTGGGAGCTGATCGCCGGCACGCCGCTGCTGGCCGCGATGACGCTGGCGGCGCTGGGTGTCGGTGCTGCCTTGCAGATGCTCAACCGGCCCGGCCGCCGGACCACGCGGCGCACGGTCGGACCGCGCCTGGCCGGCATGGCAGTGTTCTCGCTGGCCCTGGTCTCCGGCCAGACGCTCGGCCTGCACGCCGCGCCGATGCCGCTGCCGGTCACGCCGGGCGCAATGCCGGCCGATGGCGTGGATGTGCGGCTGGCCGGCCTGTTGATCGGCTTTGCGGTGTTCCTGGTCGCCATGGGCCTGGTCTGCGCGCTGGTGGACTCGCGCAGCGGCCGCCGCGCCCAGGCCCTGGCCGGCTCGCTGCAATCGGCCAACAAGCGCCTGCGCGAACTGGCGTTTCGTGACGGCCTGTCGGGCCTGCCGAACCGCCTGCACTTCGAGGAGCAGCTCGACGCCACGCTGGCCCGCGTCGGCCGCCAGGCGTCGGCGATGGCGGTGATGTTCATCGACCTCGACGGCTTCAAGGCGGTCAACGAATCGTTCGGCCACGCCGCCGGCGACGAGGTGCTGCGCGAAGTCGGCCGCCGGCTGGCCGAGCAGACGCGCGAGCAGGACAGCGTGGCGCGCATCGGCGGCGACGAGTTCCTGTTGCTCTACGCCGAGCCCGGCTCGCAGGAGAGCACGGCCGCGCTGGCGCAACAGACGCTGCATGCGCTGATGGCGCCGTACCACCTGCCGAACTCGGCGGGCGGAGGCAGCGAAGTCCGGCTGTCGTGTTCGATCGGCATCGCCATGTTCCCCGAGCATGGCCCGACCAGCCGCCTGATCACCAACGCCGATGCGGCGATGTTCGCCGTCAAGCGCACCGGCGGTTCGACCTACGCTTTCTTCGATCCGCGCATGGGCCTGGACGGCAGCGACCAGCTCGAGCTGCAGACCGATCTGCGGCAGGCCATCGAACGCCGCGAGTTGGCGCTGTACTACCAGCCCAAGGTCGATGCGCGCAGCCGCGAGTGCACGGGGGTCGAGGCCCTGGTGCGCTGGCAGCACCCGACGCGCGGCGCGGTGGGAGCCGCCGAGCTGATCGCCGTGGCTGAACGGTTTGGCCTGATCGGCGTCATCGGCCAATGGGTGATCGACGAGGCCTGCCGCCAGGTGCGGGCCTGGGACGAGCAGGGTCTGCGCCTGCGCGTGGCGGTCAATCTCTCGGCGCAGCAGTTGCGGCAGGACGATTTGGTGCAGCGTGTGCGCCAGTCGTTCGAGGCGCACCGCGTCGATGCCTCGCTGTTCACCTTCGAGATCACCGAGAGCGTGGCGATGGAAGACACGCAGGCGACGATGCGCGCCTTCGCGCAGCTCGCGCGCGCCGGCGTCTCGCTGTCGATCGACGACTTCGGCACCGGCCACTCGAGCCTGGCCTACTTGCGCACGCTGCCGGCGCGGCAGTTGAAGATCGACCGCAGCTTCATCGCCGACCTCGGCGTCTCCGGCGACGCGATGGCGGTCGTCGATGCCGTCATCCGGCTGGCCCACGCGCTCGGCCTGCGCGTCGTGGCCGAAGGTGTGGAGACCGAGCGCCAGTGCGAGATCCTGGCCACGCTCGGCTGCGACGAATTCCAGGGCTACCTGTTCGCGCGGCCGATGGACGCCGAGCGGCTGGTGATCTGGGTGGCGGGCGACTACCGCCGCACCGGGCCGTCACCTGAAGTGGTCGTCAGCCGCGAGCCGCCGCTGCCGCCGCCGACGCGCACTTTGCAATAGCGCTTCTCGCACGAAGGCGCGTTCGGTTCTTTGGGGCGAGTATTCTCAGCCGGCCCTTTGAGTGCGTTGGCGACCGTCCGGAAATGCGTTTCGCGGTGGCCGGTGCGCGAGCAAGGCGGCGGGCGGGGCGCAGTCGGGGCTCAGCCGGCGCTCGCCCTCGCTGCGCGAGGGTTCCCTGCGATGCTCGGTCTGAGGTCGCACCGCGAAACTCGCTGCACTCGCTGCGCTCGTTGCGCTCGAACAGTCGCGGTGAGTCAGTTGACGAAGCGCGCTGCGCGCGCCGACCTCAGCCCTGCGCTTCTCGGCGGCGCCATTCGCCCCGCCTGCGCCCCACCCGCCGCCTTGCGGGGACAGTCGTTCTTGGAGAGTGTTGGGCAAGCCACGGGCATCGAACCCGCGGCTTGCCGCGCGCTGAAGGCGCGCTCACGGGCCACAGCCGGGCTCGATGCCCGGCTGTGGTCCTTCACCTCCAACCAAGAACAGGTGCTGCCTCGCCAAGCCGTGGGCGGGTGTGCGCTGGCGAGCCTGTGCGGCGGCGAGGAGCGGAAGGTTTCGGTCGGCGCGCGTACCCGCGCGCTTCGTGAACTGACTCGCCGCATCTGTTCGAGCGCAACGAGCGCAGCGAGTGCAGCGAGTTATGCGGCGCGACCGAAACCCGAGCACCGCAGCGCAGTCGGCGTGCCTTTGGCGCCGACCACCGCAGTGGCGCGCCAGCGCACACCCGCCCACGGCTTGGCGCCCGCCAGCACGTCAACTAAGCGGAACTTCGAATACCGCAACGGGCCGAAAGCCTCCCGTCACTGTCATGTCATCGAACGCGGATGTGTCCAGCTCAAAGCTGCTCCCACGGCAACCCATCGAAGCGCCAGCCATTGAGCCGGCCGCGCTGGAAGTGCGCATCGAGCTCGCCCTCGAAGCCGTGCAGCACGTTGACCACTTCGTTGAAGCCCGCCGCTTCAAGCGCGTGACCGGCCTCGACGGTGCGCTTGCCCGAGCGGCAGATCAGCACCACCGGCCGCGACGACGTCGCCGCCCGGCTTCACGCCGCACCTGTTCGACGAACGCCTGCGGATGGCTCTGCATCTCGGGGTACTCGTACCACGGCACATGCACCACGCCCGGCGGGTGGCCGACGTAGAGGTACTCGATCTCCATGCGCACATCGACGAACAGCGCGTTGCGGTGGGCTCTGCAGAAAGGCCCAGGTCTCGAGCGGGGTCAGATGCTTCATCTGCCTACAATCTTGGCATGAAGTCCGAAGCAACATTCACGCGCGGCGCCGCGCTGCCGGCGCTCCTCGCAGCAACGCATCGTCATCATCGACGGCGCGATGGGCACGATGATCCAGCGCTACAAGTTCGGCGAGGCCGACTTTCGCGGCCAGCGCTTCGAGGAGCACAAGAAAGACCTGAAGGGCAACAACGAGCTGCTGCAACTGATGCGGCCCGAGCTGCTGCGCGAAATCCACGACCAGTATCTCAGCGGCGGGCGCCGACATCATCGAGACCAACACCTTCGGCGCGACCTCGATCGCGCAGGAAGATTACGGCCTGGCGCACGTGGCGCGCGAGATGAACGTCGCTGCGGCGCGCATCGCCAAGGAAGCGACGCTGGCGGCGAGCACGCCGGACAAGCCGCGCTTCGTCGCCGGCGCGCTCGGGCCCACGCCGCGCACGGCCAGCATCAGCCCCGACGTCAACGACCCCAGCGCGCGCAACGTCACCTTCCTGCAGTTGCGCGCCTCGTACCGCGAGCAGGCCGAGGGGCTGCTCGAAGGCGGCTGCGATCTGTTCCTCGTCGAGACGATCTTCGACACGCTCAACGCCAAGGCGGCGATCTTCGCGCTCGATGAGCTGATGGCCGAGACGGGAGAGCGCCTGCCGGTGATCATCTCCGGCACCGTCACCGACGCCTCGGGGCGCATCCTCTCCGGGCAGACGGTGCCCGCGTTCTGGCATTCGGTGCGCCACGCGCGCCCGCTCGCCGTGGGCCTGAACTGCGCGCTCGGCGCGGCGCTGATGCGGCCCTACATCGAGGAGCTCGCCAAGGTCGCGGGCGACACGTTCGTCTCGTGTTATCCGAATGCCGGCCTGCCGAACCCGATGAGCGAAACCGGCTTCGACGAAACGCCGGAGATGACGGCCAACCTGCTCGAAGAGTTTGCGAAGAGCGGTTTTCTCAACATCGCCGGCGGCTGTTGCGGCACCACGCCCGAGCACATTGCCGCGATCGCGCGCCAAGTCTCGTCGTACCGGCCGCGCGGTTTGCGCGACCCGTTGTTCAGCGCGCTCGAAGCCGCGTAGGGCTACTTTTTTTTCTCCGTCCAGCCGGCCGGCTGGACCGGGCTGGCCTTCGACGCGCTGCCGGCGTCGCCCTTGCTGCGCGCGATCGGCTGCGACCCCGCGGCGGGAATCGTCAGCCGCAACTGCACCGGCCCGCCGGCGCGCGGCGCGGCTTCCGTGACGGCTACGCGCGTGGCGGCGATGCCTTTGCTGCCGAGCGCTTCACGCACGCGCTGCGCTCGCGACTGCGCCAAGCCGCCGTTGCCGCTCGCATCGGCCGGTGTATTGACGTGGAGGCGTGCCGCGTTCTGCCGCAGCAGGCTCTGTGCGACGCGGTCGAGCACGGCGTTCAGCGCCGGCTTGATGTCTGCCTTGCCGGCATCGAACGAGTTGGCCAGCGGCACGTCGAGTTGCAGCGTCACCGGCGGCTGCGCGGCGATGACCACCGGCGTGCCGCGAAACCAGTCTTCGAGGAAGCGCTGCTCGGTGGCCAGCGGCGTTGCCGACGGCGTGCCCGGCGCAGGCGCACGCGGCGCGGCGTTGGGGTCGCCCGCCGCGCCGGCGTTGGGCGCCGGGGCGCTGAACACGCCCGAGCTCGACGAGGGCGACGTCGGCTTGCTCGCACAGGCGCCGAGCAGCAGGGCGAACAGCAGGCTGACAGCAAGGTCAATGGCAGTGCGGAGGAGCGGGGCTGATGACGACATCAAAAAAACGCCTTGATCGGATGGACGGCGGAGGCAGCGGTCAGCAACTGTAGGCTTCATCGCGGGCGCTGCAAAGCGGCGTCGCCCGGCGCGCTCGCCAACTAGGGAGAAGGTGCAACCGCCGGTGTCTCCGCGGCGGCTGCAGCCGGCATGGCCGAAACATCCTGTTGGGCTTCGGCGGGCGCTGGGGCTTGCCGCAGCCGGGCCAGCGCCGGTGGGTTCCAGAACAGCAGGGCCACCTGCGCCTTTTCGCGCCGCTCGGGCGGCATCGGGCGCATCGCTGCGATGACACGGGCGACGCGGGCTTGGTCGATCTCCAGCGACGCCTGTTCGGCCTTCAGAAACGCATCCGGCGCCGGCAGCAGGCTCGCCAGCCATGCCGCGGCCACCGGGCCGACGGCCGACGCATCGCGCTGGCCGAGGTGCACACGCACCGCACGCTCGGCCCCGCAGACGCCATCACCCCATGGTGCGAGCGCCAGGTAGAGCTGCAGGATGCGCGCCTTGCCGAGCGTGCGCTCCATCTCCACCGCGTACAGCAGCTCGCGCAACTTGCGCGACGCGCTGCGCTCGTCGCCGGCGACGACGAGCTTGGCGAGCTGCTGCGTCAGCGTGCTCGCGCCGGCGATCGCCGCGCCCGGTTTCTGGTTGTGCTGCAGCGCGTCGGTCAGCGCAGGCAGGTCATAGCCCGGGTGCTCGGCAGAAGCGCGCGTCTTCGGCGGCGATCACCGCGCGCGGCAGCCAGCCGCTGATCGCCGGCACGCTGGCCTGCGCATCGACGCGGCAGGCGGCGGGGCGTTGCATGTCGGCCAGGCGCTCGGTGCCGAGGCCGGCAACTTCGAAGCCTTCCACCGACGGCTTCACGCGCCACGGGCCGTGCTGCGACTTCGCCGACAGCGTGAAGGCCAGCGTGCCTTTGACCTGCACCGTGCCGCGCTCGGGCAGGTCGCTGCCGAGCACCTGCACCGCATGGGCAAGAGGCGTCGGTGGCAGCCTGGCCTCGACGCTGAGCTGGCCGGCGCGGTCGAACTCGGCGCGGCCTTCGAGCGTGATCGACGCCTGTTTGCCGAGCCGCAGCGTGCCGCGGTAGCGGTCGGCGCCGTCGTTGTGCAGCACCAGCTCGGCGCGCTCGACAGCCAGCGGCGCCGGCCCGAGCGCGGGCATCGCGAAGCGGCACGGCTCGCAGCGCGCGGCCACGCTGCCGTCGCTGCGCGCGCTCAAATGCCAACGGCCTTGCGCGGTGCCGACGCTGCGGCCGTCGATCAGGCGCGCCGCCAGCGGATGTGTCGCCGCGCGCAAGAGCACGGCCATGCTCACGTCTTGCTCGAACGGGTGGCCGGCGATCGTGAAGCTCATGGGATGCGACCACTCTGCCTCGCGCGCGGCCAGCGAGTTCCAGGCGATCGCAGCCAGCGCGGCAGCGATCGAGACCAACACGGTGAGCAGCACCGCGGCAAAAAGAATCCAGCGACGAAGGTTCACAACAGACTCTCCACACGGGTGATGGCGCGCCACGGGCCGGCGCTCTGGTCCAACGACGCGGCCCAGAACCAGGCCGAGGTGTCGGTGAAGGCGTGGCCTTGCGCATCGACGATGCGCTCGCAGACGCGCACGCGCTGGCCGTCACGCGTGGCTTCGAAGCAGCGCCAGAGCAGCGTGTCGGCGTCGCTCTCCAGGCGCGTGGCTTCGATGCGCCAGCCGATGCCGCGCCAGCAGTCCGCCGCAGGGTGCAGCATGCGCGTCGGCCGGTTGACGTCGCGCAGCACCAGCTCGCCGCCGTCGGCGACGGCGAAGCGCGCGATGCGGCCCGGGAACTGCGCGGCGAAGCGGTGTTCGACGGCGGACATCGCCAGCGGCTGCAGCGACCGGCCGTGCCACTGCGTCGGCCACTCGCCGTGCGCCGCCGTTGCGGTCGGCGTGGCCTGCGGCTTCGTCAACGCCAGCGGCAGCATCGCGCACCACAGCACCAGTGCGACGAGCGCGAAAGGCCATTGTTCTGCGGCGTGGTGAGCCCAGGACTTTTTCATTTCAGACTTCCGCTTGGTGTCATCAGCCGCACCGCCAGACCGACCACCAGCACCAACCAGACGATGCCGATCGCCTCGTGCGCCCAGGGCGCGAGGGGCTCGGGCCGCGCTTCGAGGGCCACCAGCGTCGTGTTGCGCAAGACGTTGCCCGTGAGCACGAGCAGGCCGACCAGCGGCAACCGGCGCAGGAATGCGCCGTCTCGCCGCCGCATCAACAGCGCGACGCTGCACGCCGCGAAATACGCCAGCCACGCCATCTGCACGCCGGAGCACGGCGCATCGACGATGACGAGCTGCGCGTTCACCGTCATCGCCGCTCCGCTGCGCTCGGCAGCGATGCCGATGCCTTGCAGCAGCCAGGCGCTGAACTGCGCCGTGAAGACGCGCAGCGGGTAGCCGGCGTAGAACTGCAGCGAGGCGATCAGCGGCAGCGCGAGCAAGTGCCAGACCGGCCAGCGCTGCGCGGGGTGAGCGGTCGGGCAGCCAGGCGACGACATGCGCGCTGATCGCCAGCGCGGCGAGCAGCGCCGCGGCCAGCGGCGGTGCGGCGAACAGCGCTGCGGTGGACGCCATCGTCAACGCCGCCGCCGTGCCGAGCCAGGTCAGTCGCGGCGTGGCGCGCAGCGACTCGCGCATGCGCCACAACCAGAGCAGCAGCACGGCCAGGGCAGCCAGGCCGAGCGGATCGTCCGAGCCATCGGCGACGCGGCGGGCGGCCCACACGCCGTGGGGCCACAGCGCCAGCGCGTGAATCGCCAGCCACGCCGGTGCGGTGACGACCACGGGGCGGCAGGGCAGGGTGTATGCGAGCGTCATCGCGGGCCTCTCAACGATGACGGCGTGCGTGCGCCACGCCGGCGACCACCAGCCCGAGCACGACGAGCAGCGCCAGCCACGCCGCCGGCTCCGGCGTGCTCGGCACCGCCGTGCCCAGCGTGCCGACGGCGTTGTTGCTCACGCCCTGCGGCAGCGGCAACGGCTGGTTGACGCTGACGGCGCGGTGGTCGGCATCGAGGTGGCGCACGACGTGATCGACGGCGATGAAACTCGTGTACTGCGTCAGCAGGCTGTGCTGCAGGCCGAGCGTGGTGATCGCATCGCGCTGCGAGTTGCCGCCGCGCAGCGCTTCTTCGTCCGACAGTTGCTGGATGCGGCGGCGGGCCCAGAGCAGGCGCAGCGCCTGCGCGTCGGGGTCGGGCGTGACGGCGGGCACGACCTGCTGCCAATCGCCATTCGCGGCACGGCCGTCGAGCACCAACTGGCCCTTGGCCTGCCCGCGCCACTTGCCGAACAGCGCCACCGGCCGGCCGCCGAGCACGTCGGGCAGCGCGTCCAGGCGCGCCGGTTCGGTGTCGTACACGTCGAGGCCGTCGAAGCGCGCCTTGACGCTCGTCAGCACGGGCGCGTCGATCATCTTGCGCAGCCGCTCGGCTTGCGCCTGCGCCATCTCGGGCTTGGTGACGACGAAGGGCTCGCCTTGACCGGCACGTGCGATGCCTTCGATCAGATGGCGGTTGACGGAAGAGCCGATGCCGAAGGCGAAGACGTTACTGTTGCCGAGGTTCTTGCGCACGAGTTGGAACACGCGGTCTTCGACGGTGACATAACCGTCGGTGACGACGATCACCGTGCGCGCGACCTCGGCGTTCTTCGGCAGCGCGGCGATGCGCTCCAGCGCCGGCACGATCTCGGTGCTGCCGCCTGCACGGATGTTGTCGATCGTGGCGATCGCGCGCTCGACGTTGGCGCGGGTGGCCGGCACCGGCGTGTCGGACAGCATGCGGTTGCTGCCCGAGAACAGCAGCACGTTGAACGAGTCGCTGGTGCGCAGGCCGCCGATCAGATGGCGCAGCAGCGTCTTCGCCGTGTCGAGCGGAAAGCCGTGCATCGAGCCCGAGATATCGACCACGAAGACGTACTCGCGCGGGTTGATCTGCGCCGTGGCAATCGCCTGCGGCGGCTCGACGAGGGCGAGGAAGTAGTTGTCTTCGCCGCTCTTGCCGGGGTAGAGCGTCAGGCCGCCGATGGTGGTGGCACCGGCCAGGCGGTAGTCGAGGATGAAGTCGCGGTTGTTGGCCGGCGCGCCTTCGTTGGCGAGTGCGACTTCGGCCTGCGCGCCGGCTTCGCCTTTGACTTCGATCTTGTGCGATGTCGATTCGATGTCTTGCACCGGCAGCGGCGACGCGAAGCTGACGTTGAGATCGAACGCGGTGTTCGACGCTTGGCCTTCCGGTAGATGTGCCGTCGAAGGAAACGACGACGATCCGCCTTCGCTCTTGGCCACGTGATAGCGCGGCCCGACCACCGTCGGGTAGACGAAACGGTAGCGGCCGTCGGTCGGCAGCAGCAGCTCGGTGTAGCGCAGCTCGACCACCACCTCGTCGCCGGGCAGGATGTTGGCGACGTTCATCTGGAAGACGTTCGGCCGGTGCTGGTCGAGCAGCGCGGCGGTCTTGCCTTCTTTCTTCGCCGCTTCGTACTCGAGCTTGGCGCGCTGCTTCTCGCGGATCGTCGCGGTCGAGCACCCGGTCGCCGAGGCGCACCGTCATCGCGTGCACGGCGGCCTGCGTCGATCCGGGGAAAACGTACTTGGCTTCGATCGTGCGCTGGCCTTCGTTCTTGTAGCGCTGCGTCACGCGCACGTCGGCGATCGGTCCGACGATGCGCGCATCGACCTTCGTGCTTTTCAGCGGCAGGCGATCGACGCCCGGGTCGGTGCTGGCGATGTGGAAGTACGGGCCTTCCGGCCGCGCGGCCTCGCTGTCGTCGGCATGGGCCGGCGACCAGGCGACGATCAGCAGCGCGGCGAACAGCGATGTCGCGATCGCCAGGATGACGCGGCCGACGCTGGTCTGCGGCCGGACGAAATCGACTTCGGGGGTGCGGGGCATCGTGGCGCTCCTTGCGCGTCGCGCCACCGACCGCCGGTGGCATGAACGCAAGGGTCGCGCGCGGCGATGAATCCGCTAGGAAGGCACGGTGCGGCTCGTGTGAAGCCGGCGTGAAGTCACGGCCCTACTTGGTTTACTTGGACGGGCTCGCGCTGCTCGTCGCCTTGTCGAACGACGCCCGCATCGCCTGAAAGGCGTTGGTAAAACCTTCCTTGGTGGCGTCCCAGGTCTTGGCGGACGCGCGCTGGAGTTTGGCCAGCTGCGCTTGAGCCTCCTTCTTCTTCTGCTGCAGCTCTTTCATGTTGGCGGCGTGTGCGGCTTTGGCTTCGGCGCTGCTGTGCTGCGTCTGTTTTTTCATCTCGGCGATCTTCTTGTCGGCCTCGGCGATCAGGCGCTTGCCCTCGGCCACGGCCTCGGCCTTGCGCTCGTGGGCGTACGAAGACATCTTTTCAGTCGTCGTCGGCTCGGCGGCGAACGAGATGGCGGCGAGCGCGCCGAGCGCGAACGTCAGCAGACAACGAGACAGTGGGTTCATGGTGTGCCTTCCGGTCATTGCGCCGCTTGCCGGCGCGGCGGGCGTTGGGCGACTTTGACGTTGACCGCCACCACCTTGTCGCCGCGCTGCACGGCAATGGCGGCGTTGCTGCCGGGCGCCAGCGAGGCCACGGCGTTGAGCAGCTCGGCCGTGTTCGCAACGTTCGTGTCGCCGATGCGGGTGACGACGTCGCCGGGCTGGATGCCGCCGCTGCTGGCCGGGCCGTCCTGCAGCACGCCGGTGATCAGCACGCCGCTCTTGACCGGCAGGCGCAGCGTGTCGGCCATGTCGGGCGTCAGGTCGCGCGGCTCGACGCCGATCCAGCCGCGGACGACGCGGCCTTCCTTGATCAGGCCCTCCATGACGACGCGTGCGGTGGCGGCGGGAATGGCAAAGCCGATGCCCAGGCTGCCGCCGCTGCGCGAGAAGATCGCGGTGTTGATGCCGACCAGGTTGCCGCTCGCATCCACCAGCGCGCCGCCGGAGTTGCCGGGGTTGATCGCAGCATCGGTCTGGATGAAGTTCTCGAAGGTGTTCAAGCCCAGGCCGCGGCGGTCGAGCGCGCTGACGATGCCCGAGGTGACGGTCTGGCCGACGCCGAACGGGTTGCCGATGGCCAGCACCGCCTCGCCGATCTGCAGCCGCTCGGAGTTGCCGAAGGTCACGGTGGGCAGTTTGTCGAGATTGATCTTGAGCAGCGCGACATCGGTTTCCGGGTCGGTGCCGACGACTTTGGCCTGCGCCTGTCGGCCGTCGGCGAGCATGACCTCGATCTCGTCAGCGCCTTCGACGACATGGTGGTTGGTGATCAGGTAGCCCTCGGCCGAGACGATCACGCCCGAGCCGAGGCCGCGTTGCGGCTCCAGGCCTTGCGGCGCGCCGCGCTGGCCGAAGAAGAAGCGGAACCACGGGTCGTCGGCATGCGGGTTGCCTTGCGGCGCCTTGCTCGCGGCGATGCTGACCACCGCCGGCGCGGCGCGTTTGGCGGCTGCTGCCAGCGAGCCTGCCGCCGCCACGGCAGGCGCCCCGTCGGGCACCGCCGAGATCGACACGATCTGCGGCAACATCTGCCCCGGCGCGCGCTTCAACCACTCGGGCTTCAACGTGGCGACGACGAACAGCAGCGCCAGGGCCACGGTGACGGCTTGCGAGAAGATCAACCAGAGTCGGCGCATGAGAGACTGATGAGATGGTCGCGCGCAATCGAATCGAGAGCTACCTCGCCACGCTGTTGGCCGTGGAGCGCTTCAAGGATTATGGGCCGAACGGTTTGCAGGTCGAGGGCCGCGCCGAGGTCTCGCGCTTGATCTCCGGCGTGACGGCCAGCCGGGCGCTGATCGACGCTGCGATCGAGGCCGATGCCGACGCGATCCTGGTCCACCATGGGCTGTTCTGGCGCGGTCAGGACGGGCGCCTCACCGGCTGGCTGGCCGAGCGCGTGAAGCGGTTGATGGCGCATGGCATCAACCTGTTCGCCTACCACCTGCCGCTCGACGCGCATGCCGAGTTCGGCAACAACGCGCAGTTGGGGTTGCAACTCGGCCTCGTGGCGGATGCGCGATTCGGCGAGCAGGATCTGGGCTTTGCGGGGCCGGCGGCGTTGACGCTCGACGCGCTCGCCCTGCGCGTCCGCGCCGCGCTCGTCCGTGCGCCGCTCGTCTTGCCGGGCGACGGCCGCACGCTGACGCGCATCGGCTGGTGCACCGGCGGCGCGCAAGGCTATTTCGAAGCGGCGATCGCGGCGGGCGTCGATGCCTTCATCACCGGCGAGGTGTCGGAGCCGCAGGCGCATCTGGCGCGCGAAACCGGCGTCGCGTTTCTCGCCTGCGGGCATCACGCGACCGAACGCTTCGGCGCACCGGCGGTGGCGGCGCATGTGGCCGAGCGCTTGGGGCTCGAGCATCGGTTCATCGACATCGAGAACCCGGCATGACGCGGCCGAGCGCACGGCCGCCCGAAGCCGGCCGCCATCCCCTGGGGGGATCGACCGGCGTACCCGACGGGCGAGGGGCCCACAGGATCCTGATCACCATGGGTGACCCTGTTGGCATCGGCCCGGAGATCAATCGCGCGCGCGTTCGTGAACGGCGCGGCGCCGGATGGTGTCGTCGTCGGCGACGTCGGCGTGATGCGCCGCGCGATGGCGCTGATGAGCGATCCGTGGCCGACGGCTCGGCTCGACTCTGCTGGCGACATTGCACCGCCGCGCTGCTTGCCGGTGTGGCAACCCGAGGGCTTGCCGGCGACGCTCGATCAACTCGCGTGGGGCACCGTCGATGCGCGCGCCGGCCAGGCCGCCGCGCTGTGCATCGAAGCCGCGGTGCGCGCGGTGCAGCGCGGCGAAGGCCGCGTCATCGTCACTGCGCCGATCCACAAGGCCGCGCTGGCCGCCGCCGGCGTGCCTTTCCCCGGCCACACCGAGATGCTGCAAGCGCTGGCTGGCGGCATGCCGGTGCGCATGATGCTGGCCAACGACGAGCTGCGCGTCGTGCTGGTGACGATCCACCAGTCGTTGAAGAGCGCGATCGACGCGGTGACGTTCGATGCAGTGCTCGGTACGCTGCGCATCGCCAACGCGAGCGCAAAGAAGCTTCGCATCGCCGTCGCTGGGTTGAACCCGCATGCCGGCGAAGGCGGCCTGTTCGGCGACGAAGAACAGAAGATCATCGCCCCGGCCATCGCCGCCGCGCGCGCCGAAGGCATCGATGCGCATGGCCCGTTCGCACCCGACACCGTCTTCATGCGCGCCCGCCGCGGCGAGTTCGACCTCGTCGTCGCGATGACGCACGACCATGGCCTCATTCCCGTGAAGTACCTCGGTGTCGAACACGGCGTCAACGTCACGCTCGGCCTGCCCTTCGTGCGCACCAGCCCCGATCACGGCACCGCGTTCGACATCGCCGGCCGCGGCGTGGCCGACGCATCGAGCCTCGAAGCGGCGATCCGCTGGGCGCGGCGCGCGGCCGCGGCGTCTTAGTGTCGGGACAGCGAAGCCGCTGACGTGCTGCTGGCCGCGCCGCCGCGCAGCGCCGACAACTGCTTGCGCGCCCGCGCCGTCGCACGCTCGATCAGGTAGGCGTTCTCGAAGGCGCGCAGTCGGCCGGTCTCGCAAAGCCGGTAGAGCATGCGCGCCGTCATCGAGATCGCATGCTGGTGGTCCTTGCCGCGGGTGAAGACGAAGAAGGTGCGCCCCGGGCTGATGTGCGACAGACGCACCTTGTGCCACGAACCTTCGAAGTGCATGCGGTACGAGAAGCCGATCTGCACATGGTCGGCGAGCGTGGCGCCCTTGGTCGGCTCGATCGGCTCCGGCTCGGGCAGGCCGTCGATCATCTGATCGTGTTCGGTGACCTCGGGCTCGGCTTCTTCGGCCGAGAGGTCGATATCGACGCTGCCGTCCCAGTCGATCGCGCTTTCCTGGACCAGGCCGATGCGCTGCGCTTCTTCGGCCGTGAACGGCTCGACGACCACGTCTTCGAGCACGGGAATGGCCGACAGGCCGCGCACGTTGTCTTCGGCGCGTGGCAACGGCGTGGCCAGGATGGTGTCGAGCTGGCGCGACAGCAGGTTGTAGTCGAGCATGCGCATCGACTCGCGCTTGAGCGAGGCTGCGTGCGCGGGCAGCAGCTTGGCGAAGAAGTCCTTCTTCGCCGCCAGCGGCCAGCCGATCAGCGCGATGCCCTCGTTCAAGTCGCGCATCAACTGCGGCAGGCGCACCAGAAAAGCCTTGCGGTCGGCGGGCGAGCCTTTGGGCTGCACGCTGAGCACCAGTTCGCGGCCGCCGGTGCGCAGGCGCTTCAACTCTTCGCTGTCGGCGCCGTACTTCAGGGTGGCTCGCATCAGCGCCTGGCTCCAGACCTGGGTCAGGAACTGGCGCAGGAAGTCGTCCATCGGCACCGCGGTCAGGGCTGCATGCAGCTGCTGCGTGTAGCGCTGCTGCATCAGCAGCTCACTCTCCTTGTTGTCGAGCATGTTGCCGGCGTCGCTTTGCGACGCGACATCGCGCTTGGCCTGCTCGGCAACGAAGGCTTCGAGCCGGTCGAGCGTTTGCTCATAAAGCAGCATCTGGTCGAAATCGCCGCCGACGATGTCGTCCACGAGCTGCTTGACCAGCTCGAGAAAATGCTGGCCGGGGCCCTGGCTGAAGTCTTCGAAGGCCACCGCCAGCGAGGCGATGCGGTTGACCAGGCGGCGCACCGGATGCCGGCGCGACGAGAAGAACGTGGCGTCGCCGAGCGCGGCGCGCAGCACCGGCAATTGCAGCCGCGCGATGTGGCGCGCCATCTGCGGCGCGACTTTCGGGTCGGACAGGATCTGATCGAACAGGCTGCCGACGACGTCGATCACCATGTGATCGAGCGAGCCGCTGGCGGTGCGGCGCAGCTCGTCGCGGTTGGCGACGATGAGGTTGGGCAGCAGCGGCGCGCCGGCCACGTCGAGCGCGCCCGCCGCGGCGAGCTGCGTGTCGGTGGCCAGGTTGCCGAGCATCGCCAGGCGGCGGATCAGCGACATGACCTCGGCATCGACCTGGCCGATCGTCGCCCCGGCCCGGCTGTGGCCGCCGGGGCTGTTGCCCTGGCTGCCGGCGCCGTAGCCGCCGGTGCTGGACAGGCCCGAGCGCGAGCTCGTCGGGCCGGGTGAGCCGGACGCGCCCGAAGTCCGACGAGCCCGAGGACCCGGACAAGCGTCCGGGGCCGCTGTCCCGGGCCTCGCTGTGGTCGATGCCGATCGGGCGGCCCAGCGTGTCGTAGCCGGTGTGGGTGATGGCCTGGTGCGCCGGGTCGTTGCCCGGGCCCTGCACGCCGCGCACCGTCATGTCCGGTGCGCGCACGCCGGCCGACTTGAGTTCCTGCACGATCGTGCCGTAGAGCGTCGGCATGGCACTGGCCAGGCTGCGGCCCATGTGCTCGGTGAGCAGGCGCCGCACCTCGGGGCGCTCGCTGACGACGTCGCAGGCCGTGACCATCGACCTGCCGATCAGCTCCGGCCGCAGCGGGTTGCGGTACTCGCCGTCCTTGCGGCTGGCGGTGTGCAGCAGGCCCATCATCAGCGTGTCGAGTTCGCGCAGTTCCCACTCGCACTCATGCTGCAGCGTCAGCGCGATGCGGTCGGCGCTGACCTGGTTCTCGACCTCGCGGTCATCGACCAGCGTCAGGCTCTGCCACGTCGAGCCGAGCTTGCTGTTGAACTTCGACGGGCTCGACTCGAGGCGGCGCAACTCGCGCAGCACGCCTTCGTCGAGATGCTCGTTGAAGGTCATCACGTAAGCCGAGTGGCGCTTGTTGAGTTCGAACTGCGCGGCCAGGAACTCCTCGCGCTCGATCGTGCGGCTGCTGGCCAGCGCCGCCACTCCGAGCGAATCGACGCAGCGCAGCGCGGCATCGCGTGCCGCGGCCTTGACGCGCTGAGCGGCTGCCTTCAGGGCGGCGGGAACGACGGGAGCGGATGGATTCATGCGGGCAGGGCGCTGCGGTGGCGCGGCGGGCTCTTTCGACACCAGGCCGGAAAACGACGATGCCGCGCCTGGGCTAGGCGCGGCATCAAGTATGCGTCCAAAAAAGCAACACCGCGCGGCCCGTGGCGGACCGCCGGATTTACTTCTTCAGCGCGTCGCGGATCTCGCGCAGCAGCACGGTGTCTTCCGGCGGCGCCGGCGGGGCCGGCGGCGCGGCGTTCTTCATGCGG
Source organism: uncultured beta proteobacterium (assembly GCA_963816315.1). Classification (GTDB taxonomy): domain Bacteria; phylum Pseudomonadota; class Gammaproteobacteria; order Burkholderiales; family Burkholderiaceae_C; genus CADEEN01. The sequence continues at coordinate 122,786 of CAWFJZ010000033.1, forward strand.
TTGATCTGCTTGATCATCATGAAGATGATGAAGGCCAGGATGATGAAGTTGATGGCCACGGTGATGAAGTTGCCGTAGGCAAAGACCGGCACGCCGGCCTTGGTCAGGGCCTCGTAGGTCTGCGGAATGCCCGCCGGTCCTTCGGACAGCTTGATGAAATAGTTGCTGAAGTCCAGCCCGCCCAGCACTTTGCCGACGATCGGCATGATCAAGTCCTTGACGATCGAATCGACGATCTTGCCGAAGGCCGCGCCGATGATGACGCCGACCGCCAGATCGACGACGTTGCCCTTCATCGCAAACTCTTTGAACTCGCTCATGAAACTCATCTTCGCTTCTCCTCGGAAAGGTGGGTGACTGGCACGACGCGAGGCTCGCATCGGCGGGGCGCAGTATTGCCCATCAGTTGTTCGCGTCAAGCCCGGTCGGACCCGACAAATGCGTCCGCTAGAATTCGCGGTTGTCCAGCATTGCCAGTCCGACGAGGAAATTCATGAGCCAAGATGCCATCGACCCGAGCCGTCGGGCGTGGGTGGGTATCGCCTGTGGAGCAGGCGCTGTAGGCGTTGGCGCGGTTGCCGTGCCGTTCGTGTCGAGCTTTGCGCCGTCGGAGCGCGCCAAGGCCGCCGGCGCCGCCGTCGAAGTCGATATCGGCGCGCTCAAGCCGGGCGAGATGCAGACGGTCGAGTGGCGCGGCAAGCCGGTCTGGATCCTCAAGCGCACGCCGGAGCAGCTCGAGTCGCTGAAGAAGACCGACGCGCTGGTCGCCGATCCGAACTCGCTGCGCAAGCCCGACGAGCTGACGCCCGAATACGCGCGCAACGAGTACCGCTCGCGCAAGCCCGAGCTGCTGGTGGCCGTGGGCATCTGCTCGCACCTGGGCTGCTCGCCGACTGCCAAGTTGCAGGCCGGCGCACAGCCCTCGCTGCCTGACGACTGGCAGGGCGGCTTCTTCTGCCCGTGCCACGGCTCGCTGTTCGACCTGGCCGGCCGCGTCTACAAGAACAAGCCTGCCCCCGACAACCTCGAGATCCCGCCGTACATGTTCCTCACCGACAGCAAGCTGCTGATCGGCGAGGACAAGAAGGCGTGAAGCGCAGTACCCGAGACCATTGAGGCAACAAGACGATGGCTGATTTCAAGGAACTGCCGGCCGGCGCGCCGGTGACGGCGCAGGTCACCAACTGGTTCGAGAACCGTTTCCCGACCGCGTTCTCCGAATACAAGAAGCACATGTCGGAGTACTACGCGCCGAAGAACTTCAACTTCTGGTACTTCTTCGGCGCGCTGTCGCTGCTGGTGCTGGTGATCCAGATCGTCACCGGCATCTTTCTGGTGATGCACTACAAGCCCGACGCCAATCTTGCGTTTGCCTCGGTCGAATACATCATGCGCGACGTGCCCGGCGGCTGGCTGATCCGCTACATGCACTCGACGGGCGCCTCGGCGTTCTTCATCGTCGTCTATTTGCACATGTTCCGCGGCCTGATCTACGGCAGCTACCGCAAGCCGCGCGAGCTGGTCTGGATCTTCGGCGTGGCGATCTTCCTGTGCCTGATGGGCGAGGCTTTCATGGGCTACCTGCTGCCCTGGGGCCAGATGAGCTACTGGGGCGCGCAGGTGATCATCAACCTGTTTGCGGCCATTCCCTTCGTCGGCCCGGACCTGGCGCTGCTGATCCGCGGCGACTACGTGGTCGGCGACGCGACGCTGAACCGCTTCTTCGCCTTCCACGTCGTCGCCATTCCGCTGGTGCTGATCGGCCTGGTCGTCGCGCACCTGCTGGCGCTGCACGACGTCGGCTCGAACAACCCGGACGGTGTGGAAATCAAGGCCAAGAAGGATCCGAAGACCGGCATCCCGCTCGACGGCATTCCGTTCCATCCGTACTACACGGTGCACGACGTGCTCGGCGTCTCGGTGTTCCTGATGATCTTCACCGCGATCGTCTTCTTCGCGCCGGAGATGGGCGGCTACTTCCTCGAGTTCAACAACTTCATCCCGGCCGATCCACTGAAGACGCCGGCGCACATCGCCCCGGTCTGGTACTTCACGCCGTATTACTCGATGCTGCGCGCGACGACCGACCCGATGGTCAACGTGTTCTGCTACTTGATCGGGGCGGCGGCGGCGCTGGCTTTCGTCAAGGGCCGGATGTCGTTTGCGATCAAGGTCGGCATCGCGGTGGCGGCGCTGGTGGCGATCGCGCTGCTGAAGACTTTCGACGCCAAGTTCTGGGGCGTCGTCGTCATGGGTGGGGCGGTGATGATCCTGTTTGCGCTGCCGTGGCTCGATTACAGCCCGGTCAAGTCGATCCGCTACCGTCCGGGCTGGCACAAGTATGTCTATGGGGTTTTCGTGATCGTGTTCCTGATCCTCGGCTGGCTCGGCGTCGAGACGGTCTCGGACGGCAAAACCTTGATGGCGCAGATCGGCACCGTTTATTACTTCGGCTTTTTCCTGCTGATGCCTTGGTGGAGCCGCCTGGGCGAGTTCAAGCCCGTGCCAGACCGCGTGGTCTTCCATGCCCATTGATGCGATGACGATGAGCAACCACAACGTGATCAAGCGCCTGCTGGCCAGCCTGTTGCTGGCCGCTGCGGGCATCGCCAATGCGGCCGGCGACGGCGTGGCCTGGGACCACTTCCCGACCGAGAAGCTGGCCGACAAGGCGGCGCTGCAGAACGGCGCCAAGCTGTTCGTCAACTACTGCCTGAACTGCCACGCCGCGTCGTACATGCGCTTCAACCGCATGCAGGACATCGGCCTCACGCCCGAGCAGATCAAGGCCAACCTGCTGTTCACGACCGACAAGGTCGGCGAGACGATGAAGGTGTCGATGGACACCAGGAACGCCAAGGAATGGTTCGGCGCCACGCCGCCGGACCTGTCGGTGATCGCGCGCTCGCGCGCCGGCGCCGGCGGCAGCGGCGCCGACTACCTCTACACCTACCTGCGCACCTACTACCGCGACGACAGCACGCCCACCGGCTGGAACAACCTGGCCTACCCGAAATCGGCGATGCCGCATGTGCTGTGGGAGATGCAAGGCGAACGCAAGCCGATCTTCGAGAAGCGCATGGACCATGGCCACGAGGCCGAGGTCTTCACCGGCAAGTGGGAAATCATCAAGGCCGGCACGCGCGATCCGCGCGCCTACGACAACGACGTCGCCGACCTGGTGGCCTTCATGCAGTGGATGGGCGAGCCGGTGCAGAAATCGCGCGTCCAGATCGGCGTCTGGGTCCTGCTGTTTCTGGCCGTGTTCACCGTCATCGCCTGGTTCCTGAACGCCGCTTATTGGAAGAACGTCAAGTAGCTGCCCGACGCCCGACAGGCGCAGCGGCTGCAGATGCATCCGCTGCGCCTCGTGTTTTATAGACTCACCGACACAGACAAAGACAGGAGCCCGCCCCCATGATGGTGCTTTACTCCGGAACGACGGACCCCTACTCGCACCGCTGCCGCTTCGTGCTGTTCGAGAAGGGCATGGATTTCGAGATCCGCGACGTCGATGTCTTCGCCAAGCCCGAAGACATCGCGCTGATGAACCCGTACAACGAGGTGCCGATCCTCGTCGAGCGCGACCTGATCCTGTACGAGTCGCACATCATCAACGAGTACATCGACGAGCGCTTTCCGCACCCGCAGCTGATGCCGGGCGACCCGGTGGCGCGGGCGCGCGTGCGCCTGTTCCTGTTCAACTTCGAGAAGGAGTTGTTCGCCAACGTCAACATCCTGGAAGGCCGCAGCGTCGCCAAGGGCACTGAGAAGCAATTGGAGAAGGCCCGCGACCAGATCCGCGACCGGCTGACGCAACTGGCGCCGATCTTCCTGAAGAACAAGTTCATGCTCGGCGACGACTTCTCGATGCTCGACGTGGCGATCGCGCCGCTGCTCTGGCGGCTGGACTACTACGGCATCGACCTGAGCAAGAACGCGCTGCCGCTGCTGAAGTACGCCGAGCGCATCTTCTCGCGGCCGGCGTACATCGAGGCGCTGACACCTTCCGAGAAGGTGATGCGCAAATAAGGACGTGGCTACCACCCCCATGTCCCCCGAAGGCCAGGGCAGCTCGACGCGGCCCTACCTGATCCGTGCGCTGCACGACTGGTGCACCGACAACGGCTTCACGCCCTACATCGCCGTGCATGTCGATGGCGCGGTGCAGGTGCCCAAGGAGTACGTGAAGAACAACGAGATCGTGCTCAACGTCGGCTTCGAGGCCACGTCGGGGCTGAAGCTCGGCAACGACGTGATCGAGTTCAAGGCCCGCTTCGGCGGCCAGGCGCGCGAGATCGTCGTGCCGATCGATCATGTGGTGGCGATCTACGCGCGCGAAAACGGCCAGGGCATGGCCTTCCCCGTGCCCAGCGCCGCGTCGTCCGCGGGGCCGTCGGTGCTGCCGTCGTCCGAAGGCGGCGCGCGAGGCACGCCGCCGCGGCTGACGGCCGTCGATACGCAAAGCTCGAACAACAGCGACGCCGAAAACCCCGAGCCGCCGCCCACGCCGGGCAGCCCGAAGCCTTCCTTGAAGCGCGTCAAGTAGTCCAAGCAACCGCCGCGGATCCGGCTCCGCCGGTCCGCCAGCGGTGCCCCTTGAGGGGAGGCGGCGAAGCCGCTTCGGGGTGGTCCACGTCCTCCGGCCTAGAATCCGCGCCCTGGGCCGCCGGCTTAGCTCAGCTGGTAGAGCAACCGCCTTGTAAGCGGTAGGTCATCCGTTCGATTCGGATAGCCGGCACCACACGCGCCGTCAGTAGGCGCGCAGGCGAACCCGTATCGGAAGGTCACGAAAGGAACGAGCTTTCAGCTCTTCGGTCGAGACGTGGCAACAGCTGACGCAGTTTGGCGGCCACCGCCGCATTGGAGACCAACACGGACCAGCCCTCGTCGTCGATCGGACCCGGCCGCAGTTCGCGGGCCAGGGTGTCGGGCAAGAGCGGCGCGATGGCGGCCATGCGTTGTTCCGATTCGCGCAGTCTCGCGGCCAGGTGCGTCAGGCTGGCACTCGCAGCGATGGCACCGGCCAGGCTCGTGGGCAGCGGCACTGACACCGTGCTTGATTTGGAGGCTCCCATCGAGAGGAGTTTAGGCGCATGCAGATCATGATCACCCACGGCAGCCTCGCGACGACGCGGGTGCTGCACCTGAACCGCATCCAGATCGGCCTGGCCGTCGCCGCGCTGGCGGTGGTGCTGATGCTGTTCTCCGGTTTGATCTACCACTTCGTCTTCTTGAAAGCGGCGCGCGAAGGCTGGCCGGTGGTGAGTTCGATCGTGCGCCTGGTCGTGCGCGACGAGTTCGCGCAGCGTGACCGCTTCGTGCGCGAGAACCTCGACGTCATGGCGACCAAGGTCGGCGAGATGCAGGCCAAGCTGCTCAAGCTGGAAGCGATGGGCGACCGCGTCTCGGGCCTGGCCGGCGTCAAGCCCGAGGAGTTCAAGCCGGTGCTGTCGCCGCGGCCCGGGGCGTCGGCGCCGCTGCCCGTCAAGACAGGGCAGGGCGGGCCTTTCATTCCGGGCCTGAACGACAGCCAGCGCGGCACGCTCGACGCGCTGGCTGGCAACATCGATCTGATGGACGAGCGCACCGACCAGTACACCGACTTGTTCACGCTGATCGAGTCGCGCCTGCTCGAAGGCCGGCTGGCGCAACTGCTGATCCCGAGCACGACGCCGGTGGCCGGGCCGGTGGGCTCGGGCTTCGGCTTTCGCACCGACCCGATCACCGGCCGCGGCGCGCTGCACATGGGGCTGGACTTTCCGGCCAACGTCGGCACGCCGATCGTCGCTGCCGCCGGCGGCGTCGTCATCAACACCGAAGTCCATGCCGCCTACGGCAACATGGTCGATATCGACCATGGCAGCGGCCTGGTGACGCGTTATGCGCATGCCTCCAAGCTGCTGGTCAAGAGCGGCGATCTGGTCAAACGCGGTCAGGCCGTGGCCCAGGTCGGCAACACCGGCCGCTCCACCGGGCCGCATCTGCACTTCGAAGTGCTGGTCGATGGCGTGCCGCAGAACCCGGCGCGTTTTCTGGCCGGCCGCGGCAGCGCGGCGAGCAGCCAACGCGCCCGCTGACCCTGCGCGGGGGCAGGCCCTAAAATTCTGCGGCTTTTTGCCCATGGCCGGCCGGCCGTGGGAACACGCGGCTTGAGGACTGTCCAAAGCACCTCATCTGCGCCACGAACTTACGCACCCGCCCATGTTGCCCAAACTACTGACTTCGATCTTCGGCAGCCGCAACGAGCGCCTGCTCAAGCAGTTCCGCGCCGTCGTTGCCAAGATCAATGCGCTCGAGCCGCAGTTCGAGGCGCTCGACGATGCGGCGCTGCGTGCGAAGACGGCGGAGTTCAAGACGCGTCTCGAACAAGGCTCGACGCTCGACGACCTGCTGCCCGAGGCCTTTGCCACCGTGCGCGAGGCCAGCAAGCGCACGCTGAAGATGCGCCACTTCGACGTGCAGCTGATGGGCGGCATGGCGCTGCACCAGGGCAAGATCGCCGAGATGCGCACGGGCGAGGGCAAGACGCTGATGGCCACGCTGCCGGTCTATCTGAATGCGCTGGCCGGCAAGGGCGTGCACCTGGTCACCGTCAACGACTACCTGGCGCGGCGCGACGCCGAGTGGATGGGCCAGATCTACAACTTCCTCGGCCTGACGGTCGGCGTCAACGTGCCCGGCATGGACCGCGAAACCAAGCAGGCCGCGTATGCCGCCGACGTCACCTACGGCACCAACAACGAGTTCGGCTTCGACTACCTGCGCGACAACATGGTGCAGGCCACGGAAGACCGCTCGCAGCGCACGCTGTCGTACGCGATCGTCGATGAGGTCGATTCGATCCTGATCGACGAGGCGCGCACGCCGCTGATCATCAGCGGCCAGGCCGAAGACCACACCGAGATGTACGTGCGCATCAACGCCGTCGTGCCGCAGTTGAAGCAGCAGATCGGCGAGGAAGACCTGCGCACCGGCGAAGGCGTGATCGAAGCCCGGCGACTTCACGCTCGACGAGAAGGGCCGCCAGGTCTTTCTCACCGAGCGCGGCCACGAGAACGCCGAAGCGCATCCTCGGCACCGCGGGCCTGCTGGCCGAAGGCGCGAGCCTGTACGACCCGGCCAACATCACGCTGATGCACCATGTGTACGCGGCGCTGCGCGCCAAGCACCTCTACCAGCGCGACCAGCACTACGTGGTGCAAGACGGCGAAGTCATCATCGTCGATGAATTCACCGGCCGCCTGATGACCGGCCGCCGCTGGAGCGACGGCCTGCACCAAGCGGTGGAAGCGAAGGAAGGCGTGGCCATCCAGAGCGAAAACCAGACGCTGGCCTCGATCACCTTCCAGAACTACTTCCGCATGTACGGCAAGCTCTCGGGCATGACCGGCACGGCCGACACCGAGGCCTACGAGTTCCAGGAGATCTACGGCTTGGAGACGGTGGTGATTCCGCCGAACAAGCCGACGATCCGCAAGGACGAGCTCGACCTCGTTTACAAGACGAGCAAGGAGAAGTACGACGCCGTCATCGAGGACATCCGCGAGTGCCACCAGCGCGGCCAGCCGGTGCTCGTCGGCACGACGTTCGATCGAAAACTCCGAGCTGATCGCCGGCCTGCTCGAAAAAGTGAACCTGCCGCACCAGGTGTTGAACGCCAAGCAGCATGCCAAGGAAGCCGAGATCGTCGCGCAGGCCGGCCGGCCGGGCGTGATCACGATCGCCACCAACATGGCGGGGCGCGGCACCGACATCGTGCTCGGCGGCAACGTCGAGAAGCAGGTGCATTTCCTCGAGATCGACGAAGCGATTCCCGCCGGCGACAAGGGCCAGCGCATCGCGCAGTTGCACAACGAGTGGCAGGGCCTGCACGACAAGGTCAAGGCCGAAGGCGGCTTGCGCATCATCGCGACGGAACGCCACGAGTCGCGCCGCATCGACAACCAACTGCGCGGCCGCTCCGGCCGCCAGGGCGACCCCGGCGCCTCACGCTTTTACCTCTCGCTCGACGACGCGCTGATGCGCATCTTCGCCGGCGACCGCGTGCGCTCGATCATGGACCGGCTGAAGATGCCCGAAGGCGAAGCCATCGAAGCGGGGATCGTCACGCGCAGCATCGAAGGCGCGCAGCGCAAGGTCGAGGCGCGCAACTTCGACATGCGCAAGCAACTGCTCGAATACGACGACGTTGCCAACGACCAGCGCAAGGTCATCTACCAGCAGCGCAACGACATCCTCGAATCGGCGTCGCTGAAGGAGATCACGGCCAACCTGCGCAAGAGCGCGATGGAAGACGTGGTGCGCACCTTCGTGCCGGCCGACAGCCTGGAAGAGCAGTGGGATGTCGAAGGTCTGGAGAAGACGTTGCGCGACGAGTGGCATCTCGACCTGCCGCTGAAGGCGGAGGTGGAGAAGGCCGACTCGATCACCGACGAAGAGATCCTCGAGCGCGTGCAGGCGGCGGCCGACAAGGCGTTTGCCGACAAGTTGGAAGTTGTCGGCGACGAGCAGTTCACGCCCTTCATGCGCATGGTGATGCTGCAGCAGATCGACACACACTGGCGCGAGCACTTGGCCTCGCTCGACTACCTGCGCCAGGGCATCCACCTGCGCGGCTATGCGCAGAAGAACCCGAAGCAGGAGTACAAGCGCGAGGCCTTCGAGCTGTTCTCGACCCTGCTCGGCCTGGTGAAGATGGAAGTGACGCGACTGCTGATGACAGTGCGCATCCAGTCGCAGGAACAGGTGGCGCAGGCCGCCGAGGCGCTCGAAGAGCGCGCCGCTCAGGTCAGCAACGTCACCTACACGCATCCGAACGAGGACGGCAGCGTGTCGGAAGAAAAAGACCCGACGCCACAGCAGGCCGAGGCCTTTGCGCGCACCGGCCGCAACGATCCGTGCCCCTGCGGCAGCGGCAAAAAGTTCAAGCTCTGCCACGGCAAGCTGAGCTGATCGCTCAGCCGCGCAGTGCCCAGTGCCAGATCGCGCGATGCTTGGCCCAGAGCCACCACGCGCGCCACATTCCCAGTCTTGGCTGGTCGATGACATCGCGCACGTAGGCGGCATACGGTGCGACAAAGGCCTGCGTGCGTTCGCGGCAGGTGTCGGGTGACAGCGTCTCGCGCCGCGCTCGCTCCTGCTGCACCAACTCCCACGCCACACCTTGCAGCCAACGCGCCGCGCTCGCGTCGATGCCTTCGGGCACGGCCGCGCCGGCGGGTGAGCGCTCGAACAGCGTCGCGACCACGATCAGCGACATGAAGTACGAACCCAGCGCGCTCAGGTGCACGTCATCGCGCAACAGCGCTGCGACGCTGACACCGGCAACGCCGCCCTGCATTACCCGCTCGACCAGCGCTGCCAGCAGCGCCGCCGCGGGCAGAAACTCGACGCGGTCGCTGCGGCCCTCGGCCGCCAGCGACGCGTTGAGGCGCGTGGCCAGGCATTGCCATACCGGCGAGGCCGCGCGTTCGTAGGCGATCCAGCGTCGCGGATCGGTCTTGTCGTCGAGGTTCAACCACGACGCATAGAACCACGTGCGGCCGCGCGGGTTGGCCGCGATCAGCCGCTCATGCAGGCGACGCAACTGGCCCGCGCTGTCGTTCCACACCAGGTTGCCGATGAGCGTGTGCTGCTCGGTGACGAGCAGCGTGTCGAACATCTCTCGTGGCCACGCCCCCGCAGCCACGCGCTCGCGCATCGACGAGCCCGGCGGCGCATCGCGCTCCCAGTGCCGCAGCGGCGTGCCCAGGCTGGCCGCAATCGCGGCCACGTCGCGCGGCAGCGGCTCATCGAGCAAGCTGTGGCCGGAGTAGAGGAGGCGTTGCGGCGGTGTCTGGGCGGCCAGGGGCAGGGCCATGCAAAGAACCAGGGCGGTGATGCTGATGTTGCGCGTCATGCGTGTGCGGGGCGGCTCCTACAATTCTCGGCCACCTTGCCATCACCCCAGGACCGCCATGCCCGTCAACCTGATTGCTCCTCCGGCCGCCGATCTGCATGCCGTGGCCGGTGTTCGCATCGGCACCGCGATGGCCGGCGTGCGCAAGGCCAACCGGCGCGACCTCGTCGTCTTCGTGCTCGACGATGGCGCCACGGCTGCCGGCGTGTTCACGCTGAATCGCTTCTGCGCGGCGCCGGTGCAGGTCTGCCGCGAGCACCTGGCCAAGAGCAGCGGTGTGCGCGCCATCGTCATCAACACCGGCAATGCGAATGCCGGCACCGGCGCCGACGGCATGAGCCGCGCGCGCCAGACTTGCGACGCGCTGGCGCAGCACTTGAAGATCGCAGCGCAGCAGGTGCTGCCGTTCTCCACCGGCGTGATCATGGAGACGCTGCCGGTCGATCGGATCATTGCCGGTTTGCCCGCGGCCGTGGCCGACCTGTCGCCCACGCATTGGCTCGACGCCGCGCAAGGCATCATGACGACGGACACTTTGCCCAAGGCGGCGAGCCGGCAGATCACGATCGGCGGCAAGACCGTCACCGTGACCGGCATCGCCAAGGGCGCCGGCATGATCCGGCCGAACATGGCGACGATGCTCGGCTTCATGGCCACCGACACGGTGATCGAGCCGGGTCTCATGCAAGGCCTGGTGCGCGAGGCCGCTGACCAGAGCTTCAACCGCGTCACGATCGACGGCGATACCAGCACGAATGATTCGTTCGTGCTGATCGCCACGCAGCGCGCCGGCCACGCGCGCATCACGCAGCTCGAGTCGCCCGACGGCGCGCTGCTGCGCGAAGCGGTGTTCGGCGTCGCCCGCACCCTCGCGCAGGCGATCGTGCGCGACGGCGAAGGCGCGACCAAGTTCATCACCGTGCGCGTCGATGGCGGACGGACGAAGGAAGAGTGCCGCCTCGCCGCCTACGCGATCGCGCATTCGCCGCTGGTCAAGACCGCGTTCTTCGCCAGCGACCCGAACCTCGGCCGCATCCTCGCCGCGGTCGGCTACGCCGGCATCGGCGACTTGGATCAAGGCCTGATCGACCTCTTCCTCGACGACGTGCATGTGGTCGTCAACGGCGGCCGGCATGCCGCGTACCAGGAGGCTGACGGCCAGCGCGTCATGAAGCAGGCCGAGATCACGATCCGCGTCGATCTGCACCGCGGCCCCGCGCATGCGACGGTCTGGACCTGCGACCTGTCGCACGACTACGTCAGCATCAACGCCGACTATCGAAGTTAGGGTTGTGCGGCGGCACGCGCCGCTGCTACATTGCCTTCACTTCAGCGAGACCCCTGATGACCACCACCCACGACATCCCGAACCGGCGACGACTGCGTCGCTTGTTTGCCGTCGGTGCGCGCATCGGCTAGTTTTCTCGCTCCAGCATCCCGTCGGGCCTGCGCTGAGCGATCAGTGTCAGGCCCGAGCTGTTTTGTCCGTCACCATGTTGTCACTCGTCCTACCGTCGCGTTGGCTGATGGCCTTGAGGCAACGCTTCGCGCTGCCCGCCAACGACCTGCTGCGCGATGCCGCCTACCGCCGCCTGTGGACGTCGATCCTGATCTCCTCGCTCGGCGGCCAGGTGACCATGCTCGCGCTGCCGCTGACAGCCGTCGTGCTGCTGCACGCCTCGCCGACGCAGATGGGCCTGCTGGTGGCCATGGAGATCGCGCCCTTCGTGCTGCTGTCGCTGCCCTCGGGTGTGTGGCTGGACCGCGTGCGCAAGCTGCCGGTCTATGTCGCCGGCGAGCTCGCCCTGTCCTTCATCGTCGCCAGCGTGCCGGCCGCGTACTACCTCGGCTGGCTGGCCATGCCGTGGATGTACGTCGTCGCCTTCATCATGGGCTGCGTCTATTCGGTGGCCGGCTCGGCAGCGCAGATCGTGCTCACGCAGGTCGTGTCGCGCGACCGTCTGGTCGAAGCGCACGCGCGCAACGCGCTCGCCAGCTCAGGCGCCGAAGTCGCCGGCCCCGGCTTGGCCGGCGCGCTGATCAGGGCCGTCGGTGCGCCGGTGGCGCTGCTGCTCGATGCGCTGATGCTGATCGTGTCGGTGCTGATCCTGCGCGGCGTGCGCGTGCAGGAGGTCATCACGTCGCGCAAGGACTCGCATTTTTGGCGCGACCTCAAAGCCGGCATCCGCTTCGTGCGCGGCACGCCGCTGCTGGTGACGATGGCCTGCACCGTCGGCGTCTGGCAGATGTGCCATCACGCCGCGGTCGTCGTGCAGATCTTGTTTGCCACGCGCACGCTCGGGTTGAACGAGTCGCAGATCGGCCTGTCGTTCGTCGGCCTCGGCGCCGGCACGGTGCTGGCGAGCACGATGGGTCACCGCGTGTCGTCGCGCATCGGGCCGGGGCCGTGCCTGTTGCTCGGCCTGGGCATCTGCGGCCTCGGCTGGCTGCTGCTGGCCGCCGCGCCGGCCAACGCGCTGGGCCGGTTGATGTTCGCGCTGATGCTGTTTCTGTTCGGCGTCGGCGCGGTGCTGATCTACATCAACTTCCTGTCGCTGCGGCAATCGGTGACCCCTGCGCCGCTGCTCGGCCGCATGACGAGCACGATGCGTTGGCTGATCCTGCTGCCCGCCGGGCCGGGCGCGCTCGTCGGCGGCTGGCTCGGCGAGCATGTGAGCCTGCGCGCGTCGCTGCTGTTTGCCGGTGCGACCGCGCTCGTCGCGACAGCGGTGGTGTGGCGCCTGACGATGCTGCGCGGTGTGCGCGAGCTGCCTAAGCCCGAGAGCGAAGAAGATGCGTTGGGTGCCGAGGCCGCAGTGTCGGCGTTACCCGAAGATCTCTCAGGCGCCGAGCCGCCCGGCGTGCGGCGAGAACCGATCGACCGCATCGGTGATCAGCCCATCGAGCCCCATGCCGAGCAGGGCGCGCGCGCTTGAGTCGTCGTTGACCGTGTAGCACAGCGCCCACAGGTTCGCGGCGTGCAGGCGCGCGACCATCTCGGCGTTGAAGAGGCGGTAGTTGGCCACCACCGCGACGCAGCCGAGACCCTGCGCGTGTTCGAACCAGCCCTCGACCAGCGTGTCGATCAACAGCGCCCGCGGCAGTTGCGGCGCACCCGTCCGTGCACCTTCGAGAGCGTCGGGTTCGAATGAACTGAGCAGCGGCGGTGTCGCCCGACCGGCCCACAGGCGCTCGGCTTCGCGCGCGACCACGTCACCCGTGCGTCGCTCCGCACCCGGCGTCGGCTTGATCTCGATGTTCAACGCGTGGCCGCTCGCATGGCAGAACGCGGCGATGTTGTCGAGCGTGGGCAGCGGCTCGCCGGCAAACGCGCGGCTGTGCCAAGCGCCGGCATCGACGCGCGACAGCTCGGCCCACGGCTTGTCGCCCGCCACGCCCTGCGCGTTGCTCGTGCGATCGAGCGTTGCGTCGTGCAGCAGAAAGGGCACGCCGTCGCTGCTCAACTTCACGTCGCACTCGAACGCGGCATAACCGAGTTGCGCGCCAAGGCGGAACGCCGCGAGCGTGTTCTCGGGCGCGAGCTTGCCGGCGCCGCGGTGGGCGATCCACAGGGGCCACGGCGAAGGTTTCATCATCACGTTGGCTCCGCGGTGGACAGCCACCAATCGCTGCCAACGCACCAAGCGGTCCCGTCAGGCGCTGCTTCTCGCTTCAGCGAGCGCACTTCTTTGAGCGATTGACGCTCCAGCGCCTTGGTCAATGAGTCAGACGTGGTGTCATCGCGCGCGCCGATGCAGGGAATGAACGCCGCCCTGGCAAACGCACTCGCCGCATAGACATCGGTGGCCTGGCGCGTCACCGGCAGCATGACCCCAAAGCCTTCGTTCGGCGTCAATGGAAAGACAAGTCGGCCGCCGATACGCAGCGCGTCGAGCCAGGCTGCTGGCGGGTGCGTTGCGCCGGCGTTGACGTAGATCAGGTCGCAGGGGGGCATCGCGACCTCGGTGGCGGAGCCTGCTCGAACGACGACGTTCGGGAATCGGCGCAACGAGGATGCGGCGCGAGCGGCGAGGTCTTCTTCGCGCTCGATCGCCAGAACAGAACCTTCGGGCCCGACGAGTGTGGCCAGTACGGCCGAGTACGCGTCAATCAGCCGTTCGTCTGACGACCCTGCACTCTTGACAATGAACTCCGCGTAGAAGCGGCGAAAACTCTCGATCGGGAGCATGGCTTGTTGGGTGTGGTCACTGCGTCGATCCGACGCGTTGCTTCGTCTGCGGATCGAACCAGTGCAGATGCTTTGCGTCAACGGCGACGGTCAGCACGCTGCCGACCACGGGTGCAGCCAGCGTGGCATCGAGTCGCACGGTGAACAACGTCTCGCCGAGCTTGCAGTAGATGAGCCGCTCGGCGCCGAGCATCTCGACGACATCGACTTTCAGCGACCAGCCATTCGATGCCGGGTCCGCATGCTCCGGCCGCACACCAAGCAGCAGCGGCCCGTTGCGCGGCGCTGCGGCGGGCAGCGCCAGTGTCGTGCCGCCGATGGTGAAGCGCGTGCCGTCGGCCTGGCCTTCCATCAGGTTCATCGGCGGGCTGCCGATGAAGCTGGCGACGAACGTCGTTGCCGGCCGCTGATAGACCTCTTCCGGCGTGCCGATCTGCTCCATGCGGCCGGCGTTCATGACGATCATGCGCTCGGCCAGCGTCATCGCCTCGACTTGGTCGTGGGTGACGAACAGCGAGGTCGTGCCGAGTTCGGCGTGCAGCTTCTGAATTTCCAACCGCGTCTGCGCGCGCAGCTTGGCGTCGAGGTTGGACAGCGGCTCGTCGAACAGATAGACAGCAGGTTGGCGCACGATCGCGCGGCCCATCGCGACGCGTTGCCGCTGTCCGCCGGACAACTCACGCGGCTTGCGTTGCAGCAGTTGCGACAGCTCCAGAATCTTCGCCGCCTTCTGCACGCGCGTCTCGATGTCGGCTTTGCTCACCTTGGCGATCTTCAGGCCGTAGGCCATGTTGTCATACACGCTCATGTGCGGATAGAGCGCGTAGTTCTGAAACACCATCGCGATGTCGCGCTCCGAGGGCTCGAGGTTGTTGACGATGCGCCCGGCGATGTGGATCTCGCCGCCGGTGATCTCCTCCAAACCCGCGACCATGCGCAGCAGCGTGCTCTTGCCGCAGCCGCTCGGGCCGACGATGACGATGAACTCGCCGTCGCTGATCTCGGCGTTGACGCCGTGGATGACCTTGTTGACCTTGGCGCCGCTGCCGTAGGTCTTCTCGACATTGCGCAGTGAGATCGCACCCATCGTTATTCTTCCTTTGGCAGCGCCAGGTAGTCCCAGGTCACAAAGCCTTCGCGGTCGTCGAGCTTGAAGGCGTCGATCGGCGACCAGCCGCCGGCATTGTTGACCTGGTGCACGCTGTAGCCGTGCGTGGTGAAGAACTCGAAGATGGCTTCGGCGCGGCGGTTGTGTTCAGCGGCGAGCCGAGCCTCGATCGGTTTTTTCTCGGCACCGAAGAAGTTCGGCAGCACTTCGAACATCACCGGCGGCTTCCACAAGCTCAGCGTGTCGGGCAGGCCGCGCAACACGTCCAACTCGGCGCCTTCAACGTCGATTTTCAGCACGCCGATCTTGTCCAGGCGCAACTGCGCGATCGCCACATCACCGCGCAACACCGGCACCAGCACCTTGCGCGTCGCCGACATCGTGGCGCGAAAGCCGGTGGCGTCGAACGACGCGCTCTCATCGACATCGTCGTTGTCGGCGAAAAGTTCGAGCACGCCGGGTTCCTCGCCGAGTGCGACGGGGATCACATGGGCATCGGCGATGCCGTTGTGGCGGATGAACTGATCGACGTAGAAGCAGCAGGCGATCTGCGGCTCGAAACCGATGTAGCGCCGGCGCTCGCCGGTGGACAGCAGCTTGCACAGCGTCTGGCCGACATTGACGCCGATGTCGATGAACGCGCCTTCGCGCCGGCGCAGCAGCTCTGCAATGACGGCGCCGAGGTGCGGCTCATGCTCGTCGTCGCGACAGAACTTGTCGCTGAAGTAGCCTTTGATCTTGTAGGCGCGGCCGCCGAGCAGGCGCGGCTTGCCGAGCGCGTAGCGCATGTGTTTGGAATGCCAGGCCAGGCTGTCGATCACGCTCATGAACATCCACTATTTTTCGGTATCCACCAGGCCCTTGACGAACCACTTCTGCATCAGCATCACGACCAGCGCCGGCGGCAGCATCGCCAGGATCGCCGTGGCCATGATCGTGCCCCAGTCGTTCGTGGCGTCGCCGTCGGAGATCATTTGCTTGATGCCGACCACCACAGGGTACATGCGCTCTTCGGTGGAGACGAGCAGCGGCCACAGGTACTGGTTCCAGCCGTAGATGAACTGGATGACGAACAGCGCCGCGATGCTCGTCGTCGAGAGCGGCAGCAGCACATCCTTGAAAAAGCGCATCGGCCCGGCGCCGTCGATGCGCGCGGCTTCGACGAGTTCATCCGGCACGGTGAGGAAAAACTGGCGGAACAAGAACGTCGCGGTGGCCGAAGCGATCAGCGGCACCGTGAGTCCGGCGTAGCTGTTGAGCATGCCGAAGTCCGACACCACCTTGTAGGTCGGCCCGATGCGCACCTCCACCGGCAGCATCAGTGTGACGAAGATCGCCCAGAAGAAGAACTGCCGGAACGGAAAGCGGAAATAGACGATCGCAAACGCGGAGAGCAATGAGATCGCGATTTTGCCGATGGCGATGATGAGCGCGCTGACGAGGCTGACGGTCATCATGCGGCTGACTGCCACCTTGGTGCCCGGCCCGCTGCGCTCTCCGGTCAGCGCTTTTTGATAGTTGTCGATCATCTGCGCGCCGGGCAGCAGCGGCATCGGCGCCTGCGCGATGCGCTGGGTGGTGTGCGTCGAGGCGACGAAGGTGATGTACACCGGAAAGGCGACGATCAGCACGCCGATGATCAGCACCAGATGTGAAAGCGCCGTCAGCAGTGGCTTGCGCTCGACCATCAGTAGTTGACCTTTTTCTCGACGAAGCGGAACTGCACGACCGTCAGCGCGACGACGATGACCATCAGCACCACGCTCTGCGCCGCCGAGCCACCGAGGTCCAGGGCCTTGAAGCCGTCGTAATAGACCTTGTAGACCAGGATCGCCGTGTCTTTACCCGGCCCACCGCGCGTGGCGGCGTCGATGATGGCAAAGGTGTCGAAGAAAGCATAGACGACGTTGATCACCAGCAGGAAGAAGGTCGTCGGCGACAGCAGCGGGAAGATGATGGTCCAGAAGCGCCGCCACGGCGAGGCGCCGTCGATCGCGGCGGCTTCGATCAGCGATTTGGGAATGCTCTGCAGGCCGGCGAGGAAGAAGAGGAAGTTGTAGGAGATCTGCTTCCACACCGCGGCCAGCACCACCAGCGTCATCGCATGCGTGCCGTTGAGCAGGTGGTTCCACTCGAACCCCAACTGTCCGAGCGCATAAGCGACGATGCCCATGCCCGGTGCGAAGAGAAACAGCCACAACACGCCGGCTACCGCGGGCGCCACCGCATAGGGCCAGATCAAGAGCGTCTTGTAGACCGAGGCGCCCTTGATCACGCGGTCGGCGAAGACGGCGAGCATCAGCGACACCGTAAGGCCGATCGTCGCCACGAGGATCGAGAACACCGCGGTCGTCTTGAACGACGCGAGGTAAGTCTCGTCATTCCACAGGTTCTCGAAGTTCTCCATCCCGACCCATTGCACCGAGGTGCCGAAGGCGTCGGATTGCTGGAACGACTGCAGCAGCGCCTGGCCGGCAGGCCAGAAGAAGAACGCGACGATGACGAAGACCTGCGGCGCCAGCAGCGCCCACGGCAGCCAGCGCGAGCGGAAGAAGACGCGCTTCTCGACCGCCACCTCGCTTTACCCTTTGCTGTCCTTGTTCGCTTTTTCGAAGCGCTCCAGCAACTCGTTGCCGCGCTTGACCACTGAGTCAAGCGCCTCTTTTGCGCTCTTCTTGCCGCCCCAGACCTGCTCCAGTTCTTCGTCCATGACGTCGCGAATCTGCAGGTTGTTTCCCAAGCGGATACCGCGCGACTTTTCGGTGACCTTCCGGATCATCTGGTTAGGCCCGACATCGGTGCCCGGGTTGCTCTTGTAAAAGCCCGACTTCTCGGTGAGTTGGAAGGCGGCGTTGGTGACCGGCAGGTAGCCGGTGGCTTGGTGCGTTTTGGCCGCGATCTCGGGTTGGGCGATGAAGTCGAAGAATGCAGCCACCCCCTTGTAGTCCTCGGGCTTCTTGCCGGCCAGCGTCCACAGGCTGGCGCCGCCGATCATGGTGTTCTGCGGCGCGCCCGGCACATCGGGGTAATAGGGCAGGGTAGCCAAGCCCCAGGCAAACTTGGCGTTCTGCTTGACGTTGCCGTAAAAGCCGGTGGAGGTGGTCACCATCGCGCATTCGCCGGAGACGAAGGTTGGCTCGGCCACGTTGCGGCGCCCCTTGTAGACGAAGATGCCCTGTTTCGCCATGTTGGCCAGGTTCTCGATGTGGCGTACATGAAGCGGCGAGTTGATCAACAAGCGAGCATCCATGCCACCAAAGCCGTTGCGCTTGGTCGCGAAGTCGACGTTGTGCCAGGCCGAGAAACTTTCGAGCTGGGTCCAGCCCTGCCAGGCGATCGTCAGCGGGCACTTGTGGCCGCTGGCTTTCAACTTTGCACCGGCCAGCGCCATCTCGGGCCAGGTGGTCGGCGGCTTCTCCGGGTCCATGCCAGCGGCCTTGAAGGCGTCCTTGTTGATGTAGAGCACCGTGGTCGAGCTGTTGTAGGGGAAGGACAGCATCTGGCCGTTGGGCGCGGTGTAGTAGCCGGCGACGGCTGCGATGTAGGCGCTGGTGTCGAACTTCTTGCCGGCGTCGGCCATCACCTTGCCGGCGGGCACGATGGCGCCCTTGCTGGCCATCATCGTCGCCGTGCCGACCTCGAAGACCTGCAGGATGTGCGGCGCATTGCCGGCGCGAAACGCGGCGATGGCGGCGGTCATCGACTCGTCGTAGCTGCCCTTGTAGATCGGCGTCACCTTGTAGGTCTTCTGGCTGTCGTTGAACTGCTTGGCCAGCGTGTTGACCCACTCGTTGTTGAACGCGGTCATCGAGTGCCACCAGGTGATTTCGGTCTGCGCTTGTGCGCCGAGCGTGGCTGCCAGCAGCGCGGCGAGGGAAAGCGACTTCAGTTTCATCGACATCTCCGAGGGTTGTGGGTTCGTGCAAACCGGCGAGTCTCGCCGGCTCGTGTGACAGCCCCGTTTCTGTCATGGAAGGCGTATCACGGGCAAGGGGGGAAGCCCCCGCTGTCACCGTACAAGACGCAGGTCATTTCTGCGGCACGTTAGCATCGGGTACTCCCTATGAATGCACCGCTTCCTCTGCTCGCCAGCCAGTCGCTGACGGACTCCGAGAACACCGCGCCACGCCTGCGCGAGATTCCGTACAACTACACCTCGTTCTCCGACCGCGAGATCGTCTTGCGCCTGCTCGGCGCGCGTGCGTGGGAGCTGCTCGATCAGTTGCGCGACGAGCGCCGCACCGGCCGCTCGGCGCGCATGTTGTACGAGGTGCTGGGCGACATCTGGGTCGTGCAGCGCAACCCGTACCTCGAAGACGACTTGCTCGACAACCCGAAGCGGCGCGCGGCGCTGATCGAGGCGTTGCACCACCGTCTGCATGAAGTCGAGAAGCGGCGCACGCCGCGGGCCGACCCGGAGCGCGATGCGTTGGTGGGTGAGTTGCTGGTTGCGGCGAGTGCCGCGGTGGAGCGATTCGCCGCGCATTTCCGCGCGGTGTGGGATTTGCGCAAGGCGACGCGCCGCGTGCTCGGCCGCACGACGGCCAAGGACAACATCAAGTTCGACGGCCTGTCGCGCGTCTCGCATGTCACCGACGCGACCGACTGGCGCGTCGAGATGCCGTTCGTCGTGCTGACGCCGGACACCGAGGCCGAGATGGCAGCCCTCGTGGCCGGCTGCGTCGAGTTGGAACTGACGATCATCCCGCGCGGCGGCGGCACCGGTTACACCGGCGGCGCGGTGCCGCTGACGTGGAAGAGCGCCGTCATCAACACCGAAAAGTTGGAAGCGATGAGCGAGGTCGAGATGATCTCGCTGCCGGGCTTGTCGCAGCCCGTGGCCACGGTTTTTTCCGAAGCTGGCGTGGTGACGCAGCGCGTCGCCGACGCGGCCGAGCGCGCGGGCTATGTGTTCGCGGTCGATCCGACGAGCGCCGAAGCGAGTTGCATCGGCGGCAACATCGCGATGAACGCCGGCGGCAAGAAGGCGGTGCTGTGGGGCACGGCACTCGACAACCTCGCGTCTTGGAAGATGGTCACGCCCGAGGCGAAGTGGCTCGAAGTCACGCGCCTGGATCACAACCTCGGCAAGATCCATGACGTTGAGGTGGCGTCGTTCGAGCTGAAGTACTTCGACGCGACGGGCAAGAAGCAGGAAAGCAGCGAGCGCCTCGACATCCCGGGCTCGACGTTCCGCAAAGAAGGCCTGGGCAAGAACGTCACCGACAAGTTCCTCGCCGGCCTGCCCGGCATCCAGAAAGAAGGCTGCGACGGCCTGATCACCAGCGCGCGCTGGATCGTGCACCGCATGCCCAAGCATGTGCGCACGGTCTGCATGGAGTTCTTCGGCAACGCGAAGGACGCGGTGCCGTCGATCGTGGAGATCAAGGACTACTTGTTCTCGCAATCGCAAGTCAAGCTCGCCGGCTTGGAGCATCTGGATGACCGCTACCTGAAAGCCGTCGGCTACGCGACGAAATCGAAGCGCGGCACGCTGCCGAAGATGGTGCTGGTCGGTGACATCGTCGGTGACGACGAGCATGCGGTCGCGAAGGCGACGAGCGAAGTCGTGCGCATCGCGAACTCGCGCGCGGGCGAGGGCTTTGTGGCCGTCAGCGCCGACGCGCGCAAGAAATTCTGGCTCGACCGCAAGCGCACCGCGGCGATCGCCAGGCACACCAACGCCTTCAAGATCAACGAAGACGTGGTGATTCCGCTGCCGCGCATGGGCGAGTACACCGACGGCATCGAGCGCATCAACATCGAGCTGTCGCTGCGCAACAAGCTCGAACTGATCGAGGCGCTGACGGCGTTCTTTCGCAAGAGCCCGCTGCCGCTCGGCAAGAGCGACGACGCCGAAGAGATCGCCAGCGCCGAGCTGATCGAAGACCGCGTGGCGCAGGCGCTGTCCCTCCTCGCCGAGGTGCAGGCGCTGTGGTCGGGCTGGTTGAACGGCCTCGACAGCGCCGGCTTCTTCGAGCAGTTGCAAGACAACCGCTTGCGCGCGTCGTGGAAGACGCAGATCCTGAAACCGCTGCAAACGCTGTTCGCCGGCGCCGCCTTCGTGCCGGTGATCGACGAGTGCCGCCGCATCCACAAGGAAGTGCTGCGCGGCCGTGTGTGGGCAGCTCTGCACATGCACGCCGGCGACGGCAATGTGCATACGAACATACCGGTCAACAGCGAAAACTACGCGATGCTGCAAACCGCGCACGAGGCGGTCGGCCGCATCATGGCATTGGCGCGGCGGCTCGACGGCGTGATCTCGGGCGAGCACGGCATCGGCATCACGAAGCTCGAGTTCGTGACTGATGACGAGTTGCGCGGCTTCACCGACTACAAGCAGCGCGTCGATCCCGAGGGCCGCTTCAACAAGGGAAAACTGTTGCGTGGTCACGGCGTGGAAGCGTTCGCTGCCGACCTCTCCGCCGCCTACACCCCGAGCTTCGGCCTGATGGGCCACGAGTCGTTGATCATGCAGCGCAGTGACATCGGCGCGATCTCCGACAGCATCAAGGACTGCCTGCGCTGCGGCAAATGCAAACCGGTCTGCGCCACGCACGTGCCGCGCGCCAACCTGCTCTACAGCCCGCGCAACAAGATCCTCGCCACGTCCTTGCTGATCGAAGCCTTCCTCTACGAAGAGCAGACGCGGCGCGGCATCAGCCTGCGCCACTGGGAAGAGTTCGAAGACGTGGCCGACCACTGCACGGTCTGCCACAAGTGCTTGTCGCCGTGCCCGGTGAACATCGACTTCGGCGACGTGTCGATGAACATGCGCAACCTGCTGCGCAAGATGGGACAGAAGAGCTTTCGTCCCGGTAACGCCGCGGCAATGTTCTTCTTGAACGCCACCAACCCGCGGACGATCAAGTTGATGCGCGGCGCGATGGTCGATGTCGGCTTCAAGGTGCAGCGTTTTGCGAACCAGATGCTGCGCCTGGCCGCGAAGATCCAGACCGAGAAACCACCGGCGACGGTGGGCACTGCGCCGATCAAAGAGCAGGTCATCCACTTCATCAACAAGAAGATGCCTGGCGGGCTGCCGAAGAAGACCGCACGCGCGTTGCTCGACATCGAAGACGCGCACTACGTGCCGATCATCCGCAATCCGCAGGCGACGACGGCCGACAGCGAAGCCGTCTTCTACTTCCCCGGCTGCGGCAGCGAGCGCCTGTTCTCGCAAGTGGGCTTGGCGACGCAAGCGATGCTCTGGCACGCAGGCGTGCAGACGGTGCTGCCGCCGGGTTACCTGTGCTGCGGCTACCCGCAGAAGGGCTCGGGCCAGTTCGACAAGGCCGACAAGATCATCACCGACAACCGCGTGCTCTTCCACCGCGTCGCCAACACGCTCAACTACCTCGACATCAAGACGGTGGTGGTGAGTTGCGGCACCTGCTACGACCAGCTGCAGGGCTACAGCTTCGAAGAGATCTTCCCCGGCTGCCGCATCATCGACATCCACGAGTACCTGTTGGAGAAGGGCTTGAAGTTGGATGGCAAAGGCGCGTACCTCTACCACGACCCCTGCCACAGCCCGATGAAGCTGCAGGAGCCGATGAAGACCGTCAAAGCCCTCGTCGGCGACAACGTGATGAAGAGCGAACGCTGCTGCGGCGAAAGCGGCACGCTCGGCGTGACGCGGCCCGACATCAGCACGCAGGTGCGCTTTCCGCAAGGAAGAAGAGCTGCAGAAGAACGAAGCGGTGCTGCGTGCCGTCAGGCGCCGTCAAACAGCGCGACGACATCAAGATCCTGACCTCGTGCCCGAGCTGCCTACAGGGCCTGAAGCGCTACGGCGCCGACTTCAACAACGGCCTGCTCGAAGCCGACTACATCGTCGTCGAGATGGCGCGCCACATCCTGGGCGAGAACTGGATGCCGCAGTACGTGGCGAAGGCCAACGCGGGTGGCATCGAGCGCGTGTTGGTTTGATTCCCGGTAGAGCGGCTCGGGTTAGTGCCAATTGAATACCGTCAAAGTGAAATATAACTTCAATATCGACTGGTCAACACAGATCAGATGCTTTTCTCAACTACTGGACGAAAAATGCCATTTTTCAGAAATCTTTTCTCCTTGCTATTTGCATTAACAATAACTATCTCGAGCATGTACTCGCCCGTAGCACTGGCGTGGGATGGTGCTGTGGCTGGGAAGATTGTTGGTGTAGAGGTGGCTAGTGGACAAAATTTCGGATTCAGAGTTTCTTTAGGTGGAGTTAGTTCTATGTGTGCCGGCGGACCTAGCTGGGCATATCTCAACGAAGCAGATAGTAACTACAAAACATTTGTAGCCGTCCTTCTGCTTGCGAAAGTTCAGGATTCCAACTTAACAATATATACAACGCGCGTTGGGTCTTATTGCCAGATAGGTTATATTACGGTAAGTTCTTGATGATCCTCTGCGCAGATTCAGATTCAAGAAGAGAGGCAATATGATCGCAGCTTGGAAGGCGATGGTTGTTATGGCGCTCTTTGGTCATAGGACTCTCGGTGGGGCGCGACCATTGGCTCGATTTCCGGCAATTGCGGCCTTTAACAGACGATGAATTTCTATCTCAAATGATTGCACACAAACGAAATGGGCTGGCCTATCGAGCCGTCTGCGCTATTCTTCTAGTCGCCTGTGCCGCTGCGCCTCCGCGCGTCGCAGCTCAGCCTGACGAATCCAGCTTCAATCCTGCAAGTGAGATGATGTCCGCTGCGGAGGAGCGAGCCGCGCTTGGTCCGGAAGCCCAGACGGCTCTTGCAAGATTTCGCGGCAGAACAGAATTCTTCAAGAAGGTTTCGATAGCTAAACGACTGAACTTCAACGCTCTTCACGGAAAGATCGTCACGTTTCGGACGGTCGATGGTGAGAACGTTCGATTCACTGGCGAGCTCACTGTCAATCCAGACAAGTCACGCGTCTGGATTGGCGTGGCTGAATCGGGGGGCCACTTATCCATTGCGTTTGATGATCAAGGTGTTCACGGGGACGCAAACGTGAAAGGTAAATCTTTTGCCGTCCTGTCGCTTCCTGGAAGCCGCTATTTCATGATCGCCGAAGTAACGCCAATACCGATAGCGGACGATGAACCGAGACTTCCTCCGTCGAGTGCAGCATCGCAGCCAGTTACTCCTGAAAAGCCGGCGAGTAAGTGATATGCGCCAGGTTGTTTACAGTATTACGTGCGGTGCGTTGCTCGCAGCGGCATCAGCGTCTAGTCACTCTCAGACATATGTTAAAGTCCTAACTGTCGTCACCGATAAGGCAATTCTAATTTCCGGGATAAATCCACTTTCGGTGGCCAACTCTGAAATCTCGAAAACTAACCAAGCATTAGCAACTTCTGGTGCAAATAATGTGCGATTTGCGAGTGTTGGCGTAATTCAAACCAGCCTTCCAATTCAAGACGCAGGCGTTTCTGTGTTCACCGCGGCGGGCAATGTCAAGATTCTTGAAGCTCGCGATGCGACCCGTGCTGATGTAGTTATTGTGATTCACGAAGTCACTGGGAGTGGTGGTAGTGTTATGGTGCCAGGCCGCGCTACCAAACCAGAACAAGCGTTCGCTGTCGTTCATCCATACTCCACCTTTGGCTCGGCGTATGGATATCAGCACGAACTAGCGCATCTTATGGGTGCAAATCACCAGTCTAGCGGTGGGGTTGAAGGTAACAGCAGCGCCAATTCAGTTGGGAAGGGGTGGTATTGGCGTCATAATATTCAACATAATAGTAACCCCAATGATTTTCATGGTAGCTGCATGCATACGATCATGGCCTACAAGCCGCTTGATAACTTGGATGGTATCAGTTGCTTGGATTCTGTAAGCTGGAAACAGCTCAGGTACTCGAACCCATCACAGTGTACGTCGGCGGGAATCAACAATACCTGTTACCCTTGGGGCAGCGCATCCGCCAACAATACGTTAGTGATAAATCAGTACGGCCCGACTCTGTTTGGCTACGGGAATGTCAAACTAGCTCCGAAGCGCAAAGGAGGTATAATGCAAACGATTATCAATGCGCTTGGAGAGTAGGATGGCGCGGCGCTTGCCTGATTTTCTGCACGAGGGAATGCGCTTAGACAATCTCAGCCCGAACGGATAGCGAGGTGGCGAGAGCGAAGCGCGAGGGCTTTGATACCTCAGCCCGAAGGACGACGCGAACAGCGCGCCGAACCGCGTGGCGAGAGGTAGCTCAATGCGCAGAAATGGGCGGCGACACCGACCGGCGCTTCAACCGCGGATCCGCATCCCCCGCGTGCACATACAGCGACGAGCGGAACGCGTCTTCGTCGTTGTGCTTCGCATCCATCGCCCATTGCAGCAAATCGTCGGCCGCCATCGGATGCGCGAACAAAAAGCCTTGCAGTTCGTCGCAGCCCATCTCGGTCAGGATGCGGCGCTGCTTGATCGTTTCCACGCCTTCGGCGACAACGCGCTTGCCTAAAGCGTGCGTCAGCTTGATGACGCCATCGACGACGGCGCGCGCGTCGGCGCTGCGCTCCAGGTCCATGACGAAGCTGCGGTCGATCTTGACTTCCTTGGCCGGCAGCTTGCGCAGGTACGCCAGGCTCGAATAGCCGGTGCCGAAGTCGTCGATCGACAGGTGCACTCCTATCAGCCCCAATTGCGCCAGCGTGGCCTGCGTCGATTGCGTGTTCTCCATCGCCAGCGTTTCGGTGATCTCGCAGGTCAGGCGGCTCGGCTCGATGCGGTTGCGTGAGAGTGCCTGGCCGACGCGCTGTGCCAGATCGGGCTCGCGCAGATGCTGCGCCGAGAGGTTGATCGCCACGCGCATGTTCAAACCCGCCCGCGCCCACAGGCCGGCCTGGCGGCAAGCGCGGTCGATGACCCAGTCGCCCAGCCGCGTCACCAGGCCAAAGCGCTCGGCCAGCGTGACGAAGATCGACGGCGGCACGTCGCCGCGTGTGGCGTGCTTCCAGCGCAGCAACGCTTCGGCGGCGGTGATGCGGCCGCTGGCGGCGTCGATCTTCGGCTGATAGACGAGGTTCAGGCCGTCGTTGTCGAGTGCCTGGCGGAAGTCGCGCAGCAGCTCGAGGTCGTTCGACATGTCCTCGTCCATCTCCGCGGTGAAGACGCCCAGGCGCGCGCCGCCGGCGCGCTTGGCGGTCTGCACCGCGGTTTCGCCGCGTGAGATCAGGCGCTCGGCGTCGCCGTGATCCGGGTACAGCGCAATGCCCACCGAGCACGTCAGGTTGAACTTCCTTGGTGCCCAGGCGGTACGGTTGGCCCACGGCATCGATCAGGCGCTCGGCCAACCGCGTCAGCGGCTCGCGCTCGGTCTGCTGCGTCAGCAGCACCGCAAAGACGTCGCTGCCCAGACGGGCCAGCAGGTCCTTGGGCTGCATCAGGCGGCGCATGCGCCGGCTGGCATGCTTGAGCAACAGGTCGCCGATCTGGTGGCCGTAGGTGGCGTTGACCGGCTTGAAGCCGTCGAGGTTGATGATCAGCAGCGCCAACCGGCGGCGCTCGGTATCGCAGCGCGCCACCGCCTGCGCCAGCCGCGCTTCGAGCGCGGTGCGGTTGGGCAGGGCGGTCAGCACGTCGAGGTCGGCATTCGGTGAGGCCTTCAGGCGCTCGGCCTGGCGCTGCTGCCGCGCCTGGCGCAGGCTCGCTGCCAGGAAGGCGCCGA
Source organism: uncultured beta proteobacterium (assembly GCA_963816315.1). GTDB lineage: Bacteria > Pseudomonadota > Gammaproteobacteria > Burkholderiales > Burkholderiaceae_C > CADEEN01. The sequence continues at coordinate 149,625 of CAWFJZ010000033.1, forward strand.
GCGCGGTCAGCGCACCCATCGGCACCAGCGAGGCGTCGAGCGCCAGGGCGGTGGGCGCATCGCGCCAGGTCACTGCCGTCAACAAGGCGGCGGCCAGCAGCGCGCAGGCGCTGCGCAAGGCCATGTGTTGAGCCGATTTGCGCAGCGGCCGGTGCAAGCCGCGCAGGGCCAACGTCAGTGCCAGCGCCGCGGCCATCAGCTCGATCGGCGACCACGGCAGGCCTGATCCGGGCAAGGCGTGCAGCAACGACACCAGCAGCAGCGACGCCAGCAGCACGCCGCCGCTGCCCAACAACTGCTGTGGGTGATGCCAGGGCGCGTGCACGCCCAGGCGCGAGATGAAGGCCGTGCCGGCGCCGAGCAGCACCAGCACGGCCAGTGTGACGCCGTTGCCGCTGGCCTGAAAGGCCGAAGCGGCCTGCGCCGGCCACCACAGGCCGGCGGCCAGCAGCACCACGGCCACCAAGTCGAGGCTGCGCGTGCGCAGCGCGCCCGGCGCGGTGGCCTCCCAGGCCACAGCCGCGCCGACCCAGAGCAGCGCTGCGCACAGCACGAGGGCGATCAGGGGGTTCACAACGCTGGCGTCGAGGGCAGCCGGGAAGGGCATGGAAAGCAGGCTTCGTGGGCCTGTTCGGCTTCTTGAGCAGACGATTTTGGGTCGGCTTCGAGGCGCCCTGACGGCCGCGGGCTCACGCCAATCGGGTTGGCGTGAAGTAGGGACGGCTACACTCGAAAACATGGCCTCTGCCCCTTTGCCCACCGCGCTCACTGTGCACCAGCAATCGAAGTCGCTCGAAGTCGCTTTCGACGACGGCGCGCGCTTTCGCATCCCCTTCGAGTTGCTGCGGATTTATTCACCGTCGGCCGAGGTGCAAGGCCACGGCCCGGGGCAGGAGGTGTTGCAAACCGGCAAGCGCGAGGTCGGCATCGACGCGCTCGAACCGGTGGGCCACTACGCGGTCCAGCCGACCTTCAGCGATGGCCACAGCACGGGCATCTTTTCCTGGGACTACCTGTACCGCCTCGGCGCCGAGCAAGCCGCGCTGTGGCAGCGCTACGAGGAGCGCCTGGCCGCGGCAGGTGCGTCGCGCGACGCGCCGATGATCGAAGCCAGCGCGGGCGCCTGCGGCCACAACCATTGACGTGAACGACAAGCGCGACGAAGACACGCACTTCGGCTTCGAGCAGGTGCCGGCGGCCGAAAAGGCCCAGCGCGTGCGTGGTGTGTTCGACTCGGTAGCCGACAAGTACGACGTCATGAACGACCTCATGTCGCTCGGCCTGCACCGCGTCTGGAAGCGCTACACGGTGGCCGCGGCGCAGGTCAAAGAAGGCGACCATGTGCTCGACATCGCTGCCGGCACCGGCGACCTGACGCTGGCCTTCGCCAAACTCGTCGGTGCGCGCGGCCTGGTCGTGCACAGCGACATCAACGAAGCCATGCTGCGCCGCGGCCGCGAGCGCCTCGAAGACGAGGGCGTGCTGGTGCCGTCGCTGCTCGCCGACGCGCAGGCGCTGCCGCTGCCCGATGCGTCGTTCGACGTCGTCAGCGCCGCGTTCGGCCTGCGCAACATGACCGACAAGCAGGCCGCGTTGGCCGAGATGGCGCGTGTGACCAAGCCCGGCGGCCGCCTGCTCGTGCTCGAGTTCTCGAAGGTTGCCGCGCCGCTGGCGCCGGTGTACGACTGGTACTCGTTCAATGTGCTGCCCAAGCTCGGCCAGTGGATCGCCGGCAACGGCGAGAGCTACCGCTACCTGGCCGAATCGATCCGCATGCACCCCGACCAGGCGACGCTGAAGGCGATGATGAAGACGGCGGGCTTCGCGCATGTCGATGTGCACGATTTGGCCGCCGGCATCGTCGCGCTGCATGTCGGCATCCGCTGCTGAGGCATTTACATCTGCGCGCACTGACGCCCGGTTCTCGCGCTACGGTGGCCTCGTGATCATGTCGCTGCGTCGCCTGCTGCTGTTTGCCGCGCTGTGGCTGCCCCTGGCAGCGGCTGCGGCCAGTGCCGCGCGCCCGGCAGACAAGGAACTGCGCTGGAGCGATGCCGCGACCTGGGGCGGCGAGGTGCCGGCCGCGGGCGCGGACGTGGTCGTGCCCGCCGGCGCCACCGTGCTGCTGGACACCAACACCGCGGCCCTGGGCAACCTGGCGATCGAAGGCACGCTGCGCTTTGCCGCGGCCGACATCGAGTTGAAGGCCGCGGCGATCCAGGTCAGCGGTGCGCTGCAGATCGGCAGCGCCGATCGGCCGCATGCGCATCGCGCCACGATCACGCTCGCCGGCCTGCCGCTGGCTCGCGGCAACGACGGCATCGCGCGCGGCCTGAACGTGCAGGGCGGCACGCTGGAACTGCACGGCGTTGCACCCAAGCCGGTGTGGACGCGCCTCGGCGAGCACGCCGCTGCCGGCAGCAGCCAGCTCACGCTGGCGACGGGCGCCGACTGGCGCGCCGGCGACACCATCGCCGTCGGCCCGAGCGACTTCTACGGCGTTGCCGCGACCGAGCGCCTGACCTTGGCCGGCGATGCGAGCGCGGCGCGCATCAGCGTGCGCAGCGCGCTCGCCGCGGCGCGCTGGGGCCGCCTGCAGTACGTCACCAGCCAGGGCATGAGCCTCACGCCCGAGCCCGGCTACACGCCGCCGGTGGCGCCCGCGCCGACCGTGCTCGACGAACGCGCGCCGGTGGCCAACCTGACGCGCAACATCGTCATCCAGGGGGCAGACGACAGCCATTGGCGCAACGGCTTCGGCGCGCACGTGATGGTGATGGGCCTGCAATCGAAGGTGATCTTCGACGGCGTCGAGATGCGCCGCATGGGCCAGGCGGGCGTGCAGGCGCGCTACCCGATGCATTGGCACCTGCTGAGCTATGCCGATGGCAAGTTCATCGGCGATGCCGGCGGCCACGCCATTCGCAACAGCGCCATCTGGCAATCGGCCAACCGCTGCATCGTGCTGCACGCCACCAATGGCGTGCAGGTGCGCAACAACATCTGCCATGACATCGCCGGCCACGCCTACTTTCTCGAAGACGCGGTCGAGCGGCGCAACGTGCTCGAAGGCAATCTGGCGCTGATGGTTCGCGCGCCCGCGCCGGGCCGGGTCCTCAAGGCGCATGAAGCAGCCGGCGTGTTCCAGGCCGGGCCGTCGGGCTTCTGGCTCACCAACCCGGACAACACCGTGCGCGGCAACCTCGCCGGTGACGCGCAAGGCAACGGCTTCTGGCTGTCGTTCCCACGCAAGCCCGGCGGCGAAGCGGCCACGGTCGCGCTGCTGCCCGACCGGCTGCCCTTCGGCATCTTCGACGACAACATCGCGCACTCGAACGGCCAGCCCGGCATCAACCTCGACTGGGCCGTCACCGACGACGCCGGGCGCGTGGCGACCAATGCCTACGTGCCCACCGTTGACGGCAAGGAGAACGCCTACAGCAACCAGATCCGCATGGCGATGCGCCGCAACACGGTGTTCAAGAACGGCATGCACGGCCTGTGGAACCGCGTCGCGCAGCCCGACTACACCGAGTGGGTCAGCGCCGACAACGCCGGTGTGCATTTCGCCGGCGCCGGCGACGATGGCCGCATCACGCGCGCGCTGGTCGTCGGCCGCAGCCTGAACCACAGCGGCTATCCGCAGAACGCCGAACCGCCGTCGGCCTTTGCGACCTACCACTCGACCTTTTCGATGAGCGACAACACGGTGGTCAACTTCGCCTTCGTCGAAGGCCGGTCGAGCGGTGTCTTCCGCACCGACGACTACTACATCAATGCCGTCAACAAAGGCAGCGCGCGCAACGGCAACAACCGCCTCGTCGCCAGCCACCCCGGCTACCGCACGCTGCCACCCAACCTCGACGGCCAGCCGCTGGCCAGGCGCCACTGGACCTACGCCGGCGCGCTGTGGGACCCGCATGGCTACTGGGGCCCGAAGAACAACTACTGGGTCTATGACCAACCCTTTCTCACCGCCGGTGCGACCTGCCAGCCGGTAGCGCCCGCGGGCAAGAACGGCCTGTCGTGCGCCGGCGAGTACTACGGCGTCGGCGCTTTCCAGACCGACTTCGACAACAGCCGCCACTTGTTCATGGCGCCGATCGAAGTGACGCGACAGGATGCCGACGGACAGCCGATCGGCACCTGGAGCGTCGGCGACGGCGCGACCGCGACGATGCTGCCCAACATGCGCCACTTCGCGGCCCGGCCCGGTGGCCGCTACGTGCTGCGCTTTCCCGGCAAGCCGAACCCGAAGTGGTTCGCGATGACGGTCGGCAATGCGTACCGCAGCACGGACTGGGTGCTGATGGCGGTGGCCTTCGACGGCAAGACCAGCGCCGTCGGCCACACCGTCTCCGGCTACGAGCACGGCCGCCAGGCGCCGCCCGAGCCGAGCACGACGCGGGCGCTGACGCCGGCGGCCAGCCTGGCCGACGTCATCGCCAGCCCCGGCACCAAGCTCTGGCAGGACCGCGCCAACCACCTCGTCTGGTTCAAGGTCCAGGGCGGCTTGCCGTACCCGAACGCGGACAAGCTGCTGCCGAACTCGGACGAGGCGGTTTACCGGCCGCTCAGCATCGTGCTGAAGGCCAAGGACGATGCGTCATGAGATCGTGGGGCGCGGTCGTGCTGCTGCTGCTGCTCTCGGCCTGTGGCGACAAGCCGAGCGCCGGCGGCAGCAGCGAGCAGGTCGGCGCGCTCTACAACGGCTGCGTCGAAGCGATGCTGCGCAGCACCTGCCGCGCGATGAACGACAAGAGCGAGCTGCCCGTGTCGGAGGTGGTGTTGATCGCGGGGGTCGGCCGCGTCGATGCCAAGGCCTACCGCGCTTTGCGCGAAGCGGGCGAGGGCATGTGCCTGCAGGTGCAAACCTCGTGCGGCGCGGCCTGGGAAGGCGCGCCGTGCCGCACCGCGCGCGCTCTCTGGGGCGGCGGTAGATGACCCACCCCCGAAGCGGCTTAGCCGCTTCCCCTCATGGGGGCTGAGGCCCGCGGCTCCAAGCCAACCTGCGTTGGCTTGGACGGGCCGAGGAATGGCCGCGTCTCGCGGCCACGCGGCCTGCAAGGCCCGCCAGCGGCCTGGCAGAGCCAGTTCCGCGGCGGTTGCTTGGTTGTGCGCGACTTAAGCCAGCCGATCGCGAAATGCTTGGCGTGAACCGCGCGGGGCACGCGGTAGATTCAACCACTCCATGACCGCTGCGCTGCCACCGCTGTCCTGCAACTACCTGCTGGTGATCCACATCCCGGTGATCGTCGATGCCCAGGGACAGCGCTGGATCGAGCGGCTGTGGGCGGTCGATCTGGCGCGCCACACCGACTACATCCGACAAGCTGACGGTGGCCTGCCCGTTCGAGCGCGCCGAGCCCGGCGCCGATGCGGTGCGCGCCGACGAGCACGGCTTTCATTTCGTCGAGATCGCCTACCGGCAGCGCTCGTTGCTGGCGCTGTTCGACGCGCCGCTCGTGGCCTGGCAACTCTGGCGTCTGATCGGCCGCAGCGACTTCGTGCACTCGCTCTACGGCCAATACTGGCCGCTCGACACGCCGTACATCACCAACCTGATCGCGCGCCTGCGCGGCAAGTGCCTGATGGTCAACGTCGAAGCATCGCCGTGGCGCATCGCGCGCGGCGAGCAGGTGTCGCTGCTGCGGCGCTGGCAGGCGGCGGTCGTCGAGGCGCTCAACCGCTGGACGATCTCGATGGCCGACATCGCGTTTTTCACCCACGAAGGCTACCTGCGCGACCTGATGCCGCGCCACGCCGAGCGCGGCCATGTCATGCACGCCTCGTGGATCGACGAGGCGATCGTGCTCGGCGATGCAGCGGCGCAGGCGCGCTGGCAAGCGCGAGCGATCGACGGCGCGCCGATGCTGCGCCTGCTCTTCGCCGGCCGCCTGCAAGAAGACAAAGGCCTGCACGTTCTTTTCGACGCCTTGCAGCGACTGCGCAGCGCAGGCCGCACGCGGGTGCAGGTGTCGATCATCGGCGCCGGCGAGCTCGAAGCAGCCTGCCGCGAGCAGGCCCGGCTCAGCGATGAGCGCGTGCAACTCGACGTGCTCGAGCCGGTGCCCTACGGCGAGCCCTTCTTCGCACTGCTGCGGCGCTTCGACGCCGTGCTCGTGCCGAGCCTGGCCGACGAGCAGCCGCGCATCGTCTATGACGCCTACTCGCAGGCGCTGCCGGTGCTGGCCTCGGCGACGCCCGGCTTGCAGACCTGCGTCACGGACGGCGTCAACGGCCGTCTGTTCGCGCCGGCCGACGCCCAGGCGCTGGCCGACACCATCGGCTGGGCCGCCGACCGGCCGGCCGAACTGCAGCGCCTGGGCCTGGCCGCGCTGGCCACGGCGCGGGCGACGACGCACCAGGGCATGCACCGCCGCCGCCATGCGCTGATCGCGCGCGTGCTGGCCGAGCGCGGATTGGCGTGACTTACATTCAACGGGAGTGATGAACCAGCCTGCTCAACGCCCCCGGCTGCCCGACGTGGCCGTCGTCGCGATCGGCCGCAACGAGGGCGAGCGCCTGCGGCGCTGCCTCGAATCGGTGGTCGGCCGCGTCGCCTTGGTGGTCTATGTCGATTCCGGATCGACCGACGGCTCGGTGGCCATGTCCAAGGCCCTCGGCGCGGAGCTCGTCGCCCTCGACATGAGCACGCCGTTCACCGCGGCGCGGGCGCGCAACGCCGGCGCGGTGCTGGCGCTGAAGTTGAAGCCCGAGCTCGAATTCCTGCAGTTCGTCGATGGCGACTGCGAGGTCGATGCCGCCTGGCTCGACACGGCGCACGATTTCCTCGGCGCCAACGAACGCGTGGCCGCGGTGTTCGGCCGCCGCCGCGAGCGCTATCCCGAGCGCTCGGCCTTCAATCGCCTGTGCGACATGGAGTGGAACGTGCCGCCGGGCAACGTGCGGGCCTGCGGCGGCGACGTGATGATGCGCACCGAGGCCCTGCGCCGCGCCGGCGGCTACCGCGAAGACCTGATCGCCGGCGAAGAGCCCGAGCTGTGCATCCGCATCCGCGCCGGCGGCTGGACGATCCGCTGCCTCGATGCGCCGATGACGTTGCACGATGCGGCGATCCTGCGCTGGGGCCAGTGGTGGATGCGCACCAAGCGCACCGGTTACGCCTTTGCCGAATGCTCGCACCTGTTCGGCGCGCCGCCGGAGCGCCATTGGGTGCGCGAGTCGCGGCGCTCGCGCCTCTGGGGCATGGCGCTGCCGGCGCTGATCGCCGTGTTGTCGCTGACGGCCTCGCCGTGGTTCCTGCTGCTGGCCGGCCTGTACCCGCTGCAGATGCTGCGCCTGTACTTTCGCCAGTCCGGCGTGCCGCGCGAGCGCGCGTTGAAGTCGGTGTTCACGACGCTCGGCTACTTTCCGGAAGCCGCCGGCCACCTGCGCTACTGGCGCCAACGGCTGTTGGCCAAGCGCTCGGCGCTGATCGAATACAAGTGAGCACAAGGGTCGTCGATCCGGGCGGCGACCTGGCGGCGCAGGGCATCGATCTGCGCTTGTGGTTGGTCGATCTGGACGACAGCGCCCTTCGACGACGTGCCGAGCAACGCCGAGCAGCAGCGTGCAGCGCGCTTCGTGCGCCCGCACGACGGGCGGCGCTATCTCGCCGCGCACGCCGCGCTGCGCCATCTGCTCGGCACGCGCGAGGCGTGGGTCGCCGGCGCGCACGGCAAACCGGCGCTGGCGTCGCCGCCGCCGCACTTCAACCTGAGCCGGCGCGGCGGCGTGGCGCTGATCGGCGTCTCGGGCACGCACGAGATCGGCGTCGATGTCGAACCGCTGCAGGCCATGGCCGATGCGAACGAGCTGGCGCAACTGCACTTCACGCCGCGCGAGCGCGATGCCGTGGCAGCGCGAGAGCGGCGCCGCGCGCGACCGCGCCTTTCTGCGCTGCTGGACACGCAAGGAAGCCTGCATGAAGGCCACCGGCCTGGGGCTGTCGCTGGCGCCGTCGAGCTTCGAGTGCGGCGCGCAGGCCGTGCTCGCGCGCGTGCAAGTCAGCAACGCAGAGCGCGCGTGGAACTTGCTCGTGCATTCACCGGAGATTGCTGGCGGCGACATCGTCGTCTCGTGGGCTGTGGTGTTGCAATGAACTGTTCATGCTGGTCGCCGTCCGCTGTCGGCCGTCGGCCCGAAGACGACGTTCAACGTCCGCAAAGAACCGTTCGGGCTGAGCCTGTCGAAGCCTTCGTGCCTCATGCCAAAGGCTTCGACAGGCTCAGCCTGGCCCTTCGACAAGCTCAGGGCGAACGGGGGCGGAGAGCATGTCAATGCGAACGGGAGTGGCGACCTGACCGTCGTCAACAGCCGCTCAGGGCCGAAAGAAGACGCCCGATTCAAACAACGCACTTTGCGAACAGCGCTGTGGAGCGACTGACGTGAAAGCGCTGAAGACCCTCGCCAAGCGAGCCTTGACGGCCGATGGGCCCTACGCTGCCTTGCGCGCACGCGCCTGGCGCGGCAACCCCGTGACCATCCTCACGTACCACACGCTCGGCGCCGACGACGAGGACTTCGACGCCTGGACCGTTCTCGAACGCAGCGACTTTCTGCGCCAGGTCGAGCGCTTGCGCCGCGACTACGACATCGTGGCCCTCGACGACGCGCTGGCCGGCGCGGCGTCGGCCAAGCCGCAGGCCGTGCTGACCTTCGACGACGGCCACAGCGGCTGGCACGAGCACCTGCTGCCGATCGTCCAGCGCGAGGCGTTGCCGGTGACGCTGTACGTGGCCACCGGCCATGTGCAAAGCGGCGTGCCGTATTGGTTCGATGCGGTGGTCAATGCCGTGCAGACCGCTGAGCCGTTGACGCTCGATGCCACCGACGCCGGCCTCGGCCGCGTCAAGCTCAATGCCGATCGTGGCGAGGCGAATTGGCTGCGCATCTCGGCGCTGCTCGAAGCGATGAAGGCGCTGGCGCCCGAGCCGCGCGACGCGCTGGCCGCGCGCATCGTCGCCGGCCAGCGCGGAGCCATCGCCGGCCGCGCTTTCGCGCGCTGGCGCCGCTCACAGTGGCGCAGGTGCGCGAGATCGCAGAGTCGCGCTGGGTGACGATCGGCAGCCACTCGCACGGCCACCAGTTGCTCGACCGCATCGGTCTCGACTGCCGCGCGCGACAGCATCGCGCAGTCGCTGAAGCTGCTGGCTGAGTGGTGCGGACGCAGCGTCACGCACTTCGCCTACCCGAACGGCAACTACAACGCGGCGCTGGCCGCGGCGCTGCCGAGCCTTGGATTGGCCAGCGCGGTGACGACGAAGCAGGGCCTGTGGCGGCGCGACGGCTCGCGCTTCGAGTTGCCGCGCATCAACGTCGGCCGCTTCGACGATGCGGCACGCTGGCGCCTCAACTTGCTCGGCTGATCCGCGGCGAATCGGTCACGCGCTCGGCGAAGATCGCCGCCAGTTTGGCGACGTTGCCTTGCAGGTCGTAATGCATCTGCACCTGCGTGCGCGCGGCTTCGCCGAGGCGGCGGGCGAGGGCCGGGTCGGCGATCAGGCGGTCGAGCTGCTCGACCAGCCCGGCGACGTGGGAAGGCGGTGTCAACAGTCCGTTCTGGTCGTGCGTGATCAGCTCCGGGATGCCGGTGATGTGCGAGGTCACGCACGGGATCTGCATCGACATCGCTTCCATCAGCACCACCGGCACGCCTTCGGCAAAGCTGGCCATGGCAAAACAATCGGCGCGCGCGTAATGCTCGCGGATGCGGTCCTGGTTGACCGGCCCCGACAGCGTGACGACGTCGGCCAAGCGGTGCTCCTGCACCAACGCCTGCAGCACCGGCATGTTGACGCCGCCGCCGACGATGTCCAGGCTCACCGGCCGGCCCATGTCGCGCAGCCGCGCCACGGCCTCGATCAGCAGTTGCTGCCCCTTGGCGGCAGACAGCCGGCCGACGCAGAGGATGTGGAACGGCTGGTCGGCGCGCGTGCGCGTGTAGGGCCGCGGATTGAACAGCGTGACGTCGATGCCCAGCCGGCACACCACCAGGTTGTGCCAGTGGCGCGACTCGGAGACGAACATCAACTGGCTGCGCGCGAAGTTGCTGATGCAGACGATGAAGTCGGCATGCGCCACCTTCTGCGCCAGGTGCTGCCGCCAGGCGTCGTAAAACTCGTCGGCGCCGTGCACGGTGATCGACAGTCCGATGTCGAAGACCTGCTTGGCGAGCAGCCCCACGGTGGCCGGCTGCGAGCCCAGGTGCACGTGCACGTGCGCCAGTTGGCGGCGCTGCATCCAGCGGCCGAGCATCAGCGCCTCGGTCAGGTACAGGCACTGCATCGCCAGTGCGCGCAGGTCCAGGCCGGCCAGCGACGCGGCATAACGCCAGCCGCGCAGGTAGCGCAGCGGGCGCGTGAAGAGCGTGTGCGCATGCGCGGCCAGCGCGCCGGCCAGGCCATGGGCCTTGATGTAATAGGTCTTGTCGGCCTGCGCCGCTTCGATGGCGGTCAGCTTGTCGCGCGGCCGGTCGGCGTCGTTGACGGAAGCGACTTCGATGTCGAAGCCCAGCTGTTCGAGTTGCGCGATCTCGCGGACGATGAAGATCATCGACAGCATCGGGTGCTGCGACGACAGGTAGGCCATGCGGCGCGTGCCGCTGCTGTTGACGGGCGGCGTCATGCTCGGGAAATCCATTGGGTGGCGTCGCTGATGCGCTCCAGCGCGCGCGCCAGCGCCAGCGAGTCGGCCCAGCTCATGAGCTCGCTCTGCGTGCGGCCGGCGGCCAGGCAGCGCGCGACCTCGGCGAACTGGAACTGGTAGCCGTTGCCGGGGAAGTTGAATCGTGTGGAGCGCGCGGCGCGCAGCGCGCTGGGCAGCCGGCTGCAACTGCCGCTTGAGCCGCTTGGCCTGCGCGACCCAGGACGCGGCGCTGCTGTCGTTGCGCGACACACCGGCCGCGGCCGGTGCGTTCGATGCAGGGTTCGCAGCGTGAAGCGCATGCGCCTTGAAGAACGGGCCGGGAATCGAGATCGTGCCGCGCGTGCCGACGATCTCGAACTGTTCGCGAGTTCGCTCGCATTGCCGCAGACGCCGGCGAGCAGCGCGCCGCGGTCGAGCTGCAGATCGAACTGGCACAGCGAGCGCTCGTCCCATTCCAGGCAGCGCGTGCTGGCGCGCACGACATCGCCCGGGTGCAGGTGCTGCGCCAGCGCGATCAGATAGACGCCGCGGTCGTACAACATCGACTGCGCCAGGCTCGGGTACGGCGCATGGCCGCGCCGCGCGTCGGCATAGCAGAAGCTGCCCTGCATGAAGCGGATCTCGCCGATGTCGCCGGCGGCCACGCGGCGCTTGACCTCGGCGATCGCGGGCAGGAAGCGCGTCCACATCGCTTCCATCAGGAAGACCTTGCCGCGCTCTGCGGCATCGACCATTGCTTGCACGTCGGCCAGCGACGATGCCAACGGCTTTTCGCAGAGCACGGCTTTGCCGGCCGCGAGCACGGCCAGCGCGTCGTCGCGGTGCCGGCCATCGGGCGTGGCGATATAGACCGCATCGACTTCGCTGCTGGCGATCAAACGTTCGAGCGAATCGACCGCGACGGCACCCGGATGCTGCGCCGCCAGTTGCTGCGCGGCGTCCAGCCGCCGGCCGCCGACGACGCTGACGCGTGCGCCCGGCACCAGGCGCAGGTCCTGCGCCACGTGGTGCGAGATGCGGCCGGTGCCCCAGAGCCCCCAGCGCACGTTGTTGCCGCTCAAGCCCATGACATCGGCTCCATCGGCTCGAAGCGCGTCTGCATGCGGACTTCGCCGCCATGACGGGCTGCGTTGTGGATCGCCAGCGCCAGCTCGTTGACATGCAGCGAGAACTCGGGCGACATGCGGCAGGGCCGGCCTTCGCGCAACGACGCCGCCATCTCGGCCGGGCCGCGGCAGAAGTCCATCGGGTGGCCGACCGGCTTGCCGTAGGGCGGCCGCGGCAGGCGGTGCGTGGTGGCCAGCGGGTTCAGGAACATGCGTCGGCGCACGCGCATGAAGCGCCGGCTGCGTCACCGGCGCGCGGTTGTTCCACAGCTCGTCGGTGCGCAGCACGCCTTCGTCGCCGAAGACGCGGATCGAGCGCTCGTGCGGCGCGACGATGCTGCAGGTCAGCCGCGCGACGACGCCGTGCTCGAAGCGGATGCAGGCCACCGAAAAATCCGGCGAGTCGAGGTTCAGCGGCGCCTCGCCCGCCGGCAGCTTGTCCTCGACCTGCGTCGAGGCGAAGACGCTGACCGACTGCGCCGGCCCGAACCACATCGCCAGCCAGGCCAGGCAATAGCCGGCATGCTCCAGGGTGCAGCCGACTTCGAACTCGTCGCGGTAGGGCCAGGGCAGGCCGTTGGTCGATTGCCACTGGCGGTAGGGCATGCGGTGCACGAGGCCGTCGTCCATCTCGGCATAGACCAGGCGCACGCGGCCGACGGCGCGCTCGCGCAGCGCGCGCCACATCGTCTGCGCGGTCTCGCCGAGCAGGCTGCACGGCGCGCTGACGAGCAGGCGCTTGCGCGCTGCTGCGCCTGCTCGTACAGGCGCTGCGCGTCGTCGAAGGCCATCGCCAGCGGCTTTTCGCTGTAGACATGCTTGCCCGCGGCCAGCGCCGCCGTGCTGACGGCGTAGTGGTCGCGCGGGTTGGTCAGGTTCAGCACCAACTCGACGTCGGCGTCGCGCAGCAGGCTATCGACGCTGTCAAAGCGCGGCACGCCGTAATGCCGGCCGACCTTGTCGCTGCGCTCGGGCAGCTGGTCGGTGATGCCCACCACCTGCAGCTCGGGGTGCATCGGCAGCGTCGAGAGGTAGTAGTCGCAGACGAAGCCGGCGCCGACGATGCCGATCTTCATGAGCGCGCCTCGTGGATGTCGATGAACATGGTGTTATTCGAGTTGTGAGAGGGGCACGAGGGCGTCTGCTGCATTCGGCAGCGCGCCGCATGCGCCGGCGAAGGGCGAACTACGAGCGCGATTTGGCCGCGGCCGGGTTGACGGCGATCTCCAACGTCATCAGCGACGAGTTGCGCACGAAGTCGCCGAAGACATGCGGCGGCTCGAAACCGTCCTTGCGTTGCAGCACGCGGCGCACGCGCCACAGCGCGTACGACAGCATCCACACCAGATCGGTCGCCATCGCATACACGCGCGAGCGGTTCTTGATGAAGAAGCGGCGCCGCGACTCGAACCAGTAGCGCGGAATGCGCCGCGGCTCGGGCGGCCGATCGACCAGCCCGGTGCTGGCGCCGACGACGTGAAAGACGCGGCTCTTCGGCACGTACCAGCAGTCCCAGCCGGCGCGCTTGGCCTGCAGGCAGTAATCGGTTTCTTCGTAGTAGAGAAAGTAGTTCTCGTCCATCAGGCCGATCTGCTCGAAGACCTCGCGCTTGACCATCAGGCTGGCGCCGGCCACCCAATCGACGCGGCTTTCGCGGCCCTGCTCCATCGGCTGCAGGATGGCCCAGGGCGAGAGCAGCCGCGAGACGACGCCGAGCTTCAAGCCGTCGTCGAGTTCCGACAGCAGACTGGGGAAGCGAAACGCATACGGCCACAGCACACCGGGCTTTTCTTCGATCGCGCTGCCGGCCAGGCCGGCCTTCGGATGCGTTGCCAGGAAATCGATCAGCAACGTCATCGAGCCGGGATAGATCGTCGTGTCCGGGTTGAGCAGCCAGAAGTAGTCCGGCGGGTTGGCCGTGGCCAGCGCCGGGCCGATGACATGGTTGTTGCCGTAAGCAAAGCCGCCGTTGACGGGCGACTCGACCAGACGCGCCCAGCCCGACCAGCCTTCGCTGCGGATGGCCTCGGCGATGCGCGCGGCCGAGCCGTCTTGCGATTGGTTGTCCACCACGATCACCGACGCATCGCGATACGCGCGGATCTCGGCTTCGAGCGAACGCAGGCAGTCGATGGTCAGTGCCGGCGTTCGGTAGTGAACGATGACGACGAGTACGGTTGGCATGGTGATCTCTATCTCTCGCTTATCCGTCGATCTCTGCGGTCTGCGGCGCCGGCAACGGCGCGGCGTGGCGCGGCCGGGCGCGGCGTTCGACGAACGGCGCCGGCGCTGGCGCGCCCGGGCGGCTTTCCTGCGCGCGCACGAGGTGCTGGTTCATCGCCTCGGCCAGTTTTTGCACGTTGGGCTCTTGCAGCAGGCTGGCGTGGCCGCCCGGCACGTCGGTAACTTCGAGCGGCGAGGCCACGCGCGAGCCCCAGCCGAGCAACGGCTCGCCGTAGCGCTCGAGGTAGGGCTGATCGGCCGGCGTGCCGTCGCCGTGCGTGGCGCGGTACAGCGCCACCAGGCCTTGCAGCGGTTGCGTGCCGGGGTCGTGCTCGCGGTGCGCATGCTCGTAGAGCTGCAGGTAGGGAATCACGGTCGGCGCTTGCGTGTCGGCGCCGGCATGCGGATCGGCCTGATCGCGCATGCGGCGCACCTTGCGTGCATCGACCCAGCGCGTCCAGCGCGTGTTCAGCTCGTAGCGCGCCGCGCGCGCGCCCTTGACGAACAACGACGGCAGCGCGCGCAGCACCGACAGCGGCGTCGGCTTGCCGCCGTTGCCGTCTTGCGTGAACAGGCGCATCAGGCGGTCGCGGCGGGCATGGCGCACATGGTCGATCTCTTCGAGCTTCGAGTCGGCGGCGTCGAGGATGCCGACATACGACGTGCGCTCGCCGGCTTCCTGCAACTGGCGCGCCATCTCCATCGCGATCACGCCGCCGGCGCACAGGCCGGCGATCATGTACGGCCCCTGCGGCTGCACGCGGCGCAGCGTGCGGATGTGCGCCGCCGCCCAATCGCGCACCGTCGTCTGCGCGTACTCGCCGCGGGCGTTGATCTCGGGCTGGATGCCGTACACCGGATGCCCCGGCTCGAGCTTCAACGCCAGGTTGCGGTAGAGCAGCGTCTCGCCCATGCCGTCGTGGACGAAGAAGAGCGGCGGCTTGCCCGAGGCCGGGCGCACCGGCACCAGCGTGGCGCTGCGGATCACCGGCGAGGGCGGCGCTGCGGCGGCCGTCTGGCCCTCGGACGCTGCCTCGGCCGCGGTGCTGTCGGCACGCGCGACATCCTGCGGGTTGATCAGCGCGGCCAGCGTTTCGACCGTCGGCGCTTCGAGCAATGCCGTCAGCGGCAGCGCCTTGCCGATTCTCTTCTTCAACTTGTTGATGACCTGCACGGCGAGCAGCGAGTGGCCGCCGAGGTCGAAGAAGTTGTCCGTCGCACCGACGCGCGCGTGGCCGAGCATCTCGGCCCACATCTGCGCGATCATTTTTTCGGTGGCGGTGGACGGGCGCCTTGTAGCCGGCCATCGCTTCGGCCGATTCGGTCTGCGCGGCGACCACCGGCGCGGCGGTCTGGCGCAGCTTGGCCAAGAGCGCGATCAGGTCTTGCGGCGAGACGACGATCTGCGGCCCGGCGTCGGCTGCGAGCACGCGCTCGATGACCTCGGCGCCTTCGGCCGACAGGATGCCGTCGCGCAGGCCGAGGGCGAGCACGTTGTTGGCCGTGGCGCGAGGGCGCGCCGGTGCCGGTGCCGCGGCGGTGGCCGGGTGCGTCAGCAGCGCCTTGTCGCGCACGCGCAGCATCGTGAAGTCTTCGACCTCGACGACGATGCGGCCGCTGGCGTCGCGGATCGTCACGTCGTAGTGAGCCAGGTCGGGCGTGCCGGCGTCGTCGTCTGCGAGGTCTGCACGCCAGCGCACATGGCTCGTCAACTGCGGCGTCAACGCGCCGTGGATGCGCACCTTGCCATACAGCGCCGGCACGAAGAAGTCGCGCGATTCGTCGTAGCCCGGCACGAGCGCCTGCGCGCCGCCGGTGGCCATGTCCATCAGCGCCGGGTGCAGCGGGAACTCTGCCAGATCGGGCGCGAAGGCCGCCGGCAGCTCGAGCGTCAGCAGCGCTTCACCGTGGCCGAACTGGAGGCGACGGATGTTGTTCCAGCGTGCGCCGAACAACAGGTGTTCGGGCGTCGTCGCCGCGTCCTGCGTGCGCTGCTGGCAGCGTTCGACGATCGCGGTCAGGCTCTCGGCGCTATCGGGCAACGATGCGACACGCGCCACCTGGCCGCGCACATGCTCGGTCCAGGCATCGTTGACGAACGCCTCGCCTGCCGAGCGGCCGACGACGGTGAACGACGCCGTCGGCGTGCCCAGGCCGCGCAGGTGCACGCGCAGGTCGCGCTCTTCGCCGGCACGCACGACGAACGGTGCCAGGAAGGTGACGTTGCGCAGCTCGATCGCGCTGTGGGAGCCGCTGTCGCCGCGCAGCGCAAACGCGTTGCGCACGATCTCGAGATAACCGGTGCCGGGGATCAGCGCTTCGCCGCCCTTGATCTGGTGCTCTTCGAGCAGCCAATGCGTGGCCCGCGACAGCCGCGTGGCGACGACACGCTCATCGCGCGTGTCGATCAACAACCGCTGCGCCAACGGGTGGCCGATCTCGACGCCGTCTTCGCCCGACAGCGCGTCGGGCGCCAGGCCGAGTTGATTCGCGAGTTCGGCGGCCATGCCGACCTCTTGCCACTGGCTCCAATCGACGGCGATGGTGTGGCCTTCGCCGCGCGCATGGCGCGCCTGCGCGGTGGCGTCGAGAAAGGCGTTGGCGGCGGCGTAGTCGATCTGCCCGGCCAAGCCGGCAAAGGCGCTGATCGACGAGAACAGCATCAGGAAGTCCAGGGCCGGCGCGTGTTTGTCGTCGGCCAAGGCGGCTTCGAGCGCCAGCGTGCCTTGCACCTTGGGCGCCAGCACCGAGGCCGCGACCGAAGCGTCCTTCAACTGGATCACGCCGTCGGCGAGCACGCCGGCGGTGTGCAGCACGCCGTGCAGCGCGCCGAAACGCGCGCGCGCCTGCTTGACGGCGGCCTTCATCTGCGGCGGATGCGTGACGTCGGCGGCGATCACCAGCACCTCGGCGCCGAGCGCCTCGATCGCCATGACCTGGCGGATGCGCTGCACCAGCGACGGCGATGCGCTGCCGTTGGCCAGGTGGTGCGGCCACTCGCTGCGCGCGGGCAGGCCCTGCCGGCCGACGAGCACGAGGCGCGCCTGCACCGTCTTGGCCAGGTACTCGGCCAGCGCCAGACCGACGCCGCCGAGGCCGCCGGTGATCAGATAGACGCCTTGCGTGCGTAGGCGCGACTGGCCGGGCGCGACCGCCGGCAGCGGCGCTTCCGCCTGCTCCTGCACCCAGCGCTCGCCGGCGCGCCAGGCGATCACGTCGTACGTCGGCGCGCCGGCGAGAGCGGCGTCGAGATCGGCCGCGAGGCCGTCGAGCAGGCGCCGCTCCAGCGGCGATGACGCGGCAGGCGCATCGACATCGACGAGCAGACAGCGCACGTTCGGGAATTCGCGCGGGATGACCTTGCAGGGCCCGAGCAGCGTCGCCTTGGCGGGGTCGAGGTCGGTCTCGCCGGCGACGCGCTGCGCGCGCTGCGTGACCACCATCAACGCCATCGGCTCCGACAAATCTTCGCGGCCGATGATCTGCGCGACTTGCAGCAGGCGATAGAAGCCGCGCTGCAAGGTCGTCTCGACATCGGCCGGCCCGAGGTTCCACAGGTGCACGATGCGCGACGGCGGCGGGCTGACGGCGAGCACTTTTTGGAACAGGCGTTCGATGTCGTCGGCGTTTTTCGCATCGACAGTGACGTTGCGCGCATCGACTTCGCGCCAGGCCTTGCCGGCCAGCGCGACGATGACTTCATCGCCGGCATCGCGCAGGCGCTGCGCCAGGCGATCGGCCAAGCCCGAACCGTCGGACAAGACCAGCGTGCGCCGCGGCGTCGTGCCGCTGTGCGCGACGACCGCCGGTGCGGCGACGCTGCGTTGCCACACCGGCTGGTAGAACCACTGCGACAGGTCCTTGCGCTTGTGCAGCGGCCGGTCTTCGGGCGCGAGCACGCCGGCGATGCCGGGCTCGACCCAATGGCGCTGGTGGTCGAAGCGGTAGGTCGGCAGCTCGACGCGGTGGCGGACCTCACCTTCGCGCAGCCTGCTCCAATCGACATCGCTGCCGACGGCCCACAAGCGGCCGAAGGCGCCGAGCATGAAGGCCTGGTCGTTCACCGCGTCGTCCGGGTGGCGCATCGACGTGACGATCGGCTGCGTCATCTTGCGCGCCGGGTGGTTGCGCGCCAGGCTCGACAGCGTGCGGCCGGGGCCGACTTCGAGCAGCACGCGCGACTCGTCGGCGAGCAGCTCCTGGACGCCGTCGGCAAAACGCACCGTGTGCCGCAGGTGGCGCACCCAGTAGTCGGGCGAGGTCGCTTCTGCAGCCGTGATCGGCTTGCCGGAGAAGTTGGAGATCAGCGGGATCGCCGGCGCGCGCATCGTGATGCCGCGCAGGAAGGCGCCGAACTCGGCGAGGATGGGCTCCAGCATCGGCGAATGCGCGGCGACGTTGATGCGCACGCGCGCGGCGTCGATCTCCATCTCGGCCAGCCGCGCTTGCAGCGCTTCGATCGAGGCCACCGGGCCCGAAGCGACGCACAGGCGCGGGCCGTTGATGACGCCGATCGACAGATCGGCCGGCAGCAGCGGCAGCAGCTCGGCTTCGGGCAGCGGCACGCTCAGCATCGCGCCTTCGGGCAGCGTTTCGAACAGGCGGCCGCGCAGCTCGACGAGCGTCAGCGCATCGGCCAGGCTGAACACGCCGGCCAGGTGCGCGGCCGTGTACTCGCCCATGCTGTGGCCGATCATCGCGTTGGGCTCGACGCCCCACGCTTGCCACAACTTGGCTTGTGCGTACTGTGTCGTCAGCAATGCCGGCAGTGCCAACGACGGGCGCTGCAATTGGTCGCTGGCCGCGTCTTCCTGGCCGGCGGGCGGGAACAGCAGCGGCTTCAGATCGAGCTTCAGGCGCGATTGAAGAATGTTCAGGCACTCATCGACCGCGCGGCGATAGACCGGCTCGCTGTCGTACAAGCCACGGCCCATGTTCGGATGCTGCGCGCCGCCGCCGGCGAACATGAAGGCCACGCTGCGCGGCACGTCGGCCGCGGTTTCGGTGATCACGCGTTCGGTACCCTGCAGGGCTTGGCTTGCGTCGGCGGCACTGTCGGCAACGACGACGCGGCGCAGTGCCATCGCCTGGCGGCCGACTTGCAGCGTGTACGCAGCATCGGCGAAGTTGATGTCGGGCTGGGACTTGAAGAACGCAGCGAGTGTTTCGCTGCCGGCGTCGAGCGCCTTCATCGAACGCGCCGATTGCACGAGCACCTGCGGGCGCCGCGTCGGCGCGCTCGACGCGCCACGTTGTGGAGCCTGCTCGACGACGATGTGCGCGTTGGTGCCGCCGACGCCGAGCGATGACACGCCGGCGCGGCGCGGCACGCCCTGCGGCGGCATCCACGCGATGCGCTCGGCGTTGAGATAGAAAGGAGTGCGCTCGAAGTCACAAGCCGGGTTGCCCGTCTTGAAATGCAGCAGCGGCGGAATCTCGCCGGCCTGCATCGCTTTGGCCACGGCGATGAAACTCGCCACGCCGGCGGCGGTGTCGGTGTGGCCGATGTTGGTTTTCACCGAACCCAAGGCGCACCATCCAGTTCTCAGTTCGCCCGTCTTGTCCGTGCCTTGACGATAAGCCTGCGTCAGCGCCGCAACTTCGATCGGGTCGCCGACCGGCGTGCCGGTGCCATGCGCGGAGACGTAGGTGATCGTCTCCGGCGAGACGTTGGCAATGGCCATCGCTTCGGCGATCGCCTGCGCTTGGCCATCGACGGACGGCGCCATGTAGCCGACTTTCTGCGAACCGTCGTTGTTGACGGCCGAGCCTTTGATCACGGCATGGATGTGGTCGCCGTCGGCGATCGCATCGGCCAGGCGCCGCAGCACGACGACACCAGCGCCGCTGCCGAACACCGTGCCCTTGGAGGCGGCATCGAAGGCGCGGCAATGGCCGTCGGGGGAGAGGATTTCGTTTTCGCGGTAGAGATAACCGTGGCGGTGCGGCAGCTCGATCGTCACGCCACCGGCCAGCGCCATGTCGCACTCGCCGTTGAGCAGGCTCTGCACGCCCATGTGGATGGCGACGAGCGAGGTCGAGCATGCGGTCTGCACATTGACGCTCGGCCCGCGCAGGTTCAGCAGGTACGACACGCGCGTCGTCAGAAAGTCCTTGTCGTTGCCGGTGTGGCGAACGAGGAAGAAGCCGACGCTGGCCATCAGCTTCGGGTTGCTCATCAGGTTCAGCGGCATGTAGGCGTTGTGGCCTGAGCCGCCGAAGATGCCGATCGAACCGCTGAACTTCTCCGGCACGTGGCCCGCGTTCTCGAGCGCTTGCCACGCCACTTCGAGGAAGTGGCGGTGCTGCGGGTCCATGATCGACGCTTCACGCGGCGAGAAGCCGAAGAACTTGGCGTCGAAGTCCTCCATGTCCGGCAGCACCGCGCCGACCTTGACGTAGTTCGGGTCGGCGAGCTCGGCCGGGTTGACGCCCGCCGCAGCGAGTTCGGTTTCGGTGAACGTGCTCAGCGACTCGACGCCGTTGCGCAAGTTGTTCCAGTACTCGTCGATCGAGCGCGCGCCGGCAAAGCGGCCGGCCATGCCGACGACGGCAATGTCGGTGTCCAGCGCTGGCGTGTTGTCGTTGTCTGAGCTCATCGGGTCGTTGTCGTGGCGGGCGCGCCGCTGCGTTGTTGCTGACGGCGTTGCATCGCCGCGCGACGCCCCTGGGCGCGGTCGCTGCCTTGCTGCGCGCCGCCCTGGCTGCCTTCGGTGAGGTACGTGGCGAGGCTTTGTATCGTCGGAAAGCGGAAGATATCCGTGATCGACAAATCGCGCTGGAGTGCGTCTTTCAGGCGTCGATGTGCTTGCACCGCCAGCAGCGAATGGCCACCGAGATCGAAAAAGTTGTCGCGCGTGCCGACCGTGGCGAGTTTCAGCACGTCTTTCCAGACCTCGGCGATCTGCGATTCGAGGTCGCTCGTCGGGGCGACGAACTCTGCCGTCGGTGCGCTGGCCGCGACTGCGTCGGGTGCGGGCAGGGCCTTGCGGTCGATCTTGCCGTTGGGCGTGTGCGGGAACTCGTCCAACATGACGAAGGCCGACGGCAACATGAAGTCGGGCAGGCGAGCGCGCAGCGCTTCGCGCAGCGAGGCGCCGTCGAGCGTCGTGCCGACGAGGTAGGCGACGAGGCGGGCATCGCCGGGCTGGTCTTCGCGCGCCATGACGACGGCTTGCGCGACACCGGGCTGCTCGGCGAGTGCGGCTTCGATCTCGCCCAACTCGATGCGGTAGCCGCGAACCTTGACCTGATGGTCGAGGCGGCCGAGGAATTCGAGCACGCCGCTGCCATCGCCGTTCTGGCGCCAGCGCGCGAGGTCGCCGGTGCGGTACAGACGGCCGCCGTGTTGGCTGACGGTGTTGCGCACGAAGCGCTCGGCGGTGAGTTCCGGGCGCTGGAAGTAGCCGCGCACGACGCCCGCGCCGCCGATCGCGAGTTCGCCGGGCACGCCCGGCGGCAGCGGTTGCAGGCGCGAGTCGAGGATGTGAACTTGTTGGTTGGCCAGCGGCAGGCCGAGAGGAATGACGCCGCTCGCATCACGCCCGACGGTGTGCACCGCCGACCAGATCGTCGTCTCGGTCGGGCCGTACATGTTCATCACCTTGCCCTGCACGAGGCCGGCGAGGTCGCGCGCCAGCGTCGGCGGGAAGGCTTCGCCGCCGACCATCATGCAGTGCAGCTTCGACAAGCCGGCGCGCGCGGCGTCGTCGGCGGCGAGCATGCGCGCCATCGACGGCGTGCATTGCAGGTGCGTCACGCGGTGGCGCTGCATCAGGTCGGCCAGCGAGGCGTCGCTCGTCACAGCCGGCATCGACTGTTCACGCAGCGCGTTCAGATGCGGCAGGTGGGCGAGCACGGTGTCCGAGGCGATGCCGAAGTCGATCAGGCAGGCCACGTCATCGACGCCGACCGCCTTGATGCGGTCGATCATCGCCAGGCACGACTCGGGCGTGCCGAAGAGGCCGCTGTCTTCGAAGTAGCGCTCGAACGAATGTTCGAGCAGCGCATCCATCTCTTCGGGTGACAAGCTTTGCAAGTCGATGCTGCCCTGGTCCTTGGCGTCCATGCCCTCGCGGCGCTTGAACGCGGGGAAGCTCCAGGCGTATTGCTTGACCAGGTGCAGCGACGTTTTGAGGTAAGCGATCAGCGGCTGCTTGACGGTGGCACGCACGGCGGCCATGTCGGGGCCGACGAAGCTGTGCAGCATCAGCGAGACGAAACCTTCGCCCTCGTGGCCGGCGTCCTTGTAGGCCTTGCGGTAGGCGGCGATCTTCTCGGCGAGCTCTTCCACCGACTGGCCGAGCAGGTGCGTCAGCACGTTGGCGCCGATGCGGCCGGCGTCGATGAAGGTCTGCGGGTTGCCGGCCGAGGTCACCCAGTACGGCAGCTCCTTTTGGACCGGGCGCGGCAGCGTGCGCAGCTCGACCGGTTTGCCGAGCGGGCCGTCGAAGGCCACGCTCTCGCCGCGCCAGAGTTTCCGGACGACTTCGATGTTGCGCAGCATGACGTTCTTGTTGTCGGCGAAGTTGCCGGGCATCAGCGCGAAGTCGTTGGGCTGCCAGCCGGAGGCAAACGAAATGCCGACGCGGCCTTTGGAGATGTTGTCCACCACCGACCACTCTTCGGCGACGCGGGCAGGGTGGTGCAGCGGCAGCACGACGCTGCCGGCACGGATGCCGACATGTTCGGTGACCGCTGCGACGGCCGCGCCGGCGACCGCCGGGTTCGGGTACAGGCCACCGAAGGCATGGAAGTGGCGCTCGGGCGTCCACACGGCGGAGAAGCCGTTCTTGTCGGCGTACTTCGCGCCTTCGAGCAGCAGGCGGTACTTGTCTTGCCCGCCTTCGTTTTCGTCGGCGGAGAAGTAGAAGAGGCTGAAGTCGAGCTTGCGCGAGGCGTGCGCGCCGCGCTGCGTGCCGCCGCCCGCGCCGAGCTTTTGGTCTTCGCTGGCGACGACGACGGTGTAGCCGCGCGCCAAGGTCCAGCACAGCTCGAGCACCGAGATGTCGAACGACAGGCTCGTCACGGCGAGCCAGGTGCCGGCGAAGTCGGCGTCGAGATGTTGGTCCATCCCGGCAAAGAAGTTGACGACGTTGCGGTGCTCGACCATCACGCCCTTCGGCTTGCCGGTCGAGCCCGAGGTGTAGATGACGTAGGCCAGATGCTCGGGCTTCGCGCCGCCGTCGATGCGCGCATCGCTGCTCGGCGCTTGCAGCGCGTCCTCGATCAGCAGCACGTGCTGGGCTTGCAGGTGCGCGCCATGCTCGCGGTCGGTGATCAGCACCGCGGCCTTCGCGTCGCCCAGCATGTAGGCGATGCGGTCGCGCGGGTACGCCGGGTCGAGCGGCACGTACGCGCCGCCGGCCTTGTGAATCGCCAGCAGGCCGACGAGCAACTCGATGCCGCGCGGCAGGCACAGGCCGATGAGCACGTCGGGGCCGACGCCCAGCGCGACGAGTTGCGCGGCGACGCGGTTGGCGCGTTGGTCCAGCTCGGCGTAGCTGATCTCGATGCCGTGCGCGACCAGCGCGGTGCGCTGCGGCACGCGCGCGGCCTGGGCTTCGAACAAGTGGTGCACGCAGGCCTCGGGCTGGCCGTCGGCGCGTACCGCGTTCCAGTCGTGCAGCACGCGCTGCTGCAACGTGGCGTCCATCAGCGGCAACTCGGCGATCGCGCGCTCGGGCGCGGCCGCGGCGGCTTGCGACAGCGCGAGCCATTGCTGCTGCAACTGCGCGACTTGCGCCGCGCTCAGCTTGGCGGCGTCGAACAGCCAGCGCGAAGCGGCGCCGTCGCGGCTGAGCGCGATGGTCAGTTCGCTGCCGGCTTCGGCATGCGCATCGTCGATCCGATCGACGATCAGCAGCGCCACCGGCAGCACGCGCGGATCGCGCTGCTTGGCGCGCGCGCGCAGGTCGGGGCGGCGCGCGACGAGGTCGCGCAGAGGGCTGCCGCGCTTTTGCATTTCTTGCTGCTGCGCCGTCGATTGCGCCGCGAGGGCGCCGAGGCCCTGCGTGAAATCGATGCTGGCGCGCCAGGGCACTTGCGCCGCCCACAACCCTGCGCTGTCGGCCGGGACGCCGAAGCCGATGTCGAATTCGCTCTTGTCGGCGCAGCGCGCCAACCAGGCCAGCACAGAGGCCACGCGCTGCGATGCGTCGAGTGCGGCCGGCGTCGCCACATCGACATGCGAGTACGTCGAACCTGTGGCGGCGCTGAACTCGACGCTAGTGCGATCGATCACCGGCAGCAGGAGCGCGTCTTGCGTCTCGAGCAGCTGCTGCCAGAACGGCTCGTGCGCCGCGGTGGCGTCGAGCCGCTGTTGCATCGCCGCGGTGGGCGAGGGCAATCGCAGGCCGGCTTGCAAGCCGCTGCTGAGCGCGTCGATCGCGCTGCCGCAACTGCGATGAAGCGACGTCAAGCGCAGATCGTTGTCGGCCGTCGCCACGGTGACCGCCTTCGCGTCCACGGCCACCACGGTGCCCGCCGGCTGCGTGCTGCGCTGCTCCGTCAGCTCGACGCCGGCCACGATGATCACGCCCTGCGCCGTCAGCAGCTTGGCGCTGGCGACGGGGTTGGCATAGGCGCCGAAATCGAGCGCGCGCACCAGGCGCGCGATCTCTGCGGCGGGCCTCGACCATTCGATCACCGCCAGCGGCCTGTCCTTGCGCTTGTACAGGCGCTGCGGCGCCGAGGCCTGCGCGCGCGGCACCAGCGTGCCATCGATCAGACCGCGTGCCACCTGCTCGAAGCTCTCGATCGCGGCTTCGAAGCAGCGCGTGTTCAGCGTCAGCGCGCTTTCGTTGTCGGCGATGTCGAAGCGCCGTTGCGCCAGGATGTCGCCGCGATCGACTTCGCGCGTCATCAGGTGCCAGGTGATGCCGTGCTGCGCTTCGCCGTTGAGCAACGCCCACACGGGCGTGTTCAGGCCGGCGTATTCGGGCAGCAGGCCGTCGTGGAAGTTGATTGCGGCGCGCGTCGGCAACGCGATGACCTCGGGCGCCAGCACGTCGAGGTTGGTGATGCTGAACAGGTAGCCAAAGCCGCGCGGTGCCTCGGCCGACAGCAACTGCGACGGCTGCGAGAACAGCGTCAGCTTCTGCGACGTCGCCCAGCGCCGCACGGCCGCCGCGCGCGACACCACCGCGGCGATGGCGAAACCCGCAGCCTGCAGCGTTTGCGCGCATTCGATCAGCAGCGATTCGCCGCCGATGAGGACGACTTGTCTTTCGGGGGCGGCGGGCATCTGGATCATGTGTGGGTCATCGTGGGTCGGCGGCGCGGTGCCGGGGTCGCAAGGTACGGCGCCGATCGAGGAGCGATCCGGCACCCGCGCTGCGCTGAGCAAGGAAAGATTATTCTCGTGCCGCCTCGCGGACCGACCCCCCCGATCGCACACCCGGGCGCCGTTTTGGCATGCGCGCGCTGCGTGGACGTGATTTTGTTCCGACCCGAGTCCGGCTGCGCGCCCGTTTGGATGCGCCATGATGCGCCCTACCGTTGGCGTTGCACCGGCACGTCGGCATTCCGGGCGCAACGCGTTCGACAATTCTCCAAACGTAATCTTGCTTGCCTTGGCCTCGCGACCTGGGCTCCTTTGTGTCGATGAACCCTACCCGCCGCAGCGTCCTGATGGCCGGCTCGATGGCCGCCGTGGCTGCCGCAACGGCGGCCGCGCGCCACGTGCTGGCCGACGGGCAGAAGGCCGAGCCGCCGCAACTGTTGCGCATCGTGCCGCGCGAATTTGCCGGCTGGCGCGAGCTGGCGACGCCGGCCACGGTGGTCAGCGCGCAGACGCAGGAGATGCTGCAGTCGATCTACAACGAGATCCTGGCGCGCGTCTATGCAGCGGCCGACGGCTACCAGGTGATGCTGTCGATCGCTTATGGCGGCGACCAGCGCGGCGTACTGCGCGCCCACAAGCCGGAAGTCTGCTATCCGGCGCAGGGTTTCAAGCTGCTCGGCAGCGCCGACACGGTGCTCGCCACCGAGCATGGGCCGATCCCTGCGCGCACGCTGCGCACCGTGCTCGGCCCGCGCAACGAGCCGGTGCTGTACTGGTTCGCCTACGCCGGGCGCACCAGCGCGTCGGCCTGGGAGCGCCGGCTGCAGAGCCTGCGCCTGACGCTGACCGGCCAGGTGCCCGACGGCCTGCTGTTCCGCGTCTCGTCGATAGACGCCGACGCCGAGCGCGCGTGGGCGCGCCAAGGCGACTTCGTGCGCGCCTTGCTCAGCGCTTGCACGCCGTCGGCGCGAGCAAGGCTGGCCGGCCTCGACGCGGCCGCTTGATGCGGCGCACGCTCGCACGCTGCCGCGTGATTCGGCGCACGCTCGCATTTCACAGGCCGACTTCGAGGCTGTAAGGGCCGGCAACAACTGCGAATCGTTGGCGCGAGGCGGCTTGCTCGCATCGACTGTGCAGCACGTCACCCCCCATCGATGCCGATCAGCGGCTCGTGCGCTCTTCCCGTGCAGTCTTGCCGCGTGTTCTGAGGGGCGAAATGCCGGCGTGCACGAGCGGCCTTACAGCAGCCATGCCTGGCCTCGATACCTTAAGCGCTCGCATCGACACACAGCGCCGCGTGACTCGCAGAAGTTGACGGCAGCGCCAGAGGGAATAGGCCACGTCGATGCCCGGCCCACATCGAACTGCGTCCGCCCATGAAACTGTCATCCGCTCCCGCCCGCCGCTTTCCTCTCCTGCTCGTGTGCCTCGCACTCGGCGCCTGCTGGGGCGGCGACGACGACCCCAATGCCGTGGCGCGCGAAGAGTTCGAAGGCCGCCGCGACCAGGTGGCGCCGACGCTGGCCGTGATCAGCCCGACCACGGCAGCGTCGATGGAAAGTCCGCA
Source organism: uncultured beta proteobacterium (assembly GCA_963816315.1). GTDB lineage: Bacteria > Pseudomonadota > Gammaproteobacteria > Burkholderiales > Burkholderiaceae_C > CADEEN01. Next base: position 176,455 of record CAWFJZ010000033.1, read on the forward strand.
GGCGACGCTGGCGCTGGCCGGCACCGCCAGCGACGACCGCGTGATCGCCCGCGTGACCTGGGTCAACGACCGTGGCGGCAGCGGCCTGGCCGCGCAGGACTCGGCCTCGGCGCGCGTCAACTGGACGGCCGCCAACATCACCCTGGCCGACGGCAGCAACAACATCGTGCTGCGCGCCTACGACAAGGCCGGCAACAGCGCCACCAAGACGCTGCAAGTGCAATACAACGCTGCGCCGTCGCAGCCGCCCAGCTCACCGGCGCCGCTGCCCGACCCGACTCAGCCTGCGCCGGCGCCGATCCCCACGCCGCCCGGCGGCCCGGTCGTCACCGCGCCTGGCGAACTGCGCTGGAGCGATGCCGCCACCTGGGGCGGCACCGTGCCCGGCGCCGGCGCCGAAATCGTGGTGCCGTATGGAGCCACGGTCGTGCTCGACACCAACACCGCACAGCTCGGCAACCTGCGCATCGAAGGCACCTTGCGCTTTGCCGCGGCCGACGTCGAATTGAAAGCCGCGGCCATCCAGGTCAGCGGCGCCTTGCAGATCGGCAGCCCGGTGCAGCCGCATCTGCACCGGGCCACGATCACGCTGTCCGGCGCGCCGCTGGCCACGGGCAACAACGGCATCGCCCGCGGCCTGAACGTGCAGAACGGCGGCAAGCTCGAACTCTACGGCGCGAGCCCGCAGCCGGTGTGGACCCGCCTCGGCGACCATGCCCAGGCCGGCAGCAGCCAACTGGCGCTGGCGGCCGCCGCCAACTGGCGCGCCGGCGACACCATCGCTGTTGGCCCGAGCGACTTCTACGGCATGGCCGCCACCGAACGCCTGACCCTGGCCAGCAACGCGAGCGGCCAGCGCCTGGCGACGCAGAGGCCGCTGTCGGCCGCGCGCTGGGGCCGCCTGCAGCACGCCACCAGCAACGGCATGAGCCTGACGCCCGAAGCCGGCTACACGCCGCCCGTGGGCCCGGCGCCGAGCGTGCTCGACGAGCGCGCACCCGTGGCCAACCTGACGCGCAACATCGTCATCCAGGGTGTTGACGACGGCCCGTGGCGCGACGGCGGCTTCGGCGCGCATGTGATGGTGATGGGCCTGCAGTCGAAGGTGATCATCGACGGCGTCGAGATGCGGCGCATGGGCCAGGCCGGCGCCCTCGGCCGCTACCCGATGCACTGGCACATGCTGAGCTACGCCAACGGCAGCTTTGTCGGCGATGCGGCCGGCCACAGCATCCGCAACAGCGCCATCTGGCAGTCGGCCCAGCGCTGCATCGTGCTGCATGCCACCAACGGCGTCGAAGTCCGCAACAACATCTGCCACGACATCGCCGGCCATGCGTACTTTTTGGAAGACGCGGTCGAGCGGCGCAATGTGCTCGAGGGCAACCTGGCGCTGCTCGTGCGCAGCCCCGCGCAGGGCAGGGCGCTCAAGGTTCACGAGACCCCGGTCTTCCAGGCCGGCGCCTCCGGTTTCTGGCTGACCAACCCCGACAACACCGTGCGCGGCAACCTCGCCGGCGATGCGCAAGGCAACGGCTTCTGGCTGGCCTTCCCGCGCAAGCCGACCGGCCCGAGTGCCAACGTGGCCATGCTGCCCGACCGCCTGCCGCTGGGTGTTTTCGACGACAACGTCGCCCACTCCAACGGCCAGCCCGGCATCAACCTCGACTGGGCGCCGATCGACGAGGCCGGTAACGTCTTGACCAACAAGTACGTGCCGACGGTGGACGGCAGCGAGAACGCCTACACCAACCAGATCCGCGTCGCCCTGCGCCGCAACACCGTGTACAAGAACAGCGCCGAGGCCTACGGCAGCAGCGGCGCCGGCTTCTGGAACCGCGTCTCGCAGCCCGACTACCCGGAGTGGATCAGCGCCGACAACGCCGGCGTGCATTTCGGCGGCGCCGGCGACAACGGGCTGATCAGCCGCGGTCTGCTCGTCGGCAAGAGCTTGAACCACACCAGCTACCCGCAAAACGTCGAGCCGCCTGCGGCCTTCGCGACCTACCACTCGACCTATGCGATGCGTGACAACACGTTGCTGGCGTTCGAGTACGTGCAGGGCAAATCGAGCGGCGCCTTCCGCACCAACGACTACTACACCCTGGGTGTGGACAAAGGCACCCAGCGCAATGCCAACAACCGCCTGATCGGCAGCCACGCCGGCTACCGCACGCTGCCGCCCAACCTCGACGGGCAGCCGCTGGCCAACCGCCATTGGAGTTTTGCCGGCGCGCTGTGGGATCCGCACGGCTATTGGGGTCCGAAAGGCCAGTTCTGGGTCTATGACCTGCCGTTCCTGACCGCCGGCGCGAGCTGCCAGCCGGTGGCTCCGGCTGGAAGCAACGGCAGCAGCTGCGCCGGCGAGTACTACGGCGTGCACGCCTTCCAGACCGATTTCGACATGAGCCGCCACGCCTTCATGGCGCCGATCGACGTCACGCGCCAGGACGCCAACGGCGGGGTGATCGGCAACTGGAGCGTGGCCGACGGCACCACCAGCACGATGCTGGGCAACATGCGCCACTTCGCCGCCCGGCCCGGCGGCCGCTACGTGCTGCGCTTTCCCGGCAAGCCGAATCCGAAGTGGTTTGCGATGACGGTCGGCAACGCCTACCGAAGCACGGACTCGATGCTGATGGCGGTGGCCTTCGACGGCGGCACCAACGCCGTCGGCCACACCGTCTCCGGTTACGAGCACGGCCGCCAAGCGCCGCCCGAGCCGAGCACGACGCGGGCGCTGACGCCGACGACCAGCCTTGCCGACGTCATCGCCAGCCCCGGCACCAAGCTGTGGCAGGACCGCGCCAACAACCTGGTCTGGTTCAAGGTCCAGGGCGGCCTGCCGTATCCGAACGCGGACCGCCTGGCGGCCGACTCGGACGAGGCGGCCTACAGACCGCTCAGCGTTGTCTTGTGGGGCGGTTAACGTCTCGCGTGCGAAAAAGCACGCAACGCCGTCATGGGCTGCTATGGCGAACCAATTCGAAACAGTTGCGGACAGGTTCGGGTGGCAAATCCCCCTAACATGACGGTGTCGGTTGCCAAACCGGCCTCCAGGCGCTTTGCAAGCAGCTAAGACGAAGGAAGTCATTCCCGTCTGGCCGGCCGTTTTTTGTCCGCAGATTGCCGCCAAGCGTCTCGTCGTCGTTGGGTCCAAACACTAGAAGAGAAGAAATCAATTGAAGCCGGTGCATTTGCTTTTCTGTTCCGTAGCAGTTCTTTTGGCGGGTTGTGGCGGCGGTGGTGGCGATACCAGCGACGCGGCCGCTGCAGACACTCCTGTCACGTCGGCGCCGACGCCGGCCCCATCCGCAGCCACGCCGGCGGCAACGACTTCCACCAGCGGCAGCGGCTGGACCTTCGTCGCCAACGAAAACGAAGCCTTCAGCGTCTCCGACACGCGCGTGGTTCGGTATGGCGCCGGCAACTCTTGGCTGCAAAAGACGGTGGCCGGCAGCGGCAATTGCTCCAACGCCTTCTTCGGCACGGACCCGATGGTCGGCCAGGTCAAGCGCTGCGAGACCAGCAGCAGCGCCGCGGCGGCTGCGCCCGCGCCGGTCGCGACGCCGGCTCCAGCGCCGGCGCCTGCACCCGTTGCAGCTCCGGCGCCTGCTCCCACACCGGCGCGAGCGCCGGCACCCGCGCCAACGCCCGCACCTTCGCCAGCGCCGGCACCGGCACCGGCACCGGCACCGGCACCGGCACCGACGCCCACACCGGCGCCTGCAGCCGCACCGGCCGCCGCACCGACGGTCGCACCCACGCTCGGCAACGCGCTCGACTCGGCCCGCGTCTTCATCTCCGGCCACAGCCTGACCGACGACCCGCTGGGTGAGTTCATGAGCTCGATCGCGCAGAGCCTGTCCACGCCGATGTGGTGGAACGAGCAGATCGTGCTCGGTTCGCCGATCCGTGCCCGCGCGCGCGGCGACAACGCGGCCGACGCGAGCTTTTCCGGCTATCGCAGCGGCAAGAACCGCGGCGGATCTTCGGGCCTGAACGTCGCCGCCGAGCTGGCCAACCCGCAGACGCTGGGCGGCCAGCGCTACGACACGCTGGTGCTGGCCGAGCGGCACGACCTGGCCCAAGTGTTGATGTGGGAAGACACCGTGCGCTATGCGCGCCACTTCCACGAGCGCCTGATCAGCGGCAACGCGCGCGCCAACAGCTACCTTTATCACGCGTGGTTGGAAGTGACGAACAAGAACGATCCGAGCGCCTGGATCAACTACGAGCGCGCTGCCGCACCGGCGTGGCAGTGCGTGGCCGCCCGGGTCAATCAATCGCTGGCCGGTGAGGGCCGCGGCGACCGCATGGCGTACCTGCCGGCCGGCCTGGCGCTGGCCAACTTGGTCGAGCAGGCCACGCGCGGCGGCGTGGCCGGCATCTCCGGCGGCAGCGTGCGCGAGACGATGGACCGCCTGTTCTCCGACGACGTGCACCTGACCCGCACCGGCGCGTATTACATGGCGCTGGTCAGCTATGCCTCGGTTTACCGGCGCTCGCCGGTGGGCGCTTGGGCGCCGGCCGATGTCACCGCGCAGCAGGCGCGGGCGCTGCAGGACGTGGCCTGGCAAACGGTGGCCAACCACTACAACGGCGCCGGCACGCCGTCGATGCCGCAATGCCAGGCGGTGATGCGCGAGCAGTACTGCTCGGCGTTCGCCAGCTACAAGGGTGGCAGCGGCATGCTGAACAGTTGCATCGGCCGCTTTTCAGAGCAGACGCAGAACAACCCGTTCTACTACAACGCCGGCAGCGACGCCGGTTACTGGCTACCGGCGCCACGGTAGATGAGACCCCCCCCGAAGCAGCTTCGCCGCCTCCCCCATGGGGGCACCGCCAGCGGCCCGGCAAAGCCGGTTCCGCGGCGGTCGGACGGAAACGCGGCTTAGCCGTTACTGTCGAGCAGGTGTTGCGCGCCGTAGGCGTGCAGGTCGGCAAGCAGAGCGCGGTGTGTCACGGTGGCGGTGCGCACGGCGCGCGGCGAGACCTGCCAGGCATCGATCAGCGACATCAGGCCGAGCAGCGTGCTGTCGAGCGCGGGGGCGGCGCTCAAATCGAATTCGACGCTGCTGCCACCGCGCAGCACGTCAGCCAGCGAAAGTCGAAGCGGCTGCTGGTCGGCATCACGGCGCCAATCGCCGCCGAGCGTGATCACCACCGGCCCCGCCTCGCGCTGCTCGACTCGAAACTGCGGCGCCTGGGTGGCCCCATTGGGCAGCACACGCAGCCAACGCCGGGCCGACCACGGCAACAGCCGCGTCAGCACCGTGCCGACGAGCATCTGGCCATCGTTCCAGTAGCGGCGCCACAGTTGCGGCTCCTGGACGATGCGCCACACCCATTCCAGGCCCAGGCGTTGCATCCACGTCGGCGCGCGCTCGATGCTCTGCGCGGCGAAGTTGATGACCGCGCCCAGGTGGCTGATCACGGGCGCCTGCAGGCGCGCGCGGTTGCGCTCGATCCAGGCCTGGCCCTTCTTGGCGCCGAGCGCGACGAGCACGAACTCGGCGCCGCTGGCGTTGATGCGGTCGATCGTTTCGTCCGAGCTCATGGCTTCGATGTCGCCGAAGCCGCCTTCGTCATGACCGACGCATTCGAAGCCTTGCGCTTGGGCATTGAGCTGCGCCGCGGCTTGCGCACCGACCCCCGGCGGGCCGCCGAAGAGGAAGAGCTTGATCGGCGGCCGCTCGGCCGAACGGCCGCTGTGCTGCAAGCGCTCGAACAGGTCGGCTCCTGCGACACGGCCGGGAAAGGCCAGGCCCATCCAGCGCGCGGCCAGCACAATCGGAAAGCCGTCGGCGATGCTCAGATCGCTGCGCAGCACCGAGCCGCGGAACTCGCGATCGTGCGCCGCTGCGGCGACGAAGTTGACGTTGGGCGTGGACAGAAAGCATGGCCGCCGCGCGGCCACGCAGTGCTGGATGTGGCGCACCGCGCCGCCGAGGTCGATGCGATCGAAGACCAGGCCGAGCAGCGCGTGCACGTCGCGGCCGAGGTCGAGTTCACGCCGGCCGGCGACGCGCACGATCAGCGCGTCGTCCTCACTCGCCTTCACGCTTGGCCCGTACCCACGTCGATTGGCGCTTCCACAAGAAGGCGGCGTACATCGGCAGCTTGCGCAGCGCGTAGGCCGGCGCGGTCAGCAGCAGCTCGGACAGGGCGATGATGTCGCGGCCGGCCAGACGCCAGGCGGCGAGGATCGACAACACCAGCAGCGCCAGCGCGCCGCCACTGATGGCCAGCGGCACAGCGCCGGCGCCGAGCCACCAGGCCAGCGCGCCGACCAGCGCCAGGCCGAGCTGCAATTGCACCAGCAGCGCCAGCGGCGGCACCATCAGATCGGCTGCCAGGGCCAGCAGGCGCGCATCGGCGCGGCGCAAGCCGGCAACGATCAAGCGCGGGCCGTGCGCGAACATCAGCGCCAGGTTGCCATGTTCCCAGCGCCGGCGCTGCGATGCTGCTGCGGCATCGCCTTCCGGGAACGTGCTCGTGACGCGGGCCTGCGGTGCGAACAGCGGCGGCATGCCGCGCAGCGCCAGGTCGGCGCCGAGCTGCACGTCTTCGGCGATATGGCCGCTGGCCAGAGGCGCGTCGCGCAGCAGGGTCCACGGGAACATCATGCCGGTACCCATCAATTGGCACGGCGCACCGACGACCCACCAGCCGAGCGGGCGCACGCGGTTGCGCACGCGCCAAGCGAACGCCGAGACGCGCGCGCGCAGGCCTGCGGCCGCGGGAGCATTCATCTCGTAGAGCGCCTGCACCGGCCGGCCGCTGCGGGTGCACAGGCCGGCCAACGTCTCGAGCGCGCCGGCATCGAGCAGGCAGTCGGCATCGACGATCAGCACCATCGCCGGCGGGCGTGCGCTCAAGTGGCGCACACCGAAGTCGAGCGCGAAGCCCTTGCCGCGAGCAACCGCATCGACTCGCTCGATGACTTCGGCGCCGGCTTGGCGGGCCAGTGCCGCGGTGTCGTCGCTGCAGTTGTCGGCAACGACGAGTACGCGGTCGCCGCTGCGCAGTTGCGATTGCAGGCAGCGCAGCGTGGCTTCAATGCCGGCGGCTTCATTGTGTGCAGGGACCAGCACGGCCACATCGGCGGCAATTCGACTCGCTACAGCCGACCTAGATGCACCACGCCCGCCGTGTGCCAGCAGCACCTGCAACAACAGCACCAGCACCGGCAGCGCGGCCAGGGCGCACAGCGCCGCAAGGGCATGGATCAGGATGGGCATGACATGCGTGAGGTCTGGCGACCCCGTGCCAAACGATCAGCTGCCGCGCAGGCTGCGTGCGACCTTGGCGACGCCGCGGCGGGCTTTGTAGAAGCCGCGCAGCAGCACCGGCGGCATCCAGTCGCGCATGTACTGCTCGGTCTTGAACTCACGCGCTTCCTTCTTGATCGCGGCGTCGTCGGTCGGCCGCGCCTGGTACATCGTGGACAGATTGGGCACCTCGTTGTACACGTTCTTCGACGCGGTGTAGTAGTAGAGCGCCACCGAGCGCCGCTTCACATGCTCGGGCACGAGCAACTCGTCGGGGTGGCCGTGCCAGGTGTCGGCGTCGGTGGAGAAGACGACGCAGCGGTTCCAGAGCGGCGAGACGCGCGCGCGGCATTCCTTCATCGACTTGTCCCACAGCTCCAACTGGCCGCGCCACTCGTCGTCCCAGGTTTCGTTCAGATAGATCAGCAGGTTGATTCGCCGTTGAACGTTCAATTGCTCGTGGATGCGGAAGTCGGCATGCACGCCGAGTTTGCCGCCACGCGAGGTTTCGTGAAAACCGCCGCCGTTGAAGTACGGGTCAGGCAGCAGCGCGTCGATGCCGGTCAGGCCTTCGAGAAACTGCAGCATCGGCTGCGAGTTCATGAAGTGAAAGAACTCGCGCACGAAAGCATCGCATTGCTCGGGCATCACCTGGCGCTTGTGGTGGCCGCCGTAGCCGATGTCGAAGACGACGTCTTCGTCGAGCTTTTCTTTTGGAAAGTGTTCGAAGACCTTGCGGATCAGCGGCTCGGGCAGGATGCCTTCGATGACGATGTGCGGAAACGGGTCGGCGCTGCGGTAGTCCTCGGCCAGCAGGCTGCCGAGCGCGCGCGCTTCTTTCGGGTCCATGCGCAGGCCATCGGCGCTGTCGATCGGAAGAGTAACGGGATGCATGGTGGTATCGATGTTGAAGATCAGTCAGTGCAAATTGTCGGCGCAAAGCGTGGCGGCTGATGCATGCCCTGTCGCTCGTGTGTCACGTCCGGTTCGGGGTGTGCAAATGGCACGCTCACCAATAGCCGACCGCGCGACCGGAGACGAGGCGGCGGTTGGCCAGCCACATCACGCCGACATCGAACAGCGACAGCGCCAAGGTCGTCGGCAGCTTGGCGATGCGCCGGGCCAGCGGCAGCGCCCACCAGCCGGGCAGCCGATGCCAGAGTTGTTTGGTGCGGATGGCCCACAGGCCACGGATCTCGATCTGGTTGGCCATCATGCGCCGATACCAGTTCGGGTCCTGCGCGTTCAACTCGCGCACGATCGCGCCGGCGCCGGGGCCGTCGCGCGGCGTCATGAACAGCAGCACGTCCCAGCACAGGAACGCGTTGAGCACGGTGCCGATGGTCAGCCGCACTTCGTGGTTGACGATGTCGCTGACGCGGGTCAGGCCTTCGTAGTAATGCGAGGCGTTGTCGGCGCGGACGACGCGCGAGTAGTCCGGGTCCTGGCGGAAGCCGTCGGTGATGACCATGGCATGCAGAAAACCGTCTTCGACCGAGAGGTCGATCGGCATCCAGATGCTGCGCATGCGCGCGGCCCACATCACGTAGAACGATCCGGCGATGCCGGCGTGGGTGTCGGCCAGGCGCCGTTTGGAGACGCGCATCGACAGCTTTTCGAACCAGGTGTTGCTGCTCTTGCGATGGAAGTCCTTCAGCGGCATATCGACCACGGTCCAGGCGCGATCGTCGCTGCGCAGTCGCCGCACGCTGTTGGCGATGGTCTCGATGTGGCCGAATTCGATGTCGGCGTCGATCATCAGAAACGCGTCGGTGTGCGGCGCGGCGATCTCGTGCACCAGCTTGTTCCAGGCGTGGCTCTTGCCGGCGCGTTCGAGCGAGACGACGCGCCAGGCCACGCTGGCCGTCTTGCTGTTCGCGCACGCGGCCTGCAGCGCCTGTTCGGCCTGCGCATGCGTGTCGTCCTTGCAGCCGTTGGGCACGACGACGATCTCCCACTGCACGTCGGGCAGCGTTGCGCCGGCGCCGCTGAAGACCGATTGCTCGAACAGCGAACGCACCGTGCGCCCGATCATCTCGCGCTCGTTGTAGGCCAGGATGCCGATGGTGATGTGCAGCGCAGTGGTCATCGGAGCAGCCACCCCATGGCGCTGACGAAGCCCAAGCCAATGACCCAGCCGACCGGCCAGGCGGCCAGCGTGAACACCTCATGGCGCCAGCTCAAGAGGCCGAAGCGGCGGTCGAACCACCACACCACCGGCGCTATCGCCGCCGGGCTGAGCGCGATCGCCCAGTACGCGCCGTGCACGCCGTAGAGCTTGTACGACAACGGCACGAAGACGAAGAAGGCAATGACGCGCACCAGGTTCATCACCGCTTGTGCGTGCGGCGCCTGCAGCGCCAGGTAGGCGCCGGCGGAGACGCCGTAGCGGGCGACGATCAGTGCGAACGACAGGATCTGCAGGATCGTTCCGGCCTCGGCGTAGCGTGGGTCGTACATCACGCCGACCAGCCAGGGGCCGATGGCAAACAGCAGACCCGCCGCGGCGATGAACATGACGTCGAACGGCAGGCGCATGCGCAGATAGACCTCGCGCAGGCGCTGCGGGCTGTGGCGCATCACGTCGGCAAAGGCCGGCGAGGCCACCTGGCTGAAGACGCGGCCGACGGCGAGCTCGAGGATCTGCGCCAGGTTCTGGCCGATGGCAAAGCAGCCGAGCACTGCCGGCGTCACCCAGACGCCGAGCAGCAGCTTGTCGCCGTTGATGGCCAGCACGTAGAGCAGCGACGAGGCCAGGATCCATTTGCCGAAGTCGAAGATCTGGCTGGCGAAGCCGCGGTGCCAGGCCAGCCGGTTGCGGTGGCCGTGCAGCCAGAGGTGGCCGGCCGTCACCGTGCACACCGCGGCGATCAGGCCGCCGACGACGATCGCCCACACCGAGCGGATGAACCAGGCCAGCACGATCGCGACGGCGATGTTGATGAACATCGCGCCGAGTTCGATCAGCACGACGCGTTTCTGGTCGATGCGGCGGTCTGCGGTGAAGCGCTTGGTGGAGTCGAAGCCGATGATCACCGAGTGCAATGTGCCCAACGCCAGCAGCAGCGGCAACTGCGGCGACGCATAGACCGAGCCGGCGGTGAGCCAGCCGTGCTGCCCGGCGCCGTACAGGCCGAGCGCCACCAGGCAGCACACCGACCAGATCAGCGCGCCGCGCAGGATCTGCATCGTCCAGGCGGTGTTGAGCATCAACGGCTCGTCGCCATGCGTGCTGTGCACGATCGATTGGCGGATACCGATGTCGGACAGCAGCATGATCACGGTGGCGATCGTCGAGACGATGGCGATCAGACCGAACGCCTCGGGCGCGAGCAGCCGCGTCAAGATCAGGCTGCTGCCCAGGCGCAGCAGCAGCGTGCAGCCGTAGGCGAACACCGTCCAGCCGCCGGCGCGCAGGATGCGCTCCTTCAGCGGTGTGTGCGCTGGCGGATCGCTGGAGGCGGCGGGTGTCATCAGGCTTTCGGCGGTCGTCATGTGTCGGTGGGCAACCGCAGATCGCGGTGGTGGGGGCTGCTCGGGCCGTCGAGCCTGTGATTTTCAGCGCTGTTGTTGGTGGCCTCGTGCGGCACAAGTCGGCAGGCGTGCATTCGTGCGCGGCGACCCCTGCACCCGTGGGGCCTGCGGCGCTGTCTCGCCGGCCGCTGGAAACGTCAGGTGTGTCGCCGCGGCGACGGCCTCATCGTCGGTGCGGCGTAGCGCGCCGTAGTCGCAGCGGGTTGCGGCGTGCTGGCGGTCGCCGGGCGCCACGACGGCGCGCTCGCCGCAAAGGCCGCGCACAGACTGACCACCAGCCAATGCACGATCGGGATGTGGAAGTAGTGGCTGGCCGCGCCGATGACCAGCAGCACGCCGAGCATCGACATCGCCAGCGCGCGGCCCGCGGCTTCGGCATCCGGATCCTGGCGGGCCAGGCGGCGGCTCGTCGTCCACGAGGCCCACAAGGCATAGGCCGACGGGGCGACAAACAGCACCAGGCCGATGCTGCCGAAGGCCAGCGCCACGCCGACGTAGGCGTTGACGATGTCGATGATGCCCTGACCCTGGCGCATCTCTTCGAGCGCCGGGTTGTTCAGGTACTGCAGCGAGCCGAAGATCGGGTTCTGCCAGAAGACGATCATCGCCCGGTCGAGCAGTTGCGTGCGGTAGCTCACCGATCCCGGATCGACCGTGCCGACGAAGGGCAGCAGGTCGATGAACTTCTGGCCCTGCGGCAGGATCATCAGCGCGGCGATCGCCACCGGCAGGGCGGCGAGCATCCACACCAAGCGCTTTTTGGCGCCGGGCCCGAACGACAGGCCGAGGACCATGACGATCGCACAGCCCAGCCACGGTCCGCGCGACACTGCGGCCAGCAGGCCCACCACCGGCATCAGCATGACCGCGATGCCGAGCAGCTTGGACGTTTGACCAGGGGCTCCTCGCTGCATCGCTGCGGCCGGCGCCACGGGCGGCGAGAAGCTGCGCGCCAGCGCCAGCAACAAGGTGATGGCCACCATGCTCGTGAAGCCGAGCGCGATGGCGTGGCCCATGGTCACATAGGCGCGCAGGTAGCCGCCGTCTTCGGTTTCCCGCAGCAGGTAGGTGCCGATGTCCTGCAGCGGCACGCCGAGCGGTATGCGCAGGCTTTCATAGACCAGCCAGCTGCGCACATTCTCGAAGCCGGCGATGACGCCGACGACGGCCACGCCCATGAAGAACGCGGCCAGCGTGTCGAAGAGGCGGCGCCGGTCCACCACTGAGCGCGTGATCACGTAGTAGAGCAAGGCATGGTCAAGCAACAGATAGACCGCAAAGCGCATCAGCCCTGTCACTGAATCGGCGGTGGCGGAGGCAACGAAAACATAGATGAAATAAACGGCGAAAAGCGTGTCCGGCAGGTGCAGGCGCGGGTTGGCCGCGCGTGGTTGGCCGGCGAGCTTGATCGCTGCCGGCAGCAGCAGCACCAGCGCCAGCATGCGCGGGTGGTTGATCTCGAACAGGTAGTTGACGAGGCCGAAGCCGGAGATCTGCATGTCGAACTGCGGCACCGCAAACAGCAGCGCGCAGTACAGCGCCGCCGGGTTCTGTTCACGCCGCGAGCCGAAACCGACGATCAGCGCCGAGGCCAGCATGGCGAACCAGAAGTTGTGGGCCAGGAAGGTGGCCACCGTGACCGCGATCCAAAGATTACGCCGCCGCCCGAAATCGGCCGGCGCCATCAGCCGCGCCGTCAACGGCTTGGCCATCACCAGGAAACAGGCGCCGGCGATGAGCAGGATGTAAACGAGGGCGGAGAAGTTCTCTCTCATGACGCCTTGACCGCATCAGGAAGCCATCGCGCGAGGGTCGCGTCGAGCGCGAAGAAGGCCAGCAGCGCCACCAGCATCAGCACGATGCCGGCCGCGCCGTGCAGGAAGCCTTGGCCGGCGGCGTCACCGAAGTGGTAGGTGATCAGCACCAACGAGATCACGCGCACGATATTGGCGGCAAAGGCGATCGGCACGACGGCCAGCACGAGGAGCGCAGTGTGCAGGCGGCTCTTGCGGCCCATGATGTGGATGAAGAGCGCGCCGAGCGCGGCCAGGCTGAACATCGAGTTCAGGCCCGAGCAGGCATCGGCGACGAGCAACTCGTAGCGGCCGACGGTGATCATGACGCCGCTGCGGCCGATCGGGTAACCGACGGCGTGCAGCACATCGACGACGATGATCGAGATCCAGTGCTTCAGCGGCTCGGTCAGCGCATCGACCACGGTGCCGGGCAGCGGCACCATGAAGACCAGGTAGAAGACCGGAAACCAGGCCATGCGCAGTGCTTGCGTGCCCTTGAGCAAGAGCAGCACGGCGCCGGCGACGAAGACTTGCGAGGCGAACTCGACGCTCGACGCGCCGGCCGTTCGGCCGAGCGCGTACAACGCCAGGCCGAGGGCCAGCAGCAGCCATCCGGAGCCGCTGCGCGGCGCGGTCGGCGCCTGCAGGACGGCGTGCCGGGATTGCCAGAACAACCAGGCGACGACGGCCAGCACCAGCGGCGCGTGACCGAACTCATCGGTCTGCCACAAGCCCTGTGCGGCGTTCCAGTAGCTCGGCAGGTACAGCGCAGCCGCGCCGAGCGCGACCCACAGCCAAGGTTGGAATGGCCGCTGGGCCTGCGCCGCGACCGCCATCGCTGCTCAGGCGTCTTGGGCCTGCGACGCGTTGCGCCGTGCCGCCACGTCCACCAGCACCGAGCCGACGACGAAGACGTTGCTCTCGGCCATGGCGGCGATCGCATCGTCGAACTGCGCGGTGCGCGTGAGGTTGGTGCGCGCCACGATCAGCGATGCGCCGGCGCCGCGCGCCAGGAGCAGCGCATCGGGGCCCTGCTCGATGGCAGGGGTGTCGATCAGCACGACGTCGAAGGTGGCCATGCTTTGCTGCAGGATGCGCGGCAGCGCCGGCCGGCTGAGCAGCTCGCCCGGGTTCGGCGGGATCGGGCCCGATGGCAGCACCGCCAAGCCGGGGATGCCGTGCACGAAGGTCACCACTTGGTCCTGCATGCGGCCGGCGAGCAGGTTCGACAACCCGGTCTGGTTCTCGATCTTGAACAGCTTGTGCTGACGCGGTGTGCGCATGTCGGCGTCGATCAGCAGCGTGCGTTCGCCGAGCTGCGCGAACGTGACGGCCAGGTTGGCCGCCAGGTAGCTGCGGCCCTCGCCGCGCGATGCGCCGACGATCGCCAGGCTGGTGTTCGCGCCCTTGGCGTCGAACCAGCGCAGTTGCAACTGGCTGCGCAGTGCGCGCAGGCCTTCGCCTTCGGGCGAGAACGGCTTGTAGGCGGCGACGACCTCGGGGCTGATCGGTTTGTTCGGGCCGGGCTGCAGGTACGGATAGTCGAACTGCAGCGACAGCGCGTACAGCACGTCGCCTTCGCTGATCAGGCCGAGCTCGATGCCGGCCTCGCCGAAGCGCAGATCCGACTGCTTCTGGAAATTGATGATGCGCTCGGCGTCCTGCGGCGTCAGCCGGCCGGCGTCGATCAGGATCGCGCCGATCGACCGGTCCGCATTGCGGACCTTGGTCGAGAGCATCGTCACCGGTGTCATTGCACACCCCCGTCGAAGGTCAGTTGCGGCGACGGCAGGGCCGGGCGGCGCTGGTGCGCCAGGCGCGGCGCGTGGCGCGAACGGCCGGCGGTGTCGGACATGACGCCCAGCACCGGCACGTCGCTGTAGGCCACGAGGTCATCGGCACTGCGCACGCGGCGGTCGATGTACTCGAGCAGGAAGGCCAGGCCGACGCCGCCGAGCAGGCCCAGGATCACGCCGACGAGCGTGTTCTTGACGATGTTCGGCTTGGACGGCCGCAGCGGCTCGGTCGCCATGCTCAACACCCGCGCTGGCGTCTGTTCAGCCTTGACTTCGATCGAGAGCTGGGACAGGCGCTGCGCAACCGCATCGTAGGCGCGCTGTGCGGTATCGACGTCGCGCAACAGCACCGAGGCCTCGTCGCGCTGCGAGCGCAAGGCCAGCACGGCTTTCTTCTGTCCGTCCACCAGCGATTGCAGCTCGGCGACCTTTTTGCCGACGTTGCTGTTGACGTTGCTCGTGCCGCGGACGACGCGGCTCATCTCGGTGTTGAGCTGCTGGCGCAGTTCGGCCACGCGTGCTTCGATCTCGATGCGCTGCGGGTGGCTGCTGCCGAACTTGCCGCTGACCTCGGTGAGTTGCAGTTGCGCGCGCGCCAACTCGTTTTTCAACGACTGCACCGCGGGGCTGCTGATGACGTCGGGCGACGCATCGTTGCCGGCGGCGTTTCTGCGGCTCGAGGTGTCGGCCTGCTCGGTCAGCGCGGCGCCCAGCGCCGTCTCGAGGCTGTTCAGGCGCGTGACCTCCTGGTCCATGCGCTCGTTGGTGACGACGATGCCTCTCTTCTGCTGGAAAGCCGACAGGCGCTCCTGCGCTCCTTGCAGCTCGGTGCGCACCTGCTTCTGCCGTTCTTCGTAGAACTTGGCGTATTCGCTCACCGGATCGACCTTCAGTTCGACCAACGTGTCGAGGTAGGCGCGGGCGAACGCATTGGCGCCGGCGGCTGCGAACTTGGCGTCGGTGCCGGTGAAGGACAGCGTCAGCAGGCTGCTGCCGCGGCCCGGCTCGATCTTCAAGCCCCTTTGCAGCAGCGAGCCGAAATAGGTTTCAAGCGGGATGCGGCCTTCGGTTTCCTCGCGCCACTGCTCGACCGCCTTGGCGTTTTGCGCCAGGCCGAGCATCTTGACGACGCGTGTGGCCACTCGCTCGTTCTGCAAAATCTCGGTTTGCGTGGCGATGTACGACGGCGTGGCGAAATCGCGTGCCAGCGTCGCCACCAGCGGATCGGTCTTGATGTCGAGCAGCAGGGAGGTCTCGGCCGTGTACTGCTTGGGCAGCATCAGGCTGATGACCAGGGCCAATGCCGTTGTGGCCAGCAGCGTGCCGAGCACGATCAACCATCGCAAACGCAGGATCAGGAAAATTTGACGCGGGTTCATGGCATGCGCTCCTGGTCCTAAAACACCGACTCGCGGATGTAGACGATGTCTTCGGGCTGCAACTTGTCGGTCATCGCCGGTTCGATGATGCGCACCTTGCCTTCAGCATCGCGCCGGTGCACGCGCAGACCGCGTTCGGTGCCGCGCTGCGTCAGGCCGCCGGAGGCGGCCAGGGCCTGCATCACCGTCATGCCGCGCTCCAGACGCAGCGACCCGGGCTTCTGCACCTCGCCGTACATGTAGATCATCGGCGCGCGTTCGACCCAGATCACGTCGCCGTTTTGCAGCGTCAGGTCATTGGCGCGTCGGCCGGCGCCGAACACCGACGGCAGGTCGATCTCGGCGCGGTACGGCTGGCCGTTGCGTGTGCCCACCACCACCACCTGGTCGGCGCCGCCGGGGATGACACCACCGGCCGTGGCGATCATGTCGGTGAGTTGCACGTTGCCGGTTTCGAGCGGATAGCGGCCGGGCCGGCCGACCTGACCGAGCACAGAGACCTGGTTGCCGCGCACCTGCTGCACCGCCACCGAGACCTGCGGCTGCTTGACGAAGTTGCCCGTGCGCAGGCCATCGGCGATGCGCTTCTCGGCTTCCGAGACCGTCAATCCGGCCAGGGCGACGCTGCCCAGCAGCGGGTAGGAGATCGTGCCGGCTTCGGTGAGGCGGGTTTCGAGCGTCAGGTCGGCGCTTTGATAGACCGAAATGCGGATCGTGTCGCCGGCCGCCAGCCGGTACTGCGCATTCGCCGCGGCCGGCGGGCTCTGTTGCGCCCACACCATCCCCGGCGCTGCCAGCAACAGAGGGACGGACGCAAACAAGCGCCGCGAGATCGGTTTGGAGTTGATTGCATTCATTTCAGTCCGAGCCCTTTGTTGACGGTGGTGGCGTCGATGCCGCTGGCCGCTTTGACAGCGGCATCTGCGGCGATGTTGATGGCAGCGTTTGCGGCTGCTGCTTCGTTGACAGGTTTCGTTTCCAGCTGAGCCGCGGCCGAGGCGGCCACATCGGCCGCCGTGGCCTGCCGCGGCGCATCTGACTGCGGGGGCGCCGAAGCGGCAAAGCGGCCGCGGTAGTCGATCTTGGCCGCGGCGCGCAGGGCTTTCAGGTCGTCGGCCATCAGCTTGCGCTTTTGCTCGTTCTGCAGGAACTGCTCGATCGCGCGCGAGGCACGTTCGCCGTCCACGGGCTGCGATCGCACGCCGCGCAGGATGATGATCTGTGCCCCCTTGGGAGTCAGGTTGAGGAGCGACTGGCCCTCGCTCATGCGCGCGAAGACGGGCAACGCCGGCAGCGGCAATTGCTCGGCTGCCCGCACCGATGCGGTGCTGGCGAACTTGAGGTTGTTCGCCTTGAGGTACGTCACCAGTTCATCGGCTGTCTTGATCGGCGGCAGCGCCGCTTTCAACGCCTCGACCTGCTTGGCATCGGCTTCGACGGCAACTTCCTGCAGCTGATAGATCTTGCGCTCGCTGAACAGCGCCGGGTGTTCGTCGTAGTACTTCTTGACCTCAGCGGCAGTAGGCTTGGCCGCGCCTTCGCCGAGCTTGTCAGCGTAGGCGCGCGCGATGATGTCCTGGCGCGCCGAGTCGATCGCCTGAACGACCTTCGGTTCACGGTCGAGCTTCAGGTCCATGGCCTTCTGAACTGCCAACTCGCGGTTGATCAGCCGCTCGAGGATTTGGCGCTCGGCTTCCTCGACCTGATCGCCCTTGACAGCCTGCTGCGACAGTTGCACGCCGATCTGGTGCACCGTGATCTCTTCCTTGTTCACCCGCGCCGCTGTCTGGGTCGATGAGTTTTCCTTCGCTCCGCAACCCGCCAAGCCGCCCGCAGCGCCCGCAAGGGCGCATGCGGCCAGGGCCGAGCGCAGGAAGACAGCGGTGGTCGATCGTTCAAAAGGCATCATTGCGGCGATGAAGCAGCGAATGGATCCCATACCCAAGCGCTGCGAAACTGACTGCTAGAGTTTACCCACCCCCAGATCAACAAACGTTGGGTGCACGGTCAGCCGATGCCGCCCGGCATGCCGCTTGTGCAATCTGCACACACCTGTATCGGGAGGTTCGGTCGGGCGCGCGGGCGTTTTGGCGAGCGGCACCAACTCGAGGCAGGCTTCGGGCGCAGCCACCGCTGTTCCGAGGGTACCCATTTGCACCCGGCTGGGCCAGAATTGTGCACACGCGGTCCGTTAACACGCCTGGCGACCATGAGCAACCAACAGCCTCCCAAACCACCGGCGCACCTGGATTCGCTGGACTTCGAGATCACCGATTTCGACGAGGCGCGTCGCGCCCTCGATGAGTTGCCGGCGGGACTGCAGGCGATGCAGCAGGCGGACCCGGGCTACTGGGAACATCGACGCCGCGGCGCACTGCCCTCCGATCGGGCGCTGACCGGCACGGCGATGGATTGGATCGTGGCCCTGCCGCCGCCGATTCGGCCGCACACGACTTGCGAGCAGTTTCCGCGTGTCGCCAACGCCATCGCCGATTCGTGGGAAGACGTGCCGCTGTGCACGCGCATGCTCGACCACATGCTGCATGACTACCGCGGCGGCCGGCGCGGTTTTCCCGCGACCGTGCAGGCTGAACTCAGCACCTTGATGCAGCACCAGCAACGGCGCCCCCGCCGCTGACCGCGGCACGGGCAACCCGAGCGCGTCAGACGTCGGCGCCGAACCCGTCCGGGTGGCCCGACTGCCAACGCCAACTGTCGGCGCACATCTGGTTCAGATCGCGCCGCGCCTGCCAACCCAGTGTGGCGCTGGCGCGTGAGGGGTCGGCATAACAAGCCGCCACGTCGCCGGGGCGCCGCTCTGCGATGACGTACGGGATCGCGCGGCCACTGGCGCGTTCATACGCGCTGAGCAAATCGAGCACGCTGACGCCGCGGCCCGTGCCCAGGTTGAGCGTCATCGCGCCTTCGGTGTCGAGCAGATGCGACACCGCTGCCACATGGCCCTCGGCCAGGTCCATGACGTGGATGTAGTCGCGCACGCCGGTGCCGTCCGGCGTGTCGTAGTCGTTGCCGAAGACTTGCAGGTGCGGGCGCCGGCCGACGGCCACTTGCGCCACGTAGGGCATGAGGTTGTTGGGCACGCCGCGCGGGTCCTCGCCGATCGAGCCGCTTTCGTGGGCGCCGACCGGGTTGAAATAACGCAGGCTGGCGATGCGCCAGGCGGCGTCGGCCAGACGCAGATCGCCGAGCATCTGTTCGGCCATCAACTTGGTCTGGCCATAAGGGTTGGTGGCCGCGCGCGGCGCGTCTTCTGCGATCGGCAGCGACTTCGGTTGCCCATAGACCGTGGCGCTGCTGCTGAAGACGAAGCGCTTGGCGCCGGCGCGGCCGAGGGCCTCGCAGGTGGCCAGCACGCCGCCGAGGTTGTTGCGGTAATAGGCCAGCGGCTGTTGCATCGATTCGCCGACGGCCTTCAACGCGGCAAAGTGGATCGCTGCATCGACGCGGTGACGTTGCACGATCGTCAACATGGCCGCGGCGTCGCAGGCATCGGCGCGTTCGAACACCGGCGGCGCTCCCAGCAGCGCGGCCAGCCGCTCGAGCACGCGCGGCGAGCTGTTGACGAAGTTGTCCACGCCGACGACATCGAAGCCCGCCGCAGCAAGGCAGACCCAGGTGTGCGAGCCGATGTAGCCGGCCGCGCCGGTCAACAGAATGACGGGACGCGCCAACTCAATTCAGCGTGACGCTGCCGAGGCAGCCAAAGCTGCTGCCGCTGTAGTCGAACGAGCCGAAGCCCGAGGCCGAGCGCGACTCGTGGCCGACCTTGCAACCGACGGTGATGATGCGCGTGGCCAGCCAGTTGGCGCCGAGCGAGGTTACCGTGGTGTTGTCGTTGCCGGCGCGGCCGCTGATGCTGTCCACCAGGCTGCGCCGCGCGTAGCTCAGGCCGCCTGTCAGCACGATCTTTCCGGTCAGCTCGTAGTTGACGCCGAGCGTGAAGAGGTTGGTGACGCGGCTGAAATCGGTGGCCGTCAGGCGGGTGCGGCCGCCGTTGGTCAGGCTTTGAAATCCTGACTCCTGGCCGGTGTCACGCGACAGCGACGTCGTCAGCGTGGTGCGGCCGGTCGGGCGCCAGTTCCAGTAGATCGAGCCGGTCACGCCGGAGAAGTCTTCGGCATTCGGCCGTTTGTAGTCGGTCTTGCCGAAGTTCAGCCGCGTGCCGACGGTGCTGGCGCCAGTGGCCGTCCAGTCTGCGGTGATGTAGAGGTCGCGGCGCGAGCTGCTGTCGGGCTGCGACTGGCCGAAAGACGGCACGTCGTAGTCGGAATACTGCACCGCCAGGCCGGTGCCCAGAGACAGCGCGCTGCTCGGGCGGTAAATCACGCCGAGACTGCCGCTGTTCTGCTCGTACTCGCGCGAGTCCAGCTCCGGCGCTGAAAAATTGACCCGACGGTAGCCCAGCGTGCCTTCGATGCCGAGCAGGCCAACGCCGCCGAGCAGCGCGCGGGCGCGCAGTTCCTCGTAGGTCTCGTTGTTCTTCAACGTGGCGGTGCTGACGCCGCTGTTGAAGTCGGCCTGACGGCGGCCGGCGTTGGCCTGCACGTTGCCGGACAGGTTACCGACAGTGGACCAGTCCAGCCCTGCGCCGAGGTTGTAGCCCTGGCCGTCGAGGCCGTCGATGTTCGAGTAGCGCGTGTGCGACAGCGCACCGTTGGCATAAGCGCGCTGGCGGCCGAACGGCACGTTGAGGCCGCCGCTGAGCGTCGTCGTCCACACCGTGTCGCTGACGCCGCCGCTGGAGCTGTTCAGCACATTGGTGTAGCGCGTGACGTCCTGCGACAGGCCGACGTTCCAAGGGCGCGTGGCGCTGTCGGTCTGCTGCGCCGCCAGCGGCAGGTGCGCGGCCAGGCAGGCGGCAAACAAGAGGCGATGGGCACGGGCTGAGTGCATGAGGCGGGCTCCTGTGCTGTTTGTTGTCAGAGTTCCATTGTGCTTTACGCAGACGCGCGTCAGCACGCAGGCCCAGGCCAATCTCAGCGAACGCCGCGGAACCGGCTTCGCCGGGCCGCTGGCGTTGCCCCTTGAGGGGCGGCGGCGAAGCCGCTCCGGGGTGGGCCCATCAATATGCGTTGCGGTCGAAGAACAGCACACGGACCGTGCGCACGATGATCTGCAGATCGAGGCCGAGCGACCAGTTGCGCAGGTACTCCAGATCGTATTCGACGCGCGCCTTCATCTTGTCCACCGTCTCGGTTTCGCCACGCAGGCCGTTGACCTGCGCCCAGCCCGTGATGCCGGGCTTGACCTTGTGTCGCACCATGTAAGCGCTGATGAGTTCTCGGTACAGTTCGTTGTGGGCGACGGCGTGCGGGCGCGGGCCGACAATGCTCATGCGCCCTTGCAACACATTGAAAAACTGCGGCAGCTCGTCGAGCGACGTCTTGCGCAGGAAAGCGCCGAACGGCGTGATGCGCGGATCGTCCTTGGTGGCCTGCGCCACCACCGGCCCGTTGTCCATCGCGCGCATCGAGCGGAATTTATAGACCGTGATCTCGCCGCCGTCGAGGCCGTTGCGCTTCTGGCGAAAGATCGCCGGCCCGGGCGAACTCATCTTCACGCCGACGCTGATGGCCAGCAGCAGCGGCGAAATCAGCAGCAGGATGACGACCGCCAGCACGATGTCGGAGAGGCGCTTGACGAGCTCGTTGGTGCCGGTGAACGGCGTCTCGCAGATGCCGACCACCGGCACGCCGTTCATGTCCTGCAGACGGCCCTGGATGATGCTGATGCCGAACACGTCAGGCACGAAGAACAGCGACGCCGTCGTGCCCTGGATGCTTTCCAGCAGCTCGAGGATGCGCGGCTGCGAGCCCAGCGGCAGCGTGATGAAGACTTCCTTGACGCCATGGGCGCGGATGAAAGGCGCGGCGTCCTTGAGGCCGCCCAGCATGTGGCCGCTGGTTTCGCCGGCCAGGCGCTCGTCGGTGCGGTCGTCGAACCAGCCGAGAAAGTCGCGGCCCTCTTCGCGGTCGCCTTGCAGCGCCGACGCCACCTTGACGCCGAGCAGGCCGGCGCCGATGACGACGGCGGGTTTGCGGATGTCCGGGTCCTGCGCGCGCTTGCGCAGGATCGCGCGCCCGACCCACACCGCCAGCCATTGCACCAGCGGCGTGGCGATCGACCAGCCGAGCAGCACGTTGCGGTCGAAGTAATGCATGCTGTCGGTGGCATAGGCGCACAGCAGCAGGATCGCCAGCAAGGTGATCCACGACGCCACCAGGTCGGTGGCGGCATTGAGCATGCCTTCCTTGTAGCGGTTGCGTCCGGGGAAGGTCAGCGCAAAGACCAGCAGGCAGAGCACCAGGTCGGGCCGCATGATCGGTTCGCGGAACCACAGCGCCGTGGCCAGATAGACGAGCACGATCAGCGTCGGCTCGAGAACGGCAGCCACCAGCGACGTCACCGACTGCGGTGCGCTGTAGAAAGTTCGTTTGTAGCTGCGGTCTTGGAACATCGACAGCGAATGGGTGGCCGGACTGCCTTGGAGCAGCGTTCGAGCGCGGTGAGTTGTTGTTGCTGGGGTGACGCTTGGAGACTCGATTGTCCCCCAAAGCGCGGCAACGATCGGGCCGCACTCGCCAGAGATGCCGCGCAGGGCCTGCCTACAATCCGTGCAAATGTTGCAATCGGTTCGTGAGTTGGTGTTGCCGGCGGCGCAGGCCCGGCTGCTGTTGTTGGTCAACCATGTGGTGGCGCGCGAGCCGGCTGCGGTGCAGCGCATGAAGGCCCATGCCGGTCGCCGTCTTGCCGTGGCGCTGGTCGATCAACCCGGGTGGCTGCCGGCCTTGCCGCCGATGCGCATCACGGTCACGCCGGCCGGTTTGTTCGACGGCGACGGTGAAGCGCCCGAGGCCGCGCCCGATCTGACGCTGCGCATGTCGATGCCGGCGCCGCCGCAACTGTTGGCCGCGCTGTCGGGCGGACCGTTGCCGGAGGTGCACATCGATGGCGCCGCCGCAGTGGCCGCCGACATGCACTGGCTGGCCGACAACCTGCGCTGGGACATCGAGGCCGACCTGGCGCAGGTCGTCGGCGCCACGCCGGCGCGCCTGGCGATGAGCGTCGGCCGCGCCGCGCGGCAGGCGCTGCGCCGCTCGTTCGCCGCGGGGCCGGACAGCAGCGCGCGATGAGGCAGCTGGCGCGGGCGCTGTTCATTGCTCTGACGCTGCTGCGCTTCGGCATCGACGACCTGGCGTTGTCGGGATTGAAGCAGCCCTGGGTGCGGGCGCTGGCGCGCGTCGTCACGATCGGCCGCCGCTTCGACGAACCGCGCGGCGTGCGCTTGCGCCGTGCCCTGGAGAAGCTGGGGCCGATCTTCGTCAAGTTCGGCCAGGTGTTATCGACGCGGCGCGACCTGCTGCCCGCCGACATCGCCGACGAACTGGCGCAACTGCAGGACAACGTGCCGCCGTTTCCCGGCGCGCAATCGGTCGCGATCGTCGAGCGCGCGTTCGCCAAGCCGCTGGGCGAGGTCTTCACCAACTTCGATGCCGAGCCGGTGGCCAGCGCGTCGATCGCGCAGGTGCACTTCGCGGTGCTGAAGAACGGCCGCGAGGTCGCGGTCAAGGTGCTGCGCCCGGGCATGCTGCGCGCGATCGACGACGACATCGCGCTCTTGCACCGCATGGCCGGCTGGGTCGAGCGCAGCGGCGACGACGGCAGGCGGCTGAAGCCGCGCGAGGTCGTCGCCGAGTTCGACACCTACCTGCACGACGAGCTGGACCTCGTGCGCGAGGCCGCCAATGCGGCGCAACTGCGGCGCAACATGGCCGGGCTGGCACTGGTCGAGATCCCCGAGATGCATTGGGACTGGTGCACCTCCAACGTCATGGTGATGCAGCGCATGAACGGCATCCCGATCAGCCAGACCGAGCGCCTGCTGGCCGCCGGGGTCGATCTGAAACGCCTTTCGCGCGACGGCGTGACGATTTTCTTCACGCAGGTCTTCCGCGACGGTTTTTTCCATGCCGACATGCACCCGGGCAACATCCAGATCAGCACCGAGCCGGCCACCTTCGGCCGCTACATCGCGCTCGATTTCGGCATCGTCGGCACGCTGACCGACAACGACCGCGACTACCTGGCGCAAAACTTTCTCGCCTTCTTCCGCCGCGACTACAAGCGTGTCGCCGAGCTGCATCTGGAGAGTGGCTGGGTGCCGGGCGAGACCCGCATCGATGCGCTCGAGAGCGCGATCCGCACCGTCTGCGAGCCGCTGTTCGACCGGCCGCTGAAGGACATCTCGCTCGGCCAGGTGTTGTTGCGCCTGTTTCAGACCTCGCGCCGCTTCAACGTGCAGATCCAGCCGCAACTCGTGCTGCTGCAAAAGACGCTGCTCAACGTCGAAGGCCTCGGCCGCCAGCTCGACCCCGAGCTCGATCTGTGGAGCACGGCCAAGCCGTTTCTCGAGCGCTGGATGAGCGAGCAGGTCGGCGTCGAAGGCCTGGCGCAGCGACTCAAGGACGAGGCGCCGCGCTACGCCAAGCTGCTGCCGGAGCTGCCGCGTTTGCTGCATGCGGCGCTGCAACCGCGCGAGGATTCAGCGTTGATGCAGACGCTGCTGGCCGAGCAGCGCCGCACCAACCGCGTGCTGCGCGCCGGCCTGTGGGTCAGTGTCGGCTTTGTCCTCGGCCTGCTGGCGGCGCAGATGCTGCTGCGGCTGGCGCCGTGGTGGCGCTGACCCAACTTCAGCGGTTGGCCTTGAAGTTGGTGAACGTGCGCGTGATCAGGCGCCGCGTTGCCGCGTCAGGCACGCCGGGCACGATCATCGTTTTCAATGCGGCCTCGTCGGGAAACACCGCCTTGTCGTTGGCCAACTCCGGCTTGACGAACTTGCGCGCCTCCTTGTTCGGATTGGCGTAGAACACCGCGTTGGTCAGCGCGGCATGGACCTCGGGGCGCATGATGAAGTTGATCCACTTGTGAGCGTTCTCCGGGTGCTTGGCGTCCTTGGGGATCGCCATCGCGTCGAAGAACAGCAGCGCACCGGATTTCGGCAGCAGAACTTCGAGCGACTGCGGCTGCTTGGCCTTTCTTCGAGCGGTCCTTGGCGATGTAGATGTCGCCCGACCAGCCGATCACCGCGCACAACTCGCCGCGCGCCATCTGGTCGATGTAGTCTGAACCTGAACTTGCAAACATGGTCACGTTGGGCCGAATGCTTTTGAGCAGGGCGCCCGCGGCCTTGTAGTCATCCGCGTTCTTGCTGTGCGGATCCTTGCCCAGGTAGTTGAGCGCGATCGGCACGATTTCCGAGGCCGTGTCGAGGAAGGCGACGCCGCACGACTTGAGCTTCGACGCGTACTCAGGCTTGAAGACGAGGTCCCACGCGTTGTCGGGCAGCGCGGTGGCGCCGAGGGCCTTCTTGACCTTGTCGGCATTGATGCCCACGGTCGTGTAGCCCCACAACCAGTCCACCAGGTACTCGTTGCCGGGGTCGAGCTTGGCCAGTTGCGCCTGGATGGCCGGATCGAGGTTTTTCAGGTTCGGCAGCTTGTTCTTGTCGAGCTTCATCAACAGGCCGCCTTCAATTTGCGTCTTGGCGAAGTGCGAGCCCGGGACCACCACGTCGTAGCCGGTGCGCCCGGCGACGAGCTTGGCGTGCAGGACCTCGTTGCTGTCGAAGTTGTCGTAGCGGACCTTGATGCCGGTCTCCTTCTCGAACGCCTTGACCGTATCGGGCGCGATGTAGTCGGCCCAGTTGTAGATGTTCAAGACGGGTTCTTCCTCCGCGCGCGCCGCCAGGCTGGTGCACAGGGCAAGAGCAGCGGCAACGGCCGCGGTACGGGACAGGATGGACACGATAGAAACCTCCGATGTGACGTCCACGCAGATACACCGTCGCGCACCCTCCACAGGGGCAGCGACGGCCACGCGATTATCGAACGGCGAGAAGCCAAACTTATAATTTGCGGTTTTGTGATCCGGCCCAGCATTACAGGTTCCCTCCATGCCGATCTATGCCTATCGCTGCGCCGCCTGCGGCCACGCCAAAGACGTGCTGCAAAAGCTGTCCGACGCGCCGCTGTCTGTTTGTCCGTCCTGCGGCGAGCCGCGCTTTGAAAAACAGGTCACGGCCGCTGGCTTCCAGTTGAAGGGCTCCGGCTGGTACGTCACCGACTTTCGCGAAGGCGCGGCGAAGAAGGCCGACAAGCCCGCCGACGCAACGGCCGACAAGAAAAAGGAAGACGCCAAACCTGCGGCCGATGGCGCCGCCGCTGCGCCCGCGGTGGCTCCGGCACCTGCACCCGCAGCCGCTACAGCACCCGCACCTGCTGCCGCGCCGCCGCCGTCGGGCTCCTCGTCGTCATGAAGAAGTACCTGATCGCCGGCCTGCTCGTCTGGCTGCCGCTGGCGGTCACGATCTGGGTGCTGCAAGCGGTGCTCGGCCTCGTCGGCGACCTGTTCGGCTGGCTGCTCACCGCGTCGCAGACCGTGCTGCCGGCGGCGGCGCATGCGCCGATCGAGATGCTGCGCAAGATTCCGGGCCTGGGCGTGCTGGTCGTGTTGCTGCTGCTGCTGGGCACCGGCGTCTTCGCCGCCAACATGGTCGGCCAATGGTGGCTGCGCCAGGGCGGGCGCATCCTGCACCGCATCCCGATCGTCAAGTCGATCTACAGCTCGGTCAAGCAGGTCAGCGACACGCTGTTCTCGTCCTCCGGCAATGCCTTTCGCGAAGCCGTGCTCGTGCAGTACCCGCGCGAGGGTTCGTGGACGATCGCCTTCGTCACCGGCAAGCCCGGCGGCGAAGCGGCGCACCACCTGCACGCCGACTACGTGAGCCTGTACGTGCCGACAACGCCGAACCCGACCTCGGGTTTCTTTTTGATGGTGCCGCGCGCCGACGTGGTGGCGCTGCGCATGAGCGTCGATGAAGCGCTGAAGTACATCATCTCGATGGGCGTCGTATCGCCGCCTGTGGCCGCGCGAAACTGAATCGGCCGACCGCGCGGCGGGGCGTTCGGCTTTTGAAGTCGCAGCCAACACACACATCGAACAAACCAACGGAGTTCCGAACATGCGAACCACCTACTGCGGCCTCGTCAGCGAAACGCTGATGGGCCAGACCGTCACCCTCATGGGCTGGGCGCACCGCCGCCGCGATCACGGCGGCGTCATCTTCATCGACCTGCGCGATCGCGAAGGCCTGGTGCAGATCGTCTGCGACCCCGATCGCGCCGAGACCTTCAAGACCGCCGAAGACGTGCGCAACGAGTTCTGCCTGAAGATCGTCGGCAAGGTGCGCGCGCGCCCGGCCGGCACCGAAAACACGAACCTCGTCAGCGGCAAGATCGAAGTGCTGGCGCATGAGTTGGAAGTGTTGAACCCCAGCGTCACGCCGCCGTTCCAGCTCGACGACGAGAACCTCTCGGAGACCGTGCGCCTGACGCACCGCGTGCTCGACCTGCGCCGCCCGCCGATGCAGCGCAACATGATGCTGCGCTACCGCGTGGCGATGGAGGTGCGCAAGTTCCTCGACGCCAACGGCTTCATCGACATCGAAACGCCGATGCTGACCAAGAGCACGCCCGAAGGCGCGCGCGATTACCTCGTGCCCGTCGCGCGTGCACGACGGCATGTTCTTCGCGCTGCCGCAATCGCCGCAGCTCTTCAAGCAGCTCCTGATGGTGGCCGGCTTCGACCGCTACTACCAGATCACCAAGTGCTTCCGCGACGAAGACCTGCGCGCCGACCGCCAGCCCGAGTTCACGCAGATCGACATCGAGACCAGCTTCCTCACCGAGGAAGAGATCCGCACGATGTTCGAGGGCATGATCCGCAGCACCTTCCATCACGCCATCGGCGTCGAGCTGCCGCCGTTCCCGGTGATGACCTGGACCGACGCGATGCACCGCTTCGGCTCCGACAAGCCCGACCTGCGCGTCAAGTTGGAGTTCACCGAGCTCACCGACGTGATGAAGGACGTGGACTTCAAGGTCTTCTCCGGGCCGGCCAACCACGCCGAAGGCCGCGTCGTCGCGCTGCGCGTGCCCGGCGGCGCCGAAATGAGCCGCGGCGAGATCGACGGCTACACCGAGTTCGTCAAGATCTACGGCGCCAAGGGCCTGGCCTGGATCAAGGTCAACGAGGCCGGCGCCGGCCGTGACGGGCTGCAATCGCCGATCGTCAAGAACCTGCACGACAGGGCGCTCGCGGAAGTCATGAAGCGCACCGGCGCGCGCAACGGCGACCTGATCTTCTTCGGCGCCGACAAGGCCAAGGTCGTCAACGACGGCATCGGCGCCTTGCGCGTCAAGATCGGCCACAGCGAGTTCGGCAAGACCAAGGGCCTGGCGCATGGCGACTGGGAGCCGCTGTGGGTGATCGACTTTCCGATGTTCGAGCACGACGATGAGGCCGAGCGCTGGAACGCGGTGCACCACCCGTTCACCAGCCCGAAAGACGGCCACGAAGACTGGCTCGAAACCGATCCCGGCCGCTGCGTGGC
The DNA here is from genome assembly GCA_963816315.1 of uncultured beta proteobacterium. Taxonomy (GTDB): domain Bacteria; phylum Pseudomonadota; class Gammaproteobacteria; order Burkholderiales; family Burkholderiaceae_C; genus CADEEN01. Next base: position 204,706 of record CAWFJZ010000033.1, read on the forward strand.
CAAGGCCTACGACGTGGTGTTGAACGGCATCGAGCTCGGCGGCGGCTCGGTGCGGATCCACCGCGAAGAGGTGCAGAGCAAGGTCTTCCGCGCGCTCAAGATCAGCGCCGAAGAAGCCAAGCTGAAGTTCGGCTTCCTGCTCGACGCGCTGCAGTACGGCGCGCCGCCGCACGGCGGCATCGCCATCGGCCTGGATCGCTTCGTGATGCTGATGACCGGCGCCGAGAGTCTGCGCGACGTGATCGCGTTCCCGAAGACGCAGCGCGCGCAGGATCTGCTGACCAACGCGCCGGGCCCGGTGGACGAGAAGCAGCTGCGCGAGCTGCACATCCGCCTGCGCAACACCGGCGCCGCGGCCTGACGCGCTTCATGGCGAGCAGGGCGTCACCGAGCGCAGCGGAGCGCGTCGCCGAGCTCGACTTGCTGCGCGGCATCGCGGCGCTGTTGATGGTGTTCAACCACGTCGGCTACGCGGTGCTGACCCCGCAGGCGGCGCAGGAAGGCGCGTCCGGCGCCATCGTCTTTCTCGGCAGCATGGCGCCGGTGCTGTTCTTCTTCGCCACCGGCTTCGGCGCCGGCCTGGCATTGAGGCCCGGCTCATGGCGTTCGCTGGCCGACAAGGTGCTGCTGCTCGTGCTGGCCGATCAGTTTCTCGGCTGGACCCTCGGCCGCCCGTTGGGCCTGGACTTCTTCGGCTTCATCGCCGTCAGCATGGTGGCGGCGCGGCTGGTGCTGGCCACGCCGCATCCGGTGGCCATGGCGGCGCTGGGCATCGTCGCCGTGCTGGCGCTGCGCTACGGGTTCGGCCAGAGCTGGGTCGCGCCGCCGGGCGGTTATGGCTTCATGCAGTGGCTCGTCGGTTTCATGCCGCACCACGCGGTGTCATACCCGGCTGCGCCGTGGCTGGCCTATCCGCTGCTCGGCGCCGCGCTGGGCGTGCTCTATCGCCGCCACGGCGGCCGCATCGGCCCGCGCGCCTGGATGGTGATGGCCGCGGCGATCGTCGTCTGCGCGGCGGCGGCGGGCCTGTTGGCCTCGCGCGGCAGTTCGTTTCACCGTTGGGGCAGCGTGGCTGCGGCCTTCTTTGCGCTGTCGGTCGCGGTACTGCTGTGCTGTGCGGCGGGCAGCGTGGTCTTGACGCGGCGCGCGCCGCGCGTCGCCGCTGCCTTGTCGCTCGGCGGCGTGGCCTCGTTCGCCGTCGTGCCCTGGCACTACGCGATGGTGCGCAGCGGCGCTTTCAGCGCGCAGCACGAAGCCGTGTTCTACCTCGCCGTGGCCTCGCTGATCGCAGCACTCAGCTTCGCCTTGTCGAACGCATTCGAGCGCGCGGCCTCAGCGCTGTCGCGCTCGCCGCACCGCGGCCGGCTCGTCGTCGCCGTGCTGGCCGTCATCGTGGCCTCGGCCCTCGCCACGTTCACCTGGGCGCGCAGCGGATCGCCGGCGGCAGCGCAGGCCGCGGCCACGCTCGGCCAGTTGGCGATCGGGCTGCTGTTCGCCTGGCGCGTCGGCCTGTTCGAGGCGCGCTGTGGCGCCGCGCACGGCCGTGCCGGGCCCCTCGAAACCGTGACTCCTGCACGAAGTCGCGTCGCGGCCGGCGCCGAGCACGCTGTCGCTGGCTAGGATTCGGCGCCGAGCGCGCGTTCGATGTCGAAGATCCCCACCTCCCTCTCAGATGGCCTGGCCGCGGACGCCAGCGCGGGGCCATCGGTCGCCGAGCACGCCGCGTTTCGCGCCAACAACCGTTTCGGCTCGCTCGACGGCCTGCGCGCGTTGAGCGTCGCGGCCGTGATCTGGCACCACAGCGGCGGCGGCCTGGTGGCCTCCGAGTGGGCGCAGCACGGCCACCATGGCGTGACACTGTTCTTCGCCATCAGCGGCTTTCTGATCACCACGCTGCTGCTGCGCGAGAAGGACCGCCACGGCGTGATCGATCTGCGCGCGTTTTATGTCCGGCGCGCGCTGCGCATCTTCCCGCTGTACTACGCGGTGCTGTTGATCTACGTCGTGCTGGTCTTTGCGTTGGAGCGCCAATCGAAAGTCGGCCAGGACTTCTTTTCCAACCTGGTCTATTTCGTCAGCTACACCTCGAACTGGTTCGTCGCCCTCGATGGCCGCGTGATCTTCTACTACGCCTGGTCGCTGGCCGCCGAGGAGCAGTTCTATCTGGTCTGGCCGCCGCTGATGAAACGCCTGGGCACGCGCGCTCGTGCGCTGGCCGTCGTGCTGACGGTGATCGTGGTCATCGCCTTGCTCGACGTGCTGCTGCCGCGTTGGCTGCCCGCGTCGCGCGGCGCGCAGACGGTGCTCGACGTCGTCCACAACATCCCGCTGGCGATCATCGTCGGTGTCGCTTCGGCGCTGTTGCTGCACGATCCGTCGGGCTTCGCGCGCTGCTGGCCGTGGCTGGCGGGCAGCCGCTGGCACTGCCTGATCTGGTTGGCGCTGTCGGTGGCGGCCGCGCTGACGCCGGGCGCGCCGTGGTTCACGATCCACGTCGCGCTGGCGATGCTCGTCGTGGCCTGCTGCATGCGCGAAGACCATGCCCTGGCGCCGCTGTTGCAGCTGCCGGTGCTGGCCTATCTGGGCACGATCAGCTACGGCCTGTACCTGCTGCACATGCTGTGCAAGAACTTCGTCGGCAAGGCGTTCGCGTTCGCCGGCGTCGAGCTCGGCGCATTCAGCTATTTCCTGGCCACGCTGCTGCTGTCGATCGTCGTGGCCGGCCTCAGCTACCGCTACTTCGAATCGCCCTTCCTGCGCATGAAGGGTCGCTTCGAACGCGGCGCTCCTTCCGTACCGGCCCGGACTTGACCACAGCGCCGAGGCTGCGCTGCGGCGCAGGCCAGAATGCGGGCTGTGAACACGCCGCCGCCGCGCCCGCCCAAGATCCCCGAGTCGGTGCTCGTGGTCATCCACACGCCGGCGCTCGACGTGCTGCTGATCGAGCGCGCCGACAAGCCGGGCTACTGGCAGAGCGTCACGGGCTCCAAGGACGCGGTCGGATGAGCCGCTCGGTGCAGACCTGCGAGCGCGAGGTCGCCGAAGAAACGTCGATCGTCATCGGCAGCGCCGCCGTGCCGCGCACGGCCTTGCGCGACTGGGGTTTGCAAAACGTCTATGAGATCTACCCCGTCTGGCGGCACCGCTATGCGCCCGGCGTGACGCACAACACCGAGCATGTGTTCGGCCTCGTCGTGCCTGCCGGCACGCCGGTGCGCCTGGCGCCGCGCGAGCATGTGGCGCATGTCTGGTTGCCGTGGCGCGAGGCGGCCGACCGCTGCTTCTCGCCGAGCAACGCCGAAGCGGTGTTGATGCTTCCGCGATTCATGAAATGATGCCCCTGGCTCACTTCGTTCGCGTCCCCACGGACCGGAACGGTCCACTTCGTGGCCCGATGGAGCGTCAGCACCTTCGGGCGGCCGGGCGATGCTGACATGATCCGCCGCGCGCTGCACAGCCAACTGCCGCCGGGTGCGGCCGACGAGTCGCGCTTGCGCGTCGTCACCTACAACATCCACAAGGGCGTGCGCGGTGTCGGCTTGCGCAAACGGCTGGAGATCCACAACCTCGGCCTGGGCATCGAAGCGCTCGACGCCGACCTCGTCTTCCTGCAAGAGGTGCGGCTGTACAACGCGCCCGACGCGCGCCGCTTCGAGCGCACCTGGTTCGGCTGGCCGGCCGAAGGGCAGGCCGAGTTCCTCGCACCCGAGGGCTACTCGGCCGCGTACCGCAGCAATGCGATCACGCGCCACGGCGAGCACGGCAACGCGCTGCTGTCGCGCTGGCCGCTCGGCGACGTCGGCCACCACGACGTCAGCGACCACCGCTTCGAACAGCGCGGCCTGCTGCACGTGCCGGTGCAGTGGCAGGGCGCCACCGTGCACGCGGTGGTCGCGCACCTGGGGCTGATGCACTCGAGCCGCGTGCGCCAGTTGCAACTGCTGGCGGCGTATCTCAAAGCGGCCGTGCCGCGCGACGAACCGCTGATCGTTGCCGGCGATTTCAACGATTGGGGCGAGCGCCTCGACGCGCCGATGCAGGCCATGGGCCTGGAGCGCGCCGTCGGCACGCGCATGCGGCCGACTTTCCCGTCGCGCGTGCCGGTGTTCGCGCTCGACCGCATCTACACGCGGCAGTTGCGCTGCCAGCTGACGCACGTGCCGCGCGGCGCGGCCTGGGCGCGCATGTCCGACCACCTGCCGCTGGTGGCGGAGTTCGAACTGGCCGGCCGATGAGCGAAGAGGCCGTGGCGCGCGAATCCGCTTTGGACAGTGAGGTGGTGTTCAGCGGCGGCAACGAGGTCACGCTGCTGTCCGGCGGCGACGAGCTGTTCCCCGCCATGCATGCGGCCATCGCCTCGGCCCACAACGAGGTCTGGCTGGCGACCTACATCTTTCATCACGACGACGCCGCGCGCGCGATGGCGAACTCGCTCGTCGCGGCGGCGCGGCGCGGCGTGCGGGTGCGCGTGGTGGTCGATGGCTTCGGTTCGATGGCCAGCCTGCCGGCGCTGCGCGAGTGGTTCGACGGCAGCACAGTCGCGCTGGCTGTCTTCCGTCCGCTCGACCGCTGGACCGCCTACCTGCAACCGGGGCAGTTGCGCCGACTGCACCAGAAGCTGCTGGTGGTCGATGACGAGCGCGGCTTCGTCGGCGGCATCAACATCATCGACGACCACATCGACCTGCACCATGGGCGCACGGCCACGCCGCGCCTGGATTTCGCGGTGGCGCTGCGCGGCCCGGTCGTGCAGCCGGTGGCGCAGACGGCGCGCGCGATGTGGACGCGCGCCGCCTTCGGCCACGAGTGGCGCGAGGAGTTGATGTCGCTGGCGCGCAGCGCCGAGCCGCTGTCCGGCGCGCGCTCGCTGCTGCAGCAACTGCGCATCGTGCCGCGCGCCCACGCGCCGGCGGCCGAGGCGCTGCAACCGGTGCGCGCCGCTTTCGTCGTGCGCGACAACCTGCGCCAGCGCCGCGCCATCGAGCGCAGCTACATCCACGCGCTCGAAGACGCGCACACGCGCATCGACATCGTCTGCCCGTACTTCTATCCCGGGCGCATCTTCCGGCGCACGCTGCGCGGCGCGGCCGAGCGCGGCGTGCGCGTGCGCCTGCTCTTGCAGGGCAAGCTCGACTACCGCATTGCCGGCCTGGCGGCGCAGGTGCTGTACGACGAGTTGCTGTCGCACGGCGTGCAGATCTACGAGTACATGCCGGCCTTCCTGCACGCCAAGGTGGCGCTGGCCGACGACGATTGGGCGACGGTCGGCAGCTCCAACATCGACCCGCTGTCGCTGCTGCTCAACCTCGAAGGCAATGTCGTCGTCCACGACGCGCGCTTTTCGGCGTCGCTCGCCGCCGCTTTCGAGCGGGCCCTGACGGCCTCGCGCGAAGTCACGGCGCCGCCGGTGCCTCGCGGCTGGCTGGCGACGCTGCGCCGCGGCTTCGTCGCCTGGACCGCGCACTGGGTGATGCGCATTGCTGGTCTATCCGGGCGGTATTGAGTGCGACAAAAAGCGGTCTTGCCAAGCAACCGGCGCGGAACTGGTTCGAAGGCGTTTCGGGGGTGGACCGGTTACCGCAATGTCTTGCCGAAGCAGCAACTCGTCGGATCACCAACGTAGTTGCCGTACGGCGGGATGCGGCGCCAGCCGGCAGCGCGGTACAGCGCGGCAGCAGGTTTCTGGCGCGTGCCGGTTTCGAGCAGCAGCCGGCGGTAGCCGAGCGCCAGCGCATCGGCTTCCAGGCGCGCCAGCAGCGCGCGGCCGACACCCTCGCGGCGCGCCTGCGGCGTGACGAACAAGCGGCGCAATTCGCCGCGCTGACCATCGAGCCGCCGCAACGCGCCGCAACCGACGGCCACGCCTTCGCGCCAGGCCAGCAGATAGACCTCGCGCTCGCCGAGCGGCGTGTTGGTCGGCGCCGGGCTGCCGGGCGCGAACAGTTCGGGGTAGAGCGCGCGCGCTTCGCGCGCGGCCTCCGCCAGCAGCGCCAGGGCTTGCAGGTCCATCGGGTTGACGGGCTCGATCACCAGCGGTGCGATCACCGCCTCCATCAGCGCAGAGTCGGTCATCGGGGCAACATGCTCGCAAACAGGCACAGCGCGGAGAGCTCGCGCTCGACGTCGATCGGGAAGCCGCGCCGGCCTTTGCGGCGGTCGTTGAGCAGGTTCTCGAAGACCTCGTCGCGATGCTGCGCGTCCGGCCAGGCATCGACGATGGAGTTGATGACGCGCGCGTAGCGGTGCATCGTGATCACCGGCCGCAGTTCTTCGGGTAGTTCGGCCAGCCACTTCATGCTGCGTCCGGTGAGGGCGCGGTCGGTGGCCAGTGTCTTGCGCCGCACCTTCATCCAATACTCGGGGCTCAGCAGCGAGGCCATCGCGGCGTCGATTTCGTCGAGCGCTTCGCGCGCGGCTTCGATCGACACCGGCTCGAACTCCATCATCCCGGACGCGCGTGGGACGTAGGCGGTTCGTTGGGGAACGCGGCGCTTGGCAGACATGAGTGCCGCCATTTTGTTTTGGCCGGGCCGCGGCCCGGCGGCAATGTGTCACACCCGAGCGGGCTTTCGGGCACCGCTTCGGGGCAAAGTACGACGGAGTTCGGGCTGCGCGGCCAGGTGGCCGACCTGAATGCCGCGCCAGTTGCGCAGGGTCACGTTCGACAGCCCGGCCAGCAGTGCACGCTCGGGCTCGGTGCGCGCCAAGCCGAGGGCTTCGAACAGCGCCGCCACCGCCACCTCACTGGCGCGGGCGGTGTTGCCGTCGTCCATTTTCAGCGCCAGGCCCCAGCCCTTGTTCCGGCAGCGCGGCGCAGTACATGCCTTCGGCGCCGACCTTGCAGAACACGCGCTCGCCGAACAGCTCCATGACGCGCGTGTCGAGCCGGCCGCTGCCGCCGACCATGAACGGCGCCGCGGCAACGGCGGCTCGCAAGCGCTTGGCCGCCGCGGCGCGGCCGGGCGACAGGCCTTGGCCGGTGGCCACGCGCGCGAAGGCGTGAGCGAGGTTCGTCAGTGCGATGCCGAAGGTCGGGATGGAACAGCCGTCGGTGCCCACGGGCGCATCGGCCAGAGCGCAGCCGGTGGCGCTTTCGACCGCGGCGCTCACTTCGCGCATCAGCGGATGTTCGGCCTGCACGTAGCCGCTGAGGAAAGCGCGGCGATCGCGCTCGCCCGCCATTTCGCAACCCAGGCAGACGAACCCGGCATGCTTGCCCGAGCAGTTGTTGTGCAGGGCGCTCGGCAGGGCGCCCGCAGCGGCCAGCGCCAGCTTGGCCGCTTCGTCGTACGGCCAGTGCGTGCCGCATTCGAGCACGCTGGCGTCGAGGCCGGCCTTGGACAGCATGCCGGCAGCGGTCTGCACATGTGCGGCCTGGCCGTCATGCGAGGCGCAGGCCAGCGCCAGCTCTTCGTTGGTCAGGCCCAAGCGGTCGGCGGCGCCGCTTTCCACCAGCGGCAAGGCCTGCAAGACCTTGATCGCCGAGCGCGGATAGACCGGGCGCTGGATATCACCCTGCGCGGCGACGATCGCGCCGGCCGCATCGACGACGGCGAATGCGCCACGATGGAACGATTCGACCATGTTGCCGCGCCAGGCTTCAACCAGGATGGGATTCATAGGGGTCTTCCTTCACCGACCGGCCGCGGCTGCGCGCTGCCTCTCCGTATCTTCCCCACACCACATGGGGCTACCTACACATGCGCCGTGCAGCGCCCTACATTCTGCGGCGGCGTTCCATCTCGACCGCCCATGTCAACACGAACAGGAGACATTCCATGAAGTCGTTCGCCCTCTGCGCCGTTGCCGCTGCCGCCACGCTCTGCCTGGCCGGTACGTCGGCGCTGGCTCAGCAAAACATCGAGAAGTTGAAGCAGATGCGCGTCGCCACCACGGACCTGAACATTCCGGTGGTGGCGCAGGGTGGCGCCAACGCCGCTGCGATCCGCGAGAACCTGAAGCGCGTCAAGATGCCCGACGGCTTCAAGATCGAGCTGTTCGCCATCGTGCCCGACGCGCGCCACATGGCGGTGGGCCCGTCCACCAACATGCTCTTCGTCGGCACGCGCAAAACCACGGTGTGGGCCGTGACCGACCGCAACAGCGACGGCATCGCCGACGAAGTGAAGAGCTTCGCGCCCTCACTCAAGTTCACGAACCCGAACGGCGTGTGCTGGACGAAGGACGGCTTCCTGATCGTCGCCGAGCACAACCGCGTGCTGAACTTCCCCGCCGCCGAGTTCTTCTATGAAGGCCCGGACGTGGCGGTGATCGAAGTCGTGCCCCAGGGCAAGCTGGTCCCGCCGGAAGAGGAGAGCTACAACCACGGTGCACGCACCTGCCGCGTCAGCGACGACGGCAAGCTCCACGTCACGCTCGGCCAGCCGTTCAATGTGCAGCCGAAAGACAAGGTGGCGTTGTACGAGCAGTTGGGCATCGGCGGCATGGTGCGCATGGACCCCTTCGACGGTTCGAAGCGCGAGGTGGTCGCGCGCGGCGTGCGCAACTCGGTCGGCATGGACATCAACCCGAAGGACAAGACCGTCTGGTTCACCGACAACCAGACCGACGGCATGGGCGACGACACGCCGCCCGGGGAACTCAACCGCATCACCAAGACCGGCGGCGAGCACTTCGGCTACCCGTTCATTCACGGCAACAACACGGTGATCGCCGGCACGGCTGCCGCGCCTGACCTGAAGGACATGAAGGCGCCGGCCGCGTGGACGAAGCCGCAGATCGAGTTCCCGGCCCACCAGGCGCAACTCGGCATGACGTTCTACAACGGCAAGCAGTTCCCGGCGGCGTATCAGGGCGGCGTCTTCGTCGCCGCGCACGGCTCGTGGAACCGCACCAAGGCCAGCGGCGGTTTGGTCAACTTCGTGTCGCTGAAGGCCGATGGCTCGGCCGACAAGAGCACCGTGTTCGCCGAAGGCTTCCTCGACAGCGAGACCGGCAGCTACCGCGGCCGGCCGGTCGATGTGGCGGTGTGGAAAGACGGTTCGCTGCTCGTCTCCGACGACTACGCGGGCGCGATCTACCGCATCACCTACAACAAGCCATGACCTTGGTCCGCATCGCCGCCGCGGTTGGCGCCGCGGCGGCGCTGTCGTCGGTTTCGGCACAGGCTGCGCCGCCCGCGGCGGCGCAGCAGTGCAGCGCCTGCCACGGCGCCAACGGCATGTCGGTCGCACCCGATGCGCCGAACCTCGCCGGCCAGCCCGCCATCTACTTGAGCGCGCAGTTGAAGGCCTATCGCGGTGGCAAGCGAACGCATGAAGTCATGAACGTCGTCGCCAAGCCCCTCTCCGACGCCGACATCGATGCGCTCGCCGCGTGGTACGCGTCGATCAAGATCGAAGCCAAGACACCCTGAGCGTAGCGATGCGGCAGTGACAATGGGCGCATGCCGCCCATCGCGCTTGCGCTCGTCCTGACCGCAGCACTGCTGCACGCGCTGTGGAACATCGCCGCCAAGAAGGCCGGCGGCAACCACCACTTCGCGTTGCTGTCGGTGGCGATGACGGTGGTGCTGTGGGCGCCGGTGGCGTTGTGGTTGGGCGTTGATGAGTGGCAGCGCTGGGGCCCGATCGAATGGGCCGCCCTGGCTGCCAGCGCGCTCGTTCACGTGCTGTACTTCACCGTGCTGTTGACCGGCTACCGCAAGGCCGATCTCACCGTCGTCTATCCCGTGGCGCGCGGCAGCGGGCCCCTGCTGGCGTCGGTCGGCGCCGTGCTGGTGCTCGGCGAGACGATCACGCTGCTCGGCGGCCTCGGCATCGTGGCCGTGTGCGGCGGCGTCTTCATGATCGCCGGCGGGCCGCGATTGTTTCGCGGCGGCGACGGTGCGGCGCACCAGAATCAGCAGGCGCATGCGGTATCGCACGCGCGGGCGCTGGCCGGCGTGCGCTGGGGCGCGATGACCGGCGCACTGATCGCCTGCTACACGGTGATCGACGGCTATGCGGTCAAGGTGCTGTTGATCGGGCCGGTGCTCGTCGATTACGTCGGCAACGTGCTGCGCGTGCCGCTGCTGGCGCTGCCGGTGCTGCGCGACCGCGGCGGTTTTGCCGAGGCCATGCGCACGCAGTGGAAGTACGCGCTCGTCGTCGGCGGGCTCGGGCCGCTGGCCTATATCCTCGTGCTCTATGCCGTGAAGATGGCGCCGCTGTCGCATGTGGCACCGGCCCGCGAGGTGTCGATGCTGTTCGCCGCGCTGATCGGCGGCCGGTTGTTGGGCGAGGGTGATCGTGCGCTGCGACTCGTCGGCGCGGGCTTCATCGCGGCAGGGGTGATTGCGCTGGCGACGGCATGAGCTGCATCGCACGCTGACAATCGCCGCATGGATTCGCTGTCACAGATCGCCCTCGGCGCCGCCGTCGGCGTGGCTGTCATGGGCCGCCGCACCGCGCTGTGGAAGAGCGCGATGTGGGGCGCCGTGGCCGGCACGCTGCCCGACCTCGATGTCTTCATCGATCATGGCGATGCGATCGCCAACATGGTGCTGCACCGCGCCGAGACGCATGCGCTGTTCTGGCTGACGCTGTTCTCGTTGCCATTCGGCGCTCTCGTCGCGCGCCTGCATGGCGAAGCGGCGCTGTGGCAGCGCTGGTGGCTGGCGATCTGGCTGGCGTTGATCACGCACCCGCTGCTCGATGCGATGACGGTCTATGGCACGCAGCTCGGTCTGCCGTTCACGAACCATCCGTTCGGCGTCGGCAGCGTCTTCATCATCGACCCGCTGTACACGCTGCCGCTGCTCGTCGGCACCGGCATCACGCTGGCAACGACGCGGCTGCGCGCGAACATGCTCGGCCTCGTGCTCAGCACCGCGTACCTGGCGTGGGGCTTCGGCGCGCAGCAGCATGTCGAGCGTGTGGCGCTCCATGCGCTGACGCGCCAGGGCATCGCCGCCGAGCGTGTGCTGGTCACGCCGAGCGCGTTCAACACCATCGCCTGGCGCGTCGTCGTCATGCAGCGCGAACACTACTTCGAAGGTTTCTATTCGCTGCTCGACGAGGATCGCACGATCGCCTTCGACCGCTTCGATCGCGGCGCGGCGCTCGAAGCCGAGGTCGGCGCCCTCCAAGGCGTGCAGCGCATCCGTGACTTCAGCCGCGGCTTCTACGCGCTGCGCCAACAGGGCCAGCGCGTCTTGGTCACCGACCTGCGCATGGGCCAGGAGCCGGCGTACACGTTCAGCTTTGCGATCGCCGAAAGAGCGAGTCCGGCGCGGGCGCTGGCGGCGCCGGAGCAAGTCGGCACGCGGCCCGATCTCGGCAAGTTCCTGCCGTGGTTGTGGTGGCGCATCGGTGGCGATGCTTCGCCGCCGCCTCGTTAGGTCAGCTCTTCGTCAGCACGAGCGCGAGTTCGGTCCACCCTGCCGGATGTGGCACGGCCGCGTACGGCGGCGCGGGCCATTGCCACTGCAACGACGGCAACAGCGCGCGCACGGCGTTGATGTCCATGTGGTACGGCGGCCCGTCGATGCGGCCAACGCTCGCGCTGTCGCGGCGGCATTGCATCGCCATCAACAGCAGCGCGCCGCCGGGGCGCAGCCACGATCGCAGTTGCGCGGCGTAGGCAACCCAATGGTCGGGATGCAGCGCGCACCAGCAGGTCTGCTCGTACACGGCGTCGAGCGGCGAAGCCGGTTGCCACGCGAGCACATCGGCCTGCGTCAACTGCGCTTGCGCGCCCTGTGCGGCGAGACGTTCGCGTGTCAACTCGATCGCCGCGCTCGCATAGTCGATCGCGCTGACCTCGCAGCCCGCTTGCGCGAGTGCCAACACATCGTGCCCGCTGCCGCAGCCCGGCACGGCGATGCGCAGGCCGGCGCGCAGCGTGCCGTCTGCCATCCACGCGGCGATCTGCGGGCCGGGCGCGGCGCGGTCCCACGGCGTTTGCTGCTGCACGAATCGGCGTTGCCAGAAGTCGCGATCGGGGCCGGGCATGCGCCATTGTGGTCGGGCCACACAATGGCTGCATGAGCCCTCGCTCGGCCGCTCCGAAGGGGGCTCGCACCGCAGTGCGAAGCACGGAGGTTTCCTAGTGAGCTTGCAGTTGTTGGGCATCGACTTCACCAGCGCGCCGACGCGGCGCAAACCGATCACCGTGGCGCGCGGCACGCTGTCCGGCTCGCGTTTGGCGTTGCAGCGTGTCGATGCCTTGAGTGACTTCACCGCGTTCGAAGCGCTGTTGCGCGAGCCCGGCCCGTGGCTCGGCGCGTTCGACTTTCCGTTCGGCCTGCCGCGCGAGTTGGTCGAAGCACTCGACTGGCCGCGCGAGTGGCTGGCGCTGATGCAGCATTACGCGGCGTTGTCGCGCGCCGACATTCGAGAACAGTTCGCCGCGTTCTGCGCCGCGCGGCCGGTGGGCGGCAAGTTCGCGCACCGCGCCTGCGACGTGCCTGCCGGTTCGAGCCCGTCGATGAAATGGGTCAATCCGCCCGTGGCCTACATGCTGCATGCCGGCGTGCAGCGGCTGATCGGCGCCGGCGTTCATCTGCCGACGCTGCACATCGGCGACACCACGCGCACGGCGCTCGAGGCCTACCCCGGCTTGCTGGCACGCGAGTTGATCGGCGCGCGTTCGTACAAGAGCGACGACAAAGCCAAACAAACGCCCGAGCGCCTGATCGCGCGCAAGGATCTGCTCGAAGCGCTGGAGCAGGGCAAGAGCCGCCTGGGCATCCGCGTCGCGATGAGCCACGCCCAGCGCGACACGCTCGCGGCCGATGCCAGCGGCGACCGGCTCGATGCGCTGCTGTGCCTGGTGCAAGCGGCCTGGGCGAGCCGGCAGCCCAACCACGGCTTGCCGAAGAAGGTCGATGCCGTCGAAGGCTGGATTGTCAGCGCATGATCCATTTATTTCTGTATTGACAGAAATGTATGGCAAGCGTAGCCTGCAGGCCATGGAACTCACGAACACCGCATCGCGCTTTGTCCTGCATTGGGGCGAAATGGGTACCCGCTGGGGCGTGAACCGCACCGTGGCGCAGATCCATGCGCTGCTGTTCTACGTCGGCCGGCCGATGCACGCCGAGGAGATCGCCGACACGCTCACCATCGCCCGCTCCAATGTGAGCACAAGCGTACGTGAACTGCAAGGCTGGAAGCTGATCAAGCTGGTTCACTTGCCCGGTGATCGGCGAGACCACTACGAAACTTCGACGCAGGTCTGGGAGCTGCTGCGGGCGGTGGTCCGCGAGCGCCAACAGCGCGAAATCGCGCCGACGATCGCCGTGCTCGGCGAGTTGCTGGCCGACCCGGCGATCAGCAAAGAGCCCGCCGAGGCCAAGCTGCGAGTCAAGGAAACGCTGGAGTTGCTGCAGACTTTGACCGCCTGGAGCGATGAGATGCTGCGACTTGACACCGAAACGCTGACCAAAGTGCTGCGTTTGGGTGCCAAAGTGAAAAAGCTGCTCGGTCGCGACACCACCGAGGGTAGTTCGGCGGAGGTTGCCGGCACGCCACGCCAGATCACCGCGGCCGATCTTCTTGGTCCCTGACCTTTTTTTGCCTGTTGATTTCTGTATTGACTGAAATGACGGATCATGAGAACACCGATCTACCCCCTGACGCTGCTCTACGACGGCCATTGCCCGGCGTGCAGCCTCGAAATGGCCGAGCTGCGTGCGCAGGACAAGCACGATCGCCTGCGCTTCGAGGACATCTCGGCGCCCGGCTTCGACGCCGCGCCGTGGGGCGCCACGCCGGCTGAGCTCGATGCGCTGATGCATGCCGTCGATGCGCAAGGCCAGACCTGGCGCGGTGTGGCGGCGTTGCGCGAGGCGTACATCGCCGTCGGCCGCGGCCGGCTCTGGGCGCCGACGGCGTGGCCACTGCTCGCGCCGCTGTTCGATGCCGGCTATGCGCTGTTCGCGCGCAACCGCCGCGGCATCTCGCGCACCGTGGCGCCGGTGATCGAACACATCGCCGCCGCACGCGCGGCGCGGCGCCTGCAGCGCTGTCCGGACGGCGCTTGCGCGAACGTTGAAAAAACTCGGAGGTCATCATGAGAGTTCTCGTCGTCGGCGCCACCGGCTGCATCGGCCGCGCGCTGGTTCATGCGCTGCGCTCGCGCGGGCAAACCGTGGTCGCGGCATCGCGCGGCGATGCGTCGATGCCCGTTGACTACATGCAGCCCGTCACGCCGCAAGCCTGGGCCGAGCGCCTTGGCCGCGCGCGCATCGATGGCGTCGTCAACTGCGCCGGCATCCTGATGCAAAGCCGCGCGCAATCCTTCGAGCGCGTGCATGCACAAGGGCCTGCCGAACTCTTTCGTGGCGCCGCACGCGCCGGCGTGTCGCGCATCGTGCAAGTCTCTGCGCTCGGCGTCACCGAAGACGGCGCCGATGAACTGCCGCGCTACATCACGAGCAAACGCGAAGCCGACTGCGCGCTCGCCGCGCTGCCGCTCACGCACGCCATCGTGCGGCCGTCGCTCGTCTATGGGCCCGGCAGCGACAGCGCGGCGCTGTTCGCCACGCTGGCCAGCCTGCCGGCGATCGCGCTGCCCGGTGGCGGCACGCAGCGTGTGCAGCCCATCCATGTCTATGAAGTGGCGGAGGCGGTCGCGCGCTGGCTCGAGAACAAGGACTCCGTCAGCGGTGTGTTCGAGCTCGCCGGGCCGAAGGCGATGAGCTACCGCGAGATGCTCGCCGCCTACCGCGACGCGATGTCGCTCGGCGCGGCGCTGTGGCTGCCGCTGCCGATGGTGTTGATGAACGTCGGCGCGATGCTCGCCGAGCACCTGCCGCAAAAAGTCTTTGGCCGCGACACGCTGCGACTGCTCGAACGCGGCAACACCAGCAGCGTCAACGCCGCGCCGCGTTTGCTCAGGCGCGCGCCGAGCACGCTTGCCGTCGGCCTGCGTGTCACGCCGCCGTCACCGGCGATCGACCTGCGCGTGACGCTGAGCCCAGCCGTATCGTGGATGCTGCGCGCGTCGGTGGCCGCGCTCTGGCTGGTCACCGCGCTCATCAGTGCGCTGCTGCCGCACGACTCGGGCGTGCTGAATCTGCTCGCGCGCTGCGGCTTCGACGGCGATCTCGGCGTGGCCATGCTCGTCGCCTCGTGCAGCTTGAACACGCTGCTCGGCATCAGCATCCTTCGCCGGCCCGGCCCGTGGACCTACGCCGTGCAGATCGGTGCGGTGCTCGGCTACACGCTGACGGCCGCGATCAACATGCCCGAGTTGACGATCGACCATTGCGGGCCGCTGCTGAAGAACTTGCCGCTGTTGGCGATGCTGATGCTGTTGTGGCTGGCCACACCGGCGAGCGCGCTTCAACCCGTACCGCGCCGCGCGGCGACAACGAACGCAGCCACGGCGCACCGCATCAGCGCTGCGTGACCGTCGGGCTACAGTGGGCGCAGCATGCCTGCGCCCACCGCCGTCGATTCCTGGTTCGCTGCACGCCGCTGGCAGCCGTTCGAGTTTCAGCGTGCGGTGTGGGCGGCGATGGCAGCGGGCGATAGCGGCCTGCTGCACGCCAACACCGGCAGCGGCAAGACCTATGCGGTGTGGTTCGGCGCCCTCGCGCGCGCGGCTGCAACGGGTGTCGCGTTCGATGGCAAGACCGCACCGCCGCTCGGTGTGCTCTGGCTGACACCGATGCGCGCGCTCGCGGCCGACACCACACGTGCGCTGCAACTGCCGCTGCCCGACGTCGCCCCTGCATGGACGGTCGGCCAGCGCACGGGCGACACGCCCAGCAGCGAGCGCGCGAAGCAGGACCGCCGCATGCCGACGGCGCTCGTCACCACGCCCGAGTCGCTGTCGTTGATGCTCACGCGCGAGCGCGCAGCGCAAGAACTCGCCGGCGTGCACACGGTGATCGTCGATGAGTGGCACGAACTCATCGGCAACAAGCGCGGCGTGCAGGTGCAGCTCGCATTGGCGCGATTGAAGCGCTGGAACCCGACGCTCGCGGTGTGGGGCCTGTCGGCGACGCTCGGCAACCTGGGCGATGCCATGCGCACGTTGTGCGGTGAGCCTGCGACGCTGGTGCAGGGCCGCAGCGACAAGACCATAGTCATCGACACGCTGCTGCCCAGGGAGCCGGGCCGCTTTTCGTGGGGCGGGCACCTCGGCGCGCAGATGCAGCAGCCGGTGGTCGAAGAGATCGAGGCCACGAAAGGCACGACGCTCGTATTCACCAACGTGCGCTCGCAAGCCGAGATCTGGTACCAGCTACTGCTCACCGCGCGGCCCGAGTGGGCGGGGCAGATCGCGTTGCATCACGGCTCGCTCGACAGGAGCGTGCGCGAGTGGGTCGAGGCCGGTTTGAAGGACGGCTCGTTGAAAGCCGTGGTGGCGACGTCGAGCCTCGACCTCGGCGTGGATTTTCTGCCCGTCGAGCGCGTGCTGCAGATCGGCAGCCCGAAAGGCGTGGCGCGGCTGCTGCAACGCGCCGGCCGCAGCGGCCATGCGCCGGGGCGCGCGAGCCGGGTGACGCTGGTGCCGACGAACACGCTGGAACTCGTCGAGGCCGCCGCGGCGCGGCGCGCGGCGATGGCCGGACGTGTCGAGTCGCGCGTCTCGCCGGACAAGCCGCTCGATGTCTTGGTGCAGCATCTGGTGACCGTCGCGTTGGGAGGTGGTTTTGTCGCCGATGAGCTGTTCGATGAAGTGCGCACTGCAACGGCTTACGCGCAGCTCACCCGCGACGAGTTCGACTGGTGCCTGGCCTTCGTCGAGCGCGGCGGCGCCAGCCTCGGCGCCTACCCGCAGTACCACCGCGTCGTGCGCGGCGAGCGATGGGCTCTATCGCGTACCCGACCGCGGCATCGCCATGCGCCACCGTTTGCAGATCGGCACCATCGTCAGCGACGCGTCGATCACCGTGGCCTGGTTGTCGGGCGGCAAGATCGGCAGCGTCGAAGAAGGTTTCATTGCGCGGCTGAAGTCGGGCGACTGCTTCATCTTCGCCGGCCGCGTGCTCGAGTACGTGCGCACGCAGGACATGACGGCGTACGTGCGCAAGGCGACGAAGAGCCGAGGCATCGTGCCGGCGTGGGGCGGCACGAAGATGGCGTTGTCCGAAGCGATGACGGACATGGTGCAGGAGCTGCTCCACAGCTCCGCGCAAGGTGACTTCCTCGAGCCCGAGATGGCCGCCGCGCAACCGATGCTGGCCACGCAGGCGCGCTTGTCGCAACTGCCGCGGCCGGGCGTGCTGTTGATCGAGCGCTTCGCATCGGCCGAAGGGCACCACCTCTTTCTCTACCCGTTCGCCGGCCGCAACGTGCACATGGGCCTGGCGCAGTTGCTCGCCTGGCGGCTGGCGCGTACGCAGCCGAACACGTTCTCGCTGTCGATCAACGATTTCGGTTTGGAGCTGCTCGCTGTGCAGCCGGTCGATCCTGCGGCGCTGCTCGACGGCACAGCCCTCAGCACGCACGAGCTGATGGCCGACGTGCTGCAGAGCCTGAACTCGGGTGAGCTCGCGCAGCGCCGCTTTCGCGAGATCGCGCGCGTTGCCGGACTGGTCTTCAGCGGCTACCCCGGTGCGCCGAAGAGCATGAAGCAGGTGCAGGCGTCATCGAGTCTGTTCTGGGAAGTCTTTCGCAAATACGACGCCGGCAACCAGTTGCTGACGCAGGCCGAGCGCGAGGTGCTGGCGCAGGAGTTGGAACTCGAACGCCTGCGCAGCAGCTTGAAGCGCATGGCGTCGCAGCGCGTGGAGCTCGTCACATTGCAAACACCGAGCCCGTTCGCGCTGCCGCTGATGGTGGAGCGCTTTCGCGAGGAGCTGTCCACGGAGAAGCTGGCCGACCGCTTGCAACGCATCCTGGCGAATGCACAAGCCGTGCTCGATGGCACGGAAGTGGCCCCTGTTCCTGCACCGAGCCGCGTGCGTCGGAAGCGACAATCGGCGTAAATCATGCTGAGCAAAATCGCCCACCACGCCAACAAAGCGCGCCTTGCGACGCGCCTGCTCGCGCTGTGGAAACTCGTGCGCCACCGCGACACGCCGCGTGCGCCGAAGTTGATCGCGCTGCTCGTGCTGGCCTATGCGCTGTCGCCGATCGACCTGATCCCCGATTTCATTCCGGTGATCGGCCTGCTCGACGACATCATCCTCGTGCCGATGGGCATTGCGCTGGCGGTGCGGTTGACGCCGCCGCACCTGTGGCAGGCGCGCATGGCCGAAGCCGAGGCCAGCGCCGACAAGCTGCCGCGCTTGTGGTGGGGCGTGTTGCTGATCGTGCTGATCTGGTTGCTGCTGCTCGGGCTGTTCGCCTGGTGGCTGGCCGCAACGTTCTCGTGGGGAATCAAGTGATGAAAAGAGTCTTCATGGCGTGCGTGCTGGCCGCGTGCGGCGTCGCCGCTGTTCAAGCCGCGACGAAACCGAAGAAGGAGCTGCCGCCGCCGGAGCCGACCGAGCTGACCGGCCAGGTCAGCCGCATCGTCGATGGCGACACGCTGTGGCTGAAGACCGCGGCCGATGCCGAGCCGGTGGTGATCCGCGTCGAAGGCATCGACGCGCCCGAGAGCTGCCAGGCCGGCGGGGCCGACGCCACGCAGGCGCTGACCAAGCTCGTCTTGAACCGCAACGTCACCGTGCGCATCGTCGCCCGCGACGACTTCGCGCGCATCGTCGGCAAGGTCTTCGACGGCACGGTGGACGTTGGCGACCGCATGGTCCGCGACGGCCACGCCTGGAGCGCGCGCTTCAAGTACGACCGCGGGCCCTACGTGGCCGAAGAGCGCATGGCCATGGCGTTGAAGCGCGGCCTGCACGGTGAAGCCGGTGCGGTGATGCCGCGCGACTTTCGCCAGCGCAACGGCGAGTGCACGCACGCGGGCGCTGCGCCGAAGAAGAGCGCTGCGGCGCCGGCAGCGATCGTCACCGCAGACGCCTCGAGCCGCCGCTGCGATGGCCGCACGTTCTGTTCGCAGATGACATCTTGCGACGAGGCCACCTGGTTTCTGAAGAACTGCCCGGCCGCCAAGATGGATGGCAACAAAGACGGCGTGCCTTGCGAAAAGCAGTGGTGCAAGCGCTAGGCGTCAGCGCAAGCGGCGCAACGCCGCGAACAGCCCTTCGCGCTCCTGGCCATCCGCGGCCAGTCCCGCCAGGCGGGTGATGAACTGATCGCGCGTCTCGGCGCCGGCCGCGGCGCGGCGCACCAGCAGCGCGGCCATCGGGCCGACGTGCGGCGTCAACACAAGCTCGGCATCGCGCAGCAGCCGTGAATCGATCGGCGCTGCGGGCGGCGCATCGCCGAGCACTTCGTTCAACACCGGCACCAGCACGCCCGTCGGCGGGTGGGTGGCGGGGCCGCGGCGCTCGGGGCCGCGCTGGTCGGCCAGCAGCACGCGCAGGCGTTCGATGAAGGCGGCGCGCCGCGAGGCCGGCAGCGCGTCGTTGGCCACGCGCATCAACAACTTGCTCACGCTCTCGTCGCCGTGCGCTGCGGCGCGGCGAACGATGCACTCCGCCATCGGCCCGAGGTCATCGACCAGCTCGGCGGCCACACGGGCGAGCAGGCTGTCGGCAAAGGCGGCCTGGGGCGCCGATGGTGGCGCCGCGGCCGGACCGGCGACCGGCGGCGCGTCGGGTGCGCTCGGCACGGCCGCCGCCGCACGGGCCGGCGCCGGCGCAGGCGTCAGCAGGCGCATCGCCGGCGCCGACAGCGCGTGAGGCACCGCGCGCTCGGCAGCCAGCGTCAACGCGGTGTGCATCTCGAGCGCGCTCGCAAAGCGATCGTCCGGTGACTTGGCCAGAGCGCGCTGCACCACATGCGCAAAGCGCGACAGCGGCACGAACTGCGCATCGCCCGGCGCGGCCAGCGGTGGCACCGGCAGATGCAGCGTCTTGTACATCACCACGTCGGGGCTGCCGCGAAACGGTCGCAGGCCGGTCAGCAACTCGAACAACAGCACGCCGCAGGCATAGACGTCGGCGCGCTGGTCGCCATGAACCCCATCGGCCCCGCCCGCGTAGCACTCGGGCGCCAGGTAGCCGGGCGAGCCCATCACGCCGGCGCCGCGCGGCGGCGCTGCTGCTGCTGCAGTGCCGTCGTTCGTCGGGCTTTGCGTCATGCGTGCGATGCCGAAGTCGGTGATCTTCAACCGCCCCTCGGGCGTCAGCATCAGGTTGGCGGGCTTGATGTCGCGGTGCCACACGCCTTGCTCGTGCGCGCATTGCAGGGCGCCGAGCAACTGCACCATCAGGCAGAGCACGTCGTCGATCGGCAGCGCGGCGTGCTGGGCCATGCCGGCCAGCAGCGGCGTGCCGCGAACGTACTCCATGGCAATGAACGATTGCTCGCCGTCTTCGCCGTATTCGTACACGGCGACGATGCCGGGATGCGACAGCCGCGCCGCGGCTTGTGCTTCGTTGCGCAGCCGCAGTGCGGCGGCCATGCTGGCTTGAGCCGAGCCGCAGGCCGGTTTGCGAAACGTCTTCAGCGCGACCGTGCGGTCGAGCAGCGGATCGTGGGCGCGGTACACGACACCCATCGCCCCTTCGCCGAGCGTGGCCTGCAGCGTGTAGCGTCCCAGGCGCTGCGGCGAGGGTGCGGCAGCGCCGCTTTCATCCAGCGGCACGCCGGTGGGCGTCAGCCTTGCGCTCATGTCGGCACCCCCGCGCTGCGCGTTTTCATGTTGTTGCCGGGTTCTCCAACATCTTCATCGCCGCATGCAAACTGCGCCGCATGCGGTTGAACGACTGCCCGAGCACACCGATCTCGTCGCGGCCCTTGGTGGCGAAGGCCGGCGCATCGCCCTTGCCCAGGCTCACCCGCTCGGCCAGCGCCGCCATCTGCGTGACAGGGCGGATCACCATCGCCCACAGCACCAGGTTCAGCGCCAGGCCGGTGACGAGAAAAACGGCGCCGAACAGCGTCATCACCGTGGCCCAGGTCTGCTGCGAGCGCGCTAGCGGCACCGTCATCGGCACCGACACCATCTGCGCGCCGACGACCTCATGCAGTTGCCAGCCGAAGCCGTTGGCCGGGCCGTACTTTTCCACCAGCGTCTTCGGCGCGGCGTCGATCGTGCTGTGGCAGCGCAGGCAGGCGCCGTCGTTGATGCGGATCGGCCGCGCGATGTAGAGCGCCTTGCCGGCCGGCGTGTCGCGCTGGCCGACGAACTCCTTGGCCTCGGGCGACTTCTTGAACTCGCCGATCACGTCGGCCTCCCACTCCACCGCACGGTCGCGCGGGTTGGTCGGGTTCAGCGTCGCCTCCTTGTAGCTGTAGTCCGGGTAGGCCTTCTGCAGTTTGCCCAACACCTCGGTGGCCGAGAACGCCGGGATCGACTGCGGCAGGAAGCCGTACTTCATCTGCGTTTCGAGCAGCGGCGCGATCTGCGTCGAGGTGTAGGCGCGCACGGCCATCGCCTTCTCGAGCAGGAAGCGCGCGTGCTGCAGCACTTCTTCCTGTGCATGGCGGTCGAGCAGCGAGCGTGTCACCGTGCTGGTGACGAGCAGGCCGAGCAGGAACACGGCGACGAAGACGAGGTTGAACTTGACGAGCAGTTTCATGATGGTGCTGGGGTGGGTTGATTACTGGGCTTGCGCGCGCGGCGACAGGGCTATCGGCAACTGCAAAGTGGTCACGGGCTCGGCGCTGAGGAAGACGGAGGACGGCAGCGCGATCGATGTGCTGGCCGTCGGCGTCGGCAGCGGCAGCACGCGCGCCGGCCGACGCAAGGCGACGCGTTGGCCGCCACCGAAGCTCGCCGTCTTTACGCCTGCTGCGCTGCGGGTGCCCGCAACGTTGGTCGTGCGCGCGGTGGCCGCGCCGCGCTGCGAAGGACGCAGCAGCGCCAGCAACTGCGGCTCGGCCTGCGACCACGGCGCCAGATCGGCGGCGTCGATCGGTGCGCCGTCGGCGGCATCGACGGCGCGGCCACTCCACTGCGCAGCGCGGCTCGGCAGCGTGTCGGCCAGCGCGCGCGGCACCTCGCGCAGGCCGGTCAGCCGCCCGCTCACGCGCACGGCCGCCGAGGCCGCGTCGCGCGACCAGCTCTCGCCTTCGCGCAGCGAGAGCTCGGCGCCGCTCGTGCCGCGCGGCACGAGCGCCAGGCCGCGTGATTCGGCAAAGGCCAGCGCGGCGCCGTCGGCCGCGCTGTGCGCCAACAGCACGCCGCGCGCGTCGCCGGCAACGACGGCGTGCGGCAGCACCAGTTTGCTGACCGCGGCGCCGGCCGACAACTTGGCCCAGCCGGTGAGCAGCAGCGCGCTGGCGCCGCCCCAGCCCTGCGCCTGTGCGCTGCGATCGGACAGCAGCAACACCTGTGTCGCGGGGCCGAGGTCGAGCGCGCGGCCATCGGCGAACTCGATGCGCGCCACGCGGGTGGCGGCGGTGGTGCGCACGATGTCGTCGTCGGCCAGGCCGAAGCCTTCGGCGGCGTCGAACTTCAGTGCGCCGCGCAACACATGCGCCGGGCCGTCGGTGATCGTCAACACCGCGCGCGGCTCGGCCGCCATCGCCGGCACTGCAATCGCGCCGAGGATCGCCGCGGCCAGGGCAACGTAGAACGCCGCCTGTGCAAGCCGCTTGCTGCAGATCTGTGCCATGTCTCATCTCCTGGCCCCCGGTGAGTGGAGGCATGGCACAAAGGATAGGAACTGCGGCGGCTCAGGTCATTCGTTCTAAAGGGGGAATCGAGGGGGGTTTGGGGCTGCGGACTAGGGGGTTGGCGCTAGGGGGGCGGGGCGAATTCGGTCGCATTACTTGCGCATCAACG
Organism: uncultured beta proteobacterium; assembly: GCA_963816315.1. Lineage (GTDB taxonomy): Bacteria > Pseudomonadota > Gammaproteobacteria > Burkholderiales > Burkholderiaceae_C > CADEEN01. Next base: position 227,413 of record CAWFJZ010000033.1, read on the forward strand.
TGCTTTTGCCGAACAAGCTCTCGATCAAATCCACTGCCAGCAGCGCCGTCCTGTTGCGCACGTCGAGCGCCGGGTTCAGCTCCATCACGTCGAGCGACGCCAGCCGCCCGGTGTCGGCGATCATCTCCATGCACAACTGCGCTTCGCGATACGTCGGCCCGCCGGGGATCGTGGTGCCTACGCCCGGCGCGATGTCGGGGTCGAGAAAATCGACGTCGAAGCTGACGTGCAGGTGCGTGTTGGCGTCGAGCGTGGCCAGCGCCAGCTCCATCGTGTGGCGCATGCCCATCTCGTCGATGTAGCGCATGTCGAAGACTTCCAGGTCCTGCTCGTGCACGAAGCGCTTCTCGCCCGGATCGACGCTGCGGATGCCGATCTGCCGCACCCACTTGGGGTTGATCGCCGGCACCGTTCCGCCGATCTCGATCAGCTCCTGCGGCCCGTGGCCGCACAGGCAGGCCACCGGCATGCCGTGCGTGTTGCCGCTCGGCGTGAGCGTGCTGGTGTTGAAGTCGGCATGCGCGTCGAGCCACAACACGCGCAGCTTCTTGTTGCTCTCTCGGCAATGGCGCGCCACGGCGCTGATGCTGCCGATGCCCAGGCAATGGTCGCCGCCGAGCAGGATCGGCAGGCGGCCCAGCTTCAGCTCGGCGTGCACGGCCTCGTGCACGGTGCGGTTCCATTGCGCCACTTCGGCCAAGATGGCGGTAGCCGTCCACCGGCGGCAGCCACGGGTTGGCGGGGCCGACGAGGTTGCCGCGGTCGGCCACTTCGAGGCCGTGGCCTTGCAGGATCGGCACGATGTTGGCCACGCGCATCGCTTCCGGCCCCATGCTCGCGCCGCGTGCGCCGGCGCCGATGTCGGTCGGCGCGCCGATGATCGAGATCTGCTGGTTCATGAGACGGGATTGTGTGCCATGCAGCCTTGTGTACGCTCCAGGCTTTTCGCGCTGACCCAGAGGAGACGCGATGCCACTTCGAAGGAGTTCACCATGCCGATGCCGCCGCTTCGCTGCGCCGTGCTCGTTGCCACCGCCGCGGTGCTCGCAGCCTGCGCCACAACCGTGAACAGCGGCCTCGACACACAGGGCTTCGACCCCGCGGTGCGCGCGCAGGACGATCTGTTCCGCGCCGCCAACGGCCGCTGGTTGCAGGCCACCGAGATCCCCGCCGACAAGCCGGACTACGGCGCCTTCATCCAGCTGCGTGACCTGCTCGGACGAGCGCGTGCGCGCCATCGTCGATGCGCTGGCAAAACAAACGCATGCACCGGGCAGCGTGGCGCAGAAGGTGGGCGCGTTTTACGCCGCGTTCACTGACACTGAGGCGATCGACAAGGCCGGCTTGGCGCCGATCGCGCCGCTGCTGGCGCAGATCGACGCCCTGAAATCACCGAACGAGCTGGCGGCGTGGCAAGGCCGCATGCAGGGCGCGATCACGACGCCGGTGGCGCTGGCCGTGCTGCCCGATTTCAAAGAGCCGACGGTCAACCGCGCGATCACCTGGCAAGGCGGTCTGGGCCTGCCCGACCGCGACTACTACCTGAAAAAAGACGACGAGCGCCTGGGCAAAGTGCGCGTGGCCTATGAGCAGTACCTGGTGCTGCTGGCCACGCAGGCCGGCATGGCGCAACCGGCCGACGCGGCGCGCCGCGTGCTGGCGATCGAAGAGCGCATCGCGCAGGCGCATTGGGACAAGGTGGCCAACCGCGACCCGGGCAAGCTCTACAACCCGATGTCGCCGGCCGAGCTGGCGCGGCTGGCGCCGGGCTTCGATTGGGCGGCGTACCTGGCCGCGGCGCAGCTCGGTGGGCAAGAGCGCTTGTCGGTGTCGCAGCCGAGCATGGTCACGGCCACCGGCAAGTTGTTTGCGGAGGTGCCGCTGGCCGATTGGAAGCTGTACTTCAAGTTGCGCGCGCTCGACGATGCCGGCCTCGTGCTGCCGCAGCAAATCCGCGACGCGCGTTTTGCATTTCGCGGCACCGCACTCACCGGCGCCAAGGAGCAAAGGCCGCGTTGGCAGCAAGCCATCACCGAACTCAACGGCGCGCTCGGCGAGGCGGTGGGGCAGATCTACGTGGCGCATCACTTCTCGCCGGCGCACAAGGCGCGCATGCAGGCACTGGTCGCCAACCTGCTGGCTGCGTACAAGCAGTCGCTCGACGGCCTGGCGTGGATGACGCCGGCGACGAAGGCCGAGGCGCAAGCCAAGCTCGCCAAATACACCACCAAGATCGGCTATCCCGAACAGTGGCGCGACTACAGCCGCCTCGAGGTTCGTCCGGTCGACGCCCTCGGCAATACGCTGCGCGCCGGCCGCTTCGAGTGGGAGCGCAACGCCGCCAAGGCCGGGCGCAAGGTGGACCGTGCCGAGTGGGGCATCACACCGCAGACCGTCAACGCGTACTACAACCCGACGAAAAACGAGATCGTCTTTCCGGCGGCCATCCTGCAGCCGCCGTTCTTCGACATGAGCGCCGACGACGCCGCCAACTACGGCGCCATCGGCGCCATCATCGGCCACGAAATCAGCCACGGCTTCGACGACAGCGGCAGCCAGTTCGACGGCGACGGCGCCTTGCGCAACTGGTGGACCGACGACGACCGCAAGGCCTTCGAGGCGGTGGGCGCGCGCTTGGTGGCGCAGTACGAAAGCTACGAACCGCTTCCCGGCAAGCGGCTGAACGGCAAGCTGACGCTGGGCGAAAACATCGCCGACCTGTCGGGCCTGCAGATCGCCTACAAGGCGTATGTGAATTCTCTGCAAGGCCAGAAGTCCCCGGTTCTCGGCGGCCACACCGGCGAGCAGCGCTTCTTCCTCGGCTGGTCGCAGGCCTGGCGCGCCAAATCGCGCGACGAGCGCAAGCTGCAACTGCTGACGATCGACCCGCACTCGCCCGACGAATTCCGCGCCAACGGGGCCGCGGTGAATCACGATGGGTTTCATGAGGCGTTTGCGACGAAGCCGGGCGACAAGATGTTCAAGGCCAGCGGCGAGCGGATCCGGATCTGGTGAGCGCATGAACACTTCCGAACCGACCGACACCGAACCCCTGCACGAAGCCACCTTCTGGCGTGACAACGGCTGGACCGCGCGCGTCATCAAGAACAACGACGACGACGGCTGGGCGGTGGAGATGCTCAAGCATGGCGAAGCCGAGCCGGCGCTCGTCGGGCCGTGGACGATGGGGCGCGACAAGAAAAACCCGAAGCCGCTCGACACCGCGGCATTCAACACGCTGGTGAAGACGGCATCGGAAGTGCTGCGCCGGCACGAGCAACAGTTGCAGGCGCTGCTGCACAAGAGCGTGGTCGTGACGCACAGCAGCGGGCACATCGAGGTCACGCTGGACATCGTGCCGGACGACGACGATGCGCATGGCGTGTTGAGGGCGATCGATGGTGAGGGCAACGAGCTCGCTCAGGTGCGCGTGCCGGCTTCGTTCAAGCTGAGTCCGGGCAGCGCGGCGGCGTGGGTCGAGAGCGGGTTCGTGAAGCCGCGCTGAGCGCCGTCGCGGCGTCAGTGCATCGCCCGATCCGTTCGCCCTGAGCTTGTCGAAGGGCTTGCGCAGGCCTTCGACAGGCTCAGGACGAACGGGTCACTCGTGAGAGTCCTTCGCCGTCAGCCACAGCCGCACGTCGAACTCCAGTTGGTGATACGCGGGTTCCATGCGCGTGCACAGCGCATAGAAGGCTTTGTCGTGCTCGCGCACTTTCAAGATGCGCCAGTTCGTGCACGACGATCATCTTCAGGAACTCGGCCGGCGCGTCCTTGAACACACTGGCGACGCGGATTTCGCGCTTGGCCTTGAGCTTCGTGCCTTGCACGCGCGACACGGTGGTGTGCGTGCCGAGCGCATTGCGCAACACCTGCAGCTTGTTGTCGTAGGCCACCTTGGCCAGCGGCTCGGCGTTGCGCAGGTGCTCGGCCTTGAGCGCGGCCACGTAGTCGAACAGCGCGCGGTCGCTGCGCACGTCGTGCGTTTGCGGGTAGCGGCGCAGCACGCTCTCGCGCAGTGTTCCTTCGGCGATGAGCTGCTGCACTTTGGCCAGCAACTCGGGTGCGTAGCCGCGCAGGTACGGCAGCGCGCTCACGCCACCGTGGCCATTCGCAAGCGGCGAGCGGCCTCTTCGGCGCGCGCGTCGTCGATCTCGCGCATCACGGCCTGCAGGTCGGCCGGGCGGTGATCGCGCTCGTGGCGGCCGGTGAGCACGCTGTCCACGCGCAGCAGGCCGCGCCCGTACAGCGCCCAGATCTCGGGGCCGTACTCGGTGGCGAGCAGCTCGGGGGCGAAGCGACCGAAGAAGTCGCGCAGGTTGTCCACGTCGCGCAGCAGCATGCGTGCGGCGTGGTTGTTGCCGGCGGCGTCCACCGCCTGCGGCAGGTCGATGATCACCGGGCCGTCGGCGGCCAGCAGGATGTTGAACTCCGACAAGTCGCCATGCACGACGCCGGCGCACAGCATGCGCACCACCTCCTGCAGCAGCGTGGCGTGGTGGGCGCGCGCGTCGCCGGGCGTGAAGGCCACGTCGTTCAGGCGCGGCGCGGCGTCGCCTGGCCGCATCGGTGACCAGCTCCATCAGCAGCACGCCGTCGTGGAAGTTGAACGGCTGGGGCACCCGCACGCCCGCCGCCGCCAGCCGGTACAGCGCATCGACCTCGGCGCTCTGCCACGCCGCCTCCTGCGCCTGGCGGCCGAAGCGCGTGCCCTTGGCCATCGCGCGCGCCTGGCGCGTGTTCTTGACCTTGCGGTTCTCGGTGTAGTCCACCGCCTGGCGGAAGCTGCGCTGGTTGGCTTCCTTGTAGACCTTGGCGCAGCGCGTCTCGTCGCCGCAGCGCACCACGATAGACCGTGGCTTCCTTGCCGCTCATCAACTGGCGCGACACGCTGTCGATGAGGCCTTCGTCTTGGAGGGACTGGAGGCGGGCGGGGGTTTTCATCGGGGGATTGTCGCTGTTGCAGCCTCATGGGGCGATGAGACTGGCGCGTTGTCGGCTGTGGATTGAGCGTGACGAACGTCTGCGATTTGAACGCTTTGCCCAGCTGGGCGGGAGGCATGTGCGTCAATTGGCAGCGAGCGCTGCCGGCCACAGTTCTCTTTAGCAGGCCGCCTTCGGCCTTCAGCCGCGCATCTTTAGTCGGTTCGAGCTGCATTTGTGGCCGCTGGAACTGGCGGATTCAAATAGTCGCGTGCCATCTTCAGTAGCGATGCGGTGGTGTCTCGGTACTCGGGGCGGAGCCTATAGCTCTCGTCAAGCAGACCCTTCACTGAGACGATTTGCCGCGAGGGCTTGGTGCGAATGTCGTCAGCTGGCCAGCACGCAACACAGTAGTTAGGGTGAGTTTCCCGAAGCGACGCGGCGACATCGCTCCTATTGCGGTCAAGAAAACAGATGACCTTCTGGAAGCCGAGCTCGTAGAGCATCTGAGCGATCACGGGCATCTTGTCAGCACCGCCGACGCCCCACCCGAATGGGGGCAGATCAACTGCAACGCCAGTTTCTTTGAGCACGATGTCGAGCAACTGAACATCTTCCTGTCCTTCAAGCAGGAGCAGACCGTCCTCCTGGAACAGCGCCTCGCGTGCATCGAGGCCCAATGTATGGGGGTTGTTGAGATCCGTCGCAAGGCGCGCGAGGCGTTCGCCCGTGGCCTCGCTCAGTTCGTGGATCCTTGTTCCCTGCTTCTTGTCAGTGGTCAAGCGCCGGACCCGCATGCCCGCGGCCAGCAACTCAGGATCGACAAAATAGGTTGAATGCGTGGCGATGACGATTTGCCGGTCACGTGCGTACTCTGCAAGCAAGCTGGCCAATCGGCGCTGGAGGCTGGGGTGAAGCGACAACTCGGGCTCATCGATTGCGATCACCGCCCCTGGTGGTGAGTCATAGAGCGCATCGATGATCACGAACAAGCTCGTGATCCCGTCCCCCATCCCCTCTGAGTCGTGGTAGCCGCTGCCCGCCTCAATTCGCAGGAAGTAGTTCTGACCTTTCTCGATGTACCAGTTTGGCAGGGGATTCAAGACCTTCCCAAGGACCTCATTGAAAGCAGCCCTGTTCTTTTGGATCTGGAAAAGGCGACCGCCGAACCGGTCTTGGGACATAGGCCGTTCGCCGTCGCCCGATGTGGCGTGAGCATAGTTACGTCGATTCAACAGTTCCTTCCCGAAGGCCGGATTGAAGGCCCTGCGCGAAGGCAACGCAAGGATCTCCGCCGGCGTAAAACTTCCCTCGTGAATCCACTCCGCCTCGCTTCCCCCTTCGGGCACAGTGCGCAGGGTTTGGGATTGACCCGGTCCATAGTGCAGTTTGATCTCCACTCGGCTGCTTGCAGCCACGTTGCGCGTGCGTTCGGGAAAGCTGCGGTCTCGCCCAGGAGACTGCATCGCCCTGAACGCTTCGATGACCACGGATTTGCCGGCGCTGTTGGCTCCAGTGACTACTGTGAGTCCACTTGCTCGCCGACCGTCGGGCACGGCAAGGGTCATTGAGCCCGCGCTCGCAAAACCTCGAAGGCCGGTAATGTCTATTCGATTGATCGCGTCAAACGCCATTTGAGAGCATCCTCCATCACATAGTCAGAGTGCATCGTTCAGCCCCTCATCACCCACCCCGCCGCTGCCGATGCCTCATCTGCGCCAACGGCCGCTTCCCCTTCAACTGCCGCTCTATCCCGTCGTTGAGCTGCCCGCGCAGCGCCAGCACCTCCTGCAGATGCCCGTAGGCACCAGGGAAGCGCAGGTCGAGCCACAGCCACAGCGTGCAGGCGCGCAGCGCCTGCTCCATCGCATCGAGCCGGCTGTGGCCGTCCACCTGATCCAGAAACCACGGTGAGCCGGCCTGGCCGCTGAAGGCGTGTTGCGCAGCCCAGTCGAGGAAGGCTTGCAACTGGCTTTCGGTGCGCGTGTCCACGGGCGCCTGGGCGTAGATAAAGCGCTCCTTGAGCGACAGGCGCGCGGCGCTGTCGTCGAGCTGCTCGGCCAGCGTCAGCATCTGCTCTAGCTCGGCGACGGCGAAGTGCGCATCGTCGAGCTTCAACTGCTCGACGAAGACGCCGAGCACGTCGCGCAGCCGCGTCATCTGCAAGCGCGACGCGATGGTTTGCACATGCCAGTTGTTGGGCGCCACCGGGGCCTTGAAGTCGCGTGGCGCGCGCGGCGTCTTCGGCAGCAGATCGGTCAGCAGTTTCAGCGCGCCGGGCTCGGCCTCGTTCAACACACCGACGAATCCTTCCTCGTGGATGCCGAAGCGCCCGGCGCGCCCGGCGATCTGGTGCACCTCGCTCTCGCCGAGCGGGCGGTCGTCGATGCCGTCGAACTTGGTCATCGTCGAGAACAGCACGCGCCGGATCGGCAGGTTCAGCCCCATGCCGATGGCGTCCGTCGCCACCAGGATGTGCGAGGCCCCTTCGGCAAAGCGCTCGGCTTCGCGCTTGCGCACCTCTGGCGGCAGCGCGCCGTAGATCACGCTCACCGGGTGGCCGGCTGCGGCGATCTGGTCGCGCAGCATCAGCACGTCGCGGCGGCTGAAGGCCACCACCGCATCGCCGAGCGTCAGCGACGGCAGGGGCACCGGCTGCGGCAGCAGTTGCACATGCTGCTTGCGCTCGAAGGGGCGCACGGTGCAGCGCTCGCCGCACAGGCCGAGCAGGTTCTCGATGGCGGGCACCGCGTAGGCCGAGCAGATGACGATGACCTCGCTGGCCGGCACGGCGACGATGGCCTGCGTCCAGGCCCAGCCGCGCGAGCCGTCGAAGATCATCTGCGCTTCGTCGATCACGGCCACATCGATGACGGTATTGGTGCCGACCATCTCGATCGTGCTGCTGACCACGCGCGCGCCGGGCGCGGGCACGTTCTCTTCGCCGGTGAGCAGCGAACAGGCCACGCCGCGCGCCACCAGCCGGTCACGGCCTTCGAGTGCGAGCAAACGCAAGGGGGCCAGGTAGGCGCCGCTCGTCGCCTGCGCCAGGCGCTCGAAGGCGGCGTGGGTCTTGCCGCTGTTGGGCGGGCCCACGTACAGCGTGACCTTGCGCTGCAATTGCCGCGCCTTGGCAAAGGTGTCGGGGTAGCCCTGGAAGGCGAGGTCGGAATTCAGGCCCGCCAGCGCGTCGAGCTCGCTGGTCTGGTGCTCCCAGCGGTCCTGTGCGCGCGAACACGCGGCCTTGAGCTCGGGCAGCGGCAGCGGCGTCGTGCACTCGGCTTGCAAGCGCGGCAACAGCGACGCCAGATGCTGCGCCGACAAGGCGCGGCTGCGTTCGAGCAGCGACTCAAGATGCGTGCGAATCGCCGCCGCGTCGGGGTGCTGCGGCGCTGGGCCGAGCGCGGCTTGCAGCGCCGCCGCATCGCCGTTGCGAAAGAAGGCCCACACCGCATCGGCAGGCACCGGTACGCGAAACAGCACCGGCACCGTCCAACCCGGCTCCGACAAGGTGAGCGTGTGGCGGATCAGGCGCGTCCAGACACCGGCACGGCGCGACACCGCCATCTGCTCGAGCGCCGCGCTGCGCTCCAACATCAGTGGTCGCGCCTTCGGGCCGCTGCCCACGGCGTCGAGGTGTGCGAGGGCGGCATCCATCAGCGCCGGGTCGATCCAGCGGCTCGGCCGTTGGCCCGCCACCGGCTTTTGCAGCAGGATGAGGCCCAGCGTGTCGAGATGGGTTTCGAAGTCGGCATGCGTGTCGGCCAAGTAGTCGGCCGGCTTCACCACCTGCGGCAAGTGATGCACGGCATGACGGATGCGCGCCAACTGCGCCTCGCCGATGTGCGGCGGCAGGCGTTGCGAGTGGGTGGGGACGGGGAGGATCGTTTGCTGCACGGCACCGATAATCGCCCATGAACACGAGCGCGCCGCCCGCAGCGAAAAAAACTTCCGACTTCAGCAGCCTGCCGTTGCCACCGGCCACGCTCGACAACCTGCAGCGCCTGGGCTACACGAGCATGACGCCGATCCAGGCGGCGAGCCTGCCGCTGGCACTGGCCGGCAAGGACCTGATCGCGCAGGCCAAGACCGGCAGCGGCAAGACGGCGGCGTTCTCTCTGGCGCTGCTGGCCAACCTCAACCCGCGCCGCTTTGCGGTGCAGGCCCTGGTGTTGTGCCCGACGCGCGAACTCGCCGAGCAGGTGACGCAGGAGGTGCGGCGCCTGGCGCGCGCCGAGGACCATGTCAAGGTGCTGACGCTGTGCGGCGGCAGCATGATGCGCACGCAGCTGGCGAGCCTGGAGCATGGCGCGCACATCGTCGTCGGCACGCCGGGCCGCATCATGGATCACCTGGAACGCGGCAGCCTGAACCTCGAAGCGTTGAACACGCTGGTGCTCGACGAGGCCGATCGCATGCTCGACATGGGCTTCCACGACGACATCGCCACTGTGGCCAAGCAATGCCCGAAGCAGCGCCAGACGCTGCTGTTCTCGGCGACGTATCCGGAGGGCATTGCCAAGTTGAGCGCGGCCTTCATGCGCGAGCCGCAAACGGTGACGGTGGCCGAGCAGCACAGCGCGACGAAGATCCGCCAGTTGTTTTTCGAAGTGCGCGAGGACGAGCGTTTGCATGCCGTGTCGCTGCTGCTGAATCACTACCGGCCGGTGAGCACGCTGGCCTTTTGCAACACCAAGCAGCAGTGCCGCAACCTCGTGGATGTGCTGAAGGCGCAGGGCTTTGCCGCTTTGGAGCTGCACGGCGACCTCGACCAGCGCGACCGCGATCAGGTGCTGGTGCAGTTTGCCAACCGCAGTTGCAGCGTGCTCGTCGCCACCGACATCGCCGCGCGCGGCCTCGACATCGCCGAGCTCGAAGCGGTGATCAATGTCGATGTGACGCCCGAGCCGGCCACGCACACACACCGCATCGGCCGCACGGGCCGGGTCGATGCCGAAGGCTGGGCCTTCAGCCTGGCAACGTTAGACGAGATGGGCCGCGTCGGCCAGATCGAGCATGTGCTCGGCTTCAAGTCGGAGTGGCAGCCGTTGGCGTCACTCACACCCGCGAGCGCGCAACCGCTGTTGCCGCCGATGCAGACGCTGCAGATCCTCGGTGGCCGCAAGGAAAAGATTCGCCCCGGCGACGTGTTAGGCGCGCTGACGAAAGACCTGGGCTATGCCGCGTCCCAGATCGGCAAGATCAACGTCAACGAGTTTTCGACCTACGTGGCGGTGGAGCGCGGCCTGGCCAACGAGCTGTTGAAGAAGCTGTCGGGCGCCAAGGTCAAGGGGCGGGCGGTGAAGGTGCGGCGCTTGGAGGGCTGACAGCCCGTGCTGCGTGGCGGCACGGGTTCTCAGCCTCCATACGACGCGCTGGCAACGCCTCAGCCGGCTGCGGGGGCCATCATGGTTGGCTGAAAGCCGGTGTACTCGCCCGTGAACCTGTACTTCGCCCAGAAGGTCACCAACAACATCGAGAAGAAGCCGCCGGCGATCAGGAGAGGGTAGAAGGCGGTCAGCTCGATGAACGAGTACTTCCAGGAGAGCGGACGGCCTATGCCCAGCATGGCCGCATAGAACCAGGACACGCCGGAAACCGACCCGGCGAACAAGGCGAGCATGTGCTGGCTGAAGGAGAGCTTGAGCAGCGACCGCGCCTTCTGAAGCAGCGGCAAGACGCGCCGGTGAAGGACGACGCCGTTGATCGTCAGCAGGCAGACGATCGCGATCTTGGCCTGCAGCTTGGGATTGGCGAGGTACTCGATGCCCTTGTCGGACATGTCCAGCAAGACCAAGGCAACGCCGGAGATCCACAGAGCGGCCAGGGCGAGGGCGACGCTGCGTTGCAGCTCGGTGAGGTGTGTCGTATCGAGCTTCTCGGAAGCATTGCCTCGCAGCAGCTGGCGCACCATCGCCACGTCGCTGGTGACGACAAGGCCGATGGCGACGCAGCACGCGATGAGGTGGACGAAGACGATGCCCAGGCGTGAGAACACCATGAGGGATTCGTGTGTCAATTGCATTGGAGCTGATCCTTTTTGTATGCCACCGACGTGATGGCTTCAATGTGATGCAGCGCGAAAGCGACTGGCGCTTCTCGGCTGCTCGTCCGCCGCACGTTGCGCGGGGTGGATCGAAGGCTAAGGTCAGACCAGCCCGAACCAGGTCACGAGGAGTCAGGGGCTGTTTCTGTGACCAATCCACGCCAACCGACACATACCGTTTGTCAACGCTCGGCCCGGTCGCGATGAGGCCGGGTGCACACGGTGTAGAGGCATGTCCGGGCGGCGCTGCACTGTAAGCAGCGCCGCCGCAAGGAGCTCGTTGACGCGCCGTTGCTCTTCATTTTCTTACGCGATCGGCCACGCTCTCGGCGGACTGTCAAACATCATCCGCAAACTCCCCCGTCAACGTCTCCGGCGCATCGAGCCCGAGCGCCGACTCCAACACCGCCCAGGCTTCTTCGGCCGTCTCGACGAGATGGAACAGCTTTAGGTCGTCGGCGGCGATCATGCCGGTCTCGACCAGCCACTCCCAGTTCATCAGCTTGTTCCAGAACTCGCGGCCGACGAGCACGATCGGGCGCTTGCGGACCTTGCCGGTCTGCGTCAGCGTCAGCACCTCGAACATCTCGTCGAGCGTGCCGAAGCCGCCGGGAAAGCAGACCAGGCCCGCCGAGCGCATCAAGAAATGCATCTTGCGCAGCGCGAAGTAATGGAACTGGAAGCACAGCCGCGGCGTGATGTAGGCGTTGGGCTCCTGCTCGTGCGGCAGCACGATGTTGAGGCCAATGCTCGGGCCGCCCGCTTCGCTGGCGCCGCGGTTGCCGGCTTCCATGATGCCGGGGCCGCCGCCCGTGACGACGACGATCTTCTCGTCGAGCTTCTTGCTGGCCTGGGTGATCAGCGACGACAGTTGCCGCGCCTCTTCGTAGTAGCGCGACATGTGCAGCGACATGCGCGCGCGAGCGATCGCGGCCTTGTCTTGGCCTGACTCCGCCGTGGACAGGCCCTGCTCGGCCACATCCATCGGCACCAGGCGCGCACTGCCGAACATGACGATCGTGGCCGCGATGCGCTCTTCCTGCAGGATCAGTTCGGGCTTCAACAACTCGAGCTGCATGCGCACCGGGCGCAGGTCTTCGCGCAGCAGGAAGCGCTCGTCGGTGAAGGCCAGCTTGTAGCTGCTGTCGGGGCCGCTGTAGCGCGGCGCCGGTTTCTCCGCCAGGGCTTCTTCTTCGGCCGAGGGGAAATTGCGGGCGCTAAGGTCGGGGTGCTTCGGTGTCATCGGACAACTTTACGCCTGCGGCGCGAGCGTGCTCACGTAGTCGTGTTGCGCGGTCGAGATGGTGGACATGCGGTACTCGACCGGCTTGTTGTTGAAGGTCAACGCGGTGCGCCGCACTTGCAACACCGCAGCTCCCGGCGCCACGCCGAGCACGCGCGCGGCCGTGCGGTCTGCCACCACAGCGCGCACGCGCTCGGTGGCGCGCAACACGGTGATGCCGTATTCCGTTTGATAGAGGTGGTAGATCGTGCTCGGCCGCTCGCGCAAGCGCTTTTCGGTGAGGCCGCGGAAGAGAGCGGCTGGCAGCGTTATGCGGTCGTACACCACCGGCCGCCCTTGCAGCGACAGGCGGTTCTCGATGACGATGGCCGCGTCGCCCACGCGGCGCGCAAGAGCGTCGGCGGCTTCGTCGTCGAGCCGGCCGCGCTCGAACGACAGCAGTTCCACCGTGGGCGCATCGCGCGCACCGTCGCTGCGCTCGACGTGGAAGAACTGGAAGACGAAGCGCTCTGTCGTGTGCGTGCCGACGAAGGTGCCGCGGCCCTGGCGGCGCACGACGATGCGCTCGGCCACCAGCTCATCGACGGCGTGGCGCAGCGTGCCGATGGACACGCCGAGCGCGGCGGCGAGCGATGTTTCGTTGGGTAGCGCGCTGGCGGCCGGGTAGCGGCCCGACTCGATGGCCGCGAGCAGCGCCTGCTTGGCCTGGCGGTACAGCGGCGCGCCGGCGGCGTTGGGCGGCAGCGGGGCGAAGGGCAGGGCAGAGGCCATCGTGCAAGCGATCCTAGCCGCGCCCAGCAAGTCATTCAAGTCATATGAATGACAATGTTGACGCGATGCGCGGCCTCACTAAACTGACGGCATCCCTGATCAACCCAACAAGGAGCGCGCATGAATCATTTCGTGCTGCACGACGCCAAGGACTCGGTGGCCGTCGTGGTGGTGGAAGGCGTGAAGAGCGGCATGGAGCTGTCCGGCTGGATCATGGACGAGGACAAGATGACCAACGTCGTCGCGCGCTCGGACATTCCCATCGGCCACAAGGTGGCGCTGCGCGACATGGCTGTCGGCGACACGGTGTGGAAGTACGGCATCGACATGGGCAAGGTGGTCGCGCCGATCAAGGCCGGCGAACACGCCCACGTTCACAACATCAAGACAAAGAGGTGGTGAGATGAGCGTTATCAGCAACAACACCACCTTCCTCGGCTACCGCCGCGAGAACGGTCGCGTCGGCGTGCGCAACCACGTCATTATCCTGCCGCTCGATGATTTGTCGAACGCCGCGGCCGAAGCGGTGGCGCACAACATCAAGGGCACGCTGGCGATCCCGCATCCGTACGGCCGGCTGCAATTCGGCGCCGATCTGGAGCTGCACTTCCGCACGCTGATCGGCAGCGGCTGCAACCCGAACGTGGCGGCGGTGGTCGTCATCGGCATCGAAGACGGCTGGACGAAGAAGGTCGTCGATGGCATTGCGGCCACCGGCAAACCCGTCAGTGGCTTCGGCATCGAAGGCCATGGCGACCACGAGACGATCATGAAGGCGAGCAAGATCGCCCGCGAGTACGTGCAGTGGGCGAGCGAGAAGCAGCGCGAGGCCTGCGCGATCTCAGAGCTCTGGGTCAGCACCAAGTGCGGCGAGAGCGACACCACCAGCGGCTGCGGCGCCAACCCGACCGTCGGCAACGCCTTCGACAAGCTGCACCCGCTCGGCAACTATCTGTGCTTCGGCGAAACGAGCGAGATCACCGGCGGCGAGAAGATCGTCGAGCAGCGCTGCAAGACGCCGGAGGTGGCCAAGCAGTTCATGTTCATGTTCAACCGCTACCAGGACATGATCAACCGCCACAAGACGACGGACTTGTCGGAGAGCCAGCCGACCAAGGGCAACATCGCCGGCGGCCTGACGACGATCGAGGAAAAGGCGCTCGGCAACATCCAGAAGATCGGCAAGAAGTGCACGGTCGATGGCGTGATCGACAAGGCCGAGATGCCGACGCATCCCGGGCTGTGGTTCATGGACTCGTCGTCTGCTGCGGCCGAGATGGTGACGCTCTGCGCCGCTTCGGGCTACGCGGTGCATTTTTTCCCGACGGGGCAGGGCAACGTCATCGGCAACCCGATCCTGCCGGTGATCAAGATCTGCGCCAACCCGCGCACCGTGCGGCTGATGAGCGAACATGTGGATGTGGACACGAGCGGGCTGCTGCAACGCGAGATCACGCTCGATCAGGCGGGCGACAAGCTGCTCGAGTGCATGCTGCGCACGGCCAACGGGCGGCTGACCGCGGCCGAGGCGCTGGGGCATCGCGAGTTCGTGTTGACGCGGCTGTACGAATCGGCCTGATGGCGAGGATCGTCATCACGGAATTCATCGACGAGCGCGCGTTGCCTGCGCTGCGCGCGAAGCATGAGGTGCTGTACGACCCGAAGCTCGTCGATGACACACCGCGCTTGTTGAAAGAAGCTGCCGGCGCCGACGCAATCATCGTGCGCAACCGCACGCAGGTGCGCGGCGAGTTGCTGGCCGCGCTGAAGCAATGCCGCGTCGTCGGCCGGCTCGGCGTTGGCCTCGACAACATCGACGTGCCGGGCTGCGAAGCGCGCGCCATGAAGGTGATTCCGGCCACCGGCGCCAACGCGCTGTCCGTCGCCGAGTATGTGATTGCCGGCGCGATGCTGCTGTTGCGCGGCGCCTACCAGAGCACGGGCGCCGTGGCAGCAGGTCAGTGGCCGCGCAGCGCGCTGTCGAACGGCCGCGAGGTCGCCGGCAAGACGTTGGGGCTGGTCGGCTTCGGTTCGATCGGGCAGTTGACGGCCCGACTCGCGCAAGGCTTGGGCATGCAGGCGATCGCGTTCGACGCGATGATGGGCGCCGACCATCCGGTGTTTGCCGCGAGCCGCGTGCGTGGCGTCGCACTCGATGAGCTGATTGCCGCGGCCGACGTCGTCAGCCTGCACGTGCCGCTGGTGGACAGCACACGCAACCTGTTCGATGCCCGCCGCATCGCGTCGATGAAAAAGGGCGCGGTGCTGATCAACACCGCGCGCGGCGGTGTCGTCGATGAAGTCGCGCTGGCCGCCGCATTGAAGAGCGGTGCGCTCGGCGGCGGCGCGATCGATGTCTTTCACAACGAGCCGCTGCCCGCCTCGGAGCATTTCAAGGACTGCCCGAACCTGCTGCTGACACCGCACATTGCAGGCGTTTCGGCTGAGAGCAACGAGCGCGTCAGCTTTCTGATTGCCGAGAAAGTGCTGGAAGCCTTGCAGTGAAAGCTTCTCTCGACGAGCTGCGCGCGCTCGTGCAATCCGCGCTGCGAGCTGCGGGCGCCACCGAAGCGATGGCCGCATCCACCGCGCGCGCGCTCGTACTCGCCGAGGCGCAGGGCCTCGGCTCGCACGGCCTGTCGCGCGTCGCGCAGTACGTCACGCACCTGAAGAACGGCCGCTGCGACGGCGCGGCGCAGCCCAGGATTGCGCGCGAGCGCGGCGCGGCGGTGCAGATCGACGCCGGGGAGGGCCTGGCCTTCCCGGCCTGTGAACTCGCGGTGCGCGAAGCGATCGCGCGTGCGCAGTCGCACGGCGTGGCTTTCGCCGGCGTGACCAACAGCCACCATGCCGGCGTCATCGTCGATCACCTGCGCGCCGTGGCCGATGCGGGCCTGGTCGGCCTGGGGCTGGCCAACTCGCCGGCGGCGATGCCGGCGGCCGGCGGCAAGCACCCGATCTTCGGCACCAACCCGGTGGCGGCGGTGTTCCCGCGGCGCAAGGGTGACGCCGTGATGATCGACCTCAGCCTCTCCGAAGTCGCACGCGGCAAGGTCATGGTCGCGGCGAAGAAGAGCGAGCCGATCCCGCTCGGCTGGGCGCTCGATGCCGACGGCCGGCCGACCACCGATGCCCAGGCCGCGCTCGAAGGCTCGATGTTGCCGATCGGCGCGGCCACGTCGAGCAAAGGCGCGATGCTCGCGCTCGTCGTCGAGCTGCTCGTCACCGCCGTCATCGGTGCGCAGTTCGGCTTCGAGGCGTCGAGCTTTTTCGTCGATGCCGGCAACCGGCCGCGCCTGGGCCAGGTCTTCATCGTCATCGACCCCGCAGCGCTGGCCGGACGCGACAGTTATCTCGACCGCATCGAAGTGCTTCTCGCCGAGATGCTACAGGACGACGGTGTTCGTCTGCCCGGCGCACGGCGCGAGGCGCTGCGTCGAAAGGCCGAGGTTGAAGGCATCGAAGTCAGCGATGCAGTGTTAGCCTCGCTGCGTGGCGCGGGTTAGAACCAAGACCGACACAAGAACGCTTCGCGTGGCCTGCGTCGGCCACGCCGCGCTCGACCATGTGTTCGAGATCGAAGCGTTCTCGCCGGAGCCGACGAAGACGCTGGCGCGCAGCTACCACGCACGCCCCGGCGGCATGTCGCTGCACGCGGCGATTTCCGCTGCGCGGCTCGGCGCTTCGGTGCGACTGCTCGGCCGCGTCGGCGATGACGAACGCGCCGCGTTCCTGCGCCAACGCCTGCGCGCCGAAGGCGTCGAAGCGCGCGGGCTCGAGAGCGTGCGCGGCGCAAGCACGTCGCTCGCCGCCGTGATCGTCGATGCGCAGGGCGCGCGGCAGATTTATATCCACCGCGGCGATGCGATCCCGCGCGCGCACGCGCTCGATACGCGCCAGCTCGAAGGCGCCGATGTCGTGCTCGCCGATCCGCGCTGGCCCGATGGCGCTGCGGCCGCGCTGGCGTGGGCGCGCGCGCACGATGTGCCGTCGCTGCTCGATGCCGACGTGGCGCCGCTGGCTGCCCTCGACCGCCTGGTGCCGCTGGCGCGCTGGGTTGCCTTCTCCGAGCCCGGCCTGGCGCTGTGGGCGCGCGGCCAGTCGCGCGACGACGCCCTCGCCGCAGCGCGTGCGCTCGGCCCGGCCTTGGCGCTGGTGACGCTCGGTGCCGATGGTGCGCGCTGGCTCGATGCGCACGGCGCGCCGATGCAAGCAAGGCCGCCGGCCGTGCAGGCGATCGACACCACCGGCGCCGGCGACGTCTTCCATGCGGCGCTGGCGATCGGGTTGGCCGAGCGCATGGGCACCACAGCGGCGGCCGTGAGTTGGGCCTGTGCTGCGGCGGCCTTCAAGTGCGAGCGTGGCTTCGGCGCCGAGGGCGCGCCAACACGCGCCGAGCTCGACGCGTGGTTGCGCCAACGCGCAGCGCGTTAGCGTCTGGCGCGCGCCTTCGGCGGCGGCCCCGACGAGTCGCGGACGACGAGCGAAACCTGGATCTGCGTGGCCCGCGGCAGCTCATCGCCCGCCAATGCGGCGAGCACACGATCGGCCGCGCAGCGCCACATCTCGTCGGCCGGCACATGCACCGTGGTCAGCGCCGGGCGCAGGTGCGCGGCGAGTTCGAGATCGTCGAAGCCGATGATCGACAACTGCTGCGGCACCGCCACGCCCAGACGCTGTGCTTCGAGCAGCGCGCCGAAAGCCAGCACGTCGTTGCCGCAGACGATGGCGGTGGGGGGAGGGTCGATGGCCATCAACTGGCGCAGGCCTTCGCGCGCGGGTTCGAGGCCGTAACGGCGCTCGACCAGGCGTGACGCCGGCAGCGCAATGCGCGCCGCGGCCATCGCCTCGCGCAGCCCGCGCACGCGCGCGGCCGCACGGTCGTTGTCTTGCGTCACGCCGGCCAGCATCGCGATGCGGCGGTGGCCCATGTCGATCAGGTACTTCACCGCCTGCCTCATCGCGCGCGCGTTGTCGAAGCCGACGCAGATGCGATCCGGGGGCGCCGGCCAGCTCATCACGTGCACGGCCGGCACCGCGCGCCGGCGCAAGCGTTCGAGCAGCGCCGGCCCCTGCGCACAGCCGCACAGCAACAAGCCATCGACGCCGCGGGCGAGCAGGTTCAAGGCCTGGCGCTCTTCGGTCTGCGGGTCGTAGTCGTTGGTGGCGATCAGCAGTTGGTGGCCGGCATCGGCCAGCCGCCGTTGCAGCGCGTCGATGGCCTTGGCGAAGATCGCGTTGTCCACCGTCGGGAAGATCGCGCCGATGGTGCCGCTGCGGCGCAGCTTCATCGTCCGCGCGCCGGCATGCGGCACATAGCCGAGCGCAGCCACGGCGGCTTGCACCTTCTCGCGCGGCGCCGCGCGCACTGCATCGGTCTGGTTCAGCACGCGCGAAACCGTGGCCGTGGAAACGCCGGCACGGCGGGCCACGTCTTCGATGGTCGGCATCGCGTCTTTGGGTGGCATGACAAAAATGTACTCGTTTGCAACCTGTGGCGATCGCTGAGAAGATCGGCTGGCATAGGGAAATTCCCAGCATTCGATCACCACGCCAAGCTTGACCTGACCGCGCACGGCCCGCAAACTGTAAACGTTTACAGCCATGCTCACGACGGCCCAACCCATGTCCCGCCCACTGCTTGTGCGAGCCGGCGGCGCGCTGCTCGCCTTGGCGTCGGTGCTCGCGCTGTGGCATGTGCTGACCGCGGTCACAGGCTTCATTTCGCCGGCGCGCTTTCCCGCACCGGCTGAAGTGGGCAGTGCGTTGCAGCAGATCGCCATCGAGGGCTACAGCAACGGCCGTCTGCATGAGCATGTGCTGCGCAGCGTGCTGCTGGTGACGATGGGCTTCGTCGTCGCGTCGTCCGTCGGCGTGATGCTCGGCCTGGCGATGGGCGCGAGCCGCGTGGCCGAGGCCTTCATCAACCCGATCTTCCTGATGCTGCGGCCGATCCCGCCGCTGGCGTGGATTCCGTTGGCCATCGTCTGGCTCGGCCTCGGCGACGCGGCCAAGATGATGGTGATCTTCGTCTCGGCCTTCGTGCCGTCGGTGATCAACAGCTACACCGGCGTGCGCCAGATCGACGTGCCCGTCTTCGAAGCCGCTGCGATGCTCGACGTGAAGGGTTGGCGCTACTGGCGCGAGGTGTTGATTCCCGGTGCGCTGCCGAGCATCTTCACCGGGCTGCGTCTGTCGTTGCAGGCGTCGTGGACGACGCTGGTCGCCGCCGAGTTGGTCGGGGCGGTGGCGGGCCTTGGGCAGATCTTGAACCAGGCAGCTCAAGACATCTTTCCCGCGATGATTCTGGTCGGCATGGTCAGCGTCGCGCTCTGCGGCTGGTTGATGACCCATGCGCTCGGCTGGCTCGAGCAGCGTGCGATGCCGTGGAGGCGGTCATGACGCTGTCGGATTTCGGCCCGAAGGCGAAGTCGGTCGCAAGGGTCCGCTGAAAGAACCGTTCGCGCCCGCTCGGGCCTGTCGAAGCCTTCGTGCCTCATGCCAAAGGCTTCGACAGGCTCAGCCCGGCCCTTCGACAAGCTCAGGGCGAACGGGGGCGGAGAGCATGTCAATGCGAAGCGGGAGTGGCGACCTGACCGTCGTCAACAGCCGCTCAGGGCCGACAAGCGACGCCCGTTTCATGCGCTGCGCTTCGCGCATCGCCCCTTGACGCCGCTGACATGATCGGCCCGCGTCTGGCCCCCGCTCGCTTCTGGCGCTTGTCGATCGCCGGCGCGGTGAGCTTCTTCGCGCTGTGGACCGTGGCCGCGTTGTCAGGCATCACCTCGCGCACCTTCCTGCCGGCGCCGTGGGAAGTCGTCACGCGCTTTGCACAACTGCTCGTCGAGCCGTTTGCCGGCCACACGCTGCAAGAACATTTGCTGGCCAGCTTGCAGCGCTTCCTCATGGGCTTCGGGCTCGCCGTGCTGATCGGCATCCCGCTCGGCCTGCTGATGGCCTGGTTCCGTTGGGTTGATCGCATCGTTTCGCCGGCCTTCGAAGCGGTGCGCTTCGTCGCGCCGATCGCCTGGGTGCCGTTTGCCGCGCTTTGGTTCGGCACGGGGATCGGCGGCCCGGTGCTGATCATCTTCATGGGGGCGTTTCCGCCGGTGCTGATCAACACCTACCGCGGCGCCAAGCAGGTCGATCGCAAATACATCGAGGCCTCGCAGATGCTCGGTGCCGGTGCGTGGCGCTCGATGACCGAGGTGCTGCTGCCGGCGGCCGTGCCCTCCATCGTCGCAGGCTTGCGCATCTCGGCTGGGCTCGGTTGGCAATCGTTGGTGGGCGCCGAGTTGATCGTCGCCGCCAGCGGCGTCGGCAACATGATGGTCAAGGGCCAGGCCGCCGTGTCCACCAGCACGGTGATGTGCGGCATGGTCGCCATCGGCATCGTCGGCCTGCTGATCGACGTGGCTTTGCGGCGCGTGCAACTCGTCATCGAAAAGCGCAGAGGCTTGTCGTAGGAAACGCATGGCCATCATCCGATTCCAGAACGTGCAGCGCGTGTTCCACCAGAACAGCAAGGACTTCGTCGCGCTGCAAGACATCGACCTCGAGGTCAAGGACCGCGAGTTCGTCGCCATCGTCGGCCCGTCGGGCTGCGGCAAGACGACGTGCCTGCGCATGGCCGCAGGGCTCGAACACCCGACCGGCGGGCAGGTGATGGTCGATGGCGACGTGGTGACCAAGCCCGGCCCCGACCGCGCGGTCGTGTTCCAGGCCTTCGCGCTGTTTCCGTGGAAGACGGTCTGGGACAACATCGAGTTCGGCTTGCATTCGCTGTCGGTCGATGCCGCAGAGCGCAAGCGCCGCATCGAGCAGATCATCACGCTGATGGGCCTCGGCGGCTACGAGCAGGCGTACCCGCACCAGCTCTCGGGCGGCATGCAGCAGCGTGTGGCGATCGCCCGCGCCTACGTGCTCGACCCGAAGGTGCTGCTGATGGACGAGCCCTTCGGCGCGCTCGATGCGCAGACGCGCGTCGTCATGCAGGAAGAGCTGGTGCGCCTGGCGCGCAAGAACCCGCGCACGGTGCTGTTCATCACGCACGCCGTCGAAGAGGCGGTGTACCTGGCCGACCGCATCGTCGTCATGTCGCGGCGGCCGGGCACGATCCGCGAGATCATCGACGTGAAGACGATCCGCGAGGCCGAAGACTGGGACCAGCACAAGCGCATCGAAGACGTGATGGACCTGCCGTGCTTCGTGCACCTGCGCACCCATGTCTGGAAGCTGCTGCGCGAGCAGCAGCTCGGCGACGAACACTGAAACCGTTTTCATTCACCAGGAGACCTGTCATGAAGTTCCATTTGCGCGCTGCTGTCTTTGCTGCCTCGTTGTTCGTTGGTGGGGTTGCCTCGGCGCAGCAGCTCGCCGAAATCAAGGTCAGCTACCAGCCGGCGCTGTACTGGGCACTGCCCTTCCACATCGCCACCGAGAAGGGTTGGTGGGCAGAGGTCGGCCTGAAGCCGGTGTTCTCGACCTTCCCGGCGGGTGTGCCGCAGATCGCGGCGGCGGCGAGCAAGTCGTGGGACGTCGGCGGCACCGGCAGCGTGCCCGCGGTGCTCGGCCATGTGCGCTTCGGCATCAAGACCATCGGCGTCACCAACGACGAGTCGGCCGGCAACGCGTTGCTCGTGCGCAAGGAGGTGGCCGACAAGATCAGCAAGGATCCGAAGAGCATGAAAGGCCAGACGATCGTGCTCACCGCCAACTCGACCGGCGACTACGCGGTGCAGTCGTGCTTGAAGAAGTACGGCCTGTCAAAGAGCGACGTGACGATCAAGAACATGGGCCAGGCCGAGATCATCTCGGCGGTGTCGTCGAACAACGCCGACTTGGCCGGGGTGTGGGCGCCCAACATCTACACGCTCGAAGAAAAGGCCGGCGCGAAGCTGCTGTGCAGCGGCAAGGACGGCGGCGTCGTCGTGCCCGGCGCGCTGATCGCGCGTGGCGAGTACGCCGAGCAGAACCCGGAGAACGTCGCCAAGTTCCTGGCGGTCTATCTGCGTGCGTGGAAATGGGCCAACGCGCACAAGCCTGAAGCGATTGTGATGATGAAGAAGTTCTACGATCAGGGTGGCGTGTCGATCAGCGACGCGTCGATGAAAAAGGAGTTCGACACCCGGCCGACGTTCGACCTGCAAAGCCAGCTCGCGCGCATGGACCGCAGCCGCGGCAACTCCGACATGGACGCCTGGTTCGGCCAGATCTCGATCTTCATGCGCGGCACCGGCGCCGTGCAGAGCGTGCCGCAGCCGACGGACTTCATCACCGACGTGTACATGAAGCGCGTGGCGGCTGATCCGAAGCTGCGTGACTTCGCCAACGATCCGAAGTGAGGTTGGCATGACCATCACCTACCTGAAGAAGGCCGAGCCGCCGGTGCAGGCGATCGATACCGCCACCGCCGCGACGGTGAGCAAGATGCTGGCCGACATGCAAGCCGGCGGCGAAGAGGCGGTGCGCCGCTATGCGCGCGACCTCGATGGCTACAGCGGCGAGATCGTGCTCGGCGAGGCCGAGTTCGCGGCAGCCGAGCGCGCGCTGACGCCCGGCATCAAGGACGACATCCGCTTTGCGCGCGACCGGGTGCAGGACTTTGCGCGACGCCAGCGCGATTCGATGCACGAGTTCCAGGCCGAACTGCTGCCGGGGCTCATCGCCGGCCAGCGCCTGATTGCGTGCAACACCGCGGGCTGCTACGTGCCGGGTGGCCGCTATGCGCACGCGGCCAGCGCGATCATGAGCGTGGGCACCGCGCAGGTGGCCGGCGTCAAGCACATCGTCGCGGCATCGCCGGCGACGCGCGACCATGGCGTGCACCCCGGCATCCTCTACGCGATGAAGTTGTGCGGCGCGCACACGGTGCTGGCCCTCGGCGGCGTGCAGGCGATCGCGGCGCTGGCCTATGGCAGCTTCAGCGGGCACGAGGCCGATGTCATCGTCGGCCCCGGCAACCGTTTCGTGGCCGAGGCCAAGCGCATGCTGTTCGGCCGCGTCGGCATCGACGTCGTGGCCGGCCCCACCGAGTCGGCCGTGATCGCCGACGACAGCGCCGATGCGGCGCTGGTCGCGGCCGACCTGATCGGCCAGGCCGAGCACGGCCCCGATTCGCCGGTGTGGCTGTTCACCACCTCGCGCCGCCTCGGCGAGGCCGTATTGAAGTTGGTGCCCGGCGTGATCGAGGCCTTGCCCGAGCTGGCGCGCAAGGCGGCCACGGCGGCGTGGCGCGACCATGCCGAGGTGGTGCTGTGCGAGACGCGCGAGGAGGTGGTGCAGATCAGCGACCGCTATGCGAGCGAGCACCTGCAGGTGATGGCGGCCGACCTCGACTGGTGGCTCGCCAACCTCTCCAACTACGGCTCGCTGTTCCTCGGCGAAGAGACCACCGTGGCCTATGGCGACAAGTGCAGCGGACCCAACCACATCCTGCCGACCAAGGGCGCGGCGCGCTATTCGGGCGGCCTGTTCGTCGGCAAGTTCATCAAGACCGTGACCTGGCAGCGCCTGACGCGCGACGCCTCGCGCACCGTCGGCCAGGTGGCGGCGCGCATCTCGCGCCTGGAAGGCATGGAAGGGCACGCCCGCACCGGCGACGTGCGCCTGGCCAAGTACTACCCGCAGGAGACCTTCGATCTGGGCACGCTCGATGGTCACCGCCACTGACGGCAGCCACATGGAAGCGAACAAGCTCACGCTCGACCTGACGCAGCAGGAGCCGATTCCCGCGGCCGGCGTCGAAGCGGCGCTGGCGCTGATGGCGAGCGGCCGTCTGCATCGCTACGGCGAAACGGGAGCCAAGCCGAGCGAGGTGTCTGCGCTCGAAGCCGAGTTCGCGCGCGAGCTCGGCGTGAAGTACTGCGTGGCGATGAACTCGTGCGGCGGGGCGATGTTCGCCGCGCTGCGCGCCAGCGGCGTCGAGCCGGGCGACGCGGTGCTGTCGAACTGCTTCACGCTCGCGCCCGTGCCGGGCGCGCTGGCGCATGCGGGCGCGCGGCCGGTGCTGGTGGACGTGACCGACGACTACACGATCGACCTCGACGACCTCGAGCGCAAGGCCGTTGCCAGCGGCGCCAAGACGTTGCTGCTGTCGCACATGCGCGGCCACATCTGCGACATGAACGCGGTGAGTTCGATCTGCGCCCGGCACGGCATCGCGCTGATCGAGGACTGCGCCCACACCATGGGCGCTGCGTGGGCCGGCCGCGCCACCGGCACCTGGGGCCGCGCCGGGTGCTTCAGCCTGCAAAGCTACAAGCATGCCAACAGCGGCGAAGGCGGGCTGCTGGCCACCGACGATGCCGACATTGCCGCACAGGCGATCCTGCTGTCGGGCAGCTACATGCTCTACCGCTCCCACCTCGCGCGCCCGGACGATGCGGTGTTCGAGCGCTGGAAGTATGTGACGCCGAACTTCAGCCTGCGCATGAGCAACTTGGCCGCCGCCATCGCGCGGCCGCAACTCGGCGCGGTGCTGGCCGATCGGTGCCGGCGCTGGAACCAGCGCCATGCGTGGCTGGTGGCGGCGCTGGACGGCGTACCGAACCTGCGCCTGCCGCGCCGGCCGGCCGACGAGCAGTACGTCGCCAGCTCGCTGCAGTTCTCGCTGGTCGGCCTGTCGCGCGTGCAGATCGAGCGCGTGCTGGCCGCCTGCGCCGAGCGCGGCTTGCACATCAAGTGGTTCGGCGCCGCCGAGGCGGTCGGCTTCACCAGCGTGTGGACGCATTGGCGCTACTTCGGTCAGGCGCAATCGCTGCCCAACGCCGAGCGTGTGCTCGGCGGGCTGTGCGATCTGCGCTTGCCGCTGACCTTGGCCGAGGCCGATTGCCGCGCCATCGCGGGCGTGATCCGCGACGCGGTGCTGGCGGCGGCGGGCACGCCATGAACCGGCTCGACTCGCTGTTCGACCTCGGCGGCCGTCGCGCGCTCGTCACCGGCGGCAACGCCGGCATCGGTGCCGCGATGGCGCATGCGCTCGGGCTGGCCGGCGCGCGCGTGCTGCTGGTGGCGCGGCGCGAGGCCGAACTCGCCGTCGTGGCGCAACGGTTGCGCGACGATGGCATCGACGCCGAGACGCAGAGCGCCGACCTCGCCGACGTGGCGGCGCTGCGTGGCGCGGCGCAGCGCGCCGGCGAGATCGACATCCTCGTCAACGCCGCCGGCGTCAACCTGCGGCAGCCCTTCGCCGAGGTCACGCCCGAGGCCTGGCAACTGCAACTCGCGCTGCATCTGGGCGCGCCGTTCTTCCTGACGCAGGCGCTGGCGCCCGGCATGGCCGCGCGCGGCTGGGGCCGCATCGTCAACATCGCGTCGTTGCAGAGCTGGCGCGCCTTCGCCAACAGCGCGCCCTACGGCGCCGGCAAGGGCGGCGTCGTGCAACTGACGCGCGCGATCGCGCAGGAGTGGGGCGGCAAAGGCATCACCTGCAACGCGATCGGGCCGGGGTTCTTTCCCACCGCGCTGACCGCGCCGGTGTTCGCGGACACGGCGTTGGCGCAGCAACACGCGCAACGGACCTGCCTCGGCCGCAACGGCGAACTGTCCGACCTGCACGGCGCGACCGTCTTCCTGGCCAGCGATGCGAGCCGCTATGTCACCGGCCAGACGCTGATGGTCGATGGCGGCTACAGCGCACGATGAGCACAGACACCATGAGAGCCCTCGTCTATATCCAACCGAACGAAGTGCAGTTGCAAGAGCGGCCGATGCCGGACCTCGTGGCAGGCGAAGTCGTGCTGAAGATCGAAGCCGTCGGCATCTGCGGCTCCGACATGCACGCCTGGCACGGCCACGATCCGCGCCGCAAGCCGGGCCTCGTGCTCGGACACGAGTTCGTCGGGCGCATCGAGCAGTCGGCCGCGCCGGGGTTCGCGATCGGCACGCGCTTCACCGGCAACCCGCTGATCACCTGTGGCCCTTCATCGACGATGTGCGAGTACTGCGTGCAGGGCCGCAACAACCTGTGCGCCAACCGCACGATGGTCGGCATGACGCGCCCCGGCGCGTTTGCCGAGTTCATGAGCATCCCGGCCGCGTCGTTGATCGCGATGCCGCAGGAGTTGTCTTCGCGTGCGGCCGCGCTCACCGAACCCGCCGCGACGGCCTGGCACGCGATCAACCTGACGATGCGCGCATCGGCACGGCCGATCCATGAATGCCGCGTGCTGGTGATCGGCGGCGGCGCGATCGGCATGCTGTCGGCTTTGTTGCTGCGGCATCTCGGCGTGCATCGCGTCGTGCTCGCGGAACTCAACACGCTGCGGCGCGAGACGGTGGCCACGCACGCGCACTGCGAGACGATCGATCCGCGCTCAGCCGTGCCGGCCGAGAACAGCTTCGACATCGTCATCGACGCCGTGGGTGCGAAGGCCACGCGCGCGCAAGCGTTCGCGGCCATCAAGCCCGGCGGCGTGATCATGCATGTCGGCTTGCAGGACTGGGCCAGCGAGATCGACATGCGCAAGCTGACGCTGGCCGAGATCACGCTGCTGGGCACCTACACCTACACCACGGCCGACCTGCGGGCAACGGTCGCCGCGCTGGCACGAGGCGACTTCGGCGATCTGTCGTGGGTCGAGGAGCGAACGCTGGCCGAAGGGCAGCAGGCCTTCGTCGATCTCGATCAGGGCGGAAGCGCTGCGCTTCGGCGAAGGTCATGCTCACCTATTGACGCCCTCGCTCGCTCTGCGAGCACTCCCGTGGGGAGGGTCAGGCCGACGCATGGGCGCGGCCCGGCGCTGGCCCGATGGCGCTGCGGCCGCGCTGGCATGGGCGCGTGCGAACAACGTGCCGTCGCTGCTCGATGCCGACGTGGCGCCGCCAGCGTGCAGGCGATCGACACCACGGCGCCGGCGACGTCTTCCATGCGGCGCTGGCGATCGGGTTGGCCGAGCGCATGGGCACAACAGCAGCGGCCGTGAGTTGGGCCTGTGCTGCGGCGGCCTTCAAGTGCGAGCGTGGCTTCGGCGCCGAGGGCGCGCCGACACGCACGGAGCTCGACTGTGGCTGCGCGCCCGCGCGCGTTGACGGTCCTTTGCGGCGCGCCGCGGCGGTAGTCCGCGCAGCCCCAAGGGGTATTGGTGAGCGCATGATGGCGCTGTTGAAATGCACGTGGCGGTCAGCCTGCGGATGGCGCCATAGCGCTGCTGCGCCAGGGCGACAGCGCAGCGGCAGAACCACGTAGAGAGGGTCGATGAACACCAGTGCAGATCGCGAAACCACACGCTACGTGAGTCGGCTTGCCGACCATGTCCTCGTCATCCTGGCGTATTGGGACCAGGATCAGCGTTGCCGCTACGCCAACCGCGCCTACGAAACCTGGCTGGGCATCGAGCCGGGTCGGGTGATCGGCGCTGCGATGCGCGATGTGCTGGGCCCGCAGTTCTTCGCCGCCAACGAGGCCAACGTGGACGCCGTTCTGCGCGGCATGCCGCAGATGTTCGAACGCACGGTCGCCGGGCTCGACGGCATGCCGCGCACACGCTGGCCAACTACACGCCAGACGTGGTCGAAGGCAAGGTCGTCGGCTTCTTCGTCACGGTGACCGATGTCGGCCTGGTCAAGTCCGCTCAAGCGTCCTTGCAGAGCCTGGTTCATTCGCTTACCGGCGACGTGGAGAAGAGTCTGGGCACGCTGGCGAGTCTGGTTGAAGTGCAGGACAGTCTGGCGATCACGCTGGCCAGCATTCGATGCCGGCTTCATTGCCACGGACCGGCAGGGCCGCGTCAGCCGCATGAACGCCGTAGCCGAGCGCGCCTGACTGGGCTTGCCGGAAGACGATGCGATGGGCGCGTTGACATGTGGCACGTGCTTCGTGCGCGAGGACCGCGACCCGGCGTTGCTGAAGCGCGCAACGCGGTCGACGTGATGATCGAACGCAAGGCTACACGATCGCTGACGGCGCATCACGTCGTCGGCCGTTGCCCGCGACGGCAGCGCGCAAAACGGGTCGAGGTCAAGGCCGCCCTGACGCACGCACCGATGGCACGGTGAGTGGCATGGCGATGGTGCTGCGCGATCTCAGCGCACAGCTGATCTGGGCCGCCGTGGCCTCGAACCGGCATGGTGGCGATCGTCGAATCGTCGCAGCGACGCGATCATCGGCAAGACCCTGGACGGCCGCATCACGAGCTGGAATGCCGCGGCGCAGGCGATCTTCGGCTACAGCGCCGAAGAAGCGATCGGGTCAGCCGGTGCAGATGCTGATCCCGGTGGATCGGCAAGGACGAGGAGATGCGCATCCTGGCCGATCTGGCGCGTGGCGTGCGGGTGCTGCGCTTTCGACACGCGTGCGTCGCGACAAAGGATGGCCGCCTGATCGATGTGTCGGTGACGATCTCGCCGATCCGCGATGCCGACGGGCCGCATCGCCGGCGCCTCGAAGATCGCGCGCGACATGACCCGGCAGCGGCGTGCCGAGGCGGCGCTTGCGCAACAGCGAGGCGCGGCTGCGCTTCACGCTCGAGTCGGCGCAGATCGGCGATTGGGAACTCGATCTCGCCAGGCCTGGCCATGCAGTCGTTCGCTGCAGCCACGACCGCTGTTTCGGCTACGACGAGCAACTGCAGCGCAGCTGGAGCCATGCACACGCTGTTGCAGTCGCACACGCATGCCGGAAGACCGCGACGCCGTGGTCGAGCGGCAGCTTGCGACGCGCGCGCTCGCGCGAGCGGACGACTGGCGCGTCGAATTCCGCGTGCTCTGGCCCGACGGCAGGTGTGCACTGGGTCAGCGCCGCACGGCAGCCTGCGCCTACGAGACGCGCACTGCGCCCACATGCTGCGGCATCGTCAGCGACATCACCGCAGCAGCAAGCAGGCCGAACAAGCCGCGCCGGATGGCCGAGCGGCTGGAGGCCGAGAACCGCCAGATCCAGGAAGCCAACGCGCCTGAAGAGCCAGTTCCTGGCCAACATGTCGCACGAGCTGCGCACGCCGCTGAACGCCATCATCGGCTTTGCCGAGCTGATGCACTCGGGCGCGGTGCGCGCCGGACTCGCCCAAGCACCACGAGTACCTGGGCGACATCGCCACCAGCGGGCACCACCTGCTGCAGCTGATCAACGACGTGCTCGATCTGTCGAAGGTCGAATCGGGCAAGTTCGAGTTCTTCCCCGAGCCGGTGGACCTGCCGGCGCTGGTGCACGAGGTCGACGAGCGTCCTGCACAGCAGTCGTGCGAGCGCAAGCGCATCCACATCGGTCATCGACATCGACGCCGGCCTCACTGGACGCGTTGCAGCTCGACCGGCGCGACTCAAGCAGGTGCTCTACAACTACCTGTCGAATGCGATCAAGTTCACGCACGAAGGCGGCCGGGTGGCGGTGCGCGCCCGGCCGCAGGGGCCGCTGCACTTCCGCATGGAGGTCGAGGACAACGGCATCGGCATCGCGGCGGACGACCTGCCGCGCCTGTTCGTCGAGTTCCAGCAGCTCGACGCCGGCTACAACAAGCAGCACCAGGGCACCGGCCTGGGCCTGGCGCTGACACGCCGGCTGGTGGAAGCGCAAGGCGGCAGTGTCGGGGTGCGCAGCGAGCCGGGCCGCGGCAGCGTGTTTCACCTGGTGCTCGCACGCGACCCGGGCGCCTGCGCCAGGGCCGGCACCGCAGCGCGCGACGCTCGCCGGCCGCCTGCTGGTGATCGAAGACGACGACGCGCGAACAGTCTGCGCCTGGCGCAACGACTTGCGCGAGCGCGGGCTTTCAGCGTGGAGGCCGCGCCACGGGCGAACGAGGCGCTGCACTCTGGCGTCGCGCGAGGCCTATGCCGCCATCACGCTCGACTTGCTGCTGCCCGACGCAGCGTGGCCTGGGCGTGCTGGACACGCATCCGCAGCGAGGGGCTGAGCCACGACGCGCCCGGTGCTCGGCGTCAGCGATGCGCGGCCGAGCCGGGCCGCGCGGCGTCGCTTTGCGATCGCCGACGTGCTGTGCAAGCCGCTCCGCAAGGAGGAGATCGTTGCGGCGATGACGCGGCTTGCGCCGGCCCGATGTCGGCCACGTCGCGCCGAACCCGTGTGATGGTGATGGACGACGACCCGTTGGCGCTCGACCTGATGCGCGCCACGCTGGAAGGCCATCGGCATCGACGCCGTTGTGCCTGGCAGGATGGCCGCGCAGGCGCTGCATGAGATGGACCGCTTGCGGCCCGACGCGATCATCCTCGACCTGATGATGCCGGAGCTTCGACGGCTTCGAGGTGCTCGACGCGTTGCGCGGCCTGCCGGACTGGCGCGAGACGCCGGTGTTTATCTGGACCAGCATGGTCCTGACGGAGGAGGAGTACGCGAGCCTGGCGGCCTCGGCGAACGCGATCGTGAGCAAGGGTGGTGGCGCGCTGGCGGCCATGCTCGGACGGCCTGCGCCGCTGGCGTCCGAAAGTTCCGGCGCTGCCACCTGGAGGCTCGGTGTGACGGTAGAGGTGAAGGCTGTGCGCACGTTGATCGTTGACGACAACTCGATCAACAGCGAACTCGCGGTCTACGTGCTGGAGGTCGCGGTATTCGCTGTCGAGTGTGTCGCCGACGCCACCGAGGCTCTGCAGCGCCTCGAATCGAACCGACCGGATCTCATGCTGCTGGATATCTAGTTGCCGGGTATGGACGGTATGGTATTGGCGCGTGCGCTGAAGGATGATTCTGCGACGCGCGATATCACGATAGTTGCTTTCATGGTGTATGTTATGAAGGGTGATGAGGTTAGGGTGTGTGTGGTGGGTTGTGATGGTTATATCTTAAAGTTGATCAAATTGGCCCTGAGCTTGCTGCACACGGCGCATTGCGGCTGCCGCGCCATGCGGATCTCGTTCCACTCCATCGACCGCGCATCGAGCATCTGCAAGCGCCCGGCGAGCGACGAGCCGATGCCGATCAGCAGCTTCAGCGCTTCGGCCGCCTGCATCGTGCCGATGATGCCGACCAGCGGCGCGAATACACCCATCGTCGAACACTGCACTTCTTCGAAGGTCGCTTCGGGCGGGAACAGGCAGGCGTAGCACGGCGCGTCGGCGCGGCGCGTGTCGTACACCGAAATCTGACCGTCGAAGCCGATCGCCGCCCCGGAGACGAGCGGCTTCTTGTGCTTCACGCACGCGGCGTTGACGGCATGGCGCGTCTTGAAGTTGTCGCTGCAATCGAGCACGACGTCGGCTTGTGCCACCAGTACATCCAACCGATCTGCATCAGCGCGCTCGATCAGAGGTGTGACCTGCACGTCGGGGTTGATCGCCGCGATCGACGCCTGTGCCGATGTCGCCTTCGGCGTGCCGACACGCGCCAGGTTGTGCGCAATCTGGCGCTGCAGATTCGTCAGATCGACCGTGTCGTGATCGACGATCGTGATGCGGCCGACACCCGCGGTGCCGAGGTACATGGCTACGGGCGAGCCCAGCCCGCCGGCACCGATGACGAGTGCGTGCGAGGCGAGCAGGCGCTGCTGACCCTCGATGCCGATCTCATCGAGCAGGATGTGGCGCGAATAGCGAAGGAGTTGTTCGTCGTTCATGGGCAAGGAAAAGGCCCGCCAAGGCGGGCCTTTTTACTCGCGGGCGGGCGAAGCCTACTCGGTCTTCGCTTCCGCCTTGCGCTCGACAGCAGACTTGGACGCCACGACGGTCTTGCCCTGCAACTGGTTCAGCGCCTGGCGCAGCGGCCAGTCTTCGGCGCTGCCGAACTCGGGCAGCGGCTTGGGCTGCTGGTCCTTGTTCTTGGCCAGTTGCTCTTCAAACTTCTTGCGCGCTTCGTCGCGCGCCTTGGTGCGAGCTTCGTCCTTCTTCTCGTCCTTGCCCACCAGGTGCTTGTCGAGGTCGGCCTCGCGCAGGCGCAGCGCGGCAAAGACGTTGCCTTCGGCGGTTTCGTCGAGCCACACGTCCGGCACCACGCCGGTGCCCTGGATCGAGCGGCCGGTGGGGGTGTAGTAGCGCGCCGTGGTGATCTTCAGCGCCGTGTCGGCGGTGAGGGGCCGCCAGGTCTGCACCGAGCCCTTGCCGAAGGTCTGCGAGCCCATGACGGTGGCGCGCTTGTGGTCCTGCAATGCACCCGCCACGATCTCGCTGGCGGACGCAGAACCTTCATTGACCAGCACCACCAGCGGCACCTTCTTCACCGCCTCGGGCAGGCGGCGCAGCGGGTCGGCGCCGCGGCGCGCGTAGTACTCGGGCGCAGCGTTGAACGATTGCTTCGAGTCGGCGACCTGGCCGTTGGTCGTCGTCACGACGACGTTGTTCGGCAGGAAGGCGGCGGACACACCCACCGCGCCGTCGAGCAGACCACCCGGGTCATTGCGCAGGTCGAGCACGATGCCCTTCAGGTTCGGCTCCGCCTTGTAGGCTTCTTCGATCTTCTTCGCGAAGTCATCGAGCGTGCGTTCCTGGAACACCGTCAGGCGGATCCACGCATAACCCGGCTCGACGATCTTCGAGCGCACGCTTTGCTGGCGGATCTCTTCGCGCATCAGGCTCACCGGGAAACTGCGCGACTCGTCCTTGCGGAACACCGTCAGCGAGACCTTGGTGTTGGGTTCGCCGCGCATGCGCTTGACGGCCTGGTCGATCGTCAGGCCCTTGACCGGCGTGTCGTCGATGCGCGTGATCAGGTCGCCGCTCTTCAGGCCGGCGCGGAACGCCGGCGAGCCTTCGATCGGCGAGACGACCTTGACCAGCCCGTCTTCCATCGCGATCTCGATGCCGATGCCGACAAACTTGCCGGTCGTGCCTTCGCGGAATTCACGGAAGCTCTTCTTGTCGAAGTACTGGCTGTGCGGGTCCAGGCCCGAGACCATGCCCGAGATGGCGTCGGTGACGAGTTTCTTCTCGTCCACGGGCTCGACGTAATCGCTCTTGATCATGCCGAACACGGCCGCGAGCTGCTGCATTTCTTCCAGCGGCAACGGCGCGTAACTCGCCCGTGCAACTGCTTGCAACTGCATCGTCGTCAATGCGCCGGCCACCGCGCCCAGGGCGACAAAACCGGCAATCTTCAATTTGGCGCCCATGCGGGGGACTCCCTTGACAAAGCTAGAAGCGAATATACGCCCGCGACCCCGATCGGATGCGTGAACAAGGGCAAAGTTCAACGGCCCGAGTCCGGGGGGGCGGCCAGACCGGGTTCGCGTTCGAAAGTCACGACGTGATCGACCAGCGGCCGGATGCCGATCCACTCGCCGATCTGGTGGTCATGGTGGCTCGGCACATGCGCCAGCACTTGTTCGCCCGAGGCCAGACGCAGCGTGTACAAGAACTCCGAGCCGCGAAAGGCCTTGCGTTCGATGCAGGCCCGCACCGGCGCATCGTCGTCGTGCACGATGTCGTCGGCGCGCAGCAGCACATCGCACTGGTCGTTCGGGTAGGCGCCAGGCAACGGGCATTCGGCGGCGTCGGCCAGTGCACCCAGCGAGGTCATCACGCGCGGGCCGTCGGCGGTGGTGATCACCTCACCGCGCGTGAACACGCCGTGGCCGATGAAGTCGGCGACGAAGCGCGTCGCCGGCCGGTGGTAGAGCGAGTACGCGTCGTCCCATTGTTCGAGGCGGCCGCGGTGCATGACGCCGATGACGTCGCCGATGGCAAAGGCTTCGAGTTGGTCGTGGGTGACGAACAGCGCCGTCGTGCCCGACTGGTGGAGGATGGTGCGGATGTCTTGCGCCAGGCGCTCGCGCAGGTCGGCGTCGAGGCTGGAAAACGGTTCGTCGAGCAGCAGCAGTTGCGGCTTTGGCGCGAGCGCGCGCGCCAACGCCACGCGCTGCTGCTGGCCACCCGAGAGCTGGTGCGGCGCGCGGCGCGCGGCATGCGCCAGGCCGACCCGCTCCAACACTTCATGAACCCGCGCTTCGCATTCGGCGCGCGGCAGGTGGCGGATGCCGAAGGCCACGTTGTCGCGCACGTTGAGGTGCGGGAACAGCGCGTAGTCCTGGAACACCATGCCGATGCGGCGCGTCTTCGGGTTCGACATGCGTGTGCGCATCGGCGAGCACGCGGCCGTCCATGCGCACGCTGCCTTCGGCCAGGCGCTCCAGGCCGGCCACGGCACGCAGCAGCGAGGTCTTGCCGCAGCCCGACGGGCCGATCAGCACGCCGATCTGGCCGGCGGCCACGGACAGCGAGACGCCGGTGACGGCGTCGTGGCCAGCCTTGCTGGCGACATATCGAACGCCCACGTCGCGGAGGTCGAGAAACATGGCCGTATCATAGCTGTCACATAAGAATCATTCGCATTCACATGGAATGCGGTCGGCCGACGGCTTATCGACGATGCGCATCCTGCTGACCCTGCTTGTGCCTGTTGCTCGCGTTGCCCGTGCTCGGCGTGCTCGGGGCGTGGTTCAGCTTCGACGCTTCGGCGTGGAGCGGCCTCGTCGCACCAACTGCGCACGGTGCTCGGCGGCTATGCGCTGCAATCGCTGTTGCTCTCGACCGGGGTGGCCCTGGGCGTGGCGGCCGTGGGCGCGGGTGCGGCGGCGGCGGTGGCGCTGTTCGAGTTTCCCGGCCGGCGGTACTTCGAGTGGGCGCTGCTGTTGCCGCTGGCGATGCCGGCTTACGTGATGGCCTATGCCTACACCGACTTCCTGCAAACCAGCGGGCCGCTGCAAACATGGTTGCGCGCGATCACGGGCGCAGGAGGAGCGCTGTGGCCCGACGTGCGCGGCCTGCCCGGCGCCGTGCTGCTGTTCGTGCTCGCGCTGTACCCGTATGTCTATCTGCTCGTGCGCACCTCGCTGGCCGAGCGCGGCATCCACCTGATGGAAGCGGCGCGCCTGCTCGGCGCCGGCTTCTGGCGGCGCGTGCGCGAGATCGCGCTGCCGCTGTCTCGGCCGGCGTTGGTCGCCGGCGTGGCGCTGGCGCTGATGGAGACGCTGGCCGACTATGGCGTCGGCGCGTACTTCGGGCTGACGACGCTGTCCACCGGCATCTTCAAGGCCTGGCTGGTGATGAACGACCGCATCGCCGCAGCGCAGATCGCATCGGTGTTGTTGCTCATGGTCGCAGCGCTGCTGTACGCCGAGCGGCGCGCGCGCAGCACGCTGCGCTTTGCGGCCACGCGCATTGCCGCCACCGACGGCCGCGAAGCCCGGCCGCTGTTGCTGCGCGGCCGGACGGCGTTGTTGGCCTGGGTGCTGTGCGCGCTGCCGGTGGCTCTCGGCTTCGTGCTGCCGCTCGGGTTGCTGGCGCGCCTGGTCTGGCGCGAGGCGCTGTTCGGCGATGTGGGCTTGCCGTGGGCGCGGTTTGTGCAATGGTGCATGAACAGCTTTCAGCTTGCGGCGCTCGCTGCGCTGGCTGCTGCTGCGCTGGCACTGGCGCTCGTGTTCGTGGCGCGCGTGACGTCGCCGCGCGACCCGCGCACGCGCGCGCTGCAAGCCGGCACGGCGCTGGTGTCGCTCGGCTATGCGGTGCCGGGCACGGTGATCGCCGTCGGCATCCTGCTGCCGCTCGGCGTCTTGCAAGCGCAATGGCCGGGCCTGCCGCTGTCCGCGCTGGTCACCGGCACCGTGCTCGGCCTGCTCTTGGCCTACCTCGTGCGCTTCTCGGCGGTGGCGCTGCAAACGGTGGAGGTCGGCTACACGCGATTGCCGCCGAGCCTGGACGACAGCGCGCGCATGCTCGGCGCATCGCGGCCTCGCCTGCTCGCGCAAGTGCATGCGCCGCTGCTCAAGCGCTCGCTGTTCGCGGCGATGCTGCTCGTCTTCGTCGATGTGATGAAGGAGTTGCCGGCGACCTTGGTCCTGCGGCCTTTCAACAGCGACACGCTGGCCGTCGTGGCCTACAACCTCGCCCGAGACGAGCGCCTGGCCGAAGCCGCGCTGCCGTCGATCGCGATCGTGGTGGTGGGGCTGCTGCCGGTGCTGCTGCTCGTGCGCGCGATCAGGAAATGACAGCCCCTCGGTCGCTGCGCGACCACTCCCGCCGAGGGCGGGGCTCGGGCCGGGCGCTTGGGGGCCCGGCGCTGGCCCGCACGCACGCCGGCGTGGCGCCCCCGGCAGGAATCGAACCTGCATCTAGCGCTTAGGAGGCGCTCGTTCTATCCATTGAACTACGGCGGCGGTGATCGGAGGAATGCCCGAAATTCTAGCGGCCGCTTCTCGCGTTCATTGGGACAGCACTACCCCAACAGAGTCAAGGAAGTGCGCCTTCCTTTCGAATGCAGGTTCAGTACAGGCCCAGCAGCTTGAGCGGCCCGATGACGAGCACCGGGAACAGGACGAGGGCCAGGATCGCCAGCATCAGGATCGACACCGGGCCCCTGGAGCCGCGCACCACCTGCTCGATGCTCAGCCCCGACACCTTGGACACGGCGAACAGGCACACGCCGACGGGGGGCGTGACGAGCCCGAGCGTGAGCGTGATGACCACCACCACCAGCATGTGGATGGGGTCGACGCCGAGCGACATCGCGGGCGGCAGCAGCACCGGGATCAGGATGAACATGGCGGCAATGGCGTCCATGAACATGCCGACGACGACGAGGAACAGGAAGATCAGCACCATCACCACCGTCGGGCTGGAGGTCACCGCCGACAGCCCCTCGGCCACCTTGACCGGCAGGCCGTCGAAGGCGAACACCCAGGCGGCGAGCTTGGCAGTGGCGGCGATGAAGAGGATATTGCCGGCGGTGCGCGCGGTCTCGGACAGCATGGGGCCGACGTCGCGCAAGCGGATCGTGCGGTAAACGAGGCCGGCGATCACCGCGGTGTAGATAACCGCGATCACCGCCGCCTCGGTGGGCGTGAAGTAGCCGTCGAGGATGCCGACCATGAGGATCACTGGCGTCATCATCGGCAGCACCGCACGCAGCCCGGCGCGCAGGAGGTGGCCGAACACGAACGGCGTCGGCGGCGCAACGCCGCGGCGCACGCTGTAGATGTGGTTGTAAGCCATCAGCATCGCGGCGATGAACAGGCCCGGCACCAGCCCGCCGATCAGCAGCAGGCCGATCGACTGGCTGGCGATCGAGCCCGCCAGCACCATCAGGATCGACGGCGGGATGATCGACGACAGCGTCGAGGTGGCCAGCGTCATGCCGACCGCGTAACCCTTGTCGTAGCCATGCTTGACCATCGCATTGATCTCGACGGCGCCGAGCGATGCGATGTCGGCCACCGACGAGCCCGAGATGCCGCCGAAGACCACCGACGAGGCGACGTTGACATGCCCCATGCCGCCCGGCAACCAGCCGACGGCGGCCTGCGCGAAGTCGAAGATGCGGTCGGCAACGCCGCCGCGCTCCATCAGCTGGCCGACCAGCAGGAACAGCGGCACCGCCACCAGCAGGAACGAGTTCATCGCCGAGAACATGCTCTCGGACAGCACGGATACCGGCGTCGAGCTGAACATCAGGATCGCCGACACGCTGGCAATGCCGAGCCCGATGGCCAGCGGCACACCAAGGGCCGCCAGCGCCAGGAAGACCAGCAACAGGGTGATGCTCACGAGGTGCCCTCATCGTCTGCTGCGATGATGTGCCGGCTGTCGCGCAGCGACGCCAACGTACAGACGATGGCGATCAGCGCCGACACCGGGATCACCGAGCCGATCACCCAGCCGGGCCAGCCCAGCGTGGCGATGGTCTCGTTCATTGCCACCTGCTGGCGCACCATGCTGAAGCCGGTCCAAGCCATCAGCGCGAAGAAACCGACACAGGCTGCCACATAGACCGGCACCGCGATGCGCCGCAGCGGACGCGTCAGCCACTGCAATGCGACCGTGACCCGGGCGGCGTCGGCGCGGCGCATG
Organism: uncultured beta proteobacterium; assembly: GCA_963816315.1. Classification (GTDB taxonomy): domain Bacteria; phylum Pseudomonadota; class Gammaproteobacteria; order Burkholderiales; family Burkholderiaceae_C; genus CADEEN01. The sequence goes on from CAWFJZ010000033.1 coordinate 265,119, forward strand.
CTGGCCGCCATGCCGATGAAGATCATCCAGATGAACAGCGCGCGGGTGAGCTCCTCGGTCCAGGAGAACGGACGCCCGCCCAGGCGGCCGACGATCTGCATCAGGACCACCAGCACGATGCCACCCATGGTCAGGCGCAGCACCCACTCCATCCACCGTGCCGGCCCCAAAGGCGAGCCGAGCGTGGCGTTGACCTCTGGTGTGGGCGACACAATGTCCGGCGCGTTCACGTTAGCCTGTCGCAACTTACTTCTTGCCGACAGCTGGACAGCGTCTTGTCGAAGAAGCTTTGGTCCTTGACCAGCGAAGCGAAGCGCGGGTAGAGATCCTTGGACAGCTTGACGAAGCTCTGCTGCTGCTCAGGAGTCAGCGTGTTGATCTGCATGCCCTTGCTCTTGAGGAAATCGACCGACGTCGCATGATCGGCGGTGTCGTTGGCGAACTTCCACGCCTCGGCCTCGGTCGCGGCGGCCTGAAGCGCTTGCTTCTGCGCGTCGGGCAGGGCGTTGAACTTGGCCGGGTTGATGCCCAGCACCCAGGCGTCAGCCATGTGGTTGGACAGCGTCGCGAACTTCTGCACCTCGTAGAACTTGGCCGTCACCGGGATGTTGATCGGGTTCTCCTGGCCATCGACGACCTTGAGCTGCAGCGCGTTGTAAACCTCGCCGAAAGCCATCGGCGTCGGCACCGCGCCGGCCTTGCCGAAGAAATCGACCCACAGCGGGTTGTTCGGCACGCGGAACTTCATGCCCGACAGGTCCTGCGGACCGGTGATCGGGCGCCGCGAATTGGTCATCTGGCGGAACGGTCGCTGCCACAGGGTGAGGCCGCGGATGCCGATCCCGTTGAGGTCGGACAGCAATTCCTGCCCCAGGGGACCGGCGAGGTAGCTGCGCAACTGCGCGCTGTCGTCGAACAGGTAGGGCACCGAGATCGCCGTGAACTTCGGGTTGAAGTTGGCGTACAGCGACGAGGACAGAAGCAGCATGTCGAGCGACCCGCCTGCCAGCTGGCGGACGGCCGCCGACGGGTCGCCGCCGTAGAGCTGGCCGCTGGGGAACACCTTCACCTCGACCTGACCGCCGGTCTTGGCCGCCACCAGTTCCGCGAACTTGCGCGCGGCCACCGTGATTTCCGCAGTGTCGGGATCGGGGGTGGACAGGTTGAAGGTGGTGGCGGCGGTGGTCAGCTGGCCTGCGAGCGCCAGAGCGGCGCCCAGAAGCAGTGAACGGTATGTGCGCATCGGGATGTCTCCGTATGGGGTGGGACCCATGGGGTCCGGTCGATTCACTTTAGGAGGCGCTAACGGTGACGCTCACGCGTGTTATCCCTATAGCAAGCCTCTGTTATTCTCATCGAACATTAAGCAATACTAAAAGGTCAAAGACATGGCACTTCCGCTGCGGGCAATCGCCGTATTCGATGTCGTGGCGCGCTGCCGCAGCCTGTCGAAGGCGGCGGCGGAGCTCTATGTGACCCCTTCGGCGGTAAGCCAGCAGATCCATGCGCTGGAACTGCACCTCGGCACCACGCTGCTCACGAAGGCCGGCCGCGGCGTCGCACTGACGGAGGCCGGCGAGCGCTATTTCGAGATGATCGCCGACGACGTCCAGCGCATCACCGAAGCCACGCAGCGCATCCGCGGCTTCCGCTCGCGCTCGGTGCTGACGGTGCGCACGACGCCGACGCTGGGCAGCAAGTGGCTGCTGCCACGCCTGCGCTCGTTCCTGGACGCCAACCCCGACGTTCGAACTGCGCCTCAACGGCACCACCGAGCCGACCGATTTCAGCCGCGAGGCCGTCGACGTGGAGATCCGCCACGGCGAGGGCCGCTGGCCCGGCGTCTTCGTCGAAGGCCTGGCCGAGGAGTCCTTCCTGCCCGTGTGCTCGCCCGCCTACGCCGGCGCGGCCGCCATGACGGCTGCAGACCTGCCGAAGCACCGCCTGATCCATTCGGTGAAGGCGCAGGTGCAGTGGTCGCAGTGGTTCGCGCTGGCCGGCGCCGTGCCCGAGGTCGAATGGCGCCGGCTGCTCTTCGATCGCAGTCACATGGCGATCGACGCTGCCGCGGACGGCTCGGGCGTGGCCCTGGAGAGCACCCTGATGATGTGGCGCGAACTGCGCGACGGAACCCTGGTCTGCCCGGTGCGCAACCCGCCCCGGGTGATGCTCACCACGCAGTGGATCGTCTGTCCGTTCGATCACCTGCACAAGGCCAAGGTCCGGCTGTTCCTGGACTGGCTGCGCGCCGAGCGGGTGGTCTGGCAGGACCACCGCCCGGCCCAGGGGACGGGGCTGGAGAATAGAAAAACTAACTAGAAATATCAAGTTAATCTAAGTTGTACTAACTCGAAGTCGATTCCTAGACTGATCGTCGGAAGGCGCTGCTTTGGCTCGCGCCTCGGTCAACGAATCACTGAAGGATGACGCGATGAATCTGTACACCATGCTGGCGGCGCGCGCCGCTGCCGGGCGCCCCGTGCGGGTGGGCCTGATCGGCGCCGGCAAGTTCGGCTCGATGATCCTGTCGCAGGCCCAGCACATCGAGGGCATGCACATCGTCGGCGTCGCCGACCTCGACGTTGCCAAGGCCCGCGCCTCGCTGGCCCGCGTCGGCTGGCCGGCAGAGCGCTACAGCGCCAAGACCCTGGGCGAGGCGGTGAAGACCGGCAAGACCTGCGTGCTGGACAACGCCGCCGCGCTGGCCGATTGCGCCGAGATCGAATGCATCGTCGAGGCGACCGGTCACCCGATCGCTGGCGTGCGCCACGCTCTAGCCGCCATCGACGGCAACAAGCATGTCGTGATGGTGAATGTCGAGGCCGACGCGATGTGCGGCCCGCTCATCGCCGCCCGCGCGCGTGCCAAGAACCTGGTCTACAGCATGGCCTACGGCGACCAGCCCGCGATCATCTGCGAACTGGTCGACTGGGCACGTGCCTGCGGTTTCGAGTTGACCTCGGCCGGCAAGGGCATGAACTTCGAGCCGCGCTACCGCTACTCGACGCCGGACACGGTGTGGGGGTTCTTCGGCTGGACCGACGAAGAGGTGGCCAAGGGCGACTTCAACCCCAAGATGTACAACTCGTTCACCGACGGCACGAAGGCGGCGATCGAGATGGCGGCGGTGGCCAACGGCACCGGCCTGGACTGCCCGGACGACGGACTGGCCTTCCCGCCCACTGGGTTGCACGACTTGGCCAAGGTGTTCCGCCCCGCGGCCGACGGCGGCCGCCTGGCGCGCAGCGGCCTGGTCGACATCGCGGCCAGCCAGGAGCCCGACGGACGCGAGGTGTTCAACAACATCCGCTTCGGCGTCTTCGTCACCTTCAAGGCGCCGAACGAGTACGCCAAGGCCTGCTTCAAGCAGTACGGCCTGCTGGTCGATCCGTCGGGCTGGTACGGCTCGATGTGGCGGCCGTTCCACATGATCGGCCTGGAGACCAGCATCAGCATCCTCTCGGCCGTGCTGCGCGGCGAGCCCACCGGCACCTGCAAGGAGTTCCGCGGTGATGCCGTCGCCACCGCCAAGCGCGACCTGAAGGCCGGCGAGATGCTCGACGGCGAAGGCGGCTTCGCGGTCTGGGCGAACGCTATTCCCGCGGCCAAGAGCATGGCGGTGGGTGCGTTGCCGATCGGCCTGGCGCACAACGTCAAGCTCAAGCGCCCCGTCGCCAAGGACACCATCGTTCGCTTCGAGGATGTCGTGCTCGAGCGCGATCTCGACGTTGTCGCCTTACGCCAGGAAATGGAGCGCAGCGCGCTCGGGCAGGCGGCGGCCGCGCGGTGAGCGGCGGCACCCCTGCGGGCGCGGCCGGCTCTTATGGAGTGATCGCCGAACTCGAGGTCAAGCCCGAACAGCTGGGTATCACCGACGCGTTCGAGGTCGTGCGGTAGGCCGCCAGCCACCGCGCCTTGCCGCGATAGCCATCCCGGGGGTTCGTCCCGTGGCGCTTGCCGGCATGCGCGCGCTAGAAGGCAACCATGGCCAACGACAACCCGACCACACCGCTCCACCTGCACGTGCCCGAGCCGACCGCCCGGCCGGGGCAGGCGACCGATTTTTCCTACCTCAACCTGTCGCGCCCGGGCGAAGTAACGCGGCCGGCCGTGGACATCAAAGCGGCCCACACCGGCACGATGGCGTGGAAGCTGATCCGCGTGCTCGACGAGCAGGGCCGCGCGGTCGGGCCCTGGGCGCCGAAGGTCGAGCCCGAGGACTTGAAGCGCGGCCTGCGCGCGATGCTGCGCACGCGCGCCTTCGACGCCCGCATGATGATCGCGCAGCGGCAGAAGAAGATCTCGTTCTACATGCAGGCGCTGGGCGAGGAGGCCGTCGCGGTGGCGCACGCGCAGGCGCTGCAGCCGGGCGACATGAACTTCCCGAGCTACCGCCAGCAGGGCCTGCTGCTCGGCCGCGACGATGTCGACGTCGTCGAGCTGATGTGCCAGCTGCTGAGCAACAAGCGCGACCCGCTGCGCGGCCGGCAGTTGCCCGTCATGTATTCGTACAAGCGGGCCGGCTTCTTCTCGATCTCGGGCAACCTGGCGACGCAGTTCGTGCAGGCGGTGGGCTGGGCGATGGCCTCGGCCATCAAGGGCGACACCAAGATCGCGTCGGCCTGGATCGGCGACGGCTCCACTGCCGAGGCCGACTTCCACAATGCGCTGACCTTCGCCCATGTCTATCGCGCGCCGGTGATCCTGAACGTGGTCAACAACCAGTGGGCGATCTCCACCTTCCAGGCCATCGCGGGCGGCGAGGGCACCACCTTCGCGGCGCGCGGCGTGGGGGCGGGCATCGCGTCGCTGCGCGTGGACGGCAACGATTTCCTGGCCGTGCTCTCGGCCTCGCGCTGGGCGGCTGAAAGGGCACGGCGCAACCTGGGGCCGACGCTGATCGAGTGGGTGACCTACCGCGCCGGCGCGCACTCGACGTCGGACGACCCCACGCGCTACCGGCCGGCAGACGACTGGACGCGCTTTCCGCTCGGCGACCCGGTGGCGCGCTTGAAGCAGCATCTGATCGGGCTCGGTGCGTGGTCGGACGAAGAGCACGAGCGGACCCAAAAGCAACTCGACGACGAGATGGCCGCCGCGCTGAAGGAAGCGTCGAAATCGGGCTCGCTGCAGGACGGCGATATCCCGCCGCTGGCGACGATGTTCGAGGACGTGTACGACGTCATGCCGGCGCACCTGCACGAGCAGATGCGCCAGGCCGCAGAGCAGAAGGAGCACTGACCATGGCCAAGATGACCATGATCCAGGCCCTGCGCTCGGCGATGGACGTGATGCTCGGTCGCGACGACAACGTCGTCGTCTTCGGCGAGGACGTCGGCTACTTCGGCGGCGTGTTCCGCTGCACCGAAGGCCTGCAGGCCAAGTACGGCAAGCAGCGCGTGTTCGACGCGCCGATCGCAGAGGGCGGCATCGTCGGCACCGCGGTCGGCATGGCCGCTTACGGGCTCAAGCCCATCGTCGAGATCCAGTTCGCCGACTACTTCTACCCGGCGTCGGACCAGATCGTCTCCGAGGCCGCACGCCTGCGCTACCGCTCGGCGGGCGACTTCACCGCGCCGGTGGTGATCCGCATGCCGTGCGGCGGCGGCATCTACGGCGGGCAGACGCACAGCCAGAGCCCGGAGGCACTGTTCACGCATGTCTGCGGGCTGCGCACGGTGATGCCGAGCAACCCGTACGACGCCAAGGGGTTGCTGATCGCGGCCGTCGAGAGCGGCGACCCCGTCATCTTTCTCGAACCCAAGCGCATCTACAACGGGCCCTTCGACGGCCACCACGACCAGCCGGTGGTGCCGTGGTCGCAGCACGCGAAGAGCGAGGTGCCCGACGGCCACTACACGGTGCCGCTCGAATCGGCTGCCGTGGTGCGGCCCGGCGAGGACCTGACCGTGCTGACCTACGGCACGATGGTCTACGTGGCCGAGACCGCGGCGCGCGAGACCGGCATCGACGCCGAGGTGATCGACCTGCGCAGCCTGTGGCCGCTCGATCTGGAGACGATGGTGGCGTCGGTGAAGAAGACCGGCCGCTGCGTGGTGCTGCACGAGGCCACGCGCACCAGCGGCTTCGGCGCCGAACTGACCGCGCTGGTGCAGGAGCATTGCTTCTTCCACCTCGAAGCGCCGATCGAGCGCGTGACCGGTTGGGACACGCCGTATCCGCATGCGCTGGAGTGGGCGTACTTTCCGGGGCCGAAGCGGGTGGGCGAGGCGTTTCGCAAGGTGATGCGATGACGACGATCACAAACAAACCCGTTCGGGCTGAGCTTGTCGAAGCCTGCGTCGAAAGGCCGGCCGCATCATGAGCGTCACCGTCATCCGCATGCCGGACATCGGCGAAGGCATCGCCGAAGTCGAGATCGTCGCGTGGCGCGTCAAGGTCGGCGAGAGCGTCGGCGAGGACCAGACGCTGTGCGACGTGATGACCGACAAGGCCGCGGTCGAGGTGCCGTCGCCGGTGGCGGGCCGCGTGATCGAACTCGGCGGCGAGGTGGGTCAGGTGATGGCGGTGGGGTCGATGCTGATCCGCATCGACAGCGGCGGCGCCGAGAGCACCTCGGACGCAGCGCCTGCGCCGGCGCCTGCCGCAGCGCCTCCGGCTGCGGCGTCCAAACCGCTGCCGACACCCGCCGCGGCACCGCCCCCGTCGCCCGTCGTGCCCACACCGCCGCCCGCTGCCGCGATGAAACCACCCACGGCGAGCCCTGCGGCGCCGCCTTCGCCGGCGGCAGTGCCATCGCGGTCGCCCTCGTTGCATGCACTCGCGGCGCCGGCGGTGCGGCAACGCGCAAGCGAACTCGGCATCGACCTGTCGCGCCTGAAGGGCAGCGGCCCCGACGGCCGCATCGTGCATGCCGACCTCGACGCCGCACGCTCCACCGGCACGCGCGCGACGGCGGCGGCCGCGCCGACGGAAGGCACGCGCGAGATCAAGCTCATCGGCCTGCGCCGCGCAATCGCGCAGAAGATGCTGCAGTCCAAGCGCTCGATCCCGCACTTCACCTACGTCGAGGAAATCAACGTCACCGAGATGGTGGCGCTGCGCGAGGAACTGAACCGTCAGTACAAGGTCAAGCGCGGTGAACTCTCGCCGCTGGCGCTAGCCATCCGCGCGATCGTGCGCGCGGTGGCCGACTTCCCGCAGGTCAACGGCCGCTTCGACGAGGAGGCCGGCGTGCTGACGCTCTACGACGCGGTGCATCTGGGCGTCGCCACGCAGACCGACGGCGGCCTGATGGTGCCGGTGGTGCGCCAGGCGCAGACGCTGAACCTGTGGGACTGCTCCGAGGCGATCGCGCAAGGGGCCGCCAAGGCGCGCACCGGCAAGGCCACGCGCGACGAGCTGTCAGGCTCCACGCTCACCGTCACGAGCCTGGGCAAGCTCGGCGGCATCGTCACCACGCCGGTGATCAACCACCCCGAGGTCGCGATCGTCGGCATCAACCGCATCGTCGCGCGGCCGATGGTTCGAGACGTGCGCGACGGCACGGTGCAGATCCGGCAGATGATGAACCTGTCGTCGTCCTTCGATCACCGGGTGGTGGATGGGGCGGTGGCGGCGGCGTACATCCAGCGGGTGAAGCAGTTGCTGGAGACGCCGGCGACGTTGTTCATCGAATGAGGGTCAGGCGTTGGCCTCTACCGCATTGCGGCCGTCGAACCGGCCCACCGACCGGTCGCGATGTGCGCACAGTGAACGCTCGGGCGGGAAAGCTGTGCGGCAGTTGCCGGCCACAAGGGTGAGTTCGTTCGAAGTCCACGGAGCGCGCCCGAGAGCCGTCTTTCGGCATCCCGCGCCGCTCAGCCCAGGTCGATCGCATCCACCGGACCGCGCACCGCGCCTGCGCCCGGCCCAACATGCGCAGATCAAGGTCGCAACGTCCATGACCGAGCAGCTCCTGCCCGTGCGAGTGTCGTAGTCAGCGTGCAGAGAGGTGTTCCGAACGAGCGGCGCAGTGTGTGCGGCAGGGGCCACGCCTGCGTCGCAGCCTGGCCGCCTGCGCTGCACGCTTGAACGCGCGCTGCAACGTCTGCTCGACAGGTATGCCGACGCACGACGCCGGCGCGTGCATATGAGGCTGGGCGAATCAGACCGCTTGCGCGCGGCCAAGCTCGAGGCCGCTGCGCGATGACATCCACCCGGGCTTAAACAGTGGGGCCGAGCAAAGCCTGAAAGCCTGGAGCCACCGAGGACACCAAGCGAGGGCTGACTCGGCGCGCTTGCAAGGCGGCGCAGCCTGCGGGCTACTTGATCGCCTTTGCTGGCGACGCGGCCTGCGCCGCACTCAGCAGTGCTTTCTTGGCCTCGCGAATGTGATGCCGCATGGCCGCTGCTGCAGCATCGGGTTTGCGGTCCCGTATGCCGCGGAAAACAATCTCGTGTTCGTCGTGGGCGCCCCCGAAGCGCCCCGGGGTGTACGCGGCCATCGCAACCAGCAGGTACATCTGGCCCTGGATCAACTCGGCGACCCGCGTCACCAGCGAGTTCCCGCTGGCGCGATAGATGGCCCGGTGAAAGTCCATATCCAGCTCGTAGAAGGCCTCGAAGTCCTGCCCGCGGACGGCCGCACCGGCCTGCTGCAAGAGCTCTTCGAGCCTGGCGGCCGCGGGCGGGTCCGCGCGCTCTGCAGCGAGCCGTGCCGCGAGGACTTCGATGGCCTCGCGGACGATGAAGACCTCTTCGATGTCGTCGACCGTCAGCGTTCGCACGGAGTAACCGCGATGCGGCGCATACGAGACCAGGCCTTCGCGGTCGAGCGCCGCCAGCGCCTCGTTGACCGGAGTGGCCGAGAACTGAAGCTCGTCGGCCAACGCCGACACGACCAGCCGCGCGCCGGGCTTCAGGTGGCCATCGAGGATGCGCCGGTAGATGGCCTCGTACGCCTCGTCGCTGAGGGTCTTGCGCCGAACGGGTTGCTTCATGCGCAGCCTCGCCAGCCGCCCGCAAGACCGCCGCGCACGCAAACGGATTTGTCGCGTCGGTCGCAAGGGCGCGCCAGCGTATCGATGGATGTCATGCGGAGCTCGAAAGGTGCCGAGGGGGACGTTGCCGTCGACATCCGGAAACCGCCGATGTTCGCTTGGTCATCGCCTTCCGATGGTGCCTGATATCGAGCTTGAAGACTACTTTGTATAATCTATATTATACAGAATTAGGACGGCTCGAGCGCCTGAAGGAGCCGCCCGCAACGCATTTCAGCGGAGCCCGCGACTGGCAGCCGGGCCAGTCGGCAAGAAGAGGGTGGAGAGATCCGGCAGGAGCAAACGCGAACGGCATGGGCCGCAACTGACGCCGACGCACGTCGACGGAGATTCGGCGCGAGCTATCCCGTCGCTTTTGATGGTTCTCTCAATCGTTCAAGGGGCTCGTCATGGAACGTCGTTCGTTCATTCGCCACACCGGCTTGGCCGGAGTGCTCGCGGCCGGCGCCGCACCGTCGATCGTTGGCGCGCAGGCCAGCGTGCGCTGGCGCCTGGCGTCGAGCTTTCCGAAGTCGCTCGACACCATCTACCGCGCCGCCGAGGTGTTTGCCAAAAGCGTGAAGGAGATGTCGGGTGGCAAGTTCGAGGTCTCGGTGCACGCGGCCGGCGAGCTGATGCCGGCGTTCGGCGTCGTCGACGGCGTGCAGAACGCCACCGTCGAAGCCGCGCACACCGCGCCGTACTACTTCTTCGGCAAGGACGATACCTTCGCGATGGGCACCGCGATCCCGTTCGGCCTGAACAGCCGGCAGATGACGGCGTGGGTCTACGAGGGCAACGGTCTGGCGTTGTTCCGCGACTTCTACAAGACCTACAACATCGTCAACTTCCCGATGGGCAGCACCGGCGCGCAGATGGGTGGCTGGTACCGCAAGGAAATCAAGTCGGTGGCCGACCTGAAGGGGATGAAGATACGCATGGGCGGCTTCGTCGGCAAGGTTGCCGAGCGGCTGGGCATGGTGCCGCAGAACCTGCCGGCCGGCGAGATCTACCAGGCCCTCGAGAAGGGCACCATCGACGCCTGCGAATGGGTCGGCCCGTACGACGATCAGAAGCTCGGCTTCAACAAGGTGGCGCAGAACTATTACTACCCCGGCTGGTGGGAGGGCGGCCCGCAGCTCAACCTCTACGTCAACAGCAAGGCCTGGGAGGCGTTGTCGGCCGAGCACAAGGCGATGGTCGAATCCGCCTCCGCCTTCGCCCACGTCGACATGCAGGCTCGCTACGACGCCAAGAACCCGGCGGCGCTGAAGCAGCTGGTCGGCAGCGGCACCAAGCTGTTCCGCTTCCCGAACGACGTGATGGACGCGGCGTACAGGGAGTCGATGGCGCTGTACAGCGAGCTGTCGGCAAAGAACCCGGCCTGGAAAAAGATCTACGACGACTACGACGTGTTCCGGCGCGACCAGAACCTGTGGTTCCGCTTTGCCGAAGCCAGCTTCGACGAGTACATGCAGCGGGCGAAACTGTGACGGTGCTCGCGGTGGCGTCGAGGATCACGACGGCCGCCGCCTCGCCGCGCGCGAGCCGTGCCGGGATCGCGGCGCGGGTTCAGGCCCGCTCGAGATAGCTCTGGAACACGCCGACGTAGACCAGCGCCTTGTCCGACGAGCCCGGCCATAGGTCTTCGCTTCTGAACCGCACGTCGTACGTCGGCTCGTCCTCGGCGGGTATGCCGTGCGCGTGTGCATCGGGGAATGGATAGGCCGGCGTCTCGTGGACGACGATGCCGATCTTGCCCCGGATGTAGGCCGGCATTCGCACGTGGCCCGGTATGTGGTCACTCTTCACGCGGACACGGTCGCCTTGCCGAAATCGTTCGCGATCCGGCGCGTTCGCCCGGCCCGGTGCACTCGGCGCGGCGAGCGGGAAGTCGCCGTTCGCACGCCGCTCCAGCTCGTCGCGCGTCACGATGCCCTTCTCTACGAGGAGCGTCGCAAGGCTCGTCAGCGAGCGCTCGTAGTAGCTCGCCGTCACGTAGTGGCGCGCATCCATCCGCTCGATCGCGTGCCGGTACTCGTCCATGTTGAAGATGCCCTTGCGCACCGCGTAGGCGTACAGCGAGTTGGCGCGGATTTCCCACGGCGCGTGGAAGGGTCGCGCATCGCGCTTGTAGCGGATGCGGCCGAAGCCCTGCCGGCCACCTATGTCGTGCATGCCGTCCATCGTGCGGTCTCCCTGCTACAGCCGCGCGACGCCGATCAGCGCATCGCGCGTGACGAGTTGCGCCAGCTTCTCCTGCGGCCAGCCGATCGTCTGCGGCGGCTGTTCGGGCAGCACCATGTAGCGCGTGTCGGCCGTCGTGTCCCAAACGCGGATTTCAACGTCGTCGGGCAGGTCGAGTCCCATCTCGCGCAGCACGGTGCGCGATTCGCGGACGACGCGGGCGCGATAGTCCAGATCCTTGTACCAGTCAGGTGGCAGCCCAATCAGCGTGAACGCCGTGCATGAGCATTGCGTGCAGCAAATGACGTTCTGCACTTTGGACGAGTTCTCGAGCACGACGAGATACCGGTGGTGCTTCGGCAGCGAATACCCGAGCTCCTCGACCGCGGCGCGGCCGTTCGCAAGCAAGCGCTTGCGGTACTCCGGATCGGTCCACGCCTGGGCGACGATGCGCGCACCGTTGGCGGATGTCCAGTCCTCGGTGGCGAGCCTCGAAAGATCGGCGACACCCTGGTCAACGTCGTAGCCGCGATCGGCTAGCGCGGCCTGTACCGCGTTGACACGTTCCTCGACCGTCGCAGTGCGGCGAACGACGAAATCATCGTGAGTCATGTTCTTCCCCGGTGCAACGACGCTGCGGTCTCGCACGATACTCCGCGCCGACTCCGTTGCGCAAGGATGCCGGCGCGCGGGGCGGCGAGTCGCGGGGGCCGATATCGTCGATATGCGGCGTAGCGCCACGTCTCACGCGGTCATTGACCGGCGACGCGGATGACGTTGGTGCCGCAATCGCCTGCGGCCCTGAAAGGCCGAGAGGTAGCCGAAACCGTGGAGTCGGACGCCGACCTTGAGCGACCGGATACGCCGCACTGCAGCTATTGACAAGTCGCAGGCGAGGAGCCGCAGAGGGTCGATCACGTTCGTCCGACGCGACGGCCCGAATGTTCGCGCATGTGAGTACAAGGAGCACTCGCGCCTCGGTGCTCAACGCTCCCTCCGTCGCCCGTGCGGACATCGCCCCCTGTCGGTTCGCCCCTCGCCCATCGCGAGAACGTCGACGGCGCCAGCACCTCGTCCGCCAGCGCGGCGAGCCGATCTATCGTCGCGACGCAGCCCGCGCCTCGCCAACATGAGCGACGACGGGGGCCGGCTGCCGCGGACCGCTCTGCCGAGCTTCGTGGCGACAATAATCAGCGCGCCGACGCCACAAAACGGCTACCAACCCCAAGGAGATGTCAGATGCCTCCTGCCACCCCCCGCCTCACCCTGCACAGCGTCACCCTGCGCGTCGTCAGCGCCCCGCTGCGCCGCCCGATCGTCTCCAACCCGATCGTCGGCCGCTTCGCCGAGTGGCCGTTCATCCTGATCGACCTGCGCACGCACGAGGGCATCGTCGGCCGCGCCTACCTCGAGCCCTATGTGCTCGGCTCCGCGCGCTACATCGTGCCGGCCATCGAGGCCGCGGCCGAGCGCCTGGCCGGCGCGCCGCTGGCGCCGATCGACGCCTTCCGCAGCAGCGTGCAGGCGCTCAACCTGCACGGTCGCGAGGGCGTGAGCCTGATCGCGGCGGCCGGGCTCGACATGGCGATCTGGGACGCGTTCGCGAAGGCCGCGAACCAGCCGCTGGCGGTGTGCCTGGGCGGCAGCGTCGGGCCGATCCGCGCCTACAACACCAACGGCCTGTGGCTGCTGCCGCCGGGCGAGTTGGCGGCCGAGGCGCGCGGGCTGGTCGAGGAGGGCGGCTTCGGCGCGATCAAGATGCGCTTCGGCCGCAGCACGCTCGCGGCCGACCTGGAAGCGGTGCGCATCGTGCGCGAGGCGATCGGCCCCGGCGTGCGGCTGATGTCGGACTTCAACCAGGGCCTGGACCGCGGCGAGGCGCTGCTGCGCCTGCACGCGCTCGACGACCAGGGGCTGCAGTGGTTCGAGGAGCCGATCCAGTTCGACGACCTCGAAGGCTCGGCGCAGCTCGCACGCGAGTTGAAGACGCCGGTGCAGATCGGCGAAAACATTTACGGCCCGCGCGGCTTCATGCGCGCGGTGCAGGCGCGGGCGGCCGACCTCTACATGCCCGACCTGATGCGCATCGGCGGCGTCACCGGCTGGATGCGCTGCGCGGCAATCGCCGGCGCCGCGGGGCTGCCGCTGTCGAGCCACCTCTATCCCGAGGTCAGCGCACACCTGCTGCGCGTCAGCGAGACCGCCGACTGGCTCGAATGGCGCGACTGGGCCCATCCGTTCCTGGCGGCGCCGTTCGAGGTCAAGGACGGCATGGTGACGGTGCCGGATCGCCCGGGCAACGGCATCGAGTGGGACGAGGCCGCGGTCAAACGGTTGCAGAAGGCGTGACCGGCGGCGCGATGCATGACATCGCCCTCGTGCATCCGGAAGTAGCAGGCGCCGCCCGGCTGCAACCGCCGGCGTCGCTAAAAAGCCCGCCGTTGCGGCTTGATCAGGGCGGCTCGCCGTCGCCTTCGTCGCCGGCCGGCAGGCCTTCGAGCAGGCCGATCAACTCGTCGAGCGTGGTGTAGAAACGCTGCACGAAATCGGCGCCGATATGGTCTTCGATGCGCGCATAGACCGCTTCGACTTCGGGCGCCATCGCCGCGGCCAGATGGCGGCTCTGGCGCGTCAGGCTGACGAGCACGCGGCGCTGGTCCTGCGCCGCGCGCTCGCGCTTGACCAGGCCGAGATCGTCCATGCGCGCCAGCACGCCGGCGAGGCTGGGGCTGGAAATGCGGCACAGCGTGCCGATCTGGCGCGGCTCGAGCGGGCCTTCGGCGAGCAGCGCACGCACGATGCGCCACTGCTGCTCGGTCACGCCATGCGCGTTGAGCAGCGGACGGAAATGCGCCAGCACACCTTCGCGCGCCTGCAGCAGCAGCAGAGGCAGGTTGCGGTGGCGCAGCGTGGTGGTGCGCGGCTTGGTTGAGCGCCGGCGGGCGGTTGACATGCTCACATCACAGTGATTACATTGCTCACATGTTAGCAAACGCGGCGTCGCCGTTGCCGGTTTTGTGGGGTGGTCCGCCGTGGCGCCTGTCGGGCACGGTCTATGGCGCGCTGCTCAACCACGCGCCGCAGCTCGCGGCGCTCGGCGATGCCGTGCACCAGCCGCCGCACAAGGCGCCGCCGCGAGCGCCGGTGCTGGAGGTCAAGCCGCGCCACATGCTCGCCGCGGACGGCGCCGTGGTGCGCGTGCCGGCAGGCATGGCGGGGCTGCACGTGAGCGCGTCGCTGGGCATCGTCATCGGCGCGGTCGCCTGCCGCGTGCCGGTCGCGAGTGCGAGGGCGCATGTGGCGGGCTATCTGATCGTCGGCGACATCAGCGCGCCGTTGCCCAACCATTACCGGCCGGGCGCGCGCTTCAAGGCGCGGGACGGTTTCTGCCCGCTCGGCGCGCGCGTCGTGCCTTCGACCGACGTGCTTGACCCTGATGCACTCGCCGGCCGCGTCGAAGTCGATGGCGTGCTGGCGCAAGCGTTCACCACCGGCGAGCGCGTGCGCGGCGTGGCGCAGTTGGTCGCCGACGTCACCGAGTTCATGACGCTGCAAGCCGGCGACGTGCTCGCCTTGGGCATCGCTCACGGCGCGCCGCTGGTCGAGGCTGGGCGCGCGGTGATGCTGACGATCGACGGCGTGGGTTCGCTGCGTTTGCACGTCGAGGCCGAATGAAGACCGCGCGCGTGGCCTGCGGTGGCGCCGTGCACAGCGCGGTGCCGCACGAACGCGGCCTGCGGCTGGCCGACGGCCGCGTGCTCGCCGAAGATGCCGTCGTCTGGCTGCCGCCGTTCGAGCCCGGCACCGTGATCGCGCTCGGCCTGAACTACGCCGACCATGTCAAGGAGCTGAGCAAGGAGTTGTCGGTTACCAGCAAAGACGAACCGCTGGTGTTTTTCAAAGGCCCGGGCGCGTTGCTCGGACACCGCGGCTTCACGCGCCGGCCGGCTGGTGTGGCCTTCATGCACTACGAATGCGAACTCGCCGTCATCATCGGCCGCACCGCGCAGCGCGTGAAGCGCGCCGACGCCATGCGGCATGTCGCGGGCTACACCGTGTGCAACGACTACGCGGTGCGCGATGACCTCGAGAACTGGTACCGGCCGAACCTGCGCGTCAAGAACCGCGACGGCGCGACGGTGCTCGGCCCCTGGCTCGTCGATGCCGCCGACGTGCCCGACCCGCAGGCGCTGGCGCTGCGCACCACGGTCAACGGCCAATTCATGCAGCAGGGCAACACTGCGAACATGATCGACGACGTCGCGTCGCTGATCGAGTATCTGAGCGCCTTCATGACGCTGCAGGCCGGCGACGTGATCCTCACCGGCACGCCCGACGGCGTGGCCAATGTGAATGTCGGCGACGAGGTCATCACCGAAATCGACGGCATCGGCCGGCTGGTGAATACCATCGTCGGCGACGAACGATAGGAACCGCATGCGCATCCAGCACCTGATCAACGGCAAGCCGGTCGAGAGTGCGGCCTACTTTGAAACCGTGAACCCGGCCACGCAAGAAGTGCTGGCCGAAGTGGCGCGCGGCGGTGAAGCGGAGATGCACGCCGCGGTGGCCGCCGCCAAGGCCGCGTTCCCGAAGTGGGCTGCGCTGCCGGCCACCGATCGTGCGCGGCTGATGCGCCAACTCGGCGACCTGATAGCAGCGCAGGTGCCGGAGATCGCACGCACCGAGACGCAAGACACCGGCCAGCCGATCGCGCAGACCGGCAAGCAGCTCGTGCCGCGCGCGGCCGACAATTTTTACTACTTCGCCGAGATGTGCACGCGCGTCGATGGCCACACCTACCCGACGCCCACTCATCTCAACTACACGCTCTACCACCCGGTGGGCGTGTGCGCGCTGATCAGCCCGTGGAACGTGCCGTTCATGACGGCGACGTGGAAGGTGGCGCCGGCGCTGGCCTTCGGCAACACGGCGGTGCTGAAGATGAGCGAGCTGTCGCCGCTGACCGCCGCGCGCCTGGGCGAACTCGCGCTGGAAGCCGGCGTCCCCGCCGGTGTGTTGAACGTCGTGCACGGCTTCGGCGCCGAAGCCGGCGAACCGCTGTGCCGTCATCCCGACGTGCGCGCGATCAGCTTCACCGGCAGCACCGTCACCGGCAACCGCATCGTGCAGGCCGCGGGCCTCAAGAAGTTCAGCATGGAGCTCGGCGGCAAGAGCCCGTTCGTGATCTTCGACGATGCCGATATCGACCGTGCACTCGACGCTGCCGTCTTCATGATCTTCTCCAACAACGGCGAGCGCTGCACTGCGGGCTCGCGCATCCTGGTGCAGAAGTCGATCTATGCCGACTTCGCAAAGCGCTTCGCCGAGCGCGCGCAGCGTCTGACCGTCGGCGACCCGCTCGACGAAAAAACCATCGTCGGCCCGATGATCAGCCCGGGCCACTTGGCCAAGGTGCGCAGCTACATCGAGCTCGGCCCGAAGGAGGGCGCAACATTGCTCTGCGGCGGGCTCGACGCGCCCGCGCTGCCGCCATCGCTGTCGCGCGGCAACTTCGTCAAGCCGACAGTCTTTGCCGACGTGGACAACCGCATGCGCATCGCGCAGGAAGAAATCTTCGGCCCGGTGGCGTGCCTGATCCCGTTCGACGACGAGGCCGACGCTATTCGCCTGGCCAACGACATCCAATACGGCCTGTCGAGCTATGTCTGGACCGAAAACCTCGGCCGCGCGCACCGCGTGGCTGCGGCCATCGAAGCCGGCATGTGCTTCGTCAACAGCCAGAACGTGCGCGACCTGCGCCAGCCCTTCGGCGGCACCAAGGCCAGCGGCACAGGACGCGAAGGCGGCACGTGGAGCTACGAGGTTTTTCTCGAACCGAAGAACGTGGCGGTGTCATTGGGCTCGCACCACATCCCCCACTGGGGAGCATGAATGAGACCCCCACGCTCACTTCGTTCGCTGCCCCCCGAGGGGGCGCAGGCCTGCCTTGGGGCGGCCCGGCGGGAGGCCTGACGATGGGCAAAGTCGCACTCGCCGCCAAGATCACGCATGTGCCGTCGATGTACCTGAGCGAACTCGACGGCCCGCGCAAGGGCACGCGCCAGGACGCGATCGACGGCCATCGCGAGATCGCGCGCCGTTGCCGTGACGCGGGTGTGGACACCATCGTCGTCTTCGACACGCATTGGCTCGTCAACGCCAACTACCACCTCAACTGCGCGCCGCATTTCAAGGGCACCTACACCAGCAACGAGCTGCCGCACTTCATCGCCAACATGGCGTTCGAGACACCGGGCAATCCGGCCCTCGGCCAACTCCTGGCGCGCGAGTGCAATGCGATGGGCGTCGAGACGCTGGCCCATGACGCGACGACGCTGAACCCCGAGTACGGCACCCTGGTGCCGATGCGCTACATGAATGCCGACCAGCACTTCAAGGTGATCTCGGTCTCGGCCTTGTGCATGGCGCACTACCTGGCCGACAGCGCGCGCCTCGGTTGGGCGATGCGCCGCGCGGTCGAAGAGCACTACGACGGCACGGTGGCGTTTTTTGCCAGCGGCAGCCTGAGCCACCGCTTCGCGCAGAACGGCCTCGCGCCGGAGTTCGCGTTTCGCCTCTGGAGCCCGTTCCTCGAACAGCTCGACCGCAGCGTGGTGCAGATGTGGCAGCGCGGCGAGTGGAAAGACTTCTGCGAGATGCTGCCCGAGTACGCCAGCAAAGGCCACGGCGAAGGCTTCATGCACGACACGGCGATGCTGCTCGGCCTGCTGGGTTGGAGCGCCTACGACGGCCAAGCCGAAGTCATCACGCCGTACTTCGGCGCCTCGGGCACGGGGCAGATCAACGCCGTGTTCCCGATCACGCCGCAAGACGGCCGCGCGATCCCGAAGGCCGTGGCTTCGCGCGCCGACGGCTACACGTCGATCGCCACGCGCCTCTGACATGCCGCACGTCGTCATCCTGTACACGAAGCAGCTTGATGCCGAGACCGACATGTCGGCCCTGTGCCGATCGCTTGCAGCAGCCCTGCAAACCGTGAAAGACGAAGCCGGCGCGCGCGTCTTCCCCACGGGCGGCATCCGCGTGCTGGCCTATCCTGCCGCGCACGCCGCGGTGGCCGACGGCTCCGGCGACCACGCCTTCTGCTACCTGCACCTGCGCATGGGCTGTGGCCGCAGCGCGGCCACGCAGCGGGCCGCAGGCCAGGCGCTGACCGATGCCGCGAAGACCCACTTCGCACCGCTGCTGGCGCGCCGCCCGCTCGGTCTCACGCTGCAAGTGGACGAAGGGCCGGAAGTCTTCGATGCCAAGTTCGGCAACCTGCACGCGCTCTTCAACAACAACAAGGACTGAGCCGTGCTCGACACCGAAACCATCGCCGCACTCGCCCGCCAGCTCTACGACGCGCGCAAGACGCGCACGCCGCTGCGCCACTTCTCGCGCGCGCATCCGCAGATGACGATCGACGACGGTTATGCGATCCAGCGCGAATGGGTCAAGCTCGAACTCGCCGACGGCCGCACGATCCGCGGCCGCAAGATCGGCCTCACGTCGCGCGCGATGCAGCAGGCCAGCCAGATCACCGAGCCCGACTACGCGCCGCTGATGGACGACATGTTTTTCGCGCAGGGCGGCGACATCCCGATCGCGCGCTTCATCGCGCCGCGCGTCGAAGTCGAACTCGCCTTCGTGCTCGGCCGGCCGCTGCGCGGCCCGGGCATCACGCTGTTCGACGTGCTCGCCTCCACGGAGTACGTGTGTCCGGCGCTGGAGATCATCGACGCGCGCATCGAGCAGTTCGACCGCGAGACGCGCGCGCCGCGCAAGGTCTTCGACACCATCAGCGACTTCGCTGCCAACGCCGGCATCGTGCTCGGCGGCAGGCCGGTCAAGCCCGACGCGGTGGACCTGCGCTGGGTCGGCGCGATGTTGTTCAAGAACGGCGTCGTCGAAGAGACGGGCCTCGCCGCCGGCGTGCTCAACCACCCCGCCACCGGCGTGGCTTGGCTGGCCAACAGAATAGCCGCGCACGACGAGCAGTTGAATGCCGGCGACGTTGTGCTCGCCGGCTCGTTCACGCGGCCGACGACGGCGCAAGCCGGCGACAACCTGCACGCCGACTATGGTCCGCTGGGCACCGTCTCGTTCCGCTTCGCCTGAGAGCCTCGCCATGCAGCACAACGCCTTCACCCGCCCCGAGCGCTTCGCCGAAGCCGAGTGGGAGGCGCGGATCAAGCTCGCTGCGTGCTACCGCATCTTCGACCACTTCGGCTGGAGCGAGCTGATCTACAACCACGTTTCGCTGCGCGTGCCCGGCGAGGCACAGCACTTTCTCGTCAACCCGTTCGGCCTGCACTACAGCGAGGTCACGGCGTCGAACCTGGTCAAGGTGGATGGTCAAGGCAACATCCTCGGCCACAGCGACTGGCCGATCAACCCCGCAGGATTCACCTTCCACGGCGCGATCCACGCCACGCTGCCCGATGCGCATTGCGTGATGCATGTGCACACCACGCCGACGATGGCGGTGTGCTGCCTCGAAGAAGGTCTGTCGTTCACCAATTTCTACGCGGCGCAACTGTGGGGCAAGGTGGCGTACCACGACTTCGAGGGCATCACCGTGCACGCCGAGGAGGGCGCGCGCATTCTGAAGAGCGCACAAGGTAAGCCAGTGCTGCTGCTGCGCAACCACGGGCCGGTGGTGATCGGGCAGACGCTGGCGCAGGCCTTCGCGTACCTGTGGGTGGTGCAGCGCGCCTGCGAAGTGCAGATGGCCACGCAGGGCAAGGGCGCGTTGCGGCCGATCCCCGTGCCGGTGCTCGAAGCCTGCGTGCGCGACGCGCTGAACTTCAACCCGCGCTATGGCGCCGGTGAGGATGGGTTTGCGGCGATGCAGCGGCTGATCGACCGCAAGGATCCTGCTTACCGGACTTGAGGCGCCATTGATTCCACCAAGTAAAGGCGGCCGGCGGCGTGCGACCCGTATCACGCGCCGTGAAGCTGCTGGGCACCTTTTCGGGCTGGCGGACTCAGCGTTGCCGGGAACGGTTGGGGCGCATCCGAGCCGTTCGCATTGAGGGCGCGCAAGGCGAGCGCGCGCTCTTGAGCGACAGTGACGGCATCATGGGCAAGGTCGGCTGTGAGGCAGGCGCTGTTGCCGCCGGCGAGTCGGTCGTCGAGTTGACGAGCGCGCAGCAGCGGCAATTGGTGCTCGCGTTGGCGGCGAGCCTCGCTCAGCACGGTGCGCCGCCGCGGCACATCGAGACGCACATTTCGCACGTGCTTCTGCACGCCGGTCATGCCTACAAGATCAAGAAAGCGCTGGCGACGTCGTTTCTCGACCAGTCAACCCTTGCGCGTCGTCGGCATGCCTGCGTCGAGGAGTTGCGCTTGAACCGGCGCCTGGCGCCGCAGTTGTACCTCGGCGTGGTGGCGATCACCGGCACGATCGAACAACCTGTCCTCGGCGGCGATGGGCCAGCGCTGGAGGTCGCTGTGAAGATGCGCGCGTTCGACGAGGACGGGCTGTGGGACCGTCTTGCCGCAAGGGGTGCGTTGTGCGCAGCGGACGTGGACGATCTGGCCGCGGTGCTCGCGCCATTTCATGCCGAGGCGGCAGTGGCCAAGCCGAATGGCTGGCTGGGGGCGCCCGCGCAGGTGCGGCAGATGCTGCTCGACAGCCTGCGCGATTTGCAGAGCGCAGCCGCCGATGCCCCGTGGCCGGACGTCGTCGCCCTTGCGGCGCTGGAGCGCTTGCGGGGCTGGGAGGCCGAGGCCTACGCGCGGCTGCAACCCGTCATGGCGCGCCGGCTCGCCGAGCGCCGCGTGCGCGAATGCCACGGCGACCTGCACCTGGGCAACGTGGCGCGCGAGGCCGGCCGCTGCCTGGTCTTCGACGGCATCGAGTTCAACGACGAGTTCCGCTGGCTCGACGTGATGAGCGAGTTGGCTTTCATGGTGATGGACCTGCATGCCCATGGCCTGCCGGCGCTGGCACACCGCTTGCTGAATGCCTACCTGCAGGCCTCGGGCGACTATGACGGCGTGCGCATGCTGGACTACTACCTCGTGCACCGTGCGCTCGTGCGGGCCAAGGTAGCGCAGCTGCGCGCTGTGCAGTCTGAAGGCGATCCGCGTGCGCAAGCCGTGGCGGCCGCCCGCCGCTACTTGTCGCTGGCGCAGCGCTATGCCACGCCGAGACGGCGCGCATTGCTGATCACCCACGGCTTGTCCGGCAGCGGCAAGACGAGCCTGACGCAGGGTCTCGTCGAGGCGATGGGCGCGGTGCGCGTGCGCAGCGATGTCGAACGCAAGCGACTGGCGGGGCTGGCACCGACGCAAAGCAGCCACTCGACGCTGGGCGCCGGTCTCTACGCGGCGGCGATGAACGACGCCACCTGCGGCCGCCTGCTCGAAGCAGCGACCGCCGTGGTCGAAGGCGGTTGGCCAGTGATTCTGGACGCCACATTCCTGCGCCAAGCCGGTCGCGCGGCCGCACGCCGGCGCGCGGCCGAACTTGGCGCAGCGTTTGTCATCCTGCACTTCACGGCTGCGCCCGACGAGCTGCGTGACCGCGTCAGGCAGCGCGCCGCGCAGGGGCGTGACGCTTCGGAGGCCGACGAGGCCGTGCTGGCGAGGCAAGAGCAAACGCTGGAGCCGCTGCAGCCCGGCGAGATGGATGCGGTGCACGAGGTGCAGCCGTCGCCGTCCGCCGAGGCACAGCCTCGGGCCGACTGGGCGCCGTTGCTGGCGCGGCTGGGCATCGTGATGTCTGCCAAAGCAGAGTGATCGAGCGCGGCGCCGGCCTCGCTGGCGAAGCGCTGCGCGGTGCACGCACGCATTTTCCTGATTCAACGCAACGCCAGCGAGCGCGGCGCGGCCGCACCGGTCAGCGCCGCGCGCAGCGCATCGTCGACCTGTTCGAGCCAGACGAATTCGATCGCCGAGCGCGTCGGTTCGGGGATATCGCGCAGATCCTTCTTGTTGCGCAGCGGCAGCAGCACGCACTTCACGCCGGCGCGCTGCGCTGCAAGCACCTTGTCCTTGATGCCGCCGACCGGCAGCACGAGGCCGCGCAGGCTGATCTCGCCGGTCATCGCAACGTCGGGCTTGACGCTGCGGTCGGTGAACAGCGAGGCCAGCGCCATGAACATCGCCACGCCCGCGCTCGGGCCGTCCTTCGGGATCGCACCCGCCGGCACGTGCAGGTGCACGTCGATGCCTTCGAACATCGCCGCCGCGATGCCGAGGCTCGTCGCGCGCGACTTGACGAGCGTCAGCGCGGCCTGTGCGCTTTCTTTCATCACGTCGCCGAGCTGCCCGGTCAGGATGAGGCGGCCGCTGCCGGTGACGCGTGTCGCTTCGATGAACAGGATGTCGCCGCCGACCGGCGTCCAGGCCAGGCCGGTGGCCACGCCGGGCAGCGCGCTGCGCAATGCGGTCTCGTGTTCGAAGCGCGCGGCGCCGAGGATGGCGTCGAGATCGGCGGCGGCGATCGCGGTCGCTGCGCTCGCACCCGACGCAATCTGCATCGCCGCGTGGCGCATCAGGCGGCCGATCTCGCGCTCGAGCTGGCGCACGCCGGCCTCGCGCGTGTACTCGGCGATCACCGCACGCAGCGCGTCGTCGCCGATCGTCAACTGCCCTTCCTGCAAACCGCAGGCCTCGCGCTGGCGGCGCAGCAGGAAGCGGCGCGCGATCTCGAGTTTTTCTTCCTGCGTGTAGCCGGGCAGCTCGATCACTTCCATGCGGTCGCGCACCGGCGCGCTGACATTCTCGATGACGTTGGCCGTGGCGATGAAGACGACGCGGCTCAGGTCGAACGTGACGCCGAGATAGTTGTCGCGGAAGGTTCCGTTTTGCTCCGGGTCGAGCACTTCGAGCAGCGCCGCCGACGGGTCGCCATGCGCACTCGCGCTCAGCTTGTCGACCTCGTCCAGCATCATCACGCAATGCCGCGCGCCGGCCTTGCGCATGCCCTGGATGATGTTGCCCGGCAACGCGCCGATGTAGGTGCGGCGGTGGCCGCGGATCTCGGCCTCGTCGTGTACGCCGCCGAGCGAGACGCGCACGAACGGCCGGCCGAGCGCCTTGGCGATGCTCTGGCCGAGGGAGGTCTTGCCGACACCCGGCGGGCCGACGAAGCACAGGATCGGCGCGCGGCCTTTCGGGTTCAACTTCAACACTGCGAGGTACTCGACGATGCGCCGCTTGACCTCGGCCAGGCCATGGTGGTCTGCCTCAAGGGTCGCGCGCGCGGCGTCGAGGTCGATCGCGGTGGCCGGCGCTTCGGCCCAGGGCAGCTCGGTCATCCACTCGAGGTAGGTGCGCAGCATCGGCCCCTCGCCCGAGCTGTCGCCCATGCGTTGCAGCCGCGCCAGCTCCTTGCGCGCATGGGCCTCGGTGTCGGCGGGCATGCCGGCCTTGCCGATCAGCTCGCCCAGGCGCTCGATCTCCTCGCTCGCGCCGTCGTCTTCGCCAAGTTCTTTCTGGATCGTCTTCAACTGCTCGCGCAGGATGTATTTGCGCTGCCGGTCGTCGAGCTGCTCCTTCGTGCGCTCGCCGATTTCCTTCGACAAGCGCAGCACCTGGATGCGCCGCGCCAGCACCTCGAGCACTTTGCTCAAGCGCTCCTCGGTGGCGGTGGCTTCGAGCAGCATCTGCTTCTCGGCAACCTCGCTGTCGAGCAGGCCGGCGACCACATCGGCCAACTGCGCCGGATTGCGCAGCGATTGCAGCGCCTGCGCGACTTCGGCCGGCACGCCGGGCAGCAGGGCCAGTACTTCGGCGGCGCGCTGGTGCAACTGCAGCGCCAGCGCCTCGGCCTCGGGCGTGGCCTCCTTCGGTTCGTCGATGCGCGTGATGCGCGCGGCGACGAACGGGTAGCCTTCCACCAGCTCGTCGATGCGAAAGCGCTGCAGGCCCTGGCACATCGCGTGCTGCTGGCCTTCGCTGGCCTCGGCGTGTTGCAGCACGCGCGCCAGCGTGCCGACATCGCACAGGCCCTCGCGGCCGGGGTCGTCGTCCTTGGCGTCGCGCTGCAAGACGATGCCGAGCTGGCCGCCGCGCTGAACGACATGCGTCAGCGCGCTGACCGACTTCGCGCGGCCGACCGCCAACGGCAGCATCGTGTGCGGAAACAGCACGACGTTGCGCATCGGCACGATGGCGACAACGCCTTCGGGCAGCACGGCGGCGGGTGGGGTGTTCACGAGGGCGAGCCTGTTGTCTGCGCACAGTACGCGCGCCACCGTGCCACCGCTTGACCGCGCTCAAGCTGCGTCGCTGCGCGATCGTCCCTCTTACTCGGCGTCGAGCACGAAACGGCGCACGAAGTCCAGCGCCGAAACGACACCGGCCATGGTGTCGTCCTGCATCACGACCACGTGATGGATCTTGTGCGCGAGCATCAGTCGGGCCACCTCGACAACGCTGGCGTCGGCGGTCACCGAGATCGGTTTGTAGTGGCAGATCTGCCAAGCGCAAACGACGGCCGGATCCTGATTGCGGAGGTGGAACTGCATCAGGTCGGACAGGGCAATGACGCCGACGGGCGCACCCCCCGCCTCAATGACCGGTATCCACGAAAGTTTGTGCTGGGACATCAGCGCTTCGATGGTCTGGACCGTGTCGTCCATGCTGACCGAAAAAACGGGAGACGACATCAGCGAGGTGATGGGCGTGTTCACGGGTGGCTTTCGCTTGAGACGGTGGGTTTGGGCAGTGTCAGCGTGCGGCGCTTTGTCAACTGATTCATCCGCGCGGCGCGCGACCCAAGCGCTGCTCGACCGCGAGCACGTTGCGCGTGACCTGCAGCAGCGTGTCGGGCGTGACGCTGATCGAATCGATGCCGAGTTCGACCAGGTACTCCACCATCTCGGGGTAGTCGGACGGCGCCTGTCCGCAGATGCCCGAGTGGCGCTGGTTGCGGCGCGCGCCTTCGACGGTCTGGCGAATCAACGCCTTGACGCCGGGGTCGCGCTCGTCGAAGTCGAAGGCGACCAATTCCGAGTCGCGATCGACGCCCAGCGTGAGTTGGGTCAGGTCGTTCGAGCCGATCGAAAAGCCGTCGAACAGCTTGTGCGAAGGCGTCGATCTGGATGACGTTGTTCGGGATTTCGCACATAACGTAGATCTCCAGTCCGCCCGCGCCGCGCTGCAGGCCGTGCTCGGCCATCGCGCCGAGCACACGCTCGCCTTCTTCGACGCGGCGGCAGAACGGAATCATCAGTTTGACGTTGACCAGGCCCATGTCGTCGCGCACCCTGCGCATCGCCGCACATTCGAGCGCGAAGCCTTCGGCGTAGGCCGGGTGCGCATAGCGCGAGGCGCCGCGAAAGCCGATCATCGGGTTGGCCTCGGTGGGCTCGAACCAGCGCCCACCAAGCAGGCTGGCGTATTCGTTGGTCTTGAAGTCCGACAGGCGAACGATCACCGGCTTCGGGTAGAACGCCGCACCAATCAAGCCGACGCCCTCCGACAACTCGCGTACGAAGAACTCGCTCGGCTTCGTATAGCCCTCGGTGAGGCGGGCGATCTGCTCGCGCACCGCGGCGTCGTCGATGCGCTCGGGATGCACCAGCGCCATCGGGTGCACGCGGATGTGCTCGGCGACGATGAACTCCATGCGCGCCAGGCCGACACCGTCGTTGGGCAGCAAGCTGGTCTGCAGTGCGGTGTCGGGGTTGCCGAGGTTGACCATGACATGCGTGCGCGGACGTTGCAGCGTCGACAGATCGGTGCGCG
The DNA here is from genome assembly GCA_963816315.1 of uncultured beta proteobacterium. Lineage (GTDB taxonomy): Bacteria > Pseudomonadota > Gammaproteobacteria > Burkholderiales > Burkholderiaceae_C > CADEEN01. Next base: position 290,996 of record CAWFJZ010000033.1, read on the forward strand.
TCACGGTCACCGGGATGGTGCCGGCGTAAACACGGCCGACGGCGCCCTCCGCACAAGACACCGTGACCTCGTCGCCGCTGCGGATCGCCGTCGTCGCCGTGTCGCAACCGACGACCGCCGGCACGCCGAGCTCGCGGGCGACGATCGCGGCGTGGCAGGTCCGTCCGCCGCGGTTGGTGACGATCGCCGCGGCCTGGGCCATCACCGTGCCCCAGTCGGGCATGGTCGTGTCGGCCACCAGCACCTCGCCGGGTTGGAACTGGCCGAGCTGCGTCACATCGGTGATGACGCGCGCCTTGCCCGACGCGATGCGCGCACCGACCGCGCGGCCGCTGGCGCAGACCTTGCCCTTCGCGCCGAGGCGAAATTCTTCGACAAAGCCGGCTGCGCGCTGCGAGGCCACGGTCTCCGGCCGCGCCTGCACGACATAGAGCTGGCCGTCGACACCGTCCTTGGCCCACTCGACGTCCATCGGCGTCGGCTGGCCGGCCTTGCGGCTGTAGTGATCCTCGATCTTGATCGCCGCGTCGGCAAGCGTCAGCACTTCGGCGTCGCTGATGCAATAGCGGCGCTGGTCTTCGGCGGCGGTGGGCACGATGCGCGTGCGCTCACGCCCTGCCGCCTGGGCGTAGACCATGCGAGTCTCCTTGCCGCCTTGCCTGCGCCGCAGCACCGCGCGGTGGCCGGCGCGAAAGGTCGGCTTGAAGACATAGAACTCGTCCGGATCCACCGTGCCCTGGACGACGGTTTCACCCAGTCCGTAGGCGCCGGTGATGAACACCATGTCGCGAAAGCCGGTTTCGGTGTCGAGCGTGAAGATGACGCCGCTGGAGGCGCAATCCGAGCGCACCATCTTCATCACGCCGACCGACAGGAAGACCTTGAAGTGATCGAAGCCGTTGTCAACGCGGTAGCTGATCGCGCGGTCCTTGAACAGGCTGGCGAAACACAGCCGCACCGCATCGAGCAGGCGGGCCTCGCCGCTGATGTTGAGGAAGGTCTCGTGCTGGCCGGCAAAACTCGCGGTCGGCAGATCCTCGGCGGTGGCGGAACTGCGCACCGCGACCGTCAGCGCCGCGCCGTACTCGGCCTGCAGCCGCGCGTAGGCGGCAACGATCTGCGCGGCCAGGTCGGCCGGCAGCGCCGCGCCGTAGATGATCTCGCGCGCACGCTGCGCACGCCGCGCCAGGTCGTCGACATCACGCGCGTCCAGGCCGTCGAGCGCGGCATGCAGGCGCGGCCAGGCGTCGGCCTGGTCGAGCACATACCGATAGGCCTGCGCCGTGATGGCAAAGCCGTTGGGCACCCGGATGCCCTCTCGCGTCAGCTCGCGGTACATCTCACCCAGCGACGCGTTCTTGCCGCCGACCAGCGGCACGTCGGCGATGCCGAGGTCGTCGAACCAGCGGATGTACTCACCCTGAGCGCTTGCCATACGAGGCAGATTAGGTCGATCGCCGACGCGGCGCGTTGACGCGCCTCAATGCCTCGGCCGCGAGAACGTGCACGCTGCGCACGATGAACGCACACGATGAATTGCAGGCGACCGTGCAGGCGATGGTGCAAAGCGGCAAGGGCATCCTCGCCGCCGATGAGAGTGCGCCGACGATTGCGAAGCGTTTCCAGGCGATCGCGCTCGAGCCGACCGAGGACAACCGGCGCGCCTACCGCAGCCTGATCCTCGGCACGCAGGGCCTGGGCGAGTTCGTCAGCGCGGTGATCCTGTTCGAGGAAACGCTGCTGCAGCGCGACGCCGACGGCACCGCGCTGCCCGAACTGGCGGTTCGCCAGGGCATCGTGCCGGGCGTCAAGGTCGATGCCGGCAAGGGCCCGCTCGCGCTCGCGCCGGGCGACGAAGTCACGCATGGCCTGGACGGCTTGCCGAAGCGCTTGGAGGGCTACAAGAAGTCGGGCGCGCGCTTTGCCAAGTGGCGCGCGGTCTACAACGTCTCGGCAACGCTGCCGAGTTGCGCCGCGATCGAAGCCAATGCGCATGCACTGGCGCGCTACGCGGCGATCTGCCAGGAGCAGGGCATCGTGCCGATCGTCGAGCCCGAGGTGCTGATCGACGGCGACCACAGCCTCGCGCGCTGCGCCGAGGTCACCGAGGTCGTGTTGCATGAAGTTTTCGCTGCGCTGTTCAGGCAGCGCGTCGTGCTCGAACACACCGTGCTCAAGCCGAGCATGGTCGTGCCTGGCAAGGCGCATGCGCAGCAGGCTGCGCCCGACGAGGTCGCGGCGCAGACGCTGCGCGTGCTGCGGCGCTGCGTGCCGGCGGCGGTGGCGAGCATCAACTTCCTGTCCGGCGGCATGACGCCGGCGCAGGCCACGGCCAACCTCGACGCGATCAACCGTTGTGGCGCGCAGCCCTGGCACTTAAGTTTTTCATTCGGCCGCGCATTGCTCGATCCAGCCCTGAAGGCCTGGGGCGGGCGTGCGGATCGGGTGGCTGCCGCCCAGGCTGCGTTGCTGGCCCGCGCTCGCCTAAACGGCGCCGCGCGCCAGGGGCGCTACGCGGCGGCGATGGAAGCAACTGCCTGAGCTGCGGCCGCGCCCGACGCGGTTTTGCGCACGATCTCCAGCGTCGAAGTGGAGGCACCATCATGGAACTGACGTCATCGGCGTTCGCGCCGCACGCGGCGATCCCGAGCCGCTACACCTGCGAGGGCGAGGACCTCGCGCCACCGCTGCGCTGGACCGGGGCGCCCGAACAAGCGGCGAGTCTGGCATTGATCGTCGACGATCCCGACGCGCCCGACCCGGCGGCGCCGCAACGCACCTGGGTGCATTGGGTGCTCTACGACATCCCGCCATCGGCCAGCGCGCTGCCCGAAGGCGGCCGGCCGCTGCCCGCCGGCACGCGCGAAGGTCTCAACGACTGGCGGCGCACCGGCTACGGCGGCCCCTGCCCGCCGATCGGTCGCCATCGCTACTGCTTCAAGCTCTACGCGCTCGACCTGGCGCTGCCGGCGTTGGCGCGGCCGACCAAGGCCATGCTCGAAGAGGCGATGCGCGGTCACGTGCTCGCCCAGGCCGAACTCGTCGGCACCTACCGCAAGCAGCCCCCTTGAGCATGGGCGCCCTGCTCACCGATCTGTACCAGTTGACGATGCTCGATGCCTACGTCCAGCAGGGCATGGACGACATCGCGGTGTTCGAGCTGTTCGTGCGCAAGCTGCCGCCGCAGCGCAACTTCCTCGTCGCCGCGGGGCTGCAACAGGCGATCGAGTTCCTCGAAACACTGAGCTTCGACGATGCGGAGATTGAGTGGCTGCGCGGGCAGGGCAGCTTCTCGCCGAAGCTGATCGAGACCCTGCGCCACTGGCGATTCACGGGCGATGTCGACGCCATGGCGGAGGGCACGGTGTTCTTCGCCGACGAGCCGATCTTGCGCATCACCGCGCCCTTGCCGCAGGCGCAGTTCGTCGAGAGCCGCTTGCTCAACCTCGTGCACTTGCAGATCCTGATCGCATCGAAAGCCGCGCGCGTCATGCTGGCCGCAACGGGCAAGCTGCTGGTGGACTTCGGCATGCGGCGCGCGCACGGCGCCGAGGCGGCGTTGTACGCGGCGCGAGCGGCTTACGTCGTCGGCTTCGCGGGCACGGCCACCGTCGAAGCGGCGCGCCGTTTCGGCCTGCCGCTGTTCGGCACGATGGCGCATTCGTTCGTGCAGGCCCATGACAGCGAGAGCGCGGCCTTCGAAGCCTTCGTGCGCGCGCGGCCGCTGCGGCCGACGCTGCTGATCGACACCTACGACACCGAGCGCGCGGCCGTCAAGGTGATCGATCTGGTGCGCCGGCTGGAGGACGAGGGCCTGCACGTCGCCGGTGTGCGCCTGGACAGTGGCGATCTGGCCGCGCACGCGAAGGCCGTGCGCCGCCTGTTCGACGATGCACAACTCGGCGGGCTGACGATCTTTGCCAGCGGCAACCTCGACGAGCAGCGCATCGCACAACTGCTGGCGGCCGGCGCGCCGATCGACGGTTTCGGCGTGGGCACGGCGCTCGACACCTCATCCGACGCCCCGGCGCTCGACGCGGTGTACAAGCTGCAATCCTACGCCGGCGTGGCGCGGCGCAAGCGCTCGGAAGGCAAGGCCACCTGGCCCGGTGCCAAGCAGGTGTGGCGTGAGTTCGATGCCGGCGACGGCACGATGCGGCGTGATGATCTTCGACTCGCCAGTGAGCACGGCGTCGGCAAGGCGTTGTTGCAGCCGGTGCTGCGCAACGGCCTGCGCGTCGGCGGGCTGCCGTCGCTGGCGTGCATCCGCGAGCACCACGCGTCGCAGATGCGTGCGCTGCCGCACGAGCTTCGCGCGCTGGCGCCGGCAGCACGGCCCTATCCGGTCGAGATCTCGGCCGGCTTGCGTGCATTGGCCGACGAAGTGGACGCTGCCACGCGCGAGTGAATCAATGCAGCGCGTCGCTCGACGCCATGACAGCGCCGGCCGCGAGCATGCGCGCCAGCGCCGCGTCACCGTCGCCCGGCTTTGCATCGACAGCCGCGACCGCATCACCCAGCACGACGACGTGGTAGCCCAGAGCAATCGCGTCGAGCACGGTGCTTTGCACGCAGTAGTCGGTGGCCAGGCCGGCGACGAACAGGCGCAGCAGGTGCTGCGCGCGCAAGCGTCCATGCAGGTCCGTGCCGCTGAAGGCCGAGTAGGCGTCGCGCGAGGGCGTCGTCGCCTTGGAGACGAGCCGCACGTCGTCGGGCAGCTTCAACCCAGGCGCGAAAGCGGCGCCGACGGTGCCCGCCACGCAGTGCGGCGGCCAAGGCCCACCGGCGTCGTCGAACGAGCAATGCCGCAACGGATGCCAATCTCGCGAGGCATAGACCGGCAGGCCATGCGCGATGAAACGTTCGATGCAGGCGTTCACGGGCGCCACGACCGCCTCGCCGCCACGTACCGCCAACGCGCCGCCAGGCAGGAAGTCGCGCTGCAGATCGACGATCAACAAGGCATCGTCGGCGCGCAGGCGAATGCCCGCAACAGCCGACGGCACCGGCGAACGCTCGAGATCCTCGCAGTTCAGCGCTTGCGCCGTGAGACGCTGTCGGTGGCCGGTGTCGAGCGAGCCGCTCACTTGCTCTGCAGGCGGCTCACGTACTCCGACAGCGCCAGGATTCGCACACGTACATAGGCCTCGCTGTCGTATGGCATGTCCATGTAGTACTCGGCGGCCTTGATCCGGTAGTCCTGACCCCAGATCGGCATGTCGCGGCCACCATGGCCGGGGCCCGCACCCTCGATCACTTCATAGACCTTCGACAACGGGAACACGCCAGCGTTGCGAGCTGTCATGGTCGTCAGATCCGGCGGGCTGCGCTTGAGGTACTCGACATAGATGCCACCGCCCTTGCCGTCGCGTCCGTGGCACGCGGCGCAGTTGTTCTCGAATTCGCGTTTGCCGAAGTCAACCGGCTTCGCTTGTTGCGCCACGGCCGTCGTGCTCAACATGGCCAGCGCCGCCAACAGCATCCAGAAACCCTTGTCCATCGTTGACTCCTTCTTGTGGAGGAAAGCCTGTAAGCCATCGACTGCGCCCGCGTTCATCGAGTGCAGTCGATGCTACGCAGTGGCGAGCCCGTCGCCCAGGCTGGAGAGAAGGGCGATTGCGCAGGCTCAAGGGGGCCGCCGTCTGCAACGTGCACGCTGCGTTGCAGACGGCCCGCATGGCCGTGTGCAGGAGCAACCGATGATGAGCGAGACCCTGAATGCCGGCGAGATCTGCAACCGCATCGTCGTCGTGGCCGAGCGCGACACGCCTTTGCTCGCGGCGGCGCAGCGCATGCGCGAGCAGCATGTGGGCTGCCTCGTGGTGGTCGATGAGACCGGCTCGGGGCGCCTGGTGGTCGGCATGCTGACTGACCGCGACATCGTCACCGGCGTCATCGCCAAGGCAGTCGATCCTGCGAAGCTGCGTGTCGAAGACGTGATGGCCACCGACGTCGTCACGGCCAAGGAGTCCGATGCCTTTGCCGAACTGCTGGCGACGATGCGCCGCAAGGGCTTGCGCCGGCTGCCGGTCACCGATGCGAAGGACGCGCTGGTCGGACTGGTGACACTGGACGATCTGTTGGCGGTCCTGGCCGAGCAGATGCGCAGCGTCGTCCAGGCGATCGATTCCGAGCAGTGGCGCGAGCGCAAGCTGCGGCGCTGACCGGTGCGATGCGCGCGCATCACGCCGCCGGCCGGCGGCTCGGCCGCAAACGGTCGAGTGGCATGGTGGACATGCGGGTCTGACTGGAGCACTGGGCGATGATTGCGACACCCCCTCGCGCCGATGCGTTGAGCGCACGCAATCTCAATGCGCGCCGCCGAGCACCCAGCCGTGGTCCGGCGTCGCCAGCACCCGCGTGCGAAACGGCGACGCACCGTCATTGAGTTGCCCGAGTGCCCATTGGCGTGCGGCGGCATCGGGCTCGCCGAGACGAAAGCGCCGCAACTGCAACGGCACGATCTCCACGCCCTTGACGCGGCCGCTCGCGGCGTCGAGCGCCGTGGCATACAGGCAGCCGACATCGCTGCGCTGCGAGCCGTGCGGGCCGATGCCTTCGTAGTCGTTGATCAGGTCGCCGCAGCCGTAGAGGATCAGCCGATCGTGATAGACCTCGATCGGCAGCGGATGGTGCGACGAGTGGCCGTGCACGATGTCGGCGGCGCCGAGATCGATCAGCCGCTGCGCGAAGCGGCGGTGCGCGTCGGGCACGCGGGGCACCCAGTTGTCGCCCCAGTGGATCGAGACGATCTTCAGCGCGCGGGCGCCGAACGGCGGCGCGAGCGCGGCGGCGATGCGCTGCGCCGTCGGCTCCGAGAGATCGGGCAGCAGCGCGATGCCCGAGCGCGACGCGGTGGCCGACCAGTCCTGCGGCACGCCGCTGCTCGTCGTTGCAACGGCCAGCAGGCGAATCGGCGTGCCGTCGGCGCAAGCCCACTCGATGGCAGCCCATGCGGCGTTTTCGTCCGCGCCCGCGCCGGCGGTGCGCAGGCCCGCGGCCTGCAAGGTGCGCAGCGTCTCGTCCAGACCGGCGCGCCCCCAGTCGAGCACATGGTTGTTGGCCAGCGCACAGACGTGCACACCGCCCGCGCGCAGACAGCCGACATTGGCCGGATGCATGCGGTAGTGGATGCCCTTGTCGGGCCAGGGCTCGTTGCTCGTCGTGACGGCGGTCTCCAGGTTGACGATGAACAGGTCGGGCGCGAGCCGGCGCAGGTGCACCAACGCTCGGGCCCACACCGCATCGTCGGCCAGCGCGCGGCCGATCGAGCCGTTCACACGCTCGGCCAGGGCCACGTAGTCGCGCGCGTCGTGCACGTGGCCTTCATGCAGTGTCGGCTCGCTCGGTGTGCGCAGCACCTGATCGATGCCGCGGCCGGTCATCACGTCGCCGGCCAGCACCACGGTGATCGTGCGGTTCGCGGCGGCCATCAGCTCGAAATGTTCCCAATGCGCATTCAATGCAGCCACCCAACAGGCTTGTGCCGCGATCGCCGTGCGGCGGCGTTGAGCCGGCGCAACGGCAGCTCGAATGGTGCGCCTGCAACCGGCGCCGCTCGCTATACGCTTGCTGACGATGTGCATCAATGCGCGGCTGAGCGCGAGCGGCAAATTGTGGAGCCGACCACCTGGGTGAGCGACGCCGCGCGCCAGCATCGCTTCGACGTCTGCAACGGCGACGCCGACGGCCTGTGCGCGGTGCGGCAGTGGCGGCTGCACGAGCCGGCCGAAGCGGTGTTGATCACCGGCTTGAAGCGTGAAATCAACCTGCTCGAGCGGGTGCCGATCGACGCTGCCGCCGAAGTGCTGGTGTGCGACCTGTCGTTGCAGCGCAACCGGTTGGCGCTGCTGCGCGTCTTGGCCGCGGGCGTGCCGGTGCGCTACTTCGACCACCATGCCAGCGGGCCCGACGTGCCCGTGCACGCCGGGTTCGAACTGCACATCGATCCTTCCCCGCAGACCTGCACCAGCCTGCTGATGGACCGCCACCTGGGTGGACGCTTTCGCAGCTGGGCCTTGGTCGGCGCCTATGGCGACAACCTCGGTTCGGTCGCCGACGAGCTCGCGCTGGCCAGCGGCTTTGACGCCGCACAGCGCACGAAGCTGCGGCGGCTGGGTGAGGCGATCAACTACAACGCCTATGGCGACGGCCCGAGCGATGTCTGCATCGCGCCGCGCGCGCTCTACGCGCTGATGGCGCGTCACACCGATCCGCTGCAGATGCTGGCGCACGAGCCGATCGTCGGTGTCATCGGGCGCCAGCGCGAGGCCGACCTGAAGCAGGCCGACGCGCTGGCGCCGTACTGGCAGAGTGATCACGCCCGCGTCTGCGTGCTGCCCGATGCGCCGTGGAGCCGGCGGATCATCGGCGGCCTGGCCAACGAACTCGCCAACGCCCACCCGCAGCAGGCCCAGGCGGTGCTGAAGGCCAGGGCCGACGGCGACTTTGTTGTCAGCGTGCGCGCGCCGGTGCGGGCGCCGCATGGCGCCAGCGCGTTCTGCGCCCGCTTCGGCGGCGCCGGACGCGAGACCGCCGCCGGCATCGACCGCTTGCCGGCGCATGAACTGGGCCGCTTCGTCGAGGCCTTCGCGGCGACCTGGGCGGGCGCCACGGCTTGATTGATCGCGACCCGGCCATGCTGCTCTTCGCGCTCGACCCCGACGACGACCTGCCGCGTGCGTTGGCGGTGGCGCTCGACACGCCCTTGTCGCCGCACGAGGACCGCGCGTTCGACGACGGCGAGCACAAGCTGCGCCCGCTGATCGACCCGCGCGGCAGCGACGCCTACGTCATGGCCAGCCTGCACGGCGGCCCGCGGGCGAGCCCGCACGACAAGCTGTGCGCTTTGTTGATGTTCATCGCCACCTTGCGCGAGCATGGCGCGGCGCGGGTGACGGCGGTGGTGCCGTACTTGGCGTATGCGCGCAAGGACCAGCAGACCAAGCCCTTCGATCCGGTCGGCCTGCGCTACGTGGCGCAACTCTTCGAAGCCGTCGGCACGGCGCAGATCATCGTGCTGCAGGCGCACAACGTGGCCGCGTTGCAGAACGCGTTTCGCTGCACGACCCTGCACCTGGACAGCCACTCTGCCTTCGACGCCGTCGCCGACGCCTGGGCCGCGCGCGGCGCGATCGCGGTGGCGTCGCCCGACCCCGGCGGCGTCAAGCGCGCGCTGCTGTGGCGCGAGCATCTTCAGGCGCGGCTGGCGCAGCCGGTGGGTTTCGCGATGATCGACAAGCGCCGCAGCGGCGGCGTGGTGACGAGCGCCAATCTGATCGCCGGCGACGTCAAGGGCATGACGGCGCTGGTCTTCGACGACCTGATCGCCAGCGGCGAGACGATGCGCCGTGCCGCACTCGTCTTGCGCGACGCCGGTGCGCGCGAGGTCGTCGCCGTCGCGGCACATGGGCTGTTCATCGCGCCGGCGGCCGAGGCGTTGGCCGACTCGGTGATCACGACGGTGGCGGTGACCGACAGCGTGCCGCCGTTCCGCTTGCCCGCGGATGGGCCGGTCATGCACAAGTTGGTGCGGTGTTCGGCGGTGCCGCTGTTTGCGCGGGCGATCAGGGGGTCTCACGCATGCTGGTTGCGCTGAGCGTGTCGAGCGCACGCGCCGCGAGATCGACGTAACGCCGGGCCACGGGCACCCAATGCCGTGGCCGGCGCGGTCGCGCATCGAGCAAGTGGGCAGCCGCCAGCCGCGCGCGCAACAGCGCGCGGTAGGCGGCGTAGAGCGCCAGCAGTTCGCGCGGCGCCTGCGGCTCCCGTGTGGCCAGGTAACGCGCGGCCAGCCGCGGGCCGATCCAGGCGCCGCCGGCCGCCTCGCACTCCATGCCGAGGCAAGCGATCTCGTCCAGCGGATCGACACGCCGCAAGCCGGCGTTGAACTCCAGCGCATCGATCACCACCGGCGGCTGCAGCAGGCACACATGCTCGGGGCGCAGATCGCCATGACCGTCGACGATGCACCGCTGTTCGGCACGCTCGCGCAGCAGCGGCGCGTGGCGTTGCAGTGCGAGGTCGAGCCGATCCAGCGCCGCGCCCGCCGCTTGCAGCGCGAACGCCGGGCGCAGCAGCACCTCGCGATTGACGGCCTGCTCGCGCGCGAAATGCGCCAGGTACGCCGCAGCGGCAAGCTCCTGCGGCGGCAGGCTGCGGTAGAAGCCGATCAGGACCTCGGCCAGGGCGTCGATCTCGGACGGATCGACAGCGTCGCGTGCGATCAACGCATCGAGCATGCGCTGGCGCGGCAGGCGGCGCATCAACACCAGCCAATCGAGCGTCTGGCCCGCAGGTGGCCGCGCGGCTTCCACGACCAGCGCGAGCGCACGGCCGTCCCAGTGCAGCACGCACAGCCCAAGGTAAACGCCGGCGGCCAGCCGCGAATTCAACCGCAGTTCCTCGCGGCAGTAGAACTCGCGCCGCGCCAGGGTCGAGAAGTCGAGGTAGGGCTGGCGCACCGGTTTCTTCAGCTTCAGCACATGGTCGCCGACGAGGAACACCCAGGACATGTGCGTTTCGATCGTCTGCACGACAGGCTGCCGGCCCGCATGGCCTTCGTGTGCGGCCGGCGACTGCAGAAAGCGCAGCTGCTCGGCCGTACCGGGCACGCCATCGGCATTCGCTGTCACTGACCGCGGGCTGTTGCTCACGGCGACGCCGCACTGGGAAGACGTCGCCGACCGAGACCATCACGCGTCAGTTCAACCGAGCGTTCGAGGCCCTGCTGCGCGCGTCGCGGTCCGCGCCGGCGAAGGAGAAGCATCCATGAGATTCGAGCGTTTTGCACTGGCGGTGCTAGCGGCGCTGTCGTTCGCTGCCGTCGCGCAGCCCGAAGCGTCGAAGAAGCCGGCGGTCGAGTGCGACTTCGGCGGCGACCACTTCGCGGCCGGTGGCTCGGTGCGCATCGACAAGCCAGTGGCCGGCGACCTGATCGCTGCCGGCTCACCATGGTGTGCTCTTGACGCCCAGCCGGTGCGACAGCCGGTTGACCGCGAGCGAGCCGGCGAAGGTCGCGCCGAGCACGATCGCGACATCGCTCCACGTGAAGGTCACCCACCATGACAACGCCAGCAGGCCGGCAACCACGAAGTCGAGCTGGTCGGCCGGCACCCAGCGCTGCCCGGGCGCCAGACCCAGCCGGCGCTTGAAGAAACTCTTGGCGCTGTCGCCGAGCATCGCGGCCGCGCCGCACACCGGCCCGAAGACGAACCAGCGCGCCTCGCTCAGCAGATCGTCGCGCCAAGCCAGGCGCGACTGCATCCAGGCCACCGTGGTCGAGGCCGCGACCGCCAGGCCCACGCCGAGCCAGGTCTTGTGGCTGCCCAGCCAGCGCTCGCTGATCGGCCGTGCCAGGCGCGGCCAGTACTTCGAGAACGGCGCCGCCATGTTGGCCACAAAGACCGGCAGCATCAGGTACAGCAGCTGAGCAGACCGCAGCACGGCATCGACCCTTCTGGGAGCGCAGTCGCGCATGCTGCACGCCTGCGCAGCGCGGCGCTTGAGCGCGCGCAAGGCGGCGCCTGCGGCAGGGCCCGCGCTCGGACAAGCGCTGCTGGCAAGGCCGCCGTTGTGCGGCGTCAATGTTCGCGTTGGCATTCCGATCGACGATGCCAATGTTGCAACCCAGCGTTCGCGCTGTGCGAGAGGTGAGTCGGTGGCCGTGCCGCGCAGATCGGAGTTCGATGACAGAGGCGGCAACGTTGACACGCCCAGCGGCATGGCAGCGACGCCGGCCGTGGCTGCGTCTGCGTTGCTGGCCCTCGTCGATCGCATGCTGCGCGAGTTGCACGCCGCCGATGCGCCGGGCCTGCCGGCGGTGACTCTGGCCAGCGTGCTCGACCGCGACCTCGGCTTCGACAGTCTGGCCCGCACCGAGTTGCTGCTGCGCACCGAGCGCGAATTCGGCATCCGCCTGCCCGACGAGACCTTGCAGCGCGCCGAGACGGTCGGTGATCTGTTGATCGCGGCCGAGCAGGCTGCTGCAGCCCCGGCTCGGCCGACCCCGCTGCGCCCGGCACCGGCCGCCCCTGCCCGCGACGACACAGCACCGCAGCAGGACACCCCGGCCAGCGCCGAGACCCTGCTCGACGTTTTCGAGTGGCACCTGCGCGCGCATGCCGATCGCACCCACCTGACCTGCCTGGAGGGCGACGCCGAAAAACCCATCAGCTACCGCCAACTCGCCGCAGACAGTGCGGCGCTGGCGGCCGGCCTGCAGCGCGCCGGTGTGCAGCCACGCCAATGCGTCGCCATCATGCTGCCGACATCGCCGGCGTACTTCAGCAGCTACCTCGGCATCCTGCGTGCCGGCGCCATCCCCGTACCGATCTACCCGCCGGCACGCGCCTCGCAGCTCGAGGAGCATGTGCTGCGCCACGCCGGCATCCTCGACAACGCCCGCGCCACGCTGCTGGTGACGGTGCCCGAGGCGATGATCGTCGCCCGCCTGCTGCAGGCCCGCGTGCCGGGCCTGCGCCACGTGATGACGCCGCAGCAGTTGGCCGCGCGCGGCGGCGTGCCGGCGCCGGTGGCCGTGCACGGCGACGACATCGCCTTCATCCAGTACACCTCGGGCAGCACCGGCAACCCGAAGGGCGTGGCGCTGACGCATGCCAACCTGCTGGCCAACATCCGCGCCATGGCGCTGGTGGTGCAGGCCACGCCGCGCGACGTCTTCGTCAGTTGGCTGCCGCTGTACCACGACATGGGGCTGATCGGCGCCTGGCTCGGCGCGCTGTATGTCGGCTATGCGCTGGTGGTGATGTCGCCGCTGGCCTTTCTGGCGCGGCCCGAGCGCTGGCTGCAGGCCATCACACGCTACCGCGGCACGCTGTCGGCGGCGCCGAACTTCGCCTACGAGCTGTGCGTCAAGCGCATCGACGACGCAACGTTGGCCGGGCTCGATTTGAGTTGTTGGCGCCTCGCGTTCAACGGCGCCGAAGCGGTCAGCCCCGACACCGTGCAGCGCTTCGAGCAGCGCTTCGCCGGTTGCGGCTTGCGCCCGGGCGTGATCACGCCGGTGTACGGCCTGGCCGAAGCCTGCCTGGGCCTGCTGTTCCCGCCGCTCGGGCGCGCGGTGCTGATCGACCGTATTCAGCGCGAACCTTTCGAGCGCGAACATCGCGCGCTGCCGGCCGCCGCCGACGATGCCACGGCGCTGCGCTTCGTGGCCTGCGGCGCGGTGTTGCCGGGGCATGCGATCCGCCTCGTCGACGACGACGGGCGCGACGTCGGCGAGCGCGTCGAGGGCCGGCTCGAATTCCGCGGCCCCTCGGCCACGCACGGCTACTTTCGCAACCCGGCGCAGACGGCGCGGCTGTTCCACGACGGCTGGCTCGACAGCGGTGACCGCGCGTACCGGGCGGGTGCTGATGTCTTTCTCACCGGCCGGGTCAAGGACATCGTCATCCGCGGTGGGCGCAACCTGGTGCCGCAGGAGATCGAGGACAGCGTCGGCAACGTGCCTGGCGTGCGCAAAGGCTGCGTCGCCGTCTTCGGCAGCCCCGACCCGGCCACCGGCACCGAGCGCCTGGTGGTGCTCGCGGAGACGCAGCCCGGCGACGCGGCTGCGCAGGCTCAGCAGCGCGAAGCGGTCTCGCGCGCGGTGATCGCTGCCATCGGCGAGCCGCCCGATGAGGTCGTGCTCGTGCCGCCGCACAGCGTGCTCAAGACCTCGAGCGGCAAGCTGCGCCGCAGCGCCTGCCGCGCGGCCTACGAGGCCGGCCGCATCGGCGCGGCCGTGCCGACGGCGCGCCGCCAGGTGCTGCGTCTGGCGCTGGGCGCGCTGGCCGCGCGCCTGCGGCTGGCCGCAGGCAGCCTCGGCCGCGCGCTGTTTGGCGCTTACGCCGGATTGCTGTTCTGGCTGTTGGCCCCGCTGACCTGGCTGGTGACGGTCAGCTTGCACGACCCTGCTCTCGCCTGGCGCTTCAACCACCGCCTCGCGCGGCTGTTGCTGCGCCTGACCGCCACGCCACTGGCCGTGCGCGGCCTCGAGCATGTGCCCGACGGGCCTTGCGTGCTGGCCTGCAGCCACGCCAGCTACCTCGACGGCGTGATCCTGATCGCCGCGCTGCCGCAGCCCTTCGCGTTCGTTGCCAAGGGCGAGCTGCGCCAAAACTTCGCGTTGCGCCTGTTCCTGCAGCGACTCGGCGCCGAGTTCGTCGATCGCTTCGAGGCCGAGCGCAGCGTTGCCGATGCCGCCCGGCTGGCCGAGGCGGTGGCGCGTGGGCGATCGCTGATCTACTTTCCGGAAGGCACGTTCGCGCCGCGCCACGGCCTGCTGCCCTTGCACCTCGGCGCCTTCATGGCCGCGGCGCAGGCGCGCGTGCCGCTGCTGCCGGTGGTGCTGCGCGGCAACCGCGAGATGCTGCCCGACGGCGCCTGGTGGCCGCGGCCGGCACGGCTCGAGGTCGAGCTCTGCGAAGCCGTCATCGCCGACGAACACGACGACGACACCTTTGCCGCCGCGCTCGCCCTGCGCGCGGCCACGCAGCGGGCGATCGCGTTGCGCTTGTGAACGACACTGCCGGCCATGAACAACGATCAACCGCAGGTGCGCACGATCGAAGGCACGCCCAGTTGGCGCAGCCGCGCGCTCGGCGCTCTGGTCCGGCTGGCACTGCGCGAGCCGCTGGCCTCCGACGCCGACATCGCGCTGCTGCGGCGGCGCTACGAAGCCCTCGATGCGCGCTACTTCCAGCCCGAGCGCAGCGTCGTCCGCGAGGCTGTCGATTGCAACGGCGTGCCGGCCGAGTGGATCAGCGTGCCGCAGACCCGCCCCGGTCGCGTCATCTTCTACCTGCACGGCGGCTCGTTCGCGTTTCGTTTCCCGAATGCCCACGCCGCGTTCGCGGCGCGGCTGTGCCGGCGCCTCGGCGCGCGCGCGCTGATCCCCGACTACCGCCTGGCGCCGGAGCACCCGTTTCCCGCCGCGCCCGACGATTGCCTGGCCGCCTACCGCTGGGCCTTGGACAACGGCTGCGATGCGCCCGACGTGGTCTTTCTCGGCGACTCGGCGGGCGGCAACCTCGCCCTGGTCACGCTCAGCCGCACGCGGCGCGCCAACGAGCCGCTGCCGGCTTGCGCCGTGCTGCTGTCGCCGGCGGTCGACTGCACGTTCGAGAGCCGCAGCCTCGTTGACAACGCGGGGCTGGATCCGATGTTGAGCCTGGCCGACCTGCGGGTCCTGCGTGGCCGCTACCTGCCGTCGCAAGAGCAATACCTGGATCCGGATGCGTCGCCGCTGTTCGCCGATTTCGCCGGCTTCCCGCCCTTGTTCCTGCAGGCCGGCAGCTCCGAGCTGCTGCGCGACGAGGCGGTGCGCACGGCGCAGCGCGCGCATGCCGCGGGCGTGGACGTTGAACTCGAACTGTGGCCGGCAACGCCGCACAACTTCCAGATGGTGGCGTTTCTGCCCGAGGCGGCACTGGCGATCGATCAGATCGTGCGCTTCGTCGTTGCGCACACCGGCTGGGAGCCGGCTGCGGCGGCCGCGGCAACGCCCGGCATCGGGTGACGGTCCCATCCGGCGGCCAGTGACGCGCCCGAACGTCGGCTTGCCGTCACCTCATAGCGGCCGAGACCCGCGACAGCCCTTGCGCATTGGCGCCGCGGGGGGCGGTCAGCGCCACGCTGGTCAGTGCCAGGCCGAGCATGATCACCAGCAGCCAACCGACGATGCGGCGCAGCCGGCGCGTGCGCCACCAGGCCGCCGGCGGCGCGTCGAGCGTTTTCATGCGCTGCTCTCGGGGTGGGTCAGCCGCTCGGCCAGTTCGCGCTCGCCCAGCGCGGTGTAGTCGGCATCGATCGTGCGCAGGATAGCCTTCGTCGCCTGCTTGCCGAGATGAGCCTTCAGGTGGCCGAGGAACGGACTCGACGCCACCAGCACCAGGCCGGCGCAGTGCTGGGCGGCCACGCCGTCGTCGAGCCGCTGCGCCAACTGGCGCGCAAAGCGGTCGTGCTCGCGCTCGCGCGGGTCGGTGTGCGGCGCAAAGGACGTGCCCGCCAAGCCGTGGCCTTCGGCATGGGCATGGCCGGGCCGGTCGTTGGCCAGGGCCGAGCCCTTCTGCCGGCTCTGCGGATGCACCAGGTCGGCGACATGCACATAGCGCCCCGGCTTGTCGCTTTCTTCGAGCACACGCGCACGCGCTGCGTTGGCAATCACGATCCAGTTTTTCATGAGCGCTCCGATAGCGTCAACGGGCCCTAGAGCAGACCTTGCTTCCAGACCTCGATCAGCACGAAGCGCGCGATGATCAGGTGCCCGAGCGTGGTCGGATGTTTGCCATCGGCAAAGAAGTAGGTGAGCGGCGCGCCGTTTTGAACCAGCGTCTGGCGCGAACAGAACAGGCTCGTGCCGTCCTTTATCAGCCCATTGGTCAGCGCCTCGATCTTGGCTGCATCGCAGGCCGGCACGTTCAGTTCGCGGACCAGATACGCGCCTGGATTTGCGAACACGCCCTTGACCGCAGCGTAGGCATCGAACAGTTTCGCGTCCGAGCCGCTCAATCCGGCGGCGAGCGTGTCGTTGAACACGCCGACCATCAAGGTCAGCAGAGCCTGCACGGCCTCGGGCTGGGCCTTGCCGGCGGGCGTGTCGGCGATCTCGGGCAGGTTGAGCACCACCACCCGCGTCGCCCCCTTGGCAAGGATGCGCCGCGCCTGGCCCGCAAGTTCGCCCGCCGCCTGCCCGACCGCCGCCACCGCCTCGCCGGGGCTGACAGCGCCGGCCGCCAGCAAGCCGAACTGAAAGCTGATGTCGTTGGCGCCGCCTTGAACGAACACGATCTGATCGCGCGTGAAGCGGTCACCGTTGGCGCTCAGGTAGTCGCTGACCTGTTGCGCGATCGGGATCGTCAGCTGCGCCGTGCAGGCACCGGCCGAGTTGGGGTTGCAGTCGATGCCCGGCTGCTGCGAGACGCGCGACCCGCCCATCGCGAAGCCGGTGCCACCGAGGACTGTCGATGTCTCGCCGTAACCCTGGCGAAACGGCGTCACGCGGGCACCGAGCAGGAGGCCGACCGTCTCCGGCCAGACGGGCGCGGGATTGGTCGTGAACTTGCCGCCGCCAATGGCGGCGATCGAACCCACCTTGTAGGTGCCGACATCGCTCAGGCTGTCGCCGAACACGATGACTCGGCGAATCGGGTTCGGGTGCACGTGCAAGCTGTGTGCGCGCGTCGCATCGACCGCCAGCGCCGCATCACCGCCTGGCGCGGCAATTTGCGTGGCCGCTTCGTGGCCATCGACAGCCGCGGTTGCATCGGGCGCTGCGTCCGATGACCCTCCGCCGCCGCAGGAGGCGGCGAGCAACGCCAACAACAGCGGCGCGATCACAGCGCCGAGGCGCCGCCGCGGGGGGAATTCTTTCCAGTCGATCGTGGACATCGTCGCTTCTCCTTGTGGCGTCTTGCGCCAAGGCCCTGCCAGGGCCCGAATCCCACAGATGCCGTTGCGTTGCATCGTGCATGACGCTCGCCAGACTGCATTGCGTGGGCTCAACGATGTTCACGCGGTGATCGCCGATGCCTCGACGCCGGCCGCCGCGTTGGTGTTGCTTGGGGGGCCGCGCCAACGCTCGGCTTGACCCGGCGCAACAGCGCCGCGCCGCGTTGGCGTCTCAATCGGTGCTCGCGTCTTCCGTCATCGAGGAGCAACGCATGAATATCGGCACCCTGTGCACGCGGCGCATCGTCACCATCAACGCGGCCAGCTCGCTGGCCCAGGCCGCGACGCTGATGCGCGAGCACCATGTCGGCGCGCTGGTGGTCGTCACGCAGACCGGCGACAGCGAGGCCGTCAGCGGCATCGTCACCGACCGCGACCTCGTGCTCGATGTGCTGGCGCGCCGCCTCGACGCGGCCGACATCTGCATTGGCGACCTGGCGCGCGAGCGCGTCGCCACGGTCTGCGAGGACGACAACGTCGAAACCGCCATCGCGGTGATGCAGGAAAGCGGCGTGCGGCGGCTGCTGGTCACCGACGCCTATCGAAATCTGAGCGGCATCGTCGCGTTCGACGACCTGATGGCCGCCTGCGCCCGGACGATGTGGGAGCTGGCCCAGATCGTTCACCTCGGCATCGAGCACGAGGTTGCGCACAACAACAAGCCGGCGCCGCCGGCGCCGATCGGGCTGCGCGTACCGGCGGTCGGCACCGCAGGCTGGGGCCCGGCGGCGGCATAGAGGGCAATTCACCGATCGAATTCGAGGCAACCGCCATGACAGGACATCTCATGACCATGGGCCAGTTCAAGCATGCGACCGCCAGCGGCCAGTGCTCGAAGCGTGTGTGCGCGACGCGCTGAACTTCAATCCGAAATACGGCGCCGGTGAAGATGGCTTTGCGGCGATGCAGCGGCTGATCGATCGCAAGGATGCCGGGTATCGCGCGTGATGGCGGCCCTGCCCGGGCCGGGCAGGACGACTCTCACGACCTCAGCTCGCCACCGGGGACAACGTGTGGGCGTCGCGCGCCAGGAGCCAGCGGCCGTCCGGCTGTTTGCGGTAGATGGTGATCCGATGACCGGCCAGCGCCGTTGCTTCTCCGCCGGCGCGCGGCGCCACGGACAACGAGTCGCGGCACAGCGTGTAGGCAAGATCGCCGACGACCACCACCTCTTCCAGCTCGCTGATGCAACGAAGCCGAAATTCTTGGTGGGCGGACGAGAAGACGGCGGGAAATCCATCTCGGCCGAACGGCGCCCGGCCCGGATTCAGGAACACGACATCGTCCGTCATCAAGCCGAGCAGGCGCGCAAGATCGTCGGCGTTGACGGAATCGATCCAGGTGGCGTGCGCCTCACGGATGGCTCGTTCGTCAGATTCCATCTGCAAGCTCCACTGCCAAGAAGTTTGATCACGCGACAACTAGCGCGCTGGGCAGTATGGACCGTCGTCCTTGGCTAAGTAGCGGACATCGAGACTCTCAGATCAAGAAGTCGCTCTCGATCGGAAGGCGTCCTTTTATCGGGAGACCGCGGAGTCTTAGGAACGCCTTGGCGGCTCAGCTAACACTTCGTGTCTCGCCATCTCGCGTTTCAGTCTCGTCGAGCTGATGTCTCAGCGCCAATTGCTCTTCGTTGAGTTGCCGGCACAATTCGACAAGCTCGTCAAAGTACGCATTGCCGTCTGCTAGCAAGCGCAGAACTTGATCAGGGTGTCGAGTTTGGTCGGTGGGTGATCTCGTGATGAGTGCGTTGAGCGGTGAACAGTAGAAGAATCGGCGAAAGGACTCGGGCAACAACACGACCGACTTGACAAAGACCTTGTCGACTACGGGTAGCGCCCCGTACTCAATGCTGTGTCCCTTTGTCGTGATTTGGGAGCCGTACCGCATGTACTGGTACAGGGTCCCAGCGCGGTCGTTGAGATGGTGTGTGAAGGCGCGTACGTCGTCGTCGTCAAAGACACTGTGATAGGCCGCGCACTCTGCCCGCAGCTTCTCGACATCGTGTCCGAAGTCCATTGCATCGGTCAACGCGGTCGGTGACTGCCGCTGCACTGCGAGGTGCAGTTTCAGTGCCTTCTCGACCACGTCCAGCATCTTGGGTGCCACGGCCATTGCAGTGGTCAGCGGTTCCAGTTGGCCCAACATCCGAAGCGCGATGTAGTCCGAACAGACGACGTGCATGAGGCTGCTGGCGAACTGAAACCAGCCTTGATCCTCGCGCTGTGAGGTGCCTTGCCTTGAAATCATGAGGCGAGTTTAGGCATGCGTCGCCAAAGGCTGCGACACTGGCGTACGACGGCTGGCCATGCGCAAACCCCTTTCGTTCTTGGCATCTCATGAGTTCTCGGGCCACTGGTTCGTTCCGCGGGCGGAGGCGCGGCGTGCCGCCGGACACCTGACGTTTGGGCGCGATGGTTGTCGGCTCAAACTTCTGTCGCTCCTGAACGAATCTCAAGAAGAGAAGGCTGGAGACGATGGTGTTCCTGTGATCTTCGGGTGCACCAGCCAGGGTGAGGCGGTGTCCTTGTTTCGCAGTCTCCATGGTGGCAGGCCCGGGCTGTGTGTAGGGTCAGCAGACGAGGAGGTTCAAACCGAATCCTTCAGACCTCACATCGCCATCGTCGGGGCGTATATCGACAGCGAGGCCGAGTGCTTTTCGACGATCCGTGCGCGCGTGCCAGGTCTCCTGGCATGGATTGGAGATCCGGGAATCGAGTCAGACTGCATTGCGAGTGCCGATGGGAAGACCGTCGGCTTGACGATGAAACTGTTCCCGGGAACGATTAGCGCAACCGAGCACGACGCCATTTCCGGCCAGCTAACAATTTCCAAGGTCGTCTCGCAGGACGGGGACGGGTCTGACAACTTGAGCTGGGCCAGCGAAGGCTGGGTGGAGATCCGGCCAACCACCCCTCAGCCGATCGATCAACTCCTGAAGAGCCTCAACCAAGTGTTGTCGCTGTTCAGTTTGCTCGCCGGTCCATGTATGCACTTCGACGCGATCGAACTCACGCTTGATGACGATCGGTCGGTTGGCTTGCTGTTCAGCCCGAATCGTCACCGGGTCTGTGATGTCTCGCGCCGTTGGGAGTTCCTCATCCCTTACGATTCGATTCGGAACAAGCTGCCAGACCTCGTGGACGCATGGTTGAACCACATGGCTCGAATCAAGACGGTCAACGCTTTGTTCGAAAGTGCGCAGACGCTGGAGAGACCACCGTTGCATCTGCTTTTCCTCACCCTGACGCATGTGCTTGAGGGTCTGCATCGTTCATCGCACTCCGGTGTTTACATGGACCCTGATGCCTACAAGGCTGTCTACGAGGAGATCGCCACGCAACTGCCAGCCTCAGTGGTAGGCGACCATCGACGGTCTTTGAAGCGACGCATCGAGTTTGGGAACGAGATCTCGTTTAGGAAGCGGCTTGGGGAACTGGTGGCCTCGCTGCAGGAGGACCTGCGATTGCTTGTCACCGGCCAAGCGAAGGGCGTGCCGGACACATGGATCACGACCCGGAATGAGTACACGCACTGGCCGGAGGGCTCGACATCAGAGGCGGTCGAGGGGGCGGAGCTATATTGCGTGAACACGCGCTTGCTAGTGCTGGTGCGCGTCTTGCTGCTGCGCCTAGTGGCTGTGCCCCCCGCTCTCATCGTCTCTGCACTTCGTGGACAGAACCGATGGGCGCGCGAGTTGGCTCATGTAGCCGAGCGCGAGCGTCAACAGGCGTCCCGTAGCTTTCAGAGCAACTGATCCAAGCTCTTGTTCGTGCGTGGAGTCGTTGGCCGCCCGACAACCAGGCGTTTGGACGATGGCATCGCGACCAGCACCGTGAACTAAAAGGGTTGGTTCGGCTGGTCGCAGTCGCTGCACTGCAGATGTTCGCGGCGTCTATTGGGACTTCGGCCTTGCGGTAGAGGCGAACGCTGACAACGATTCGGGGCCTCCTTCTGGCAACATCGCGGCCCGATCTCCAGGAGCGACGATGCACCGCAACGCCCACGACGCCGCCCGATTGCTCTGGACTTGCCGACAGTCGGGTAGCGTCATCGATGCCTTGCCTGCCGCGCTTCTCCCGCACGACGCCCTCGCCGGCCACGCGATCCAGGCCGCGCTGACGGCGGTCGCCGATCGCCCCGTGGTCGGCTGGAAGATCGCCGCCACCAGCGCCGCCGGGCAGGCGCACATCCAGGTCGATGGCCCGTTGGCGGGGCGCATCCTCGACAGCTTCGTGCATCCGGTCGGCGCGACGTTGTCGCTGGCCGGCAACCGCATGCGTGTGGTCGAGCCTGAGTTCGCATTCCGCATGGGCACTGGCCTGCCGTCGCGCGCAACGCCTTACTCGGCTGACGAGGTGCGGGCGGCCGTCGCATCGCTCCACCCGGCCTTCGAGGTGCCCGATTCGCGCTTCGCGGACTTTGCCCGCGCCGGCAAGGCGCAGCTGATCGCCGACGATGCCTGCTGCGGCCTCTTCGCCTTCGGCCCGGCTTCGCCGGCCGCGTGGCGCACGGCCGATCTGGCGGCCCACCGGGTGCATGCGACCGTGCATGGCGCAGACGGCGGCGTGCGCTACACGCGAGAGGGCGAAGGGCGCGCGCTGCTCGGCGACCCGCTCACCGCGCTGACCTGGCTGGCCAACGAGTTGTCGTCGCTCGGTGTCGGTCTGAACGCGGGCGACTGGGCCTCGTGCGGCACCTGCATGGTGCCGCTGCAGATCCTGCCGGGGGATCGCGTCGTGGCCGACTACGGAACGTACGGCCGGATCGAGATCGGTTTGTCCGACTAGCGCCCGCACGAACGCAGCGCAGCGCCGTGACGAGACATCACGCCGGCTCGTCCGGGCGCCGCGCCATCAACTCCCCGATCGTGCACTCGTACGCCGCAGCGATGCGCAGCAGCTCCGCATCGCCACGCGGCCGCCCGATCAACTGCAGCCCACCAGGCCAACGCCCGTTCGCATGAAACCCCGCCGGCACGCTGATCGCCGGCAGGCCGGCGAAAGTGGCGTACAGCGTGACCTCCATCCAGCGGTGGTAGGTGTCCATCGCGCGGCCCGCGATCTGCTGCGGCCAGCGCTCGCCGATCGCGAACGGCCAGACCTGCGCCGTCGGTAGTGCGAGCACATCGACGCGCTCGAACAGCGCGAGCAGTTGCTGCAGGAACGTGCTGCGCGCTTCGCTGGCGCGCATCAGGTCCATCACGTTCGTGCCTTGCGCCTGGTCGTGCTCCCACAGCGCTTCGGGCTTGATGTGTTCGCGCGCCGCCGCATCGCGTTGCAGCAGCGGCGCGATGCGCGGCGCCACCAGCGCGCGGCGCCAGACCAGCCAGGCCTGCCAGACCGCGTTGGCATCGAAGCCCGGTTTCGTCAAGGTCTCGATGTGCGCGCCTTCGCCCTCGCAACGTTGCAGCGCCTGCTCGCACAGCGCCGCGATGCCGGGCTCGAGCGCGAGGTGGCCGCCCAGGTCGCCGAGCCAGCCGATGCGCAGGCCCTTCAATGCCGATGTCGAGCCATCGAGCGTCGGCGGCACAAACGCCGAGTCGATCGACAGCGGCACGCGCGCATCGTGGCCCGCTTGAATCGCCAGCAACTGCGTCAGGTCGGCGACGCTGCGCGCCATCGGTCCTTCGGTGCCGAGCTGGCTCACCCACACGTCCGACGCGGGCCAGAACGGCACGCGGCCCTGGCTCGGGCGCAGGCCGAAGACATGGTTCCATGCCGCGGGGTTTCGCAGCGAGCCCATGAAGTCGGAGCCGTCGGCCACCGGCAGCAGGCGCTGCGCCAGTGCCACCGCCGCGCCGCCGCTCGAACCGCCGGCGCTGACGCTCGCATCCCACGCATTGGGCGTCGCGCCGAACAGCGTGTTGAAGGTGTGCGAGCCCAAACCGAACTCGGGCATGTTGGTCTTGCCGATGACGATGCAGCCGGCCGCTTTCATGCGCGCCGTCATCAGGCTGTCCTGTGTGGCCACCGCGTCCTTCAGCAGTGGGCTGCCGTAGGTGGTGGGGAAGCCGATCGCGTGCCCGGTGTCTTTGATCGCCTGCGGCAGGCCGTGCAGCCAGCCAAGCCACCGGCCGCGCGCGAGTTCGGCGTCGCGCTCGTCGGCTTGTTGCAGCAGGTCTTCGTCGGGCGCCAAGTTGACGATGGCGTTCAGGCGCGGGTTCAAACGGTGGATGCGCGCGAGGTACGCCTGCATGACCTCGCGGCACGACAGCTTGCGCGCGCGGATCGCCGCAGACAGCGGCTGCGCATTGAGTGTGGTGATGTCGTCGGGTGTCAATTCCATCTCCATGTCCAGATCGCATCGAGCGAGTTGTCCGTGCCCGACTGTGCGCGCAGCGTGAAGCGTTGCGCGGCGCGATAGACGAGCTGCCAGGTGCCGGTGGTGTTGTTGACGCTGCGCTCGTAGCCGACGTACCAGCGCCGCGAGAGTTGTTTGCCGAGCGCGACCACGGTCTCGCGGACCTCGCCGCTCTCGACCTGGCGCAGCGAGAACTCGTCGAGGCCGATGCGCGACAGCAGTTGCGTGTCGAGCCCCTGGCCTTCGCCGGCGAGGATGGCGAGCGCGGCGCGTTGCAACAGCGCCGTGTCGTTGCGCGCCAGGCCGTCGGGCGCGCGGCCGAGCATCAGCCACGACAGCTTGTCGTAGTCGGCCATCTCCGGCGTGCTGGCCAAGCGCACGCGCGGCGCCTGCGCAGTGCCGCTGACCTGCACGCCGACTTGCACGTCGAGGTTCGGCCGCACGGCGAGGATGTCCAGCCGCGGGTTCTCCAGGTCGCCGGAGAAACCGATCTCGCCGCGCTCGATGCTGAGCTTCTGCCCGTAGGCCGCGTACTGGCCATCGACGGCGCGCACCGTGCCGTTCAGGGCCAGGCGGTTGTTCGGCGAGCTGATGGCCAGGCGACCGGCCAGGCGCGTGTCGAGGCCGCGGCCGCGCAGGCGCAGCTTGTCGCCGAGGTCGAGCTGCACATTGACGCGCAGGTCGCGCACGGTGCGCGCATTGCGCTCGGCGAGCACGGCGCGTTCTTCTTCTTGTTCAGCCGCTTTGGCCGCCGCCTTGTCGGCCGCCTGGCGGCCGCCGCGCACCGTGACGTCGCTGTCCAGGCTCGGCGCGTCGGCGCGCGAGATGTCGATCAGGCCTTCGTCGATGGCCAATTGACCGTTCAAGGCGAGTGACTTGGCATCGAGCGCCAGCGTGGCGTTGCCGCTGGTGACGATACGCCGGTCGGCGCGATTGAGCAGGTGGAACTTGTCGGCGACGAGTTGCAGCGTCGCTTTCGGCTCGGCGCCGAGCACCGCGCCGCCGGACAGACGCAACTCGCCGTCGCCGCCCTTGAAGACGAAGCGTTCGACGCGTGCATCGGCGCCGCGCAGCGACAGCGCCAGGTCGCCGTCGCGCAGATCGACGCCTTGCAAGAGGTTGCGCACCGCCAGGCCCGAGCCTTCCATGCGGCCTTCGACCTCCGGCGCGCCGAAGCGCCCGCCGATGACTGCGCTGGTTCGCAGTTGTCCGCCGACACGCCAGCCCGGCGGCGTGAACGGCGCCCAGACGCCGAGGTCGGCGACGCGCCATTCGAGCACGCCCTGCATCGGCGTTTCCGGCGCGGGCCAGGTCGCGCTCGGCGGCAAGCGCATGCTCGTCGCACCGACGAGCACGCCGAGGTTCGAACCAGCCACGGCCTGCGCAAAGTGCCACGTGCCCTGGTCGGCAGCGAGCGACAAACGCAGGTCGGTCATGCCGAGCTTTTGCGTCACGCCGTCGCTGGTCACGGTGAGGTCGCCGCCTGCCCGTTCGAGCACGACGTCGGCAGCGAAGGCAGTGCCGTTGCTGACCACCGCGCGGCCCTTGACCGTGAGGTCGCCGCCGAAACCGGCCTCGGGTCGATAGCGCTGCAACCACGGCGCGATCGCCAGCGGCGCGAGTTGCGCGTCGAGCGCGACCTGCGCTGCGCGTTGCGGCGTCGCAGCTTGCCAGCGCGCTTCGCGCCAGGTCAGCGCGGCGCCGAGCACGGTCGCGCTGCCGGGCTCGGCTTGCGCTGCGGTGACGCGGCCTTGTGCATCGAGCGACAGATGCACGTTGGCATCGCGCGCAGCGAGCCAGGCTTGCGTCGCGCCGTTGCCGCGAGCGTCGAGTTCGGCGAACTTGGCGTGCCACTCGCCTGCGCCGTTGTTGGCGGCCTGCCAGCGCCCCTCACCGCGAAGTTTGAGCGAGCTGCCACGTTGTCCGCCGGCGCCGACCAACGTGTCGGTCCACGCCGGTGGCCGCAGCGCACTCGTGCCGTCGATGTCGATGCGGTGCGCCGCCAGCGTGCCGTCGATCGTCGCGCGCAGCGTGTCGAACGAAGCTTCGCCACGTGCGACGCGCTGGCCTTCGACTTTCAGCGACAGCGGCGCGTCGCGCTCGGGAGCGGCCTGCCATTGCGCACTGAGCTGCGCGGCGCTGAACGGGCCGGCGCGCAGCGCGCTGCCGCGCAGCGTGCCGCTCGTGCGCGCCGACGGCCAGCGGCCGTTGACTTGCAGCTGCGCCGCTGGCAACGCCGTCGAGGCCATCGATGCCGGCGCGCGGCGCCAGCGCAACCACCAGCGGGCGCAGGGCGGCCAATGCGGGCGCGTCGATGTCGGCACGCCAGCGGTCGTCGTCGGCGCGTGCCGCCAGCAGGCCTTGCAGCGCGGCCTTGTTGCTGGCGGCGCTGGCTTTCGCATCGACGCTCCAACCGGCCGCGCCGCCGTCGGCGCGCAGCGTGGCTTGCAGCGGCACGCCGGCCAGCGTGCTGTCTTGCACGTCGAGTTCGGCTTTGCCGCGCAGCGCCAACCACGATGCGGCGCTCTGCGCATCGAAGCGCCACGTCGGAGGTGCTTGCAGATCGGCTTTCCAACTGCCGTTCAATCGCGCCGCCGGCGCCGCGGCCCACCAGCGTGCCGGGTCGAAGCCCTGCGCCTGGCCTTGCGACTTCAACTGCGTTGCGCCGCTGCCGTTGCGCTCGGCTTGCAACGCGCCGCGCAGGCTGGCCGCGCCGGCGCGCGCTTGCGCGTCGGTCAACTCGAGGCGCCAGCCGTCGGCTGTGCGTTGCGCCTGCAAGCCGCCATCGATGCGCACGGCCTCGCCGAGTTTGCCGTCGAGCCTGCCTTCGAGTGCGAGCTTGCTTTGCAGTTGCAGCGTGTTGCTCGTGGGCGCCGTGCCGTCGGGCGAGGGCAGGCCGAGCCAGCGGCTGCCGAGCGTGCCCGACAGCGTCATCGACGGCGCGCGGTTGTCGAGCAGGGCCGGGCGCAGCGCGGCCAGCGTGAGGTCGATCGTCGCCGTGCCGGCTTTCCACTCGCCCTGGCCCGTGGCGCGGCCGCCGTCGCCGGGCGCGCGCAGCTCGAAGCGGCGCAGCGTCAGGCGGTCGCGCTGATCGGCGCGGCCGGCGATGTCGAGTTCGATCTCGGCCAGCGGGCAGGCGGCGCTCGTCCCAGCGGCCGGCTTGCGCGTTGCTGAGCTTCACGCTGGCCGTGATCGGCTTGTCCAGGCCTTGCGTGTCGATGCGCGCCTCGCCGGCGATCTGCGTTTGCGGCGCCTCGGCGAACAACGCCGACAGGTCGAGCGCGCGCGTGCTGGCCCGCAGTTGCGACAGCGGCCAGGCGGCGAACGGCGAGACCGTGGCCTCGGCGTCGAGCTGCGCACCGGCGGCTTGCGGGCTCGTCAGTTGCGCGCTGACGGCTATCGCCGCGAGCGGGCCGGCGGCGCTGGCGCTGGCTTGCCAGGGCCGCGGAGCGCCGTCGATCGATTGCGCTCGAAGTTGCGCGTCCAATCGAAACGGCGCGTCGGTGGTGATGCGTGCGCTGCCGCTGGCTGTCGCCAGCGCGCCGCGCAACGTCAGCGCAGGCACACGATGCTCGCGCCCCGCGTCGCGCCCGAGCTCGATGCTGGCGGCGATGTCGCGCAGCGGCGCTGCCGCTTCGTACTGCAGCTCGCCGACGCGCAGCTCGTTGATCGCCAGCGCGAACGGCAGGCGCAGCGTCTTCGGCTCGACCGCGAGCGAGGGGGTCGCCGTCGTCGCGCCGATCTGCACGCGCTCGATGCTCGCGCCTTCGATGACCAGGCCGAACCACGCGCCGTCGTGCGGCCGCCAGGCCCAATGCGCATCGCGCCAGGCGAGCTTGTCGAGCACGATGGTGCGCGCGCCGGTGCGCACTTCGACGCGCTGCGCGCTGAAGGCGCCGCCGAACACGCGACCTGCCGGTTGCGTGGCCGTCACCATCGGCGCGCGCGCGAGCAGCCAGGCGTTGCCGGTCTCTGTGCCGAGCAGCCACGACAGCGCCGTCGCCCCGATTACCAGCGCGCAGGCGAGCAACGCGAACACGGCGGCAACCCAGCGAGCGCCGCGGATCCGGCGTTGCGGCGAAGCCGCTTCGGGCGAGGGCATCTTCATATCAATTACTCGACCGCGAAACGAGCATCGGCTTGCGGCCCGAAGGCGAAGTTCAAGGTCCGCAAAGATCCGTTCGGGCTGAGCTTGTCGAAGCCCCTCGCGCCCCCGTTCGGGCTGAGCTTGTCGAAGCCTTCGTGCCCCATGCAAAGGGCTTCGACAGGCTCAGCCTGGCCCTTCGACAAGCTCAGGGCGAACGGGGGGAGCGGAGCGCACAAGGGGTGTGGGGAGCGGACCTTCGTCAACAGCCGCTCAGGGCTGTGAACGGACTTCCCCAAAAACACAGCTTTCATTTCAGAACGCGATCCCCACCGAGAAGTGCAGCCGCCAGCGCTGCTCTTCATCGCCATACGCCACGTCGGCGCGCAGCGGCCCCACCGGGCTGCGCCAGCGCACGCCGACACCCGCGCCCCAGGCGGGAGAAAAGCCGTTCCAACTTTCAGCCGCACGCCCGGCATCGACGAACGCCGCCCACCACACGCTCGGCAGCTTCTCGCTCACCGGGTGCGCGATTTCGACGCTGCCGGTGGCGACGACACGCCCGCCGACATCGACGCCGCCGACCTGCGGCGTCAACGAGCGCCAGGCGTAGCCGCGCACCGAATCGTCGCCGCCGGCGCGAAAGCGCTGTGTCTCCGGCACTTCAACCTCGTCGCGCGCGAAGACCTGGCCGGCTTCGATGCGCGCCTGCGCATACCAGCGGTCGCCGAACGGCCGCCACCACTGCGCGCGCACATGCAGGCGCGCGAACGGGCCGCTCTTCGGCTGCACCGGGCCGCTGGCATCGGCGCTCAGCACGCGGCCGGCGCCGGACTCGAAGGCCAAGCTGGTGCCGCGCGTCGGCAGCACGATGCTGTCGAGGTCGCGCCAGGTGCCGTGAAAGTTGAGCGTGGCCGCGGTGGTGTCGGTGCTCGTGCTCGCGCTGGCCGCCGTGCTGGTGTCGAACGGCCGCACGCGCACCTGCTCGACCTGCACGAACCACAGCCGCTCCTGGCGCTGCGTCTCGTAGGCGCGGCCCAGGCGCACGCGCGCCGAATAGACGCGGTCGGTGTCCGACTCGATGCTCTCCCACGCGCCGCCGAGCAGGTTGCGGTAGATGCCTGGCAACGCATGCGAGGCCAGCTCGCCTTCATACAGCGTGCGCTTGGTGCCCCATTCGAGCTTGTTGCGCAGCGTCGCGCGCAGGCCGCCGATGCGCCGGTGCACATGCTCGACCGAAACGCGCGCGCCGCTGTTGGCCGACACGCCGATGCCGAACGTGGCCTGCTGCAGCGGCGCTTCGCGCACGCGCACGTTGATCGTTGCCGCCGCGGCTTGCGCGGGGTCGGCGTCCGCCGTCACCGAGACGCCTTCGAACAGGCCCGAGCGCTGGATGCGCTCCTGGTAGTCGAGCAGGCGCTGCTCGGTGATCGCCGCGCCGGTGGAGAAGTCGGCGAGGTTGCGCACGCTCTTCGCATCCTGGCGCTCCAAGCCCTCGATCACCATCTCGCCGGCATGAAAGCGCGGCCCCGAGGCGGCGGTGACGTCGAGCGTGGCGCGCGCGCTGTCGGCATCGACGTCGGCCGCCGTGTCCTGCCACGTGGCGGCGGCATAGCCGAGGCCACGCAGGCGCGCCAGCGCATTGTTCTTGGCATCGCGCCAGGCGCCGTTGGAAAACGGCCGGCCCGCCGGCAGCGTCCATGCGCCGCGCCACTGCTCGACCAGCGACTGCGCGGCGTTGTCGCCTGCCGCCGCTTCGTCGCCGAGCGGGCCACTGATCTGCAGCAGCACGTTGGCGACCTGCGTGCGCACGCCGGGTTCGACGACGACACGCACATGCGGCCGTGTGTCGTTCCCTTGCGCGCTTTCGCGTTGCGTCGTCACCTGCGCGGCCATGTAGCCTTCGGTGGCGAGCAGCGCGCGGGCCTGCGCGGGCGTGGCGTTTTCCAGGCGCCGCAGCTCCGACTCGCTGATCGGCTCGTTGACATCGCCGCTGGCCACGCGCACCAAGCGCGCCAGGTCGAGGTGTGTGTCGAGCAGTTTCTGCAAGGGCTCGGGGGCATCGATCTGCACGACCACCTGCGGCGGCGGCGGTGTCGGTTCGCTCGCGGCAGGCTGCAGCGCTGCGCAACCGCCGAGCACGAACATCAGCAGCAGCGCGACAACGCACGGGAAGCGCTGAAGAGGTCCCCCGCGGGGCGCGCATCCTCTCTGGCGGCGGTCTGCGGCGTTGCAAATCCTCGCCATAGCTCAGGCTATGGCTCCGGTTTGCGCCTTGCAGCCCATCCACCAGCGAGGCGCGCGCCCTCGCGAGGACCTCTTCAGCGCTTCCTTCATTTCGACAGCAGCCGCATCGCTCCTTCGAGGCCGGCCAGCGTCAGCGGGAACATGCGCTGGTTCATCAACTGGCCGATGATCGAAATGCTCTGCCGGTACTGCCACACGCCTTGCGGCTCCGGGTTGATCCAGGCGAATTTCGGGAACGCATTCGTCAGCCGCTGCAGCCATTCGGCGCCGGGCTCTTCGTTGTTGTATTCGACGCTGCCGCCGGGCTGCAGGATCTCATAAGGGCTCATCGTCGCGTCGCCGATGAAGAGCAGCTTGTAGTCGCGGTTGTACTTGCGGATCACGTCCCAGGTGGCGAACTTCTCGGAGAAGCGGCGCCGGTTGTTCTTCCACATGAAGTCATAGACGCAGTTGTGGAAGTAGTAGAACTCGAGGTGCTTGAACTCGCTCTTCGTCGCCGAGAACAGTTCCTCGACGCGGTGGATGTGCTCGTCCATCGTGCCGCCGACGTCCATCAGCAGCAGCACCTTGACCTTGTTGTGGCGCTCGGGGTGCATCCTGATGTCGAGCAGGCCGGCGTTGGCCGCGGTGCAGTGGATCGTGTCGTCGAGGTCGAGTTCGAGCTCGCTAGCCCTCGCGCGCAAAGCGGCGCAGGCGGCGCAGCGCGACCTTGATGTTGCGCGTGCCGAGTTCCTTGGTGTCGTCGTAGTCCTTGTACGCGCGCTGGTCCCAGACTTTGACGGCGCTCTTGTTGCGCCCCGACGCCTGGCCGATGCGGATGCCCTGCGGATTGACGCCGTAGGCGCCGAAGGGCGACGTGCCGCCCGTGCCGATCATCTTGTTGCCGCCTTCGTGGCGCTCCTTCTGCTCCTCGAAACGCTTCTTCAACGTCTCCATCAACTCGTCCCAGCCCATCTTCTCGATCGCGGCTTTTTCTTCCGCCGAGAGTTCGAGTTCGAGCGTCTTGCGCAACCACTCCAGCGGCACGTCTTGCGTGAAGTCGGTCAGCAGCTCGACGCCTTTGAAGTAGGCGGCGAAGGCGCGGTCGAACTTGTCGAAATGCGCTTCGTCTTTGACGAGCGAGGTGCGCGCGAGGTAGTAGAACTCGTCCACCGAAGGCCCGATCACGCCGGCCTGCATCGCTTCGAGCAGCGTCAGGTACTCCTTGACGGAGACCTTCAACTTCGCCGCGCGCAGGGTGTAGAAAAAGTCGATCAACACGATGGCGCGAGTATCGGTCAATCGGGCGGACTGCCCAGCCGAGCCGTCACTTATCCGCCTACACTGGCCCGTCCATGAGCAGCGCCGACGCCAACACCATCAGCCCGCTGTTGTGGCTGGTTGCATTTCAGTTCGGCCTGTACGCCATCGGCTGGATGGGCTGCGCGCTGCTGCTCAAAGAAGACGAGGCCGCGGTCGTGCACTGGGGCCTGTTCCTGCTGCTGCTGTCGGCCGGCTTGCTGCTGGCCGGGCTGCGCGGCGAGCCGCGCACCTGGTGGGCCTTCAACGGCGCCAACCTGTTGACGCTGCTGGCCTTTGCGCTGATGCGCCGCGGCGTCGAGCTGTTCTTTCGCGAGCCGCCCTCCGACGGCGAGCAGATGGTGATGCTGGCCGTCGTCGGCGGCGCGATCGCGCTGGTGGATACCGGACCCACCGGGTCGGGCTGGCGCATCCTCTTGTCCTACATCGGTTTCGGCTACGTCATGGTGCGGCTGATCGCCAACGTGCGCGTGTCGGTGCGCGCCGAGTTCGGCCGCGCGGCCTGGCTGGCCGTCGTCGTGCCGGGGCTGGGCATCGTGGCGCTGCTGGTGCTGCTGACGGCCAGGCAGGCGCTGGCGCTCGGCGCACCGCAGGAGATGCACAGCAAGGCATCGGGCCTGGGGCTGATGCCGTTGTACCTGTTCGGCTCGGCGCTGTTCAACTTCGGCTTCATGGTGCTGCTGACGCAGCGCCTGCTGCTGCGCCTGCGGCGCGCCTCGCGCCGCGACACGCTGACCGGTCTCGAGAACCGCGGCGCCATCGACGGCACGATGCAGCACCTGTGGGCGCAGTCGTCGCGCGGCGCCGAGGGCTTTGCGGTGCTGCTGATCGACGTTGATCACTTCAAGCGCATCAACGACGCCCATGGCCATGCCGTCGGCGACCAGGTGTTGGAGCATGTGGCCGCGGTCATCGCCGCGCAGGCACGGCAGGCCGACAGCGTGGGCCGCTACGGCGGCGACGAGTTCATCATCGTCGCCCCGCAGTCGGGTCTTGCCGGTGCGGCACAGGCGGCCGAGCGGCTGCGCCTGGCGATGGAAGCTGAACACATCCACGCCCGCGCCTCGAACCTGCGCGTCACGCTGTCGATCGGCGTGGCTGCGAGCACGAGCGAAGACGTCGCCGTCACTGACGTGCTGGCGCGCGCCGACCGCGCGCTCTACAAAGCCAAGGCCAAGGGGCGCAACCGGGTGGATGCGGCGTGAACTTTCCGTGCTGCGTCAGGTGCCGCGCCGAATGCCCGCCAGCCGCAACACGTTGATCGGCAATAGCAGCAGGTGCAGCAGCAACACCGGGCCAACGTCCGCCAGCGCGCCGTAGGCGATGAAGGCCAGGTTGCTGGCAATGGCCATGCAGCGCAGCGCTGTCATGTCGCGCATGCAGAAGGTGATCAGGACCAGCGCCGAGGCGAGGTAGCCGATGGCTTCGTGAGGGTTCATGGTCATCACACGGTGGCGGCCAGCCGGGTCTTGCAAGTGCATCGCCCCTCGCGCGCTGCCAGGCGCGCGATGCGGCCGCAGCCGCTGCAGCGCTGCAGATAGGGGCCGTAGCGCAGCGGCGTGAAGATGCTCGTCACTCCAGCGCCGGCGAACTCGCCGAAGCGTCGCATCGCTTGCGCATGCGTGCCGCTGGCCATGGCCGCGTGCACGATCACGTCGAGGCGCCCGTCATCGTCCATTCGGCATGCACACGCTCGTCGCCGACGCGGTGCGCGGCGCCGATCGCGAACGCGAGGTCGGGAAACGCCGCCCACAACGCTCCGATATGGCCACGCAGCGCGTCGCCGCCGATCGGCCCGGGCGTCGTCGGGTCACGGTAGGTGCCGCCGGGCGCGAAGGTGGCGAGGATCGCGTGCGCGTCGTGGCGGTTCCAGGCGTCGAAGTAGCGGCTGCACAGAGTGATCGGGTCCATGGCGCCGGGTCCGCGGCTCAGGGATTGATGCGCGCCACGCCGTCACCGCCGCGGCGGGCCCGGGCGTGGGTTGGCGTGTGGCGAGCGCTTGGGTGCTTCGGCGTAGCGCGGCGCGTCGGTGCTGCGCGGCACGTTGGCCGCAGCGCCGCCCGTGCTGTGGTCTGTGCCTTCGCACTCACTTGGCGACGCGCCCGTTCGTGCTTCGGCCGCCGCCGTCGTGGTGGGCACGCCGGTCTGTGCGCCGGGCGTGCAGCGCGCGCCGTCGGAAACGCCTTGCGCCGACGCGGTCAGGTTGAAGTGGCCGTTGATCGTGCGGCAGGTCGCGGCGCCGGGCGCGCCCGCTCCACCCTGCGTCGCGATGACGAGCTGCACGGCATCGCGGTTGGTCTGCACCGTCCAGGTGGTGCCGGCAAGGCTGGCCGGGCGTTCGGCGAAAGCGCCGCCGGCGGCGACAAGAGCGGCAGTGGCGATGGCCAGGGTGAAGGTCGATTTCATGATGGATGTCTCTGTGCCGTGAGTGGGTGAAGTGGTGAGATTCAGTTGACGATGACCGGGGCGTTGAAGACACCCTTCGGCGCGGTCAGCGGATCGCTGTGCACCGGGTCGCTGTACGAGTTCAGGAGGTGGTCCAGCGTCGGGTTCCAGGCTTCGAGCGTTGCCTTGACCAGCGTCTTCGAGGCCTGCGCGTGAGCACGAGCGGCCCGCGGTTCGCCCACGTCACCGATCTGCACGGCGGCGGCACGGCCACGGAAGTAGTCCATGCCGTCGAAGCGAAAGTGGTCCTCGCGGACCGTGGCATCAGCGGCCAATTGCAGCTCCTGAAAACAAGCCCTGTCGATGCCTGAATCTGAGCCCGCGGCGGTTGCGCCAACAGCGTGGCCGGTACGCGCTTTTAGTTTTGCGGTACCTGGTTTTGCATCGGCAGGCCGGCGCGCGCCACCGCTTCGTCACGGCTCGCCACGCCGAGCTTGCCGAGCAGCCCCGCGACGTGGTTTTCGACGGTGCGCTCCGAGCGGTGCAGGCGCAGCGCGATGTCGCGGTTGGACAGGCGCAGCGCCAACAGGTCCAGCACCTGGCGTTCGCGCGCGGTCAGGCCGAGCGGGTCGTCGCGCGTGCGGTGACTCGGCCCGCGCGGCACATCGCGCACGCCCAGCGCGCGCAAGCGGCGGCGCGCGATGCGCGCCGCGGGCACAGCGCCGAGGGCGTCGAAGAGGGCGAGCGCGTCGCGTAGCTCGGCAGCGTTGCCACCGAGCAGGGCCAGGCCTTGTTCATAGGGGCAGTCGAGCGCGGCCCAGGCATCGGCGGCGCGACGGTATTTGCCTTTGATTTCCAGGGCGCAGGGCACCGCAACCGTCTTGCCGAGCGCCGGCGCGGTGCCGCCGCAGCGGTGCAGCCAGCATGCGAGCTGGCCGATGTGCCAATGCTCGCCGCTGCCCGCGGCGGCGCGCAGCGCGGCGCCGGCGACATGCCGCACTTGCGCGTCGTCGCCGAGCAGCCAGGCGGCCTCGCAGCGCGCCACCGCTTGCGGCGCGTACCAGGGATCGACGCGCAACGCGCGCGCGCCGTCGATCATGTCGTGCCAGTAAGCCGTGGCACGATCGAGTCCGCGCCGCAGGTCGAGAAAGGCTTGCACGTAGGCGGCCTGTTCCTTCTCCAGGCCGACCACCGC
The DNA here is from genome assembly GCA_963816315.1 of uncultured beta proteobacterium. Lineage (GTDB taxonomy): Bacteria > Pseudomonadota > Gammaproteobacteria > Burkholderiales > Burkholderiaceae_C > CADEEN01. Next base: position 325,960 of record CAWFJZ010000033.1, read on the forward strand.
GGCGGTTTCGCTGGCCGCTTGCAGCAGCGTGTCGGCCTCCTGCCAGCGCCCCATCCTGATCAGCCCGCAAGCCAGCCGGATTTGCAGCCGGCAGCGGTACATGTCGAGGTCATGCGCCTCGCAATGCGCCAGGCCCGCCGCGCAGATGGCTTCGAGTTCGGCATTGCGCCGGTACACCAGGCACAGCGCAGCCAGGTTGGTGTAGGCGCGCGCCGCGTGTTCTTCGAGGCCGTGCGCCAGCGCCAGTTCGAGGCTGCGCTGCAGCCGCGCCCGGCCGAGCGGCTCGTCCTTCGAGCGCAACTGCGCCGTGCCCACGGTGTTCAGCGTGTAGGTCAAGCCCTCTGCGTCGTGCAGCGGCTCGAACAGCGTCAAAGCCTTGAGGCCCCACTCGACCGCCGGCGCCGCGGTCGGGCCGAGCAAATGCAGTTGCGCCATGGTGGCGTAGGCCATCGCCAACTCGCGCGGGGCGTCGGCCTGTTCGAGCACTTCGATGGCAGCCTGTGCATAGGGCTGGCCGGCCAGCGGCGCGCCGCGGTACCACTCGATGCGCGCCAGCGCGCGCAAGTCGAGCCCTTCGGCGAGGCGGTCGCCGAGGTGGCGGTGCAGCGCCAGCGAGCGTCGCCGCGACACCATCGCGTCATCGACGCGGTTGACCAGCATGCACTCTTCGGCATGCGCCACATGCAGGCTGGCCTCGATGCGCGGCGGCACGCCCTGGGCATGCTCCAACGCCAGGCCGTAAAGCAGCGCCGCCTGGCGGTGCGCCGAAGCCTGCGCCGCGTCGCGCGCCGCTTCGGGCGCGAGTGCGAGCACGGCGCCCGACAAGCCGGCACGCGCCGCGTGGTGAACGAGCCGCTCGACCGGCGCGCCGCGAACCCCCAGCGCGTCGAACAGCGCGGCGTGCAGCGACGCCGCCCAACCGGAGTCGAGCGCGGCTTCGATCGCGCGCCGCGCCAGCTCGTGGCGAAAGCGCAGCGTCGCGGCGTCGATGTGCAGCAGGCCCGCGACGGCGCACTGCGTGGCCGCGGCACGGGCGTCTTCGACCACCGCTTCCATCACGTCGATCTCGATCGGCACCGGCGACACGCTGACCAGTTCGAGCAGTTCGCGCGCCGCGGCAGGCAGCGCCGCGGCGCGCGCCCAGACTGCGTCGCGCACGGAGGCCGGCACCGTCTGCGCGTCGCCGGCCAGCAGTTCGCTGACGAAGTACGGATTGCCCTGTGTGGCGCGGTAGATGCCGCGCGCATTGCGGTCGGCGCGGCGCGCCATCTCGGCCACACCTGCGCGTGACAACGGCGCCAGCGCGATGCGGATGCAACTGCGCGCCGGCAACCCGGCGAGCACGCCCAGCAGCGGGTGGTCGCTGCCGAGCGCGTCGTCGCGGTAGCTGAGCACGAGCAGCGCGCGCGTGCTCTCGATGCGCCGGCCGAGGTAGCGCAACAGATCGAGCGTGGCGCTGTCGGCCCACTGCGCGTCGTCGATGACGAGCACGGTCGGCTTGGGCGGCTGGCGCAACATCGCCAGCAATCCCGACAATACGTCCGCCGTGTGGCGCCCCGCGCGCACCGCAGCGGCCAGCGCCGGCGGCAGGCGCTCCAGGCAATCGGCCAGCGCGCCCAGCGGCGGCGGCGACAACATCGGCTCGCAGGTGCCCCACAGCCAGTCGATGCCCGCCGGCGCCTGCCGCGCGGCGGCCGCCAGCAAGCTGGTCTTGCCGCCGCCGGCTTCGGCGCTCAACAGCACGCAGCCGCCCACCGGGCCGGCAGCGCACAGCGCGGCCAGGCGCTGCCCGAGCAACGCCAGCTCGGCGCCGCGTTCCTGCAAGTCATCGCTCGTCGGTGGCGCGGCGGGTGGGTGGAGTCCGGATATGTGTGTCACGCCGAACGTCTGCGGCAAACGCCGCCACGCCGTAGCGCCGCGCTCGTCAGCGCGGCTTGGCCAGTTGCCAATCCAGATGCGAGCGCACCGCGGGCCACTCGCCCGCGGTGATGCTGTACACCGCCGTGTCGCGCAGGGAACCGTCCGCGGCCACCGAGTGCGCGCGCAGCATGCCGTCCAACTGCGCCCCCAGGCGCTCGATGGCGCGGCGGCTCTGCGTGTTCAGGCGGTGCGTGCGGAACTCGACGGCGATGCAGTCGAGCGCTTCGAAGGCGTGGCCGAGCAGCAGGCGTTTGCACTGCGTGTTCAGCGGCGTGCGCTGCGCGCTTTGTGCCGTACCAGGTGCTGCCGATCTCGACGCGCTTGTTGACGGCGTCGATGTTCATGTAGGTCGTCATGCCGACCGCGCGGCCGGCGGCGTCGAAGACGGCGAAGGGCAGCATCGAGCCGGCCGCGCGCAGATCGAGCCGGCGCGCGATCTCGGCGCGCATGCCCTCGGGCGACGGGATGCTGGTGTACCAGAGCTGCCACAGCTCGCCGTCGCGCGTGGCCTCGCAAAGGGCATCGTGATGCTCGTGCGACAGCGGCCGCAGCGCCGCGTGCGGGCCTTGCAGCGTGATCGAGTCGGGCCAGGCCATCAACGATTGTGGCGTTGCATGAACACCAGCTTCTCGAACAGCGTCACGTCCTGCTCGTTCTTCAGCAACGCACCGACCAGCGGCGGCACCGCGACTTTTTCGTCCTTGCTTTGCAGCGCTTCGAGCGGAATGTCTTCGGCCACCAGCAGCTTCAGCCAGTCGAGCAGCTCGGAGGTGGACGGTTTTTTCTTCAGGCCGGGCAGGTTGCGCACGTCGTAGAAGTTTTTCAGCGCCGCGGCGAGCAGCTCTTTCTTCAGGCCGGGGAAATGCACATCGACGATGGCGCGCATCGTGTCCGCATCCGGGAACTTGATGTAGTGGAAGAAGCAGCGGCGCAAGAACGCGTCGGGCAGCTCCTTCTCGTTGTTGCTGGTGATGAAGACGACCGGCCGGTGTTTGGCCTGCACCAGCTCGCGCGTTTCGTAAACGTAGAACTCCATGCGGTCGAGTTCGCGCAGCAGGTCGTTCGGGAACTCGATGTCGGCCTTGTCGATCTCGTCGATCAGCAGCGCCATCGGTTGTTCGGCGGTGAACGCCTGCCAGAGCACGCCACGGACGATGTAGTTGCGGATGTCCTTGACCGACTCGTCGCCCTTGCCGGCGAGCTGCGAATCGCGCAGGCGGCTCACCGCGTCGTACTCGTACAGGCCCTGCTGCGCCTTGGTCGTGCTCTTGATGTGCCACTGCAAGAGCGGCATGTTCAACGCCTGCGACACCTGCTCGGCGAGCATCGTCTTGCCGGTGCCCGGCTCGCCCTTGACGAGCAGGGGGCGTTTCAACGTGATCGCGGCGTTGACCGCGAGCATCAGGTCGGGGGTGGCGACGTAAGCCTCGGAGCCTTGGAATTTCATCGAACCAGTATAGGGGCGACCCTATAATCGCCGGCTGTTTTGGACCGCACACCCCACCCTATGAAGCGCGCGCTGATCTCTACCGTTTTGTTGGCTGTTTTGTCCTTGGCCCAGGCGCAGGACGCCAAGCCAGCGGGCTCGGCTTCGGCTGCCGCCGGCGAAAAGAAAGCCGCCATGTGCATCGGCTGCCACGGCATCAAGGGCTATCAGGCGAGTTTTCCGGAAGTGCACAAGGTGCCGATGATCTCCGGCCAGGGCGCCAAATACATCGCCTCGTCGTTGGCCGCCTACAAGAAGGGCGACCGCAAGCACCCGACGATGCGTTCGATCGCGGCCTCGCTGACCGATCAGGACATGGCCGATCTGTCGGCGTTCTATGAGCAGCATGGCGGAGCGGCCGCGTCGGCGCCGCCGGACGGCGCGGCGGCGGCGTCGCCGGCCGTGGCGGCGTTGCTGACCAAGGGCGCCTGCGCCTCGTGCCACGGCGCCAACTTCAGCAAGCCGATCGACGGCAGCTACCCGAAGATCGCCGGCCAGCATGCCGACTACCTGTACGTGGCGCTGAAGTCGTACAAGACCGAAGCCAACCCGCAGGTCGGCCGCAACAACGCCATCATGGGCGCACAGGTCAAGCAGTTCTCGTTGGCGGAGTTGAAGGCGATGTCGGAGTACCTGTCGTCGCTGCCCGGTGAGCTGCGCACGGTCAAGGAGCCGTATTTCCGTTGAGCGCGGGGCTTCAGTCTGAAGACAAGGCCGCCCTCGGGCGGCTTTTTTGTGCTCGCTTAGCCGACTGATCGCGAGCGACCCGTCTTGCGTTTTGCCGGCTGATCGGCCAGCCACTCTTTGAGCGCAGCGTTCATGCGCGTTTGCCAGCCCGGGCCGCTGGCGCGAAAAGCGACGAGCACCTCTTGGTCGAAGCGGATCGCCACCTGCTCTTTCGTTGGGTTCTTGTTCGGCCCTCGCGTGCGGCGCAGGGCCTCGATGGTCGCGGCCACGCCACCGCCTCGCGTGACCGTTCCTTGCCGCCAGTCCACGCTAGAGGCTTTGGAAGAGGGCGCTTTCGCTGCCGCCTTGGCGGAGGCGATGTCGGCAGCGCTAAAGGGCTGAGAAGTAGTCTTCGACTTGCGTGCGGTCGGCATGGCGGCATGAGATCAAGTGCGCGGTGTCGTCATCGCGCGGTGTCCAGACAAGAAAGACGACCCGTCCGCGCCACATGCCCAGACTCTGCAGCCTGAGTTCACCGTAGCTCTCGCGGTTGTCTTCCACCGTGACCATGGGAGCGTCGAAGACCGGCTCGAGCTCTGCAAGATCGATGCGGTGCTTTCGCAGGTTCTCGCGCCGCTTCGCCGCGTCCCAGGAGATCATGGGCAGAATGTAGATGCAAAATAGTCGGCAGTCAAACAAACTGTGGATGCGTTATGACCAGCTGGGTGAGGTAGGTCCGCGCTGCGGTGCACGCCGGGCACCAGGCCGAGGGCTTCGCAGTGGCGGATCATCTTCGCCGAGACGCCGCTGGCTTTCGACGCGGCGCTGATGTTCACGGCTTCGGCTTCCAGCGCTTCAACAGCAACGCGTTGCTGACCACGCTGACGCTCGACAGCGCCATCGCCGCGCCGGCGATCACCGGCGTGAGAAAACCGAATGCCGCGGCGGGGATGCCGACGACGTTGTAGGCGAAGGCCCAGAACAGGTTCTGCCGGATCTTGCGCGTGACGGCGCGCGACAGCGCCAGCGCCTCGGGCACCAGGCGCACGTCGCCGCGCATCAGCGTCAGGCCGGCCGATTCCATCGCCACGTCGGTGCCGGTGGCCATCGCCAGACCCACGTCGGCGGCGGCCAGCGCGGGCGCGTCGTTGATGCCGTCGCCGACCATCGCCACTTTGTCGCCGGCGGCCAGGTTTTCGCGCAGCGACGCCACCACCTTCGCCTTGTCGGCCGGCAGCACCTCGGCGCGTACGTCGTCGATGCCGAGTTGTTTTGCGATGGCCATCGCCGCGCCGCGGTTGTCGCCGCTGACGAGCACGCAGCGCACGCCGTGGGCGTGCAACGCCGCGATGGCCGCAGCCGCTTCGGGCTTGACTTCGTCACCGAAGGCGAACAGTCCGCGCACCGACGACGTATCGGCATCGACCAGCCACGAGACGCTGCGGCCTTCGCTTTGCGCTTGCTCGGCAGCTGCGTTCAGCGCCGATGTCGGCGCGAGGTTCAACTCGCCGAGCCAGCGTGTGCTGCCCAGGCGCAACGTGCGCGTGCCGACACGTCCTTCGATGCCGCGGCCGGCGACGGCCTGCACGCCGCTCGCCGCGGGCACGACGACGTTGCGTTCGCGTGCTGCTTCGAGCACCGCGCGTGCCAGCGGGTGTTCGCTGCCGGACTGCAATGCGGCGGCGTCAGCGAGCAACGCAGCGTCTTGCTCGCCGTCTGCGGCCACGAGCGCCGCCAGCCGCGGCCGGCCGATCGTCAGCGTGCCGGTCTTGTCGAACGCCACCACGCGCACCTGGCGCATCGTCTCCAGCGCCTGCGCGTCGCGCACGAGGATGCCGCGCTGCGCGGCCAGGCCGGTGCCGACCATGAGCGCGGTGGGCGTGGCCAGGCCGAGCGCGCATGGGCAGGCGATGACGAGCACGGCCACGGCGTTGACGATGGCGGCTTCCCAGTGGCCGCCGAGCACTCCCCAGCCGATCAACGTCAGCGCCGCGATCGCCAGCACCACCGGCACGAAGACGGCGGCCACGCGGTCCACCGTCTGCTGGATCGGCGGCTTCTTCGCTTGCGCGTTTTCGACCAGGCGCACGATGCGCGAGAGCGTCGTCTCGGCGCCGATGGCCGTGGTGCGCACGACCACGCGGCCCTCGGCGTTGATCGCGCCGCCGGTGACACGCTCGCCGGCCTCGCGCGCCACCGGCAGGCTCTCTCCGGTGAGCATCGATTCGTCGAAGTGGCTGCGGCCTTCGATCAGCACGCCGTCGGTGGGCACACGCTCGCCGGGTCGCACGACGACCTCGTCGCCGACGCGCACATGGTCGAGCGGCACGGTGGTCTCGACGCCGTTGCGGCGCACGGTGGCCGTCTCGGGCGCGAGCGCGCGCAGGGCCGACAGCGCGTCCAATGTGCGCCGCTTGGCGCGCGCTTCGAGCCACTTGCCGAGCAGCACCAGCGTGATGACGACCGCCGCGCTTTCGAAGTACAGGTGCGGCATCGCGTCCGGCGCACGCCACCACAGCACGAGGCTCAGGCCATAGGCGGCGCTGGTGCCGAGCGCGACCAGCACGTCCATGTTGGCGCTGCCCGCGCGCACGGCCTTCCAGCCGGCACGGAAGAATCGCGCGCCGAGCCAGAACTGCACGGGGGTGGCGAGCGCGAATTGCCACCACGCTGGCAGCATCCCGTGGCGGCCCAACAAGTCGCCGAGCATCGGCAGCACGAGCGGCGCCGACAGCAGCGCGGCCAGCGCGACGCGCCAGCCGGCGTCGGCGTTCGTGTGTGCCGGGGTGGCGCCGCGTTCGGCAACGGCATGCGCCTCGTAGCCCGCGCGCTGCACGGCAGCGACCAGCGCGGCGGTGTCGGCGCCGCTGTGCACGACGTCGGCGCGGTTGGTGGCGAGATTGACGCTGGCGTCGATCACGCCCGGCACCGCGCGCAGCGCCCGCTCGACGCGCGACACGCACGACGCGCAGGTCATGCCGTCGATGTCGAACGCGGCGCTGGCCTGCGTCACCGCATAGCCGGCGCGCTCGACGGCGGCCGCGAGCGCCTGCGCCGTCGCCTCGGGGCCGAGTTGCAGTTGCGCTCTTTCAGTCGCCAGGTTGACGCTCGCCGAGGCCACGCCGGGCACCGCGACCAGCGCGCGTTCGACCCGCGTCACACAGGAAGCGCAGGTCATGCCGGCGATCGGCAGGTTGAGTTGGATCAAGCTCACGATGCGCCCACTCTAGACCTTGACATGATGGCAAGGTCTAGAGTGCAGCCATTGATGGTGCACAAGGACCTTGCAATGACGATTCAACTCACCTTGCCCGACATGACCTGCGGCCATTGCGTGAAGACGGTGACCGCCACCGCGCAGCGCATCGATCCTGCAGCGCGTGTGCAGATCGATCTGGCGACGCACCGCGTGACGATCGACAGCAGCGTTGCGCAAGCAGCGTTCGAAGCCGCGCTCGCCGACGAGGGCTATCCCGCCGCGCGCTCCGCCGGCAGCACGCGCACGTAGCGCACCTCGGGCGGCATCGTGCCGCGCAGCAGCTTGATCACGCTCTCGCGGCCGATGCGTTCGCCGTTCAGGCAGCTGGTGCAGCGCATCGACCGAAGGCACGGCCTGGCCGTCGATGCCGACGATCAAGTCGCCTTCGCGCAAGCCAGCGAGAGCCGCCGGGCTGCCGGCTTCGACCATGTCCACGCGCACGGCGCCGCTGCCGTCGAGCGCCAACGCCGAGACCACACGCCGCGGCAACACCGTGGTGCTGCCGCCGACACCGAGCCACGCCCGCCGCACGGCGCCGTGGCGCAGCAGTTGCGGCACCACCCAGGCCGCGATGTCCACCGCCACCGCAAAGCACAACGATTGCGCGCCGCGGATGATCGCGGTGTTGATGCCGATGACCTCGCCGCGCGAGTTGAGCAGCGGCCCGCCCGAGTTGCCGGGGTTGAGCGCCGCGTCGGTCTGCACCACATCGGGAATCAGCCGCCCCGTGCTGGCGCGCAGGCTGCGGCCGTGCGCGCTGACGATGCCGGCGGTGACGGTGTGCTCGAAACCGAGCGGGTTGCCGATGGCGATCGCGATCTCGCCGCGCTTCAACTCCGCCGAGCGGCCGAGCGTCAACGTCGGCAACGCGCCGGAGGCGGCGGCGTCGATCTGCAGCACGGCCAGATCGGTGTCGGGGTCGTCGCCGACGAAGCGCGCCGCGGCCTCGCGGCCGTCGGCCAGCGAAACGCGGTGCGAGAACCGAGGCCGCTCGTGGCGCCCGGCGCGCGCGACGTGCGAGTTGGTCAGCAGGTAGCCATCCGGCGTGAACAGGAAACCCGACCCGCTGCCCAGGCGCGTGTGGCCGCCGCCGACCGTCACCGCAACGACGGCGGGCGCGGCGCGGTCCACCACCTCGCTGACGGTGCGCGAGTAGGCGTCGAGCAAGAAGGCGTCGTTGGCACCCATGACTGAGAGTGCACATGGCGCCTGGCCCGCGCTTTGCAAGAGTGGTCCCGCGGGCCGCGGCGCCGGCCCCGCGTTAACCCGCAACGGAGCGCTTTGCCCGTCTGCCTACACTGCCGGCCTCGGTACGTTCCGACAGGAGCTCGATTGACCATGAAACGCTTTTTCATCACCGCCATCGCCGCGGCCGCCTTCGCCGTGACGGCGCAAGCGCAGACCCTGCGCTTTGCCAGCCAGGGCGACCCGCAGACCATGGACCCGCATTCGCAGAACGAGTCCTTCACCAACTCGGTCAACCAGCAGGTCTATGAGTACCTCGTGACACGCGACAAGCAGCTCAACCTGGTGCCGGGCCTGGCCACCTCGTGGGAGCAGGTGTCGCCGCTGAAGTGGCGCTTCAAGCTGCGTCAGGGCGTCAAGTTCCACGACGGCTCGACTTTCAATGCCGACGACGTGGTGTTCTCGATCGTCCGTGGGCAGCAGCCGACCTCGCAGATCGCGGTCTATGCCAACGCGGTCGGCACGCCGAAGAAGATCGACGACTACACGGTCGAGTTCGATCTGCCCAAGGTCAACCCGATCTTCATCGAGCACATGGCGCAGCTGTGGATGATGGACAAGGAGTGGAGCGAGAAGAACAAGGCCACCAAGCCGCAGGACTTCAAGAACAAGGAAGAGCACTTCGCGGCGATGAACGCCAACGGCACCGGCCCGTTCATGCTCGTCAAGCGAGAGCCCGGGATCAAGACGACGTGGAAGCGCAACCCGAACTACTGGGGCAAGATCGAAGGCAACGTGCAGGAGGTGGTGTTCACGCCGATCGGCAACGACGCCACGCGCAGCGCGGCGCTGATCTCGGGCGAACTCGACTTCATCCTCGACCCGCCGCCGCGCGACGTGGCCAAGCTGCGCAACACGCCGGGCGTGAAGATCGTCGATGGCCCGGAGAACCGCGTCGTCTTCATCGGCATGGACCAGTTCCGCGACGAGCTGATCAACAGCAACGTCAAGGGCAAGAACCCTTTCAAGGATGTGCGCGTGCGCCAGGCGCTGTACCACGCGGTCGATATCGAGACGATGAAGAACAAGCTGATGAGCGGGCAGAGCTTTCCCACCGGCGGCAACACGCCGTCGCCGAAGGCCTACTTCGCCGATCCGAAGATCGAAGCGCGCCTGCCGTTCGATCTGGCCAAGGCCAAGCAGCTGATGACCGACGCCGGCTACCCGAACGGCTTCGAGGTGCAGCTCGACTGCCCGAACAACCGCTACATCCAGGACGAAGAGATCTGCGTCGCCCTGGCCGGCATGTGGCAGAAGATCGGCGTCACGGTCAAGGTGGCGGCGATCCCGCGCGTGACCTACTTCCCCAAGCTGGAGAAGTTCGACACCAGCATGTACATGCTCGGCTGGGGCGGCTCGGTGACGGACGCCGAGACCACGCTGACGCCGGTGATGCGCAACCTGCAACCCACGGGCGGCATCGGCTCGTACAACTACGGCCGCAGCACGCAACGCCAAGTTCGACGACCTCGCCGCCAAGTCGAGCGTCGAGGCCGACCCGGCCAAGCGCAAGGAGCTGATCCTGGCCGCGCTCACCGAATGGAAGGAGCAGGTGCACACGATCCCGCTGCACCGCCAGGTCATTCCGTGGGGCGCGCGCTCGAACGTCACCGTGTCGCACCGGCCGGACAACTACTTCATCTGGGAGTGGGTGACCATCGGCAAGTGATGGCCGCCGAGAGCCGATGACGACAGCGGCCGGGCGAGCGACACGCGGGCCGCGGTGGCGTGCCGCACCATGTCCACTGCCGACGATCTGGTCGGCTGGCACTTCCTGCTGCTGAAGTCGTTCGACCCCGCGGTCTCGGAAGTGCTGTGCGCCGCGGGCCGGGGCAGCGAGCGCCAGGTGATGTGGGACATCGGCGCCAACAAGGGCGCCTGCGCCTATGCCGTTGCAACGGAGTTGCCGCGCAGCCAGGTCGTGCTGATCGAGCCGCAGGCGTCGCTGTCGGAACTGCTCGAACACAACATGCAAAAGCTCGCGCCGGGGCGCTTCGAGTTGCATGCGGTCGGTGTCGGCATCCGGCAAGAGATGCTCGAACTCGTCATCCCGGGTGACAACAAGGGCCGGGCCAGCCTGGTGCTCGATGTCGGCACCGAAGACTGCCGCAAGGTCATGGTGCCGATGCGCAGCGCGCAGCAGATTGCCGACAGCAGCGCCTTCGGCTGGCCGACGCTGGCCAAGATCGACGTCGAGGGTTTCGAGCCGCAGGTCTTCGCGTCGCTCGCGCCGGCGCTGGCCGAGCGCGCCTGCGAAGCCATCGTCTTCGAGAACCACCCCTGTCAGAGCGACGCCTTCGCGCAGATCCTCGGCATCGTGCAGCCCTGCGGCTACCGCGTGTTCGCGATCTGCAAGAGCGCGTTCGCCACCCAACTGCGGGCCTGTGAAGCCATCGTGCCGGAGGCCACCGACTACGCGGTGATCCGCGACGATCTGCTCGGCCGCGCCGGCGTGCGCAGGATGATCGCCTGAACGCTCGCCAGCGACGTCGAGCACCTGCACGGCCCGCGCAAGGGTATCAACGCCGACGCTGGGCAGCGGCTGGTTGTTCCATTGCTTTGCACCGGGGCTACTGGAACTTCGTCAGCATCTTCTCCAGCGCCATCGTGAACGGCGCCTGCATCATCGGCAGCGTCAGCAGCATGCCGAGCAGGCCGACGCCGAGCGTGATCGGGAAACCGATGGCGAAGATGTTCATCTGCGAGGCCACGCGCGAGATGATGCCGAGCACGAGGTTGACGAACAGCAGCATGCCGACCAGCGGCAGCGCGATCCACAGGCCGATCGCAAAGACCTCGGCGCCCCAGGCTTGCGGCTGCAGCGCGCGCAGAAAAGCGAACGGTTCGGCGCCCACCGGGAAGGCGTGGAAGCTCTGCACGACCGCGGCGACGACCAGCAGGTGGGCGTTGATGGCGATGAAGAGAAAGCCGACCGTGGCGCCGAAGAAGCGCGCGGTCGCCGTGCCCTGCGCGCCGCTGGCCGGGTCGAAGAAGCCGGCGTAGTTCAGGCCCATCTGCAGGCCGACCAGTTCGCCCGCGAATTCGACCGCGGCGAAGACGATGCGCACCGCAAAGCCGAGCGTGACGCCGATCAGCACGTTCTGCGCGACCAGCGCGAACGCTTGCGGCGAGTCGAGCGCTGCGGCCGGCATCTCGGGCAGCGAGGCTTGCGCAGCAACGACGATCAGCAACGCCAGGCCGACGCGCACCCGCACCGGCACCACACGCTGGCCGAGCACCGGCAATGTGGAGAACAGCGCCAACACGCGGATGAAGGGCCAGAAGATCGGGGCCAGCCAGGCGGTGAGCTGGGCTTCGGTGAGGGTGATCACGGCGCGATCAGCCGACCGCGCCGGGTATCGCCTGCAGCGTGCGCTGCAAATACTCCACCAGCGTCGTCATCATCCACGGCCCCGCCACCGCGAGCACGACCACCGCGGCGATGATCTTCGGCACGAACGACAGCGTCGCTTCGTTGATCTGCGTGGCCGCCTGGAAGACGCTGACGACGAGGCCGACGACGAGCACGACGAGCAGCACCGGGGCGCTGACCATCAGCAGCATCCACAAGCCCTGTTGGCCGGCGGTGAAGACTTGGGAGGCGTCCATGATCAGGTGGCGAACGACGCCGCGAGTGAGCCCAACAGAAGATTCCAGCCGTCCGCCAGCACGAACAGCATCAGCTTGAAGGGCAGGGCGACGAGCACCGGCGACAACATCATCATGCCGAGCGACATCAACACGCTGGCGACGACCATGTCGATGATCAGGAACGGGATGAAGATCATGAAGCCGATCTGGAATGCGCTTTTCAGCTCGCTGGTGACGAACGCCGGTACCAGCACCTTGAGCGGCACCGTCTCGGCCTTGGTGTCTTGCGGCAGCTTGGCCAGGCGCGCGAACAACATCAGATCGGCCTGCCGCGTCTGCTTCAGCATGAATTCGCGCAGCGGCGCCTCGCCACGCTTGAAGGCTTCTTCGGCGTTGATGCGGTTCTCGTTGAACGGCTTGTAGGCGTCGTCATAGACCTTGTCGAAGGTCGGTCCCATGACGAAGAAGGTCAGGAACAGCGACAGGCCGACGATCACCTGGTTCGGCGGCGCGGCCTGCGTGCCCAGCGCCTGGCGCAGCAGCGACAGCACGATGACGATGCGCGTGAAGCCGGTCATCAGCAGCAGCACGGCCGGCAGGAACGACAACGCGGTGAAGAACAGCAGCGTTTGGATCGGCACCGAGTAGCTGGCGCCCGCGGCGCCTTGCGCCACGACGAGCGGCAGGCCCGGGCCGGCTTGTGCTTGTTGCGCTAAAGCGGCTGAAGAAACGGCCGACAACACCGACAGCGCGAGAGCTTGGCCCCAGGCACTAGCGCGCATCGCTGCCGTCCTTGCGTTGAAAGCGCGAGAGCAGTTGAGCGAACGGCGTGGTGACGGGGGCAACAGCGAGCGCTTCTTCCTGCGGCGCCATCTCGTGCAGCGCCGTGATCTGCTGGCCGGTGACACCGAGCACCAGCCACTTGCGCTGTTCGCCGCGGCCGACTTCGACGGTGACGAGGCGCTGGCTCGGCGACAGCGGCAGCACGGCCACCGTGCGCATCGCGCCTTGCATCGCGGCGCCGCCGGCCGGCGTGCGCTTCAACAGCCACAGCGCTGCCGGGATCAGCGCCAGGATGGCGACGAACCAGAGCAGCGAGGTGAACGCGGATGAAGCATTCATGACTTTGGACGAGCCGCTTCACACGCTCGCTCGGCGTCACGATGTCGGTCAATCGGATGCCGAACTTGTCGTTGACGACGACGACCTCGCCCTGCGCGATCAGGTAGCCGTTGACGAGCACGTCCATCGGCTCGCCGGCCAGGGTCTCGAGCTCGACCACCGAGCCTTGCGCCAACTGCAGGATGTTCTTGATCGGGATGCGCGTGCGGCCCAGCTCCACGCTGAGCTGCACCGGGATGTCGAGAATCATGCCGATGTCGTTGCCCGCGCCCGGCGCGCCTGAAGCGCCGGCGCCGAAGTTGGCGAAGGGCGCCGGCGCCACCTGTTCGACGGCGGTCGTCGCAATGGACGTGTCGGCCACCGCCGCGGCCCAATCGGCCGCCGCGGGATCTTCGATGTTCGTCTGCTCAGCGGACATGATGGTGTTCTCCCAGCCAGCCCTGATCGGCGCTGGCAATCAATCGATCGACCTTGATCGCATAGCGGTTGTTGGCGGTGCCGTAGTGGCAATCGAGCACGGGCACGCCATCGACCTTGGCTTGAATGGCCGGGTCGAGGTCGAGCTCGATGAAGTCGCCCGGCTTGAACGACAGCAGTTGTTCGACGGTGGCCTGCGTCGTCGCCAGCTCGGCGACGAGATCGACCTCGGCGGCCTGGATCTCGGCCTTCAGCAGATCGACCCAGCGCGCATCGGCCGCGCTGCCGTCGCCCTGCGTGGCGCTGTAGAGCACGTCGCGGATCGGCTCCAACGTGGCGTACGGAAAGCAGAAGTGGATGGCGCCCGAGCTCTCGCCGATCTCGAGCGTGAACGAGGTCGTGACGACCATGTCGCCGGCCGCGGCGACGTTGACGAACTGCGGCTGCATCTCGGTGCGCTGCACCGCGAGCTGCAGCGGGTAGATGCCTTGCCAGGCCTGGTTGTAGCCGGCGCAGACGGCGTCCAGCAGCCGCGCGATCACGCGCTGCTCGGTGGCGCTGAACTCGCGGCCTTCGATGCGCGTGTGGTACTTGCCGGCGCCGCCGAACAGCGCGTCGATGACGGCGAACACCAGGTTCGGGTCGCAGACGACGAGCCCGGCGCCGTGCAGCGGCTGCAGGCCGACGATGTTGAAGTTGGTCGGCACGACGATCTCGCGCAGGAAGGCGCTGTACTTCTGCACCTTGACGCCGCCGACGGCGATCTCCGCAGGCTTTCTGATCAGCTCGAAGACGCTGCTGCGCAGGTTGCGCGCGAAGCGCTCGCCCACCACGTCGAGCGCCGGCATGCGCGGACGCACGATGCGATCCTGGGTGGCCAGGTCGTAGGGGCGCACGTCGCCTTGCGGCGTTTCGTCCTGCTGCGGCGTCTGGCCGTCGTTGGTGATGCCTTGCAGCAGCGCATCGACTTCGTCTTGCGAAAGAATCTGCTGGTTCATGAAAGCATTTTCAGCATCCGCCGTGCCGAAGGATCGGCCGATAAGCCCTGGGGATGGCGGTCAGTTCGGCCACAGCGCTCAAGTCACCGGCCGCGCGTGCCGATATCCCGCCGTGACTTTCGACATCAACACCGCACGCCACCAACCCCTGCTGTTCGACGCCCGGCGCGAGCCGCGCTTTCACGTGCATTGGCGAGGCCGCCTGCGGCTGCAGGGCGGGCGCGTCATCGAGTTGCGCTTGAAGGACATCTCCGAGAGCGGCATGGGCCTCGTCACCAGCGACGCCGTGCCGTCGGCGGCCACGCTGGCGATCGCGCTGCGCGTGCCCGACCCGGGCGGCTCGGCGCACACCACCGAAGTCAGCGGCACGGTGCAAACCGCCTACGTGGCCCTGCGCGGCTATGAGTTCAGCGTCGGCGCGATCTGGGTCGAGCGCAACGACGCCGACCGCGAACTGATGTCGCGTTGGATCGGCAGGCTGCGCCACTGTCTGTGAGCCCCCAAGGGCCGGGTTCGCCCGGCCCGGCGTTTTCTTGTCAGCTACTGAATGATGAAGTTGGAGAAGTGCACCGCGCGGATCGGCGCCTCTTCGGCGTCGCCGTGCGCTTTCGCGGGCTTGGCTGCGCCGGCCTTCTCCGCAACGTCGTAGCCGAGCGGGCGCAGCGCCTCGCGGCGGATCTCGGCGGCGAGTTGCACCTTGCCGTCGCGCTCGGTCAACTGCGACGCGGTCTTGGCGCCGAGTGCCAGCAGGATGTTGTTGCGGATCGCCGGCATGTAGGCCTTGAGCAGATCGCCGGCCTTGGCGTCGCTGAGTTCGAGCGTGATGCCGACTTGCGCATAGCGCTCGGCTTCGCGGTCGGCGAGGTTGACGGTGAACGGATCGAGCGGCACGAAGGTCGGCGCGTGCTTCACGTCGGCCTTGACCAGCTTTTCTTCGTGCTTGTCGCCGACGGCGTCGCCGCCTTCTTCGGCGGCGGCGGCCGCGGCCGCCGCGCGCTTTTTCATCATGAAGACCGCGGCACCGCCGCCCCCGGCGAGCAGCACGGCGATCACGGCGCCGATGATGATCAACTTCTTCTTGCCGCTCTTGGCGGGGGCAACGGGCACGGCATCGGTGGCGGCAGCGGCGGCGGACATTCCAGGGCTCCTGATGATTCAGCCGCGCGCAGCGGGCACGGCGGGTTCCAGACGATGAATTGTTCGCGCCGGCGGCGGCGCGCAAACGCCGATAAGCAGGGGCTTTGCGGCGCTGCTCATCACGCCACCAGATCGACCATGCCACGCGCGACGGCGCTGCGCGCGGCAACAGAGGGTGCTGCCCTGTCGCTGCCGTTCGGGCCGGAAGGCGTGCGATGCTTCACCCCACGATCGTTCCCCTCGCGTCGATGCTGCGCCGAGCCATCGTGCACGCCGCCGCCGGTGAGCTTCAGGCCGCCGTCGTCGAGCGCGGCGGCGAGCACGGGCAGCGCGGCTTCGATGGCGCCGCGCGTGGCGGCCAGATCGGCGCTGAAATCGATGCGCGCGTCGCGCCCGTCGAGCACGATGTTGACTCTCACCGGCCCCATCTCGGCCGGGTTGAGCTGCAGTTGCGCCTGCTGCACGCCGTCGCTCGCCCACCAGCGCACCTGCGTCGCCAGCGACGGAGCGAACGCGGGGCTGTCGATCGGCGAAGGCAGCGTTGCCGTGGGCGGCGGCGCTTCGGCCGTTTTGCTGGCCAACGGCGTTGCGGGCGCAGCCACCGGCGCGTTCGGCAGCGCTGCCGGCGCCAGCTCCGGCGCGGCAACCCGCTGCTCGCTGGCAACGGCCTGCAGCTCGGCACTCGAGGCGAGTGCGGGGGCGGCCGGCGTGCGGTTGGCATCGGCGGCGGTGGCAGCCACCTCGACCTGCGCCAGCGCGTGCGTGGCAAGGTCGTCGCGCGGCAACGCCGAGGCTGCGCTGGCGCCTTTGGCGGCCGTGCTTGTCGGCAACAGCGCCGTGGCGTCGGCATCGGATGGCGCTGCCGACGCGGCCGTCGGCGGCGGCGCCCAGCCCGGCAACAAGGCGGCGAGGTCGGGTGCGGTGGTGTCGTGGCGCGCGGGCTCGGCTGCGTCAGCCTCGGTTTGTGTTTTGCTGTCGGCTGTTGTTTCTTGCGGCGGCGCGTCGCCGCTGCCGGCTGCGCGCGCAGCGCCCGGCTCGCGCGCCGTGCGCTCGGCGCGGCTGTGGGGCGCCGGCTTCTTCACGTTCTGGCGCTGTGGTGCCTCGTCGGCTGGCGCCGCTTCGTTGTCTTCGCGCGCCTGGTCGAGGCAGCGCGCGAAGCTGTTGTCGGCCTGGGCTGGTGGCGGCGGCACCTGCGGCGCCGGTGCGGCGCCGGCGATCAAAGACATCGAAGCCGAAGCGGCAAGGGCGCTCATCGTTGGGTTCCTGCAAACGGGTTGCGTTGGGTGCGCATTCGCTGTGCCTGTTCGTCGCTGGCGCGCTGCTCGTGTCGTTCGAGTCCCTGGCGTTGCTCGTGCCGGCGGCGCTCGATCAACTTGCGCACCGAAGCCACGCGCAACTCGTGCGCGGCCAGGACATCGTTGGCGCGCGCCAAGGCCTGCTCGCAGATGGCGAGGGCCTGCGCCTGCTGCGAGATCGCGAGTTCGAGCCGGGCCGCGAACTGGTGGTACGAGCGCAGCACTTCGAGCGCCGCGCCGCGCTGGAACTGGCCGTTCCAGCGTGCGCTGTAGTCGTCGCGGTAGGTTTGGAGATCACGCGCCTGCGCGCGCGCCTCGTCGCGGCGGGCGCGCGATTGGCTGAACGCTGCCAGGGCGATGTTGCGTTGTTGCTCGGCTTGGTCGAGCAGGGTGTGCAGGGTTTCCACGTCAGTTCACGGAGTGGAGCAGTTGCTCGCGGCTCGCCGCCAACGGTGCGCAATCGTGCATGTCCTGCTGCAGCAACGACGTGAGCTTCGGTTGCGCGCGGATCGCGGCGTCGAGTTCGGCGTCGTGGCCCGGCGTGTAGGCGCCGAGCTGGATCAGGTCGCGGGCCTTGGTGAGTCTGGCCAGCATCGCGCGCGCACGGCGCGCCTGCTGCACATGCTCCTTGTCGGCGACAGCGGTCATCACGCGCGACACCGACTTCTCGACGTCGATCGCCGGGAAGTGCCCGGCCTCGGCGAGCGCGCGGCTGAGCACGATGTGGCCGTCGAGAATGCCGCGCGCCGCGTCGGCGATCGGATCTTGTTGGTCGTCGCCTTCCGAGAGCACGGTGTAGAAGGCGGTGATCGAGCCGCAGCCTTCGCGACCATTGCCGCTGCGCTCGACGAGCTGCGGCAGCTTGGCGAAGCAGCTCGGCGGGTAGCCCTTGGTCGCGGGCGGCTCGCCGATGGCCAGGGCGATCTCGCGCTGCGCCATCGCATAGCGCGTCAGCGAATCCATCAGCAGCAGCACATGCCGGCCGCGGTCGCGGTAGTGCTCGGCGATCGCCGTGGCGTAGTGCGCACCTTGCATGCGCACGAGCGGCGGCGCGTCGGCGGGCGCGGCGACGACGACGCTGCGCGCCAGGCCCTCGGCTTCGAGGATGTCTTCGATGAATTCCTTGACTTCACGGCCACGCTCGCCGATCAGGCCGACGACGATCACATCGGCGGCGGTGTAGCGGGCCATCATGCCGAGCAGCACGCTTTTGCCGACGCCGGTGCCGGCAAACAGGCCGATGCGCTGGCCGCGCCCGACCGTGAGCATGGCGTTGATCGCGCGCACGCCGGTGTCGAGCGGCTGGCGGATCGGGTCGCGGTCCATGGCGTTGATCGGGCGTCGGATCATTGGCTCGGAGCGCGTGTTGCCGATCGGCCCACGGCGGTCGATCGGCGCGCCATGCGGATCGACGACGCGGCCGAGCAGGCCGTCGCCCACAGGCAGGTGCAGACCGCGGTCTTCGCGCCGCCGCCACAGATGGTTCTCGCAGCCGAGCTTCGGCGGCGCCAGCGGCGCGGGGCGCGGCGTGACGCGGGCGCCCGATTGCAGGCCGTGCACTTCACCGGTCGGCATCAGGTAGGCGCGGTCACCGGAGAAGCCGACCACTTCGGCCAGCACCGGCGGCTGGCCGTCGCAATGCACCTCGCACACGGCGCCGACGGGCGCACGAACGCCGGCAGCTTCGAGCACGAGGCCGGTGACGCGCACGAGCGAGCCTTCGACTTCGAGCGACTGCGGCGCTTCGGCGAAGTTGCGCAGGTCGCGCAGGTAGTGGGACCAGCGTTGCGCGCGGTCCGCTGCGTTGAAAGTCATGGCATGGCCCGCTCGGCCGCTCCGAAGGGCCATGCGCGCCCCCTCGGGGGGCAGCGAACGAAGAGAGCGTGGGGGCTCACTGGACGTCGCGAGTGATGATCACGTCGTCACGCAGCGCCAGCGGCTGGCCGAGCGTCGCGGCGGCCTGCGTCCAGCGCGCATCGATGCTGGCGTCGATGCGGCCCAGATCCGACTCGATGCGGCAGCCGCCGCGCGACAGCGCTGCGTCCGGCAGCAGGCGCGCGCCGCGCGCGGCCAGCGCATCGGCCGCGCCTTGCTGCACCAGCGGCAGGTCGGCCGGATTGACATGCACGCGAATGTGCTTGGCCGAGAGCAGCACCGCTTCGATCGCGTGTGAAGCCACCGTGGCCACGAGTTCGGGCCGCGTCGTCAACTCGCTGCGCACGACCTGCCGTGCCAGCGCGGTGGCGCTTTGTGCCACGCCATCGGCCATCGCCGATTCGAGCTGCGCAAACTCGGCGTCGAAGGCCGCCACCAGCGCGCCGAGCTGCGCGCTCATCTGCGTGGCAAACGCCTGCTTGAAACTTTCGAGCGCGACGAGGCCGTCGCGGTAGCCGTCCTGATACCCGGCCTGACGCGCGCTTTGCAACGCGGCTTGATCGCCGGCTGCGCGCTGCGCATCGTTCTTCTGCGCGCGCGCGCCGTGCGCGGGCGCGTCGTCGAACGCATGCGGCTGCCAGGTCGCAAAACCTTCGAGCTCTTCGCGCGGAATAAAGCGCGAACCCGAATCAGACGAGCTCATCGCCGCCTCCGCCGCCGAGCACGATCTGGCCTTCGTCGGCCAGGCGGCGCACGATCTTCAGCACTTCCTTCTGCTCGGCTTCGACTTCCGACAGCCGCACCGGCCCGCGCGACTCCAGGTCTTCTTTCAGCGTCTCGGCGGCGCGCGAGCTCATGTTCTTGAAGATCTTGTCGCGCACCTCGGCGCTGGCGCCCTTCAACGCCACCACCAGCGATTCGCTCTGCACTTCCTTCAGCAGCGCCTGGAAGCCCTTGTCGTCCAAGCGGTTCAGATCGTCGAAGATGAACATGTTGTCCATGATCTTCTGCGCCAGCTCGGCATCGGCCTCGCGGATGAAGTCGAGCACCGAGGTCTCGATCGGGCCGCCGAGCAGGTTGATGATCTCGGCTGCGGTCTTGACGCCACCGCGCGAGGCGCGGCGCATCTCGCCGCCGGAGCGCAGCACCTTGCTCATGACGTCGTTCAGATCGCGCAGCGCGTTGGGCTGGATGCCGTCGAGCGAGGCGATGCGGATCAGCACCTCGTTGCGCATGCGCTCGGGCAGGCCCTTCAACACCGGGCCGGCCTGGTCCTGATCCAGATGGACCAGGATCGCAGCGACGATCTGCGGGTGTTCGTTGCGCAGCAGCTCGGCCACGGCGTCGGCGTCCATCCACTTCAGCGTCTCGATGCCGGCCGCGTCGTTGCCTTGCAGGATGCGGTCGGTGAGCAGCTTGGCCTTGTCGTTGCCGAGTGCGCGCGTGAGCACGTTCTTCACGTAGGCGTCGGTGTCGGCGACGAGGATGCTCTGCTCGGAAGCCACGCTCGAGAACTGTTCAAGCACGCTCTCGACCTTCTCGCGCGGGATCGATTTCATCTTGGCGATCGTCTCGCCCAGGCGCTGCACTTCTTTCGGCTCGAGGTGCTTGAAGACTTCGGCAGCTTCTTCCTCGCCGAGCGACATCAGCAGGATGGCGGCGTTTTCCAGACCTTCTTCGTTCATGCGTCCTCCGCCTTCACCCACCCACGCACGATGTTCGCCACCGCGGCCGGGTTCTCCTTGGCGACGCTGCGCGCCGTGGCCAGGTGCTCTGCCGTGCGCGGCGCTTCGAGCATCGGCGCGTTGCCGTTCGGCAAAGCCACTGCGTCATCGGCAACGACGTTGAGCTTGCCGCGCTTCGGCGGTGTCGCCGGCGCGGCGGCCTTCAACGCCGGCTTGACGAATCCGAAGAGGATGATCAGCGCGACGAGCACGAGCGCGGCCGGCGTGGCGGCGCTGCGCACGAGGTCGATCAGCCAGTCCTGCTTCCACAGCGGCAGGTCCTGCGCCTTCGGGATCGCGTCGGCCTTGAACGGCGTGTTGATCAGCTTCACCGAATCGCCGCGCTCCTTGGAAAAACCGATCGCCTCCTGCACCAGCGAGGTCAGCTTCTCGACCTCGTCGTTGGACAGCGGCGTGCTGCTGGTCTTGCCGTTGGCCGCGGTCGTCACACGGTGATTGACGACGACGGCGGCGTTCAGGCGCTTGACGTTGCCGGTGGCGTTGCGCGTCACGCGCACGGTCTTGTCCACTTCGTAGTTGGTGACGGCATCGCGCTTGCTGTTGCCGCCGCTCGTGCCGCCTTGCGAAGCCTGCAACGGCGACGCCGCACCGTTGATCGGCGCCGTGGCCGGCACCGGCGGCTGGTTGCTCGCCGCGCCCGGCACACCTGACGGCGTGCTCTGCCCGCCGGACCCCGAGTCGCTGATCTGCATGCTGCGCACGGCGGCCGGCGCGTTGCCCTGGTTGGGCTTCCACTCTTCGGCCGTCGATTCGGTTTGCGAAAAATCGATCTCGGCGGCGATCGTCGCGCGCAGGTTGTCGCGGCCGACGATCGGCTCCAGGATGTCGATCACGCGCTTGTGATAACTCTGCTCGATCTGCTGCACGTACTGCAACTGCTGCGCGTCGAGACCCTGGCCGCTGGCGCCGTCACTCGATGCTGAGAGCAGCGCGCCGCTCTGGTCGATCACGCTGACGGCCTTGGTCGTCATCTCCGGCACCGAAGACGAGACGAGGTGAACGATGCCGGCGATCTGCGTGCGGTCGAGCGCACGGCCCGGATGCAACGTGACGAGCACGGAGGCCGAAGGCTTCTGCTGCTCGCGAAAAAAACCGTTCTGCTGCGGCAGCGCCAGGTGCACCCGCGCCGCCTGCACGGCGCCCAGGGCGAGGATCGAGCGTGTGAGTTCACCTTCCAGGCCGCGCTGAAACGTCAGCCGCTCCTGGAACTGTGTCTGCCCGAACTTGGCGTTGTCCATCAGCTCGAAACCGATCACGCTGCCCTTGGGCAGGCCGGCCGACGCCAGCTTCAGGCGCGCGTCGTGCACCTGTGACGACGGCACGAGGATCGCGTTGCCGCCGTCGGCGTGGCGGTACGGGATGTTCATCTGCGACAACTGCGCAATGATCGCGCCGCCGTCCTTCTCGTTGAGGTTGGCGTACAGCACCTTGTAGTCGCCGCGCGCGCTCCACATCGAGAGGGCTGCGAGCACGGCGATCAAGCCGGCCGCACCGAAGCCGAGCTTCATCTTCGCCGCGGCGGGCAGGGCAGACAGGCGCGAGAGGGCACCGTGGTCGCCGATCGGCGGCGCGGCGGGGGTTCCAACGTGGGCAACGGCAGTCGTGTTCATGTTGGCCGCCATTGTTCGGCGCGAGACGCCAAAGCTAGAGTGCGAACAGTCGGCCAAACGACGCCCACTTCAAACCGTTGCAAGCGATCGTGACAATCTACAGTGCCGCCATCGCCTGCTGCGAGCAGCGTGACAGGAATCACAGATGGATGCGATCGGCGGATTGAAACCCTTCAACTTTGCGCAGGCCGTGGCCCGCGCTGGCCTGGGTGTGGATGGCCAGCCGCTGTCGGCGAAGAAGGCGGCCGGGGTTGACGGCGGCTTTGCCACCGCGATGACGCAGGCCCTGAAGTCCGTCAGCGCGCAGCAGAACGAAGCGCAAGGCTTGCAACGCGAGCTGCAGATGGACAACCCGACCGTCAGCCTGGAGCAGACGATGGTGTCGATGCAGAAAGCGCAGATCGGTTTTCAGGCGACGCTGGCGGTGCGCAACCAGTTCGTGCGGGCGTACACGGACATCATGAACATGCAGGTTTGAGCGGGCGGCTGACCCT
Organism: uncultured beta proteobacterium; assembly: GCA_963816315.1. Classification (GTDB taxonomy): domain Bacteria; phylum Pseudomonadota; class Gammaproteobacteria; order Burkholderiales; family Burkholderiaceae_C; genus CADEEN01. The sequence continues at coordinate 348,820 of CAWFJZ010000033.1, forward strand.
GCTTCGGTCAGCCCTTTCGCCCCGCGTCAGGCTCATTTCATTCGCGGCGCGCCGCGTAGCCCCTCGCCATTGCTGGGTGAGTACGCGGTACATTTTGGGCAACTACGCTTTGGCGCCTTGCCTTTTTTGCTCACTTTGCTCGACCGTTGCCGTTTAACGTATCCCCACGGAAGTCATCAACATCGCAGGAACGCTCGCGGCAGCAGTCGTCGCCGGCGTATTCAGCTACGCCGCGGGTCGAAGTATGAAGACTCACGAGTGGAAACTGGCGCAAGCTCGGGAGGAGTTCATTTCGAGAAAGGGCATCTACGTCTCTTTTCTTGCTGAAGCCCAGAGCCTCATCATGCAAACATTTGAAGAGAAGATTGGCTCCGTCAGCAAGCTCGATCGACTGAGCCATCTGTATGCGGAGATCACAGTGGTTGGCGGCAAGCCCGTGACCGACGCTGCGAGGGACGTCTTTGACTCTGTCGTCGTCGCGCATGGTCAAGATCAAGACTTGGCAGATTCCGCTGAATTTCATTCCAGAAAGCAAGCGCTCCTCGATGCCGTGCGCAAAGGGCTTCAGTCCTTCCGGCACCCGTCAAGGTAGCGTTGCCCTCACGTCACCGTCATGGCCTCAATGATCACCAGATTTGGAAAGTTCGTCCCGGCCGACGACGCGTTTACGGCGTGGACATCGGGCAATCTAAGCCAAATGCTTGACGCGATGACGATTGAGACGAACGAGATCGATAGGCACCACCTTCTTCAATCTGTTGCTCGAGCTCTTTACCGCCAACGTACCGACCCTGCGCAACGCGCCAAGCTGCTGGATGTAGCGGCGGTACATCTTGGCGAGATGGAGAAGTTGATAGAGGCGCTACGGCGAGACGATGTCGCGAACAAAGAGCGCAGCCGTTCCCAAGCCGACCTGCAATTCCGCAAGACAGGAGTGCCTCAACCGAGCCTTGAGGCCATACCGGGGGGAGCTATCCCGGTCATCGAGACCTTTTTACTCAGCGTCCGCGTTCTTTGTGAAGATGGGCGGTACCAAGAAGCCAAAGAAGTTTGGCGCCGCGCTGCGGAGGTTGGGTATCTTTCGGTCACGGGCCTCCTGCAGGAAGAAGCGTCAGTAGATCGTCGCCGCAAGCGTAATGAAGCTCGACAACGTTCAAAGCCCTCCAGCGGCTAAACGACGTATCGTCCAGCCAACTCCATCGTCTGCCCCCGATTGCATCTAGAGACGCACCATGCCTGACATCGTTGCCGAGCTCGCAGACCGTGGCCGTTCACTCGCGCCGGAGGATCGCTCTCGCCTTGTCGAGTTGCTTCTCGAGTCCCTTCATGAATCGCCTTTGTCCGAGATCGAAGCCGCTTGGGACGTTGAGATCGTCCGGCGCGTTGAAGCGTACAAGCGGGGAGAGGTCGAGACCTTCGCCGCTGAAGACGTCTTTGCAGAAGCCCGTTGCATTGCTCCTTGAACCAGGCGCGCTTCACAAAGCCGCTCGGTTCGAGCTGCTCGGGCAGACCGCGTAACTACGAGGCCATTGAAAACGGCCTCGGCTCCCGCTTCTGGTCAGAGGTAGAAGCCGCGGCGCAACGTGCGGCTGCCTTTCCTCTGCATGGCAAGCCGTGAGACGCGAGCAAGGTGACCCGGCGATACACTGGGATCTCCAGCCTGCACGAGGAAGCTCGGCCATGACCTCGCCGCTCATCACCGTAGACCCTGAGATTCACAGCGGGACGCCCGTTTTCCGCGGTACACGCGTGCCCGTCAAAACGCTTTTCGATCATCTCGAAGCCGGTGATTCGCTCGACGTGTTCCTCGATGACTTTCCCTCCGTCAGTCGCGAGCTCGCGGTCGCCGTGCTGGAGCAGGCTCGCACTGCCCTGGTGCCCGATGCGCATCCTGCTTGACGAGGACATTCCTCGGCACCTTGGTAATTTGCTCACGGGCCATGTAGTCAGCACCGTCCCCAAATGTGGGTGGGCTGGTATCAAGAATGGCAAGCTGCTTGCTCTCGCGAGTGCGGCCTTCGACGTGTTTCTGACGGCCGATCAGAACATCGAGTTTCAGCAAAACCTCGCTGCGCTGCCTTTGTCGATTCTGGTGGTGGCCGCTGAGAGCACTCGGATGGAGCACTTGGCGCCCTTGGTCCCAGACATCCTGCGCATGCTCAACCATCTCACGCCCTGCACGCTGCGCAAAGTCAGCGCGTAGCGCCGCTACCCCAACAACAAGAACTTCTCCCGCCGCTGCGTCAGATCGATGTAGCGCTGCAGTGCGCGCTGCGAGGTACCGTCCAGGCGCGCGAACGAGCAGCCCAGGCGCGAGACGCGCGTGTTCGAGCCGAAGCCGCCGCTGACGTGTTGCACGACGAGCGGCGCGACGAGCAGCGTGTCGGCATCGAGCTCCAGGCGCACGCCGTCGATCGAGGTGCCGGGCTCGATCGGCGCGGCCTCGGCCGGCAGTTGCAGCGCGCAGCCGCCGACGCTCACGTCGAGCACGCGCAGCTCAGCATCTCGCCGCGCGAGGCCGGATGCCGCAGGTGCGCAACGGCGCTGTCGCGCGTGCGCACGCGGAAAAATTCGCGGCGCTGAAAGCGAAAGAGCACGTCGGGCAGCACGGCCTGCAACGCGCTGGCGTTGTTGCCGTGGGCCAGCATCAGGCCGTGCAGATCGAACTGCAGCTTGATCGCGTCGAGGTACGCCACCGCGGTGGCTTCGCCGGCTTCGACCAGCGCGCGGATCTGCGGATGCGCGGCGTCGGCGTCGAGGCTGATTCGCCGCGCCTGCTCGTCCACCGCCCACAGCGTCGAGGTGTAGGCCGCGCCGTTGGGCGCCGACAGCTGCACGAGCACGGCACTGTCCACCAGTCGCCGCAGCAGCGCCATCACGTCCACCGGGTGATCGACGCGAAACTCGTCGATCGCGCGGCCGCTCAGCGCGGACAGCGGCGCCGGCTGTGTCGATTCGACGTTGCTGGCTCGGGCGTTCATGTCAATGCAGCGTGCGCGAGCGGCCCGTCATCATCTGGTCGAGGTCTTCGAGCCAGGGTTCGGCCAGCGTGCGGATTTCGGCGTCGTTGACGAGGATGCGCTGCATGATGCGGCTCTTCTGCTTGCCTTCTTCGGCGGCGAGGTTGTGCTCGCTGGCGGCATGCTTCAACTGCGCGATCAGCAGCACGCAGGCGCCTTCCAACTTGACGACCTGGTCCCAGTTGGCGGCGCGGGCTGCCGCCAGCATGTCGTTGCTGGCGCGCTCCAGCGCTTCGTAGTAGCCGAGCAGGCGGGTGTCCATCGCGTGAGTGGCGTTCATGTTGATGTGTCCTGCCTCGCGATCAACGTTGTGCCGAAGGGCCATCGACTTGCGACGCGATCGACTGCCACGCATCGTGCAACGGTTTCACGAGCGCGCTGCACTCGTCGAGCGCGGCGGCATCGTTCTTCAGGTTGGCCTGCGTCAGGCGCAGCGTCACGTAGGCATAGAGCTCGGACAGGTCGGCCGCCAGCGTGCCGCCGGCCGACAGGTTCAGGCTGGCCTTCAGTCCTTCTTCGACGATGCGCACGGCGCGGCCGATCTCGCGGCCCTTCAGTTCGATCTGCCCTGCCGCCATCGCGGCCTTGGCGCGCATCAGCGATTCGAAGTAGCCGTCGAACAGCATCGCCACCAGCTTGTGCGGCGAGGCGCCTTGCACGCCGGTTTCGACGCCGACTCGGCTGTACATGTGAGCTTGTGGGGCCCGGCCGAAGGCCGAAGCAGCGGTGCGGTGCGGTGCGTACATGGGCGGCTACCTGTGAACGAGAGTGTCTGGGCTTGCCAGGGTTATCGTCCGCTGAGCGCCGCGCTTGAGGTTGCCGATCGCTCGGATTGACCGCGAATCTTCGCGAATGGCGGCGCGCGAGAAACTCAGCCGTTGTTGCGCGCGTTGTAGAAATTGTTCAGCGCCTGCATCTGCTGCGCGACGGCGCTCGACAAGCCGTTCAACTGGCCCATGTTGCGATCGAGCGCGGTGTACTGCGCGCGCAGGCGCCGCTCGGTCGAGGCCAGGCGCGCTTCCATCTGATCCTGGCGGTCGCCGATGCGGTCGATGCGCGCCTGCAAGCTGTCCTTGCGCGTGTCGAACGCGCCTTCGGGCCCGAGCAGCACGTCGCCGAGTTCCTTGAAGCGGCGCATGAAGCCGCTACTGGCGTTGCTCGTGCCGTTGGTGGCGAAGAGCTTCTGCAACTCGCCCAGATTGGCCAGGCCGTTGTCGAGCGCGCTGGTGCGGATCTCGAGCGTGCCATCGCGCTGCAGCGACAGGCCGACGTCCGACAGCCGGCCGAAGACCGACGACGCGGACGATGGATCGTTCAACACCGCGCGCATCTGGCGCTGCATGCCGAGCACCAGACTGTCGCCCTGCATCGGGCCGCCGCGCTGGTTGGCTTCGTCGAAGCGCGTCTGCGTGCGGATGTAGTTGGCCAGCTCGTTGTACGACTTGACGAAGTCTTCGACCGCGGTCTTCACGGCCGCGCTGTCGGCTGACACGGTCACTTCCACCGGCGCCGTGGTCGTCTTGATCAGCTTCAACGTCACGCCGTCGGAGACATTGGCCAGCGTGTTGCTCGCCGACTCGACGTCGATGCCGTTGATGGTCGCCAAGGCGTTGGCGGCACGCTGGTTCAGCGTCATCGGCGAGGCGGCGCGCGCATCGAAGGCCAGTGCGGACAAGCCGTTCGCGGCCACGCCGTCGTCCGCGATTTCCGTGGCGGTGATGCGGAAGCCGTTTTCGGCGCCGCTGTCTTTGGAGCGGATGGCCAGGCGTGCGCCGTTGGCGTCGTTGATGACGGTGGCGGTGACGCCGGCGTTGGCGGCGTTGATCTTGTCGCGCACTTCGGCCAGCGTGTCGTCTTCGGCGCCGAGCGTCACGGTGACGGCGGTGGCGCCGGCCTTGGCATCGAAGCCGCTGATGGCGGGTGAGCCGGTATACGTGCCGAGCTCGATGGTCAGCGTGCCGGGCCCGAAGACGGCCGGGTCGGCGTCGTTGAAGCGGCGGCTGGAGACGGTCTGCACTGCGGCGAGCTGCTGCACCTGCACCGCATACGCGCCGACCGCGGCGCCCGTGGCGGTGGTGATGGTGACGGCGGCATCGGCGCTGGCGCCGGTGGTGCGGCCCCACAGCGTCGATGAGCTGAGGGCGCTGGCCTTGTCGCGCATCGCAGAGACCATGCCCTGCATCTTGCCGAACTCCGACAGCTTGGTCGTGAGCTGCGTTTCCTGGCGTTCGAGCGCCACCAGCGGCTGGCGCTCGATGGCCAGCAACTGCGTGACGATGCCGTTGATGTCGAGCCCGCTGCCGATGCCGGCGGAGGTGATGGTGGCCATGTGGTGGTATTCCGGTGACGGTCGTCGTCCGGTTTTCGGCAGCGCCCTGGGGCGGCTTGAGCGCGGGCGCTGGCGAAAACCGTGCAGCGCGTGACGCGCTGCACGCATCGTGCCGTCAGCGATGCCTCATCGTTGAAGGAGCGACAAGCACCTGCTGCGGCAACTGATTGGCCTGCGCCACCATCGCGTTGCCGGCCTGCTGAAGGATCTGCGCGCGCGACAGCGCCGCGGTCTCGGCGGCGAAGTCGGCGTCCATGATGCGCGAGCGCGCCGCGGCCTGGTTTTCGGCCGAGACCTGCAACGTCGCGATCACCGCTTCGAAGCGGTTCTGCGCCGCGCCGTAGAGGGCGCGCTCGCTGTTGACGGTGTCCAGCGCGGCGTCGAGGTCGGTCAGCGCCTGCGTCGAGTTGGCCACGTCGGTGAGATCGCCACCGGTGACGGCGGTGATGGTGGCGTCGGCCGACATGTCGGCGGTGGTGATGGTCACCGTCTCGCCGCTGTTGGCGCCGACCTGAAAGTCCTGCGCGCCGGCGCCGGTGGAGAGGATCGCGATGCCGTTGAAGCGCGACGAGCCGATGGTGCGTGTGATTTCGGCCGCCAGCTCCTGGTACTCGGCGTCGAGGTTGGCGCGGTCGCTGACGCCGTTGGTGGCGTTGGCCGACTGCACCGCCAGCTCACGCATGCGCTGCATCATCTCGGAGAGTTTGCCCAGGGCGCCTTCAGCGGTCTGCGCCAGCGAGATGCCGTCGTTGGCGTTGCGCACCGCCACGTTCATGCCGCGCACCTGCGCGTTCATGCGCTCGGCGATCGCCAGGCCGGCGGCGTCGTCCTTGGCGCTGTTGACGCGCAGGCCCGACGACAGGCGCTGCATCGACGTCGCCAACGCAGACTGCGACATCGACAGGTTGCGTTGCGCGTTGAGCGACACCAGGTTGGTGTTGATGGTCTGGGGCATGTTCGGCACTCCTTGCGAATGAATGATTCATTCTGCGAAGAACTGAAGCGCCGCGATCGGCCGAACAACGCGGTGAAAGCCGCGCAAAAGAAAAGCCCGCCACGACGCGAACGTCGAGGCGGGCCTTTTGGACGCGGCTGCGGCGTGAGCCGCAGCCGTCTCGATCAGCGCAGCAGCGAGAGAACCTGCTGCGGCAACTGATTCGCCTGGGCGATCATCGCCGAGCCGGCCTGCTGCAGGATCTGGGCGCGCGACAGGTTGGCCGTTTCGGTGGCGAAGTCGGCGTCGGTGATGCGGCTCTTCGCAGCAGCCTGGTTCTCGGCCGAGACTTGCAGCACGCCGATGATCGACTCGAAGCGGTTCTGCGTTGCACCGTAGAGGGCGCGCTCGCTGTTGAGCGTGTCCAGCGCGGTGTCGATGTCGGTCAGTGCGGTCGCCGAATTGGCTGCATCGGTGATGTCGCCGCCGGTGACGGCCGTGATGTCTGCATTGGCGGACATGTCGGTCGTCGTCACGGTGACGGTTTCGCCGCTGTTGGCGCCGACCTGGAAGTCTTGCGCGCCGGCATCGGCGGCCAGGATGGCCAGGCCGTTGAACTTGGTCGTCGTCAGCGTGCGGTCGATTTCGAGGGCCAGTTCCTGGTACTCGGCGTCGAGGTTGGCGCGGTCGCTGGTGCCGTTGGTGCCGTTGGCCGACTGCACGGCCAACTCACGCATGCGCTGCAGCATGTCGCCGACCTTGCCGAGCGCGCCTTCAGCGGTCTGCGACATCGAGATGGCGTCGTTGGCGTTGCGCACGGCGACGTTCATGCCGCGCACCTGGGCGCCCATGCGCTCGGCGATCGCCAGGCCGGCCGAGTCGTCCTTGGCGCTGTTGACACGCAGGCCCGAAGACAGGCGCTGCATCGAGGTGGCGAGCGATGACTGCGACGCCGACGCATTGCGCTGCGCGTTCATCGACACGAGGTTGGTATTGATCGTCATGGACATGGTGGGGCTCCAAAAGTTGCGGTGGTTTGATTTCCTGAGCCGGCCGGTCGGCCGGTCGGGTTGTCGTCCCCGGTTTGAGTTGGTTGGGGCCGTGCCTGGTTTTCGGTCAGGCGCTGCGCGAACTTGAGACGCGCGATGCGAGAACTATGTCGCGGCCACGGCCACTGTCGATCCGCTCGCGAGCGGATCGACCGCTGCGATTGCCGCCGCGCAGCGCGCCACCGCGTGCGCCAGCGCGTCGAGCGTCACCGGCTTGCACAGGAAGCCGTTCATGCCGGCGTCGAAACAGCGCACCCGCGTTTCGGCATAGGCATCGGCCGTCAGCGCGATGATCGGCAGCGTGGCCTTGTCGCCGGGCAACGCGCGGATGGCGCGCGTGGCCGCCAGGCCGTCGAGCTCGGGCATGTGCAAGTCCATCAGCACGAGGTCGAAGCTGCCCTGCTGCAATGCCAGCACCGCGGCACGGCCGTCGTGCGCGAACTGGGCCTCGTGGCCGAGGTGGCCGATCATCGCCGCCAGCACTTCGCAGTTGACCGCGTTGTCTTCGGCCACCAGCAGGCGCAGCGGGCGCAGCGTGTGCGGCGGCGCGGCCGGCAACCCGGGCGCGCTCGGCACCGTGGCCACGCGCAGCGGCAGTTGCAGCTCGAAGCGGCTGCCTTGGCCGGGCGTGCTCTGCACCTCGATGTCGCCGCCCATCAGGCGGGCCAGGCTGCGCGAGATTTCGAGGCCCAGGCCGGCGCCGCCATGGCGGCGCGACGTCGAGTCGTCGCCCTGGCTGAAGCGCTGGAACAGGCGCGCCCGCGTCGCCGCATCCATGCCGATGCCGCTGTCGGTGACCGTCATGCACAGCCGGCCGTCGCTGGCGTAGACGTCCAGGCTGACGCTGCCGTGCTCGGTGAACTTGATGGCGTTGGACAGCAGGTTGAACAGCACCTGGCGCACGCGCGTGCCGTCGAGCATCAGGCGCAGCGGCACCGCCGGGCCGACCCGCGTCGTCAGCGCGAGCCCCTTGTCGGCCGCCGGCGACGCCATCAGCGCCTGCACGTCGGCGGCCAGCTCGTGCGGCGACACGGCATCCTCGTGCAGGCGCAGCGTGCCGGCTTCCAGGCGCGCCGCGTCGAGCACGTCGTTCAAGATGTCGAGCAGGTGGCCGCCCGATTCGCGGGCGACGCGCAACTGGCGGTGCTGCGCCGTGGTCAGGGTTTCGTTGTCGAGCAGTTGCAGCATGCCCAGCAGGCCTTGGAACGGCGTGCGCAGTTCGTGGCTCATGTTGGCCAGGAAGGCGCTCTTGGCCGCGCTGGCGCCTTCGGCCGAGCGCTGCGCCACGCGCAGATCGGCGGCCAGGGTTTCGAGTTCGCGCCGGCGTTGGCCTTCGCGCCGCCACAGCCAAAGCGCGAGCAGCGCAAAGCCGACCGAGGTGGCCGACAGCAGCGCGGTCAGGATCAAGCCGGCGCGCCCCTGATCGCGCACTGTTTCGTAGTGGCGGCCGACCAGCGCCGAGGCGCTGTGCGTGGCCTCGACCACCAGCGCATGGATCGGCGCGTCGAGCGGCGCCATCTGCGCCAGCAGCGAACGCGCAGCGGCGCTGTCCAGCGGCATGTCGGCCTGCGGGCCGAGCGTTCGATCGGCCTGGGCAATGAAGGCGCGCACCCCGCCCAGCACGCGCTGCACCTCGGCGGCATCGATGACGATGCGCTCGATGCGTCCCGAGGCAAACAGATCGACGCGGCTCGCGAAGATGTCGTAGCGCAGTTGCACCGCGTCGCGATTGGGCACGGCGGCCTGCGCCGCGGTTTGCAGCGCGCCGTGCAGGCGCAGGTACTCGATCTGCAGCTGTGCCAGGCTGATCTGCAGATAGTCGTTCTGGTACTGCACCGTGCTGTCGAGCAGGCGGTGCTGGCGCCATTGCGTCCAGCCCACCGCGGCCAGCGCCAGCAGCAGCGCCAACGCGGCGGCCCAGACGTAGCGGCGCTGTTGCGCAGCAACGGCGGTCACAAGAGCTCGATCGACTTCAACTGCCAGATGCAGCGGCTGAAGTAGGTGGTGGTGCGAAGTTGCGGCTGTTCGTCGAACGGGTAGATGACGAACAGCGGCCCTTTTTCGCGCACCGACATCGGCTTGCCGTTGAACAGGTGCGCCACCACGACGTCGAAGCGGTGCGCGTCGTCGAGCGGAATCTCGACCCGGTAGTCATTGAGCGCGGTGCAGCGCAGTCTGCCGCTGCCGTTCGCGCCGGCGCCGGAGGCCCTGAGCACATCGCGCAGCAGCGGCCCGGTGAACTCGCTGATGTTGCTGTACCACGGCGTGGCCGAAACGATCTTGCGCTGGTCCAGCTGCTGCAGCGCGCCCAGATCGAACGCCATGCGCCCGGCTTGCGCGGGCGGGCCCAGGCCAGGCCCCGTGACCGTGAGCACCGGGGCAGCGGCGGTCGCGGCCTGGACGATGGCCGCAGGACACGCCAGCAGCCAGGGCAGGGCCAGCACGCGGCGGCGGTGGGTGAAGTGGCTGTGGTGCATGATTCGAAGCGAAATGGCGACATGCGCATTGGAGCGGGCCTGGGCGGCGCGAGCAACCCGGATCGATCCGCTGTCGGTCACAAGCCACGGCGTGCGATGTTTGGCACCCCGGGCAAGCAGGGGCCTGGCGTCTGCCCGGGCCGCGCGGGCTGCCCTGCTAAGCTGAAACGATGGTCTCCGCAGCACCGCCGCCTGTGTCACCCGAAGCGGGCACGAACCTCCACCCGGAGGTGCCGAGCGCGTTGCCAATAGGTGCGCGCGTGGCCGAGTTCGAGATTCGCGGCGTGCTCGGCAGCGGCGGTTTCGGCATCGTCTATCTGGCCTGGGACCATGCGCTGGAGCGCGAGGTGGCCGTCAAGGAATACATGCCGGGCACGCTGGCCGGCCGCGGCGGCGACCTGTCGGTGTCGGTGCGATCGACGTCGATGGCCGACACCTTTGCGCTCGGCCTGCGCTCGTTCGTCAACGAGGCGCGCATGCTGGCGCGCTTCGACCACCCGTCGCTGGTCAAGGTCTATCGCTTCTGGGAAGCCAACGGCACCGCCTACATGGTGATGCCGTACTACAAGGGCCGCACGTTGCGCAAGGTGCGCGCCGGCATGGTCATGCCGCCGGGCGAGGGCGCCTGCCGCAAGGTGCTCGACGCGCTGCTCTCGGCGCTGGAAGTGCTGCACAAGGAAGGCGTGTTCCACCGCGACATCGCGCCGGACAACATCCTCATCGCCGATGACGGTGCGGCCGGCGTGCCGGTGCTGCTCGACTTCGGCGCCGCGCGGCGCGTCATCGAAGGCGGCAACCAGAAGGCGCTGACCTCGATCATGAAGCCGCACTTCGCGCCGCTCGAGCAGTACGCCGACCAGAGCGCGATGCGCCAGGGCCCGTGGACCGATCTCTACGCGCTCGGCGGCACGATCTACTTTCTGCTCAGCGGCCGCGAGCCGGTGCCCGCGGCGTCGCGCGCGCTGCACGACGACCAGCCGCGCCTGGGCGAGTTCGGCCTCGAGGGCTGCTCGCCGCATTTCCTGGCGACGATCGACTGGATGATGGCCCTCAAGCCGCCCGAGCGGCCGCAGAGCGTGCACATGCTGCGCGACGTGCTCGAAGGCCGCATCACCGTGCCCGGCCGCGCCGCGCGCGAGCGCACGCAGCCCGGCGTGACCTCGCGCGAGACGGTGGACATCCTGACGTCGCCCGGCGATCTGTCGCCGACGGTCGATACCGGCAGCAACGACGCAGCCTCGCCGACCGTGCTGATGCCGCGTGTCGCCGCGCCCGAGCCGCTGCCGCAAGCGGCGCAGCCCACGAGCGCGGCCGCTGCCTCCGAATCGCTGCTGCCGCGCCGCTCCTCGGTGGCGGTGCTGGCCGTGCTGGTGGTGGCCAACGTGCTGGCCTGGTGGTGGTACACGCGCGGCGATGCGCCGGCGCGCGGCGCACCGGCGCCGCTGGCGAAGACAGCGCCGGCGGCGTCGGCCGCCGCAGCCAGCGCGGTGGTTGCGCCCGCACCGAGCGTGGCCGCCAGCGCACCGGCGACCGTTGCCCGGCCCAGCGACAGCGGCGGCAACGAAACCATCCTGTCGGTGCTGCCGGCACGCGCGCAGCGCGGGCCGGCGCGTGCAGCGTCTGCGGCCACGCCGGTGACGGCGGCACGCAACCCCGACACGCCGCCGCCGCGCAGTGCGCCGATCGATGCCGCCGCACCGCGCGTGGCCGATGCCACGGCCGGGCGCCACGCCGAAACCCGTGGCGGCCGCCGAGTCCACCGACCCGCGTGCGCGCTGCGGCGAGCGCAACTTTTTCTCGATGCTGGTCTGCCTGAAGCGCGAGTGCCAGAACCCGGCACTCAGCGCGCACGCCGAGTGCGTGAAGTTGCGCGAGCAGGAAGCCTCGCACCGGTCCGGCGAGAACCGATAGCCATCACGCTATCGGCTAGAAGCGCGAGCCCGGCTGCTGCAGGAACTGCGCTTCTTCGGCGGTGCTCTCGCGGCCCAGCACCGCGTTGCGGTGCGGGAAGCGGCCGAAGCGGCGGATGACCTCGGCATGCCGGCGCGCGTAGTCTTCGAAGTCGGCCAGCGAGGCATCGGCCGCCGTCAACGCGGCGAACAAACGCAGCGACTCGTGCTGCATCGCGCGGTCCTCGGCATGCTCGAACGGCAGATAGACGAACAGGCGCCGCAGCGGCGGCAACGCGGCATCGTCGCCGCGCGCCACCATCGCCCGCGCGGCGGCCAGCGCCAGCGCATCGCCGGCAAAAGCGCGCGGCGTGTCGCGGAAGATGTTGCGCGTGAACTGGTCGAGCACGATGACCTGGGCCAAGGCGTCGTTCGGCCGCTGCGCCCACGCGGCCAGGCCGCCGGCCAGCGCCTGTTCGACGAGCGTGCCGAAACGCGCTGCGATCAGCGCATCGAAGGCGCCGTCCTTCTTGAACCACTCGGCACGCGGCGCGGCGCTGCCGGCGAACCAGAAGTCGAGCACGGCGGCGGCTTGCGCGTTCATGCGAGCAACAGATCGAGCGTCTCGGGGTGGCGCTGCATATAGACCTCGGCATAGCTGCAATCCGGCCGCACCTTCAACTGCCTGGCGCGCGCATGGGCCAGGGCCGCCTCCACCAGCAGCGCCGCGATGCCGCGCCCGCGCAGCGCCTGCGGCACGCCGGTGTGGGTGAGCATCATCGTCTTGCCGAAGACGCGGTACTGGCAGACGCAGAGCTGGCCTTCGACGGTGGTTTCGAAACGTGACGCGGTCGTGTTGTGCTGGATTGCGATGGCCATCGGCGGGGTGGGTGTGGGTGAACACGCTGTTGTCGTGAAAGAACTCTACACCGCAGCGGCACGCCAACAATTTGGCGCTTGTTCGAGCGGCGGCTGTCGGTTCTGCGTGCGCGTGCGTTTGTCACGCGGTAGCGGTCTTGCGCTCGGTAGTCTGCCCACGCGCTCAACCACGGCGGTTGATGCGCAAGCACTGCTGACTCAGCACGTCTTGTCAAATTCCAAGGAACGGAAACTCTCCCATGTCGATTCATCTGATCCGCCGCACCGCCCTCTGCGCCGCCGTCGCGGTCGCTGCCATCGCTGCAGGCTGCGCCACGCCGGCTTCTCCAGCCAACATGGCGATCCGCGCCACGGACGCCACGACCGCCCGTCAAGCCACGCCTGAGGCGTTCAAGACCAACGTCGCCGTCAAGGAAGTCACCGGCGGCAAGGCCACCAATCCGGCGTGGGTGTCCAACGTCGGCAGCGCTGATTTCGAGCAAGCGCTCGAAGACTCGCTGCGCTCGGTGGGCATGCTGGCCGCGAGCCGCGAGTCGGGGCGCTATCGAGCTGACGGCGAACCTGGCCAAGCTCGAGCAGCCGATGTTCGGCTTCGACATGACGGTCACCTCCACCGTCACTTACACGCTGATCGAGCGTGCCAGCGGCAAGACCGTTTGGCAGAAGTCGGTCGATGCGCCTTTCACGGCCAAGACCAGCGACGCCTTTGTCGGCACCGAGCGCCTGCGCCTGGCCAACGAAGGATCCGATCCGCGAGAGCATTTCGCGTGTGATTCGCGAGCTGCAGACGGTCAAGGTTGCCGAAGTCACGCTGAAGTGACGCGTGAGCGCAGCAGTTGGCGTCTTAGCGCGCCAACTGCTGCCACAAGAAACTGAACTCGAGCGCCATCATGTCGGCGCGCTGCTTGTTGTCGGCGGCGCCGCCGTGGCCGCCTTCGATGTTCTCGTAGTACAGATGCGCGTGGCCCTGCTCGGCCATGCGCGCTGCCATCTTGCGCGCGTGGCCCGGGTGCACGCGGTCGTCGCGGGTGCTGGTGATGAACAGCGCCTTCGGCAGCTTCGCCTCCTTGCGCAGGTTCTGGTACGGGCTGTACTTGCCGATCACCGCCCACTCGTCAGGCTTGTCCGGGTCGCCGTACTCGGCCATCCAGCTCGCGCCGGCGAGCAGTTGGTGATAGCGCTTCATGTCGAGCAGCGGCACCTGGCAGACGACGGCGTTGAACAACTCAGGCCGCTGCAGCATCACCGCGCCGACGAGCAGGCCGCCGTTGCTGCCGCCCTCGATGCCGAGGTGCTTGGCCGAGGTCACCTTGGTCGCGATCAGGTCTTCGGCGACGGCGGCGAAGTCGTCGTAGCTCTTCTGCTTGTTTTCCATGATCGCAGCGCGGTGCCAGGCCGGCCCGAACTCGCCGCCGCCGCGGATGTTGGCCACCACCATGCACGCCGCCCTGTTCGTACCACGCGCTGCCGAAGCCGCCGGAGTACCAGCGGCTGCATCGGCACTTCGAAGCCGCCGTAGCCGTAGAGCAGCGTCGGGTTCTTGCCGTCGGCCTTGGCGTCCTTCGGCCAGATGACGAAGTAGGGCACGCGCGTGCCGTCTTTGGATTTCGCAAAGCGCTGCTCGACCTTCATGCCCGCGCTGTCGAAGAAACGCGGCCGTGACTTCAGCGTCTCGCGCTCGTTGCTGCCGGTTTTGCCGAGCATCAGCGAGTCGGGCGTGAGGAAGTCGGTGTAGGTCAGCAGGTACCGCTCGGCCAGCGCGTCCTTGTCGCCCAGCAGCGGGTCGTGCAGCGCTTGCACGCCGAGCGTGCCGGGGAAGGGCGCCTGCACTTCGCGCTTCGTCCATCGGGCGCCGTCGGCTTTCCACTCCTCCACGCGGCCGGCCACGTTGTCGAGGATCGACAGCAGCACCTGGTCGCGCGTCGTCGTGAAGCCGGCCAGCGAGCGCGTGGCCGTGGGCGTGAACAGCGCCGTGAACTGGCGCTCGCCCTTCAGGTACGCCGCCGCGTCGGCGGCGAGCAGCGAGCCGCGCGGCCAGGTGCGGCCCTCCGGCTTCCAGTCGCTCTTCAACTCGATCAGCACGCGCTCGCGCCAGAACGCGAAGCGGGCGTCGCTCGGGTAGTCGATGGCCGTGAGCTTGTCGTCCTTGCCCAGCAACCAGCTCTTCGTGTTGTAGAAATCGGTGGCGCGGCCGACGACGGTGCGCTCGTAGCCCGGCGTGCGATCGACGCTGACGAAGGCGGCCACGTCCTTGGCCTCGGCTTCGAACACGGTCACCGCTGCCGCGAGCGGCGTGCCGCGCCGCCAGCGCTTGACGACGCGCGGGTAGCCGGAATCGGTCATCGAGCCGGGGCCGAAGTCGGTGGCGACGTAGAGCGTGTCGTCGTCGATCCAATCGACGGAGCTCTTGGCCTCGGGCAGCGTGAAGCCGCCGTCCTTGGCGTCGATGAAGCGCAAGGTCTGCGTGTCGAACTCGCGCTGCACGCGCGGCATCCGCGCCGCCGCGCGACAGCGACAGCACGCAGCGCTTGTAGGGCGGGCCGAGACACGTCGCACCTTTCCAGACCCAGTTCTCTTTTTCGGCGGCGCCGAGCGCATCGAGGTCGAGCACCGTCTCCCACGCCGGCTGCGGCTTGCGGTACTCGGCCAGCGTCGTGCGCCGCCACAGGCCGCGCGGGTTCTTCGCGTCTTGCCACAGGTTGTAGAAGAAGTCGCCACGGCGCGAGACGTTGGGGATCTTGTCCTTCGAGTCGAGGATGTCGAGAAAGCGCGCGCGCATGGCGTCGAAGCGAGGATGTTTTTCCAGCACCGCACGCGACTCGCGGTTGCGCTCGCGCACCCAGGCGAGGGCCTTCTCGCCTTGCACCTCTTCGAGCCAGAGGTAAGGGTCATCGGGCGGTGGTGTTGTTGGCGCGGCGGTGGCGAGCGAGGCGGTCATGGCGAGGGCGGTGAGGAGGGACTTCATGATGACGACAACAACGGGTTGAAGAGCGACTTCGACATTGGCATCGGCGGCGTTGAACCACACGCTGCCGTCCTGCACGCTGATCTGCAGTTGCATCGCGCGCTTGGCCAGCGCGGCCAGGGCCTGGCTCTGCTCGGCGGGCAACTGCCAGACCGACAGGCGCGTCGTGCGCGTGAGCTTGTTCTTCACCCCCGCCCACCACACCGGCGTGCTCGCCGAATAGGCGATGAAGGTCGCCTGCTCGGCGCGCGACGCGGCGCGCTGCATGCGGCGCTCGTCGGGGTGGCCGACTTCGATCCAGTGCACGAGCTGGCCGGAGAGGTCGTGCTGCCAGAGGTCGGGCTCGTCGGTGTCGGACAGGCCGCGGGCGAAGTTCAGCGTGCCGCGCTCGTCGTTCTTCGGCGCGAAGAGGGCGAAAGCGAGCAGGCGCACCATCATGCGTTCTTCGGTCTCGCTCGGGTGCAGCGCGATCGTCAGCGCATGGTCGGCATAGACGCCGCGGTCCATGTCGGCGATTTGCAGTTGCGCTTTGTAGATCGTGGATTTGAGAGCCAAAGAGGTTACCCGTGTTTGCCGGCGGACCAGCCTTGTGTTGCCAGCCAACGCTGCCCGTCGGCCGCCGCCGGCGCTTCGAGCTCGGTGGCCATCGCATCGTTCCAGCGGTTCAAAAATCCGAACAGCGCGACGACGCCGGTGATCTCGACGATCTCGCCGTCGTTCCAGTGCGTGCGCAGCTCGTTGCCGATGGCCGCATCCACCGCACCCGGCGACGCGGCAGCAGCCATCGCGAACTCGAGCGCCGCGCGCTCGGCCGGCGTGAACAGGGCGCTGCTGCGAAACGACCACACCTCGTCGAGCCGCTTCGCATCGGCGCCTTCGGCCGCGCCGAAACGCGCCGCGGCGCGGATGGTGTGGGCCTCGCAATAGCGGCAGCCGGCGACGCGGCTCGCCACATGGCCGACGAGGCGTTTGAACTCGCTGGTGACGCGGCCTTCGTTGCTCATCACCGCGCGGTTGAGCTCGGTGAAGGCGCGGGCCAGGGCAGGGCGGCGCATCATCGTCAGCACGCTGTTCGGCGCAAAGCCGAGCGTGCCTTCGAAGAATCGCGCGAGCTCGGCGATCTCGGTGCTCTGGTCGGCGGGCAGGGGGGTGACGAGCGGCATGGCGGCAGGCACTGTGCCACACGACACCACCGGGCCAGCGCCGGGCCGCTCCCAAGCGTCGGCCCGGGCCTCCCCGCGGGGGAGTGCTTGCGCAGCAAGCGAGGGGTCGTCATGTTCCGGCCAGCGCCGGGCCGCTCCCAAGCGTCGGCCCGGGCCTTCCCTCGGGGGAGCGCTTGCGCAGCAAGCGAGGGGTCGTCATGTGCAAGGGTTCGCCCTATGCAATGGCAGACATATCGTGACGACGTTGTGCCGCACGGACAATCGCCGTCATGGGAGGCGGCTTCATCGACGCAGCGCAAACGGCGCTGGCACTGCTCTGGAACTTCGACGCGCGATTGGGCCGCGTGGTGGCGCTGTCGCTCTACGTCAGCGGCACGGCCTGCGTCATCGCCTCGCTCTTCGGCATGGCGCTAGGCGCCTGGATCGCGGTGGTGCGCTTCCCGGGGCGGCGCGTCGTCATCGCGCTGCTCAACACCTTGCTTGCGCTGCCGTCGGTGGTGGTCGGGCTGGTGGTCTATCTGCTGCTGTCGCGCGCCGGGCCGCTGGGCGCGTTGGGCATCTTGTTCACGCCGGCGGCGATGGTCATTGCGCAGACGCTGCTCGTACTGCCGATCGTCGCCGCGCTGACGCGTCAGCTCGTCGCCGATGCCTGGCACGGCAACGGCGAGCAGTTGCGCTCGATGGGCGCGCGCCCGCTCGTCGCCGCCGCGCTGCTGTTGCTGCACGAGCGGCTGGCGCTGGTGACGGTGCTGCTCGCGGCATTCGGCCGCGCCATCAGCGAAGTCGGCGCGGTGATGATCGTCGGCGGCAACATCGACGGTGTGACGCGCGTCATGACGACGACGATCGCGCTCGAAACCAGCAAGGGCGATCTGCCGCTGGCGCTCGGCCTGGGGCTGGTGTTGCTCG
The DNA here is from genome assembly GCA_963816315.1 of uncultured beta proteobacterium. Taxonomy (GTDB): domain Bacteria; phylum Pseudomonadota; class Gammaproteobacteria; order Burkholderiales; family Burkholderiaceae_C; genus CADEEN01. Next base: position 366,434 of record CAWFJZ010000033.1, read on the forward strand.
GTGTGGTGGGCCTGCTCAACGCGTTGATCGCGCTCGTGCAGCGCCAGCGCGGCGCGCACGACGAGGCGCGGGTGGCGCTGGGCGCGGCAGCATGACGGTGTTGATCACGCTCGAAGACGCCGGCGTGCGCTTCGGCGATCGCGCTGCGCTCGCGGGCGTGAACTTCCTGCTCGGCGCCGGCGAACGCGTGATGCTCGTCGGCGCCAACGGCAGCGGCAAGACGACGCTGCTGCGCCTGCTGCATGGTCAACTGCCGCACAGCGGCCGGCGCCTCACACCCACCGATGCAAAGGGCCGCGAGCCGACGCAGGCGATGGTCTTCCAGCGGCCGTTTTTGCTGCGCCTGTCGGTCTGGCATAACCTGCTGATTGCGCTCTGGCTGGCCGGCGTGCCGAAGCCCGAACGTGCGGCACGCGCGCAGGCTGCGCTCGAACGCGTCGGCCTGGCACGCGAGCGCGACCGCCCGGCGCGTGTGCTTTCCGGCGGCCAGCAGCAGCGCCTGGCGCTGGCGCGCGCGTGGGCGGTCAGGCCTGAGGTGTTGTTCCTCGACGAGCCCACGGCCAGCTTGGACCCCGGCGCCAAGCGCGAGGTCGAAGCGCTGATCGAATCGTTTGCGCGCGACGACGGCGTGGCCATCGTCATGAGCACGCACAACCTCGGCCAGGCCAAGCGCCTGGGCACGCGCGTGGTGTATCTGGACCACGGGCGTCTGCTCGTCGATCTGCCGGCGTTGCTGTTCTTCAACCAACCGCTGCCGGAAACGGCAGCGCAGTTCCTGCGCGCCGAGAAGGTGTGACCAGGCCCTACAGGCCCGCTGCCGCCGTAGCGGGCGGCAGCGGCAGCCTCACGACGACATAGCGCACCTCGGGCTCGCGCACGCCGGAAAAAGGCGGTGGCGGTTCGTCGTCGTTGTTGTAGTTGTTGTTGCCGTCGTCGCAGTCGCCGCCACGTTCATCGCCATCAGTGCCATGACGGCGACGCTCGTCATGGCCCACTCCGCTGCTGTTGCTGCGCCGCTGCGGCGGCCTGGCGCGAGGTGGCGCTGCGAGCGTGTCGAGCGGGCTGCGCACCGCGCCGCCGCCAACCTTGAGCACATGCGTGTAGATCATCGTGGTGCTCACATCGGCATGGCCCAGTAGGTCTTGCACGGTGCGAATGTCCTGGCCGCGTTGCAGCAGGTGCGTGGCGAAACAGTGGCGCAGCGTGTGCGGCGTGCACTGCGTGGCAACGCCGGCCGTGGTCACGGCCTTGCGGAAGGCGCGCGAGAAACGCTGATCGAGCATGTGATGCCGGCGCTGCAGACCCGCGCGCGGATCGAGCGCCGGCGCCGGCTGCGGGAAGACCCAGTGCCAGGGCCACGACTGACCGGCGCGCGGGTACTTGCGATCGAGCGCGGCGGGCATCCACACGCCGGCGCGGTTGGCCTGCCGATCGCGCAGCCACAAGTCATTCGAATGGCGCAGTTGCTGGCGCAGCGGCCGGCGAAGCGCTTCGGGCAACATCAGCGCGCGGTCTTTGCCGCCTTTGCCTTCACGAACGATGATCGTGCGGTGCGCAAAGTCGATGTCCTTGACGCGCAGGCGCAGCGCTTCGGAAATGCGCATGCCGGTGCCGTAGAGCAGCTGCGCGACGAGCTGCAGCTCGGGCTCGTCCGCAAAGGCATCGAGCAGCGTCATGACCTCATCGACCGTGAGCACGACCGGCAGGCGGCGCTTGACGCGCGGGCGGCCGATTTCGGCGAGCCAGGGCAGATCGATGCTCAACAGGCGCCGGTACAAGAACAGCAGCGCCGACAAGGCCTGGCGGTGCGTGGCCGGCGCGACGTTGCGGTCGGCCGCGAGGTGGGTGAGGTAGGCCTCGACCTCGGCGCGCCCCATCTCGCGCGGGTGGCGCATCTGGTGAAAGCGCACGAAGTCACGCGCCCACTGCAGGTATTGCTGCTCGGTGCGGTAGCTGTAGTGCATGGCCCGCAAGGCGCGCCGCATTTCTTCGAACAGGAGGGGCGGGCGAGGCAGGGCGGCGCCGACCAGCGGCTCATTGTTGCCGGCGGCGCCGGTGGTGCTGTCTGCGCCATGGCCCCGATCCGTGCCGGCATCAGCGGCGCCGGCGACGACCGCACGGGTGCGAAGGTGCTCCGACGACACACGCTCCTCGCCCATAGGATCTGCGCTGCTGTTATCGGGCATATGCAGCGGTTTATGCGGCGGGACGATACTGGACATAACAACAGTATCGGCGATGGCCTTGCTCAGATCAAGCGCTCGAAGACCCTTACCCTGAACACCAAACGACAGCGAAAGTGGATGGGGCAATGGTGGCAATATGGCGGTTGGTCATTTAGATATCTAAGTTAGCCGTCTGCTCTACGCGGCGACAGCAATCGCATCTAGCGCTAATCGCCGGTCGTCAGCGCGTGCTGGCGCTGTGCGTGTACGGCTGCTCCGTCGCGCTGCTGTGTGCGGCGCGCTTCGCGGTGCTGCGTGCTGCGGTCGCAAGTGCTGGTCTTGGGAGCATGCAGCATGAGCGCGTTCTGCGCGTTGTGCTTCGCGCGCCGTGCTCTCGGCGCAGCACCTGCAGGTGCGTGCAGCTGGCACGCACGACGCGCAGCAGGCGCTGGCACGTGCGCTTCACCGTGCAGTGCGCACGCAGCGTCGTGGCGGTGCAAGGGCTTCGGCGCTGATGCGGCAGCCGTGCTCCATTCGAGCGCGGCAAGTTCCGCACGCAGCTGCGTGTGCTCGCATCGAGTCGGACGTGCGCACGGCGAGGCTAACCCCTCCATCGAGCGGACAGCAAAGTGTGCTGCGCCTTTGTGCTGCCGCTCATGTCGAACGTTAGCCGTCACATGCAGTCATGCAAGGCGAACGGGAGTGCTGTCAAAGCGCAGAGCCGTTCTTCGCGCATGCGCTGTTGGCGAAGCGCTGTGGGTTCTCGGAAGGCTCAACTTGCGCAGCCGCTGTGCCGGGCCGTCCGTCCTGCGGCGGCCGGCGCACCAATCGTTGAAGCACCACCAGAGCAAAGGCCAGCATCGTGCCGGGCTGTCCGTCCTTCGGCGGCCAGCGCACCGGTGTGCGTGCGCGCGCAAGAGTTCGGCGGTCTGCGCGGCCATGGTCAATGCTTCAGCACGCAGGGCAACACTCGTGCTTCGCCCCGGCCCTGCGAGTACGCAGCGCCTGCGCTGCTTCGTTCTTGCGCCACGGCCGGCATCGGCCGTGCGGCCCATGCCGGCGGCGGTGTGGGTAGCATTCGTCGCATGCAAATGCCGCAAGCGCTGCGCAGTCGCAACCATCGCGCTGTCTGCGAGCAAAACACCGTGACGGCTAACCCCTCCATCGAGCGGACATACAACGGCGGGCGAGCCTTGTGCTGTTTTGCGAGCAGTGCGCGGGCCGTTGTATGCCGCTCATGTCGAACGTTAGTGCGTCACATGCGGCGGTCGCGGTGCATTCGCCAGCGGTCGCGTGTTCAGTCCGTGTGCTTACGCGCATCAGAGTCGCGTGCCGCGGGCGCGGCGCACTGATTGTCCGTCAGCGCTGTGCGGTGCTGTGCGCGGTTCGCTGCCGCGTGTTGCGGCGTCAGCGCCGCGTTCGTTTGCAAGCAAGCCGGCACGCTGCTCGGAAGTGCGGGCCACACAAACAGCCGCGGCACGAGTGCTGTGCGTGCGCGAGCGCGCGCGCGGCTCGCGCGCCGCGCCGCGGTCAGTGCTGCAGCGCTGCGCTGTCGCAACAGCCGGTGCTATGCTCGGCGCGCTGGCGAGTCAACCAGCGCCTGCGCCGCAGAGTGTCGGGCTATGTGCCAGCATCGGCCTGTGGCTTCAGCGCGCGTCGCATGAGGTAGCATGCCCTGCGTTGCACACGTCACGGCGCCGTGCGGTCGTCACAGGCAGCAGCGCAATGCTCACTCGCGTGCGGAGGCGTCGCCTAACCCCTCCATCGAGCGGACGTCAAAAAGGCTTCGCCTTTTTGCCGCCGCTCATGTCGAACGTTAGGTCGCTTGCGCGTGAACAGGAGGCTGATGCAACTCGTCGCGTCGCTCAGTGCGTGCTGCGAGCGCCGGTGCGTGCATGCGGCAGCGGTGTCGCGCAGTCGCAGCGCAAAGCCGTCTTCGTGGTCTTGTGCGCTTCGCCTTGAGGACTGGTTTGTCCAGCAGCAGGCGCAGCGTGCGAGCAAGCGTTCTTGCGTGGTCGTCCGTTCGCGGGTTGTGGCCGCGGCGCAGCGCAAGTGCCGCTGTGCGGTTGGCGCAGCACGGGAACACATGCACTTGCCAGTAATGCGCAGCGCCGTGCGGGTTGGCGAGCAGCGGCGCAACGCGCAGAGCGCGCAGATGCTGCTTGCGTGCGCGAGCGTCGGTTCGGTCGCGAGCAGTGCGTGTGCAGCCGAGCAAAATGCAGCCCATGCGCAGCGAGCGACCTAACCCCTCCATCGAGCGGACATCAAAAAGGCTGCGCCTTTTTGCCGCCGCTCATGTCGAACGTTAGCCGTCATGAACATCCGCGCCGCTGCCGCGCACATTGCAGTCTGCGTCGTCATCGGCGGTGTGGTTGCAGCCCTCACACCCGCGAAGTGGCTTGCGGCCTCGTTGTGGGTGTCCGCGGCAATGTTCATCAATGGTTCACTTGCGGCGGTAGAAGACGCGCGTCCTGGTGGCTTCGACAACCGGACGGCACAGACACGCCGCCGTTCGCCAAAGGGCTTGGGGCAACAAAGTTCGCGCTGCAATCTCTACTCATTACTGTCGCACTGGCAGGACTGGGCTTTCTGGTTCAGTTCGCGTAGTTCATGGGTAGCACGTCACTCGCCCCGGCCCCTGCGAGTACGCAGGCGCCTACGCCCAGTCATCTCTTGCCACGGCCGGCATCGGCCATTCGGCCCATGCCGGCGGCTGCTTTGGGTGGCGTCGTCGCGTGGGCAAGGCCACAAAGCGGCGCCGTGCTTGTCTCCAACGAAGGGCTGTCTGCGAATGGCATGCGCGCAACGACGGCTAACCCCTCCATCGAGCGGACGTCAAAAAGGCTGCGCCTTTTTGCCGCCGCTCATGTCGAACGTTAGGTCTCACAAAAGCCAGTGCCGCATCACATGCAAGAGCCGAACCGCTACTCACCGCCGGTTGCCCAGGTTGCAGATGTCGCGGCGCCCGCCGCCGGCAACTTGCCGCGAGTTTTCAGAACATCGGGTGTTGTGGTCGCAGCACTGGTCGGCGGCGCGCTTGGTGCAGGGTACCTGGTCTATCTCAATCTCAAGAGCTTGGGCCAGTTGCGGAGTGCGCGGCGTTCAATCGTCACGTTCGGCGTGCTCACAGTTGTTTTTGTCGGGGTAGCCCGGTCCACGCCTCCAGACTTCATCTCCCAGTTCCTATCCGTAGTCGTGCCCCAGTTGGTCCTGGTCCTTGCGGCTTATCGCTGGTTGCAGGAGAAGCCGAACTCTGGTGCAGGGCTGCCGCTCTTTCGTTCCAACTGGCTTGCGCTTGGAGTTGGCGTGCTTGCCAACCTAGCCATAAAGGCGGTCTTGTTTGGTGTTTACTACGCCGTATCTTGAGTCGCCAGCGTGAGACCTAACCCCTCCATCGAGCGGACGTCAAAAAGGCTTCGCCTTTTTGCCGCCGCTCATGTCGAACGTTAGGCGTCGCAATGCAAACTGCCAGCCTCATCCAGAGCGTCCTGCGTCAAGCACTTGTTGAGGTCGCGTCGTCGGGTGCAGCTGTGTTCACCTTCGCCCTCTACCTTGACCACGAGTCGAGCGCGTTGTCCGTCTGCGTTGATACGGAGGCAAACTCCGCCAGGACAGTGGCACAGATCAACCGCTACAACACGAAGTACTTTCATCGAGCTGTAGAGGCACAAGATTTCAAGAGCGCAGGGCTTTGGCAGGCGAATGTTGGGCGCAGCCTGTCTCTCGGAGACTTCGCGCTGGTGAACGTCGCGCGAACCGAGGTTCCGGCAGGCGCGGTGAACGAGCAGTTCTTCTTGCACCTAGTAGAGGAACTGGTGAGGGTAGAAGACCAAGTTGTTCAGCTTGCGCCTGTGCGCGAGAAACTCATCTTCGCGTGCTCAAGTGCTGATGAAGAGGTTGCGTATGTCTGGTCTGCCGCGAGCGACGCCTAACCCCTCCATCGAGCGGACGTCCAAAAGCTTGCTTCGCAAGCTTTGGCCGCCGCTCATGTCGAACGTTAGGCGCCGAGGAAAGCGATGCTTCGCGATCACCGAATCAAAGTCGAGGAACTGCGCTTGCGCAGGGAAGAACTCAGGCTTCGCCAGTGGGAGGCGAAGTACAAGTCAAAGGGCGAAACCACTGAGAATGGCGTCAAGGGGCTCGTGCTAATCAATGGCGGCGCTGCCGTCGCGCTTGGGGCACTACTCCAAGCAATCGTGTCAAAGCCAGAGGCCGCGCCCCTTCTTCACTACGTACTCGTTGGCATTTTGCTCAACGTCCTTGGAGTGGCAGTCGCCTCAATCATCTTTTGGATTCGCTACATGCAGCAGAGGCTCGAGTCCAGAACCAGCCGGTTCATGGAACGGAACGCCTGGTGGTGGCTCTTGTGGCTCGCTGCTCTGTTGTCGGTATTCCTCTTCGTCGGTGGCCTTGGCTACGCAGTCTTCGGCGGGTTAACACATCTTCCACCAATCAAACAGACCCCGGAAGTCACAACTCCATCAGTGCCATTGCAGCCTAGGGTCTCGGCGCCAACACAGCCCGCCTCAGCTGCGTCGGCCGCCGCTCAAGCTCCTCCAAAGGCTTCCGCGGCGAGCGCCCCGTGAGTGCGGCGCCTAACCCCTCCATCGAGCGGACGTCCAAAAGCTTGCTTCGCAAGCTTTCGGCCGCCGCTCATGTCGAACGTTATGCGTCTGCGGCGGTGCGGTGCTTCTCCAACGGTGGGCTTGTCCGTGGCTTGCGCGCGCAAAGTGCAGTGCCGCGAGCGCTGCGCATGAGTTCAGCGCTGCTGTCGGTGCTTGCGCGGTTCGCGCCGCGGCTTGTGCGGCGTGCAGTGCTGTTTGCGCACGCCGGTGCCTGCTCGGAAGTTTCGGCCACACAAACACCGCGGCGCGAGTGTGAGCTGCGCGAGCCGTCCTTGGCCTGCACGCCGCGCCGCGGCAGGGGTGCAGCGCTGCGCCGTCTGCACGGGCCGGTGCTTGCTCGGACGCAGCGGCGGTCAACCACCGCGGCGCAGAGGTCGGCTTGCGCGAGCAGCCGTGGCTTCACGCGCTCGCAGAACGCCCTGCGTTGTGCAGCGTCACGGCCGTGGGCGTCAAGGTGCGGCGGTGCTTCGCGGCTTTCCGGCGTGTCGGGGCCGGGCTCGCATAACCCCTCCATCGAGCGGACAACCAACGGCTGGCGAGCTTTGGCTGTTTGGCGAGCAGTGTGCGGGCCGTTGTTTGCCGCTCATGTCGAACGTTATGTCGCTCAGGGAAGCATGGGCTTGCACGTCGCCTTTTGCGTAGCTACACTAAAGCGTGCTCTTCGAGTTCGACCCAACGAAAGACAAGCTCAACCGCGTGAGTCACGGCTTGTCTCTGGCGTTTGCCAGGCAGCTGGCGTGGGATGAGGCGCTCGTCTGGCTCGACGAGCGCTTCGGGTACGAAGAGCTTCGCATGTCGGCCTTGGTTCCGCGAGGCAATCGTCTGTACTTCGTTGCCTTCGCAGACAGAGGGAACGTTCGTCGTGTCATCAGCCTTCGCTATGCCGAGCGAAGGGAGGTCAAGCACTATGTCGAGAACTACTTCTAAGCGTTCGCTCTTGCTGCCTTCGCAGCAGGAAAACACCAAAATTGTGGCTGCCGCGAAGGCAGATCCGGATGCCCGTCCACTCACCAAGCGGCAGCTTGAGGCAATGGCGCCGCTGAAGTCGCTGCGTGGGCGTCCTCCACTAGAGAACAAGAAGCTGTTGGTGTCCGTGCGCTACAGCCCGGAGGTCTTGGCGTACTTCCGTAGCACCGGCCAAGGCTGGCAGGCTCGCATGGACGGTGTGCTCAAGCAGTACGTGAGCAAACAGCCCAGCCGTCGTGCGCGCAAAGCGACATAACCCCTCCATCGAGCGGACGTCAAAAAGGCTGCGCCTTTTTGCCGCCGCTCATGTCGAACGTTAGCCGTCACATGCAGCCAAGCAACGCGAGCGGGAGTGCTGTTGAACGAAGAGCCGTTCTTCGCAAATGCGCTGCTTTGCGAAGCGCTGTGCTTTCTCGGGAGGCTCAACTCGCGCAGCCGCTGTGCCGGGCCGTCCGTCCTGCGGCGGCCGGCGCACCAATCGTTGAAGCACCGCCAGAGCACAGGCCAGCATCGAGCCGGGCTGTCCGTCCTTCGGCGGCCAGCGCACCAGTGTGCTTGCGCGCGCAAGAGTTCGGCGGTCTGCGTCGCCAAGGTCAAGAATCTTCAACACGCAGAGCAACAACACTCGCTCTTCGCCCCGGCCCTGCGAGTACGCAGCGCCTGCGCCGCATTCGCTCTTTCGCCAAGGCCGGCATCGGCCATGCGGCCCATGCCGGCGGCTGCGTGGGTAGCATTCGTCGCATGCGCACGCATGCAAGCTCGTTGGGTCGCCAACACCGCGCCGTCTTCGGAGCAAAGAACACCGTGACGGCTAACCCCTCCATCGAGCGGACATACAACGGCTGGCGAGCTTGTGCTGTTTTGCGAGCAGTGCGCGCGCCGTTGTATGCCGCTCATGTCGAACGTTAGGCGTCACATGATCCAACTCCGCTCCACCAACGGCGAACTTTCCCTAAACCTGCTTCAAGCGGTCTTCAGCCAAGACGCGCGCGAGCCGGACCTTCGTAAGCGGCCAGCCAACACATGTTGACCGCGGACGCGATTGATGTCGGGCGTGTCAGCCGGCTGGGGTCCAACGGTGCGGCAGCAGCGCGTCGATCTGGCTGGCGCGCTGTGTGGGCAGCCGCTCGAGCACGTCCTTTAGGTAAGCATACGGGTCGTGCTCGTTGAGCTTGGCCGACTGGATCAAGCTCGTGATTGCTGCGGCGCGCTGTCCGGCCGCCAGCGTGCCGGCGAACAGCCAGTTCTTGCGCCCGGTCGCCCAGGGCCGGATCTGCTGCTCGTCGTGGTTGTTGTCGATCGGCAGCCGCGCATCGTCCAGGTAGCGCGTCAACGCCGCCCAGCGGTTCAAGCTGTAGTCGATCGCCTTGGCCGTACCCGTGCCGTCGGTCACCTTCGCACGCTGCGCAGTGAGCCAGCCGTGCAGCGCATCGGCAATCGGTGCCGATCGTCGTCGCCGGTGGTCGAGGTGCGCGTCCAGTGGCAGCGCCTTGATCTCACGCTCCACGCCATACAGCTGCCCGATCAACTCGACGGCCGTTGCGGCAACCACGCTCTTGCCCGACAAGTGCAACTCGACGAACTTGCGCCGCGCATGCGCCATGCAGCCGACCTCGGTCACGCCGCGTGCGAACAGCGCCTTGTAGCCGCTGAAGTCGTCGCACACCAGGTGGCCGGTCCAGGCAAGCTGATCGTGTTCGCGCCTGGCAGCGTCGTGGCCGAGGAAGGCGCGCGCGTGTTCGCCCGAGCGGCTGTCGGTGAAGTCGTAGACCACCGCCTTCAAGCCCTCCTGCGCCGCGGCCGCGTAGGCCCACAGGTACGAGCGGTGCGTGCGTCCTTTGCCCGGGGCGAGCATGGCCACCGGCGTCTCGTCAGCGTGCAGCACCTGGCATTGCAGCAGTTGGCTCTTGAGCGCGTCGGCCAGCGGCTGCAAGCGTGCGCCGCACTGGCCCACCCAGGCCGCCAGCGTCGAGCGCGGGATCGCAAGACCGGCTCTGCCGAAGATGGCCTCTTGCCGGTACAGCGGCAGGTGGTCCGCATGCTTGGCTACCAGCACTTGGGCCAGCAGGCCGGCGGTGGGGATGCCCTTGTCGATCACGGCCGCGGGCACCGGCGCTTGCACCAGCGTCTTGCACTGTGCGCAGGCCCATTTGCCGCGCACGTGGCGCTCGACCGTGAACACGCCGGGCGTGTAGTCGAGCTTCTCGCTCACGTCTTCGCCCACGCGCTTCATCGCACAGCCACAGGCGCAGTTGGTGTTGTCGGGCTCGTGGTGCCGCTCAACGCGCGGCAGGCGCGCCGGCAGCGCAGTGCGCCTGGGTGTTTGCTTGTGCTCGCCGGCCTTGGGCGGCAGGCTGGCCTGTAGCGCTGCGATCTGCTCCTCAATGGCGGCGATGTCGCCGTCCACCGCTTCGTCGAACAGCGCGCGCTGCTCGGTGCCGAGCTGCTCGCTCTTCTTGCCGTACTGCAGCCGCTTCAACTGCGCGATCTCGAAGGTCAGCTTGTCGATCTTGGTGTCGCGCCAGACGATCTCGTGGGCATCGCGGTCGCCGCGATCGAGCAGTTGGCCGATCAGTGCACGCAGTTGATCGGCGTCGAGGCTGTCGAGTCCTTGGCGATCGATTTGCGTGATGTCGAGCATGTGCGCAGCAGTGTGCAGCGCGCACCTGCTGCTGACCATCGGCACATGCTCGGATTGATCAGTGTGTTGGCAACACGCGATCACACCACGGTGATGACGCCGGCCGCGCCGATGCGCTGCCACGGCAGGCCGAGCACGAGCGCGTCGAGCTGTGCGCTGCTCAGGTTGATGATCGGGTGGTCGTTGGCGCCGGCCCAGACGAAGCGGCCGCGATGCAATCGGCGCGCGGCCAACCAGATGCCGATGCCGTCGTGTACGAGCACCTTCATGCGGTTGGCGCGGGCGTTGACGAAGCAGTAGGCGTGGTGCGGACGCGCCGCGCCGAAGACAACCACCACGCGCGCCAGCGCGCTGTCGGTGCCGGCGCGCATGTCCAGCGGTGCGGTGCTCATCCACACCGCCTCGATCTTGATCATGCGTGCGGCTCAGCGCAGCAGCTCGCGCAGCCAGGCCGCGCAACCCTCGGCGGCCAAGGCCGGCCAGGCGATGTTCACGCTCGTGGCGCCGCGCTTGATGTCGATGCGGATGTCGGCGGCAGCTGTTGCTGGTGGCGCGGGCAGCGCCAAGGCGACGAATGCAGGCGCGGTGCTGCTGGCCGTCGACGGTGCGGCGCTGCCGACGGCTCTGTGCCGCAGCACCCAGCGTCGCAGGAGGTTGGCGTTGACGCCGTGCGTCAGCGCCACCGCAGCCATCGACACGCCGGGCTGTTCGCACGCGCGCACGGCCTGGGCCTTGAACTCGTCACTGTGTTTACGCCGGCGCCGGCCCGCCGCCATGACGATCGCTTGATTGGTATGCACGTGTCCACCTCGCTGCTTGGTGGACACGATGCTCCTTCAACTACGCGTTGCGGATCAACATGTGTTCCCTGACCGCTTACGGACCTTCAGCTCCAGGTCGAGGCAAAGGTTGCATCGTTCGAAGCAAGGGGAGCAGGGGCATGGCTCGAGTGGCCTGAAGTCAGTGCGTTCATTCGCGAACTGGAAGAATTGGCGCGCACTTGCAAAGGCTCTGCCACGCTTGGCTCTATGTCTCCAACCGACCTCAGTCTTTCTGTTGCCAACGTCGATAGCCTTGGTCACTTCGTTCTGAAGTTCAGCATCGGCTCAATCGTCCACTTAAGAAAGTGCGCGGTGCCCTGCGCACTGAGTGGTGGCATTGAACTTGAGCTCAGCCAAGTTGAGGAGCTTCTTGCTTGGTTCCGCTCGGCGTCTGAGGCACGCAGTGACGCCTAACCCGTCGATCGAGCGGACGTCAAAAAGGCTGCGCCTTTTTGCCGCCGCTCATCTCCAACGTTAGGCCTCGCACACATTCCATGAAGTACGGCACGCTCGTCGAGAACCCCGCAACGAATGCGCGAATTCATGCTTGCCTCGAACAGCTCGATGAAGAGGACGCACGCAAGTTCATCCGGGCTTTCCGCAATCACGCGGCGTCAGGGCAGATCGCCCACACCTATCGAGATCTGCTGGCCGGCGCCTACCTCGCAAGCATTGGAGTCAAAGCTCGCTACGAGCGCGAAGTCTTGGGAAAGACACCCGATTGGACGATCGTGCGGTCCGATGACACGCCCGATGCCATTGTCGAGTTGACGACCTACCATCAAACACCCGCCGTAGACAACGAAATCGCCCAAACGGCAATCAAGGGCGGAAAGATGTGGGCCGGATTCATGCCGCCCAACTCGGATCGCCTCTACCAGAAGATCCAGCAGAAGGCAGAGAAGTACGAGTCCTTGGCTGCAACCCTGAGCGTTCCGTATGTCGTGGCCGTGTTTTCCGAGTTCACTGCCTCGGTAGACCGCCGCGAACTCGAGGAAGCTCTCCTCCACATTCACGGCGGCGGAGTCTTTCACCAGTGCCCTGCCTTGGCTGGCGTACTTCACTTTCGTGAGTCAGGCGGGCTCTACAGGTTCTCATACTTCGCCAATCCGACCGCCACACACACTATGGTGTTGCGTGACGCCGTACTATGAGTCCAAGGCCGCAGCGAGGCCTAACCCCTCCATCGAGCGGACGTCCAAAAGCTCGCTTCGCGAGCTTTCGGCCGCCGCTCATGTCGAACGTTATGCGTCTGCGGCGGTGCGGTGCTTCTCCAACGGTGGGCTTGTCCGTGGCTCGTGCGCACGAAGTGAAGTGCCGCGAGCGCTGCGCATGAGGCAAGCGCTGTTGGTGCTTGCGCGGTTCGCGCCGCGGCTTGTGCGGCGTGCAGTTCTGTTTGTGCACGCTGGTTCTTGCTCGGACGTTTCGGCCACACAAACACCGCGGCACGAGTGTGTGCTGCGCGCGCAGTCCTCGGGCTGCACGCCGCGCCGTGGCCGTGGTGCAGCGCTGCGCCGTCTGCATGGGCCGGTGCTTTCTCGGACGCAGCGGCGGTCAAACCTGGCGGCGCAGAGGTGGGCTTGCGCGAGCAGCCGTGGCTTCACGCGCTCGCAGAATGCCCTGCGCTGTGCACCGTCACGGCCGTGGGCGTCAAGGTCCACCGGTGCTTCGCGGCTTTTCGGCGTGTCGTCGCCGGGCTCGCATAACCACTCCATCGAGCGGACATACAACGGCAGGCGCTTTTGTTCTGCTTCGGCAGCGTTGCGCGCGCCGTTGTATGCCGCTCATGTCGAACGTTAGCCGTCACATGCAGCCTCACGTTCTTCGCGAGCTGGCGTGCGTAAAACGCAGCTTCGTGCTTCGCGAACGCGCTGCTTGGCAAAGCGCTGTGTGTTCTCGGAAGGTCCAACTTGCGCAGCCGCTGCGCCGGGCCGTCCGTCCTGCGGCGGCCGGCGCACCAATCGTTGAAGCACCACCAGAGCAAAGGCCAGCATCGCGTCGGGCTGCCCGTCCTTCGGCGGTCAGCGCACCAAAGCGCAAGCGCGCAAGAAAGTTCGGCGGTCTGCGCAGCAAGGTCCAATGCTTCAGCACACGGAGCAACAGTCGTGCTTGCCCCGGCCCTGCGAGTACGCAGCGCCTGCGCTGCATCGTTCTTGCGCCACGGCCGGCATCGGCCATGCGGCCCATGCCGGCGGCGGTGTCGGTAGCATTCGTCGCATGCAAAGGCCGCAAGCGCTGCGCAGTCGCAACTACCGTGCTGTCTGCGAGCAAAAGAACACCGTGACGGCTAACCCCTCCATCGAGCGGACATACAACGGCGGGCGGCCTTGTGCCGCTTCGGCAGCATCGTGCGCGCCGTTGTATGCCGCTCATGTCGAACGTTAGCCGTCACATGCAGTCAATCTGGGCAAGCGGGAGTGCTGTCAAAGCGAGAGCCGTTCTTCGCAAATGCGCTGGTCGGCGAAGCGCTATGGGTCCGCGGAAGGCTCAACTTGCGCAGCCGCTGTGCCGGGCCGTCCGTCCTGCGGCGGCCGGCGCACCAATCGTTGAAGCACCACCAGAGCAAGTGCCAGCATCGTGCTGGGCTGTCCGTCCTTCGGCGGCCAGCGCACCACTACGCAAGCGCGAGCAAGAGTTCGGCGGTCTGCGCGGCCAAGGTCAAGAATCTTCAACACGCAGGGCAGACAACACTCGCTCTTCGCCCCGGCCCTGCGAGTACGCAGCGCCTGCACTGCTTGGTTCTTTCGCCACGGCCGGCATCGGCCGGGCGGCCCATGCCGGCGGCTGTGTCGGTAGCATGCGTCGCATGCAAAGGCCGCAAGCGCTGCGCAGTCGCAAGCGCTGTGCGGAGCGCGAGCAAAACACCGTGACGGCTAACCCCTCCATCGAGCGGACGTCAAAAAGGCTGCGCCTTTTTGCCGCCGCTCATGTCGAACGTTAGCCCGCACAAATCTGTCGGAGCGCCATGTCAACAAACCGCCTTGTCACAGCAACGATTGCCACTGTGCTACTTCTCTGGTTGGGGACCTGGGTGGCCGGGGTGTACTTCCTCCCGAGCTGGGGAGAGCGCGGTCAGTTCGGTGACCTGTTTGGTTCGGTGAATGCGTTGTTCAGCGGCCTCGCATTCGCCGGGTTGTTGATTACGGTTCGGCTTCAACAACAACAACTATCGACACAGCAGCAGGAGCTGAAGCTCCAGCGTGAAGAGATGGCGTCTTCACGCAAGGAACTTGCTCGCCAAGTGTCGGCGCAGCAAGCGCTGTATCGCGCCTCCGTTGCGCAGATTGCCGTTGCTGCGGCAAATGCTCGAATTGAGTCAATCAAGATGGACAGCGAATCTGTGAATCCGAGCGGTCGCGATAGATTCAAGAAGCAAATCGATGGTGTGGTCACCACGCTCGAGACGCTGTCAACCAAGATGGAGAACGAGAGTGCGGGCTAACCCCTCCATCGAGCGGACGTTCCAAAAGCTTGCTTCGCAAGCTTTTGGACGCCGCTCATGTCGAACGTTAGCCGTCACAGGCGCGGCCAAGGGCCTACGCTCGCACTCTGCCTCTTCGACCATCGGACCAAAGGAGACAGCAATGAAGAACCCTTTCCTTTCACCTGAGGCCAGGCTTGCAAAGTTCTCGGAAAAGTACTGCAAGAAGGCCAACCTGGCCGACATCCCCTACCCAAAGCTGCTCGAGTGGCGCGAAGACACTCTGGCGACGGAGGGGAAGCATCTGGCAAAGCACATGTCAAGCAAGGTGTGGGGAGACAGTGCAAAGTCACTCATTACAGCAGCGAGTGTGATTCGCACTATGGTGCCGGAGCTTCTAGCCTCTGACGAGAACGCAGTGAAACTCCTCGGCACCCTAGAGGTTGCTACTCGGCGCAGAATCAAGACAGACTACGAGGCAAAGCACGGCACCTTTGAAGAGCAATTGCGTCGCCCCAAGAAGGGCGCTGCCAAGCGAGAGTGACGGCTAACCCCTCCATCGAGCGGACGTCCAAAAGCTTGCTTCGCAAGCTTTCGGCCGCCGCTCATGTCGAACGTTAGGCCGCACATGAAGCCCCTCGCTGCTGTCGCCTTGGCACTCGGAAGCATCGCTTACTTCGTCGCGTTCTTGTTTAGCTTCGTGCGTCCAATTTCTTGCGAAGCAAGCACCGGTGGTCTGGCAACCTTCGGCCTTTGTTGGCTAGCTTCCTCATTGTTCGGCCCGGGCGGCGAGCGCTACTTCTTTCTCCTCATGGCCGTCGCGTTTGGAGCTCTGTCGCTGCAGTTGCGGCGGGAATGAAATCTTGCAGGGCTGCACACGAGTCATGAACGCGCTGCTCTGCATAGTCCTTGGCGCAGTCGCGCTGATTGCGCTCCTCGCTATTGGGCACTCCATCTTCATTCCGGAGTGGCCAGTCAACGCAACACACCTCTTCCCAGGCTTGCCCCTGTGGGCAGTGGCGGGCGTGGCGGTAGCCTCGCACCTGCTGAGCGCTTGGTTCTACCGTCGGCACGCGAAGGAGCATCGTGAGCCATAGCTTTCCACGCCAACTTTGCATCGCGCCGGTGCGGCCTAACCCCTCCATCGAGCGGACGTCAAAAAGGCTGCGCCTTTTTGCCGCCGCTCATGTCGAACGTTAGGTCGCTCTTGACCTCATCCATTCAACCCGCAACCAACAATTCGCACTGGAGAAGCAGTGGCCAATTTTGAGCAGAGACTTATTGAACTTGAGCGTCGCGTTGCTGTCCTCGAGCAGCAGAGACCTGGGGATGGCCCTCAGCAGCAGAGCGTGCCTCGGAGCATCAGTGAACCTGCAGCTGCGCCTGCTGAACGTTCCTCTTCTCTGATTGAGGTTGTTGCCTCAAACAAGCGATTCGCTGCCACAAATCCAGGTCAAGGCCAATACGAAGATCACATCTGGTTCGACTGCCTCTACAAGGCAACAGGGTTGCCGAAAGCGACGCGGGCGTTCAAGGGTCTTCTGGAGTTCACGGACCACTTCGGTGAAGTCAAACTCCGTCTCCAGGTGACTGTGAACGAACCGCTGTCACCGGGTCGACAGGTCGCACAGAAGGGGGTTGGTTTCACGTACAACCAGTTCATGGAAGCGCATCAATGGATGTTGGTCACGAAGGAAGAGGATATGAAATGCGTTCTACGGCTCAGCAACGTACTCTACGGAGACGGCACTGCCGAAAGCCTGTCGTAGCCACGCGCAGAGAGCGACCTAACCCCTCCATCGAGCGGACAGTCAAAAGGCAGCTTCGCTGCCTTTCGCCTGCCGCTCATGTCGAACGTTAGGTCGCATGGAGCCGCCTCTTCTCTACGAGTACGCGTATGACTGGCGCGTGCGCGCCGCACTTTGGCGAATGCACGTCAGTACGAAGGAGTTTGTCAACCTCAGCCGCAGCGCACAAGTGCGTGAGCTCTTCTGGTTAGCGTTTTTTCTGTTTGCGGGCGTCTTGGCGCTCCAAGCTAGGTCGTGGGTCTTTCTCGTACTCGTTCTTGGGTTCGCGGTCTGGCGCGCCTTTCGGTTCTTCACGTACGTCACCACGGTTCGACAAGCCATGTTTGCGCTGCGAGCTTCCTTCAGGCAACCAGCAAAGAAGGGCATCTCGCTCAAGGTCAACGAGATGGGCCTTCTAGAGCTTGATGGAGGCGTAGAGTCGTTTGCCCCGTGGGAGACTGTGAAGGCCTTCTTCTTGAACGAGAAGCTGATCGCTATCGAACTGGTGAACAATCAGTGGGCCTGTATTCCGAGAAGCACGCTCAACTCGTCTTCATCCAGTATTGAGCTGCTTGTTCGCATGCTTGAAGCACGTGCAGTTCCTCGGATAGAAGGGCCTCCAAACTTGCTTCTTCGATGATGCGACCTAACCCCTCCATCGAGCGGACAAACAACGGCGGGCGAGCTTGTGCTGTTTTGCGAGCAGTGTGCGGGCCGTTGTTTGCCGCTCATGTCGAACGTTAGCCGTCACATGCAGTCAAGCCACGCGAGCGGGAGTGCAGTTGAACGAAGAGCCGTGCTTCGCGCATGCGCTGTTCTTCGAAGCATCGTGAGTTCTCGCAAGGTCGAACTTGCGCAGCCGCTGCGCCGGGCCGCCCGTCCTGCGGCGGGCGGCGCACCAGTCGTTGAAGCGCCGCCAGAGCAAAGGCCAGCATCGTGCCGGGCTGTCCATCCTTCGGCGGCCAGCGCACCAGTGCGCAAGCGCGCGCAGGAGCAAGAGTTCGGCGGTCATCGCGGCCATGGTCAATGCTTCAGCACGCAGCGCAACAGTCGTGCTTCGTCCCGGCCCTGCGAGTACGCAGCGCCTGCGCTGTTTCGTTCTTGCGCTGCGGCCGGCATCGGCCGAGTACGGCCCATGCCGGCGTTGGTGTCGGTAGCATCCGTCGCATGCAAATGCCGCAAGCGCTGCGCAGCCGCAACCGTTGCACGGAGCGCGAGCAAAACCCCGTGACGGCTAACCCCTCCATCGAGCGGGCGTCAAAAAGGCTGCGCCTTTTTGCCGCCGCTCATGTCGAACGTTATGCGTC
Source organism: uncultured beta proteobacterium (assembly GCA_963816315.1). GTDB lineage: Bacteria > Pseudomonadota > Gammaproteobacteria > Burkholderiales > Burkholderiaceae_C > CADEEN01. The sequence continues at coordinate 384,167 of CAWFJZ010000033.1, forward strand.
TGCGGCGGTGCGGTGCTTCTCCAACGTTGGGCTGTTTGGCGGCTTGCGCGCACGAAGTGAAGTGCCGCGAGCGCTGCGCATGAGGCAAGCGCTGTCGGTGCCTGCGCGGGTCGCGCCGCGTCTTGTGCGCAGGGAAGTTCTGTTTGCGAACGCCAGTGCTTGTTCGCGATACGCTGGTCAAGTAGTTGTGGCGGCAAACGACGCCTAACCCTTCCTTCAAGCGGACCTGCCTGCGGCAGGCCGCTTAAGTCAAACGTTATGCGTCTGATCCCGCGGCCCGTCCAAACGCCACCTTCGTACACTGCGGGTCATGGCCCAAGCAACGATCAGCCGGTTCCGCCAACTGATTCGGTCGCTGAGCTACGTCGTTTCAACCCACGCCGCTGAAGAGCTTGAAGATGACAACCTCTCAATCCTCGACCTCGAGAACATCGTCCTCACGGGGCAAATCACGGAGCGTCAGCGCAACGTCCAAACCCGCGAAGTCAAGTGCGTCGTCGCGGGCGTCACGCTCGAAGGATCAGCCGCAGAAGTCGTTGTCAAAGTCGGCTTTGGCGGCAAGCTCGTCGTCATCACTGTCTATCTCTGCTGAGCGGCAGTGCGCGCATTGCGGTGCTGGCTCGCCGCAGCTCAAGTACGTCACGCGCAGCTTCGGCAAGGGGGCAGCACTCCTGGTCATTGAGGGCATCCCCATGTGGTCTTGCTCGCGCTGCGGCGAGTCTTACTTCACCGCACAGACCATGCACGAGATCGAGCGCATCAAAGCGCTTCGTAAGTCGGTGGCTGTAAGCCGCTCGGTGCCTGTTGCTGCTTTTGAAGCCACAGACGCATAACCCCTCCATCGAGCGTACATGCTCCGGCACGCTTCGCGTGCCTACGCATGCCGCTCATGTCGAACGTTAGCCCTCACGAAACCCATGCGTGCCCTCGTCGTCGCGTCTCTTGTTGCCTCGTTC
>CAWFJZ010000034.1:0-22255 GCA_963816315.1 uncultured beta proteobacterium
TGCAACATCAACTCAGCCGACACCGCGCTGCCTCACTCAGTCGAGCCGCCCGCCACCTCGCGCGCATGCGCGACCAGACAATCGAGCAGCCGATCGAGCTGCGCGCGCTCGGCCGCGCTCAGGCAGGCCGTGATCTCGGCGTTGCGCCGCGCCACCAGGTCCATCACGCGCTGCCACAGGCGCTCGCCTTTGGCGGTGAGCGTGAGCACGACGCCGCGGCCGTCGATCTCGCTGGCCTGTTTGCGCACCAGGCCCTGATCGACCAGCGACTGCGCGGCGCGGCTGGCCTGGCCTTTGTTCGAGGTTGGCGCGCGCCGCCAGGTCGATGACCGAGAGCGGCCGGAACGAGCCGATCGCGGTGAGGCAACGCGCCCTCGCCAAGCGGCAGGCCGGTCTCGCTGACGTAAGCCTGCTGGCTGACGCGGTCGGTCAGTTTGGCCAGCGTGTGCAGGCGAAAGGTGACCGTGCCACCCAGATCGGAGGGGGCGCGCGGACTGCGCGAGGCGCGTGGGACTGTCGTCATGGCGCGAGCGTAGGAGCACATTGGTTGCGCACGCAACTAGGGGAATGTACGGATGCAGTGGCTTCGCCGAGCCGCCGATACTGGTTGCGCGCGCAACCAGATTGAGCGATCTGCGTTTCGCGTGCCGACATGCCCGCCCAGCGCCCCTTCGCCCCCTACCCCTTCACGCGCCGCCGTGCACCCGGCGCGGCTGCCGCCGCTGCGCGGCGGCGCAGACGCGCAGCGCCACGCGGTGGCCATCGTCGGCGGCGGGCCGGTGGGCCTCACTGCCGCGATCGGGCTGGCGCTGCAAGGCGTGCGCTCGGTGCTGATCGAGGCCGACGACGGCGTGTGCGCCGGCAGCCGCGCCATCTGCATCTCGCGGCGCAGCCTGGAGATCGCGCAGCGCCTGGGCGCCCTGCCCGGCTTTCTCGAAGATCGGCCTGCCGTGGACGGGAGGGCGCAGCTTCTATCGCAACACCGAGGTGCTGCACTTCTCGATGCCGACCGATGACAACCAGAAGCTGCCGCCGATGGTCAACCTGGCGCAGTACCACATCGAAGACATTCTGTTGAAGCGCGCCGAAGCGCTCGCCGAGTTCATCGACATCCGCTGGCAAACGCGCGTGACGCAAGATCGAGGCGCGCAACGACGGCGTGCATCTTGCGCTCGAAAGCCCCGCCGGCAACTACGCGCTCGACGCCGACTGGGTGGTCGCCGCCGACGGCGGGCGCAGTTTCATCCGCGAGTCGCTCGGCTTGAAGCTCGAAGGCACGAGCTACGAAGGCCGCTACGTGATCGTCGACATCCTGCTGGACAGCGCACGGCCGACCGAGCGCCTGGCCTACTTCGACCCGCCGTGCAACCCGGGCTCGACGGTGCTGGTGCACAAGCAGCCGCATGGCGTGTGGCGCATCGACTACCAACTGCGCGACGGCGAAGACCCGGACGAAGCGATCAAGCCCGAGAACGTGATGCCGCGCGTCGACAGCCTGCTGGCGATGATGGGCGAGACGGCGCCGTGGCAACCGGTGTGGATCACGCTGTACAAGGCCAACGCGCTGACGCTGCCGAACTACCGCCACGGCCGCGTGCTGCTGGCCGGTGACGCGGCGCACCTGGTGCCGATCTTCGGCGTGCGCGGCGCCAACTCCGGCATCGACGATGCCGACAACCTGGCATGGAAGCTCGGCTTCGTGGTCCGCGGCGAGGCCAGCGAGTCGCTGCTCGACAGCTACTCGCAAGAGCGCGTGGCCGCGGCGCACGAGAACCTGTGGCATGGCACCAAGAGCACCGAGTTCATGGCGCCGCCGTCGTTCGCCTTCGACCTGATGCGCACCGCGGTGCTCGGCCTGGCGGCCCAACATCCGGCCGTGCGCGCGCTGATCAACCCGCGCCAGACCTCGGCGATTGCGTACACAGCGTCGCCGCTCAACGGCGCGTCCGACGGATTCAACGCCGGCCCGCCGCCGGGCAGCGTGCTGCCGGAGTGCCCGCTGCGCGAGGGGCATGTCACCGAACTGCTGGGCAACGGCTTCACGGCGCTGTACTTCGGCGAGCAAGGCGACGCACCGCGGGTGCCGTGCACGCTGCGCGCCATTCCCCGCACGGCCGATGCCACCGGCCGTCTCTACCCGCTGTACGGCGCGACCGACGGCACGCTCTACCTCGTGCGCCCCGACGGCCATGTGCTCGCACGCTGGCGCGACGCACGCCAGGCCGATGCCGCTGCTGCCATCGGCCACGCCTTGCATGGAGGCTCACAGTGAACAACGCCGACCTCGACGACACCTACACGAAACTCTGCCGCACGATGACCGCGCTCGGGCAGGCGCAGGCGCCGCTGTACCTGGCGCGCTTTGCGCTGCTCGCGATGACACAGATCGACGATCGCGCCACGATCGAGCGCATGATTGACGATGCTGCCGCTGACCTTCAGGAGACCCAACCATGAACACCAACACCAAAGCCTTCGCCAGCCAGGCCGACCTCGAAGAAAAGAAGATCACCTTCGAGCAACTCTCGGAACACGCCTGGGCCTACACCGCCGAGGGTGACCCGAACACCGGCATCGTCATCGGCGATGACGCGGTGCTGGTGGCCGACACGCAGGCCACGCCGGCGATGGCCGCCGACGTGATCCGCCGCATCCGCGAGGTCACCGACAAGCCGATCAAGTACGTGGTGCTCACGCATTACCACGCCGTGCGCGTGCTCGGCGCGTCGGCGTACCAGCCACAGCAGATCATCGCCAGCAACGACACGCGCGACCTGATCGTCGAGCGCGGCGAGGCCGACAAGGCCAGCGAGATCGGCCGCTTTCCGCGCCTGTTCCGCAACGTCGAATCGGTGCCGCCGGGCATGACCTGGCCGACCATCACCTTCAGCGGCAAGATGACGCTGTGGCTCGGCAAGCTCGAAGTGCAGTTGCTGCAACTCGGCCGCGGCCACACCAAAGGCGACAGCGTCGTCTGGCTGCCGCAAGAGCGCACGCTGTTGTCGGGCGACCTGGTGGAGTTCGACGCCACGCCCTATGCCGGCGACGCGTATTTCTCCGATTGGCCGAAGACGCTCGACAACATCGCGGCGCTGAATGCCAAGGCCCTCGTGCCCGGCCGCGGCCCGGCGTTGAAGGGCGAGGCGCAGGTCAAGGCGGGGCTCGACTCGACGCGCGCCTTCGTCAGCGACCTGTACGCCAGCGTCAAAGCGGGTGCCGCCGCCGGCAAGGATTTGAAGACCGTGTACCGCGACACCCTCGCCGCCTTGAAGCCGAAGTACGGCGGCTGGGTGATCTTCGACCACTGCATGCCCTTCGACGTGACGCGCGCGTACGATGAAGCCACGCAGTACCGTGACCCGCGCGTCTGGACCGCAGAGCGCGATGTCGAGATGTGGAAATCTCTGGAAGGTTGAGGGGAACTGACATGCCGCTGCTTCAACGCATTCACCACGTCGCCTACCGCTGCCGCGACGCCAAACAAACTGTCGAGTGGTACCGCCAGCACCTCGGCATGGACTTCGTGCTCGCCATCGCCGAGAACAACGTGCCGTCCACCGGCGCGCCCGACCCGTACATGCATGTCTTCATGGATGCGGGTCAGGGCAATGTGCTGGCCTTCTTCGAGCTGCCGAACTCACCGCCGATGGGCCGTGACGGCGCGACGCCGGAGTGGGTGCAGCACATCGCATTCAAGGTCGGCAGCCTCGACGAGTTGCTCGCCGCCAAGGCGCGCTTGCAAGCCGCGGGCATCGAGGTCATCGGCCCGACCGAGCACACGATCTTCAAGTCGATCTACTTCTTCGACCCGAATGGCCACCGCCTCGAACTCGCGGTGGACACGGCGACGCCGGAGATGAACACAAAGCTCGACGCGGTGAAGTGGGACATGCTCGAAGAGTGGAGCCGCACGAAGAAGGCGCCGCAGCACGCCGCGTGGATGCACGAGAAACATTGATGGCAAGCCCCGTTCGCCCTGAGGTATCGAAGGGCACGCTGACCCTTCGATACCTCAGGGCGAACGGTCGAGCGCACGCATGCTGAGCACCTACACCTGGCCCCGCTACGGGTACCGCCGCGCGCCCGAACTCGGCGCACGCGAAACCCTGCGCGTGCCGCTGGTCATCATCGGCGCTGGCCCGGTCGGCCTCACGGCAGCGATCGACGCCGCACAGCGCGGCTTGCAAGTGATCCTGCTCGACGACGACAACACGGTGTCCATCGGCTCGCGCGCGGTCTGCCATGCCAAGCGCACGCTGGAGATCTTCGACCGCCTGGGCATCGGCCAGCGCGTCGTTGACCGCGGCGTGACCTGGAATGTCGGCCGCACCTTTCACGCAGAGCGCGAAGTGTTCAGCTTCGACCTGCTGCCCGAGCCCGGCCACCATCGGCCGGGCATGGTCAACCTGCAGCAGTACCACCTCGAGCAGTACCTCGTCGAAGGGGAGTCGGCCAGCGCGTCGTCGACCGTGGCGTCACCTGGAATGTCGGCCGCACTTTTCACGGCGAGCGCGAAGTGTTCAGCTTCGACCTTCTGCCCGAGCCCGGCCACCACCGGCCCGGCATGGTCAACCTGCAGCAGTACCACCTCGAGCAGTACCTGGTGGAGCGCGCGCAAGAATTTGCGGCCCCAAGGACCGCCGCAAACGGCGGCCCGCCCCCCGAGGGGAGCAACGAGCTCGGGAACGGCCCGTCGCTCGTTTCGCCTGCGATCGATCTGCGCTGGCAGCACAAGCTCGCCAAGGTGACGCCAAGCGACGACGGCGTGACGCTCGACATCGACACCGCCGACGGCCCCTACACGCTGCACGCCGACTGGTTGATCGCCGCCGACGGCACGCGCAGCACGGTGCGTCGCCAGATGGGCCTGGACATCGAGGGCAAAGTTTTTCAGGACCGCTTCCTGATCGCCGACATCGTGCTGCAGGGCGAACCGTTCCCGCTCGACCGCACCGAGCGCCGCTTCTGGTTCGCGCCGAAGTTTCACCGCGGCGAGAGCGCGTTGATGCACCGCCAGACCGACAACGTCTGGCGCCTCGATTTCCAGCTCGGCTGGGACGCCGACCCGGAAGCCGAGAAAGACCCGCAGCGCGTGCGCGAGCGGGTGCGCGCCGCGCTCGACCAGCAGGGCTTCGAGGACATGGCGTTCGAGCTCGAATGGGTCAGCGTCTATACCTTCCAGTGCCGGCGCATGGCGAAGTTCCGCCATGGCCGCGTGCTCTTCGCCGGCGACAGCGCGCACCAGGTCTCGCCCTTCGGCGCGCGCGGCGGCAACTCGGGCGTGCAAGACGCCGACAACCTGGTGTGGAAGCTGGCGCTGGTGATCGCAGGCCGCGCGCCCGAGTCGCTGCTGGACAGCTACAGCGGCGAGCGCATTGCCGCAGCCGAAGAGAACATCCTCGCCTCGTCGCGCAGCACCGACTTCATGACGCCGAAGAGCCGCGCCGCGCGCGTGCTGCGCGACGCCGTGCTGTCGCTCGCCAACGAGGTGCCGGCCGGCCGCGCGCTCGTCAACAGCGGGCGACTTGTCGGTGCCGACGTGGCTGCACGACTCGCCGCTGAACACGCCCGATGCGGATCGCTTCGAAGGTTGGATGACGCCCGGTGCGCCGATGGACGACGCGCCGCTGCGCGGCCCGCATGGCAACCAGTGGCTGCTCGATGCCGTGACTGGGGCCGGCACCGGCTTCACGCTGCTGCACTTCGGCCGCGCGGAAGACACCATGCGCCGCGTCGCAGCCACCGTGGGTGTCGCCCTCGTTGAGCTGCTCGACGCCGCCGAACCCGCGCCCGCCGCGCTGCACGACATGCAAGGCCTCGCCGCGCGCCGCTACGACGCGCAGCCCGGCACCTGCTACCTGATCCGCCCCGACCAGCATGTGGCCGCGCGCTGGCGCCGCTTCGACGCGGCTGCCGTGCGCGCCGCGCTGGCGCGCGCCACCGGCCACGCGCCCCGTTTGTAGAGTGATCGAAGCATGCCGCTCAACACACAACCCAATTTCACCGAACCCGGCGTGCCGCAGCGCTGGGCCTACACCCCCGGCGATGCGTTCTACGACACGCTGATCGCCGCGCACCACGACCTGACCGACGCGCAAAGCGAACTGCTGAATGCGCGCCTGATCCTGTTGCTGGCCAACCATGTCGGTGACTTGTCGGTGCTGCGCGAAGCGATTGCGCTGGCGCGGGCCGGTGTGAACAAGGCCTGATACGGCTTTGCGTTCAGAAATTCAGATCTGCCACGAGCCAACCCTCCGTTCGCACTGAGCTTATCGAAGTGCTCGCCGCGATCAGCGTCGCTGCGCACCCGCCGCCTGCCCCGCCAACACCTTCTCCAGCCGCACGCCATCGGCCACGCCGAGGTACATGCCGGCCACCGTGTCCTTCTGCTCGTAGCCGTGGCGCCGGTAGAACGCGAGCGCGGCGCTGTTGTCGTGGCGCGCTTCGAGCTGCACCTGCGCGACGCCAGCCACGAGAGCCACTTGCTCCAGCCACAGCAACACCGCACTGCCCGCGCCTTGCCGGCGCGCCGCCGGGCTCACGGCCAGCAGGCTCAGGTGCGCCGTGTCGTCGGCATAGACCATGATGCCGAAGGCCAGCATCGCCCCGTGCTGCTCGGCCACGCAGACGTTGGTGCACGCGTCGGCAATCGCGCGCTGCACACGCGGCGGCGTCCAGCGCCACGGCAGGCCGTGTTCGATCTCGGTTCGCGACAGCGCAGCGATCGCGCGTGCGTCGCCCTGTGTGGCCAGCCGAATCTGCCAGGGCGAAGCGCTCACGACGCCCTCACTTGTCCGGCGACGGTTGCAGCACGAACACCATGCCCAGCGCGCCAACGGTGGCCGTGCGGTTGTTGACCGTGGTGTACGAGGCCACACCGAGCGGGTGGTAGGTCGACGTGAACGCGGTCAAGGCGCCGATGCCGAGCGCCGCGGCGAGCGGGCTGCGCTCGGCCACGGCCGCCTTGATCTTGCTGCGATGCTGCTCGGCGGACGGGTTGAGCAGAAAGGCCGCGGCGGTCACGGCCGCGGTGACCAGTGCGGTGACGACGACGGCTTTGGTGGCCATGCTGTTCCTCTGGCGGAGCGGCATAGGTTACCGCGCTGCGGTGGCGCTCAGGCCCTCACTGCACCTAGTCGGCCTGGATGTTCTTCGCCTTGATAACCTGGCCCCAGTACTCGGTCTCGCGCTGCACCAGCGCACCCAATGCTTCCGGGCCGAGATAACGGATCTCGATGCCGGTGCGGTCGGCCACGGTCTTGGCCTCGGGCGTGGCCAGCGCGGCCTTGACCTTCTCGGTCAGCGCCTGGATCACCGCCGGCGGTGTGCCGGCCGGCGCGAACAGGCCGACCCAGGCTTCGAGCTCGAAGCCGGCCAGGCCCGCTTCGGCCGTGGTCGGCACGTTCGGCAGGCCCGGGTGGCGCGTCTTGCCGGTGACGGCAAAGGCCTTCAGCTTGCCCGCCTGCACATGCTGCATCACCGACGGCGGCGTGGTCATGAAGACCTGCACCTGGCCGGCGAGCACGTCCTGGATCGCCGGGCCCGAGCCCTTGTAGGGCACATGCGTCATCTCGATGCCGGTGGTCTGCTCCAGCAGTGCCGTGCCGACATGCGACAGCGAGCCGTTGCCCTGCGAGGCGAAATTCAGCTTGCCCGGATTGGCCTTGGCATAGGCGATGAAGTCCTTCAGGTTGTTCGGCGGCAGCGACGGATGTGCAGCGATGACGTTGGTGGCCGCTGTGAGCAGCGCCACCGGCACGAAGTCTTTCTGCGCCCAGGGCAGCTTGGAGAACATCGACGGGTTGCCGACGTGGTACGCCGAGTAGGAGATCAGCAGCGTGTAGCCGTCCTTGGGTGCGAGCGCCACCTGCTGGTAGGCGATGTTGCCGCTGGCGCCGCCTTTGTTCTCGATCACCACCGGCTGCCCGAGCAGTTTGCCCAGTGGCTCGCCGACCAGCCGCGCCGACGTGTCGACCACACCGCCCGGCGGGTTCGGCACGACCAATGTGACGGGCTTGCTCGGGTAGGTCTGCGCCATCGCGTGGGAGGCCAGCAAAGCGGCGGTAGCGATCAGGGTACGGCGGGTCAGGCGCATCGGGTTGTCTCTCTCGGTGGGTTTGGAAAAGCGCTCGATCGTCGCCGAACGGCGCCGGCTTTGCCATACCTCTGCACCCGCCGCGTCGAACCCAAGAGCAGGTTCAGCCCCGCGGCCGCGGCGGCAGATCGTGCTCGCGCAACATCACCGGCTCGACCGAGCCGCTGGCGACGCGGCGGAGCACCGCCGCGTCGATGTCGCTGCGATGCTTCTCGTACAGCGCCACGGCGTCGCTGCCGTCCGGTTTGGCATCGAAGCGATAGTGGAGCAACTGCTTGGTCAGGATGGCGCCGATCGGCGCGCCGATCGGCACCTCCACCCAGAAGCGCACGGTCTCCGAGTCTTGATGGAAAAACGGCGGCGGCAACGTGGCGCCGGCAGCCGGGTCGGTCACGAGGCCGGCCACTTCTTGCGCGGCTGCGGTCTGGACGCCGTGACCGGCGTCGGTGTGCCTGTGCCCGTCGCCGGCGTCTTTGCCGGCGCCACTTGCTTGGGCTTCTTCGACTCCTTGTTGCCTTTGCTCATCCTGATCTCCTGAAAGGTTTTGCCGGCCACGGACGCGGCGGCGATGACTCACCGTTGCACACGAACGGCCCTGGCGTCGGTGCGCTGCCGCACAGGCGGGCCTAGGCCCTTCAGAAAACGGCGTGGTCGCCGCGCTCGAGTGTGACGGTCCCGCTAACCAAGCCGGCATAGAAATCGAACAGCGTCTCGGTGCCGGTCGAAGGCGTGGCTGCGGCGTCGTAGCGGCCGGTGGCGGGGTCGAGCACGAGCATCGATTCGGTGGCGTAGTAGCGGCCGATGCGCGCCAGCTCGGCCTTGGCCGCGAGCGCGGGCAGCACATGCCCTGCCGTGCCGAGCACGCCGATGACGACGTCGAGCAGCGCCAGCGGTACCTGCTTGAAGCGTGGCGCCCGGCCGAGCAGCGCGAACAGGCGCTCGCCCTGCTGCCGCGGCGTGATCGCATCGCCCGGCCCGCCGATCGGCAGCACCCGGTTGCGGCGGCTCGGTTCGTCGAGGCACGCGGCGATGTACTCGCCGAGGTCGTCGTCGCTGATCGGCTTGCATGCGGTCAGCGTGCCGTCGCCGAAGACCAGAAACGGCTTGCCGCGCCTGACCCGTTCGACCTGCCCCGACAGCGACTTGAAGAACGCCGTCGGCCGCACGATCGAGTAGGTCAGGCCGGACTCGATCAGCACCTTCTCGAACGCCAGCTTGGCCTGCTGGAAGGCGAGCAGCGGCTTCTGCACGCAGATCGCCGACAGCAGCACGACGTGCGAGACGCCCGCGTTCCTGGCCGCTTCGAGCGCGTGCACATGCGCCTGGTGATCGATGGCCCAGGCATCACGCGGCGCGCCGGTGCGCGAGGCCAGGCACGACACCAGGGCGTCGAAGCGCTCGCCGCAGAAGCCGTCGCGCGCCAGCGACGCCGGGTTGCAGACGTCACCGACGCGCACCGTGGCGCCGGCCAACACCCGCGCGCTGTCGCCAGCACGCGGACGAACCAGACACACCACCTCGTGTCCGCACCGCACCAGCGCGCGCACCGTGGCGCGGCCGATCGTGCCGGTGGCGCCGAGCACGAAGACGCGGCGCGGGTTCGGGGAGCGAGGTGGGGTCAAGGAACAGCGGGTTGGTCGCCACGATCTTAGTGGCCGTGGCCCGCTGCTTCGTGCCGGCGATCCTGCTGCCGGCCTGGCCGTTCAGCTGCCTGTGTCGCGCCGCGCCTGCCCACGCGCGCGGCGCAGGCGCCACAACGAGACCACGCCTGTCAACGCCATGAGTGGCCAGAGGCCGCTGCAGACCAGCACCCAGATCAAGCGGCGCGGCGAAGAAGTAGGTCCGTCGCTCAGCGGATGAACTGGTCGACGTAGCCCTCGCCCAGGCCCACCTTCACGTAATGCGCGCGGCACTTGTCGATGCGGGTGAAGACGTCGTCGAAGCCGGTGCATTGGCCGTCGGGGTCGCAATAGATCATCGCGCCGTTGACCTGGAACATCGTGATCATCTCGTCGACATGCGGGTCGACCACCAGCGTGTGCGTCTCGCCCGGCGCTTCATAGACGTAGCTGCCTTCGGTCGCGACCCAGTCGTGTTCGAGGTAGCGCCACTGGCCCTTGATGACGTAGCCGTGCACCGGTTGCGGATGGCGATGCCGGCTCAGCACGCCGGCGCGGCGCACGCGCAGCAGGTTCATCCAGTAGCCGCGGCTGGCCGCCAGGCACAGCGGGCGGAACCAGACGTTGTCGTCCACCGGCACCCAGATGCGCTCGTCCTTCGGCACCACGTCCGGCACCACCAGCTCGGGCGGGCTCTCCTTGGGCATCGGGTGGCGGTACGGTTGCCACTTCTCGTCGGCGTCCATCGGGCAGTCCTTTCAGGTGATGAGGTAGCCGCCGTCCACCGGCAGCACGACGCCGGTGACGAAGCGCGCCGCTGGGCTGGCGAGAAACAGCACCGGCCCGGCGACGTCGGCCGGCGTGCCCCAGCGGCCCATCGGCGTGCGCGCCAGGATCGGCGCCGAGCGCGCCGGGTCGTCCTGCAGCGCCTGCGTCAGCGGCGTGGCGATCCAGCCCGGTGCCACCGCGTTGACGCGGATGCCGTCGGCCGCATAGGCGATCGCCAGGCTCTTGGTCAACTGCGCCACGCCGCCCTTGCTGGCGCTGTAGCCCGGCACCAGGCCGCCGCCGAAGAAGCTCAGCATCGAGGCCGTGTTGACGATGCAGCCGCGGCGCGACTTGAGCGAGGCGCGCGCCGCGGCGCAGACGCGCATCGTGCCGGTGAGGTTGATGTCGATCACGTCGGCAAACGCCTCGGGCTCGTGCTCGGCGCCGCGGCGGATGATGCCGGCGCAGTTGACGACCACGTCGAGCTCGCCCTGGGCGTGCACGACTGCGCGCACGGCCGAGTCGTCGCGAACGTCCAGCACCGCCAGTTCGATGCCCTGCATCTCGGGCCGCGCACGCGCCGCATCCACCTCGGCTGCCGTGGCGCCGGTGGCGGTGACGCGCGCGCCGTCGGCCGCGAAGGCCTGCGCGATGCCGGCACCGATGCCGCTGCTGGCACCGGTGACGAGGACGTGGCGGGGGATGAGGCTCATGGCGATCGACTCTCCAACGGAAGCGCCGTCAGCATACTCAGCTGTGCTTGGGCAGGCCGCGGTCGCGGTGTGCGCTGGCGCGCCGCACGAGATCGCAGAAGTGCTCGGCCGCCGGCGTCAGCGGCAGGCCGGTGCGCTGCACGATGCAGATCGGCGGCGCCGGCAGCGTCTCGGCCACCTTGATCTGCTGCAGCACGTCGCGCGCCGGCGGGAACTGCAGCCACTGGATCGGCGCCATCAGCAGCAGGTCCGACGACGACAGCACCGCCAGGAAGGTCAGCGACGACTGGGCACGCAGCACCAGCCGCGGTGGCGGCAGGCCGTGCTGGGCGAACAGCGGGCCAAGCTCCTCCTCGGCCTTGTGCGTGATCGAGGTCGTGACCCACTCGGCGTCGGCCAGCTCGCGCAGCGAGCGCGCCTGCGCCCGCGGGTGCCCCTTGCGGCCGAGGATCACGCGCGTGTTGTCGAACAGCTTCTCGACCTGCAGGTCGCCTTCGACCGTCGGCGGCGTCGGTCCGATGTACAGGTCCACGCTGCCGTCGCGCAGCGCGGTCTCGGCGGTCGGGAAGACGGCGTCGATGATCTCGATGCGCAGGTTCGGGTAGCGCGCGCGGAACGGCCGCAGCACCGGCGGCAGCAGCGCCATGTGCGGCGCGCTCGACAGGCACACGGTGATGCGCCCGTGGGTCTCGCCGCGCAGCTGGTCGATCTCGTCGCGCGCGCGTTGCAGCTCGCTGCGCACGGCATTGGCGCGGCGCAGGAAAACGCTGCCCATCGGCGTCAGCCGCACCCCTTTGGCGTGGCGCTCGAACAATGCGACGCCGAGCTCCTTCTCCAGCTCCTGGATGCTGCGCGTGATGGCCGGCTGCGGCAGGCCGAGGTGCCGCGCGGCCGCGCGCAGGCCGCCGCGTTCGCTGACGGTCAGGAAGTCGCGCAGGGCGTTGAACTTCATCCGAACAGGTGATTCGTTTCAGGCATCGACATGAAGATTTTGCCATCTTCCTGAATCGGACCGGGCTTGCGAGCATCGCACCGCGCTTCGACCTGCATCGGGGCCTGCACAGGAGAGAAGACCAATGACCACCACCCCTTCGACACCCCCGCGCGTGCTGATCGTCGGCGCCGGCCCGGTGGGCCTGGCGCTGGCGATCGAGCTCGGCCACCGTGGCGTGCCCTGCCTGCTGGTCGAGCGCAACGACCGCGTCGGCTACGCGCCGCGCGCCAAGACCACCAATGTGCGCACGCGAGAGCACCTGCGCCGCTGGGGCATCGCCGATGCACTGCGCGCCGCGTCGCCGTTCGGTCTGGACTACCCGTCGCACGTGTTGTTCGTGACGCGCCTTGCGGGGCGCGAGATCACGCGCTTCGAGAACGCCTTCTACTGCGCGCCGGGCCGCAACCCGCTGTACTCGGAGCACGCGCAATGGATCCCGCAGTACAGCCTGGAGGAAGTGATGCGCGCGCACGCGCAGTCGCTGCCCGGCGTGCAGATCCGCTTCAACTGCGAGCTGCGCGGCTTCGAGCAGAACGGTGAACGCGTGAAGTCGCAACTGCGCGACCTGAAGCGCGATGAAGACCTGAGCGTCGAGACCGACTTCCTGGTCGGCGCCGACGGCGCGCGCAGCATGGTGCGCGAGCTGATCGGTGCGCGCATGCAGGGCACCTATGGCCTGTCGCGCAACTTCAACATCATCTTCCGCGCGCCCGGCCTGGCCGCGGCGCACGCGCACGGACCGGCCGTCATGTACTGGCAGGTCAACGCCGAGGTGCCGAGCGTGATCGGCCCGATGGACCGCGGCGACACCTGGTTCTTCATGCCGACGCGCATCCCTGAGGACCAGAAGCGCGCCGACCTCGACGTGGCTGCGCTGATCGGCAAGGCCACCGGCATCGACCTGCCGTACGAGGTACTGAGCAGCGACGAATGGGTCGCCAGCCGCCTGATCGGCGACAAGTACCGGCAGGGCCGCGTCTTTCTCGCCGGCGACGCCTGCCACCTGCATCCGCCCTTCGGCGGCTACGGCATGAACATGGGCGTGGCCGACGGCGTGGACCTGGGATGGAAACTCGCAGCCGTGCTGCAGGGCTGGGGCGGCGCGGCGCTGCTCGACAGCTACGAGGCCGAGCGCCGCCCGGTGCACGAGTGGGTGCTCGACGAGGCCGTGCTCAACCACAAGAGCCTGGGCGACCAGTTCGTCGCCGCGAACCTCGACGCCGGCGGCGCCGACGGCGACCGCGCGCGGCGCGAGGCCGGCGCGCGCATCCAGGCCGCCAAGCTGCGCGAGTTCGCGACGCTCGGCGTCGTGCTCGGCTACCGCTACGACGACTCGCCGGTGATCGTCGCCGACGGCAGCGCCGCGCCGGCCGCCGACTTCGTCAACTACGTGCCGACCTCGCGCCCCGGCTCGCTCGCGCCACACGCCTGGCTGCACGACGGCAGTTCGCTGTACGACCACCTCGGCCGCGGTTTCACGCTGCTGGCGCACCCGAACGCGCCGCGCGAGGACCTCGACGCCGCGATGAGCGCAGCCGGCGCCGCCGGCGTGCCGCTGACGCTGCTGCAACGCACCGAGCCCGCGCTGCCAAGCCTGTACCCGACGCGCTACACGCTGATCCGCCCCGATCAGCACGTCGCGTGGCGCGGCGACGCCTGGCCGGCCTCCGGTGCCGCGCTGCTGGCGCGCGTGGCCGGCGCACGCGCATGAACCATCAGTAGGAGACCCAACGATGAACGACAGCACTTCACCCCGCCGCGCCGACGCGCTCGGCGTGCACTCCGTGCACCGCTTCGTGTTCTCGGTGCCCGACCTGGCCGAGGCCGAACGCTTCTACGTCGCCTTCGGGCTCGAGCCGCGCCGCATCGGCGAGCGCCTCGACCTGCACACCATTGGCAACGCCCATGCCTGGGCCAGCGTCTTCGCCAGCGGCACGACCAAGCAGCTCGAATACGTCAGCTTCGGCCTGTACGCGGAAGACCTCGAGCCAATGCGCGAGCGCATCGCGGCGCGTGGCTTGTCGTGCGAACCGCATCCACTGTCGGACGGCAGTGGCCTGTGGCTGCGCAACCCCGATGGCACACCGTGGCAACTGATCGTCGCGCCCAAGGTGTCGCCGAGCGCGAAGTCGCGCGCGATCGCGCCGCCGACCGCAGCCGCGGGCCGCGGCCGCGCGCCGGCGCGCAGCCAGGTCCAACCGGTGCGGCCGCGCGGCTTGTCGCACGTGCTGTTCTTCAGCCCCGACGTGCCGCGCATGACGGCCTTCGCGCAGGACGTGCTCGGCCTGCGCCTGTCCGACCGTTCGGCCGACATCGTCGCCTTCATGCACGGCGCGCACGGCAGCGACCACCATCTGGTCGCGTTCGCCAAATCGCACGCGGCGGGACTGCACCATTCGAGCTGGGATGTCGGCTGCCTGGACGATGTGGGCAACGGCGCCGAGCAGATGCGCGCCGCAGGGTTCGACAAGGGTTGGGGCCTCGGCCGCCACGTGCTCGGCTCGAACTATTTTCACTACGTGCGCGACCCCTGGGGCAGCCACGCCGAGTACTCGTTCGACATCGACTTCGTGCCGCACGACCTCGACTGGCCGGCTGCCGACCACCCGGTGCACGACTCGTTCTACGTCTGGGGCCCTGCGGTCCCGGAAGACTTCACCACCAACTTCGAACAACCGGCGCCTGCGCTTTGAGGAACACACCATGAGATTCACCGCCTTCATCAACCCGCAAGGCCAACCCGCGCTCGGCGTGGCCACCAGCGCCGACGAACTGATCGACGTCACCGCGCTCGGCCTGCCGGCCACGCTCGACGAGTTGCTGCGCCAGGGCGACGCCGGCATGAAGGCCGCGCGCGCCGCGGTCGAGCGCGCCACGACGCGCGTGCCGCGCAAGGGCCTGCGCCACCTGCCGCCGATCGCCCACCCGGCCAAGGCATTCGCCATCGGCCTGAACTACACCGACCACGCCGCCGAAAGCAACTTCGAGCGCCGAAGTACCCGGTCGTGTTCCAGCGCTATGCCTCGTCGTGGGTGGCGCATGAACAAGCGCTGGTGCGCCCGCACGTGTCGACGCAGTTCGACTACGAAGCCGAGTTGGTGGCGGTGATCGGCAAGCCGGGGCGCTACATCGCCAAGGACAAGGCGCTGGACCACGTCGCCGGGTATTCGATCTTCAACGACGGCTCGATCCGCGACTACCAGCTGCGCACCAACCAGTGGACGCTGGGCAAGAACTTCGACGCCAGCGGCAGCTTCGGTCCCGAATTCGTCACCGCCGACGAACTGCCGCCCGGCGCCGCCGGCCTGCGCCTGCAGTGCCGCCTGAATGGCCGCGTGCTGCAGGACGCGAACACGAAGGACATGATCTTCGACGTGGCGACGCTGGTGTCGGTGTGCTCCGAGGCGATGGCGCTGCAGGTCGGCGACATCATCATCACCGGCACCCCCTCGGGCGTGGGCATGGCGCGCAAGCCGCAGGTCTGGATGACCCCCGGCGACAGCTGCGAGATCGAGATCGAACGCATCGGCGTGCTGCGCAACGGCATCGTCGACGAGCCGCGCTGAGCAACACACACCATCCCATCAGGAGACAAGAACATGAACCGCAGAGTCACCCTCGTCACACTCGCCTGCGCGCTGGCCGGCAGCGCCTTGGCCCAAGGCGCGCCGAACACGCCAAAAGGCGGCGTGCGCCTGACCAGCGTGTTCCCGAGCGGCAGCGGCCCCGACGCCGTGGCGCGCATCGTGGCCGAGAAGTTGCAGGCCAAATGGGGCCAGCCCGTGATCGTTGATCCGAAGCCCGGCGGCGCCGGTGTGCTCGGCATCAACGCGATGAAAAACACACTACCGACCGGCAACGATCTGGTCGTGGTCGATGTCGGCAACCTGTCGATCAACCCGCTGATCTTCAAGAAGCTGGCCTACGACCCGGAGAAGGACCTGGTGCCGGTGGCCGTGCTCTACAAGACGGCGTTCTTCGTCGCCGTCGCGGCCGACGGCCCCTACAAGACGCTGGCCGACCTGCTGGCAGCAGCGAAGGCCAAGTCGCTGACCTACGGCTCGAACGCGGTCGGCGGCCCGCTGCACCTGGGCGCGGCGCGGCTGGAAAGCGCGATCGGCAGCGAGATGCTGCATGTGCCGTTCAAGGAGACCTCTCAGCTCTACGGCGCGGTGGCCACCAACGAAGTGAATTGGGCCTTCGGCAGCATCGCCAGCGCCGGCGCTCTGGTGCGCGGCGGCAAGCTGCGCTTTCTCGCGGTGGCCGACCGCACGCGCTCGCCCGCGATGCCCGACGTGCCGACGCTCGAGGAAGCCGGCGGCCCGAAGGCGCTCGACGCGTTGACCTGGGTCGCGCTGATGGCGCCGGCCGGCACGCCGCCGGTGGTGACGGCGGAGATCAACAAGGCGGTGAACGACGCGCTCGGCCAGGCCGACGTGAAGGAAAAGTTCGCCGTCTTCGGCTTCGTGCCCAGTCCCGGCCCGGTGCAGCAGGTGGTGGACTTGATGCAGGGCGACCGCGCACGCTACGCCGAAGTGCTCAAGCGCGTTAAGGTCTCGATCGACTGAGCCACCACCCACCGGAGCACTCATGCCCCAACGCAAAGTCATCATCACCTGCGCCGTCACCGGCTCGATCCACACGCCATCGATGTCGCCGCACCTGCCGATCACGGCGCAGCAGATCGCCGACGAGGCGGTGGCCGCGGTGCAGGCCGGCGCGGCGATCGTGCACCTGCACGCACGTGACCCGAAGGACGGCCGGCCGGTGCAGACGCCCGAAGCCTTCCTGCCCTTCGTCACCGACATCAAGCGTCGCTGCGACGGCGTCATCAACATCACCACCGGCGGCGCACCGACGATGACGGTGCAGGAGCGCATGCGCCCGGCGCTGGAACTCAAGCCCGAGGTCGCGTCGCTCAACATGGGCTCGATGAACTTCGGCCTGTACCCGATGTTGAAGCGCTTCAAGGAGTTTCAGCACGACTGGGAGCGTGCCTACCTGGAGAAGACCAAGGACCTGGTGTTCAAAAACACCTTCGCCGACATCGAGTACGTGCTGTCCGAGGGCACCGCCAACGGCACACGATTCGAGTTCGAGTGCTACGACACCGCGCACCTGTACAACCTGGTGCACTTCGTCGAGCGCGGCCTGGTGAAGACGCCGTTCCTCGTGCAGACGGTGTTCGGCATCCTCGGCGGCATCGGCGCGCACCCCGACGACGTGGCGCACATGAAACGCACCGCGGACCGCCTGTTCGGCAACGCCTACCTGTGGAGCGTGCTCGGCGCTGGCCGCGCGCAGATGCCAATGGCGGCCATGGCGGCCGCGCAGGGCGGCAACGTGCGCGTGGGGCTTGAGGACTCGCTGTGGGACGGGCCGGGGCAACTGGCGCGCAGCAACGCCGATCAGGTCCAGCGCGTGCGCGGCATCGTCGAGGGGCTTGGGCCTGACGATCGCGTCGCCGCGAAGAGGCGCGCGCGATGCTCGGGCTGAAAGGGAAGAACGAGGTCGGGTTCTGACAACACACGGGGCGCTGCGCCAGCGCGCGCACGGTCGTGCGGCCGACGACGCCGGTGCTGCCGAGCACGAAGACGCGCAGTCTCGCTCAAGCCGGGCGTGTGTGGGCCTGGTGTCAGCCGCAATGGGCAAAATGCGAGGCAACCCACCCAGGAGACCCGCCCATGGCCAGCCAGCAGCCCACGATCATCTACACCCTGACCGACGAAGCGCCGATGCTGGCGACCTGCGCCTTCCTGCCGATCATCCGCGCCTTCACGGCGCCGGCCGGCATCCAGATTGCCAAGGCCGACATCTCGGTGGCGGCGCGCGTGCTGGCCGCTTTTCCGGAGCACCTCACGCCGGAACAGCGTGTGCCCGACACCCTGGCCGAGCTGGGCGCCAAGACGCTGGAGCCGGACGCCAACATCATCAAGCTGCCCAACATCAGCGCATCGGTGGGCCAGCTGATCGCCTGCGTGCGTGAACTGCAGGCCAAGGGCTACAAGCTGCCCGACTACCCCGAAGACCCGAAGACCGACGAAGACAAAGCCATCCGCACACGCTACGGCAAGTGCACCGGCTCGGCGGTGAACCCGGTGCTGCGCGAAGGCAACTCCGACCGCCGCGCGCCGCGTGCGGTGAAGGAGTACGCGCGCAAGAACCCGCACAGCATGTCCGAGTGGGCGCAGGCTTCGCGCACCCATGTCTCGCACATGCACAGCGGCGATTTCTATCACGGTGAAAAGTCGATCACGCTCGACAAGGCGCGCGACGTGAAGATGGAGCTCATCACGAAGAGCGGCAAGACCGTGGTGCTCAAACCCAAGGTCTCGCTGCTGGCGAGCGAAGTCATCGACAGCATGTTCATGAGCAAGAAGGCGCTGTGCGAGTTCTACGAGCGCGAGATCGAAGACGCGCGCAAGTACGGCGTGATGTTCTCGCTGCACGTCAAGGCCACGATGATGAAGGTGTCGCACCCCATCGTCTTCGGCCACTGCGTGAAGATCTTCTACAAGGAAGCCTTCGAGAAACACGCCAAGCTGTTCGATGAGCTGGGGGTGAACGTCAACCACGGCATGGCCAACCTCTACGACAAGCTCGACAAGCTGCCGCAGAGCCAGCGCGAAGCCGTGGTGCGCGACCTGCACGCCTGCCACGAGCACCGCCCCGAGCTGGCGATGGTCGATTCGAGCAAGGGCATCACCAACTTCCATTCACCGAACGACGTGATCGTCGATGCGTCGATGCCCGCGATGATCCGCAGCGGCGGCAAGATGTACGGCGCCGACGGACGCTTGAAAGAGGTCAAGGCGGTGATGCCCGAGAGCACCTTTGCCCGCATCTACCAGGAGATGATCAACTTCTGCAAGTGGCACGGCAACTTCGACCCCAAGACCATGGGCACCGTGCCCAACGTGGGCTTGATGGCGCAGCAGGCCGAGGAATACGGCTCGCACGACAAGACCTACGAGATCGCCGAAGACGGCGTCGCCAACATCACCGACCTGGCCACAGGCGAAGTGCTGCTGACGCAGAACGTCGAAGCCGGCGACATCTGGCGCATGTGCCAGGTCAAGGACGCGCCGATCCGCGATTGGGTAAAGCTGGCCGTCACGCGTGCGCGCAACTCCGGCATGCCGACGGTGTTCTGGCTCGACCCGTACCGCCCGCACGAGAACGAGCTGATCAAGAAGGTCAAGCTCTACCTGAAGGACCACGACACCACGGGCCTGGACATCCAGATCATGAGCCAGGTGCGCGCCATGCGCTACACGCTGGAGCGCGTGGTGCGCGGACTGGACACCATCAGCGTCACCGGCAACATCCTGCGCGACTACCTGACAGACCTCTTCCCCATCATGGAGCTGGGCACCAGCGCCAAGATGTTGTCGATCGTGCCGTTGATGGCCGGCGGCGGCATGTATGAAACGGGGGCCGGTGGCTCGGCGCCCAAGCATGTGCAGCAGCTGGTGGAAGAGAACCACCTGCGCTGGGACTCGCTCGGCGAATTCCTGGCGCTGGCCGTGAGCCTGGAAGACCTGGGACTGAAGACGGGCAACGCCAAGGCGAAGATCCTCGCCACCACGCTCGACGCCGCCACCGGCAAGCTGCTCGACAACCGCAAGTCACCGAGCCCGAAGACCGGCGAGCTCGACAACCGCGGCAGCCAGTTCTACCTGGCGATGTACTGGGCGAAGGAACTCGCCGCGCAGGGCGAAGACAAGGCGCTACAGGCGCAGTTCGTGCCACTGGCCAAGGCGCTGGCCGACAAGGAGAAGGCGATCGTTGCCGAACTGGCAGCGGTGCAGGGCAAGCCGGTGGACATCGGCGGCTACTACCTCGCCGATGACGCGAAGTGCAAGGCCGTGATGCGTCCGAGCGCGACGCTCAATGCCGTGCTGGCAGCGGCGCGGGGCTGATTTCGTTCACGCGCCCGGTGACGACTCATACCGGTTCGCTTTCATGCGTGGAAGAAGCGCGCGTCTGCCACCGGCCCATTGCGGTCTTCGAATGTCCGCTTGGTCGACGTGCTGGCTTGCGCCAAGCCGTGGGCGGGTGTGCGCTGGCGCGCCACTGCGGCGGTCGGCGCCAAAGGCGCGCCGACTTCGCTGCGGTGCTCGGGTTTCGGTCGCGCTGCGAAACTCGCTTCACTCACTGCGTTCGTTGCGCTCGGACAGTCGCAGCGAGTCAGTTCACGAAGTGCGCGGGTACGCGCGCCGACCGAAACCCTGCGCTCCTCGCCGCCGCACAGGCGCGCCAGCGCACACCCGCCCACGGCTTGGCGAGGCACCGGTTTTCTTTGTTGGAGAAGGTCACAAGCCGGGCATCGAGCCCGGCTCGCGCCCGGTGAGCGCGCCTGCGGCGCGCGGCAAGCCTCGGGCTCGATGCCCGTGGCTGGCCCAACACTCCCCCCAAGAACGACTGTTCCCGCAAGGCGGCGGGTGGGGAGCAGGCGGGGCGAATGGCGCCGCCGAGAAGCACAGGGCTGAGGTCGGCGCGCGTAGCGCGCTTCGTGATCTGACTCACCGCGAGTGTTTGAGCGCAACGAGCGCAGTGAGTGAAGCGAGTTTCGCGGTGCGACCTCAGACCGAGCATCGCAGGGAACCCTCGCGCAGCGAGGGCGAGCGACGGCTGAGCCCCGACTGCGCCCTGCCCGCCGCCTTGCTCGCGCACCGACCACTGCGAAGAGCATTTCCGGACGATCGCGAACGCACACAAAGGGCCGATTGCGGCCGACCATTTCTATGCGATTGAAAGCGAATCCGTATCGCTCGGCGGCCTGCCGCTACTGCAGTGCGATGTCACCGTCGAACGTCAGCGCCAACCCCAACGCATCGATCTTCAGCGTCATCGTCGCGAGGAAGGTTTCGCTGCCGGCGAGCCTGCCGTCGGCCAGGGCCTTGGCCACAGCCTGTTCGATCTCGCGCTGCGAGCCGACGCCAACGGTCTTGAGGAACTTGCGGATGCTGAGGTTGAAAGTGTCCTGGTCCATGCGGGCCTCCGTGATGCGGTTGCCGTGATCAAGCCTCGAGGCGGAAGCCCACCTTCAAGGTGACCTGGAAGTGCGCCACCTTGCCGTCGGCCACATGGCCGCGCGTCTGCACCACCTCGAACCAGTCGATGTGGCGCAGCGTCTTGGCTGCGGTCTCGATCGCATTGCGGATCGCATCGTCGGTGCCGGTGGCCGATGAGCCGACCAGTTCGACCATCTTGTAGACATGGTTCGCCATCGCGTGCTCCTGGAGAGGTTGCCGAGAGCGGAGCAGCGTACACCCGGGCAACGCGCGGCGCCAACCCGATGGCGCTGACCCCGCCGGTCTTGCGCGGCGGCGCGAGTAGTCCAGAATCTGCAGCGTCCAGACCGCCAGGGAGAAGCATGATGGAACGCAGTCACGGCCAGTTCTGCACCGTCGCGCGCAGCGCCCAGGTGTTGTGCGAGCGCTGGACGCCGCTGGTGCTGCGCGAGCTGCTGTGCGGCAGCCGCCGCTTCAACGACCTGCACCGCGGCGTGCCGCGCATGTCGAGCAGCCTGCTGGCGCAGCGGCTGCGCCAGCTCGAAGCCTTCGGCGTGGTGCGCCGCACGCCGCTGGGCAACGTCTGGGAATACAGCCTCACGCCGGCCGGCGAGGACTTGCGGCCGATCATCATGGCGCTCGGCCACTGGGGCGCGCGCTGGATCGGCAGCCGGCTGCGCAAGGACGAGCTCGACGCCGGGCTGCTGATGTGGGACGTGCGGCGCTCGGTGCACGTGGAGGTGTGCCCGGCGCAGCCGATGGTCGTCAACTTCCGCTTCCGCGACGCGCGCGCCGGCGAGCGGCAATGGTGGCTCGTGGTCGAGGACGACACGGTGGACCTGTGCCGCGACGACCCGGGCCGCGACGTGACCGTCGTGGTCGATGCCACCGTGCGCGGCCTCACCGAGGTCTGGAGCGGCGACCGCACGCCCGAGGAGTCGATCGCCGCGGGCACCATCCGCATCGACGGCACACGGCGCGACGCCACCCGGCTGTGGAGTTGGCTCGGCGCGAGCGCGTTTGCGCCGACACGGCGCCGGGCGGTGGCG
>CAWFJZ010000035.1:0-18889 GCA_963816315.1 uncultured beta proteobacterium
GGCAACGAACAGGCGCAGCAGGCCGAGCGCGGCCAATGCCGTGGCAGCCAAGCCGAGCAGGATCAAAGCGATGCTGGCTGTGCCGAGGCCGCGGCCTTCGAGCTTGCCTTGCAGCTCTTCGAGGCCCTTGCGCAAGGGCTCGCTGTCGGCCACCACCGAGGCCTGCGCCTCGCGTGCGGCCACCAGGCCTTGCAGGTTGTTCAGGATCGCGCTGGCGTCGGTGCGCGTCTTTTCGTACTGGGTCACCAGTTGCTGCAGACGCTCTTTGGTCTGCGGATCCTTGGTGCCGGTCAGGCGCAACTCGGCGCTGCCGTTCAACAGGCCGTTGGCGATTTCGCGGAAGGAGTTCAGGTCCTTGCCGAGCAGGAACACGGCCTCGGGGCTGACGCCTTCGGTGGTCAGGAACTCGTTGGCGCTCTTGCCGATGCGCTGCGTCAGCATCACCAACTGGCCGACGGCCGACAGCTCGGCGGCGCTGGCATCCTGCTGCAGTTTCAGCGACGACACCGTCTCCGCCGTTTCCAGCAGCTCCGACGACTGGCGGTTGATCGCGCGCAGCGCCTGGCCGACCTGCGTCAGCGTCTTCTGCTGCGCCAGCACGACGCCGGCGTTCTTCTCGGCGCGCTCGACCAGCGGCATCAGCGGCTCGATCGCGCCTTGCGCGGCGGACGAGACCGCCTTGACGTCGGCACTGCCGTCCTTCAAGGCGCGCAGGTTCTTGCCCAGCACGTCGGCGCTCTCGCGCACTTCACCGAAGGCGCTGTCGCTGCCCAGCAGCGCTTGCGAGACCGACTTGGCCAGACGCTGCGACTGCATCAGCGCCTGACCGGTCGAGCCGACCTGCGACGAGCCTTCGTTGGCCGAGCTGACCGCCAGCCACGAGCCGCCGATCAGGCCGCCGAGGCCGAGCACCAGCGCCAGGAAGAGGGCGTTTCGCTGTTGCGCCGCGGGCAGGTGGCCGATCAACGGCAGGCCCGTGCCCGCGGACACGGCACCCTCGGCACCGGGCAAGCGCGTTTCGCTGTACTCGCCACCGGTTTCGGTGGCATTGACTTCCGACATGATCGAAGAATCGGTGTTGCCTTGCGTCATCGCCGGCGCTTGCGTCGGTGCGCTCAGATCGACGGCCAGCGAGGCCATGCCGCCTCCGCCGCCCGCACCGGCACCCGCCAGCAGCATGTCGTCCGGACGCACCGGCACCACTTCGTCGAACATCGACGCCAGGTCATCGTCGCGACGGTCCGCATCGCGGCCTCTGCCTTTGAACTTGTCGAGGAAACTCATTGAGGCCTCCAGATGGGATATCTGTTTGTGTTGAATTGAAGGCGTCGGCTCAGGCGGCGACGATGGAGAGGAAGTGCTCGTCCTGGGCCAGTCGGGCCAGGTCGATGGTCTGCCAGGTACGCTGCGCCGGGTCGATCAAGACATCGCCGGCGAAGGCCGGGCGGGCGGCACCGTCGTTGCGATGCCACGGTCATCTGATCGCTGCTGCGCAGGCCGGCCAGGCGATCGACGAGCAACGCGCAGTTCATGCCGAGCGCGGCACCGAAGGCCACCAGGCGAGACTGTTCGCGCACCGCTTCGGCCGTCGAGGCTTCAGGCAAACCGAGAAAACGGGCCAGATCGACCACGCCGTGCAGGCCACCGCGCAGGTTGGCCACACCGACGAACCAGGGCTGCGTGTGCGGCACCGGCATCAGCGCAGCCGGCGGGAAGATTTCGCCGGCCTGCTCGAGCGGCAGCAGCAAGCCATGGCCGCGGCACTCGACCGCCAGCCACGACTGGCCACGCTGCTCGCTGCGCGCGGCCTGCATGCGCGCAGCCAGCCGCGTTTGCAGCTCGCGCAGGGCTTCTCGGTTAGCCATGGTCAGTCGAAATTTCTGATCTTGCCGAGCAGCTCGTCGGCATCGACCGGCTTGACGACGTAGTCACGTGCGCCCTGGCGCATGCCCCAGACCTTGTCGGTCTCGAGGCCCTTGCTGGTGCACATGATCACCGGCACGTCCGAAAAGCGCGGGTCGCGGGTGATGGCGCGCGTCAGCTGGAAGCCGTTCTGGCCCGGCATGACAACGTCCATCAGGATCAGGTCGGGCTTTTCTTCGCCCAGGCGGCGCATCGCGTCTTCGCCGTTCTCGGCACTGCGCACCGCATAGCCGCGCTTGGTCAGCAACTCAGTGAGGTGATGCAGCTCGGTTTTGCTGTCATCGACGAGCAGGATTTTCTGGATGGTCATGGTGAGATCGCGCAGAGCGTGTGGATCGCGAACATCAGGCCGCGGCTGGCGCTTCGATGCGCTTGCTGAATTGCTTGACGGCACGCAGCAACTGTTCTTTGGTGAAAGGTTTGGTCAGGTAGTCCTCGGAGCCGACCATGCGGCCGCGCGCCTTGTCGAACAGGCCGTCCTTGGACGACAGCATGATCACCGGCACATGGGCGAAACGCGGGTTGCGCTTGATGATGGCGCAGGTCTGGTAGCCGTCCAGGCGCGGCATCAGGATGTCGCAGAAGATCAGCTCGGGGCCATGGTCGTTGACCTTGGCCAGCGCGTCGAAGCCGTCCTCGGCCAGCACCACCTGATGGCCGCCTTGCGCAAGGAAAATCTCGGCGCTGCGGCGGATGGTGTTGCTGTCGTCGATGACGAGCACCTTGACGCCGTTGGCGTGGGCAGCGGGGGTCGGGGCGTTCATCAGGCGGCAGCTCCTTGGGCAATTTGCGCGGCGCGTGTTTTCACAACTGCACCATTTCGAAATCTTCTTTGCGTGCACCACACTCGGGGCAGGTCCAATTCATCGGCACATCGGCCCAGGCGGTGCCGGCCGGCAGGCCATGCTCCGCATCACCGGCGGATTCGTCGTAAATCCAGCCGCAGATCAGGCACATCCAGGTACGCATGGTTTGAATCAAGAGAGCGTGTCAATCACTACAATGCGGGGCTATTGTATGGAGCGTAAAAACGAGAAATCCAAGCGCTGCTAGGCACATACGGTACTTTCTTCACACTCCGCTAGAGGTCTGGTTCAAGTCCTTTGGCGATTGCCTAGAACCACACATAAATCGCATGACACCCGCGCCTGCCGGCTGCGTCCTCCTATGAACCCCGACCCTTCCGTTGCCGATCCCGGCGCCGTCATCGCCGAAGAGCCGCCGGCGCCGGCCTGCGTGATGAGCTTCAACGCCAGCGATGCCTCCGGTGCCGGCGGCAGCGCCGGCGACATCGCCACGATCTCGGCGATGGGCGCGCACACGCTGCCGGTGATCACCTCGATCGTGCTGCGCGACAGCGCCGAGGTCTTCGACCAGCACCCGATCGAGGCCGAACATGTGGCGGAACAGGCGCGCACGATCTTGGAAGACGTGACGCTGGCGGCCTGGAAGGTCGGCTTTCTCGGCAACGCCGACAACGTGGCTGCCGTGGCCGAAATCCTCTCCGATTACCCCGACGTGCCGCTGGTGGCCTACATGCCCACGCTCGGCTGGGTCGATGAAGACGAGCTGCAGAACTACATGGAAGCCTTTCGCGAGCTGATCCTGCCGGCCGCCGAGGTGCTGGTGGGCAACCACAAGACGCTGACCGACTTTCTGCTGCCCGACTGGGACAACGAGCGTGCGCCGTCGGCTCGCGAGTTGGCCGTGGCCGCCGGCGAGCATGGCACGCGCTTCGTGCTCGTCACCGGCGTCATGTTGCCGAGCAAGGGCAAGGAGCAGTGGATCGACAACGTGCTGGCCTCGCCACAAGGTGCGCTCACCGGCGAGAAGTTCGAGTTGTTCGAAGCCGGCTTCGTCGGTGCCGGCGACACGCTGTCGGCGGCGCTGGCGGCGCTGCTGGCTTCGGGCGCGGAGCTGTCGGATGCCGTCGGCGAGGCGCTGCAGTTTCTCGACCAGAGCCTGGATGCGGGCTTCCGTCCCGGCATGGGCAACGTCGTGCCGGATCGCTTTTTCTGGGCGCTGCCGCCGCCGGAGGACGGCGACGCGCCGGCCGAGGGCGATGCCGAGCCCGACGACAACGGCGGCCTGCCGCCGGGGGCATCGCGCCGTGTCCACTGACCAGTCGCTGTTCGAGCGCGAAAACATGACGAACGCTGCACTCTTCGAGCGCGCTCAGCGCGTCATCCCCGGCGGGGTGAACTCGCCCGTGCGCGCCTTTCGAGCCGTCGGCGGCACGCCGCGTTTCATCGCCCGCGCGCAAGGCGCCTACATGTGGGACGCCGAGGGCAAGAAAGTCATCGACTACATCGGCTCCTGGGGACCGATGATCCTCGGCCACGGTCACCCCGCCGTGCTCGACGCCGTCATGCGCGCGGCACAAGAAGGCCTGTCCTTCGGCGCACCGACCGAGCGCGAGATCGAACTCGCCGAAGCGATCCTCGCCCACGTGCCGAGCATGCAGCAGGTGCGCCTGGTGTCGTCGGGTACCGAAGCCGGCATGAGCGCGCTGCGCCTGGCGCGCGGCGCCACCGGCCGCGCCAAGTTCATCAAGTTCGAAGGCTGCTACCACGGCCACGCCGATGCGCTGCTGGTCAAGGCCGGCTCGGGCCTGGCCACCTTCGGCCACCCGACCTCCGCCGGCGTGCCGCCGGAAGTGGCCAAGGACACGATCGTGCTGCCGTACAACGACGCTGCCGCACTCGAAGCCGCGTTCGACGCGCATCCGCGCGAGTTGGCGTGCGTGATGATCGAGCCGATCGCCGGCAACATGAACTTCGTGCGCGCCGCCGTGCCGTTCATGGCGCGGCTGCGCGAGCTGTGCACGCGCAACGGCACGCTGCTGGTGTTCGATGAGGTCATGACCGGCTTTCGCGTGGCGCTCGGCAGTGCTCAGAGCCTGTACGCCAAGCTGATCCCCGGCTTCCAGCCCGATGTCAGCGTCTTCGGCAAGGTCATCGGCGGCGGCATGCCGCTGGCGGCGTTCGGCGGCAGCAAGGACGTGATGAGCCAGCTCGCGCCGCTCGGTCCGGTCTATCAGGCCGGCACGCTCTCCGGCAACCCGGTGGCGACGGCCTGTGGGCTGGCGACGCTGCGCGAGATTGGCCAGGCCGGCTTCTTTGATGCGCTATCGCAGCGCACGCGCGCGTTGGCCGAAGGTCTGTCTCGCGAAGCCAAAAATGCCGGCGTGCCGTTCTGCAGCGACAGCGAAGGTGGCATGTTCGGCTTCTTCTTCACCGACTCACTGCCGCAGAACTACGGCACCGTGATGGCGACAGACAAGGAGCGCTTTAACCGCTTCTTTCACGCCATGCTCGACCGCGGCGTGTATCTCGCGCCGGCACTCTACGAGGCCGGCTTCGTCAGTGCGGCGCACACGGCGGCCGACATCGACAGCACGCTGTCCGCGGCGCGCGAGGCCTTCGAGTCACTCTGATCAGGCCGGAGAAGAACGCAAGGCGTAGGTCTTGCCGCCGGCCCACAAGTACTCGACGCGCAAGACGGGCTCGCCTTTCTCGCCGGCAAAGGTGAAGCCGAGCATCGAGATCGCGTCCCCGTTTTTGATCTCGGCAGCTTTCCACGCCTCCATGCGCGACAGCGGCGCCAGTTCGATGTGCCAGCGCTTGTCCTTGCGCGTCGGCAGTTGCGCGGCCTTGAGCAGGCCGGCGCCATCGACGCTGGCCGACTGCGCCGGCACCGCGCGCTGTGCCAGATCGGCCGGCAGCTTGAGATCGGGCGCAACCTCCAAATCCAGCTCGACATGCGGGTTGCGCCAGGCCACGTTGACCGCCTTGCCTTCGAGGTAGATCGGCCGCGCCACATCGAAACTGCTCCAGCCATGGTGGGCGCGCGCGGCCAGCGGAAGTACGGCGGCAGCGGTGAGCAAGAGTCGGCGCTCCATGAACAGGCTCCTCAGCGATAGGCAATCCAGCGGCCACAGAAGATAACGGCCAGCCAAATCCCGACTGACAACAGGGTCTGAAATCGCGCCGCGCGGTCGCCGCGCGTCAACCCGCCGCGAGCATGGAACGATGCGGCGTTCAGCCCGGCCAGCATCACCAAGCCCATCTTGATGACGAAGAGGCGGTTGGCGATCAGGTCACCCGGCTGGCTGGCAAACATCAGCGAGCCCGTGGTCGCGGCCAGCGCGAAGCCGGCCAAGGTCAACGGCAGCGCGAGGCGGGCCAGCGGTTCGATCGGCAGCGTCGCACCGAAGCCCCAGACCCGCAGCTCGACGAGCAGCAAACTGCCGAGCAGCATCGCAATGCCGACGATGTGCAGCACTTCGAGCAGCGGGTAGGCGAAGGCATGCGTGCCGATCCAGGCGAACGGGTTGTGAACGGGTGCAAAGCCCATCCGCCGCAAGATACCAGCGCCCTAGAATCTTTTCATGCACATCCACATCCTCGGCATTTGCGGCACCTTCATGGGCGGCATCGCGGCGATCGCGCGCGAGGCAGGGCACAAGGTCACCGGTTGCGACGCCAGCGTTTATCCGCCGATGAGCGACCAGTTGCGCGCCCTCGGCATCGAGTTGATCGAAGGCTACGGCGCCGAGCAGATGGCCCTCGCGCCCGACGTCTTCGTCATCGGCAACGTCGTCACGCGCGCGCGCTCGCAAGACTTCGCGCTGATGGAAGCCATCCTCGACGCCGGCGCCGACTACACCAGCGGCCCGCAATGGCTGTTCGAGCATGTGCTCAAGCACCAGCATGTGCTGGCCGTCGCCGGCACGCACGGCAAGACGACGACGAGCGCGATGCTGGCCTGGATCCTCGAAGCTGCCGGCCTGAAGCCCGGCTTCCTGATCGGCGGCGTGCCGATGAACTTCGACATCTCGGCGCGGCTGGGCGCGGGCCAATACTTCGTCATCGAAGCCGACGAGTACGACACCGCCCTCTTCGACAAGCGCAGCAAGTTCGTGCACTACCGGCCGCGCACGGCGATCCTGAACAACCTCGAAATGGACCACGCCGACATCTTTGCCGACCTGGCCGCGATCGAAACGCAGTTCCATCACCTCGTGCGCACGGTGCCTGCGAAGGGGCGCCTCGTCGTCAATGCGCGCGACGAAGCGCTGCAACGCGTGCTGACGCGCGGCTGCTGGAGCGAGGTGGTGCGCTTCGGCGCCTTGCGTGAAGAGCCCGGCGCGTTGCGCGCGCGCGGCGAGCCGCATGCCTTCGACGTGCTGCGCGGCAGCTTGAAGATCGGCCGCGTCGAATGGGCGCTGCAAGGCGAGCACAACCAGTTGAATGCGCTGGCGGCGATCGGCGCGGCCGAGCATGTCGGCGTCGCGCCGGAAGCCGCGGCCGCGGCGCTGGGCAAGTTCGAAAACGCCAAGCGGCGCATGGAACTGATCGGCGAGGCCGGCGGCGTCAAGGTCTATGACGACTTCGCGCACCACCCGACCGCGATCCGCGCCACCGTCGGCGGCCTGCGCCAGCGCGTTGGCCTGCAGCGCGTGCTGGCCGTCTTCGAGCCGCGCTCGAACACGATGAAGCTCGGCACGATGAAGGCGCAATTGCCGTGGGCGTTCGAAGAAGCCGATCTGTCGTTCTGCCTGCAAGGAAACTACGGCTGGGACGCGCACGACGCGCTGGCGCCGATGGGCTCGCTGGCGGTGGTGGCCGACAAGGTCGATGCGCTCGCCGCCGCGGTGATCGCGGCCGCCAAGCCGGGCGACCATGTGCTGTGCATGAGCAACGGCAGCTTCGGCGGCATTCACGCCAAGCTGCTCGACGGCCTGCGCAAGAAATGAAAGCCCCTGGCTCGCTTCGCTCGCGTCCCCCGAAGGGAGTTCAGGCCGCTTGGGAGCGGCCCTGCGCTGGCCTGAGTTTCAAATGACCTACGACGAGCCGATCACCCACCTGCTCTACCTGCACGGTTTCCGCTCCTCGCCGAAGTCGTTCAAGGCGCGCTTCATGGCCGACTGGCTGCAGCGCCACCGGCCCGAGGTGCATTGGTGGTGCCCGCAGTTGCCGCCGTCACCGCGCGAGTCGATGGACCTCGTGTTCGAGGAACTGGCGCGCTGGCCGACCGATCACATGGCCGTCATCGGCAGCTCGCTCGGCGGTTTCTACGCCACCGTGGTCGCCGAGAAGACCGGCTGCCGCGCGGTGCTGTTGAACCCCGCCATCAACCCTGCACGCGATCTGGCCGGCTACATCGGCGAGCTGACGTCGTTCCACGACCCCGACGACGCGTTCTACTTCAAGCCCGAGTACGTGACGCAGTTGCGCCTGCTGACGCCGCGCGCGGTGACGCAGCCCGATCGTTATCTGCCCGTGATCGCCAAGGGCGACGAGGTGCTCGACTGGCGCGAGATGAGCGGCCGCTACGACAGCTCGCCGATGCGCTTGATCGACGGCAGCGACCATGCGTTGTCGGACTTCGACGAGCACCTGCCAGCGATCCTGGCCTTCCTCGGCCTGTGACATGGCGACCCCTCGCTCGCTACGCTCGCACTCCCCCCGGCCCCGTCAGGGGCCACCGCGTGGCCCTTGGAGGCTCAGGCCCACGCTTGGGAGCGGCCCGGCGCTGGCCTGAGCAGCCACTCGGCGACAATCGCGCCCCTCATGACCTATGCCCTCTTCGACGACGCCGGCAAGTTCCACGCCGGCCGCGTGATGAACGAATCCGACGCCTCGATGCAGGTCGAGTTGGACTCGGGCAAACGCGTCAAGGTCAAGGCCGCGAACGTGATGCTCAAGTTCGAGCAGCCTGTGCCCGCCGAGCTGATGAGCCGCGCGCGCGTGCTCGCCGACGACATCGACCTCGACCTGGCCTGGGAGTTCGCGCCCGAGGGCGAGTTCGGCTTTGCCGATCTGGCGCGCGACTACTACGACGCCAAGGCCGGCGTCGAAAAACAGGCCGCGGCGCTGTTCCGCCTGTTCGACGCGCCGCACTACTTCCGCCGCATCGGCAAGGGGCAGTTCAAGAAAGCGCCGGAAGACATCGTCAAGGCCGCCCTGCTGGCGATCGAGCGCAAGAAGCTGGTCGCGCTTCAAATCACTGCCTGGGCCGATGAGCTGGTGGCAGGCACTTGCCCGGCACCGGTGCGCGAGCAGCTCTACAAGATCCTGTTCAAGCCTGACAAGAACGCGCCTGAATACAAAGCCGTCGTCGATGCCGCGAAGCGCTCGCAGCGCGCGCCGCTCGATCTGCTGAAGTCGGCCGGTGCGATCACGAGTTCGTACCAGTTCCACTGGAAGCGTTTTCTGTTCGATCAGTTTCCGAAAGGCCATGCCTTCCCGGCGAACCTCGCTGCGCCGCCGATCAAGGACACGCTGCCCATCGCCGCCGTGCAGGCGTTTTCGATCGACGACTCCAGCACCACCGAGATCGACGACGCGCTGTCGGTGCAAGGCATCGGCAGCGGCACGGTCGTGCTCGGCATTCACATCGCCGCGCCGGGTCTGGCGTTTGCCACCGGCAGCGAGATCGACAAGGTGGCGTCGCAACGCCTGTCCACCGTCTATATGCCGGGCTGGAAGCTGACGATGCTGCCCGACGCGGTCGTCGAGGCGTACACGCTGGTCGAAGGGCGCGACTGCCCTGCAGTCAGTTTGTACGTGAGCTTCGACGAGTCCACGCTCGAGGTGAAAAGCCACGAGACGAAACTCGAACGCGTGCCGATCGTCGCCAACTTGCGCCACGACAAGCTCGATGCGGTGGTCACCGCCGAGTCGCTCAGCGGCGAAGCGCCGGCGGACTATCCGTTCGCACAAGAACTCGCTTTCACCTTCAAGCTCGCGCAGACGTTGAAAGCGCGGCGCGAGGTCGTGCGCGGCAAGCCGGAAAACTTCAACCGCCCGGACTACAACTTCAAGCTCGACGGCAACCACGGCGGCGAACCGCAAGGCGACGAGCGCGTGTCGATCACGACGCGCCAGCGCGGCGCGCCGCTCGACCTGATCGTTGCCGAAGCGATGATCCTGGCCAACAGCACCTGGGGCGGCTGGCTGGCCGAGCATGGCGTGCCGGGCATCTACCGCAGCCAGGCCAGTTTGTCGCCGGGCATCAAGGTGCGCATGGGCGTCAAGCCGCAGCCGCATGCCGGCATGGGCGTGGCGCAGTACGCCTGGTCCACGTCGCCACTGCGGCGCTATGTCGATCTCGTCAACCAGTGGCAGATCATTGCCTGCGCACGACATGGCCGCACCGCCGCGCTGGCCGCGCCGTTCAAGCCCAGGGACGCGATGCTGTTCTCGGTCGTCTCGTCGTTCGACGCCGCGTACAGCGCCTATGGCGACTTTCAGCACGGCATCGAGCGCTACTGGACGATTCAATACCTGGCGCAGCAGCAGATCACCGAACTCGACGCGGTGGTGATGAAAGACGGCCTGGTGCGCGCCGACTCGCTGCCGCTGGTCTTCAAGGCTCTCGGTTGCGAGCCGCTGCCGCGCGGCGCTCATGTGCGGGTGCGCATCACCGGCACCGACGCGCTGACACTCGACGTTCATGCCAATTTGTTGGCACGGCTGGATGAAGAGGCCGCGTCAACTCCGTCTGAAGAAGACGACAGTGAGGCCGTCGATGCCGCGCCGCTGGCGCTGGCGATCGATCTCAACGAGCCTGAGCCGGTAGCGCCACTGACATGACCCGCCGCGACTACATCAACACCAGCATCCTGACGCGCCAGGCCGAGCTGCGCGAGGTGCAGCAGAAAAAACGCTGGCGACTGACGACGCTGCACGGCGCGATCATCGTTTCGCTGGCCATTCATGTGGTGCTGCTGACGATCCGCTTCGTCGATCCCGAGCGCTTCAACCGCATCTTCCAGGACACACCGCTCGAAGTGATCCTGGTCAATGCCAAGACCACCGAGCGCGCCGTGCTGGCGCAGGCGATCGCGCAGGCCAATCTGGCCGGCGGCGGGGAAGCGGCCGCCGGCCGTGCGACCTCGCCGTTGCCGCCGGCCGCGACCCTCGAAACCGGCGACTCACTCGAAAACGCGCGCAAGCAGATCGAGCGCATGCAGGAAGAGCAGCAGCAAATCCTGGCGCAGATCCGCCGCGAGATCGCGTTGCTGCCGCCGCCCGACCCGTCGAAGGACGCCGGCAACCCGGAAGAAAAAGCGCGCGAGGAGCGCCGCCGCCAGTTGCTGCAACTGCTCGCCGAAATCGAAAAGCGCGTCAACGAAGAGAACGCGCGGCCGAAGAAGCGCTACATCAGCCCGGCCACGCGCGAGGCCGATTACGCGATCTACTACGACAGCCTGCGACGCAAGATCGAGGAGCGCGGCACGCGCGACTTTCCGGAGCAGAACGGCAAGAAGCTCTACGGCGAGCTGACGATGAACATCACCGTCGATGCCACCGGCCGCGTCGTCGAGGCCGACATCGTGCGCCCGTCCACCTCGCGCCTGCTCGACCGCCGCGCCATCGCGATCGTTCGCGCCGCCTCGCCGTTCGGCAACTTCACCGCCGACATGAGGAAGCAGGCCGACCAGATCGTCGTCACCTCGCGCTTTCGCTTCACGCGCGACGACGGGCTGGAAACGACGCTGAGCAACACGGTCAAATGAGCGCGGCGTCGCATCTCTGGCGGCTCGTTGCGCTGCTGGTCGCTTGTTTTCTCGCCCTGCAGCTCTACTTCGTCGCACGCATCGCGCTGATGGCCGTGGCCGATCCGCAGTCCACCACCTTCGAGCGCAGCGAAATGTGGCGCCTGGCCACCGAAACCGGCCGCATCACTTGGGGCCAGCAATGGGTCGGCGACGAGCGCCTGGGCAAGAACCTCAAGCGCGCCGTGATCGCCAGCGAGGACGCCGGCTTTGCCGACCACAGCGGTGTCGATTGGGAGGCGATGGAGCGCGCCTGGGAGCGCAACCAGCGTGCACAAACGCAGGCCGAGCAGCGCAACGAGCGGGCCATGAAGCGCAACCCCGACAAGCCCGTCGTTGCGGTCGCGGCCAAGCTGGTCGGCGCCTCCACCATCACGCAGCAACTGGCCAAGAACCTGTTTCTCTCCGGCGAGCGCACGCCGCTGCGCAAGGGCCAGGAACTGGTGCTCACCTATGCGCTCGAAACCTGCTTGTCCAAGCAGCGCATCCTCGAGATCTATCTCAACCACGTCGAATGGGGCGAAGGCCTGTTCGGCGCGCAAGCGGCGTCGCGGTACTACTTTCGCACCGACGCGGCGCAGCTCGGCGTCGGCCAGGCGGCGCGGCTGGCAGTGATGCTGCCGGCGCCCAAACGCTTCGAGAAACGCCAGGGGTCGGCTTACTTGGCAGACCGCGCGGCCACCGTCTCGGCGCGCATGGGCGCGGTGGATCTGCCATGAACAGCACGCTGCTCGGCGAGCTGGCGGCCTGCGCGGCACGGCTGGTCGTCGAAGAGGGCATGGAGTACGCCACGGCAAAGCGCAAGGCGGCGCGCGACATGGGCGCGGTGCGCGGCAATGCGCGCGTCGAGTTGCCGCGCAATGAAGCGGTGGAAGACGCGGTGCGCGAACACATCGCCCTGTTCTGCGCGGACACGCAGCCGGCCGAGCTGGCGGCGTTGCGCGCGTTGGCGCTGGCGTGGATGCAGCGCCTGGCCGAGTTCCGCCCGCATCTGTCGGGCGCGGTCTGGCGCGGCACGGCGACGCGGCTGTCGGCGATCCACATCGACCTGTACGCCGACGATGCCAAGGCGCCGGAGATCGCGCTCATCAATCAGGGCATCGACTACGACACCGCCGAAGCGGGCGGCCGCCGCGGCGAGCCGCTGTCGGTGCTGAGCTTGGCCGCGCGCTGTGCCGAATTGGACGAGCGCATCACGCTGCACCTGACGGTGCACGACCACGACGACCTGCGCGGCGCGCTGGTGCCGGATGCGGCGGGCCGCCGTTGGCGCGGCGACGCGCGTGCGCTGGCCGGTCTGATCGAAGGCGGCGCATGACGACGCAGCGGCGCACGTTGATCATGGCCGGTGTGGCTGCTGCGGCTGCGGTGGCAGGCGTCGGCGGCTACCTCTTGCAGCGTCGCTTGGCGCGTGCCGACGCGGCAGACGCAGCGAGCAGCGCCGAGTTGTGGACGCTCGACTTTGAAACGCCCGGCCCCAACCGCTTGGCGATGGCCTCGCTGCGCGGCAAGCCGCTGGTGCTCAACTTCTGGGCCACCTGGTGCCCGCCGTGCGTGCGCGAGATGCCGGCGCTCGACCGCTTTGCCCGCGAGCACAGCGCCCAAGGCTGGCAGGTGCTCGGGCTGGCCGCCGACAACGCCGAGGCGGTGCGCAAGTTCCTCGCCGTCACGCCGGTGGGCTTTGCGATCGCGCTGACGGGCTTTGCCGGCATCGAGTTGTCGCAGCGCTTGGGCAACGGCAGTGGCGGCCTGCCGTTCACGGTGGTCTTCGGGCGTGACGGACAAGTGCTGCAACGCCACAGCGGCGAGACGCGATACGAACAGCTCGCGGCCTGGGCCAGAAGTTTTTCTTGAGTCCGAACAGACGCGTACGCGCTGCAACGGCCGGCAAATCGCGTAGAGTCCGTGCCTTCGCCGGCAGCCCCGCAGCAATGCAGGATGATGGCGCAGGCCGATGTTTTGGCCGACGTTGGCGGCAAGAGAAGCGAAGATAGCGGCGCGTCAGCGCCCGGAGAGCAAACGATGGACCTGCGCAAGCTGAAGACACTGGTCGATCTGGTGTCGGAATCGAACATCGCCGAACTGGAAATCACCGAAGCCGATGGCAAGGTGCGCATCGTCAAGTCCGGGCCGCCGATGCCGATGGCCGCGGCGCCGCTGGTGATGACGGCACCGTCGGCGCTGATGCCGGCCGCCGCGCAAGCGGCGGCGCCCGCCGCGCCTGTCATTGCCGAAGGTGAAGACGCCGATGGCGGACACACCGTCCGCTCGCCGATGGTCGGCACCTTCTACCGCGCCGCCGCGCCGGGCGGCAAGCCGCTGGTCGAAGTGGGCAGCGAGATCAAGGCCGGCGAGCCGCTGTGCGTCATCGAAGCGATGAAGATCATGAACGAGATCGAAGCCGACGTCGGCGGCGCGATCACGAAGGTGCTCGCCGAGAACGGCCAAGCCGTGGAGTTTGGACAGCCTCTGTTCGTGATCGACCGCCGAGGCTGATTTGTTCAAGAAGATTCTCATTGCCAACAGAGGCGAAATCGCCCTGCGCATCCAAAGAGCCTGCCGCGAGATGGGCGTCAAATCGGTCGTCGTCTATTCCGAAGCCGACCGCGACGCCAAGTACGTCAAGCTCGCCGACGAAGCGGTCTGCATCGGCCCGGCGCAGTCGGCGTTGAGCTACCTCAACATGCCGGCGATCATCTCCACCGCCGAGGTCACCGACGCCGAAGCGATCCACCCCGGCTACGGATTTCTTTCGGAAAACGCCGACTTCGCCGAGCGCGTCGAGCGCAGCGGCTTCGTCTTCATCGGGCCGACGCCGGAGTCGATCCGCATCATGGGCGACAAGGTCTCGGCCAAGCAGGCGATGATCAAGTCAGGCGTGCCCTGCGTGCCGGGCTCGGCGGGTGCGCTGCCGGACGACCCGAAAGAGATCGTCAAACAAGCGCGCGCCGTCGGCTACCCGGTGATCATCAAGGCCTCGGGCGGCGGCGGCGGGCGCGGCATGCGCGTCGTGCACACCGAGGCGGCGTTGCTGCATGCCGTCTCGACGACACGCGCCGAAGCCGGCGCGGCTTTCGGCAACCCGGCCGTGTACATGGAGAAGTTCCTCGAGAACCCGCGCCATGTCGAGATCCAGGTCATGGCCGACGAGCACAAGAACGCGGTCTGGCTCGGCGAGCGCGACTGCTCGATGCAGCGCCGCCACCAGAAGATCATCGAAGAAGCGCCGGCGCCGGGCATCCCGCGCCGCGTCATCGAGCGCATCGGCGACCGCTGCGCCGCGGCCTGCAAGAAGATCGGCTACCGCGGCGCCGGCACCTTCGAGTTTCTCTACGAAAACGGCGAGTTCTTCTTCATCGAGATGAACACGCGCGTCCAAGTCGAGCATCCGGTCACCGAGATGGTCACCGGCATCGACATCGTGCAGACGCAGATCCGCGTGGCCGCCGGCGAGAAGCTGCCGTTCTCGCAGCGCCAGATCGAGATGCGCGGCCATGCGATCGAGTGCCGCGTCAACGCCGAGGATCCGTACAAGTTCACGCCGTCTCCCGGCCGCATCACGATGTGGCATCCGCCCGGCGGGCCGGGCGTGCGCGTCGATTCGCATGCCTATACCAACTACTTCGTGCCGCCGAACTACGACTCGATGATCGGCAAGATCATCGTCCACGCCGACACGCGCGATCAGGCGCTGGCGCGCATGCGCACCGCGTTGTCGGAGACGGTGGTCGAGGGCATCTCGACCAACATCCCGCTGCACCGCGAGCTGATGGTCGATGCCAAGTTCATCGAAGGCGGCACCAGCATCCACTACCTCGAAGGCTGGCTCGGTCAGCACAAACGGTAGCGCCGACACGATGCAGGAATTGGTGCTGCGCGTGAGCGAGACTTTGGTCGAATCGGTTTCGGATGTGCTCGCAGACGAGCTCGGAGCACTGGCCGTGTCGGTCGAAGATGCACAGGCCGACAGCGAGTCCGAGCGCGCGATGTTCGGCGAACCGGGGATGCCCCCGCCGCGCGCGGGTTGGACGCAATCGACCGTGCGCGCACTGTTCGACAACGCTGCGCTGGCCACCGACGCCGCCACATTGCTGTTGGCCCAGGACTGGGCCGCCGACGGCGTGCACGTGCAGTCGCTCGACCTCGTGCCCGACGAAGACTGGGTCCGCGTCACGCAATCGCAGTTCGCGCCGGTGGAGATCACACCGAGGTTCTGGATCGTGCCGAGCTGGCATGAGGCGCCGGCTGCAGCGCAGCAAGTGATCCGCCTCGACCCTGGCCTGGCGTTCGGCACCGGCACGCACCCAACGACGCGCATGTGCCTGCGCTGGATTGCGCGCCACGCGAAGCCTTGGCCGCGCGTGCTCGACTACGGCTGTGGCTCGGGCATCCTGGCCATCGGCGCGGCGCTGCACGGCGCGAAGTCGATCGATGCGGTGGACATCGACAGCGCCGCCGTCGAGTCCACACGCGCCAATGCGCAAAGCAACGGCGTCGCGCTCAACGCCGCATTGCCGCATGCCGCGAACGGCGCCTACGACCTCGTGCTGGCCAACATCCTGGCCAAGCCGCTGACCTTGCTGGCGCCCTTGCTCGCCGGCCATCTCGCCGACGGCGCGTCGCTGGT
This sequence comes from uncultured beta proteobacterium, assembly GCA_963816315.1. Classification (GTDB taxonomy): domain Bacteria; phylum Pseudomonadota; class Gammaproteobacteria; order Burkholderiales; family Burkholderiaceae_C; genus CADEEN01. The sequence goes on from CAWFJZ010000035.1 coordinate 16,116, forward strand.
GCTGGCCGGCATCCTCGAGCGGCAGGCCGATGAACTTCGCGCGGCGTATTCACCGTGGTGCGCGCTCGACGTTGCCGACAGCGAAGACGGCTGGATCCTGATGGTGGGGCGCGCGCGGGCCGAGCGCGCGGCCGCTCCGAAGCCGGCCCGCATCCCGAGGGCCACGAAGGGGCCCCTGCTGGGCCCGGGGGATCGACCGACGTACCCGTCAGACGAGGGGCCGACAGGATGAGCCTGGCCACCCGTTGCAGCGCCTGCAGCACCGTGTTCCGCGTGCAGCAGGACCAGCTCAAAGCCTCGGAAGGCTGGGTGCGCTGCGGCCGCTGCGGCACGGTGTTCAGCGCGCTCGAAGGCCTGTTCGATCTGGAGCGCGAGAGCAACTCGGGCCTGATGCCGCTCGAGCCGCCGCCCGGCGCCGCGCCCAAACCGAAGCCGCCGATCGCGATGGCGCCGCCGCCGGCTGACAGCGGCTCGGTCGGCTACTTCCACGATGACGATGACGACGGCGATGATGCGAGCGCCGCGGACGAGGCGCTGCCGATGCCGCCGCCGGAGCGCACAGACCCGCCGGCCCGCGCAGCGGTCGATCTGCCGCTGGGCGGCTTCGCCGCGTCGAGCGCCGATCAAGCCGCCGCCGCAGCGTCGTTCACGGCCACTTACCGAGACGAGCGCGACGACGAAGACGATGCGGCGCTGCTCACCGAACACAGCGGCCACCACACCATGTTCGACGAGTCGGCGCCGGTGTACACCGGGCCGGCGCCGCTGGCGCCGAGTTTCGTCCGCGAAGCCGAACGCGCGGCGCGCTGGCAGCGGCCGGTGGTGCGGCGGCTGACGATCGCCGCCGCGTTGGCGCTGCCGCTGCTGCTCGCTGCCCAGGTGGCGCTGCACCACCGCGACCTGGTGGCCGCGCGCTGGCCGGGCAGCGCCGATCTGCTCGGCGCGCTGTGCGCGCCGCTGAATTGCAGCGTGCAGGCGCCGCGCTCGCTCGACGCCGTGTCGGTGGAGAGCAGCGGCCTGACGCGTGTCGAAGGCGCGCCGCTGTACAAACTGCAAGTGGCGGTGCGCAACCGCGCCGACTGGGCGGTGGCGATGCCGGCATTGGATCTGACGCTGACCGACCCTCGCGGCGAGATCGTGACGCGGCGCGTGCTGCGTGCGGCCGAACTCGGCGGCGGCGCACCGGACGCGCTGGCCGCCGGCGCCGAATGGTCAGCGCTGGCCACGCTCGACGTCGGCGAGCGCCGCGTCACCGGCTACACGATCGACCTCTTCTATCCTTGAAAGACAAAACCAAATGCCTGCGCTGATCTGTGGCTCCCTGGCCTTTGACACCATCTGCAATTTTCCGGGCCGCTTTGCACAGCAGATCCTGCCCGAGCAGGTGCACATCTTGAACGTCTCGTTCGTCGTGCCGACGCTGCGCCGCGAATGGGGCGGCTGCGCCGGCAACATCGCCTATACGCTGAAGATGCTCGGCGGCGAGCCGGTGATCCTGGCCGCGCTGGGCGAGGACGGCCGCGAGTACCTGGCACGGCTGCAGCAGATGCAGATCGACATCTCGCAGATCCATGTCGATGCGCAGGAGCACACGGCGCAGTGCACCATCATCACCGACCAGGACAACAACCAGATCAATGCCTTCCACCCGGGGGCGATGAACGTGGCCCATCGGGTAGCGGTGCCGACGAGCGCGCAGCGCAGCGACCTGGCCATCGGCATCATCGCGCCCGACGGCCGCACTGCGATGGGCGAGCATGCCGAGCAGATGCACGGCCGGGGCATCCCGTTCATCTTCGATCCCGGCCAGCAATTGCCTCAGTTCGACGGCGCCGAGCACCGCAAAATGCTCGGCATGGCGCGCTGGTTGGCGGTCAACGATTACGAGGGGCGGATGCTGTGCGATCGCACGGAAGAGTCGCTGCACGACATGTCGATGCGGCCCAACATCGACGGCATCTTCGTCACCTTGGCCGATCAGGGCTGCGAGGTCTGGCATCGCGGCGTGCGCACGGCGGTGGCCGGCGTTGCCGCCAACGCCGTCGTGGACCCGACGGGCTGCGGCGATGCGTTTCGTGCCGGTTTGCTCTACGGCCTCGAGCGTGGCTGGCCCTTGACACGCGCGGCGACGCTCGGCAACCGCCTCGGTGCGCTGAAGATTGCACACCGCGGCGGGCAGAATCACCGCTTCTCGGCGGCCGACATGCTCAAGTGAGGCAAGTTCACGCCGATGACAACGCGCCGCCGCTAGAGTGACCGGAAGTAAAACAACGACCTGGCGGCGACGTGCAATCCATTCACCTGATCCAAATTTGCGTGGCGGCGCTGGTCGGCGGCCTGCTGGGCGCTGCCGTCTGCGGCTGGCTGGGCCGGCAGAAGATCGAACAATTGCAGCAACGCCTGGCGCGTTCGGAAGAGGCGCGCAACGGCGCGATCGAACGCTCGGTGCAGGCGCGCGAGCAGATCGGTCAACTCAGCAAAGCCATATCGGATCTGCGCAAGGCACACCATACGGTTCGCCAGAGCCCGGCCGGCGAGCGGACAACGAGTGCCGACGAGCGCCGTGCGTTGGCCGAACTCGCGCTCGAAGCGGCCGCAGCGCATGACGCCAAGTCGGCGTCCTCAGGCAAGGTCGTGCTGTTTGCCAACACCGAGCCGATGGTGCTTTAGAGCACCGGCGGCGCGAGCCGCCTACGAGAATCAGCGTTCACAAAAAACAAACCCGGCCGAAGCCGGGTTTGTCGTTCTGGCGCTGCTTTTTGCTCCGGCATCGG
>CAWFJZ010000036.1:0-254519 GCA_963816315.1 uncultured beta proteobacterium
GAGCTGATCCGCCACTCGACCGCGCACCTGCTCGCCTACGCGGTGAAGGAGCTGTTCCCCGAGGCGCAGGTGACGATCGGGCCGGTGATCGAGAACGGCTTCTACTACGACTTCTCGTACAAGCGCCCGTTCACGCCCGAGGATCTCGCGGCGATCGAGAGCGCAAGATGGCCGAGCTCGCGAAGAAGGACGAGCCGGTCGTGCGCCGCGTGATGCCGCGCGACGAGGCGGTGGCGTACTTCAAGTCGATCGGCGAGCACTACAAGGCCGAGATCATCGCCAGCATCCCGGCCGAGCGAGGACGTGTCGCTGTACCGCGAAGGCGAATTCGTCGACCTCTGCCGCGGCCCGCACGTGCCGTCCACGGGCAAGCTGAAGGACTTCAAGCTGATGAAGGTCGCCGGCGCCTACTGGCGCGGCGACCACCGCAACGAGATGCTGCAGCGCATCTACGGCACGGCCTGGGCGAAGAAGGAAGACCTGGAGCGTACCTGCACGATGCTCGAGGAGGCCGAGAAGCGCGACCACCGCAAGCTCGGCCGCGAGCTCGACCTGTTCCACCTCGAGGAGAAGCCCCGGGCATGGTGTTCTGGCACCCCAAGGGCTGGACGCGTGTGGCAGGAGGTCGAGCAGTACATGCGCCGCGTCTACCGCGACAACGGCTACCAGGAGGTCAAGGGCCCGCAGATCCTCGACCGCGCGCTGTGGGAGAAGACCGGCCACTGGGACAACTACCGCGACAACATGTTCACGACGGAGTCGGAGAAGCGCGACTACGCGCTGAAGCCGATGAACTGCCCGGGCCACATCCTGATCTTCAAGCCGGGCATCAAGAGCTATCGCGACCTGCCGCTGCGCTACGGCGAGTTCGGCCAGTGCCACCGCAACGAGCCGTCGGGCGCGCTGCACGGCATCATGCGCGTGCGCGCCTTCACGCAGGACGACGGCCACATCTTCTGCACCGAAGAGCAGATCCTCGACGAGTGCGTGGCCTTCACGGCGCTGCTGCAGAAGGTCTACGCCGACTTCGGCTTCAACGACATCATCTACAAGGTCGCGCACGCGGCCGGCGGAGCGCATCGGCTCCGACGAGATCTGGGACAAGGCCGAGAACGCGCTGATGGAGTCGCTGCGCCGCTCCGGCGTCGAGTTCGAGATCTCGCCCGGCGACGGCGCGTTCTACGGCCCGAAGATCGAGTACACGCTGAAGGACGCGATCGGCCGCCCCTGGCAGTGCGGCACGATGCAGGTCGATTTCTCGATGCCCGAGCGCCTGGGCGCCGAGTACGTGGCCGAGGACAGCACGCGCAAGCCGCCGGTGATGCTGCACCGGGCGATCGTCGGCTGCCTCGAGCGGTTCATCGGCATCCTGATCGAGCACCATGCCGGCGCGTTGCCCGCCTGGCTGGCGCCGGTGCAGGTGGTCGTCGCCTCGATCACCGACGGCCAGGCCGACTACGCCGAGACGGTCGTGGAAGCGCTGCAAAAACAAGGAGTTAGAGCGCGATCCGATTTGCGGAACGAGAAAATCACCTATAAAATCCGGGAACATACCTTGCAGAAGGTGCCGTTCATCCTGGTCGTCGGCGACAAGGAGAAGGCCAACGGACGGTGGCCGTGCGCGCCCGGGGCGGCCAGGACCTCGGTGCGATGCCGCTCGAAGCCTTCGCCCAGAAGATCGAGCAAGACATCCGCACCAAGGTCTGAGGCAGCTCAGGCGCGTTTCATTTTTGTTCGGGCGCATCGGCCTTGCGCTCGTGAAGAGGCTCACCATCGCTACTTTCTTTGACCGTCGTACTCCCAACGTCGAGCGCAAGCACCGCCTCAACCGCGAGATCACGGCCCCCGAAGTGCGGCTGATCGGAGACGAAGGCGAACAGCTGGGCATCGTGAGCATCATCGAAGCCTTGCGCTTGGCGGGCGAGCAGGAAGTCGATCTGGTGGAGATCGCCGCCACCGCCGTGCCCCCGGTGTGCCGGCTCATGGACTACGGCAAGTTCAAGTACCAGGAGCAGAAGAAGGCGCCGAGGCGAAGCTCAAGCAGAAGCAGATCGAGGTCAAGGAAGTGAAGTTCCGGCCCGGCACCGACGAAGGCGACTACAACATCAAGATGCGCAACCTGCGGCGCTTCATCGCCGAAGAGGCGACAAGGCCAAGGTGACGTTGCGGTTCCGGGGCCGCGAGATGGCGCACCAGGAGATCGGCATGCGCCTGCTGGAGCGGATCCGCGACGAGCTGGCCGACGTGGCGGTGGTGGAGCACATGCCGAAGCTGGAAGGCCGCCAGATGATCATGGTGCTGGCGCCGAAGAGAAAGCAGTAAGCAGAGCAGTCGTCGAAGGATTTCAGCCGTGCGGTCGGTCTGGTCACCGCGGCAGTGCGAAGAGAAGCCGTTGCAGGCCAACCAAGCATCTCCGAACGTGATCGCCTGCAGGGGTGTCAAAAAAGGAGCAGTGCACATGCCCAAGATGAAGACCAAGAGCGGCGCGAAGAAGCGTTTTCGCGTTCGTCCGGGCGGCACCGTCAAGCGCGGTCAGGCGTTCAAGCGCCACATCCTCACCAAGAAGTCCACGAAGAACAAGCGCCACCTGCGTGGCGCCGCCAACGTCCACGAGACCAACATGGGCCACATCGCGCAGATGCTGCCATTCGCTGGCCTCTGACCTACTGCGTAAAGGAGAAGAAACATGCCTCGCGTCAAACGTGGCGTCACCGCGCGCGCCCGTCACAAGAAGGTCCTCGCGCTAGCCAAGGGTTTCCGCGGCCGCCGCAACAACGTCTTCCGCATCGCCAAGGAAGCGGTGATGAAGGCGGGCCAGTACGCCTACCGCGACCGCCGCACCAAGAAACGGGATTTCCGCGAGCTCTGGATCGCGCGCATCAACGCCGCGAGCCGCGAGCTGGGCATGAGCTACAGCGTGTTCATGACCGGCCTGAAGAAGGCCGAGATCGAGATCGACCGCAAGGTGCTCGCCGACATGGCCGTGCACGACCAGGCCGCGTTCGGCAGCATCGTTGCCAAGGTGAAGGCCCAGCTGGCTTGAGTTTGATCGCGCCGCGCAAGCGGTGCTTTGAAGTCGAGCATTCAAAGGCCGTCACCTGGGTGGCGGCCTTTTTCTTTTTTGTCCTTGACGAACGATGAGCGATCTCGACACCCTGGTGAGCACGGCGCGAAGCTGACTTCGCCGCCGCGGCCACGCCTGCCGAGCTGGAGAACGCCAAGGCGCGGTACCTCGGCAAGGCCGGGCGCGTGACCGAGCTGCTGAAGGCGCTCGGCACGCTGTCGGTCGAAGAGAAGAAGGCGCGCGGCGCGCAGATCAACGCGGCCAAGGAGCGGATCGAAGCGGCGCTGGACGCGCGCGCGAGGCGCTGGCCGCCGCGGCGCTCGACGCGCAGCTGCAGGCCGAGGCGCTCGACGTCACGCTGCCGGGCCGCCAGCGCGGCAGGGCGGCCTGCACCCGGTGATGCGCACGCTGGAGCGCATCGAGGCGATCTTCGGCTCGATCGGCTTCGACGTCGCCGACGGCCCCGAGATCGAGACCGACTGGAACAACTTCACCGCGCTCAACAACCCGGAGAACCATCCGGCGCGCTCGATGCAGGACACGTTCTACGTCGACATGAAGGACAGCGAAGGCCGCTGGCTGAACTGCGCACGCACACCAGCCCGATGCAGGTGCGCTATGCGCGGCGCATGCAAGAAGACGCCGGGTCGACCGATGCCAAGAGGTCATCGCGCCCGGCCGCATCTACCGCGTCGACAGCGACGCGACGCACTCGCCGATGTTCCACCAGGTCGAGGGCCTGTGGATCGGCGAGAACGTCGAGCTTCGCGGACCTGAAGGGCGTGTACACCGAGTTCCTGCGGCGCTTCTTCGAGACCGACGAGCTGGAGTGCGCTTTCGGCCCTCGTTCTTTCCGTTCACCGAGCCCTGTGCCGAGATCGACATGCGCTTCGACAGCGGCCCGCTGAAGGGCCGCTGGCTCGAGATCGCCGGCTCGGGCCAGGTGCACCCGAACGTGGTGCGCAACTTCGGCCTCGATCCGGAGCGCTACATCGGCTTCGCCTTCGGCTCGGGCTCGAGCGCCTGGCGATGCTGCGCTACGGCGTCAACGATCTGCGCCTGTTCTTCGAGAACGACCTGCGCTTCCTGCGCAGTTCGAGTAAGCGACCACGCGATGCAGTTCTCCGAAAGCTGGCTGCGCGAGTTCTGCGACCCGCCGCTCGACCAGCCACAGCTCGCCGACCTGCTGACGATGTCGGGCATCGAGGTCGAAGAGTGCGGCCGGTCGCGCCGCCGTTCGCGAACGTCGTCGTCGCCGAGATCGTCGAGGCCGAGCCGCACCCGAACGCCGACAAGCTGCGCGTGTGCAGGGTCGATGCCGGCAAGCACTCGAAGGACGGCCGCTGCAGATCGTCTGCGGCGCGCCGAACGCGCGTGCCGGCATGCGCGTGCCGCTGGCGCTGGTCGGCGCCGAGCTGCCGCCCGGCGAGACGGCAAGTCGTTCAAGATCGGCGCGGCAAGCTGCGCGGCGTCGAGAGCAGGGCATGCTGTGCTCGGCGCGCGAGTTGGAGCTGTCGCGACGACCATGGCGGCCTGCTCGAGCTCGCCGCCGACGCGCCGCTCGGCGACAGACGTGCGCGAGACGCTGGCGCTCGACGATCACCTGCTCACGCTGAAGCTCACGCCGAACCGCGGCGATTGCCTGTCGGTCTCGGCATCGCGCGCGAAGTCGCGGCGCTGACCGGCGCGCCGCTGACGATCGCCGAGCGTTCCCGCCGGTGAAGACGACGCACGACGACAAGCTGCCGGTGCGCATCGAGGCCAAGGACCTGTGCGGCCGCTTCTCCGGCCGCATCGTTCGCGGCGTCGACCCGAAGGCGCCGACGCCGGCGTGGATGGCGAGCGCCTCGCGCGCTGCGGCCAGCGCTCGATCTCCGCGCTCGTCGACATCACCAACTACGTGATGCTCGAGCTCGGCCGGCCGTTGCACATCTACGACCTCGACAAGATCGACGGCGAGCTGGACGTGCGCTGGGCGCAAGCCGGGCGAAACGCTGAAGCTGCTCAACGGCAGACGGTCGAGCTCGACGACCAGGTCGGTGTGATCGCCGATGCAAAGGCCGTCGAGTCGCTGGCCGGCATCATGGGCGGCGACGCACACCGCCGTCAGCGACGACACGACGAACGTGTACGTCGAGGCCGCGTTCTGGTGGCCCGAGGCGGTGCAGGGCCGCTCGCGCCGCTACGGGTTCTCGACCGACGCCGGCCACCGCTTCGAGCGCGGCGTCGATCCGCGTCGGCACGGTCGATCACATCGAGCGCATCACGCAGCTGATCCTCGACATCTGCGGCGGCGAGGCCGGGCCGATGGACGACCAGCAGCCGGCGACTGCCGCAGCGCGAGCCGGTGACGCTGCGCGTCGCGCGCGCGGCCAAGGTGATCGGCATGCCGCTGACGCAGCGCGCAGTGCGCCGACGTGATGCAGCGCCTCGGCTTCGCGTTCACCGAAGGCGACGGCACGATCGCCGTGACGCCGCCGTCGTAGCGCTTCGACCTCGACGATCGAAGAGGACCTGATCGAAGAGGTGATCCGCGTTCACGGCTACGACAAGCTGCCGGCGCACACCGCCGCTGGCGCCGGTGACGGCGCGCGTGCGCCCCGAGGCGCAGCGCAGCGTGCACGCTGCGCCGCGCGCTGGCCGCGCGGACTACCAGGAGACGATCAACTTCAGCTTCGTCGAAGCAGCGCTGGGAGCGCGAGCTGGCCGGCAACGCCGAGCCGATCCGCGTGCTCAACCCGATCGCCGCCCGCTGGCCGTGATGCGCTCGAGCCTGATCGGCAGCCTGGTGGCCACGCTGCGCCACAACCTCGCGCAGCGCGCGCCGCGCGTGCGCATCTTCGAGGTCGGCCGCGTGTTCAGCGCGATGCCGCGGTCGCCGATGGCGACGTGTCCGTCGCCGGCATCGACCAGCCGATGCGCATCGCCGCGCTGGCCTACGGCGCGGCCGACGCGGAGCAGTGGGGCGTGCCGGAGCGCGCAGTCGATTTCTTCGACGTCAAGGGCGACGTCGAGGCGCTGCTCGCGCCGCTGCCGGTGCGACTTCGTCGCCGCCGAACATCCGGCGCTTGCACCCGGGCCGCAGCGCCGCGTGTGCATGTCGACGGCACCGGCCATCGGCTGGATCGGCGAGCTGCATCCGCGCTGGTGCCAGGGCTACGAGCTGCCGCCGCAGGGGCGCCGGTGGTCTTCGAGCTCGACCTCGACGCGCTGCTCGAGCGTCCGCGTGCCCGGCGGCCACGCCGGTGCCGCGCCAGCAGTCGGCGCTGCGCGACCTGGCCCTGGTGGTCGCCGAGAGCGGTCACGCACGACGCGCTGATCGCCGCGCTCGAGGACGATGCGCCGCGGCCTCGTGCGTTCGGCGCGACTGTTCGACCTGTACAGCCGGCAAGGACTGCGGACAGGTCAGCGAACCAGCATGGCCTTGCGTCTGTGCTGCAGGATACTGAACGTCACTCTGACCGACGAGCGCATCGAGGCGGCAACGAGCAGGCGCTCGAGCGTGCACCGACGCGGCTCGGCGCGCGCCTGCGCACCTGAGGACGATGGACGAGGACAGCACCATGAGCACCCCGCCGACGGGCCCGCAAGTCCGTCATCCTGCCGTCGATGGAGACGCCGACGCTCACGAAGGCCGAACTGGCCGACCTGCTGTTCGAGAAGCTGGGCCTCAACAAGCGCGAGGCCAAGGACATGGTCGAGCCTTCTTCGAGATCCTGCACGCGCCCTCGACGGCGGCGAGAGCGTCAAGCTCTCGGGCTTCGGCAACTTCAACATCCGCGCAAGCCGCAGCGGCCGGGCCGCAACCCAAGACCGGCGAAGAGATCCCGATCACGGCGCGCCACGTGGTCACATTCCACGCCAGCCAGAAGTTGAAGAGCCTGGTGCAAGGCGAAACGGCTCCGACGAAGACTTCGAGTAGATCTGAGCTTTCGCGCTGAAACCCATTGATTTCCTTGGAGAAAGCTCTCCCCCGATCCCGGCCAAGCGCTACTTCACGATCGGCGAGGTGAGCGACCTGTGCGGCGTCAAGCCGCACGTGCTGCGCTACTGGGAGCAGGAGTTCACGCAGCTCAAGCCGGTGAAGCGGCGCGGCAACCGGCGCTACTACCAGCACCACGAAGTGCTGCTGATCCGCCGCATCCGCGACCTGCTGTACGAGCAGGGCTTCACCATCAGCGGCGCGCGCAACCAGTTGGGCGATGCGGCGGCGCCCGAGCGTCGCAACGGCGACGGCGAACTGCAGCGATGACGAGCTGGCCGACGGCGTCGACCGCAGCCGACGAGCGCGAGCCAGCGCTGCCGCTGCCCGAGGTCACCGAGCTGATCGCCGGCCAGTTGCGCGTCGAACTGCTGGCGATGCGCGAGCTGCTTCAGGACGCTGAGCGGGCTCGCGCAAGCCGCTATACTCCGCAGCTTCGTCGGGGCGTAGCGCAGCCTGGTAGCGCACTTGCATGGGGTGCAAGGGGTCGCGAGTTCGAATCCCGCCGTCCCGACCAATCGAATCAACGGGTTACGTCAGTGATGACGTAGCCCGTTTTCCTGTGCGCCTCGCAACAGTCGTGGTGGTGCCCGGCCGGTGCCCGTTGATCGCTCGCAGCGACTCGCAATAGGTCGATGCACGCACGCATGGCCAACACGTCGCCCGCCACAACGAGAGCCGTGGGTGTAGACCATCTGTCCCTGCGCGCAGTGTCACCAGGCAGTCAAGGCGGCCGCACGGCCCGATGCCGTGGGCCGATCTCGATGCAGCGCATGTGGGCGCATGTCAGAGTCGGACGACGCGCGCGAGTGGCTCGCGGCGTTGGCCGACCGCACGATGCCACGCGATGACGAGGCGACTGGCCCGATCACCCTCGCACGCAGTGTCGAGCCGTCGGCGCAGTCCATGCTCTTTGACGGCGTGCTCGGCATGCTTCGACCGAGAGATGTGCCATGCCGCTGCCACCAGGATGGCCGGCACGGCGAACAACAGGGCGTCATCGCGACCCGGTTGCCTGGGTTGGCGCTCGTGGCCGGATCGTGAATTCACCGGCTCTCGGCCCGAACCGGCGTCTGGATGCCGCCCACCGCGTCAAGAACGCAATGCAGCGAGGGTTCGATCGCTTGCGGCGCCGCCAAGCGATAGCCACGGCCTCGAATGGTCTGAATGACGTCTTGCGAGCTTGCCGAGCTTGCGACGCAGGTTGCACAGGTGAATGTTGAGTGCGTTCCCGGATGGAGCCACCGCCGTGCGGGCCAGCAAAGCGATCAGCGTGTGCCGCGGCAACGCGCTGCCGCCACAACCTGCGAGCGCCGCCAGCACGGTCCACTCGCATCCGGTCAGCATCAGGGGCTGGCCGTCACGCCACGCGCTTTCTTCGGCGACGTCGAATTCGACATCCTCGTAACGAAAACGCCGCGCTGCGGCGCACCGTGCGGGCGACGCTTCCGGTTGCATCGAACGTTGGGTGGGCATCGGTCAGCGGCGGGCCGCGATCACGCGAATGTTGGCGGTCTGGTGTCTGCTGTTTTGCCGGCTGCGCGACGAAGCGCCACGCGACCAGCCCCCACGCCTGCGCGCAAGTTGCTTGCGCGCAGGCAGGGGCCGCCTCACAGATTGGGTTGCCCCAGGTAGGCAGCGATGTCTGCCAACTCAGCGGCGGTGAACTTGCCCGAGAGTATTCCCATGCCGCCCTTGTTGCCGGTGATCGCGCTGGAGATCACGCCTGGGTTGTTGGCGCCTTTTAGAACACTGGCCACATTGTTGGCCGGCATGGCCGTGTGGCACGTCGAGCAGGCCAGTGCGCCCGCGGGGGCGAGGTTGTAAAGCACCTTGCCATTGGCGGCGCTCGGCGCAGGTGGCGGAGGTGGCGGAGGCGGCGGAGGTGGCGGAGGTGGCGGAGGTGGCGGAGGCGGAGGCGGAGGAGGCGGAGGCGGAGGCGGAGGAGGCGGAGGAGGCGGAGGCGGCGGAGGCGGCGGAGGCGGCGGAGGTGGCGGAGGTGGCGGAGGTGGCGGAGGTGGCGGAGGTGGCGGAGGTGGCGGAGGTGGCGGAGGTGGCATAGCGCCAGTCGACGCCACCCAAGTGCCTTGATCGCCTGCTTCCGGTCCGGTCATCGTGCCCGACAGGCCGCCATCGGCGGCGAGCATGCCAACGAGATGAATCGACGCGTCCTTCTTGCCCTTGAGAACCAGATCGACCTTGCCGTCGGCGCTGATGGTGCCCTTGACCTCGTATTTGCCGGGCCTCTTGTCGTCATGGTCCGAACCACTGCTGCTCGAGGCATCGACGCCCAGGGCGGTCAGCTGGTTCTGGCTGTCGAGCGTCAATGCAGCCGCGTCGCTTTGGTACTGGGCAGTGCGCGATGCAAAGGAGTCTTTGAACTGCTGCATGGCGGCCTGCTGCGCCGGTGTCCAGGCCGTGCGATCGCCCGTCGCCGCGGCGCCGTCCTTCAGAGCGGCACGCAGCGCAAGCGCCAAATCGGCAACGTCGGCGCGGTAGGCGCTGCGCAAGCTGGCCAGACCAGTCTTGAGCTGGTCGCGCAGCGCAGCGGCTTGCACCACCACGTCGGACGACGTCGTGGCGCTGGGGGTGGCGGAAGCCACGTCCTGGATGAACAGTCCCTCGACCTCGGTCAGGCCATGCTCCTCTTCGCCTTTGAGCATCAGGGTGCCGGCGATCTTGCCGCCGGACGACAACGTCGCCGCAAAGGCGTATTGCCTTTGCAGCATGACGACGTTGGCCGACGTCGAGTCGTCGCTCTTCGACGCGCTGACGCGCAATGACGATGCGGTCTCCATCACTTGCACCGACGACTCCTGGGCCGTGGCGCCGGGGCCATCCGGCGAGTCGTTGCTGCCGCCGCAGCCGAACAGCGCGGCCACGGCAATGCTCAACGCGCTCAGCTTCAATATCCTCGATCTCTGCTCATGCATGGTGACTCCCAACGATGTGAATGAAAAGCGAGGCGCTGACTACTGGGGACCGGCGGCGCCCCGACGAGTGGCGTCGATGAGGCTCGCTGCGCGGGTCCGTTCGACGCTGGAGCGCACCATAGCGAATGAATGTGCTGAATGCACATGTGTGTGCGCCGGACTTACTGCGCTTACTTCAATGCCATGGCGCGAGACTTCGGCTTACGAAGCTTTGGTCCAAATCAATGTGACAAGAATGGCAGGCGCGGAGACAGGCTGGGCGAACCGATTCGTCTTCGAGCGCGCGAACGGCCGAGCGGGCCATCCAGTTGCCCACGCCCCCTGATGGACAGCGCCATGTGCAACCAGCACATGAAGAAGCTGACTGACCATGGGCACGCCGGCAGCACCGGCGTCGCCGGCGCGCTGCGATCAGGCCGTTCCGTGCTTGGTATCGAACTCGATACCGATCTGCTGCAGCAGCGGCGTCGGCAACTGGCCGCCGGCACAGACGATGACGGCATCGTTGCGCAGCGTCGTCGGTGCCGCCCTGGGTTTTCAGTCGCACCGATTCGCTGTCGATCGCTTCGACGGTCGACTCGAGCTCGACGCGCAAGCGCCCAGCGCGCTGCGCCTCGTCGAGCGCGAGGCGGTTCTTCTGCTTCACGCGTGCGAAGGCGGCGCTGCGGTAGGACAGGGTGACCGTGGTGCCGGGCTGCTCGGCCAGCGCGATGGCGGCTTCGAGCGCGCTGTCGCCGCCGCCGACGACCAGCACGTGCTGGCCGCCGTACTGGGCCGGGTCGATCAGGCGGTACACGACCTTCGGCGACTCCTCGCCCGGCACATCGAGCTTGCGCGGCGTGCCGCGCCGGCCGATCGCGAGCAGCACGCTGCGCGTGCGGTAGCTGTGGCGGCTGGTGCGCACGACGAAGCCGTCGCCGGCTGCGGTCGATGCCCTCCATGCGCTCGCGAAAGTGCGATCTTCAAGCCGGTCTTGCCGACCACGCCCTGCCAGAACTCGAGCAGCTTTTCCTTCTGCACTTCGCCGAAGCGCACCTTGCCGACCAGCGCCAGCTTGACCGGCGCCGTCATCGCGATCTTGTTGCGCGGGTAGTGGAACACCGCGCCGCCGAGCGAGTCTTCCTGCTCGATCAGCTTGTAGCGCAGCTTGTGCTCGATCGCCGACAGCCCGGCCGACAAACCCGCCGGCCCGCAGCCGACGATCGACCACGTCGTACTCATGCTGCGCCGCGTGCGCGCTTGCGAATCGCTTCGATCGCCTGCCGTCCCTGCTCGGCCGCCTTGCGGATCAGGCCCATGCCGCCGAGCTCGCCGGCGATGAAGAGGCCCGGCACGTTGGTCTCGAACTGCGGCGTGACGTTGGGGATGTCGATGCCGCGCTTCTCGGTGCCGAAGACAAGCGTGATCGCATCGACCGGGCAGGCCGCCAGGCACGCGCCGTGGCCGATGCACGACGCTGCGTTGACCAGCACCGCCTTGCCGCCGACGATGCCCAGCGCCTCTTCCGGGCAGGCCTTGACGCAGGAGCTCGAGCCGAGGCAGCGCAACGGGTCGATCACCGGGTGCAGCGACGGCGGTTCGGCCAGCCCGGCCTCGAGCGACTGCTGCAACTGCTGCGCGTGCTCGCGCTCGATGCGCCGCTTGCGGCGCACGTAGAGCACACCACACCGCGCCAGGACGACGAGCGTAGAGGACGAGGTAGTTCATGCGTGGCGCGCAGCGATGCGCCGCGATCAGGGTGTGGCGACCACGTCGGCGATCTCGATCTTCAGGCCCGCGGCGCCCGGCGCCACCGGCGCCGACAGGCCTTGCAGATCGCCCGGCTGCGGCGTGGCGTCGCCGCGCGCGCTGATGCGCGCACCGACCACGACTCGCGGCGCCGATGACAGCTTGGCCGCCGGCGTCATGGCCATGCTGTCGTCGAGCGTGAAGGTCGAGCGGCAGGTCCTTGACCTGCTTGCGCAGGATGGCCAACGGCATGCGCGGCCCTTCGGCGGCACGCGCGAAGACGAACACCGTGTCGTCGGGCCGCGCCTTCGCGGCCAGCGCTGGCGCGAGGGTCACCGTGCCGCTGACCGACGCAGCGCCGCGGCGACGGGCTTGGCAGTCGGCGCGGCAGCGCTTGGCCGCTGGCGCCGGGGCGCGGCGCCAGCACCGGCGAGCTTGCGCGCCTCGTCGATGCCGCCTTGGATCTGCTGCGCCATCTCGTGGTCGGGCGCCAGCTGCGACCATCTTTTCCCAGTGCTTCAGCGCCAGCTTGTAGTCCTGGTGATTGAAGGCGTGCGTGCCTGCGAGCGACAAGCGCCTTCAGATTGTCCGGGTCGATCTTGAGCGCCTGCTCGATCAGGCGGCTCGGCTCGCCGTCGAGACTGCGGCCGTTGACCACCGCCAGCGCGTCGGCGTAGTCGGCCAGCAGCACCGCGTCATCGCCGCGCAAAGCTGCGGCTTGCTTGAAGGCCGGCGCGGCCTGTTCGTGGCGGCCGAGCACTGCGTACGAACGGCCGAGCATGGCCCAGCCATCGGCGTCTTGCGGGTCATCTTTCAGCCGCGCGACGAGCTTGTCGATCATGGCTTCGATCTGCTCGGGCGCCACCGAGTGGCCCTGCTCGGCCGGCCCCGCAGGGCGGCGGCCGCAGCCGCGAGTTCGCCGTTCAAGGCCGCGGCGTGCCGAGCCAGGCATAGCCGGCGACCGCGACCGCGCAGACGAAGGCAGCCACACCGAACAGCAAGGGCTTCGATGCGGCGGCCCGGACGGGCGCGGTCGCTGTCGCGTGTCGTTGACGACGGCATCGACGATGCGGCGCTCGAGCGCCTGCCGTGCTGCGTCGTATTGCGCGTCGCCCAACACGCCTGACTGCTTCAGCGCTGCGAGTTGTTCGAGTTGGTCGCGCAGCGACGCTACGCCGGCTGCGTCGATGGGTGCAGCACGTCGCGGGCGACGACGCCACAGCGGCCGCGTCAGAAACACCAGGGTCAGCAGCGCCAGCAGCGCGCCGATGGTGATGAAGAGAGTCATCGTGTGAGTTTTCCGAGAGCAGATTCAGCAGATGCTGCCGACGTTTCAGGTGAGGAATCGTCGTCGTCATCGGGCTCGAAGCGATCGGCTGCGAGCTTCGAGCGCCGGCGCAGCACCAGCGCCAGCGCGCCCAGGCCGACGATCAGCAACGCCGCGGGGCCGGCCCACAGCAGCGCCGTGCTGGCCTTGAACGGCGGGCGGTAGAGCACGAAGTCGCCATAGCGGTCGGTCATGAACTGCGAGCACCTGCTCGTCGCTCGCGCCCTTGCGCAGCTGCTCGCGCACCTGGTTGCGCAGGTCTTCGGCCAGGCCCGAATGCGAATCGGCGATGGTCTGGTTCTGGCACACCAGGCAGCGCAGCTCGGCGGTGATGCGCGACCACGCGCGCTTCGAGCGCCGGGTCGGCGGCCACCGGCGCGGCTTCCTTGGCCATCGCGCCGGCGCAGCAGCAGCAACAGCAGCAGCCACAGCAGCTTAACCATTCGAGCTCCTTCAGCAGCGGCACGATGCGCTTCTGGATCACCTCCGGCGTCACCGGGCCGATATGCTTGAAGCGGATCACGCCCTGCTTGTCGATGACGAAGGTCTCGGGCACGCCATAGACGCCGAAGTCGATGCCGACGCGGCCGTCGCCGTCGAACAGCGAGGCGTCGTACGGGTTGCCGAGGCGCGCCAGCCACGCGAGGCCGTTCGGGCGCGTGTCCTTGTAGTTCAGGCCGATCATCGGCACCTGCTTCGTGCGCGCCAAGGCGACCAGGTGCGGGTGCTCGTCGCGGCACGGCGCGCACCACGAGGCCCAGACGTTGAGCATCCAGACCTTGCCCAGCATGTCGTCGCGGCCGAGCGTCTTGGCGGCGTCGTCGAGGCGCGTCAGCGCGAACGCCGGCGCCGGCTTGCCGATCAGCGGCGACGGCACTTCGCGCGGGTTCGAGCTTCAGGCCCACCGCCAGAAAGGCCACCAGCACGACGAACAGCGCCAGCGGGATGATGAAGCGCAGGCCCTTCATGACGCGGCGCGTCGCTGGCGCCGGCGCATCGGTCGATCGCGCTCGCGCTCGCGGCTCGTCGCGCGGTAGCGGCGGTCGGTCGCGGCCAGCACGCCGCCCAGCGCCATCAGCACGCAGCCGCCCCAGATCCAGTCGATGAAGGGCTTGAAGTACACGCGCACGATCCAGGCGTGCTGTCGCCGACCGGCTCGCCGAGCGAGACATACAGGTCGCGCGTGAAGCCGGTGTCGATCGCGGCCTCGGTCATCGGGTTCTGCTGCACGCGGTAGATGCGCTTTTCCGGGCTGCATCGTGGCCACCGGCTTGCCGTCGCGCGTGACTTCGACCAGGCCCTGCGCGGCCGCGTAGTTCGGCCCCTGCACGTCGCGCACGCCGCGGTAGGTGAAGACGTAGCCCGCCACTTCGACGGTGTCGCCGAACTCCATCTTCACGTCGCGCTCGATGCCGTAGGTGTTGACCATGCTGACGCCGAAGGCGAACGCGGCCACGCCCAGGTGCGCCAGCCACATGCCCCACATCGTGCGCGGCACGAGCTCAGGCGCGCCCACAGGTTCGACGCGGCCACGCAGGCCGGCCGCACGCGCTCGACCAGATCGGTGGCGACCGCGAAGACGATCCACCACGCCATCAGGAAGCCGAGCGTGGCCATCACCGAGATGCGGCCGGCCAGCCAGCCGGTGAGCAGGGCCATGACGACGGTCAGCACGGCGGCCCAGCGCAGGCGCCGCGCCAGGCTCGGCAGCTCGGCGGCTTGCCAGCGCGCCAGCGGGCCGACGCCCATCAGGAACACCAGCGGCGCCATGATCGGCACGAACACGCTGTCGAAGTACGGCGGGCCGACCGAGATCTTGCCCATGCCCGAGCGCGTCGAGCGCCAGCGGGTACAGCGTGCCGAGCAGCACGGTGCCCATGGCGACGACCAGCATCACGTTGTTGCCGAGCAGCATCGTCTCGCGCGAGACGAGCTCGAAGCGCGCGCCCAGCCCGACCTGCGGCGCGCGCCAGGCGTACAGCGCCAGCGAGCCGCCGATGACGATCGACCAGAAAGGCCAGGATGAACAGGCCGCGCGCCGGGTCGGTGGCAAACGCATGCACCGACGACAGCACGCCCGAGCGGACGAGGAAGGTGCCGAGCAGCGACAGCGAAAACGCCATGATCGCCAGCAGCACCGTCCACGACTTGAAGGCGCCGCGCTTTTCGGTGACGGCCAGCGAATGGATCAGCGCCGTGCCGACCAGCCAGGGCATGAACGACGCGTTTTCCACCGGGTCCCAGAACCACCAGCCGCCCCAGCCGAGTTCGTAGTAGGCCCACCAGCTGCCCAGCGCGATGCCGATGGTGAGGAACATCCACGCCGCGGTGGTCCACGGCCGCGTCCAGCGCGCCCAGGTCGAGTCGAGGTTGCCGCCGATCAGCGCCGCGATCGCGAACGCGAACGCCACCGAGAAGCCGACATAGCCCATGTAGAGCATCGGCGGGTGGATGATCATGCCCGGGTCCTGCAGCAGCGGGTTCAGGTCGCGGCCGTCGGCGGCGGCCGGCAGCAGGCGCTCGAACGGGTTCGAGGTGATCAGCGTGAAGAGCAGGAAGCCGACGCTGACCAGGCCCATCACGGCCAGGATGCGCGCGATCACCGGCGGCGGCAGGTGGCGGCTGAAGGTGGCGACGGCGAGCGTCCAGACGTTGAGCATCAGCACCCACAGCAGCAGCGAGCCTTCGTGGCCGCCCCAGACGCGGCGATGCGGTAGGGCAGCGGCAGCGCCGAGTTGGTGTTCGAGGCCACGTAGAGCACCGAGAAGTCGTTGTCGATGAACGAGGCCACGAGGCAGGCGAAGGCCACCATCACGAGCAGGCACTGCGTCTGCGCGGCCGGCCGCGCCAGCGCCATCCAGTCGCTGCGCCCGCGCGCGGCGCCGACGATCGGCAGGCTGCCCTGCACCAGCGCCACGCCAGCGCCAGCAGCAGGGCGAGTTGGCCGAGTTCGGGGATCATCGTGCAGCTCCCGGCGCCACCGTGTTGGCGATCTTCTGGTTGGTTTGTGCGGCGCGCTTCAAGGCCTCGGCGGCTTCGGGCGGCATGTAGTTCTCGTCGTGCTTGGCCAGCACCTCGCGCGCCACGAACACGCCGTCGCCCTGCAACTGGCCCTGCGCGACGACGCCTTTGCCCTCCTTGAACAGGTCGGGCAGGATGCCGGTGTAGCGCACGGTGATGGTCTGCGCGGTGTCGGTGACCGCGAACTCGACCTCGGTGCCGTTGCGCTTGACGCTGCCTTCTTTGACCAGCCCGCCGAGGCGGAAGGTGCGCGCGGTGGGCGCTTCCTTGGCCACCACCTGCGACGGCGAGAAGAAGAACACAAGGTTGCTCTGGAAGGCGTTGAGCACCAGGCCCGCGGCCACGGCCACGCTGGCAACGATGCCGCCGATGCCAGGCCAGACGTTTGTGACGCGGTTTCATGCTTCGAGTTCGACTCCAGAGGTTGGGGCGGCGTGCGTCGCGGCGGCGCGCGCCGCAGGTGGCGCCGCACCAGCCAGGGCTCGGCCAGCATCAGCGCGGCGGTGACGCCGTACGAGCCCCAAACATACAGGCCCGTAGCCCTTCATCGACATGAACTCCGTCAAACTCGCCCAGTTCATTGCATTTCCTTTCGCGCCCAGTCGGCGTCGCTGTCGCGCTCCAGGGCCAGCGCCTGCGCGCGCGTGAACACCGTCGGCGAAGGCGTAGGCCCAGAACGCGAAGGTCATGATCAGCATCGCCAGCAGCATGGTCTGCGCCATTTTCGGCGCTGCGGTCAGGCTGACCGTGGCGCCCTGGTGCAGCGTGTTCCACCAGCGCACCGAGAAGTAGATGATCGGCACGTTGACCGAGCCGACGATGGCCAGCAGCGCGCCGGCCTTGTCGCCGCGCGCCAAGTCGTCGATCGACGTCACCAGCGCGATGTAGCCCAGATACAGGAACAGCAGGATAAGTTCCGAGGTCAGGCGCGCGTCCCAGACCCACCAGGTGCCCCAGGTCGGCTTGCCCCAGAAGGCGCCGGTCCACAGGGCGATGAAGGTGAACATCGCGCCGGTGGGGGCGATGGCGCGCGCCAGCGTCGAGGCCATGCGCGCGTTGAGCATCCAGCCGATCGCCGCCCAGAAGGCCATCGCCAGGTACAGCACCATCGACATCCAGGCCGCGGGCACGTGGATGAAGATGATGCGGTAGGCCTCGCCCTGCGTGGCGTCGGTCGGGGCGACGAAGAAGCCGATGTACAGGCCGGCGATGGACAGCGCGACGGCGAGCGCCCACAGCCACGGGTTGACCGCGCGCGCCAGCGCGTAGAAGCGCGACGGCGCGGAGAAGGTCAACCAGGTCAGCGGCTGTTTCATGTGCGGTCACTCCAGTGCGATGCGCAGCGCGAACGACGGTCGCCACCGGTGCGCACAGTACGGTGAAGATCAGCAGCGCGCCGAGCAGCGAAAAATGCCCCTGCGCCGACAGGCCGGCATCGACCGCGCTGACCGCGCCGGCGCCGAAGATCAGCGCCGGAATCGACAGCGGCACGATCAGCAGGATCAGCAGCACGCCGGCGCTGCGCAGGCCGAGCGTCAGCGCGGCGCCCAGGCCGCCGAGCAGCGACAGGATCGGCGTGCCGAGCAGCAGCGAGGCGATCAGCGCGGCGAGCGCCTCGCCGCTCATGCCGAGCAACAGGCCGATCAGCGGCGCCACCAGCACCAGCGGCGCGCCGGTCACCGTCCAGTGCGCGGCGGCCTTGGCGGCGGCGACGAGGCTGCCGGGCTGGCCCGACAGCAGCATCTGTTCGAGCGAGCCGTCGGCATGGTCGGCGGCGTAGAGGCTGGCCACCGACAGCATCGACGCCAGCAGCGCGCAGACCCAGACGATGCCGGCGGCGATCTGGCGCAGCATCTGCGGCTCGGGGCCGACGCCGATCGGGAACAGGCTGATCGCGACGACGAAGAACACCACCGGCAGCAGCGCTTCGACGCGGCGGCGCAGCGCCACGCGCACGTCGCGGCTGTAGATGGCGAGGATGGGGTTGGACATCTCAGTGGCGCCCGGCCGTTCCGAGGCGCACGAGCGCCCCTCGGAGGGCAGCGAACGCAGTGAGCGTGGGGGCTTCATTTCAGGCGAACGCGTCGAGGTCGAACGCCATCGGCGGCGCCGTGGCGCCCGCGCTGGTGGCTCGTCAGCAGCACGCTGCCGCCGCGCGCCAGGTGCTCGGCAAGCAGCGCGTTGACGCTTCGATGCCGTCGCTGTCGAGCGCGTCATAGGGTTCGTCGAGGATCCACAGCGAGGCTTCGCGCTCCAGCGCCAGCCGCGCCAGCGTGGCGCGGCGGCGCTGGCCCTGCGACAGCGTGCGCACCAGCGCATCGCGCCGCGAGCCCATGCCGACGCGGTCGAGCGCCGCGTGCAGCGCGGCGGTGCTCGGCGTCGCGGCCATGCAGCAGCGCCAGAAAGCGCAGCGACTCGGTGACGCTCAGATCGTCCTTCAAGGCGCTGGCGTGCGCGATGTAGACCATGCGCTGCGCCATGCCCGCCGCCTCGCGCACCGGCACGCCGCCCCAGGTGATGCTGCCCCGACTCGGGCACCGACAGGCCCGCGGCCAGGCGCAGCAGGCTGGTCTTGCCGCGGCCGTTGCGCCCGCGCAGCCACGTCGCCTGGCCGGCGCCGAGCTGGAAGTTGACGCCGCCGAACAAGCGCCGGTTGCCGCGCCGGCACGCCAGATCGACGGCGGCCAGCGTGGGCAGCGGTGTGCACGGTGAGACGGTTCTTGCGGGTGAGGATCGATGCGGCATCGATCGCGCCGCTACTGTAACGAGGGTTCGCAGCGGCCACGCCCTGCCCGCAACGCGCGGCAACGCATCTGCAACAGCGTCGGCGTAATCAACACTTGACACATTCAAATCGTAAGGTAGAGATTACACACAGCCGGTGCCGGTCGGTGCCAGCTCTTGGTACCCGCGTGCGGGTTGAGCACGCTGTTGAACGCCCCAACCCAGGAGGGCACATGGCAATACTCAGTCAGACCCCAACAAGGTGTGGCCCACCGGATTGACCGAGGCCGAATCGGAAGAGATCCACCGCCACCTGATCCAAGGCACACAGATCTTCGGCTTCATCGCCGTGCTCGCGCATCTGTTCGCCTACATCTATTCACCGTGGCTGAAGTGAACACGGAGGACACAACATGATTTACGGAAAACTCTGGTGCGTGGTCAAGCCGTCGGTCGGCATCCCGCTGTTCCTGAGTGCGGTGGCGATCAGCTCGTTCGCCGTGCACCTGACGCTGCTCAACACAGCGCCTTGGCTGAAGAACTACTACGTCGGCGGCAGCGGCGAAGTCGGCGGCTGCGGAAGCGCCGGCGACGACGGCCGCGGCGCCGCCAACGACGCTGCTCGCGGCGGCACCGAAGAAGTAGCGCTTCAGCGCTGCGCAGGCGCGGTTGGCGCGCGGGTCGCAAAGCCGATGCTTTCGGCCTGCGCGCGAGCCCGCTGGCGTTGCGCACGAGGCATGCCTTGAGCACCGTCACACGCTGACTCGGGTTGGTCGCACGCTGGGCGCGGCTCGGCCCGCGCTTCCTGCCGTTCGCCGACGCCGCCACGCCGCAGCTGCCGCTGTCGCGCCTGCTGCGCTTGTCGCTGTTCCAGGTCTCGGTGGGCATGGCGCTGGTGCTGCTCGTCGGCACGCTGAACCGCGTCATGATCGTCGAGCTGAACGTGCCCGCCGCGCTGGTCGCGGTGATGGTGGCGCTGCCGGTGTTGTACGCGCCGCTGCGCGCGCTGATTGGTTTTCGCTCCGACACGCATCGCAGCGCCCTCGGTTGGCGTCGCGTGCCGTTCATCTGGATGGGCACGCTGATCCAGTTCGGCGGCTTTGCGGTGATGCCGTTTGCGCTGCTGGTGTTGTCCGGCGGCGGTGAATCGAACCAGTGGCCGGCGTGGATCGGCCCGCTCGGCGCGGGGTTTTGTTTCCTGATGGTCGGCGCCGGGCTGCACACCACGCAGACCGCCGGCCTGGCGCTGGCCACCGACCTGGCCAGCGAAGAGTCGCAGCCGCGTGTCGTCGGCCTGATGTACGTCATGCTGCTGGCCGGCACCGATGGTCAGCGCGCTGCGTGTTCGGCGCGATGCTGCGAGACTTCAGCCCGGCGCGTCTGGTGCAAGTGCTGCAAGCCGCGGCGCTGGCCACGATGCGTGCTCAACAGCGTGGCGCTGTGGAAGCAGGAGGCGCGGCGTCCGCCGCGCGGGCCTGCCAGCGCGCCAGCCGCGCGCCGACTTTTCTGCGGCATGGCGCGGCTACATCGCCGGCGACGGCACGCGCCGCCGCCTCGTCGCCATCGCGCTGGGCACGCTGGCCTTCGGCATGCAGGACGTGCTGCTCGAGCCTTTCGGCGGCCAGGTGCTCGGCATGGGTGTCGGCGCGACGACGTGGCTGACGGCGGCGCTCGCCGCGGGCACGCTTGGCCGGCTTCTGCATCGCTTCGGCGGTGCTGTCACGTGCCTACGATCCGGCGCGCATGGCACTCATCGGCGCTGCGATCGGCGTGCCGGCATTCGGCGCGGTGATCGTCACCACGTTGGCGCCCTCGGTGGCGTTGTTCGCCTCCGGCGTCTTCTTCATCGGCCTCGGCGTCGGCCTGTTCGGCCACGGCACCCTGACGCTGACGATGAACCGCGCGCCGAAAGATCAGGCCGGACTGGCGCTCGGCGCGTGGGGCGCGGTGCAGGCCACCGCCGCCGGCGCTGGCGTGGCTCTGGGCGGCATCGGCCGCGATGCGGTGCATGCGTTGGCCACGCGCGGGGTCTTTGGCGATGCGCTGGCCACACCGGCCACGGGCTATGCTTTTGTCTATGGCATCGAGATCGTGCTGCTGCTGGTCACCGTCGCCGCGATGACGGCGCTCTTGCGCAACGAGGCCCGGCAGTCAGCAGCACTTGGCATTCAACAACAACCGCCATCAATGGAGTTCGCCTTGAAGGTCTACACCATCATTTTCATCATCTGGACCATCGTCTTCGTGTTCTGGCTGGTTCGCCAGTTCGCGGCGCTACAACAAGGGCAAGGTGCGCAAGAACGTGCGTTGACGCGCCGCATCGCGGCCGATCGCGCGTCAGCCAATCGAGCAGCCCGCTGATCAGCAGCGAGCTCATCGCCGCGCCGTTGACGGCGGCCACGACGCCGATGAAGGGCCCGCCCAACTGCTGGCCGAACCCGTAGCTGGCCCAGGCGACGACGAGCGTCGCGGCCAGGTTCAGCGCCACGCCGAACTGGCGCAGCGTGTGCAGGGTGTTGTCGTGAACCATCATGTCGAACTCCTGTCTTCGCTTTGCGTCTTCGCGTTTCTTGCGCTCGCGCGCCAGGTCACGCAGTTGCCACCAGCCGAAAGCCAGCACGCCGCCGAAGACAAGCACGACTTCGATGACGATCAGCGGCAGGTCACTCATGCCGTCGGCTGTCCCCCGCAGCCGTGGCCCTGGCGCTCGAACAGATCGATCATGCGCAGCGTGCGCTGGTAGAACGTGCGCGCCGGCAGCTCGCCGCTGACGGCGGCTTCGACGAGGAAGCGCACGGCGGGCAGCGGTTCGCTGGCGGCGCCGGCCGCGATCGGGTGGCCGGGCGAGCGCAGCACGGCGCCGCAGGCGCGCATCAACAGCGCGAGCTTGCGGCCGGTGCCGACGACCGTGCGGCGGTGCACTGAGTCGAGGCCCGACGCTTCGAGCGCGTGGCCGATCTCGGCATAGACCAGGCGCGCGGCCTGGATCGCCGGGCGGCAATCGCGCGGCAGGTCGCAGACGCCGCATTCGCCGCGTGCGTACAGGCGCTCGGCCTCGGCAAGCAGGCGCGAGATCACGCGGGCCAGGCGTTGATCGAACTGCGGATGCGGCCAGCCAGGCCTCGGGGTCGAGCCCGGCCTCGCGCATCCACGCCAGCGGCAGGTACAGGCGGCCGTTGCGCGCGTCTTCGCCGACATCGCGCGCGATGTTGGTCAGCTGCATCGCCACGCCGAGCTCGCTGGCCCGCGCCAGCGAGCGCGCGTCGCGCGATTCCATGACCAGCGCCATCATCGCGCCGACCGTGCCGGCCACGCGCGCGCCGTAGGCGTGCAGGTCTTCGATCGTTTCGTAGCGCCGGCCCTGCGCGTCCCAGGCAAAACCTTCGAGCAGCGCGTCGATCAGCACGCGCGGCAGTTGCGCGTCGGCGACGACGGCGGCCAGCGCGCGGTCGGCCACCTGGTCGCGCGGCGTGCCGGCGTACACCGCGTCGAGCCGCGCCTGCAGGTCGGCCAGCGCGCGCGCGGGCTCGGCGCTGTTGTCGATCGCGTCGTCGGCGACGCGGCAGAACGCGTAGAGCGCCGTCGCCGGTGCGCGCACGCGCTGCGGCAGGGCCAGCGACGACAGGTAGAACGACTTCGAGCCGCCGCGCATCAGCGCTTTGCAGGCCTGGACATCGACAGGGTTCATGCGCGTGCTTTCGCGAACGAAGACAGCGGCGGCAACACCGACTCCAGCGCCTTGGCCGACATCAGCACACCCGGAATGCCGGCGCCGGGGTGCGTGCCGGCGCCGACCATGAACAGCCCCGGCAGATCTTCGCTGCGGTTGTGCGGCCGGAACCACGCGCTTTGCAGCAGCAGCGGCTCCAAGCCGAACGCCGCGCCCTTGTGCGACAGCAGGCGGTCCTGAAAGTCGAGCGGCGTCATCACGCGCGACACGGTGATGTGCTTGCCCAGGCCCGGCAGCAGCGTGCTCTCCAGGCGGCGCTCGATCGCCTGGCGGTACGAGCGCGGCCTGCGTGCGCCAGTCGGTGCCGCTGTCCAGGTGCGGCACGGGCGACAGCGCATAGAACGCATCGCAGCCCGGCGGCGCCATCGACGGGTCGCTCGCCGTCGGCCGGTGCAGGTAGAGGCTGAAGTCGTCCGCCAGGTGGTGGCGCTTGAAGATGTCCTTGAGCAGCCCTTCGTAGCGCGGGCCGAGCACCATCGTGTGGTGCGGCACGTCGGCGTACTGGCGGTCGGTGCCGAAGTACCAGACGAACAGGCTCATCGAGTAGCGCGCGCGGTCCAGCTTGCGGTCGCTCCAGACTTTGCGCTGCTCGGGCGCGACGAGGTTGCGGTAGGTCCACGCCGTGTCGGCATTGCTGACGACGATGTCGGCGTCGATGCGCTCGCCGCCCGCCAACTCGACGCCGCTGGCGCGGCCGTTCGGTCGTGACGATGCGCTGCACCTGCGTGTTGCAGCGCACGCTGACACCGAGTTGCGCCAGCAGCTTGACCAGGCCCGTGACCAGCGCGCCCGTGCCGCCCATCGCCCAGTGCACGCCGAAGCGGCGCTCCAGCATGTTGATCAGGCTGTAGGTGCAGGTCACCGCCGACGGGTTGCCGCCGATCAGCAGCGGGTGAAACGAAAAGACGATGCGCAGCTTCGGGTCGCGGAAATGCGAATTCACCATGCCGCGGATCGAGCGCCACGAGCGCATGCGCACCAGCGCCGGAATCGCCGACACGAGATCGCGCAGCGAGTCGAACGCCGTCGCGCCGAGTTCTTCGAAGCCGATGCGGTAGCAGCGCTCGGCCTCGGCCATGAAGCGCTCGTAGCCGGGCAGGTCGGCGGGCGAGAAGCGCGCGACTTCGCGGCGCATGTGCTCGGCGTCGCCGTTGTAGTCGAAGTGCGTGCCGTCGTCGAAGCGGATGCGGTAGAACGGGTCGAGCGGCTTCAACGTCACGTCGTCGGCGAGCTTGCGGCCGGCCAGCGCCCACAGCTCTTCGAACAGGTGCGGCACGGTGACGATGGTCGGCCCGGCGTCGAAGGTGTAGCCGGCCTCGCGGTGCACGTAGGCGCGGCCGCCGGGCGCGTCGAGTTTTTCCAGCACCTGCACGCGCCAGCCTTTGCAGGCCAGGCGCACCGCGGCGGCCAGGCCGCCGAAGCCGGCGCCGATGACGATGGCGGTCGGCGCGCCGTCGCGCGCGAGCAAGAAGTTCGGGGCTGTCGGGTTTCATGGTGTCGTCGTCGCCGGTGGCTTCAAAGCCCAGCGCCACAACAACGTGGGTGGCAACGGGGTGACCAGCAAGACATGTTCGATCAGCGCCAGCACGAGCATCGAGGCCACGAGCAGCAGGCCGGTGCGCGCGGCGCCGCGAGGCGTCGATGGCCGAGGCGATCATCGCGACAGCGACCACGGTGCCGGCAAGCACCGACAGCGGCAGCAGCGCGTTGATCTTGCGGCGGCGGAAGTAGCTGGCGAGGTACAGCAGGTGCGGCGGCAGGAATTCTTCGCCGCGGTTGCGCACGCCGAGGAACAGATTGAACTTGGCCGACAGGCGCATCACCCACAGCAGCGCGAAGGTCCACGTCGCCACCTGGTTGGCGCCGCCCCAGGTGAGCGCCGCGATGGCGATGCCCATGCCGATGATGGCCAGCTCATGCCAGAGGATCGATCTGCACCGCTTCGTTGAAGCGCGTCGGGCCGTGCAGCGGCTCGCTGCACGCGTCCTTGCGCGGGCCGGTCAGCCAGCCGGTGAGAAACGCCAGTTCATGCCAGCCCCAGACCAGCACCGCGCAGGTGAAGGCGGCATACGCGCCGGCGACGCTGGTGTTGTCGGCGCTCTTGGCGATGCAGACCAAGGCGCGCGAGCGCGATCGCCGTGGAGATGCGCCAGGCTCCAACGGAAGGTGCTGCGCGGCATGCCGTCGAGCAGCATGACCACGCCGGTGCCCAGCCACCAGACGGCGATGGCGAACAGCGGCGGCAGGGCGTAGTCCATCAACCGCTCTTCACCATGCCGGCGCGACGCGCATCTGCACCGGCAGGTCATGCCGATGCACCGGATGCAGGTACAGCCTGGCGAACGTCGTCACGCCGACCAGCGCCCAGCCGGCGCGCTTGACGAAGCCAACAACACCGCCCTGCGCCTTGGCGCGCGTGATGCCGTCGCTGGCTTCGAGCAAACGGCGCAGGCCGGCGCGGAACTTCTCGTTGTTGGTGTCGAGAGAAATCGGGAAGACCTGCTTGCTGATCTCGGTCGTGATGTCGAACACCTGGTAGTCGTACTGATCGGGGTCGATCCCCATCGCCACGTGCAGCATCGGCCGCGTGTGGTCGCGCACGAACATCGTCGCGTACACGGCGAGCAGGAAGAAGCGCACCCACAGCAGGTTCGCGCCGGAGAGCAGCTTCGGATTGGCGCGCATGATCAGCGCGAACGATTCGCCGTGGCGGAATTCGTCGTTGCACCAGCGCAGGAACCATTTGAAGATCGGGTGGAAGCGCTTCTCCGGGTGCCGCTCCAGTTGGCGAAAGATCGTGATGTAGCGTGCGTAGCCGATCTTCTCGGACAGGTAGGTCGCGTAGAAGATGTACTTCGGCTTGAAGAAGGTGTACTTCTTGGTCGATTTCAGGTTGGCCAGATCGACGCCCAGGCCGTAGTCGCGCAAGCTGGCGTTGATGAAGTTGGCATGGCGCGATTCGTCGCGCGTCATGTAGGTCATCAACTGCTTGATGTCCGGGTTGCTGACGTTCTTGCGGATCTCGTTGTAGAGCACGCAGCCCGAGTACTCGCTGGTGATCGAGCTGACGAGGAAGTCGAGGAACTCCTGCTGCAGCTCGGGCGGGAGCTCTTTGATCTCGTCCTTGAACGTGGCGTCGCGCTGGAAATGGTCGTGGTTGTTGTCGCCTTCGTACTCGGCGAGCATCGCGTCCCACTCCTTGCGCACCGGGTTCATGTCGAGGCGGTCCATCGCCGCGAAGTCGGTGGTGTAGAAGCGCGGGCTGATCAGCGTTTCGCTTTTCGCGGCGCGCATCACGTCGTCTTTGGTTTCGATGGCGTGGGCTGTCATGGCTTTGCTCCTTGAGGGCAACCAGCGCGCGAAGACCGCGGCGTTGGTCGAGCCGAAAGATTCGAGGTCGATGCGCGAACCGGTGGCCGGATCGGCCAGCGTCAGCCGGCCGTCGGCGCGCGCGATCAGTTGCAGCGGCGCGTCGCTGACGAGACCGCGCAGCTTGCGCTCGCGCACCACGGCGCGCAGCGTGCCGCGCAAAAAGCCCTGCTCGCCGTACACGGTGTCCAGCGTCGCGCCGCTGGCGGCATCGACGATGGCAATGCCGCCCTGCGGCCGGTCTTGAAAGTGCAGCGCGCGCTGCGCCGTGGCTTGCGCGTCTTGTTGCTTGCCGTCGAAGCCCGACCAGCGCGCAACGCCGACGCCGCCGAGCGTCAGCGCGATGACCACGCCGGCCACGCACCAGCGCGATGCGCGGGAAGACGGCGACGGGGGCGGCGGCTTGCATGGCGTTGTCTTATTGCGCGACGAGCACGCGGGCGCACGCCCGTGCCGGGTGCCGCGCTTCGGCGGGCGCCGCGGCTTGCGCGTCGCCGCCACGCCGTTGACCTCGCTCCACGCCGTGGCCAGCAGCGCCGCCACCGCCGGCGCATCGGGCAGCGCGCGCAGCATCGGCTGCGTCTTCGCCACGCGCCACGGCCGCACATGCGGCCACAGGTGCAGCCAGGCGATGCGCGTGCCGCGCTCCAGCGTCAGCGCGATGTCCTGGCAGCCGCTGCCGGCGTCGTGCAGGTCGGCGCTTTCGATGCGCGTCAAGCGGCAGGTTGTAGGTGACGGTGAGCACGATGCCGATGCGCATGACGATGCGCTTGTCGGTCAGCGTGTAGGCGGTGCTGCGCGCGCTCCACCAGCCGAGCAGCAGCAACAGGCCCAGGCCGAGCGCGAAGAACGGCGCCAGCCAGGCCAGCGAGGCGAACGCGGCGGCAATGTCTTGCGTGTCGGACATCATGCTCGCGAAACGCCACGCCAGCATCAGCGCGAAATAACCGCGACCTTGTTGACGTGGAAGACGCGCCGCGCCAGCACTTTCCAGTCGGGCGTGCCTTGCCAGAGGATGCGCTCGCCCGCGGGCAGCGTTTCGGGCAACCCGTACTGCGCTTCGAACTCGTGTTCACGTGCGATGTGCGGCTTCATGGCCAGTCTCCTCAGACCAGCGGCTCGGCGCGGCTCGGGTCGGCATACAGCGTGCCCGCGCCGTAGTACGCGCGTGATGCGCTCTTCTTCGAGCAGCGTCACGCGGTCGGTGGCGCGTGTGGCCGGCACGCCGGCGAACTGGTGCGCGTACAGCGCATCGACGGTGACGCCGCCGCGCGCGACGCTGGCAAACGGCATCGGCACCAGCACGCGGCGCCCGCCGGCGATCTCGGCTTCGAGATAGCGGAAGTTCATCTCGCCGCGGTCGATCCACAGGTCGCGGATCGTGCCGGCCTTGTCGCCGTTGGCGTCGAGCAGCGGCAGGCCGCGCGGATCGGTGTCGCGCGCGCTGACGCCGAACTCGGGCGCCATCGACAGCGGCACGATCTTCGGCTCGCCGTGGTGGTCGAGGTCGGCCTCGTCGGGGCGCAGCGCCGACCACGAGCCGGGGCCGACGCCGGCCAGCAGCGGATCGCCCGTCGGCTCCAGCGGCGAGCTCGCCGTCTTGTAAACGCGCTGGGCGTTGAGCGGCTGCGTCGGCTCGTCCTCGCGCGGGATCTGGATTTCCTGGCCGTTGTCGAGCAGGTAGGTCTTCGGCGACGGCGTCGGCGGCCAGCCTTCGATCCAGCCGTCGCCGTCGCTGACCATCGGATAGCCCTCGCGGTGGCCTTCGCGGATCAGGTAGTAGATGAGGCCGGCGAAGAAGATCCAGAACAGGTAGAGCACGAGCTGTGCAACATCGACGTACTGGGTGATGGCTCCTTTGCCCATGATGGCTCCTTCTTGGGTTAGCTCGGAAGTTCGGCCAGGCCGAAGCGTTGGGAAGATGTTGTTGTCTGCCGTGCCGACGAGCCGCGCCGCACCAGCGGCCCGAGCACGATCAGCGTGGCAAACAACATCGCGAGTTCGAGGTGATAGACGGCCGCGTAGCCGGTGGCCGGCGATTGCAGCGCCTCGCCGAGCCAGCCGGCGGTGGCGGCGTGCGAGACGACATCGCGCAACGCGCCGCCGAGCGCAACGGCCGCGCCGGCGCAGGTGGCTTGCACGGCGCCCCAGGCGCCCAACACGAGACCGTTCATGCCGTGGCCTTCGAGGCCCATCGCGGCGCTGAGCGTGCCGACGGCGAAGAAGCCGCCGCCGAAGCCGATCAACGTCGCGCCGATGCGAAACAGGTTCGGTGCATCGACCGGCTCGGCAAAGATCACGGCGGAAAAACCGGCCAGGCCGAACAGCACGCCGACCGCCGCCACGCGCTGCGGGTCGCCGCCGCGCGCCAGCGTGCGCGCCGCGAGTGCGAAGGCCAGCAGCGCGCCGCCGGCCATCAGCGCGGTGAGCTGCGTCGTCGCGCCGACGCCGAGCTTCATGATCTCGCCGCCGTAGGGCTCCAGGATCACGTCCTGCATGTTGAAGGCCGCGGTGCCGAGGCCGACGGCGAGCAGGAAGCGCTTGACCTGCGGCTGCGAGGCGAAGCGCTGCCAGTGCACGGCGAACTCTTCCCGTGCCGGCTGCTGCTTGGCGCGCAGGCTGTTGCGCGGCTCCTGCTTCCACATCGCGATGGCGTTGAGCAGCACGCTCGCGACCGCCGTGCCCTGCACCACTTGCACCAGGCGCGTGTGCGAGTAGTCGGCCAGCAGCACGCCGAAGACGAGGCTCGCGCCGACCATGCCGACGAGCAGCATCACGTACAGCAGCGCAACGACGCGCGGCCGCGTGGCTTCGGGCGCGAGGTCGCTGGCCAGCGCGAGGCCGGCGGTCTGCGTGGTTTGCAGGCCCGCGCCGGCGAGCACGAAGGCGAGTGCGGCGGCGGCGTGGCCGGCGACGAGCTGGATCGTCGTCTCGCCGCACAGCAGGATCAGCGCGAACGGCATGATCGCCAGGCCGCCGAACAGCGCCAGCGTGCCGAACCAGACGAAGGGCACGCGCTTCCAGCCGAGAAAACTGCGGTGCTGATCCGACTTGAAGCCGATCAGCGCGCGAAACGGCGCGGCCACCAGCGGCAGCGCCACCATCAGCGCGACCAGCCACGCGCCGACACCGAGCTCGACGATCATCACGCGGTTCAAGGTGCCGACCATCAGCGCCGTCGCCATGCCGACCGAGACCTGGAACAGCGACAGCCGCAGCAGGCGCGACAGCGGCAGCTCGGCCGACGCCGCATCGGCAAACGGCAACCAGCGCGTGGGGATGCGCTGCCAGTCGAGGCTGGGCATCAGGCCGCGGCGGGTGATGAGGCTCATGCCCTCTTCAACTCCAACGCCTGCGACGTGTAGAAGCCGCTCGAAATGCGCAGCGTGCGCGCCGGCTGCACAAGCCCTGCAGTCGTCGGTCGGCGGCGATCTGGCGGTACAGCGCGCTTCTCGGCCACCGGCTCGATCGCACGGCGCGCGGTCGCTGCGCGGGAACAGGCGGCCGACGGCGTGGATCGCGCGCAGCAGCCGGGTTGCTCGGCGCGAAGGTGAAGAGCAGCGAGCGCGCGCGTGCGCTCGCGACCAGGCCGGCCAGCACGCGCACGGCGTCGGCCGTTTCGTAGTGGATCAGCGAGTCCATCGCCACGACGTAATCGAACTCGCCGAGCGCGGCATCGACGTCATGTCGCCGCTCTTGAAGTCGATGTGGCCGCCGTTGGCGAACACGTCGAGGTGCTGGGCGAGGCGGTCGCACGGCCACGTCGACGAGCGACGGCGAGAGGTCGATCGCCACCACGTTGCGCGCCACGCCGCGCCGCTTCCATCGCGAACGCGCCCGTGCCGCAGCCGGCGTCGAGGATGCGCACGCCGTGCAGGTCTTGCGGCAGCCAGTCGAGCAGCGTCTCGCGCATGCGGTCGCGGCCGGCGCGCACGCTGGCGCGGATGCGGCCGACCGGCGCGGTCGAGGTGAGTTGCTCCCAGGCCTGCATCGCAGTGCGATCGAAGTAGGTCTCGATCTGGCCGCGGCGGGTCTTCGTAAGTCGGTTTGCATGGTGCGTGCTCTGTTCAATCAAACCCGAGCAGGTCGAAGATGTCGCGGTCCTTCATCGGCACCGCATTCAGCGGCTCGCTGCCGAGCCACAGCGCCGCGGCCAGGCGCATGTATTCCTTCTGCACCGCTTCGAGTTCGGGCGAGGGCTCCATCTCGAACAGCGTGCTCTTCTTCAGGCGGCTGCGGCGGATGACGTCGAGGTCGGGGAAATGCGCCGCGAGCTTCAGGCCGATCTTGTTGTTGTACTTGTCGATCTGGTCGGTGTCCTTGCTGCGGTTGGCGATCACGCCGCCGAGGCGCACGTTGTAGTTCTTCGCCTTGGCGCCGATCGCCTGCACGATGCGGTTCATCGCGAAGATCGAATCGAAGTCGTTGGCGGTGACGATCAGCGCGCGGTCGGCGTGCTGCAGCGGCGCAGCGAAGCCGCCGCAGACAACGTCGCCGAGCACGTCGAAGATCACCACGTCGGTGTCTTCGAGCAGGTGGTGCTCCTTCAACAGCTTGACCGTCTGGCCGACGACGTAGCCGCCGCAGCCGGTGCCGGCCGGAGGTCCGCCGGCCTCGACGCACATGACGCCGTTGTAGCCGGGGAACACGAAGTCTTCGACGCGCAACTCTTCTGGGTGGAAGTCCACCGACTCCAGCACGTCGATGACCGTCGGCAGCATCTTCTTCGTCAGCGTGAACGTGCTGTCGTGCTTCGGGTCGCAGCCGATCTGCAAGACGCGCTTGCCCATCTTCGAGAACGCGGCCGAGAGGTTCGACGACGTCGTGCTCTTGCCGATGCCGCCCTTGCCGTAGATCGCAAAGACTTTCGCCGTGCCGATCTTCAGGTTCGGGTCGAGCTGCACTTGCACGCTGCCCTCGCCGTCGAGCTTCGGGCTACCTTGTGAGAGGGGCCGCGGGCCGCGGCGGATCTCGTCGGGAGAAATCGTGGCTTGTTCCATCACACTGCTGCCTTTTCTGTAAATACGCCTTCGAGCCGGTCTTCGAGTTCTTCGCCGGCGCTTTGCAGCGCGGCGAGGGTCTGTGCGTCGGGCTGCCAGTACTGGCGCGACGACGCTTCGAGCAAACGGTTGGCCACGCGTGCCGACGCGGTCGGGTTCAGCTTCGCCAGGCGCTCGCGCATGGCCGGGTCCAACATGAAGGTCTCGGTCAGTTGCTGATAGACCCAGGGCTGCACCTGCCCGGTCGTCGCCGACCAGCCCATCGTGTTGGTGATGTGCGTTTCGATCTGGCGCACGCCCTCGTAGCCATGTTCGAGCATCGCCTCGTACGACTTCGGGTTCAGCACGCGCGTGCGCGCTTCGAGCGCGACCTGCTCGCGCAGCGAGCGCACGGCGCCGTCACCCTGCGTCTGGTCGCCGATGTACACCGGCGGTGTAGCGCCACCTTTCGCGACCTTGACCGCCTGCGTGATGCCGCCGAGCGTGTCGAAATAGTTGTCCACCGTGGTCACGCCGAGCTCGACCGAGTCGAGGTTCTGGTAGGTGAGCTTCACATCGGCCAGCATGGTTTGCAGCAGCGCGGTCTGCTGCACCGCGCGGCCGGTGCGGCCGTAGGCGAAGCCTTTGCGCCGCGTGTAGGTTTCGGCGAGTTCGCCCTCGTCGGTCCACTGGCTGCTCTCGACCAGGTTGTTGACGTTGGCGCCGTACGCGCCCTCGGCGTTGCCATAGACGCGCAGCGCCGCGATCTCGAGCGTGCAGCCATGCTCCTGCTGGTAGGCCAGCGCATGCTTGCGAATCCAGTTCTGCTCCAGCGGCTCGTCTTCAGCCGACGCGGCAAGGAACGCGGCCTCGGCAAGCAGCTTGATCTGCAGCGGCATCAGGTCGCGGAAGATGCCCGACAGCGTGATCACGACATCGACGCGCGGCCGGCCGAGTTCGGCCAGCGGGATCAGCGTCGCGCCTGCGATGCGGCCGTAGCTGTCGAAGCGCGGCAGCGCGCCCATCAGCGCCAGCGCCTGCGCGATCGGTGCGCCTTCGTTCTTCAGGTTGTCGCTGCCCCAGAGCACCATCGCGATCGACTCGGGCAACGCGTGGCCGTCGGCGGCATGGCGGTCGAGCAGCAACTGCGCCTGCTTGGCGCCGTCTTTGACCGCAAACGCGCTCGGGATGCGGAACGGATCGAAGCCGTGCATGTTGCGGCCGGTCGGCAGCACCGCCGGCGTGCGCAGGATGTCGCCGCCCGGCGACGGCCGGATGTAGCGGCCGTCGAGCGCGCGCAGCATCGCCGGCACTTCGGCGTCTTCGGCGAGCAGGTGGTTGGCGTGGGCCAGCTCCTGCATCAGCGCCAGCGTGTCGGCTGTCGTGCGGCATGCCGCCGATGTCCATCGCCTGCTCGGCGCTGTGTCCGGCCACCAGCGCTTCGACGGCATGGCGTTCGAGTTGGCGGCCATGCGAGGCCTCGACCATCGACAGCAGCAGCTCCGTGCGCTCGGCCGCGCTCGGCGCGCGGCCGGCGACGTGCAGGCCGTAGGGGATCAGCGTGTATTCGAGTTCGAGCATCTGCTCGGCCAGTTTGGCCACGCGCGCATCGGCATCGCCGTGGGCAGACGCGTTCCACACCGGCTCGGCGTCGGCGAGGTTGAGCACGACGGCCTGCGCCTGCAGCAGCGCCGCCATCTCGGCGCGCTCTGCGGCCTGCGGCGGCATGCCGCGCCAGCGGTCGATGCCGGCCTTCAAGTCATTGAGGCCCTTGTACAGACCGGACTGCGTGACGGGCGGCGTCAGGTAGCTGATCAGCGTGGCGCCACTGCGGCGCTTGGCGATCGCGCCTTCCGACGGGTTGTTGGCGGCGTAGAGATAGATGTTCGGCAGGTCGTCGATCAGCCGGTCGGGCCAGCAGGCGCCGCTCATGCCGCTCTGTTTGCCGGGCATGAATTCGAGCGCGCCGTGGGTGCCGAAGTGCAGCACCGCGTCGGCGGCGAAGTCTTCGCGCAGGTAGCGGTAGAAGGCCGAGAACGCATGCGTGGGCGTCAGGCCTTTTTCGAACAGCAGGCGCATCGGGTCGCCTTCGTAGCCGAACGACGGTTGCACGCTGACCAGCACGTTGCCGAACTGTTTGCCGAGCACGAAGATGCCGCGGCCGTTGCTGAGCTGGCGGCCCGGCGCCGGGCCCCATTGCGCTTCGATCTGGTTCAGCCAGCGCTCGCGTTTGACATGGTCGTCGGTGGCGATCAGCGTGTGCACGTTGGCGTCGGCGCCATGCAGCTCGGCGTTGCCTTTGAGAATGCTCTCGCGCAATGCATCGACGCTGGCGGGCAGCTCGACGTTGTAGCCCTGCGCCTTCATCGCGGTCAGCGTGTGGAACAGCGACTCGAACACCGACAGGTAGGCGGCCGTGCCGACATTGCCGGCGTTCGGCGGGAAGTTGAAGATGACGATCGCCACCTTGCGCTCGGCGCGCTGGCCGCGCCGCAGCGCCACCAGCTTGGCCACACGCGCGGCCAGCATCTGCGCGCGCTCGGGGCAGCTGTGCATGTCCTGCGTCTGCTGATCGGCCGTGAAGGTGCAGGCGTGGTGGCAGCCGGTGCAGGTGACGCCGGGCGCGCCGGGGCGGCCGCCGAAGACTATCGGCGCCGTGGCGCCGTCGAGCTCGGGGATGGCGATCATGATCGTGCTCTCGACCGGCAGCAGGCCGCGCTCGGAAGCGCCCCACTGGTCGAGCGTCTGGAACTCGACCGGGTGCGCGGCGAGATACGGCACGTCGAGCTTGGCGAGCACGTCTTCGGCCGCCTTGGCATCGTTGTAGGCCGGGCCGCCGACGAGCGAGAAGCCGGTCAGCGAGATCACGGCATCGACGGTGACACGGCCATCGCTGTCGATGAAGTACTCGTCGATGGCAGGGCGTGCGTCGAGCCCGGCGGCAAACGCCGGCACGACGCGCAGGCCGCGCGCTTCGAGCGCGGCGATCACGCCGTCGTAATGCTTGGCGTTGTTCGACAGCAGGTACGAGCGCAGCAGCAGGATGCCGACGGTGCCCTTGACCTCGCGTTGCGGCGGCAACGGCAGCGCGGCGGCATCGCTGCCCAGACGGCCGGCCAGGCGCGGGTGATAGACACCGACCTCGGGGTACTCGACCGGCGCGGTGGGCTTGAACAAGCCGCGCAAGACGCGGCGCGGACCGTCAGCGCCACGATCGACGACGTGGCGCACGAGGTTCAACATGTTCTCGTCGGAGCCGCCGAGCCAGTACTGCAGCGTCAGGAAATACGCGCGCACGTCCTGCGCCGTGCCGGGGATGAAGCGCAGCATCTGCGGAATGCGGCGCAGCATCTTCATCTGCGCCGCGCCGCCGGTGGCCGCCTTGTCTTTGCCCGCGCCGCCGCGCAGCTTTTTCAGCAGCGCCATCGGGCCGCTGGCCGGCTTGCCCATGTCGAAGTGGCCGAGGCGCGTCAGCTTGACGACCTCGCTGGCCGACATCATGCAGATCATCGCGTCGCAGTGTTCGCGGCGCGCGCGCAGGTCGTCGAGGATCGGCAGGAAATGGTCTTCGAGGAAAAGCATGCCGGCAACGACGATGTCGGCCGCGGCGATGTCGGCCTTGCAGCGCGCCAGCGCGGCGGGGTGGCCGGCGAATTCGGACGCGGCATGCAGCGACAGCGTGAGGCCGGGCATCTCGCGCGCCAGCACTGCGCGTGCGCGCGCGGTGGCGCTCGCCAGGTGCGTGTCCATCGACACGATGACCAGCCGCAGCGGCGTGGTGTTGGCGGACTCAGCGGCTGAAGTGCGCTTTGGCGTCATACAGCGTTTCCACGGTGATCGTTGCGACACCTTTTTCGGTGGCGTAGCGCTCGGTGTTGCGTCGTGCCTTGCCGCGCACGAAAAACGGAATCTTTCCCAACTCGCGTTCGGCTTCGGGGGCCCAGCGGGCGATGATCTGTTCGGCTTCACTGCCTCCGTTCGGGCTGAGCTTGTCGAAGCGCTGCGCGGGCACATCCCGATCGTCCTGAGCCTGTCGAAGGGCGGGCTCAGTGCGAACGGAGGTGGCCGGTGTGTGACCATGCCCCAGATGCGACGCCGCCGCATCGCCATGAAACTCGAAGTCGTCCCTGAACATGTGCAGCAGGTGCTCTTCCAGACCCATCATCAGCGGATGCACCCAGGTGTCGAACAACACGTTCGCGCCTTCGAAACCCATCTGCGGCGAGTAGCGCGCCGGAAAGTCCTGCACGTGCACGGGAGCCGAGATGACGGCGCACGGGATGCCCAGGCGCTTGGCGATGTGGCGCTCCATCTGCGTGCCGAGCACGAGCTCGGGTTGCGCTTCGGCGACCTTGGCTTCGATCTCCAGATAGTCGTCGCTGATCAGCGGCTCGACGCCGTAGAGCTTGGCGGCCTCGCGGACCTCGCGTGCGAACTCGCGGCTGTAGGTGCCCAGGCCGACCACCGTGAAGCCGAGTTCGCGCGAGGCGACGCGCGCGGCGGCGACGGCATGCGTGGCGTCGCCGAAGATGAAGACGCGCTTGCCGGTGAGGTAGGTCGAATCGACCGAGCGCGAGTACCAGGTGGCGCGGCCTTCGTCTTGTGGCGGCACGTCGATGCCGGCCAGCGCGCAGACTTCGGCGATGAACTCGCGCGTGGCGCCGACACCGATGGGGATGACCTTCGTCGCCGGCTGCTGATGGGTCCGTGTGAGCCAGGTCGCCGCAGTGTTGGCAGTTTCGGGATACATCACAACGTTGAAGTCGGCGTCGGCCAGCCGCGCCAGATCGGCCGGTGTGGCATCGAGCGGCGCGACGACGTTGATCGTGATGCCGAGTTGTTCGATCAGCGAACGGATTTCGCGCAGATCGTCGCGGTGGCGGAAGCCGAGCGCGGTCGGGCCGAGGATGTTGCAGCTCGGCTTCTCGCCACGCACGCGCGGCTCGGCGCGCGCCGGGCACATCGTGCGCACGAGGCGATAGAACGTCTCCGCCGCCGCCCAGTTCTCCTTGCGCTGATAAGACGGCAGTTCGAGCGGGATCACCGGCACCGGCAGGTTCAGCGCCTGCGCCAGACCGCCCGGGTCGTCCTGAATCAGCTCGGCGGTGCATGACGCGCCGACCAGCATCGCCTGCGGCTTGAAGCGCTCGTAGGCTTCGCGCGCCGCGGTCTTGAAGAGTTCGGCCGTGTCGCCGCCGAGGTCACGCGCCTGGAACGTCGTGTAGGTGACCGGCGGGCGGTGGTTGCGGCGCTCGATCATCGTGAACAGCAGGTCGGCGTAGGTGTCGCCCTGCGGTGCATGCAACACGTAGTGCACGCCCTTCATCGCGGTGGCGATGCGCATCGCGCCGACATGTGTTGGGCCTTCGTAGGTCCAGAGGGTGAGTTGCATGTCAGGCCACCAGCCTCGTTGCGCCGATCGAGCGGCCGCGTGAACAAACCCAGCGAGGTCCGTCGCCTGCTCGAAGCCGTGCACCGGCGAGAAGACGAGCTCGATCGACCACTTGGTCGTCATGCCCTCGGCTTCGAGCGGATTGGCCAGGCCGAGGCCGCAGACGACGATGTCGGGCTTGGCGGCGCGGCAGCGATCCAGCTGGCGCTCGACGTCTTGGCCTTCGGAGAGCTGCGTGCCGGCCGGCAGCAGCGCCAGCTCGCG
Source organism: uncultured beta proteobacterium (assembly GCA_963816315.1). Lineage (GTDB taxonomy): Bacteria > Pseudomonadota > Gammaproteobacteria > Burkholderiales > Burkholderiaceae_C > CADEEN01. Next base: position 36,514 of record CAWFJZ010000036.1, read on the forward strand.
GTCGAGCAGCTTGGCGTGCAGATATGGGCTGCCGACTTCGACCAGCACCATGCCGAGTTCGCGCGACAGAAAACGCGCCAGCGGCACTTCGAGCTGCGAGTCGGGGAAGAAGAAGATGCGCTTGCCTTGCAGTTCGAGGCGCTGCCGCGCGAGAGCCCGCGCCGCGCGTTCGCGCTTCGGGCCGACGACGTTGGCAAACTTCGTCGGCTCGGTTTGTTGACGGCCCCACGCGTTCCACGCCGCGCGCAGCCACTCGGTCGTGCCTTCGGCGCCGAACGGGAAGGGGGCCGACAGGCGCTCGGCGCCGCGCGCTTCGAGCGCACGCAGCGTGTCGGCGAGGAAAGGCTGCGCGATCAGCAGCTTGGTGTTCGCGCCGACGGGTGGCAGGTCGCGCGACTGGCGCGGCGGCAGGAAGTGCACCGGGCCGATGCCGAGCTCTTCGAACAGGCGGCGGAACTGGTCTTCGACCACGTCGGCCAGCGCGCCGACGACGAGCAGGTTGCGCTCGTCGCGTGGCCGGCAGTTGCGGCACCAGCGACGCGAGGCACGCGTCTTCGCCCTGCGTGAACGTGGTCTCGATGCCGCTGCCCGAGTAGTTGAGGATGCGCACGTTCGGCGAAAACGTCTGCGACAACCGCGCTGCGGCGCGCGACAGGTCGAGCTTGATCACCTCCGACGGGCACGAGCCGACCAAGAACAGCATCTTGATGTCGGGCCGGCGCGCCAGCAACTGCGTCACCACGCGGTCGAGCTCGGTGTTGGCGTCGGCGAGGCCCGCGAGATCGCGCTCGTCGATGATCGCCGTGGCGAAGCGCGGCTCGGCAAAGATCATCACGCCGGCGGCAGATTGAATCAGGTGCGCGCAGGTGCGCGAGCCGACGACGAGGAAGAACGCGTCCTGGATCTTGCGGTGCAGCCAGACGATGCCGGTGAGGCCGCAGAAGACTTCGCGCTGTCCGCGTTGCTTGATGACGGCCGGTGTGGCGCAACCCTCGCTGCGCTCGGCCACGAGCGGGATGACTGGTGTCATGCCAGGGCCCCGCCCAACCGCGCCGCGCGCAGCTTCAACAAGAACTGCGCCGCGTTGATCACGTACGAGGTGTAGGCCGCCAGCGCCAGCAGCATCTGCGAGCGCGCATCGAGCCAGCCGGTGAACATCGCAATCAAGCAAGCCGTGTGCAAGGCCAGCACCAGCATGCTCACCACGTCTTCCCAGAAGAATGCCGGCGCAAACAGCCAGCGGCCGAAGACGACTTTCTCCCAGACGCTGCCGGTGACCATGATCGTGTACAGCAGGGCGGTCTTGACGACGAACGACACGCTGGCCGCGAACAGGCCCTCGCCGGTGGCGAGATAACGCAGCACGAAGAACAGGCTGACGGCGCAGGCCACGAACTGCACGGGGGCGAGCACGCCCTGGACCACGGTCCAGACCGACGCGTCACGCCGCTGGCGCTCCGCGGCGGAGTACAGCGGCGTGTGTCCGTTGGTTTGCACAGTCATCGAGTGGGCCCGCAGCGAAGTCATGAAGCAGCGCGCTCCTGTTGTTGCCCCCAGACTAGATCGGCTCGGCCAAAGTGTCAATCGAGATGGACGTAAACATGGCTTGACATATTGGCGTCTGTTTTCGATCATTGGCTGCATCCGTCCAGCCGGACGCGCGACAGCCGTTGTGCGCACCGGTGGCGACGCAAGGAAGCACAGATGCAATACCGGATTGCCCTGATGTCCAAGACGTTGTTGCAACGCGGCATGTCCGCGTTCACTGTGCGCCAGGCGGGAAAACCCCGCCCATATGCCCAAGACACACGAGCCTTCGAGGAGTACAACCCATGAGCGCCGTCTCCGTGCAAATGCAGTACCCGAACAACAGCCATCGGGAGCATCGAGTCGGTTCACGGCGCGCGTTGAAGTTCATAACGCCCGTCGTGCGCTGGCCCGCGAAGGCAGCGGCGAATGAGGATCAGGAGACGCAGTACATGTCGTCCGGTTCTTCGAGGGACCACGCACGAGAGGAGTGCGAGTCCCTTCCGTCCAGTTGGACGCCAGCGAACGGCTCGCAGGGCTCGGCATGGCCGACCGCGCTGGCCGAGCGCTCGGACGCCAAGGCGCGCTTGTCGCAAGCTCGCGCAGGCGCTCGAGTCCGACGTCATTCCGCGCCTGGTCGGCGCGCACGGCAAACAGCCGCGCGCCGCCGTGCACCTGGAGCCGCGCGAGATCGAGGGCTTCGTCGGCCTGCTGCGCAACGGCACCGATGCCGAACTGGCCGCCGCGGTGGCCGCCGCGCACCGCCGCGGCCTGGCGGTCGAGGCGATCTTTCTCGAGCTGTTCGCGCCGTCCGCACGCCTGCTCGGCGAGTTGTGGGTGGCCGACCGCTGCGACTTCTCCACCGTGACGATCTGCCTCGGCCGCCTGCAGCGCCTGCTGCGCGAGTGGAGCCCGGCCTTCGGCACCGAAGTCGAGCACCCGGCCAACGGCCGCCGCATCCTGCTGGCGCAACACACCGAAGAGCAGCACAGCTTCGGCCTGTCGATGGTGGCGGAGTTCTTCCGCCGTGCCGGCTGGGAGGTGTTGGGCGGCGTCGGCGGTGCGGTGCCCGACCCGTCGGCGCAGGTCTCGCGCGAGTGGTTCGATGCCGTCGGCTTTTCGATCGGCAGCGAAACGCGTATAGACTGGTTGAAGGAGCGAATCGCCCAGGTGCGCAAGGTCACGCGCAACCGCTCGGTGGTCGTGTTGGTAGGTGGGCCGTTGTTCGTGCTGCAACCCGCGTGGGCCCAGTCGGTTGGGGCTGACGCGTCGGGGCACGACGGTGGGCAAGCGCCGAAGTTGGCGGAGGATCTTCTCGCAACACACCTCGTGCGCCGCTGACCTGCCCTGAGCGTTGGCTCAGTCACGTCTTCAGGACCCACGAGGAACCGACCGATGAACACGGTGGCCCGCCAGCGCCGCACGCTGCACACGTTTTTTCGTCGCCGTCATCGCCGTACCGACAGCTTCTCGCAACACCTCCAGCCCTGCGCGACATGAGCCGGGGCGCCAAGACCCCGCCCGCTGAAGCGCCGCTGCTGCCGCGCGAGCTCGACGCTGCGCAGGCGCAGCGCCTGATCGACGCCGCCGGCGAGATCGCGCTCGTGCTCGACGGCGACGGCGCCGTGCTCGACGTGCGTGCGCACGACCGCGAGCTGCAGAAGACCGCCAAGCGGGCCTGGGTCGGCAAGGCCTGGGCCGACACGGTTCATGCCGACAGCCGCGACAAAGTGGCCGACCTGCTGGCGCGCGCGCTGGCCGACGAGCCCGCCCTGCCGCGCCAGGTCAACCACCCGGCGGCGTCGGGCCCGGACCTGCCGGTGCTCTACACCGCCGTGCGCGTGGCCGGCAGCGCGCGCGGGCCCAGCGCCGCGGCGCGCGTGCTGGCCCTCGGCCGCGACCTGCGCGACAACTTCACGCTGCAGCGCCGCCTGGTCGATGCCCAGCAGACGATGGAGCGCGACTACTGGCGCTTTCGCGAAGCCGAGACGCGCTACCGCAACCTCTTCCAGGCGTCGGCCGAGGCGGTGCTGATCGCCGACGGCGCGACGCTGCGCATCGTCGAGGCCAACCCGGCCGCGCTGGCGCTGCTGGCCGGCGGCACCGGCGCGCAAGCCAGCACCAAGGCGCCGAAGGTCGTCGGCGCCACGTTGGCCTCGTTGTTTGCCGCAGCGGCCGCCGAGCCGCTGGCCGCGGCCGTTGCCGCCGCGCGCAGCCTGGGCAAACACGAACGCCTGTCGGCCACGCTCGCCGCCGCGGCGCTCGGCGTGGCCGTGTCGCTGGCTTCGTTCCGACAGGAGCAGGCGTCGTTCCTGCTCGTGCGGCTGGCGCCGCTGGTCTCGGCCGAGCACAAGCGCATCAAGGGCGAACCCGCGGGGCAGGGCAAGGCCTGGCGGCGGCCGGCTTCGAGTCGGCCTTCGTGCGCAACGCCGCCGATGCGCTGGCCTTCACCGACGGCGCCGGCCGCGTGGTCGCGGTCAACCGCGCCTTCGCGCGCCTGGCGCAGTTGTCGAGCGAAGAGCAGGCCCGCGGCGAGCCGCTCGACCGCTGGCTCGGCCGCACGGGGTCGAGATGTCGGTGCTGCTGGCCAACCTGCGCGACAGCGGCGCCGCAGGCCTGTTTTCCACCGAGCTGCGCGGCGTGCTCGGCCTGGTCACCGACGTCGAGATCGCCGCGTCGGCGCTCGATGCCGGCGCAGCCCCGGGTGCGGCAGCCTTCGCCTTTGCCGTGCGCGACGTCGGCCGCCGCCTGGCGCCCAGCGAGCAGTCGCTGCCGACCAAGGTGCCGCAGTCGGTGGCGCAGCTCACCGAGCTCGTCGGCCGCGTGCCCTTGAAGCAGATCGTCGCCGAGACCAGCGACCTGATCGAGCGCCTGTCGATCGAAACGGCGCTGACGATGACCAAGGACAACCGCGCCATGGCCGCGCAACTGCTCGGCCTGTCGCGGCAGAGCCTGTACGTCAAGCTGAGGCGGTTCGGCATGGGCGGCTTGGAGCAGAGCGACGAGCTCCATTGACCCCCCCGAAGCGGCTTCGCCGCCTCCCCCGGGGGCCGAGCCCGGACACAAACAGTCCAGTGGACTGTTTGTGCCTGGCGAGGAGCGCGAGCACTGCGAGCGCGCGGCCTGCAAGGAGCGCCAGCGGCCGGGCGAAGCCCGATCCGCGGCGTTTGCTTGAAGGGCCTTGCGTCTCATGCGCTTCGTGTGATGCGCGGCGCTACAGACCGCTGACATCGACGCCGGGTTGACACTTTAGAGTGTAAATCTCAGTTGACGTTCAGCGGTGTCAGGCGCAACATGCACTGATGCCGCTGCCCGCGCCCTCCGCAGTCGCTGAACTGCTCAAGCCGATCACCTGGTTCCCGCCGATGTGGGCCTTTGCCTGCGGCGCGGTCGCCTCGGGCGCGTCGGCCGACGGGCGGCTGTGGCTGGTGGCCGCGGGCGTGCTGCTGGCGGGGCCGCTGGTCTGCGCGACCAGCCAGGCCGTCAACGACTGGTTCGACCGCGAGGTCGATGCCATCAACGAACCGCAGCGGCCGATTCCTTCGGGCCGCATGCCCGGGCGCTGGGGCCTGTACGTGGCGATCGCGTGGACGCTGCTGTCGCTCGTTGCTGCACTCGCCATCGGGCCGTGGGTCTTCGCTGCCGCCGCTTTCGGGCTGCTGCTCGCCTGGGCCTACAGCGCGCCGCCGTTGCGCCTGAAGCAGAACGGTTGGTGGGGCAACGCGGCCTGCGGGCTTTGTTATGAGGGCCTGGCGTGGATCACCGGCGCCGCGGTCATGGCCGGCGGCGCGCCGAGCCTGCGCTCGCTGATCCTGGCGGCGCTCTACAGCGCCGGCGCGCACGGCATCATGACGTTGAACGACTTCAAGTCGATCGGCGGCGACACGCGCATGGGCATCGGCTCGCTGCCGGTGCGCCTGGGGCCGCAGCGCGCGGCGCAGGTGGCGTGCTGGGCGATGGCGCTGCCGCAGGGGGCTGTCATCGCGCTGCTGGTCGACTGGGGGCAGCCGCTGCACGCCGCGGGCGTGGCGGCGCTGCTGGCGATTCAAGCGCTGATGATGCGACGCTTCCTCGCCGCGCCGGTGGAGCGCGCGCTCTGGTACAGCGGCTTCGGCGTGCCGCTGTTCGTGCTCGGCATGCTGGTCTCTGCGTTTGCGTTGCGGGCGGTGGAGCAGCTGCCGATGAACGGCTTGTCGTTGGTTCGGCATCGCGCGGCTGGGCCTCGTGCAGGCGATGCTCGGCGCCGTCGTCGTGCTGACCACTTCGACGCTGAACCGCGTCATGGTCGTCGAACTCGCATTGCCGGCGCTGTTGCCGGGTCTGCTCGTCGCGCTGCACTACGCGGTGCAGATCTCGCGGCCGCGCATGGGCTTCGGCTCCGACGTCGGCGCACGGCGCACGCCGTGGATCATCGGCGGCCTCGTCGTGTTGGCGACCGGTGGCTTTCTCGGCGCGGTGGCCACGGCGTGGATGGGCAGCGCGTCGCGTGGCGCGGGTCTGGCGCTGGCGGTGTTCGCCTTCATGCTCGTCGGCCTGGGCGTCAGCGCCGCCGGCACGTCGCTGTTGACGCTGCTGGCCAAGCGCGTCGATGCGCCGCGCCGCGCCGGTGCTGCCGCATTGGTGTGGGTGATGATGATCGTCGGCTTTGCCGTCACTGCGGGCACGGCCGGCAACTTCCTCGACCCGTACACGCCCGAGCGCTTGATGATGGTCAGCGGCACCGTGTCGCTGATCGCGGTGGGTGTGACGGTGCTCGCGCTGTGGCGTCTCGAAGGCCACGCGCGCTACGTCGTCGAAGGCAATGCGCCGATGACGGCGACACGATTCCGCGCCGCGCTCGCCGACGTCTGGCGCGAGCCCGACGCGCGCCGCTTCACGATCTTCGTTTTCGTCTCGATGCTGGCCTACAGCGCGCAGGACCTGATCCTGGAGCCGTTCGCCGGCGTGATGTTCGGCTTCACGCCCGGCGAATCGACGCAACTCTCGGGTGTGCAGCATGGCGGCACGCTCGCCGGCATGTTGCTCGCCGCGCTGGCGGGGCGGCGCCTGTTCGGCGTCGGCTTCGGCTCGCTGCGCGTGTGGACGGTGTGGGGCTGCGTCGCCTCGTGCATCGCGCTGGCAGGCCTGGCGTTCGCAGGCTTCGGCGGCAGCGCCGTCACCGCGCACTGGCCGCTGCGCGCCAACGTCTTCGTCATGGGTGTCGCCAACGGCGCGTTCTCGATCGCCGCCATCGGCTCGATGATGGCCTTGGCCGGCCACGGCCGCGGCGGACGTGAAGGCACGCGCATGGGCCTGTGGGGCGCGGCGCAGGCGATCGGCTTTGCGGGTGGCGGGCTGATCGGCACGGCGCTCAGCGATATGGCGCGTTGGGTCATCGGTGCCCCTGGCCCGGCTTATGCGACGGTGTTCGCCGCCGAGGCCGCGTTGTTCATCGCGTCGGCGCTGCTCGCCCGACATGTTTCTGTCCCTGCCGGTATCACCGGCGCCGATGCGCTGCCGCTGATGGCCGGCGCGCCACAACCCGTAGAGGAACGATCATGAGAATTACCGCGATCGGAACTTTCGACGCCATCGTCGTCGGCGGCGGCCCCGCCGGCGCCACCGCCGCGCACGACCTCGCCAAGGCAGGGCACAGCGTGCTGCTGCTCGACCGCGCGGGCCGCATCAAGCCCTGCGGCGGCGCGATCCCGCCGCGGCTGATCGCGGACTTCGAGATCCCGGCGCACATGCTGGTGGCGCGCGCGACGAGCGCGCGCATGGTCTCGCCGGCCGACAAGCGCGTCGATATCCCGATCGAAGGCGGCTTCGTCGGCATGGTCGATCGCGAGCATTTCGACGAGTGGTTGCGCGAGCGCGCGGCCGATGCCGGCGTGCTGCGCCAGACCGGCCGCTTCGAGAAGATCGAGCGCGACGACGACGGCGTCGCGGTCGTGCATTGGCACAGCGAAGGCGAGGGCACCCAGCCTGTGGCCTCACACGCCCGCGCGCGCTGCATCATCGGCGCCGACGGCGCCAAGAGCGGCGTCGCCCGTGCCGAGATCGACGGCTGGGACAAGGGCAAGTTCGTCTTCGCCTACCACGAGATCGTGCGCAAGCCCGAAGCGCCGCCGGCGGGCTATGACGGCTCGCGCTGCGACGTCATCTACCGCGGCACGCTGTCGCCGGATTTCTACGGCTGGGTGTTCCCGCACGGCGACACGCTGTCGATCGGCACCGGCAGCGCCGACAAGGGCTTCTCGCTGCGCCATGCCACGGCCACGTTGCGCCAGGAGTGTGGCCTGGCGGGCGCGCAGACCGTGCGCCGCGAAGGCGCGCCGATCCCGATGAAGCCGCTGCCGCGCTGGGACAACGGCCGCGATGTCGTGCTCGCCGGTGACGCGGCGGGGGTCGTCGCGCCGGCCAGCGGCGAAGGCATCTACTACGCGATGGCCAGTGCGCGCATGGCCGCGAACGCAGCGATGAAATTCCTCGCCACCGGCAATGCCAAACACCTCGCGGCAGCGCGCAAGCAGTTCCTGAAAGAACACGGCCGCGTCTTCTGGGTCCTCGGCATCATGCAGCGCTTCTGGTACAGCAGCGACAAGCGCCGCGAACGCTTCGTCGATATCTGCCGCGACAAGGACGTGCAGCAGCTCACCTTCGACTCGTACATGCACAAGCGCCTGGTGCGCAAGCGCCCGATGGCGCATGTGCGCATCTTCTTCAAGGACATGGCGCACCTGCTCGGCATCGCCAAGGTCGCCTGACGGGATGGGGACGATGAGCACGGCGCCCACGGTCATGCCGCGCCGCCGCGTGGTGGTGGCGGCGCTGTGGGCCGCCCTCGGCGTGGTGGCCGTGGCGGGCCTCGGCGGCCTGGCCACCGAGCTCGGGCCGTGGTACCGCGCCTTGAAGCAGCCGTGGTGGCAGCCGCCCGATTGGGCATTCGGCCCGGCGTGGTCGGTGATCTACCTGCTCACGGCGATGGCCGCGGTGCGCGTCTGGTTGCGCGCGCAGACGCCGCGCGAGCGTGCGACGTGGCTGGCTGCACTGGCCGCCAACGGCGCGATCAACGTCTTCTGGAGCTGGCTGTTCTTCAAGGCGCGGCGGCCCGACTGGGCGCTGGCCGAGGTCGTGCTGTTGTGGCTGTCGATCGGGCTGCTGATCGTGCTGGCGCGGCGCCACGACGTCGTCGCCGCGCTGCTGCTCGTGCCCTACCTGCTGTGGGTGGCCTTCGCGGCGTCGTTGAATTACGCCGTGGTGCGCCTGAACGGACCCTTTGCGTGACGGACAGGTGAAGGACGGCGTGATGGACGCGATGAGCGACCTCTTCGGCAGCGGCCACGCCATCGACCTCGTCATCGCCGTGCTGGCGGCCGAGGGCCTGCTGCTCTGGGTCGTGCTGCGCCGCGGCCACCTGCTGCCGTTGCCGACGCTGGCAGCCGGCCTAGGCCTGCTGATCGCCTGGCGCGTCGCCCACAGCGGCGGCGGCTGGATCTGGATCGCGCTGCCGCTGTCGATCGCCGGTTTGGTACATGGATGGGACCTATGGCAACGCTGGCCTCGACGGACGGTACGTTAGGCGCGCCGCACCCGGCCGACTTGCAGGTGCTCGCCGCCTGGGCGCCGGAGCTGGCCGACACTTTCGTCGCGCTGGCCTGCGACATCGCGCTCGTCATCGACGCCGACGGCCGCATCGCCAAACTGGCGCAGCACGAGACGCACCCGATCGCCCCGGCGTCGTGGATCGGCAGCGCCTGGGTGCAAACGGTGAGCCCCGATTCGCGGCCGAAGATCGAACAGATGCTGGCCGACGTGGCCGCCACCGGCCATGCGCGGCGGCGCGAGATCAATCACCCGGACGCGCTCGGCGGCCCAGCGCCGGTGGCCTACAGCGCGGCGCGCCTGGGCGACACCGGCCCGATGCTCGCCGTCGGCCACGACCTGCGCGCCCAGGCGGCGCTGCAACAGCGCTTCGTTGCGGCGCAGGAAGCGCTGGAGCGCAGCTACTGGAACGCGCAACAGCGGGCGCCCAAGCGCAGCGACCCGCCGGCGCTGCTGACGCGCGACGAAAAAGACAGCCTGGGTTTGAACAAGCATGTCGGCGAACTCGACGACGCCGAACTCGCCGACCACGAACTGACGCGCGCTCTCGGCCGCCTGGTCGAGCGCATCGGCCATGACGAATTGCCCGGTCTGCTGCGCGACGCGCGCCGCCTGGCCGAACGCCACTTCCTCGCCCGCGCCTTGAAGCGCGCCGGCGGCAAGGAAGCGCTCAAACGCTCACTCGGCGCACGCCCGCGACCGTCGTCACGGAAGAAGAAGAGCTGAGCGCCACGCTGACCCAACGACCAAGCTCAGCGTGAACGGAGCGGGGGAACCGGCGCCGCGGCGCCTCTTGCCAAGCAACCGCCGCGGATCCGGCTCTGCCGGTCCGCCAGCGGTGCCCCTTGAGGGGCAGCGGCGCAGCCGCTCCGGGGTGGTCTCTATTACGCGGGTTTCTTCACCCAGGCACTGCACCAGCCCTCGGCCGCGACCTGCTTGCCGGCGAACAGCGAGCACGGGCCCGCCTTGTCGCCGGCCTTGCCGGTGTAGAGCTGGCAGCCGCTGCACTTCTGGTCTTTGGCGTGCTTGGGGAATTTCTTCTCGTCGGCCTTGGTCGTGTCGGCGACATAACCGAGCGCGCTGGCCTGCGCATCTTTTTCATCGACCATCGGCGCGGCTTGTGCCTGCGCGCCGACCGTGATGATGGCGGTGCCGCCGGCTACCACGCGCGCGATGAAAACGCGGCGCGAGGACGAGGACGTGTTCGAACAGCTCATGGACCGTCTCCTGTCGATGGATAGAGGTTAGTGACAACGCGTCGCCGAGGATGGCGATGACATACTGGCGCGCGTCGAAGTGCAAAGCACCTCGCTATTGTCCACCACACGTTGTCCGTGTCCACCTTTCCGCCCGATCATCCGCAACGCAAAGCCCTGGCCGACGAGGTCCATGCGCGCCCGCCCGAGCTGCTGCCCACCCCGGCGCGGGTGAGTTATGTAGCCGTGCTGATCGACAGCGAGGCGCGTGAACAAGAGTTGCGCCACTTGCAATCGCTGTGCAAGCGTTACGACGTCACCGGCCCGCCGGACGAGGCCACGCACTTCCGCACGCGGCTCGGCGCCGCAGCCGGCGCGTTGCGCCTGAAGTGGGAGCGCCACGGCGAGTTCTCGGGCTACACCGTGCACGTCGAGGGTTTGGCCGAGGCCCCTTTCGACATGCCGGCCGCGCAGCAACTGCCACCCGGGTGGTTGGCCGCGGTGCCGGGGCGCACGGTGGCTGCGGTGCACGCCGAAGTCACGTCGGCGGCGCTCGGTGTGCCCGATGCCGCGGCGCTGGCGCAACGCTTTGCCGGCCAGCTGGTCGTCGGCGCCGACATCGCCGAAGGCGCGGGCACGCTGTACACCGACTTTCGCCTGCACGACGACGGTTGCAGCCGCCTCTGGCTCGTCAACCGCAAGCTGACGCTGGCGCAGACCGGCCGCATGCTGCAGCGCCTGTTCGAGATCGAGGCCTATCGCGTGCTCGCGCTGCTGGCGCTGCCGATCGCGCGCCGCCAGGGGCCGCGCATCGCCGCCATCGAAAACGCGCTGGCCACCTTCACCGAGCAGATGGCGCGCGACCACAAGACGAGCGACGGCGCCCACGACGAAGCGCTGCTGCACGAGCTGATGCGCCTGGCCGCCGAGGTCGAGTCCGGCATCGCCGCCAGCCAGTTCCGCTTCGGCGCCTGCGACGCGTATCACGGCCTGGTGCGGCGGCGCATCGCCGAGCTGCGCGAGTCGCGCTTGCCCGGCCTGCAGACGATCGACGAGTTCATGAGCCGCCGCCTCGCGCCCGCCGCCGCGACCTGCGCCAACGTGTCGCAACGTTTGACCGACCTGGCCGACCGCATCGGCCAGGCCAGCGCGCTCTTGGCCACGCGCGTCGGCATCGCGCGCGAACAGCAGAACCAGGCGCTGCTGGCGTCGATGGACCGCCGCGCGAAGTTGCAGTTGCGCCTGCAGCAGACGGTCGAAGGGCTGTCGATCGCGGCCATCGTCTATTACGTCGCCGGTTTGATCGGCTACCTGGCCAAGGCCGCGAAGGGCGGCGGCGCTGCGCATCGATCCCGACATCGTCGTCGGCGTGTCGATTCCCGTCGTCGCCGTGCTGATGATCTGGACCGTGCGCCGCATGCGCAAAAAACTCAAAACCGAGATTCATTGATGAACGTTGCACGGCCGTTCCGAAAACGTTCGCTCCCCCTTGGGGGGACGGCGCGCAGCGCCAAGGGGGCCACATGAGCCGTCTTGCCTTTCCGTTCACCGCCATCGTTGCGCAAGACGAGCTGAAGCTCGCGTTGACGGTGTGCGCGGTCGATCCGGGCATCGGCGGCGTGCTGGCGTTCGGTGACCGTGGCACCGGCAAATCGACCGCGGTGCGCGCACTGGCGGCGCTGCTGCCGCCGATGCGCGTCATCGACGGCTGCCGCTACGGCTGCGACCCCGAGGCGCGCGGCGCGTGGTGCAGCGAATGCGTGTCGCGTCTGGCGGCCAAGCCGTCGGCACCGAAGTCGCGACCCGCGCCGGTGCCGGTGGTCGATCTGCCGCTCGGCGCGACCGAAGACCGCGTCGTCGGCGCGCTCGATCTCGAGCGTGCGCTGTCGCAAGGCGTCAAGGCCTTCGAGCCCGGCCTGCTGGCGCGTGCGAACCGCGGCTTCCTCTACGTCGATGAAGTCAACCTGCTCGAAGACCACCTGGTCGATCTGCTGATCGACGTCGCCGCGTCGGGTGAAAACGTCGTCGAGCGCGAGGGCTTGTCGGTGCGGCACCCGGCGCGCTTCGTGCTCGTCGGCAGCGGCAACCCGGAAGAGGGCGAGCTGCGGCCGCAACTGTTGGACCGCTTCGGGCTGGCGGTCGAAGTGCGCACGCCGGACGACATCGCCACGCGCGTCGAGGTCGTCAAGCGCCGCGACGCGTTCGAGCGCGATGCGCAGGCCTTCACCGCGCAGTGGCAGGGCGCGCAGGACGAAGCGCGCAAGAAAATCATCGCTGCGCGCAAGAAGTTGAACGCGGTGGCCGTGCCCGACGCGGTGCTCGAACGCGCCGCCAAGCTGTGCATGGCGCTGGGCACCGACGGTCTGCGCGGTGAGCTCACGCTCGTGCGCGCGGCGCGCGCGCTGGCGGCGCATGAAGGCGCGAAGACGGTCGGCGATGCACAACTGAAGCGCCTGGCCGCGCCGGCGCTGCGCCATCGCCTGCGCCGCAACCCGCTCGACGACAGCGACGCCTCGGTGCGCGTGGCGCGTGTCGTCGCCGAGCAGTTTCCCGGCTGACGCGATTGAGCGACGCTGCCGCAGCGCTCGAGGTTTTTGCCGTGGCGCCGCACGCGCTCGGTGGTGTGCGCCTGCGCTGTGGAGCCGGGCCCGAGCGCGATGCGTGGCTCGATGCGCTGCGCTCGCTGCTGCCCGCGGCGACGCCGTGGCGCCGCTTGCCGGTGCAGACCCGCGACGACGCGCTGCTCGGCGGCCTCGATCTCGCGGCCACACTCGCCGGCGGCAAACCGGTCGCCCAGCGCGGGCTGCTGGCGCAGGCCGATGGCGGTATCGTCGTTGGCGCGATGGCCGAGCGCATGAGCGTGGCGTTGGCCGCGCGGCTGTGCGCGGCGCTCGATGACGGCGCGCGCATCGCGGTGATTGCGCTCGATGAAGGCGCGGCCGACGACGAAGCGCCGCCGCCGGCCTTGCTCGACCGGCTGGCGCTGTTTGTCGTGCCCGACGCGGCAGCGCCGAGTGTCGATGGGCAGTGCGTGCATGCAGCGCAAGAACGCTGGCGTGAGGTGAGCGCCAGCGATGAATTGATCGAAGCGCTCGTCGCCGCTGCCGCTGCGCTCGGCGTGGCCTCGTCGCGCGCGAGCTGGCAGGCGCTGTGCGTGGCCCGCATCGCAGCCGCGCTCGACGGGCGCCGCGAGGTGCAAGCCGAAGATGCCGCGCTGGCCGCGCGCCTGGTGCTCGCGCCGCGCGCCACGCGGGCGCCGCAAGCCAGTGAAGAGCCCGCGCCCGAACCACCGCCACCTCCCGACGCCAACGACGACGCGCAAAGCGAAGACGATCAAAGCGCCGACAGCGACCGCCCGCTCGACGACCGCGTGATCGCCGCCGCGCTCGCCGCCATCCCGCCTGGCCTGCTGGCGCTGCTCGCCGCCGGCCGCACAACCGGCCCACGCCGCGGCGACGCCGGCCGCATGGGGCAGAACACCGCATCGCGACAGCGCGGCCGTGTCATCGGCGCCGTGCGCGGCGAGCCGCGCGGCGGCGCGCGGCTGGCGCTGATCGAGACGCTGCGCGCCGCGGCGCCGTGGCAGAAGGTGCGGCGTGCGGCCGCGCTGGCACCCCCCCGCTCCGTTCGCCCTGAGCTTGTCGAAGGGTCGTCGCCGCGCACAGAGCTTCGACAAGCTCAGCCCGAACGGGTTGCGGGCCAGCGCGTACACGTCAGCAAAGACGACCTGCGCATCCAGCGCCGCGTGCAGCGCCGCGCCACGACGACGATCTTCGCCATCGACGCCTCCGGCTCGCAAGCGCTGCACCGCCTGGCCGAAGCCAAGGGCGCGGTCGAGCTGCTGCTCGCCGACTGCTACGCGCGCCGCGACCGCGTGGCCGTGATCGGCTTTCGCGGCGCCGGCGCGCAGGTGCTGCTCGCGCCGACACGCTCGCTCGTGCGCGCCAAACGCCAGCTCGCCGGCCTGCCCGGCGGCGGCGGCACGCCGCTGGCCGCCGGCATCGACGCCGCGCACGCACTCGCGGCGACAGTGCGCCGCGGCGGCGCGACGCCGCTGGTCGTGCTGCTCACCGACGGCCGCGCCAACATCGCACGCGACGGCGCGCCCGGCCGCGAAGCCGCGACGCGCGATGCGCTCGGCGCGGCGCGCGCGTTCGCCGCCACATCGACCGCGACGCTGCTGATCGACACCTCGCCGCAACCGAGTGCTGCCGCTCAGGCCATCGCCGCCGCCCTCGGCGCGCGCTGCATCGCGCTGCCGCATGCGCAGGCGCAAGCCTTGTCGCAAGCCGTCAGGCAAGAGCGCGGCAGTGGCTGACCCTCGCAGCGCCGTGCCGCCGCCCTGGTGGCCGCACGCCGCGCACAGCCGCACTGTCGATGCCGGCGCGCTGCGCTGGCATGTGCAGCAGTGGCCGCACCAAGACCAGCGACGCGCCGGTGGCGCTGCTGCTGCACGGCACCGGCGCGGCCACGCACACCTGGCGCCATGTCGCGCCGCTGCTGGCGCCGCGCTTTCATGTCGTCGCGCCCGATCTGCCGGGCCATGGCTTCACGAGCACGCCGGCGCCACCGTCCTTCACGCTGCCCGGCGTGGCGCAAGCCGTGAGCGAATTGCTCGGCGGTGATGAAGCTGCGGCCGACGCTCGTCGTCGGCCATTCGGCCGGCGCGGCGATCGCGATGCGCATGGCGCTCGATGGTCTGATCGCACCCGCGCTCACCGTCTCCATCGGCGGCGCGATCCTGCCGCTGCAAGGCCCGATCGGGCGGCTGTTCATGCCGCTGGCGCGCGCGCTGACGGTCAACCCCTTCGTGCCGCCGGCCTTCGCCGCGATGGCCCGCCTGCCGAGCGTGGCGCGCCGCCTGCTCGCCAGCACCGGCTCGCGCATCGACGCCGAAGGCGAGCGCTGCTACGCGCACCTGATGGCCAACGCCACGCACGCCGCCGGCGCGCTGCGGCTGATGGCGTCGTGGGACTTGCAGCCGCTCGACCGATGACCTCGCGCGCTGGCGCGCGCCGCTGCTGCTGATCGCCGGCGCCGACGACCGCACGCTGCCGGCCTCGCACTCGCAGCGCGTGCAGGCCATCGTCGGCGATGCGGCGTCGCGCTGCGTCGTGCTGCCGCGCCTGGGCCACCTCGCGCACGAAGAGGACGCGGCCGCCGTGATGGCGCCGCTGTGGGCGGCGTGGCAACGAACGATCGCCGGCGCTGACGAAACCGCGAGCGCCTGAGCCTGCCGGCCCTGCGGCGTCGCACTCGCGCACCTTTCAGGGTGATCGCAGATTGACGCTGTTTCGGATCGGTGTCTATACTGAATTACACCTTCTGGTGACAAGCGACGTTGACGGTTGTTTTTGACCTTGCTTGGCGCCACAACGCTCCTCACCGAGCAGAAAGGCCCGCGATGCAGCAAGCCAAGGCCCGGATCGATCAGGCCCTCCAGGGCGCGGTGGCGCGCGGTGAGGTCCGCGGCGCACCGCCGCGGCTGGCGGCGGCGATCCGCCACGCGGTCTGGCCGGGCGGCGCGCGCATCCGCCCGCACCTGTGCCTGGCGGTGTCGGCCGCCTGCGGCGACGGCGACCCGGCGCTGGCCGATGCCGGCGGCGCGGCCATCGAGCTGCTGCACTGCGCCTCGCTCGTGCACGACGACCTGCCGTGCTTCGACGACGCCGCCATGCGCCGCGGCCGCGCCTCGGTGCACGTGGCCTACGGCGAGCGCTGCGCCGTGCTGGCCGGCGACGCGCTGATCGTGATGGCGTTCGAGACGCTGGCGCTGGCCGCGCAGCGCAATCCTCTGCGCCTGCCGACCATGTTGGCGGTCCTGGCGCAACGTGTCGGCATGCCGGGCGGCATCGTCGCCGGGCAGGCTTGGGAGTGCGAGGACTGGGCGGCGCTGCCCGACTACCACCGCGCGAAGACGGGCTCGCTGTTCGCCGCCGCCACCGAGCTCGGCGCGCTCGCCGCCGGTGGCGACCCGAGCGTCTGGCGCGGCTTCGGCGAGTGGCTCGGCGAGGCGTACCAGGTGGCCGACGACATCCGTGATGCCGCGTGCGACGAAGACACGCTCGGCAAACCGGCCGACAAAGACCGCACGCTCGGCCGGCCGAGCGCGGTGCATGAGTTCGGCTTGGCGGGCGCGTTGGCGCACTTCGAGCAACTGGTCGATCACGCCGGGCAGTCGGTGCCCGACGGGCCGGGGGCGAAGGCGCTGCGCGCTTTGCTGAACGCGGAAGCGGAACGGTTGTTGCCGCCGACGGTGAGAGCGCAGGCGGTGGCATGAAGCGCCGGGTTTGTATGGCCCCCTCTCCCGCCCAGGCGGGATAGGGGGTAAATAGCTGACATGACCACCTCGACACTCAACCTGCGCGAGCGCTGGTTCGCGCAGCGCGACCGCCTGCTGACGAGCCCGCGCTTTCGTGACGCGGCGAGCCGCTTTGCCGGCACGCGGCCGATCGCGCGGCAGCGGGCGCGCGAGCTGTTCGATCTCGTCGCCGGATTCGTCTATTCGCAGTGGCTGTTCGCCTGCGTCGAGTTGAAGCTGTTCGAGCGTCTGGCCGAAGCGCCGCTGACGGCCGAGGAACTGGCCACGCAATCGAAGCTGCCGCTGCTCTCGGCCGAGCGCCTGCTCGAAGCCGCCGCCTCGCTCGGCCTGACGCAGGCGCGCGGCGTCGATGAGCAGCAGCGCACGCGCTACGGCCTCGGCCCGCTCGGCGCGGCGATGGTCGGCAACGAGGCTGTGATCGCGATGGTCGAACACCACCGCGCGCTCTATGCCGATCTGGCCGACCCGCTGGCGCTGTTGCGCAGCGGCCGCGGCACCGGCGAGCTGGCGCAGTACTGGGCCTATGCGGGCGGCCACACGAGCGACCGCGCACCGGGTGCGCTGCCGGATGCACGCACGGCGCCGTACTCGGCGCTGATGTCGGCCTCGCAGCCGCTGGTGGCCGGACAGGTGCTCGATGCCTACCCGATCGGCCGCCACCACAAGAAGCTGCTCGACCTCGGCGGCGGCGAGGGCGTGTTCGCGGCCGCCGCGCTCGAACGCGCGCCGCGCTTGCAGGCCATGGTGTTCGACCTGCCTGCTGTCGCCGACGCGGCGCGCACACGCTTCGCACGATTGGGCCTGGCCGATCGCGCGCAGGCCTTCGGCGGCGACTTCCACCGCGATGCGCTGCCTGGGGGCGCTGACATCGTGTCGCTGGTGCGCGTCATCTACGACCACGACGACGAACCCGCGCTGGCCATCCTGCGCGCCGCGCGGCGCGCGCTGCCCGCGGGCGGCACGCTGCTGCTCGCCGAGCCGATGGCCGGCGCGGCGGGGGCCGAGCCGATGGGCGCGGCCTATTTCGGCATGTACCTGCTCGCCATGGGCAGTGGACGCTCACGCAGCGCGGCCGATCTGACGGCGCTGCTGGCCAAAGCCGGTTTCGGCCAGGTCCGCCAACGGCCCACCGCGCTGCCGCTGCAAGCCGGTCTGCTGCTCGCCAAAGCGGTCTGAAGCTCGGCCCCAAAAGGCGCTGTTGCCCGATTTCGACCGCAAGTGTAAATGCTGCTTGACACCACATGCAGTAAGCATAGAGTGACACGCACCGAAAGCAGACGCAGCATGGTTGTTCCACATCCCGTCATTGGCCCCCGCGCTCAGCGCGTGCGCCTGGAGGCGCGTCCATGAACCAGCACAACAGCACCCGCGCGGTCGTGCTCGAAAAGCCCGAGCAGCTCGGCTTGCACGACCTCGATCTGGCCGAACCGCATGACGACGACGTGATCGTCGATGTCGAGTGGAGCGGCATCTCCACCGGCACCGAAAAGCTGCTCTACACCGGCGCCATGCCGGTCTTCCCCGGCATGGGCTACCCGCTCGTGCCCGGCTACGAATCGGTGGGCCGCGTGCGTGAAGCGGGGCCGACGTCCGGTCATCAGGTCGGCGAGCGCGTGTTCGTGCCCGGTGCGCGCTGCTTCGGCGACGTGCGCGGCCTGTTCGGCGCCTCGGCCTCGCGACTCGTCGTGCCCGGCGCACGCGCGATCTCGATCAGCGAAGAGCTGGGTGAGAGCGCCGTGCTGCTCGCGCTGGCTGCCACCGCGTACCACGCTGTGGCCGGCGGCGGCAAACGTGATCCGATCGTGCCGCCGGACCTGATCGTCGGCCACGGCGTGCTCGGCCGCCTGCTGGCGCGCATGACGGTGCTCGCCGACTACCCCGCGCCGACGGTGTGGGAGACCTGCGCCGAGCGTTGCGGCGGCGCCGACGGCTACCGCGTGATTCATCCGGATGAAGACGAGCGCAAGAACTACAAGTCGATCTACGACGTGAGCGGCGATTCGCAGATCCTCGACCGCCTGATCTCGCGCCTGGCGCCCGGCGGCGAAGTCGTGCTGGCCGGCTTCTACAGCCAGCCGCTGAGCTTCTCGTTCCCGCCGGCCTTCATGCGCGAAGCGCAAATCCGCGCGGCGGCCGAATGGAAGCCGGCCGACATGCTGGCCGTGCGCGAACTCGCCGAGAGCGGTTTCCTGCCGCTCGACGGGCTGATCACCCACCACGAGCACGCCACCGATGCCGAGCGCGCGTACCGCACGGCCTTCGGCGACACGGCGTGTCTGAAGATGGTTCTCGATTGGAGAGGCAACGCATGACCACGACGTCCACCGTGCAGTTCATCCAGCGCGAGCAATTGCGCGCCGAAGCCGCGATCGAGCCCGATCCCGTGCACATGACGTCTCCGGCCGCGAAGACGACGCAGATCATCGCCATCTACGGCAAGGGCGGCATCGGCAAGAGCTTCACGCTCGCCAACCTGTCCTACATGATGGCGCAGCAGGGCAAGAAGGTGCTGCTGATCGGCTGCGACCCGAAGAGCGACACAACCTCGCTGCTCTTCGGCGGCAAGGCCTGCCCGACGATCATCGAAACATCGTCGAAGAAAAAACTCGCCGGCGATCCGGTGCAGATCGGCGACGTCTGCTTCAAGCGCGACGGCGTCTATGCGATGGAACTCGGCGGCCCCGAGGTCGGCCGCGGCTGCGGCGGGCGCGGCATCATCCACGGCTTCGAGACGCTCGAAAAACTCGGCTTCCACGACTGGGGCTTCGACTTCGTGCTGCTCGACTTCCTGGGCGACGTGGTCTGCGGCGGCTTCGGCCTGCCGATCGCGCGCGACATGTGCCAGAAGGTCATCGTCGTCGCCAGCAACGACCTGCAGTCGCTCTACGTCGCCAACAACGTTTGCTCCGCGGTCGAGTACTTCCGCAAGCTCGGCGGCAACGTCGGCGTGGCCGGCGTCGTGATCAACAAGGACGACGGCACCGGCGAAGCGCAGGCCTTTGCCGAGCGCGCCGGCATACCGGTGCTGGCTGCCATTCCTGCGCACGAAGACATCCGCCGCAAGAGCGCCAGCTACGAAATCATCGGCAAGCCGGGCACGCAATGGGCGTCGCTGTTCGAGACCCTCGCCACCAACGTCGCCGAAGCGCCGCCGGTGCGTCCGAAGCCGCAGACGCAGGACCAGTTGCTCGGCCTGTTCTCGGCGGAAGTCACCGGCCGCGATTTCAAGATGGAACCGGCGACGCTGTTCGACATGGTCGGCAAGAGCGAAATCATCAAGCCGACGCTCGAAGTGATCTACGACGCGGCATGACATGAACGCGCCCGATCGCATCATCCCGATCGCCCAAGAAGGCAGCGCTTGCCACAGCGGCAAGGAGCAGATGCATGCCGCGGCTGCTGCTGCGGGCAAGAGCGAGACGCTGCAGCAATACGCCCGCGACTACCCTGTCGAAGCCAAAGGCCCGCACGACCAGCCGCAGAGCATGTGCCCGGCCTTCGGCTCGCTGCGCGTCGGCCTGCGCATGCGCCGCACGATGACGATCCTCTCGGGCTCGGCCTGCTGCGTTTACGGCCTGACCTTCACCAGCCACTTCTACGGCGCACGCCGCAGCGTCGGTTATGTGCCGTTCAACAGCGAGACGCTGGTGACGGGCAAGCTGTTCGAAGACATCCGCGAAGCGGTGTACGCCCAGGCCGACTCGCAGAACTACGACGCCATCGTCATCATCAACCTGTGCGTGCCGACCGCCAGCGGCGTGCCGCTGCAACTGCTGCCCAAAGAGATCAACGGCGTGCGCATCATCGGCATCGACGTGCCGGGCTTCGGCGTGCCGACGCATGCCGAAGCCAAAGACGTTCTCGCCGGCGCGATGTTGAAGTACGCGCGCGCCGAGGCTGAAGCCGGCCCGGTCGCAGCGCCGAAGAACCGCGTCGCCGACAAGCCGACGGTGACGCTGCTCGGCGAAATGTTCCCGGCCGATCCGGTCGGCATCGGCATGATGCTGGCCCCGATGGGCTTGGCCGCGGGCCCCGTGGTGCCGACGCGCGAGTGGCGCGAGTTGTATTCGGCGCTCGACGGCCGCGTCGTCGCCGCGATCCATCCGTTCTACACGGCGAGCATCCGCGAGTTCGAAGCTGCGGGCCGGCCGATCGTGGGTTCCGCGCCGGTCGGTGTCGATGGCACGGCCGATTGGTTGGAAGCGATCGGGCGCGCGGCGAATGTCGAAGCCGCGCTGATCGGCGAGGCCAAGCAGCGTGTGTTGCCGGCCATCCAAGCCGCGCTCGCGCGCACGCCGATCAAGGGCCGCATCACGCTGTCGGGCTATGAAGGCTCGGAGCTGCTGGTTGCGCGCTTGTTGATTGAATCGGGTGCTGATCTGCGCTACGTGGGCACTGCGTGTCCGAAGACCGTATGGAGCGCCGCCGACTGCACGTGGCTCGAAGCCAAGGGCGTGCAAGTGCAGTACCGCGCCTCCCTCGAACAAGACCTGGCCGCGATGCGCGAGTACCAGCCGCAACTCGTCATCGGCACGACGCCGGTGGTGCAGGCCGCCAAGCAGGCCAATACACCGTCGCTGTATTTCACGAATCTGATTTCCGCGCGGCCGCTGATGGGCCCGGCCGGTGCCGGCTCGCTGGCGCAAGTGATCAACGCCGCACTCGGTAACCAGGCGCGCTTCGACGCGATGAGCGCCTTCTTCGGCGACACCGGCAAGGGTGACCGCGCGGGAGTGTGGGAAGACACACCGCAACTTCGCCCCGAGTTCCGCGCCGACACGCGCCGGCAACTCGAGAAGGCGGCGAAGAAGCGCAAGGCCGAGGAGATGATCTAGATGCTCGTCCTCGACCACGATCGTGCCGGCGGCTACTGGGGCGCGGTGTACGTCTTCACCGCGATCAAGGGCCTGCAGGTCGTCATCGATGGCCCCGTCGGCTGCGAGAACCTGCCGGTGACCTCGGTGCTGCACTACACCGATGCGCTGCCGCCGCACGAGCTGCCGATCGTCGTCACCGGCCTGGCCGAAGAACAGCTCGGCCGCGAAGGCACCGAAGGCGCGATGCGCCGCGCGCATGCCGCGCTCGACCCCGATCTGCCGAGCGTCGTCGTCACCGGCTCGATCGCCGAGATGATCGGCGGCGGCGTCACGCCCGAAGGCACGGCGATCCAGCGCTTCCTGCCGCGCACGATCGACGAAGACCAGTGGCAGACCGCGAACCGCGCGATCTACTGGCTGTGGCAGCAATACGGTCTGCGCAAGGTGCCGGCCCGCGTGCGCAAGGACGGCGAGAAGCCGCGCATCAACATCATCGGCCCGTCCTACGGCATGTTCAACGGCCCGAGCGATCTGGCCGAGATCCGCCGCCTCGTGCAAGGCATCGGCTGCGACGTCAACATGGTGTTTCCGCTCGGCTCGCACCTGATGGATGTGTCGCGCCTGGTCGAGGCCAACGTCAACATCTGCCTTTACCGCGAGTTCGGCCGCACGCTGTGCGAAGCGCTCGACCGGCCGTACCTGCAAGCGCCGATCGGCCTGCACAGCACGACGGCCTTCCTGCGCGAACTCGGCAAGTTGACCGGCCTCGATGCCGAGCCCTTCATCGAGCGCGAGAAGCACACGACGATCAAGCCGATCTGGGACCTCTGGCGCTCGGTGACGCAAGACTTCTTCGGCACGGCGAGCTTCGCCGTCGTCGCCAACGAAACCTACACCCGCGGCATCCGCCACTTCTTCGAAGACGAGCTCGGCCTGCCGTGCAAGTTTGCGATTCCGCGCAAGCCCGGTGCCAAGACCGACAACGACGCCGTGCGCAAGCTCTGCCACGAACAAGCGCCGCTGGTGATGTTCGGCTCCTACAACGAGCGCATGTACCTCGCGGAGAGCGCGGCGCAGGCCATCGGCCCGAAGCCGACGTACATCCCCGCCTCGTTCCCCGGCGCCGTGATCCGCCGCGCCACCGGCACGCCGTTCATGGGCTATGCCGGCGCGACGTATCTCGTGCAGGAGTTCTGCAACGCGCTGTTCGACGCGCTGTTCCATATCCTGCCGCTGGGCACCGAGATGGACAAGGTCGAAGCCACGCTGGCCCGGAGCAATGAAGCGCCGCTGCCGTGGGACGCCGATGCCGAATCGCTGCTCGCCGACGCGGTGCAGCGTGAGCCGGTGCTGGTGCAGATCAGCGTGGCCAAACGGCTGCGCGACCGCGCCGAATCCGCCGCGCGCGTGGCCGGCGCCGAGCGCATCACACGCGAGCTGATGGCGCGCATCGCAGGAATCAAGCAGGAGGTGAACGCATGAGCAACCACCACCTGCCAATGAACGTCGTGGCCTCCCGCCACGTCTGCCCACATTGCGCGGGCTGTGCGCAAGAAAGGCCGCAAGGCCGATTTACTAGAAGGAGTGGTTCACATGGCTGAACGTAGAGGCTCGATCTCGGGCTTGAACGACGAAGAGGCCCAGGAATTCCACCAGTTCTACATCCAAGGATTCGTGGGCTTCACGGCAATCGCCGTGGTGGCGCACATCCTGGTCTGGATCTGGCGGCCCTGGCTTTAACAACCGCTGATAGATGAAGAAATGAGGACTGTCATGAACATCATCCAAGCAAAGCAGCAAGTGGTTTCGGTACCGACGGTGACCAAGGATGACCGCAAGGCCTTCTTCGTCATTTTCGCGCCGGCCTTCGTGGTGTTTCTGGCCATCGCCTGCGTCGGCCAGACGCTCGGAATGCAGTGGCGGTCCTGGTTGCCCGGTGCCGAAAGCGTCAAGTCGGTCACCGGCGGCGTGAAGGCGGCTGTGTACACCTTCATGTCTCATCTTCAATAGGAGGTCACGTTATGTGGCGAGTTTGGAAACTGTTCGACCCTTTGCGCGCGATGGTGGCGCAGGGCATCTTCCTGTTCGGGTTGGCGGCAATGATCCATCTGGTCTTGCTCTCCACGCCAACCTTCAACTGGCTCGATGGCCCGAACGCCAACCAGACCGTGAAGCAGAACGCGGCGATGCCCAAGAAGTAATTCGAAGGCAATCAATGCAAACGAGGAAGACGGGGCGGGGTCCGAGAGTCATCGACGGCCACGCTTCGTCTGCCCTCCCGAATAGATGAGGAGCCGGTTATGGCGATGCTGAGTTTCGAGCGCAAGTACCGTGTGCGTGGCGGCACGCTGGTCGGCGGCGACCTGTTCGATTTCTGGGTCGGTCCGTTCTACGTCGGCTTCTTCGGCGTGACGACGATCTTCTTCACCTTCCTCGGCGTCGCGATGATCCTGTACGGCGCCGCGCTCGGCCCGACATGGAATCTTTGGCAGATCAACATCGCGCCGCCGGATCTGAAGTACGGCCTCGGTCTGGCGCCGCTCAAAGAAGGCGGCCTCTGGCAGGTCATCACCATCTGCGCGCTCGGCGCCTTCGGCAGCTGGGCGCTGCGCGAGGTCGAGATCGCACGCAAGCTCGGCATGGGGCTGCACGTGCCGTTCGCCTTCGGCATGGCGATCTTTGCCTACTTCACGCTGGTCGTGATCCGCCCGGTGCTGCTCGGCGCCTGGGGCCACGGCTTCCCGTACGGCATCTTCGGCCACCTCGACTGGGTGTCCAACGTCGGCTACCAGTACCTGCACTTTCACTACAACCCGGCGCACATGATCGCCATCACCTTCTTCTTCACGACGGCGTTTGCGCTGTCGCTGCACGGCGGCTTGGTCTTGTCGTCCACCAACCCGGGCAAGGGCAACGCGGTGAAGACGCCCGACCATGAAGACACGTTCTTCCGCGACCTGATCGGCTACTCGGTCGGCACGCTCGGCATCCACCGCCTCGGTTTGTTCCTGGCGCTGGCGGCCGTCTTTTTCAGCGCCGTGTGCATCGTCATCAGCGGCCCGTTCTGGACGCGCGGCTGGCCCGAATGGTGGAACTGGTGGTTGGCCCTTCCCATCTGGAGCAAGTAACGCGAGGCACACATGGCTCAATACCTGAACCTCTTCACGCGCGTGCAGGCCGTCGGCCCGGCGCAGTTGGGCATCGAGTTGCCGGCCGGCGGCCGCGCCGGCAACAGCCCGCGCACCCTGGCGCCCTGGTTCTGGCACCTGCTCGGGCGCCTGGGCAATGCGCAGATCGGGCCGCTCTATCTCGGCGGCCTCGGCATCGCCTCGCTGATCCTCGGCCTGCTGTCGATCAACATCATGGGCCTCAACATGTTGGCCTCGGTCAACTGGAGCCCGATCGAATTCATCCGCCAGCTGCCGTGGCTGGCGCTCGAGCCGCCGGCGCCGGGCAATGGCCTGAAGATGGCGCCGATGAGCCAGGGCGGCTGGTGGCAGATCGCCGGCCTGGCGCTCACCACATCGATGCTGCTCTGGTGGGCGCGCACCTACCGCCGCGCGCTGCAACTCGGTCTGGGCACGCACATCGCGTGGGCCTTCGCCTCGGCGATCTGGCTGTTCCTCGTGCTCGGCCTGATCCGCCCGGTGTTGATGGGCACCTGGGGCGAAGCGGTACCGTTCGGCATCTTCCCGCACCTCGACTGGACGGCGGCGTTCTCGCTGCGCTACGGCAATTTGTTCTACAACCCGTTCCATGCGCTGTCGATTGCGTTCCTCTACGGCTCGGCGCTGCTGTTCGCGATGCACGGCGCAACCATTCTTGCCGTCAGCCGCTATGGCGGCGACCGCGAGATCGATCAGATCCTCTACCGCGGCACCGCCAGCGAACGCGCGGCGCTGTTCTGGCGCTGGACGATGGGCTTCAACGCGACGATGGAATCGATCCACCGCTGGGCGTGGTGGTTCGCCGTGTTGGTGCCGCTCACCGGCGGCATCGGCATCCTGCTCACCGGCACCGTCGTTGACAACTGGTACCTGTGGGCCGTGAAGCACGGCTTTGCGACGCCGTATGCTCACAGCGGGCCGCCGGTGATTGATCCGGCGCTGATTCAAGGAACCAAGCCATGAGGTCTCGTCTGATCATCGCGGCGCTGCTCGGCGCGGCGTTGCTCGCGGGCTGTGAGCGCCCGCCGGTGCAGAGCACGCAGCGCGAACCGCGCGGTGCCGGCCTGCAGCAGGTGAGCAACCCGCGCACGCTGGCGGCGTACGAGGCGGCGCAGCCGGCAGTGCCCGTGCTGCCGCCGCCGGGCTCCAACGACGGCCCGAAGGCCAAGGACGTCTACCAAAACGTGCAGGTCCTCGGTGACCTCTCGGTGGGTGAGTTCACGCGCCACATGGTGGCCATCACGCAGTGGGTCGCTCCCCAACAGGGCTGCACCTATTGCCACGGCGCCAACCTGGCCGACGACTCGATGTACACCAAGGTCGTGGCGCGGCGCATGATCCAGATGAACCGCTCGCTCAACGTCGATTGGGCCAAGCATGTCGGCGCCACCGGCGTCACCTGCTACACCTGTCACCGCGGCAACCCGGTACCGGTCAACGTCTGGTTCTCACCCGCAACGCCGAAGAACAATTACGCCCGCCCCGGCATGGGCGATGACGCCGGCCAAAACAAGGCCGACCCGTCGATCGCGCTGGCCTCGCTGCCGTACGACCCGTTCACGCCGTACCTCACCGGCGCCGAGCCGATCCGCGTGCAGACCACCACCGCCTTGCCCACCGGCAACCGGGCATCGACCAAACAGGCCGAACACACCTACAGCCTGATGATGCACATGAGCAAGTCGCTCGGCGTCAACTGCACCTTCTGCCACAACACGCAATCGTTTCTCACCTGGAACGAGAAGCGCGTCAAGGCCTACCACGGCATCCGCATGGCGCGTGACGTCAACACCGCCTACATCGAGCCGCTGACCAAAGCCTTCCCGGCCAACCGGCTGGGGCCGACGGGCGACGTGGCCAAGGCCAATTGCGCAACCTGTCACCAAGGCGTGAACAAACCGCTGGGTGGCTTGGCGATGGCCAAGGACTGGCCGGGTCTGCTGACCACCGCGGCGGCTGCGCCCGCGGCCGCGTCTGTCGCCGTACCCGCGGCGGCAACAGCGCCTGTGGTCGCGGCGCCCGTTGCAGTGGCGGCACCCACGGCGCAGCCGCTCAAGGAGGTTGTGTACTTCCCGGTCAACTCGCCGCTGTTGAAAGGCGACGAAGTGAAGAAGATCGACAAGCTGCTGGCGGCGCTGAACGCGCAGCCCGACAGCACGGCGACGATCTCCGGCTACCACTCGGCCACCGGCAAGCTCGCCGCCAACCAGGCGCTCGCCAAGCAGCGCGCCTTCAAGATCCGCGATGCGCTCGTCACCGCCGGTGTGGCTGCCGGCCGCATCAAGCTCGACAAGCCGCAGCAGGCCGAGGCCAACATCAAGGGCGAAGACCCGTTTGCGCGGCGCGTCGAAGTCACCGTGAAATGACCACCCCCGAAGCGCCTGTGGCGCTTCCCCCTCAAGGGGGCGCCGCTGGCGGACCGGCAAAGCCGGATCCGCGGCGGCTGCTCGGTTGGGCCCGCGCATAGCGCGAGGCCGGCGACATGTTGCAGCGCCGGGCGCTCGCACCGGTCGTGGCTCACGGCTCAACGCTCGCTTTGGGCGACCGATCTGATCCGAACGCGGTGCCGCCAGCAACGATTGCGCTCTTGCTGCTCGCGCGCTTGCGCAGCGGCGCCTGGGGCTTGTCGCGTCTGATGCGCGGCGAGCGTGCGCTGGGCAAGGCGCCTGGCCTGCGCTTCGCTCGCGTGCTCGGCAGTGGGCGTGAGGGCGGTTTCGGTCTCGCGCCCGGCCTTGACCATCAGGGCCTGATGTGCTTCTTCGACGACGAAGACAGCGCGCGCGCCTTCGCGCAGGAAGCGACGGTGATGCGCGCCTACCGCGATCACGCGCACGAGTCTTTGCTCGCGCTGCTGCGCGCCACGTCGTGTCGCGGCACTTGGAGCGGCGCCTCGTTGGCCGTGACGGCGGCAGCGCAAGCCGACATGCCGATGGCCGCGCTGACCCGCGCCTCGATCCGCCTGCGCCACGCGGCTGCCTTCTGGCAACACGCGCCGGCCACGCACGACGGCATCGCGCGCGCCGACGGTTGCCGCCTGGCGGTCGGCCTCGGCGAAGCGCCGCTGCTGCGACAAGCCACGTTCAGCCTGTGGGACAACAGCGCAGCGATGCATGCCTATGCGCGCAGCGGCGCGCATCTCGCCGCGATCAAAGGCGCTTACGAGCAAGGCTGGTTCAGCGAGTCGATGTTCGTGCGCTTCGCGCCGATCTCGATCGAAGGCGAGTGGCATGGTACGAGTTATGGCTGAAACTGTGAACCCCCAAGGCTGGCGCGCTGCGCCAGCCGTCCCCCCGAGGGGGAGCGGTCGGCTCGGGAGCGGCCCGTCGCCGACCCACCGGGTTGTCGTCATCGGCGCCGGCATCGGCGGCCTGGTGTCGTCGCTGCTGCTCGCGTCGCGCGGCCTCGACGTGACGCTGGTCGAAGCCGGCGACGCGCCCGGCGGCAAGATGCGCGCGGTGCAGGTCGATGGCGCCACCATCGATGCCGGGCCGACGGTGTTCACGATGCGCTGGGTCTTCGACGAAATCCTCGCCGAGGTCGGCAGCTCGCTCGCGGATCTCGTCGGCCTGACACCGCTGTCCGTGCTCGCACGCCACGCCTGGCGCGGCCACGCCGAGCGCCTCGATCTGCACGCCGACGTGCCACGCAGCGCCGACGCCATCGCGCGCTTCTCGTCGCCGGCCGAAGGCAGGCGCTTCATCGCCTTCTGCGCCGAGGCCAAGGCCATCTACCGCCGCCTCGAAGGCCCGCACATCCGATCGAGCCGGCCGAGCCTGATGCAGATGGGCGCGGACCTGGGGCCCGGCGGCATCAAGGCACTCGCCGGCCTGGGCCCGTTCGCGTCGCTGTGGCAAACGCTCGGCCGCCACTTTCACGATCCGCGCCTGCGTCAACTGTTCGCGCGCTACGCCACCTACTGCGGCGCCTCGCCGTGGGCCGCGCCGGCAACGCTGATGCTCGTCGCCCATGTCGAGCAGGAAGGGGTCTGGTCGATCGACGGCGGCATGGCGCGGCTGGCGCAGCGTCTGGCCGACCTCGCGGCGTCGCGCGGCGTGCGACTGCGCTACGGCGCCGCCGCGCAACGCATCGCCACCGCGCAAGGCAGAGCCAGCGGCGTGGTGCTGCAAGACGGCGAGCACCTGGCCGCCGATTCGGTCGTCTTCAACGGCGACAGCAATGCGCTGGCGATGGGCCTGCTCGGCGATGAAGTGAGCGGCATCGCTCGCGCGCCGCTGAAGAACAGCGAACGCTCGTTGTCGGCCGTGACCTGGGCGATCCATGCCCGCGCCGAGGGCTTCCCGCTGGCGCGACACAACGTCTTCTTCGACGACGACTACGCCAGCGAATTCAGCGACGTCTTCGAGCAGCGCCGTCTGCCGCGCCAGGGCACGGTGTACCTGTGCGCGCAAGATCGCTTGCATGACGACGATGCGCCGCCCGCCGGCCGCGAACGCCTGCTCGCCCTCGTCAATGCCCCCGCCGACGGGGACAACAACACCTTCGACGCCTCGGAGATCGAACCATGCGAACACCGCAGCCTGGCGCTGCTGCAGCACTGCGGCCTGCAGCTCGAACTGACGAGCCGCGCGCAGGTGCTGCGGCGCACGCCGGCGGATTTCAACCGCCTCTACCCGGGCTCGGGTGGTGCGCTCTACGGGCCGGCGACGCACGGCTGGATGGCGCTGTTCAAGCGGCCGGGCGCGGCGACGGCGCTGCCGGGGCTGGTGCTGGCGGGGGGCAGCGCGCACCCGGGGCCGGGCGTGCCGATGGCGGCGATGTCGGGCCGCTTGGCGGCCGCGACGCTGCTGGCGCACCTCGATTCGATCAGCCGCTCGCGCCGGGTGCGTATCGCTGGTGGTACGTCGATGCGATCAGCAGCGACGGCCGCCACGCCCTGACCGTCATCGCCTTCATCGGCAGCGTCTTCTCGCCGTACTACCGCCGCGCCTTCGCCCGCGACCCCGAAACGCCGGCGGACAACCACTGCGCGATCAACGTCTGCCTCTACAGCCCCGGCGCCAGGCGCTGGACGATGACCGAGCGCGGCGCGCGCCATGTGCAGCGCGAGCGCCATGCCTTCGTCGTCGGCCCGAGTTCGTTGCAGTGGAGAGGCGATGCGCTCGAGATCACGCTCGACGAGCGCAGCATGCCCGTGCCGCGCGCGGTGCGCGGCGTGCTGCGACTGCACCCGCATGCGCTGCCGCGTTTTGCCGCCGCGCTCGACGCGCGCGGCCGCCACCGCTGGGGTCCGATCGCGCCCTGCGCGCGCATCGAGGTCGATCTGCAAGCGCCGGCGTTGCAGTGGCAGGGCCACGCCTACTTCGACAGCAACGAAGGCGACGAGCCGATCGAACACGGCTTCACGCGCTGGGACTGGCTGCGCACGGCCGCGCCCGACGGCAGCACGGCCGTGATCTACGACGTGCAGCCGCGCGACACGAAACGCGGCGGCGCCTCGCGATTGATCACGCGTCGCTTCTCGCCTGACGGCGCGTCGAGTGAATTCGAAGCCTCGCCGCGGCAGCGCCTGGGCCTAAGCGCGCTCTGGCGCATCGACCGCCAGGTCCGAGCCGCCGAGCCGCCGCGCTTGCTGCGCACGCTCGAAGACACGCCGTTTTATGCACGCACGCTGATCGAGATGGCCGACGGCCGCGGCCAGCTCGTGCCCGCCGTGCACGAGACGCTCGATGTGCCGCGCTTGGTCTCTCCGCTGGTGCAGGCGATGCTGCCGTTTCGCATGCCGCGTCGGGGCTGATCCGACCGGCATTGAGCGTGATCAAGCCGTTGCCGAGCCTGCCGCCTTAGCCTGTTCTTGAAAGGGGCCGAGATGACGCAGACACGGCGGTGCGGTGGGCTCGCGGGCGCGATCGTGGCGGCAGCGTGCGCGGTGGTCTTGCCGGCTCACGCGATGGCCGTGCTCGAAACGAACTTCTCGAACGTCACCTGTGGTGAGACCAATGCTGCGGGTGAGACGTTCTTCAGCCAGTGCAACGGCCTGTCGTTCGCGGCG
This sequence comes from uncultured beta proteobacterium, assembly GCA_963816315.1. Lineage (GTDB taxonomy): Bacteria > Pseudomonadota > Gammaproteobacteria > Burkholderiales > Burkholderiaceae_C > CADEEN01. The sequence goes on from CAWFJZ010000036.1 coordinate 67,137, forward strand.
TCGGTTGCGCCGGGAGAGACCGCATTCCTGCGCGCCACCTTGAACTACCACTACACCGACGACGGCTTGGCGCTGCCGCGGCCGCAGGGCATTCAGCTCGATACCCTCGGCCGCCACTTGGACGTGTTCAACGAAGCCGCCGTGATCTACCTCGACAGCAGCAACTGCACAGGTTCGCGAGCCTGCCTGAATCGCTATCCGGGCAACGTCAACCTGGGCGGCACGACGTTTCGGCCGCTGATCCTCGGGCTCAACGACCAGCCCGACGACATCGCCGGCAGCGTGGACTTGTTCGTCACGCTCGGCATCGCGGCGGACCAAACCATTGGCTACTCGACCGGACTGTTTCTGAGCGCGACGCCGCTTGTCTTCTCGGCGCCGGTCCCCGAGCCGGCGACGCTGGCGTTGATCGCGGCCGGTCTGCTGGCAACGAGCGTCATGACTCGTCGTCGGCGTGTCTAGGGTGTATTGACATTCAGATCGCGTGGCGATGTCTGCTGCCTCGGCGTTCTAGGGGGTGTGACGCTGCGCTGCAAGCCTATGCTCGCTGTCATTGGTGCTTGCGGTACCCGCCAATCGACCGGCCTTCGGACGATGCGCGCATCGCAACGCGTCGTGTCGAAAATCCTGGGTGCATTTTTGGTACCGCGCTCGCTGATAAGGAGTCGAACGACCATGGCATCTCACCTTTTCAAGATCGGCCGCGTCGCGCTGATGGCATGCGCGGTGCTGGCGCTGGCATCCGCCGCCCGCGCCGACAACGACGACCACGGCAGATCGTCGAACGGACGCGCCGAAGACGAGCACACCCAGTCGCAGGTCAAGCGTGGATTCGAGATCGTGCCGGCGGGCGTGCAGCTCAACCTGGCGGGCAAGAGCCGGGCGCTGGTCGGCCTGGGCAGCTACCTCGTCAACACCAGCGGCTGCAACGATTGCCACACGCATCCCGAGTTTCTGCCCAACGGCAATCCGTTCCTCGGCCAGCCCGAGATGATCAACTTCCCGCAGTACCTGACCGGCGGGCGTCAGTTCGGGCCGTTCACGTCGGCCAACCTGACGCCGGACGCCAGCGGCAAGCCGGCGGGTCTGACGCTGCGCGACTTCTTCACCATGATGCGCACGGGGCACAACCCGAACGATCCGCCGGGGTCGATCGTTCAGGTCATGCCGTGGCCGGTGTACGGCAAGAAGACCGACCGCGACTTGATCGCGATCTACGAGTACCTGCGCGCGCTGCCGTCGCTGCCCGACAACCCCGCGCCCGGCCCGTAGCCGATCAGCGCTGCTGGAACTGCATCGACACGAGCACGACGATCAGCACCAGCAGCGCCGCGAGCACGATCTTCCACACCGACCACGGCCGGTCGCCTTCGACCTCACCCGCTCTGGCCGTTGACGACGATGCTGGTAACGGCTTGCCGCCAAAGCGGTACGAGCCGATCCACACCGGCATCAGCAGGTGCTTGAAGCGGATGCCATCGACGACCGTTTGCTGGGGCGTGAATGCGCTGCGCATCGCCGCCGATGTCGCGCCGGATCGCGGCGTCGATCGGCCTGCTCCATGCGCTGCCGCTGGCCTGCCCGAAGCCGTCTTCGAGCCCGGTGCGATAGACCTCGACGCGGAAGCCGGCCAGCACCTCGTCGGCCGGCGGCCGCAGGCGCGACAGGTCCCAGCGGTCGAGCACGCGCGCCAAGTGCGGCGCGATCGACGGCGAGCCGGCGATCAGGAGGTCGTCGAAGTCCACCGGCACCGCGCCGGTGGCCGGCGACCAGTCGCGTGACGACGCGCGTCGTCTCCGCGCCGGCTTGCGCGGTCGCGTTCGGCCGGTTTTCCTGCACGCGCCGTCTGCACGCCGCGCTCGCCGCGGTAGGTGGTGACCGTCTGCGCGTCGTAGGTCCACCAGGGCAGGTAGATGCCTTTGACGCCGTCGGCGTCGCGCACGGTGGCTTCGAGGGCGTTGGGCGCGAACCAGCGGCTGCCGACCCACTGCGCGAACACGCGCTGCGCTGCTGCCTTGTCGTCGAGTGCAAACGGCAGCATCGCCTGCGCGCGGATCAGCCGCTCGAATGCGCCTGCTCCACCAGCAGCGGCGAGGCGCAGAACGCGCAGCGCGTCGCCGATCACATGGCCTTCGAAGTGCGTCTGCGCGCCGCACGACGGGCAATCGACGACGCGCGCTTCGAGGCTCGGCTCGCGCGCGGCCAGGCGGCGCAGCGCTTCCAGGTAATCCTGCTCGCGCAGTGCTTGCGCTTGTGCATCGGCGCTCGGCGCGGGCAAGGCACGCGCGTGGCCGCAGGCGGCACAGGCCAGCGCACAGCGTGCTGGGTCGAAGGCCATCGCCGCGCCGCATGACGGGCAGGCAAACGCCTGCGGCGTGTTGCTCACTTGAACGCCTACGGCGTCGCGCTCACTTCAGCGTTTCGACCCCCGCCTTGGCGACCATGCCGTCCTGCGCTGAGGTGACGCCGCTGACGCCGATGGCGCCGATCATCTTGCCGCCGACGACGATCGGCAGGCCGCCCTCGATCGGTGTCGCGCCGGGCAAGCCGAGGATGGCATTGCGGCCGCCGGCGATGCCGTCTTCGAGCTCCTTGGTCGGGCGGCGGTAGGTGGCCGAGGTGCGCGCCTTTTCGAGTGCGATGACGGCGCTGGCGGTCTGCGTGTCGTCGAGCATTTCGTAGAAGACGAGCATGCCGTGGTTATCGACGATGGCGATGGCCACGTTCCAGCCGTTCTTGCGCGCTTCGGCCTCGGCGGCGGCGCCGATCTTTCTCGCGGTTTCGAGGTTGATGGCTGTGCCATAGGGCGGACGCTGCTGCGCGGCTGCGCCCAAGGCCAGCAGCGACAGGCCGACCACGACGAGGGCTTCGAACAGGCGGCGGACCGGTTTCATGGTGTCTCCAGTGGGGTTGTGGTGAGCGCGCATGATCGGCGGGCAAGCTGTGCGACGGCATCCGCGCGAACCCTCGGCACGACCAGCGCGTGCGTAAGATGCCGGCCGCATGAACATCCTGATTCTCGGTGCCGGCCGTGTGGGTGAAAGCGTGGCCGAGAGCCTGGCTTCCGAGGCCAACGACATCACCATCATCGACACCGACCCGGCACGCCTGGCGACGCTGCAAGACCGGCTCGATCTGAAAGGCGTGGCCGGCAACGGCATCCAGCCGTCGGTGCTGCGCGACGCCGGCATCGAAGACGCGGACCTGTTCATCGCCTGCGCGCCGCTCGACGAAACCAATCTGGTGGCCTGCAAGGTCGCGCACCAGATGTTCAACGTGCCGACGACGATCGCGCGCATCCGCAGCCCCGAGTTCCAGGACGATGCGTCGCTGACCACGGCGCGCGACGGTTTCGCGGTCGATCAGGTGATCTGCCCCGAAGACTCGGTGACGCGCACGCTGCGCAAGCTGATCGAGTACCCCGAGGCGCTGCAGGTGCTGGAGTTCGGCGAAGGCCTGCTCAGTCTGGTGGCGGTGCGCGCGGTGGCCGGCGGGCCGATGGTGCAGCAAGCCTGGCCGAGATCCCGCAGCTCGTGCCGGCCGCCGACATGCGCATCGTCGCCATCTACCGCCAGGACAAGCCGATCCCGAGCTCACCGGCACGACGCGCATCGAGCCCGGCGACGAGGTCTTCGTGCTCGCCGCCACCGAGAAGCTGCGCCACGTGCTCGGCGCGCTGCGCAAGATGGACCGGCCGGTCAAGCGCATCATGATCGCCGGCGGCGGCAAGGTCGGCCTGCGCCTGGCGCGGCAGTTGCGCGGCGAGGTGCAGATGAAGATCCTCGAAGTCAACCGCACGCGCTGCGACTACCTGGCCACGCAGTTGCCGGCCGACGTGCTGATCCTGAACGGCGACTCGACCGACGAAGAGCTGATGGGCGACGAGAACGTGCAGGACATGGACCTCTTCCTCGCCCTGACCAGCGACGACGAAGACAACATCATGGCCTGCCTGCTCGCCAAGCGCATGGGCGCGCGGCGCGTGCTGGCGCTGATCAACCGCAAGGCCTATGCCGATCTGGTGCAGGGCACGACGATCGACATTGCGCTGTCGCCGTCGCACGCCGTCATCGGCGAGCTGCTGGCGTATGTGCGCCGCGGCGACGTCGAAGCGGTGCACTCGCTGCGCCGCGGTGCCGCCGAAGCGCTGGAAGCCATCGTGCGCGGCGACAAGGGCTCGTGCCGCATGGCCGGGCGGCGCATCGACGAGGTGCCGCTGCCGCGCGGCGTGCAGATCGGCGCCATCGTGCGCGGCCTGCCGGTGCCCGGCGACGAAGACTCGTTGGCGTTGGGCGACAAGCGCGGCGATGCGGCCGCCGAAGTCATCATCGCCCACCACGACACCGTGGTGCAGAGCGGCGACCGCGTGATCGTCTTCATGTCGAGCAAGAAGCAGGTGAGGGAAGTGGAGAAGCTGTTCCAGGTGTCGGCGACTTTTCTGGGATGAGGCGGCCGGCTGCGGCATCGCGTCGTTGACATGACACCTGCATGCTCTTCGCTGTTCGCTGGCGGCCCAAGGCCTTCGGGTCGCAGCCGTTCGGATTGAGGTGCCGCATAGCTCCCTCTCGCGCACCCGAAGGGCGGCGCGAAGCCTCGTCGAGCTGGGCTCGCAGCTCAGCCGGGCACCGACGGGCTCAGGGCGAAGCACGAACAAACGCACGGGGTTCGGATTCGTCAGCAACGGGCCGAAAACCGAACCCCGTTTCACGCGCCCCGAGCAACGCGCCTCGCAATAGACCACCGACATGCAAAGCATCCTGCCCGTGCTGGCCATCCTCGGCGGCATCCTGATGGTGTTCGCGGCGACGATGCTCGTGCCGCTGGCGTTTTCCTTCTTCGGCAACGATGCGGCGCTGTACTCCTACGACGGCGCCATCGCCATCACGTTCTTCTCCGGCCTGGCGCTGTTCCTGTCGTTCAAGCGCTTCAAGCGCGAGCTGCAACCGCGCGACGGCTTCCTGCTCGTCAGCCTGGTCTGGGGCGTGCTGCCGGCCTTCGGCGCGCTGCCGCTGATACTCCACCTGCCCGGCCTGTCGTTCACCGACGCCTACTTCGAAGCCGTGTCGGGCCTCACCACCACCGGCTCGACCGTGCTCACCGGCCTCGACAACCTGCCGCTGTCGATCAACGTCTGGCGCTGCTTCATGGTGCTGCTCGGCGGCATGGGCATCCTCGTGCTCGCCGTGGCCATCCTGCCGCTGCTCGGCGTCGGCGGCTCGCAGCTCTTCAAGGCCGAAACGCCGGGGCCGATGAAGGACCAGAAGCTGACGCCGCGCATTGCCGAGACCGCGCGTGGCTTGTGGGTGGTCTATTTCGCGATCGCGATGGCGTGCTTCTTTGCCTTTCGCGCCGCCGGCATGGGCTGGGCCGATGCCTTCATGCACATGTGCTCGACGATGGGCCTCGGCGGCTTCTCGTCCTACGACGCCAGCTTCGGCCAGTTCAACTCGCCGGCCATCGAGGCCGTGGCGGTGGTCTTCATGCTCGTCGCCGGCATCAACTTTGCGCTTTACTTCGTGGCCTGGAAGCGGCGCAGCTTGTGGGGCGTGGTGCGTGACTTCGAGACCCGCATGTTCATGCTGACGATGCTGGTCTCGGTGCTGGGCATTGCCGCATTCCTCGCCGTGCACAAGGTCTATCCGACGTTCACCGAGTCGCTGCGCCACGCCGCCTTCAACGTCGTTTCGATCGCCACCACCACCGGCTTCGCGTCGGTGGACTATGCGCAGTGGCCGGTCTTCGCGCCGGTGCTGATGCTGTTCCTGTGCTGCTTTGCCACCTGCGCCGGCTCCACCGGCGGCGGCATCAAGATGGTCCGCGCGCTGATCCTGGTCAAGGGCGCGCGGCGTGAGTTGAAGCGCATCGTGCACCCGCGCGCCGTCGTGCCGGTGACGCTCGGCGGCGCCGCGGTCGATGCCAACGTCTTGCAGTCGGTGCTGGCCTTCATGCTGGTCTATGGCGCGGTGATGGTCGGCGCGACGATGCTGCTGTTGTTCTCGGGCCTGGATGTGGTGAGCGCGTTCACCGCCGTCGTCGCCTCGGTCAACAACACCGGCCCCGGCCTCGGCCAGGTCGGGCCCGCTGCCAACTATCAGGGCCTGTCCGACTTCCAGACCTGGGTCTGTTCGATCACGATGCTGCTCGGCCGGCTCGAGCTTTTTTCAATCCTCGTTCTGTTCACCGGCTCCTTCTGGCGCAAGTAGCACATCGCGTCACAACACGGTGCGGTGCTGGCGCAAACTCGATGCTCATGTTGTCCCGGAGGTTCGCCATGACTCAACGCTTGCTCGCCGTCCTTGTTCTGTTGTGCTGCCTGCTGCCCGCGGCGCCGCGCGCGCAGACCGACAACAATGCCTTCACCGCGGCGGCCGAACTCGACAAAGCGGCGTACGCCTTTGCCGACCGCTACACGACGCAGATCGTCGCGGCCACCGACAGCGTGGTCAAGGGCAACCCGTCGGCCGAGCAGCGCCGTGCCGCGCATGCGGTCAAGCTGGTCAGCGTCAGCGGCATCTACGACATCGTCACCAATGCCGATGCGGCCAGCAAGCTGATGGACCTGCTGATGGTGGTGACGCTGCAGAGCTACCGCTGGATCGACGAAGACATGGCCGAGCGCACCTTCGGCGCCCGCGGCGAGCCGCTGATGCAGGCCATGCGCACGCTGCGCGTGGACATCTGGAACGTCGCCGGACGCGTGCTGCGCCCGGAGCAGTTGCAGCAACTCGACGCGCTGATCCTCGACTGGCGCAAGCGCAACCCGCAGGTGGACATCCTGGCCTACCTGCGCTTCGACGAAGTGGCGGGCCAGCGCGGCGGCAACCCGCTCGACGAGATCAAGGCCAGCGGCCTGTTCGCCGAAATCGCCAGCGCCACCAAGGTCGCCGACGACGCGCGCCTGCTCGCCGAGCGCGCGTTCTACCAGGCCAAGCGCATGCCGTTTCTGATGACGTGGCAGATGGAAGCGCTGATGAACGACATGCTCGTCAAGCCCGAGATCGCGCAGTCGCTGGGCGTGGCCGACAACATCGCCAAGTCGGCCGAACGCGTGTCGCTGGTCGCCGAGAAGATCCCGCAGCAGGTGGCGCAGGAGCGCGAGGCGGTGATGTCGCTGATCGAAGACCGCAACGGCCGCCTGGCCAAGCTGTTCGGCGAAGTTCGCAGCACGACCGACAGCGCGAACAAGGTGGCCGAGACGAGCGAACGCTTGACGGCGAACCTGCGCGACACGGCCAAGGGCTTCACCGAAACCTCCAACGCCGTCAATCAGTTGCTGACCAAACACAGCGGCCCGCCCAAGCCCGACGCGAAGCCGTTCGACATCGAGCCCTTCATGCAGACCAGTGCCCACGTCAACCAGACCGTGGCCGGCCTGAACACGCTGCTCGCCGGCGCCGACACGCTCGCCACCAAGAAGCCGTGGGCCGCGCCGATGCAGGATGCGGACGCATTGCTCGGCCAGCAGATCGACCGCGTGTTCTGGCGCGCGCTGATGTTGATCGTCGCCTTCTTCGTGCTGCTGCTGGCATACCGCTGGCTGACGGTGCGCTGGTTGACGAAGCCGGCGCTGTGAAGACGATGCGTGCGCTCTTGTCGTGCTCGGCGTGCTGCGCGCTGCTCTCGGCGTGCGCCGCGATCGTCGGCGGCAACAAGAGCGCGCCCGCCGCTGCCGCGCCCTCGGCTGCCGCGCCGGCGAGCCCACGCGCCGCGCCGAAAGACCAGGTCGCTACTGCCGCCGTACCAGCGCGTGCCGTCGGCGCAAGGCGTGCTCACGCTGTCGGGCTCGTCGGCGGCGGCCACGTTCGCGCGCGCCTGGGGCAGCGCGTACTCGCGCATCTATCCGGCCGCGTCGGTCAACGTCGTTGCCAAGAGCTCCGGCGCGGCAATAGCCGACATGATGGCCAGCCCCGGCACGATCGGCATGACCTCGCGCCCGCTCACCGCCGCCGAGCGCGAGAGCTATGCCAAGGCGCAGGGCCGGCCGCCGCTGGAGTTCAAGGTGGCGATCGACGCGGTGGCGATCTTCGTCTTCAAGGACAACCCGCTGCCGTCGATCTCGCTGCCGCAACTGGAGCGCATCTTCGGCGCCGCGCCGAAGAGCGGCGCGGCCATCGAGCGCTGGGGCCAGGCCGGCGCCGGCGGTGACTGGGCCGGGCGCGGCATCAGCTGCGTCGGCTTCCCGGCAGGCCGCGGCGCCTACGAAATCATGCGCGAGCTGGTGCTCGGCGGGCGGCAACTTCAACGCCGATGTCTCGGCCGAGCCGGTGTCCACGTCGGTGGTGCAGGCCGTGGGCGTGAATCCCGGCGGCCATCGGCTACGCCAGCGTCTATTACCGCACCGCGCGCACGCGCGTGCTGCCGCTGCAGACGGCCAGCGGCGAACTCGCGCAGCCGACCGAGGCCGACGCGTCGAGCGGCAAGTACCCGCTGTCGCGCTTTCTCTACCTGCACCTCGGCGCGGCCGCGGACGGCGGCGCCGATGCCGCCGGGCGCGAGTTCCTGCGCTTCGTGCTTGTCGCAAGAAGGCCAGGACGCGGCACGCGCCGCCGGCGCGTTCGCGATCCCGCCGGCGCTGGCGCACGAGCAGACGGCCACGCTCGGCAGGTAGTGCGCGGGTCGTGCGCTTGCGCACTGCCGGGCGTATGCTCGTGAGCCGCAGAACAGCCAAGCCGCCATGCGCCCGCCGATCGACTTCTACTTCGACTTCTCGTCGCCGTACTCCTACATCGCCAGCGAGTGGGTGCAGGCCGTGGCCGCGCGCCACGGCCGCGCGGTGCAGTGGCGCGCCATCCTGCTCGGCGCCACGTTCCAGGCGGCCGAGTTGAAGCCGCCGGTGGCGTATCCGCTGAAGCGCGAATACTCGCTGCGCGACTTCGTGCGCTCGGCGCGTTTTGCCGGCGTGCCGTTCGAGATGCCGGGCAAGTTTCCGATTCCCACGCAAAACGCCGCGCGCATCTTCTGGTGGCTGCACGACGGCACGTCGCCCGAGGCTGCCGTGGCCTGGGCGCATGCCGGGCTGCGCGCCTACTTCACGCGCGGCGTCGATCTGAGCGAGCCCGCGCAACTGCGCTCGCTGCTCGTCGAGTCGAGCGTCGATGTGGCTGCGGCCGAAGCGGCCTACACCAACGCCGCTGTGGAAAGACCGCCTGAAGCGCGAGAACGATCTGGCGATCGCCAACGGCGTTTTCGGCGCGCCGTTTTTCATCGTCGATGGCGAGCCGTTCTGGGGCAACGACCGCCGCGTGCAGCTCGAAGCGTGGTTGTCGGGGCAGGCCGACTACTCAGCACACGGTGATGTGACATGACGGCCCCTAGCTCGCTTTGCTCGCGTCCCCCGAGGGGAGCGCAGTCCGCTTGGGGCGGCCCGGCGCTGGACTGCCCATGAAGAAAACCGTCAAGTCGATGGTCGATGACGCGATGAGCGTCATCACCACCTACAGCGTCGAAGAAGCGCAGGAGTTGCACGGCCGCGACGACGTGCAGTTCGTCGATATCCGCGACGTGCGCGAGCTGGAGCGCGAAGGCATCGTGCCCGGCGCCTTCCACGCGCCGCGCGGCATGCTCGAGTTCTGGGTCGATCCCGAGAGCGAATACCACAAGCCGCTGTTCGGCGAGAAAAAACAGTTCGTGCTCTTCTGCGCCATGGGCTGGCGCTCGGCGCTGGCGACGAAGACGCTGCAGGACATGGGCCTGGACAAGGTCGCGCACATCGACGGCGGCTTCACGGCGTGGAAGGACAAGGGCGCGCCGGTGGCCGAGAAGGCGAAGAAGGGCTATAAGCAAGCGATGGCCCCCGGCCGCCTCGCCCTGCTGCAAGCGATGCCGATCTTCGGCGCGCTGCGCGACGATGCGCTCGAAGTCCTGCTCGACGGCGCGCCGACGGTGACACAGGCCCGCGGCGAGTTCTTCTTCCGCGAGGGCGACAGCGCGCAGACCATGTACGTCATCGAAAAAGGCGCGGTCGAAGTGCTCAAGCGCTGGGAGGGCCGCGAATGGTCGCTGCACCAGTTGCACGCCGGAGACTGCTTCGGCGAGATGGCGCTGATGGACTACTTTCCGCGCAGCGCCTCGGTGCGCGCGGTGGAGAACACGCGCGCCATCGAGATCGCCACCGCCGCGCTGCATCGACTGGCCGAACGCGACATGGAGCAGTTCGCGCTGATCCAGATGAACATCGGCCGCGAGGTCTGCCGGCGGCTGCGCGCCACCGACGAACTGTTGTTTCGCGCGCGCATGGGCGGCGAGCCGCTGGCGACCGATGCCGGGCCGACGTGGATTTAGTGGCCTGTAACGCTGAAATCGGAAGACGCTGCCCGCGCGATACGAGGCGCGCTGCGGCGTTGCAAATGCTCGCGATGCCTCAGGGGCATCGCTGTGCTTTGCGCCTTGCATCGCACCCCGTCTCGCACGTTCCTCCACTCCCATTTCAACGTTACAGGCCACTAGGGCCCGTTGGTAACGGGTCCTGGCCGACATGACCCGACCCATTTCGCTCGCCGCGCTGACCGTGCTCGAGCTGACGCCGCCGCAGATGGTGACGTGCGCGGCCGACGCCGGCTTCAGCCATGTCGGCATCCGTTTGCTGCCGGCCACGCCGACCGAGCCGCAGTACGACCTCGTCGGCGACACGCCGCTGCTGCGTGAAGTCGAAAGCCGCCTGGCCGACAGCGGCATCAAGGTGCTCGATGTCGAAATCTTCCGCTTGAAGCCCGAGACCCGCGTGGCCGACTACGAAGCCGCGATCGCCACCGCCGCCCGCCTCGGCGCGAGCGAATTGCTGTTGGCCGGCAACGACGCCGACGAGGCCCGGCTGATCGACACCTTCGCCGCGTTCTGCGACCTCGCCGACCGCTACGGCCTCGGCGCCTGCCTCGAGTTCATGCCGTGGACCGATGTCAAAGACCTGCCGCACGGCGCGCACGTGGTCGAGCGCACCGGCCGCGCCAACGCCGGCTTGCTGATCGACCCGTTCCACCTCAGCCGCTCGCGCAGCCGCATCGAGGACATCGCCACGATCCCCGCCATCGCGGCTGCGCTTCATGCAGTTCTGCGACGTGCCCGCGGCGATCCCGCCGACGATGGACGCGATCCTCGCCGAAGCGCGCGCCGAGCGCCTGTTCCCCGGCGAGGGCGGCGTGGACCTGCTCGGCCTGCTGCGCGCCGTGCCGCGCGACTTGCCGCTCAGCCTCGAAGTGCCGACGCAGACGCTGGCGCGCACGGTCGGCGCCACCGAGCGCGCGCGCCGCGCGCTGGCCGCGACAAGGCGCGTGCTGGCCCAACTCGACGCATGAACGACCACGCAGCGATCGAAATCGGCTGCGACTTGCTCGTCATCGGCTCCGGTGCTTCGGGCCTCGCCGCCGCCGTCACCGCCGCGCACCACGGCTTGAAGGTCGTCCTGGTCGAGAAGGACCCGGTGTTCGGCGGGGCGACGGCTTGGTCGGGCGGCTGGATGTGGGTGCCCGGCAATCCGCTCGCGCAACGCGCCGGCATCCACGAGGACCCGCAGCAGCCGCGCACCTACCTGAAGAACGAACTCGGCGAGCGCTACGACGCGTCGCGCATCGACGCCTTCCTCGACCACTGCGGCCCGATGGTGGCCTTCTTCGAGCAGCACACCGCGCTGCAGTTCGTCGATGGCAACGCGATTCCGGACGTGCACGGCAAGGTGCCCGGCGCCGCGACGCAGGGGCACCAGGTCGCGGCGGCGCCCTACGACGGCCGCGAGGTCGGGCCGTTGATCAAGCGGCTGCGCACCACCATGCGCGAGACCTCGTTCATCGGCATGCCGATCATGGCGGGCGCGGACCTCGCGGCGTTTCTCAGCATGACGCGCTCGTTCACGTCGCTGCTGCACGTGAGCCGGCGCTTCTGCCGCCACCTGATCGACCTCGCGATGCACGGCCGCGCGATGCAGCTCGTCAACGGCGTGGCGCTGGTCGCACGGCTGGCGAAATCGGCCGAGCAACTCGGCGTGCAGTTGATCGAGTCGGCGCCGGCGACGGCGCTTGATCGTCGAGAACGGTGCGGTGCGCGGTGCGGTCGTTGCCACCGCCGAGCGGCGAGATCGAGATTCGCGCGCGCAAGGGCGTGGTGCTGGCCGCGGGCGGCTTCCCGAACGACGTGCAGCGCCGCAAGGCGCTGTTCCCGCGCACGCCGACGGGCGAGGAACACCTGGCGCTGCCGCCCGCGAGTTGCTCGGGCGACGGCATCACGCTCGGCGAATCGGCGGGCGGCGTGCTGGTGACCGACGTGGCCTCGCCGGCGGCGTGGGCGCCGGTGTCCAAGGTGCCGCACGCCGACGGCAGCATCGGTCATTTCCCGCACATCATCGACCGCGCCAAGCCGGGCCTGATCGGCGTGCTCGCCAACGGCAAGCGCTTCGTCAATGAAGCCGACGGCTACTACGACTACACGGCGGCGATGGTGGCTGCGGTGCCGCAGGGCGCAAGAGGTGGCGTCGTGGCTCGTCTGCGACCACCGCTTCCAGCGCCGCTACGGCCTGGGCTTCGCCAAGCCGTTCCCGCTGCCGCTGGCGCCGTACCTGCGCAGCGGATACCTGAAGCGCGGCGCGTCGATCGAAGCGCTCGCCACCGCCTGCGGCATCGAGCCCGCCGCCTTGGCCGAAACGGTCAAGGTCTTCAACGAGCATGCGCGGCGCGGCGAAGACCCGGCCTTCGGCCGCGGCTCGACGCCGTACAACCGCAAGCAGGGCGATGCGCTGCACGGGCCCAACCCCTGCGTGGCGCCGATCGAGCACGGCCCTTTCTATGCGGTCAAGGTGCTGCCCGGCAGCTTCGGCACGTTCGCCGGCCTCAAGACCAACGCCTTCGCGCAGGTGCTGTCGCGTGACGAGCGACCGATCGAGGGCCTGTACGCGGTCGGCACGGACATGGCCAGCGTCATGGGCGGCTTCTATCCGTCAGGCGGCATCAACCTCGGGCCGGCGATGACCTTCGGCTATATCGCCGGGCGCCATGCGGCGGGTTGCTGACGCAGCAATTCGGTCGTGCTGCCGTCCTTCAGCGCGACGCCGCTGACGCCGCGGCGCAACGACTCGCGCAGCAGCCAGACGATGCGCTCCGCGGCGCGTTCGGGCGGCAGGCCTTCGGGGCGGATGTTGCTGACGCAATTGCGCTCCGCGTCCACGCGGCCGAGGGCCGGCGCGTGCGTGAGGTAGGCGCCCAGGCTGTCCGGCGAGCTCAGGCCCGGGCGTTCGCCGAGCAGGATCAACGCGACGCGGGCGTGCAGCAAGGCGCCGATCTCGTCGGCCAGCGCCACGCGGGCTTGCGTGGCGATGACCAGCGGCGCTGCCGTCAATTTGTCGCCGAGTGCGTGGTGCAACGCTGCCAGCAACGGCGGCGCATGGCGCTGCACGGCCAGCGCCGAGAGGCCGTCGCCGACGACGATCGCCAGGTCCACGCTGCCAGCGGCGAGGTCCTGCAATCGCACCGCGTCGGCCGGCGACAAGCGCCGCCCGAGGTCGGGCCGGCGCAGGTACTCGCCGCGGCTCGCGCAGCGGCTGCTCACGGTCACGCAGCGCCAACCTTGGGTACGCAACTGTGCTTCGAGCGCCGCCTCATCGAGTGCCACCTGCACCGCATCGCGCGCCTGCGCATGCGCGGCGGCCAGGCGCAGCACTTCGTTCGTGGGCAGCGCCACACCGCTGCGTCCGAGGCCGATGCGTGCGGGGGTGTGGCGCCGCAGGTCAGCCCACGGGTCGGGAGGCACCGGCAGCGCCGTCATGGCGCGTGGCCTTCGAGCAGACGCGCCATCGTTTCGGCCAGCGCCGGCCGCGCCGGCGGCGGCAGCACCTCGCCACCCGCATCGGTGATGCCCATGCGCTGCAACCAGGCCTCGAACTCGGGCGCGCGCTTCAGGCCAAGCAACCGGCGCACGAAGAGCGCGTCGTGGAACGACGTGCTCTGGTAGTTCAGCATCACGTCGTCGGCGCCGGGCACGCCCATGACGAAGTTGACGCCGGCCGCGCCGAGCAGCACGAGCAGGTTGTCCATGTCGTCGCCGTCGGCCTCGGCATGGTTCGTGTAGCAGATGTCGCAGCCCATCGGCAGGCCGAGCAGCTTGCCGCAGAAATGGTCTTCGAGCCCGGCGCGCACGATCTGCTTGCCGTCGTACAGGTACTCCGGGCCGATGAAGCCGACGACGGTGTTGACCAGGAGCGGCCGAAAGCGCCGCGCCACCGCATAGGCACGCGCTTCGAGCGTCTGCTGATCGACGCCGTGGTGGGCGTTGGCCGAGAGCGCACTGCCCTGGCCGGTCTCGAAGTACATGACGTTGTCGCCGAGCGTGCCGCGACGCTGCGCCAGCGCGGCCGCACGCGCCTCGTCGAGCAGCGCGAGGTCGATGCCGAAGGCGCGGTTGGCGGCCTCGGTGCCGGCGATCGACTGGAACACCAGATCCACCGGCGCGCCGCGCGCGATCGCGGCCAGCGTGTTCGTCACATGCGTCAGCACGCAGGCTTGCGTGGGAATGGCGTGGCGCGAGATCAATTCGTCGAACAGGTGCAGCAGGCGCACCAGATCGCTCACGTTGTCGGAGGCCGGGTTGACGCCGATGACCGCGTCGCCGGCGCCGTACATCAGGCCGTCGAGCACGCTGGCCAGAATGCCGGCCGGGCTGTCGCTCGGATGATTCGGCTGCAGCCGCACCGCCAGGTGCCCCGGCAGGCCGAGCGTGTTGCGAAAGCGCGTGACGGCGCTGCACTTGCGCGCCACCGCCATCAGGTCCTGGTTGCGCATCAGCTTGCTCACAGCGGCCACCATCTCGGGCGTGAGGCCGGGGGCGAGGGCGCGCAGCACGTCGGTGCTGGCTGCATCCGACAACAGCCAATCGCGAAACGCACCCACCGTCAGATGCGCCACCGGTGCGAAGGCGGCGCTGTCGTGCGTGTCGATGATGAGGCGTGTCACGGCGTCGGTTTCATACGGCACCAGCGGCTGCCGCAGTAACGCGATCAACGGCAGATCAGCCAGCGCTGCGCGCGCGGCCACACGCTCGGCGGCGCTGCCCGCCGCGATGCCCGCGAGCTGGTCGCCCGAGCGTTCGGGCGTGGCCTTGGCCATCAGTTCTCGCAGGTCGGAGAAGTGATAACGCTGCGCGCCGACGGCAGAGGAAAAGGCCATGCACGAGCGTACATCGGTAGGGCTTGCGCAAGGGCAGCGAAAGTGCTCCAGTGGTCGTCTCGAACCCATCCAGGAGACGGTCCATGAAACATCGCTTGTCGGTGCTCGTCGTTGCCTCGCTCTTTGCCGCCGGCGCCGCCCGCGCCGACGAAACCTGCAACTCGCCGTACCTGGCCAAGCTGATCAAGGGCCAGGAAGACTACGTGCATGTCTGGACGCTCGGCGTCGAGGGCATGGGCGACGGTCGCGACAAGCTGGTGACGATCGACGCAAACCCGAAATCGAAGACCTACGGCAAGGTGGTCGGCAAGGTGTCGGTCGCCGGCGCGCCGCGCGGCGAAGCGCACCACATGGGCTTCACCGATGACCGGCGCTACCTGTGGGCCGGGGGCCTCGAAGACAGCCGCATCCACGTCTTCGACGTCGGCAGCAACCCGGCCAAGCCGCGCCTCGTCAAGACCATCGACTTCGCCAAGCAAAGTGGCTATGCCGGCCCGCACACCTTCTACGCGCTGCCGGGCCGCATGCTGATCGCCGGCCTGTCGAACGCCAAGGACAAAGGCGGCACGACAGGCCTGGCGACCTACAACAACAGCGGCAAGCTGATCGCCAAACACGACATGCCGACCAGCGATGTTGGTGGTGTGAAGGGCGACGGCTACGGCTACGACATCGCCATCAACCCGGGCAAGAACGCGATGCTGACGTCGAGCTTCACCGGCTACAAGAACTACATGCGCCCGCTCGGCGAGCTGATCAAGGACGCCGAGGCGATGAAAAACTTCGGCAACACGATGGTGTTGTGGGACCTGAAGGCGATGAAGCCGCAGCAGGTGTTCGCGGTGCCGGGCGCGCCGCTGGAGATCCGCTGGTCGTTGAAGGAGGGCGACAACTGGGCCATCACCGCCGCCGCGCTCACGTCCAAGCTCTGGCTGGTGAAGGCCGGCGCCGACGGCAAGTACGCGGCCAAGGAAGTCGGCACGATCGGCGACCCGGCGAAGATTCCGCTGCCGGTGGACATCTCGATCGCCGCCGACGGCAAGGGCCTGTGGGTCAACACCTTCATGGACGGCATGACGCGCTACTTCGACCTGACGAACCCAGAAGCGCCGAAGGAGACGTACTCGAAGCAGACCGGCAAACAGGTCAACATGATTTCGCAAAGCTGGGACGGCAAGCGCGTGTACATCACGTCGAGCCTGCTCGACAAGTGGGACAAGGGCGGCGCCGATAACGAGCAGTTCCTGCGCGCGTTCGCATGGGACGGCAAGGAGTTGAAGCCGGCCTTCGAAGTCGATTTCGCGAAAGAAAAACTCGGCCGTGCGCACCACATGAAATTCAGTGCGAAGAGCAGCGGCAAGAGCATGGCTCAGGTGGCGCGCGAGCAGTTGGCGATGAAATGAGCCTCTCCCGCCGCGCCGCGTGCGCGTTGGCGTTGTCGCCGCTGATGGCGCTCGCGGCGGGCGACGCGGCGCCGGCGCCCGGCGGCCCGCGCGTCGAGGCGCAACGCCTGCCGCCACCCGGCAGCTACACGCTGCCGCGCATCCAGCGCTGCCCCGATGGCGAGGTGCTGCAGACGGACGGCCGTGCGCTGCGTCTGCACAGCGCATTGCGCGGCAAGGTCAGCGTGCTCGGCTTCATGTACACCTACTGCCGCGACCCGGTGGGCTGCCCGCTGGCGTACCGCATCATGGTCGCCACGCGCGATGCCCTGATGCGCGATCCGTCACTCGCCGCGCTGTCGCAACTCATCAGCCTGAGCTTCGACCCGACCAACGACACGCCCGAGCAGATGCGGATGTACGGCCACGGCCAGGCCGACCCGGCGCGCGTGCGCTGGCGTTTTCTCACCACCGCGTCGGTGCCCAAGCTGCTGCCGCTGCTCGAAGGCCTGGGCCAGGATGTGAGTGTCGAGACCGATGCCCGCGGCAAACCGACGCGCACGCTGAACCATCTGCTCAAGGTCTTCCTGATCGACCCGCAGCTCTGGGTGCGCGAGATCTACAGCGTGGCCACGCTCGACACCGCGGCGTTGCTCAACGACATGAAGACCGTGGCGGGCGAGGCGAGTTGAGACGCGGCGCACGCAACCCAGGCCGGTGATCGGGTGGCTCGATGCGTCCGGCGCGGGCTGATCTCGCGCCGTCAGACGAACTCGGGCCGCACCCAGACGGCCCCCGCCGCCGCCGACTTGACCGCAGCCTCGATGAAGGCCATGCCCTTGATGCCGTCGTCGAGGCCGGGGAACTCGACCTCGGGCGGGATCGGGCGGCCGGCATCCAGCGCGCGGATCGCCTGCGCGGCTTCGCTGTAGAGATTGGCGAAACCTTCGAGGTAGCCCTCGGGGTGGCCCGACGGGATGCGCGTCAAGCGCGCCGCGGACGCGTGCGCGGCGGGCGAGCCGCGCGTCACCAGCCGGCGCGATTCACCGAGCGGCGAATGGATCAGCGTGTTGGGCTCGGCCTGCACCCACTCGATGCCGCCGCGCGTGCCATACACACGCAGCCGCAAACCGTTCTCGTGGCCGGGCGCCACCTGGCTGGCCCACAACATGCCCCTGGCGCCGCCCTGGTAACGCAGCAGCATGTTGACGTTGTCGTCCAGCCGCCGGCCCGGCACGAAGGCGGTGAGCTCGGCGCAGAGTTGCTCCAGCGTCAGGCCGGTCACGTAGTTGGCGAGCTGGTAGGCATGCGTGCCGATGTCGCCCAGGCACCCTCCCGCGCCGGAGCGCGCCGGGTCGGTGCGCCACTCGGCTTGCTTGTGCCCTTGCTGCTCGATCGGTTCGGTCAGCCACTCCTGGGGGTACTCGACCTGCACCAGGCGCAGCTCGCCCAGCGCGTCGGCCGCCACCATCGCGCGCGCATGGCGCACCAGCGGGTAGCCGGTGTAGTTGTGCGTCAGGCAGAACAGCTTGCCGCTGCGGCGCGCCAGATCGCGCAAGGTCAGTGCATCGGCCAGGGTGCTGGCCAGCGGCTTGTCGCAGATGACGTGAAAGCCCTGGCGCAGAAAGGCTGTCGCCACCGGCACATGCAGGTGGTTGGGCGTGACGATGGCCACGGCATCGATCGGGTCGCTGCGCCGGCGCTCGGCTCGCGCCATCTCGTCGTAGCTGCCGTACGAGCGCTGCGGGTCCAGGCCCAGCGCCGCAGCCGAGCGCGCGGCGCGCGGCACATCGGCGCTGAGCGCGCCGGCCACGAGCTGGAAGTGATCGTCCAGGCGCGCGGCAATGCGATGCACGGCGCCGATGAAGGCACCCTCGCCGCCGCCGACCATGCCCAGGCGAAGGCGCCGTTGCGCACTGCCGCCTTCGCTCGCGCTGCCGGCTTCGATCGTCATCGTGTTCTCCTCGTCGTGCCTGGTCGTGATCAGCGCGCTGCCCACAGCAGGCCGCTCCAGGATCGTACTCATTTGCGCACCGATCTTTCATGCAACGCACGTGGCGCGCAAGGCAATGGACCACTAGGATGAAGCACGCCCGAAGCGGCTTCGCCGCCCTGACGGTACTTGTCTGAACAGGAGAGCCTCATCATGAAAAAGATCCAGGGCCCGGCCATCTTTCTGGCGCAGTTCGCGGGCGACGAGGCGCCCTTCAATTCGCTCGACAGCATCGCGCGCTGGGCCGCCGACCTGGGCTACGTCGGCGTGCAGATTCCCACCTGGGACAAGCGCCTGTTCGACCTCGAACGCGCCGCGCAGAGCCAGACCTATTGCGACGAAGTGCAGGGTCGATTGAAGGCGTGCGGCATCGCCGTCACCGAGCTGTCCACGCACCTGCAAGGCCAGCTGGTGGCGGTGCACCCGGCCTACGACCTGCCGATGGACGGCTTCGCACCTGAGGCGCTGCGCGGCAAGCCGGCGGCGCGCACCGAGTGGGCGATCGGGCAGTTGAAGCACGCCGCGAAGGCGTCGCAACGGCTGGGCTTGAAGTCGCACGCCAGCTTCAGCGGCGCGCTCGCCTGGCCTTACCTCTACCCATGGCCGCAGCGCCCCGCCGGTCTTGTCGAGGCGGCATTCGACGAACTCGCCAAACGCTGGCGCCCGATCCTCGATGTCTTCGATGAAAACGGCGTCGATGTCTGCTACGAAATCCATCCCGGCGAAGACCTGTGCGACGGCGCCAGCTTCGAGATGTTCCTCGACCGTGTGAACCAGCATCCGCGCGCCAACCTGCTCTACGACCCGAGCCACTTCGTGCTGCAGCAACTCGACTACCTGGCCTACATCGACCTCTACCACTCGCGCATCAAGGCCTTCCACGTCAAGGACGCCGAGTTCCGGCCGACCGGACGGCAGGGCGTGTACGGCGGCTTCCAGGCCTGGAAGGATCGCGCCGGGCGCTTCCGCTCGCTGGGCGACGGCCAGGTCGATTTCCGCGCGATCTTCAGCAAGCTCACGCAGTATGGCTACCAGGGCTGGGCGGTGCTCGAGTGGGAGTGCTGCCTGAAGGATCCCGGCCAAGGCGCGGCCGAGGGCGCACCGTTCATCCGCGACCATCTGATCCAGGTGGCGGAGCGCTCGTTCGACGATTTCGCCGCGGCGGGCACTGACGATGCTGCCAATCGGCGAATGCTGGGCTTGGCGGGGTAGTTGTTCAGCGCCGAGCACGGCGCTGCCTGACGACGCGTTTTCAGGCCATCGTCAGACCGTTGAGATCGATCGCCACACCAGGAAGCGACGCCACCGCTGTCGGCCCCGGCGACTCGCTGGTCGTGGAGTCGCCATAGGATTCACCCACGGGTTTGCGGAAAGAACAGGTCTGGCGGTTCTCGAGATCGACAATCCAAACCTCGGGTACGCCATGGCGCGCATAGAGCGGCAGCTTGACGCGGCGGTCATAGTCCAGCGAGGTGTCGGCCACTTCAACGAGCAGCAGCACATCACCCGGCCCCGGGTGCTGCGCGGCGTAGAAGTCGGCCCTCGGGCGCAGCAGCATCAGGTCGGGTTCAGGCTCGCTGGAGTCGGACAAGCGCAGCGGGAGCTGGCACGACACGATGGCCGCGTCGCCGACGGCAAGGGTCAGGCGCCGGTCCAGCAGGCGCACCGCCGCAGCGTGTCGGCTCTTCATCGGTGCCATGTCGATCACCTCGCCGTCGATCAACTCCACACGCGCATCCGGCGCCAGGATCCCCGCCTCGGCCATGCGGTGGTAGCCGTCCACCGTGATACGGTGGCGCAGCATGTGAACCGGTTGATCGAGGGCGCCCATGGTGCGAAGAATTTTAGACCCGGTGGCCAGAGACGAAACGCTTGACCTTCGACGCCACGAGGCCGGCGCATCGTTCATGGACGCCCGAGGGCGTTCGTCGTCAACATCCCTGAGTGCAGGCAGGCCAGAGCGCTTGCTCAACCTGATGGGCTCGCCAGTGCGCAGCGTTCACCGGTTTGATGGTTCGATCAAACGCGCTCTTGGAGTTTGGCCGCAACGATCCTTATCGTCCTCGGGCCGGGTGCGACTCTGCCGTGAAAACGGTCGAGCAACTCGCGCCAGCGCCCTTTGGCACTCGCCAGGTTGGCGAGTTTCACGTGGCCATAGCCGCGGATGGTCTCGGGCACTTTGGCGATGGCCACTGCAAGTGCGTGTTTTTCGGCCGTGAGTGACGCCAACACCTCGTCGATCAGCGCTTCGTAGTCGCGCGCGAGTTGGCGTTCGAGTTTGCGCTCTTCGGTGTGGCCGAACGGGTCGAACCAGCGCCCGCGGATGCGGCGGGCTGAAGACAAGACGCGCAGTGCCGGCATCAGCCATCTGCCCAGGCGCATCTTCTTCGGCCGGCCGTCGGCGCCGCGGCGGGCGAGCAGCGGCGGGGCCATGTGGAAGGTGAGGCCGTCCCAGCGTTCGAACTGGTCGCCGAGCGCTTGCATGAAGCCGCCGTCGGTGTACAGGCGTGCGACTTCGTACTCGTCTTTCACTGCGAGCAGGCGCGCGTACTGGCGGGCGACGGTGTCGGTCAAGGTGTCGTGGCCGAGCGCGGCTTCTGCGCGGCGCACGCGATCGACGAGTGCGCGATAGCGCTGCGCGAGGGCGGCGTCCTGGTAGTCGGTGAGGAAGGTTTCGCGGCGGGCGATCAGCGCGTCGAGCGTGTCGGCGGCTGCAACCGCCGGTGAACCTTCGAGCCGCAGCAGCGCGTCTGGCGCAGCGACTGACAAGCGGCCGAGCGAAAAGGCGAGTTTGTTGGTCTCCACCGCCACGCCGTTCAATTCGATGGCGCGCATCAGCGCCGATTCACTCACCGGCACGAGGCCGCGCTGAAACGCAACGCCGAGCATGACGATGTTGGCCGGCATCGTGTCGCCGAGCATGCGTTGCGCGATCGATTGCGCGTCGGTCGTGAACACGCGTTCGGCGCCGGCGGCGTGGCGCAGCTTGTCTAGCAGCGCGCCGGCGTGCAGGCTGGCGTTGGGGTCGCGCACGAAGGCCGCCGTGGCCAGCTCGTGCGTGTTGGCGATGACCACCGTGCGGCCGTGCTTGACGGTGCCCAGCGCGTCGGCCGAGGCGCCGACGACCATGTCGCAGGCGAGCACGAGGTCAGCCTGTTGGGTGTCGATGCGCACCTGGTTGAGTTCATCGGGCGTGAGGGCCAGGCGCACGAAGGACAACACCGCGCCGCCCTTTTGCGCAAAGCCCATGAAGTCGAGCACCGAGGCCTGTTTGTGTTCGAGGTGCGTGGCCATCGTGATCAGCGCGCCCACTGTCACCACGCCGGTGCCGCCGACGCCGGTGACGAGCAGGTCGAACGGCCCCGTCCACTGCCACGGTGCGGGCGACGCAATCGCCGCGAGTTCGCGCGCCACCGCGTCGGCGCTGACGCCCGAGCCGACACGTTTCTTCAGCACGGCGCCTTCGACGGTGACGAAGCTCGGGCAGAAGCCGTTGATGCAGGAAAAATCCTTGTTGCACGACGACTGTTCGATCTGGCGCTTGCGGCCCCAATCGGTTTCGACCGGAATCACGGAGAGACAGTTGCTGGCCACGCCACAGTCGCCGCAGCCTTCGCAGACGCGCTGGTTGATGAAGATGCGTTGCGGCGGATCCACGAGTTCCTTTTTCTTGCGCCGCCGCCGCTTCTCTGCCGCGCAGGTCTGGTCGTAGATCAGCAGCGTCACGCCTTCAATGTCACGCAGCTCGCGCTGCACGGCGTCCATCTCGGCGCGGTCGTGAAACGTCGTGCCCTTCGGGAACGCGCCTTCATGGCCGCGGTACTTGCCGATCTCGTCGCTCACCACGACGACGCGCTTCGCACCCTCGGCCTCGACCTGCCGCGCGATCTCGGGCACGCTGATGTGGCCATCCACCGGCTGGCCGCCGGTCATCGCCACCGCGTCGTTGTAGAGCAGCTTGTAGGTGATGTTCGTGTTGGCGGCGATCGCTTGGCGGATGGCGAGCAACCCCGAGTGAAAGTAGGTGCCGTCGCCGAGGTTCTGGAAGACGTGTTTCTCCGTCGTGAAGCGCGAGTGCGCGGCCCAATCGACACCCTCGGCGCCCATCTGGATCAGGCCACTGGTGTCGCGCTCCATCCAGCTCGCCATGAAGTGACAGCCGATGCCCGCCAGCGCGCGCGAGCCTGCGGGCACTTTGGTGCTGCTGTTGTGCGGACAGCCCGAGCAGAAATACGGTTGCCGCTTGACGGCATCGGCCTCGTTCGACAGCAGCGACGGCATCGTGAAATCGACGACGAGGCTCCGTCGGTCGAGCGCCGGGTTCAATCGCGCCAGCCACTCGGCGACGACAGCCATGATGCGCGACGGCCGCAGCTCGCCGAGCGCGGCGATCAGCGCACGGCCTTCGCTGTCGGTCTTGCCGGCCGAACTCTTGCCGGAAATACGCGGCCTCTGCTCGTTGGGCACCGCGTACAGCAGCTCCTTGATCTGGCGCTCGACGACCGGCGCCTTTTCTTCGATGACGAGGATCTCTTCCAGTCCCGTCACGAAGTCGAGCATGCGCGTCGGTTCGAGCGGGAAGACGAGGCCGACCTTGTAAACACGTACGCCGGCGGCCGATAGCGCATTCGGATCGAGCTGCAAGCGGCGCAGCACTTCCATGAAATCGAAATGCGCCTTGCCGACGGTGACGATGCCCAGCGTCGCGCGCGGGCTGGCGACGATGTGCTTGTCGAGCGAATTGATCTTGGCGAACGCGCGCACGGCGTCGAGCTTGCCCGCCAGCCGCTCTTCCAATGCGAGTGACGGCAGATCGACCGAGCGCACGTGCAGCGATTGCGACGGCACAAAGTCCACCGGCAATGTGAAGCCCAGCGGCACGGCATCGAGGTCCACCGTCATGCCCGACTCGACGACTTCGCTGATCGCCTTGAAGCCGACCCACGCGCCGGAGAAGCGCGACAGCGCCCAGCCGTAGAGGCCGAACTCGAGGTACTCGGCGACGTTGCCCGGGTGCAGCACCGGCATGCTCCAGGCCTGCATCGCCAGGTCGCTCTGATGCGGCATCGATGACGAAACACAGCCGTGGTCGTCACCGGCGACGACGAGCACGCCGCCTTGCGCCGACGAGCCATAGACGTTGCCGTGCTTCAACGCGTCGCCCGAACGATCGACGCCGGGGCCCTTGCCGTACCACATCGCGGCCACGCCATCGACCGTGCGCTTCGGGTCGAGTGCGACGCGCTGCGTGCCCAGGCACGCGGTGGCGGCGAGGTCTTCGTTGATGGCCGGCAGGAACTGCACGCCGGCGGCACTCAACAGCGCCTGGGCCTTCCACAACTGCTGATCGACCATGCCCAGCGGCGAGCCGCGGTAGCCGGAGACGAAGCCGGCCGTCTTCAGGCCTGCAGCCTCGTCGGCGCGGCGCTGCATCAAGAGCAGGCGCACCAGGGCCTGTGTGCCGGTGAGAAAGACCGCGCCGGTGCTGGCGGCGAGGTTGTCCTGCAGACGGTAGTCGCGCAGTGTCGTCATGGTGTGCCTTGTGGGAACGGTGCGATGGTAGGCTGGTTTGCGCCCATAGAATCTGAATTGACGTTAACGTCAATCAGCGCCTCACGAAAGACAAGATGCCCACGTTGGCCAGCAAGCTCAACCCGCGCTCCGAAGACTTCAAGGCCAACGCAGCGGCGATGCGCGCGCTCGTCGATGACTTGAACGCCAAGCTCGAACGGATCGCGCAGGGCGGCGGCGAGGGGCCGCGCGCCAAGCACCTCGCGCGCGGCAAGTTGCTGCCGCGCGACCGCGTCGAGATGCTGCTCGACCCGGACACGCCGTTTCTCGAAGTCGCGCCGCTGGCCGCGCTCGAGATGTACAACAACGACGCGCCGGGCGCAGGCCTGATCGCCGGCATCGGCCGCGTCGCCGGCGTCGAGTGCATGGTGGTCTGCAACGACGCCACCGTGAAGGGCGGCACCTACTACCCGATGACGGTGAAGAAACACCTGCGCGCGCAGGAGATCGCGCAGCAGAACCGGCTGCCTTGCATTTACCTGGTGGACAGCGGCGGAGCCAACTTGCCGAACCAGGACGACGTCTTCCCCGACCGCGATCACTTCGGCCGCATCTTCTTCAACCAGGCGCAGATGTCCGCGCTGGGCATTCCGCAGATCGCCGTCGTCATGGGCTCGTGCACCGCCGGCGGCGCCTACATGCCGGCGATGAGCGACGAGTCGATCATCGTCAAGGAGCAGGGCACGATCTTTCTCGGCGGGCCGCCGCTGGTGAAGGCCGCCATCGGCGAGATCGTCAGCGCCGAAGACCTGGGCGGCGGCGACGTGCACACGCGCTTGTCGGGCGTGGTCGATCACCTGGCGCAGGACGACATGCACGCGCTGGCGATCGCACGCGCGTCGGTCGGGCGGCTGAACTGGCGCAAGGAGCACGCGATGAAACTCGCACCGCCGCGCGCGCCGCTGCTGCCCGCCGATGAGCTGCACGGCGTGATCCCGATCGACACGCGCAAGCCTTACGACGTGCGCGAGATCATCGCCCGCATCGTGGACGCGTCGGAGTTCGACGAATTCAAGGCCCGCTACGGCAGCACGCTCGTCACCGGCTTTGCGCACATCGAGGGCATGCCGGTCGGCATCGTCGCCAACAACGGCGTGTTGTTCAGCGAGAGCGCCATGAAAGGCGCGCACTTCATCGAACTCTGCGGCCAGCGCAAGGTGCCGCTCATCTTCCTGCAGAACATCACCGGCTTCATGGTCGGCAAGAAGTACGAGAACGAGGGCATCGCCAAACACGGCGCGAAGATGGTCACCGCGGTGTCCACCGTCAACGTGCCCAAGTTCACCGTCATCATCGGCGGCAGCTTCGGCGCCGGCAACTACGGCATGTGCGGCCGCGCCTTCGGCCCGCGCTTCTTGTGGATGTGGCCGAACGCGCGCATCAGCGTCATGGGCGGCGAGCAGGCCGCGAGCGTGCTGGCCACCGTCAAGCGCGACGGCATCGAAGGCAAGGGCGGGACGTGGAGCGCCGACGAAGAGGCCCAATTCAAGCAGCCGATCCTCGACCAGTTCGCGCACCAGGCGCACCCGTACTTCGCCAGCGCGCGCCTGTGGGACGACGGCGTGATTGACCCCGCCGACACCCGCCGCGTGCTCGCGCTGGCGCTGTCGGCGAGCTTGAATGCGCCGATCCCGGACGTGAAATTCGGCGTTTTCAGAATGTGAGCCGAAGTGAAGAAGACGCACCTGGTGATCGACGATGCCGTGCTCGCTGCGGCAATGGTGGCCGGCTCCTACAAGACGCATCGCGAGGCGGTGATCGCCGGCTTGGCAGCGCTGGTAAAGCAAGCCGCTCGCGAGAAAGCCAATGCACGCCCGCAGAGACGGCGCCGTGGCGCGCGCTGAGCTTCGCCCGCTCGCGCCGAGCGACTCCCTCGAGTCGCTGACCGCATTGCTGCACCGCGCCTACTCGCGCCTCGGCGCCATGGGGTTGAACTACACCGCGGTCGATCAGACGGTGGCGGTGACGGCCCAGCGCGTCGCCAGCGGCCAGTGCTTCGTCGCCGAGCACGAAGGCCGCCTCGTCGGCACCGTGACCGTCGGCGGGGCATGGGACGTGCAGCGCGTGCCCGGCGCGCGGCAGTGCCCGTGGTACCTGCGGCGCGACATCGCGCACCTGCACCAGCTCGGCGTCGAGCCCGGCGCGCAGGGGCAGGGCATCGGCACGGCGCTGATCGTGGCGTGCGAGCAGTGGGCGCGCGAGCAGGGCCTGGGCGCGATCGCGCTCGACACCGCCGCGCCGGCGTCGCACTTGCGTGCTCGCTACGCGCGCTTGGGCTACAGCGATGCCGATGAAGTGCAATGGTCCGGCAAGACCTACCGCACGGTGATCATGGTCAAGCCGCTCGCCGGCGCGGTGCCGGGCACGCAAGACACCGAGCACCGCTGCGCGCTCGTGCGCGCGCTGTGGGCGCATGTGCAGGCGCGCGATTGGGCGGCGATGCGGGCCGCGTTTGCCGACGACGTGGTGACGCTGTGGCCAGTGACGGGCGAGCGCTTCGACGGCGCCGACGCTGATCGTGCGCGTCAACGCCGAGTACCCGGAAGGCTGGGCGATCGAGGTCCAGGCCGTCGATGCTTTGGTGGACGGCAGGGTGCACTCGATCGTCGAAGTACCGCACGGCGCGCAGCGTTTCTTCGCGCACTCGCGGTTCACTTTTGCCGGCACGCAGATCGCGCAGCTCTGCGAACATTGGGCGGTGGCTGAAGCGCCGCCGGCTTGGCGTGCGGCCCTCGATCGTGGATAACGCCTACCTCACCCCCGAGCACGAACTGCTGCGCGAGCAGATTGCGCGCTTCGTCGCGCGCGAGGTTGAGCCGCACGGCGAGCAGTGGGAGCGCGACGGTTGCGTGCCGCGCGACGTGCTGCGCAAGATGGGCGACGCGGGGTTGCTCGGCCTGATGTACGACAGCGAGCACGGTGGCGCCGAGGCCGACGCACTGACCAACCTCGTCTTCGCCGAAGCGCTGTCGCAATCCACCTTCGGCGGCTTCATCATCACCGTGCTCGTGCACACCGACATGGCCAGCCCGCACCTGCACCATGCGGGCACGCCCGAGCAGAAGGCGCTCTACATGCCGGGCATCACGGCGGGCCGCACGATCACCGCCGTCGCCATCACCGAGCCCGGCGCGGGTTCCGACGTGGCGGGGCTGCGCATGTCGGCGCGCCGCGACGGCGACGAGTGGGTGCTCGACGGCAGCAAGCTCTTCATCACCAACGGCGTGCATGCCGACTTGTACTTCGTCGCCGCGCGCACCGGCCCCGGTCGCCACGACATCTCGATGTTCATCGTCGAAAAAGGCACGCCGGGCTTTGCCGTCGGCCGCGCGCTCGACAAGACCGGCTGGCTGTCGTCCGACACCGCCGAGCTGGTCTTCGACGGCTGCCGCATCCCGGCGGCGAACCTGCTCGGCGAGGAGAACCACGGCTTCCGCTCGGTGATGAAGAACTTCCAGACCGAGCGCATCGCCTTGGGCGCGATGGCGGTCGGCCACGCAACGCAAGCGCTGAAGCTGACGCTGGCCCATGTGCGCGACCGCCAGGCCTTCGGCGGCACGCTGTTCGACAAGCAGGCCGTGCGCCAGCGCATCGCCATGCTCGACGCCAAGACGCGCGCGGCGCGCCAGTACCTCTACCACTGCGCCTGGCTGGTCACGCAGGGCCGCGACGTGGTGCAGGACGTGTCGATGCTCAAGGCCCTCACCGGCGAGCTGGTCAACGAAGTGGTGCAGGGCTGCCAGCAGTTCCACGGCGGCATGGGCTACATGCGCGGCATGGCGATCGAGCGGCTGTGGCGCGACGCGCGCATCCTCGCCATCGGCGGTGGCGCCACCGAAGTCATGCTCGATGAAGCGGCGAAGCGCTATTGAGGACTGGCAGATGCAGCCTTACTTCACCATGCTCGCCCGCTACCACGCCTGGGCCACCCGCCGGCTCTACGAGCATGTGGATGCCTTGCCGGAGGCCGACTACCGGCGCGACGCCGGCCTGTTTTTCCGCAGCGTGCACGGCACGCTGAACCACCTGCTGGTGGCCGAGCGCGAGCTTTGGTACGCCCGCTTTGCCGAAGGCCGATCGCCACGGCTCGCGCTCGACGCCGAACTCGAAAGCGACCGTGTCCGCCTGCGCGAGCGCTTGCTAGAGGGCGTCGCGCTATGGGCGCCGCTCATCGCGCAATGGTCAGCCTCGCGCTTCGACAGCAGCAGCCTGAACTACACGTCCACCAAGGGCGTGGCCCTGTCGCTGCCGTTCGCGGCCACGCTCGGCCATGTCTTCAATCACGGCACGCACCACCGCGGCCAGATCACGGCGGCGATCACGGCGTTGGGGCATCCGTGTCCCGAGCTCGATCTGGTGCGGATGCTGGTCGAAGAGCGGGACGGCGCACCCTCGTGAAACCCAGTGACGGCGATGAATCGGTGGTGGCCTCGTTCTTCTGGCGCCGCCTCAACGGTCACGGCCATGACGCCTGCCGTCTGATCCGGCGCGCCGACGGTTGGGCGCTCGTCGGCGCGGCGGTGTTCGCCGAAGGGGCCCGCGTCTGCGCGCTCGGCTATCAGGTGATTGCCGACACGAGTTTTCGCACACGCCGTGCCACGCTGCAGGGCTCGGTGGGCCGGCGCAGCGTCGCGCACGCGATACGCGCCTCGCGCCGCGGCGGCTGGAAGCTCGACGGCCGACCCGTCGATGGCTTGTCCGATTGCGTCGATCTCGATCTGGGTTTCACGCCTTCCACCAACCTGCTCGCGATCCGCCGCCTGGCGCTGCGCGTGGGCGACGCGGCCGAGGCCCCCGCGGCGTACCTGGCGTTTCCCGCGCTGCGGCTCGAGCGGCTCGAGCAGCGCTATGCGCGCGTGACCCGCGACGCCTATGACTACGAGGCGCCGGCGTTCGGCTATCGCGGCCGGCTGCGTGTGTCGCCGCAGGGCGGCGTCGTGCACTATCCGGGCTTGTTCGAACGGGTTTCGCGATGACCACCCACACCCTCGATATCCGCCGCCCGTCGCCGCACGTGGCCGAGGTCTGGCTCAACCGCCCCGACGTGCGCAACGCCTTCAACGACAGCGTCATCGCCGAACTCACACAGGCCTTCACGCAACTCGGCGCCGACTCGACGCTGCGCGCGATCGTGCTCGGCGGCCACGGCAAATCGTTCTGCGCCGGCGCCGATCTGTCGTGGATGCGCGCCATGGCCGGCTACGACTGGGAGCGCAACCGCGCCGACGCGCAGGCGCTGGCCGACATGCTGTGGGCGATCTGCTCGTGCCCGCTGCCGGTGGTGGGCCGCATTCACGGCGACTGTTATGCCGGCGGCGTCGGCCTGGCCGCCGTGTGCGATGTGCTGGTGGCCGCGGACGGCATGCACTTCTGTCTGTCGGAAGCCAAGCTCGGTTTGCTGCCGGCCACCATCGGGCCGTATGTCGTGCGCGCCCTCGGCGAGCAGGCGTCGCGGCGCTACTTCACGACGGCCGAGCGCTTCTCCGCCGCGCGTGCGCATCAACTCGGCTTCGTGCACGAGGTCGTCGCCGCCGAAACGCTCGATGCCAAGGTCAGCGAGATCGTTGCCGCGCTCGTGGCCAACGGCCCGGCCGCCGTCAAAGCCTGCAAGCGCCTCGTGCAAGATATCGCCGGCCAGCCGATCGACGCAGCGCTGCGCGCCGACACCGCGCGCCGCATCGCCGACATCCGCGCCAGCGCCGAAGGCAAGGAAGGCGTGCAGAGTTTTCTCGACAAGCGAACGCCTGCGTGGCTGCCCCCACCATGATGCCGCTCGACCTCTATCTTTCCTACCTCGTCGCTGCGCTGATCGTCATCGCCGCGCCGGGCCCCGACAGCCTGAACTCGCTGGCCATCGGCCTGTCGCGCGGCCGGCGCGAGGGCGTGGCCTATGCGCTCGGGGTCGGCGTCGGCTGCCTCACGCACACGGTCTGGGCGATGCTCGGCATCTCGGCCATCGTGGCCGCATCGGCAACGTTGTTCAACGTCATCAAGTGGATCGGCGTCGCCTACCTGGTCTGGCTGGGCATTCAGTCGTTGAGGAGCAAAGGCAGCATCGCCGCGATGAGCGATGCCCCGGCCAGCAGCGGCAACGCCGCGCAGCGCTTCCGCCAGGGCGTGCTGACCAATGCGCTGAACCCGAAGGTGATGCTGTTCTTCCTCGCCTTCCTGCCGCAGTTCGTCGATCCGCAGCACGGCGTCGCGGTGATCTGGCAGCTCGGTTTGATGGGCCTCACATTCACTGTCGTCACTGCCGTGGCCTACAGTGCGCTGGCCTGGAGCGCGGGCTCGGTCGGTGCGCGGCTGGTGAAACAGCCGCGCATCGCGTTGTGGCTCGAACGCGCGACCGGCATCGTCTTCATCGCCATGGCGGCGCGGTTGGCCTTTGCAGAACGAAAGTAGTCCGACATGAACATGCCCGACTTCGACACGACGCAACTCTTCGCCCTGGCCGCCGCACTCGGCTGGGCCAGCGGCGTGCGGTTGTATGCCGCGGTGTTCCTCACCGGCCTGGCCGGCTACCTCGGCTGGCTGCCGCTGCCTTCGGGCTTGCACGTGTTGCAACAGCCGCCACTGCTGTTCGTCAGCGGCACGTTGCTCGCCGTCGAGTTCGTCGCAGACAAGGTGCCGTGGGTCGATTCATTGTGGGACTCGGTGCACACCTTCATCCGCATCCCCGCCGGCGCGGCGCTGGCCTACAGCGTCTTCGGCGCCGACCAGGCGAGCTGGGGCGTGATGGCGGCGTTGCTCGGCGGCACGCTGGCCGCCACCTCGCACACCGCCAAGACGACGACGCGCGCCGCGGTCAACACCTCGCCCGAGCCGTTCTCGAACATCGCACTGTCTCTCGCCGGCGACGCCATGGTGCCGGGCATGCTGTGGCTGTCGCACGAGTACCCGGTGGCGTTCTTCGTCGTCTTGGCCATCGTCATCGTCATCAGCATCGTCGTCATCTTCATGCTGTTCCGATTTCTGCGCGGCTTCTTGCGGCGCTTGCGCGGGCACTTTGCGTCGGCTTCCTACGAGGGGGCATGACGGTGTTCAACAAGATCCTGATTGCCAATCGTGGCGAGATCGCATGCCGGGTGGCGGCGACGGCCAAGCGATTGGGCGTGCGCACGGTCGCCGTGTATTCGGACGCCGACGCCGACGCGCGCCACGTGCACGCCTGCGATGAAGCCGTGCACATCGGCGCCAGCGCGCCGCGCGAGAGTTACCTGCAGTGGCAGCGCATTCTCGACGCCGCCAAGGCCACGGGGGCGCAAGCCATCCACCCCGGTTACGGCTTCCTGTCCGAGAACGAAGACTTCGCCGCCGCGTGCGCGAACGCGGGCCTCGTCTTCATCGGCCCCCCCGCATCGGCCATCGCGGCGATGGGCAGCAAGTCGGCTGCGAAGACGTTGATGGAGAAGGCCGGCGTGCCGCTCGTGCCCGGCTACCACGGCGACAACAACGAGCCGGCGTTCCTTGCCGAGCAGGCCGCGCGCATCGGCTACCCGGTGCTGATCAAGGCCAGCGCCGGCGGCGGCGGCAAGGGCATGCGGCGCGTCGATCGGGCCGAAGACTTTGCGTCATCGCTGGCGTCGTGCCAACGCGAGGCCCAGTCGAGTTTCGGCAACGACCATGTGCTCGTCGAGCGCTATGTCACACGCCCGCGGCACATTGAAATCCAAGTCTTTGCCGACACGCAGGGCGACTGCGTCTATCTGTTCGAGCGCGACTGTTCGGTGCAACGACGCCATCAGAAGGTGCTCGAGGAAGCGCCGGCGCCGGGCATGAGCCAGGCGCGGCGCCAGCAGATGGGCGAGGCGGCTGTGGCCGCTGCAAAAGCGGTGGGCTATGTCGGCGCCGGCACGGTCGAGTTCGTCGCCGAGGAACTCGACGACGGTGACCTGCGCGCCTACTTCATGGAGATGAACACGCGGCTGCAGGTCGAGCATCCGGTGACCGAGGCGATCACCGGGCATGACCTGGTGGAGTGGCAGTTGCGCGTGGCCGCCGGCCAGCCGCTGCCGGCGACGCAGGCGCAACTGACGATGCGCGGTCACGCCATCGAAGCGCGCCTGTGCGCCGAGAACCCGGAGGCGAACTTTCTGCCGGCCACCGGCACGCTGCACGTCGCGCGCTGGCCGGCGCACGTCAGCTTCACGCGCAGTGAAGACATGCCGCGCATCGACCGCGGCTTCGACGAGGGTGACACGATCAGCCCGCATTACGACTCGATGATCGCCAAGCTGATCGTCTGGGGCGAGAACCGCGCGCAGGCGCTGGCGCGGCTCGACGCAGCGCTGGCGCAGACGCACATCGTCGGCCTGGCCACCAACGTCGCGTTCCTGCGCCGCGTCGTCGCAACCCAAGCCTTTGCGACCGCCGATCTCGACACGGCACTGATCGAGCGCGAGCGCGCGGCGCTGTTCGAGCACGCGCCGGTGGCGCTCGAATGCGCGGCGGCCGGCGTGATCGCGCGCGAAGTGGCCAACGAAGCGGCGCTGCAGGACGACGACCCTTGGAGCCGCCGCGACGGCTGGCGCATGTTCGGCGGCGCGACGCGGCGCTTCGATCTGGACATCGGCGGCACGCGCCACGTGGCGACATTGCACCGCCTGCACGACGGTGCGCTGACGCTCGCCGTCGGCGAGCAACGCTGGCCGTTTTCAGCGCGCGCGCTCGGCAACGAGCGCCATGACGTCACGCTCGGCGACCAGCGTTGGACGCTGGCCGTCTATGCCCAAGGCGAACGCATCACCGTCTTCGCGCCCGAGGGCATGCTGGCGTTGCAGGAAGTCGATGCGCTCGCGCACGCCGGCGAGGACGCAGCGCCAGGCGGCCGCCTGACCGCGCCGATGCCCGGCAAGCTGGTGGCGTTCCTCGCCAAGGCTGGCGAGGCCGTCAAGGCGGGCCAGCCGCTGGCGGTGATGGAAGCGATGAAGATGGAGCACACCATCGCCGCGCCTCGTGACGGCACGGTGGCCGAGCTGCTCTACGGCGTCGGCGATCAGGTCGCCGAGGGAGCGGAGTTGCTGCGCTTGCAGGCGCCGGCGTGAGCCTGGCGCTCTAGCGGAAGGTCACCGGCCGCTGCGCGCCTGTAGTTGTTGCCGGCATCGGCGTGTACGCCGTGGGCACGCGCGTCGCCGGCCGCGGTGCCAGCGCACGGCGCGCCGCAGTCATCTGCAAATCGACCTCGCGGAACTGCGTCGCCAATTGCGGCAGGTCGGTGCCTTCCATCGCGTCGCAAACAAGCAGCAGGTCCTTCGCATAACGCGTGTCGCTGACGGCGCGGTGCGCGTCCACGGCTTGGCCGAGGTGGCGGCGCAGTTGCAGGTCGATGCGGCTGACGATGATGTGGCGTTGGTCCATGTGTTGCAGTTTGTACGGTGGCGCAGGGCGGGGGCACCCTGCAACCGTGGATTTGGTTACTCGGCTACAGTCAATTCGCAACCCTGCGAGAACTATTCACGATGAGCGTTTCATTGCCCCCACAGGTCACGCTGGTCGATGTCGGCGCGCGCGACGGTCTGCAGAATGAAAAGCAGAACGTCGAGACGGTGCACAAGGTCGAACTCGTCCAGCGCTTGATGGCGGCGGGCCTGCGAGAGATCGAAGTCACCAGCTTCGTGTCGCCGAAATGGGTGCCGCAGATGAGCGACAACAGCGCGGTGATGGCGGGCCTGCAACGACAGCGCGGCGTGCGGCTCAGCGTGCTCGTGCCCAATATGAAAGGCCTCGAAGCCGCGTTGCCGACGAAGCCCGATGAAGTGGTGGTCTTCGGCGCGGCAAGTGAAGCCTTCAGCCAGCGCAACATCAACTGCGGCATCGAAGAGAGCATCGAGCGCTTCCGCCCGGTCGTGCAGGCCGCACGTGAGGCCGGCGTGAAGGTGCGCGGCGCGATCAGCTGTGCGCTCGGCTGCCCGTACCAGGGCGAGGTCAGTCTCGACGACGTGGAGCGCGTCGTGCGGCTGATGAAAGACATCGGCGTGCATCATGTCGGCATCGCCGACACGATCGGCGTCGGCACCGCGCGGCGCGCGCAGGCGGCGATGGAGCGCGCGCTGAAGCATTACCCGCTGCATGAGGTCAGCGGCCATTTCCACGACACCTACGGCCAGGCTTTGGCCAACATCTACGCCTGCCTCGAAATGGGCGTGCATGTCTTCGACACCAGCGTTGCCGGCCTCGGCGGCTGCCCGTATGCGAAGGGCGCCACCGGCAACGTCGCCAGCGAAGACGTGGTCTTCATGTTGAACGGCCTGGGCATCGAGACCGGGATCGACCTCGACGCGCTGGTCGATGCCGGCGCGTTCATCTCGGGCGTGCTCGGCCGCGCGCCGGTGTCGCGTGCCGGCAAGGCGCTGTTGGCCAAGCGAGAAAAGAACCCTTCGTGAGCGCAGACGAGGCTCGACCCGAAGGCTTCCTGCGCGTCTGCGCCACCTTGCGCGAGCGCGATCATCCGCACGCGCCGTTGTGGCTCGACGTGCCGGTGCGCACCTCGCAGGAAGCGGCCGACCACCTCGGCGTGGCCGTCGGCCAGATCGCCAAGAGCGTCGTCTTCAGACGCAAGAGCGACGATCGTGCGGTGCTCGTCATCACGTCGGGCGACAGGCGCGTCGATGAAAAGAAGGTCGCGACGATCACCGGCGCGCTCGGCCGCGCCGACGCCGACTTCGTCAAGGCCAAGACCGGCTTTTCGATCGGCGGCGTCGCCCCGCTCGCACACACCGAGCCGCCGCTGACGCTGATCGACCGCGAGCTGCTGCGCTTCGATGTCGTCTGGGCGGCGGCCGGCCACCCGAACAGCGTGTTCGCGCTGCATCCGGCGCAGCTCGAAGCGCTGACCGGTGGCGCGCCGCTGGCCGATGTCGCGCAAACCTGAGCGGATGATCCCCAGCCCGGGCACCAGCAGCCTTTGCGCCGCCGTGAGACCATGCACGGCAGTTGTCTCGAAAGCAGTACCCCGTGAGCGTCGAAAGCCCCTGCAAGAACATCTGCCGCATGCACGAGCCCAGCGGCCACTGCCTCGGCTGCGGCCGCACCCTCGACGAAATCGCGCTGTGGAGCGTGCTCGACGACGACGACAAGCGCGCGGTGTGGGCCTTGCTGCCGCAGCGCCTGGCGGCGCTGCCGCCGCTGCCGCCGGACGCGTTCAATCCGCGTTGAAGATGCGAACCGCGCGACAGGGCGGCCGGAGCTCTCAGCGCCCCGGCAAGACCATTTCTACCGTCTTGCCGCCCCAGCCGTTTTTCACATCGCGCGCCTGCACGACCACGCTACGCACGCCGGCACGCCGGCAGGCACAACGACGCCATGCAGATCGCGCGTGAACGGCTGCTCCGTCGCATGGTCATGCGCGGCGGGCAGGGCCGAGCCCAGGGCAGCGAGCAACAGCAGAGACGATCGGCGGCGCATCGTCACACTGCTGGACACGTGTCGTCGAAGACCACGCGCGCCTGCGCGGGTGAGGCATCCGGCGGCGGGAACGCATGGCGAAAGGTGAAGGCCATCGCGCTCGGCCCTTGCGAGCGAAGCAACTCCAACCGCGCCATCGCTTCATCGACCGTCGGCCGGTGGCCGAGCGGCACCCACCACAGCACGAGAAACGCAGCGTCCATGCGCTCGAAAAACTCGCGGCGGCGACGCATGATTTCCACATGCGCGGACGAATAGACATAGCGATTCAGCGACTCGACATCGCGCCACACCGACATGTTGACCAGCAGGTTCGGATCATCGAACGGCCGGATCGCCGTGGCGTCGCCGGCTTCGGTCTGCAAGCGCCAGACGAAACCCGGCGACGCATCGGCCACCGCGTTGATGCGCTCGAGGTTGTTGGCGAAGTCGGACATCAGCGGCGAGTCCATCGGGCCTTTGATGACGCCGATGTTGAGTTGCGCGAGTTCGTAAGCGGCCATGGCGGCTCCTCGGTGAGCGTTGAGATCTTGCAGGATGACTCGCGACGAGCAGTAGCGGCAGCGGTGACCATCGCGCAATTAGATCTGATGCTGCCACTTTAGCACTTGGCATTCGTGCTCCTGACCGCTCGCTCGCATGCGTGAACCGACCAGACCCTCAAGCCAACGCCCGCCCGATCAAGATCCTCTGCACCTCGCTCGTGCCTTCGTAAATCTGGCACACCCGCACATCCCGGTAAATGCGCTCGACCGGGAAGTCGCTGACGTAGCCATAACCGCCGAAGACCTGGATCGCGTCGGAGCAAACACGCTCGGCCATCTCGCTCGCAAAGAGTTTGGCCATCGCGGCCTCCTTCAAGCACGGCCGTCCGGCATCCTTGAGCGACGCCGCGTGCCAGATCAATTGCCGCGCGGCTTCGATCTGCGTGGCCATGTCGGCGAGTTTGAATTGCACGGCCTGATGGTTGAAGATCGGCTGGCCGAAGGATTGGCGCTCTTTGCTGTAGGCGAGCGCGGCGTCGAACGCGGCGCGCGCCATGCCGACCGCTTGGCTGGCGATGCCGATGCGTCCGCCCTCCAACCCCGACAGCGCGATCTTCAGGCCCATGCCTTCGTCGGCGAGCCGGTAGGCGGCCGGCACGCGGCAGTTCTCGAAGACGATCTGCGCGGTATCGCTGGCGTGCTGGCCGAGCTTGTCTTCGACCCGCGCCACCGTGTAGCCGGGCGTGCTCGTCGGCACGATGAAGGCGCTGATGCCTTTCTTGCCCGCAGCCTTGTCGGTGACCGCCATGACAATGGCAACGTCGCCGTTCTTGCCGCTGGTGATGAACTGCTTGACGCCGTTCAATACGTAGTGATCGCCATCACGCATCGCGCTGGTCTTCAAGCCGCCCGCTTCGGAGCCGACATGCGGCTCGGTCAGGCAGAACGCGCCCAACATGTCGCCGCGCGCCAGCGGTTTCAAGAAGCGCTGCTTCTGCTCGGCGTTGCCGAAGGCCATCAGGATCGAGCACACCGGGCAGTTGTTGACGCTGACGACCGTGCTCGTCGCGCCGTCGCCGGCGGCCACTTCTTCGAGGATCAGCGCCAGCGCGAGGTAGTCCAGCCCCGCGCCGTCGTACTCGGTGGGCACGGCGACGCCGTAGCAGCCGAGCGCGGCCAGGCCCTCCAGTTCCGCCTTCGGGAAGTGGTGCGACTTGTCCCACGCCGCGGCGTTGGGCGCGATGCGGTCCTGCACGTAGGCGCGCACGGCGTCCTGCACGGCGATGTGGTCTTCGGACAGCAGCATGGCGGGCTCCTCGGCGACTGCGCGATTGTGCTTGCCTACCGCCGCGCCCGGTTCGTCAACACCACCCCCACCACCGCGAGGGCGCCGCCGACGAGCAGCGAGGCGTCGAGCGATTCGCCGAGCACGAGCACCGAGCTGGCGACGCCGAACAGCGGCACCAGGCTGATGTAGCTCGCGGCGGTGCCGGCGCCGAGTTCGGCCACACCGCGGAAGTACCAGGCGTAGGCGAGCACGGTGGAGCCGACGGCGAGGAAGACCATCGACGCCCAGCCGGCGGCCGAGAGTGCCGAGATGCTGCCGATGACGACGGGCACACCGTCCACTGCCAGCGCCACGGCCCACAACACAGCGGTGCCGATGACCGATGTGATCGCGGTGGCGGCGAGCGAGTCGATGCCGCCGAGCAGCGCACGCGCGATCAGCGTGTAGCCGACCCAGGTGGCGATGCAGCCGACGAGCAGCCACTCGCCGACACCGATGCCGCCGGTGAACACCTTCCACGGCGCGCCATGCGTCAGCACCGTGGCTGCGCCGACCAGCGCACAGGCCATGCCGGCGGCAATGCGGGCGTTGAAGGTTTCCTTGAACAGCCAGGCCGCCAGCAGCGTCGTGAACACAGGGTTCGTGGTGACGACGACGGCGGCGCGGCTGGCTTCGACGCGTTGCAGCGCCATCATGAAAAACACCGCGTAGCCGGCCACGCCGACAAGTCCCGCAAAGGCCAACGCGAACCACTGCCGTCGTGTCAGTTGCGGCAGTGGCGACGAGGTTCGGCGGCGTTGCCACCCCATCCACACCATGAGCAGCAGCGCGGCCAGCGTGAAGCGCCACGCCGAGCCCGACAGCGGTGGCATGGCCTGTGCAAGCGTGCGCCCGGCCGGCCACGACGCGCCCCAGAGCAGGGCCATGCCGACCAGACGCAGATGGACGGCCGTGTGGCTCAACGCGCGGCGCTGTGGTTCGCGCGCACGGGGCCGTGCATCGGCGCGTCGCCGCGGCTCATTTTTCGATCGCCACGCCGAGCCGAGCCCGCGCGGGGCCCGCAGCCAACACCCTCACACCAGCCCTTCAAGCGTCTTGGTCGAACGCCTTGATCAGCAGTGTGGCACGGGCGACTGCGCACAAGCGCTGCGCCGCGTTGACCGCACCGTCGGCCTGCACCAGCCAGCCCTGCAGGCGGCCGCTCCACTCCAGGCTGGACACCACCCACGAAAACTCGGCGGATTCGTCGGCGAAGACGGGGCTCTTCAGCGAAAAGTTGAAGTTCAGGCAGAGCAGTTCGCGCAGCTCCGATCGGGCGTCGTCGTGGCCGCGCGAGAAGTAGGTCGCGGCCAGGCCGATCAGCTGCGACGTGGTGTGCTGCCCGGCGGCAATGACGCGGCCGTGGCGCGAGCGCGCGGCCGCGCCGGCGTCGGTGTGCAGCGGGTTGGCATCGCCGGTCAGCTGCGCAAACGCGGCGATCGACTCGGCGGTGAACTGCATCGTCCGCGAGCAACGCTCACCGAGACGCACCGGCGGGGGAGTGGTGGGACGCAAGGCGGAAATGGCTGCACTCATGGGATCAGCATAGGCGTGTGGGGTGTTGCGTGGCCGCCACCCCCTGCGCATGCGGGGAGTGGCGGTCGGCACGGTGTAGCGCCGTAACGTGCCGGACTCTTTGCCTGCCGACCGGCAAGCCGGCCAGCCGACACTTTTTTCTGCGCCGAGATGTTGTCAGAGCATCTCGAAGGCCATCGCGTACATCCCAGCGCGGAAATTCACAGAATCTCCACGGCCATCGCGGTGGCCTCGCCGCCGCCGATGCACAGCGCCGCGACGCCGCGCTTCAGGTTCCTCTTTTTCAGCGCGCCGAGCAGCGTGACGACGATGCGCGCGCCGGAGGCGCCGATCGGGTGGCCGAGCGCGACTGCGCCGCCATGCACGTTGACGATCTCGTGTGGCAGCCGGAACTCGGCCATCGCCGCCATCGTGACGGCAGCGAAGGCCTCGTTGACTTCCCACAGGTTCACGCTCTTGGCGTCCCAGCCCGCCTTCTGCAGCACCTTCTGAATGGCGCCGGCGGGCGCCGTGGCGAACCACTCGGGCGCCTGCGCATGCACGGCATGGGCGACGATGCGGGCGATCGGTGTCACGCCCATTTTCTTCGCGGTCGATTCGCGCATCAGCACCAGTGCCGCCGCGCCGTCGGAAATGGAGGACGACGTGGCGGCAGTGATCGCGCCGTCTTTC
The DNA here is from genome assembly GCA_963816315.1 of uncultured beta proteobacterium. Lineage (GTDB taxonomy): Bacteria > Pseudomonadota > Gammaproteobacteria > Burkholderiales > Burkholderiaceae_C > CADEEN01. The sequence continues at coordinate 106,649 of CAWFJZ010000036.1, forward strand.
TTGAACGCGGGTTTGAGCGTCGGGATCTTGTCGAGCTTGGCCTTGAAGGGCTGCTCGTCGAACTTGATGACCGACTCCCCCTTCGCTGACGCCAGCGTGACCGGCGCCATCTCCCAGGCAAAGCTTGCGTCTTCGTTGGCGGCCTTGCTGCGCTGCGTGGAAGTGATCGCGAACTGGTCCATCGCCTCGCGCGTAAAGCTGTACTTGCCGACGCATTGTTCGGCAAAGACGCCCATCGCCTTGCCGCGCTCGTAGGCGTCTTCGAGGCCGTCGAGCGCCATGTGGTCGTAGAGCGGCGCCGCGCCGTACTTGATGCCCTTTCTGGCGAACATCAGGTGCGGCGCGTTGGTCATGCTCTCCATGCCACCGGCGAGCACGGCGTTGGCGCTGCTGGCGGCGAGCATGTCGTGCGCGAACATCATCGCGCGCATGCCGCTGCCGCACATCTTGGAGAGGGTCACCGCGCCGGTGGAGTCCGGCAGGCCGGCCTTGCGCATCGCCTGGCGCGCCGGGGCCTGGCCCTGGCCGGCCATCAGGCAGTTGCCCATCAGCACCTCATCGATAGCGTCGCCGGGCAGCTTGGCGCGCTCAACCGCGGCCCTGATGGCGACGGCGCCGAGCTCCCACGCGGCGAGTGAAGCGAAATCGCCGAGCAGGCCAGCGATCGGCGTGCGGGCGGCGGAGACGATGACGACGGGGTCGGTGGGCATGGTGGGCTCCTTCACGGCAAGAAAGCGGTGAAATCAATTGTCGCGCTGCTGGCTTGGCGTCAGCCGCGGGTGCTAAATTTACCGACTTCGATTGATCCGAGGCCATGATCGCAGTAACCGGCCGTACCCTGCACTTCGCGCATGGTCAGCAGCGCGGAATGGATGTACCGTTGACCGCAGGCAGCGCCTGCGTCATCGGCTCGTCGGCCACGCTGTGCACCGTGGTGCTGCGCGACAAAGACGTGGCGCCGCGTCACTGTGCTCTGACGCTCGATACGCGCGGGCATGTGACCTGCACCGCGCTCGACGCCGCGGTCTGGGTGGGGCAACGCAAGCTGCCGGCCGGTGCGTCGATGGTGATGCCCGACTTTCTGCCGCTGTGCTGCGGCCAAGCCACGCTGCTCGTCGGCCCACCAGGCTCCGATTGGTCGTTTTCGATGATCGCCGCCGCGCGCGCTCCGGGCTTGCGCCAACGCGCCGGAGCGCGGCTGCAACGCGTGCGCTCTTCGAACCCGGCGGTGTTTGGGGTGTTGCTGTTGGGCTCGCTGTGCATTGCGGCGGGTTCGGTCTGGGGCGCCGTCAGCTACCTGACCATGCCGCTGCGCATGCCGGCGGACAACATCGCGCGCGCGCAGCGCTGGCTGCAAACCGTCGCGCCCAGCGGCAGCGAGTTGCAGCTGATCACCGACGACGACAGCGAACGCTGGGTCGTTGCCGGCTATGTGCGGACATCGCCGCAGCGTGATGCGCTGGTGGCAACGGTCCAGCGGCAACCGGGCGCGCTGCGCGCCGAGGTGTTCGCCGTCGATCAGTTGATGGCGTCGTTGGCGCGTGTGGCGCGGCGCGAGGGCGTGGCCTGCAACGCGGCCTATCTCGGCGCGGGCCGCGTGGCTTGCGGCAACGAGATCAGCGACGCCCTGGCCGGCAAGCTGCGCGCGGCGTCGGGCCGGGTGGAGGGCTTGCGCGATCTGTCATTGCAGGTCGAGGCGCCGCCGGCCGTGGCCGCTGCCGCCAAGGCCTCCAAGCGCACGGCGGGCTCCCGCAAGTTCTCTGTGCTGATGAGCAACAAACGCGGCAACCGCCTGGTCGGCCCGGCCGGCGAGGGCTACAGCGAGGGCGACACGTTCGACGGCATGACGATCCGCAAGATCATGTTCGATCAGGTGGTGTTCCAGCGCGACCAAGGCGAGGTCGTGCTTCAGCTCGCACAACTCTGACCACGGCCGTTCACCCGAGGATCGACGCTGGTCCGCGTTCTTCCTGCGGCGATCGCGCAGGGCAGGCCGATCACCGTGACGGCGAAGCTCGCCAATTCGAAGGCGTCGCGCCAGGTCATCGCCGTCAGCAGCCGCAGCCGTAGCTGAAGACATCGTGGCCGAGGACGAACCAGCGGCCGGCGATGTTGACGAAGAAGAGGCGGTACCAGGCATCGTCGCTCTTCGTCGGGCCGTCGAGGTGGCCGGGGCCGCGGCCGACGGCTTCCCAGGCGACGAGATCGACATGGCCGTCGTTGTCGAGGTCGAAGTGGGTTTGCGTGGCGCGCACGAACGCCGTGGATTTGCGGTCGAGTGTGAGCTGTTGCGTGGCCGCGCGCGCGCGGCCCGCCGGCAAGGGCAGGCGGGTGATGAAGGCGACGAGGCGGCCTTCATGGCGGTCCTGACGCCAGGTGCTCTCCTGCGCCGCGGCCAGCAGCTTCGCATCGGCGTCGCCATGCGCAAAGCCTGCTGCCCAGCCCCAACACATCGGCGCCTCTTCCGTGCCCCATGCGATCTGCTTGCGGCTGGCATGCGTGGCGGCGCCTTGCATGCGGCCGTCGCGCCACAGCGTCGTGCGCGTCACGGCGCGGGTCAGCGCGACGGTGTGCGCGCCGATGTCCCACAGCCCTTCGGCCACGATGCTGCCGTGGACCGGCGCGCGCGGCTGCGTGCGGTAGGTGTGCACGATGCCGAAGCGTCCGCTCAAACCGGCGGTGGTGTCGTCCAGCCGCGCGATGTCGCGCCCGTCGTTGAACCACGATGGCGACGCGCTGGGCAAGGCGATGCTGCGCATCGCCGCCGCCGCGGCGTTGACATGTTCTTGGTGACGCGGCTGCAGCAGATTGAACAAGGGCGCATACAGGCCAAGCACCTCGGGAATTTGCGACTCCGGCTGCGGCGTACGCATCTCATCGGCGGCCCAGCGCTGAATCTCGTCCCACGCCACCCACGGCGGCGGCGCGGGGCCGAGCACGCCCTTGGCCAGGTGCGCCTTCATGCGATTCAGCTCTTCGTCGCTGTCGCGCACGAAGTCGGCACGGCGCTGCTGCGAGGCTGCGTCGGCGCCTGGCGCCGGCAGCCGCGTCTCGTTCAACAGCAGCGCATAGGCTTCGAGCGCCGGCCACGATGGCGACAGCCAGAACAAGCGCTTCGGGTCGTGGTCCGGGTTGGGTTTGCTATCGGCGAGATGGCGTTCGGCGAGGCGATTGACGTTCGGTCGCTGCGAGCGACAGATAGGTACAGGCCGTGAAGCCGCGCTGTTCGACGCCGTCGGGCGCCTGCCGCAGCACTTCGCAGAACGCGCTGCCTTCAGGCTTGGCGACGAGCTTGACGCGCTCGTTGAGCGCCAGCCGTGCGATCACCGGGCCTTGCAGCGACGCTTCGCCGCGCAGGTTCACGCCGGCGCCGCTGACGAAACGCTGTGCGCTGTCCTGCGCTTGTGCGTGCAGCGCCAGCGCCGCCGCGGCCAGGGCGATTGCCGCCTTCACGCCGCAGCCGCCTTCGCGAAGCGCTTGCCCTCGTCGTACGGAAACACGTCGTGCACATGGCCGGCGAGGATGCGCTCCTTGTGGCCATGCCAGAAGGCGGCGTCGAGCAGATCGGCGTGGTGCTGCATGAACACTTCACGCACGCCGTCGTTGCCGAGCAGAAACGGCGCGAAGGTTTCCGGGAACACGTCTTTCGGCCCGACGTGGTACCAGACCTCGCCGCTCATCTCTTCTTCCTCGTTGCGCGCTTCGGGCACGTGGCGGAAGTTGCAGTCGGTGAGGTACTCGATCTCGTCGTAGTCGTAGAACACCACCTTGCCGTGGCGCGTGACGCCGAAGTTCTTCCACAGCATGTCGCCGGGGAAGATGTTGGCCGCCACGAGATCCTTGATCGCGTGGCCGTACTCGATGACGGCATGCTCCACCTGCTCCTTGGTTGCATCGGCGAGGTAGATGTTGAGCGGGATCATGCGGCGCTCGATGTACACGTGCTTGATGACGATGACGTCGCCGTCTTCTTCGATCACGCTGGCGCAATCTTTCTTCAACTCGGCGATCAGCTCGGCGGTGAAGCGCGCGCGCGGGAAGGCGACGTTGCTGTACTCCAGCGTGTCGGCCATGCGGCCGACGCGGTCGTGTGTCTTGACGAGCAGGTACTTGCCCATGATCTGCTCGCGCGAGGTGTCCTTCGGCGGCGGGAAGTGGTCCTTGATGACCTTGAAGACGTAGGGGAACGACGGCAGGTCGAAGACCATCATCACCATGCCCTTGATGCCGGGCGCGATGCGGAATTGGTCGCTGCTGTGGCGCAGGTGATAGAGGAAGTCGCGATAGAAAATGTTCTTGCCCTGCTTCTGCAAACCGAGCGCGTTGTAGATCTCGGAGCGCGGTTTGCGCGGCATCAGCGAGCGCAGGAAGGTCACGTACGCGCTCGGCACTTCCATATCGACCATGAAATAGGCGCGCGCAAAAGAAAAGACCAGCAGCAGATCGTCCTCGCCGAACAGCGCGGCGTCGATCAGCAGTTTTTCTTCGTCACCATGCACGATCGGCAAAGCGAACGGCGTTTCGACAAAGCCGTTGATGATCTTGCCGACGACATATGCGCCCTTGTTGCGGAAGAACAGCGAACTCAGCACCTGGATCTGGAAGTTGGCGCGCAGCCGAAAGTCGGCCAGTTGCGCTTCGAACGCCGCCAGCACATGGCCCACGTCGCGCGGCAGGTCTTCGAACTCGCGCTGCAGTTGGAAGTTGCCGACGATGCGCTCGATGATTTCGCGCATCGTCTCTCGTGTCGGGTAGTAGGCGCGGTAGGTCGGCGTGGCGGCGGGCTCGTCGTTCTCGATGTATTCCGTGCTGACGGCGGGGCGCACGAAGAGGAAATCGTTCTTGAAGTAGCTGCGGTGCAGCAGCCGCGTGCTGACCGAGTTGAAAAATGTTTCGGCGAGTTCGGGCTGGTGGTGGTTGGTCAAGAGGCCGATGTAGTGCAGCTTCATCTGCTGCCACACGTCGGCCGGCAGGTTCGGTGCGTCGAATTCTGTCGTCAGCCGCTCGGCCGCTTCGGCCACGCGCTTGTCGTAGAACTCGATGCGCAGCGCTTGCGCGCGCTGCTGGCCATGCCAATCGCTGGCCTCGAAGCGGGCTTGCGCCTCGCGGCTGGTTTCGCGGAACAGGCGGTAGTGGCGGTTGAAGCCTTCGAGCATCGCCTGCGCGATCTCCACCGCGCGGGGGTCGGTGAGGCTGGGGAACATCGCGGGGCGTCGGCTCATGGTCTGTAGGTCGCCCAGATCCAGCGGTCGATCACCTGCCCGTCCTTGATTGCGCTTTTCGGCTGCACGCCCTCGAGCACGAAGCCGTTTTTCTCGGCGACGCGCATCGAGCGCTGGTTGCCGGCGTGCACGGGTGCGAAGACGCGCGTGATCTGCGGGTCGGCGAAAGCGCGTTGCGTCAAGGCCGCGGCCACGCGCGTGACGATGCCGCGGCCCCAATGTTCTTCGGCCAGCCACCAACCGACTTCGGCATTGCAGCGCAAGTGGCCTTGTTGAGGAATGACGCCGCAACCGCCGACGGCTTCGTCGTGCCAGGCGATGGCCCAGTTGTCGCCGCCGAACTCGATGTGCCCGCGCGTGCACCAGTACTCCGCCATCTCCAGCGTGTACGGGTGCGGAAAGCTGTCGCTCATCCAGCGCCAGACGTTGACGTTGTTGGCGTGCGTGGCCAGCGCCGGCGCATCGCTCTCGCGCCAGGGGCGAATCGTCCAGCCCAGGGCGCCGAGCGCGATCGTCGGCAGGGGGTCAGTCGAGGCCAAGGTCGGTTCTCCACTGCGCCAGGCGGGCGAGCGACACGCCCATGCCGCCGCAGACTTCGATCAGCGGCGCTCTGAACCGCTCGAAGATTGCAGGATGAACGTCGAGCGCTGCCACCGACGCGCCGCATGCCGGCTCAACGAGCACGCGCGTCGCGTCGGCGAAGCTCGTGCAAGCTCGCACCGCTTGTTTGTCGCTGACGACCACGCTGATGATCTCGTGCTCGCGCGCCAGGTCGAGCAGGCGCGGCATCGCCTGCCGCGCGCCGAGCGACGTGGCGACGGACGTGATCGCCGGCAGCGTCACCGGCTCGCCCGCGGCGAGTGCCGCCGCAAAGCTCGCCGCGCCTTCGGTCTCGACCGCGATCACCGGCATGTGATGCAAACCGTTGCGGCGCAGCCCTTGGACGATGCCCGCGAGCAGGCCGCCGCCGCCGACGCTGGCGACGACGCAGTCGAAGGCCACACCCGCGCGCACGACTTCGTCGATCAACGTCGCATGGCCGTCCCACAGCAGCGGGTCGTCGAACGGATGCACGTACACCGCGCCTTGGACTTTCGCGAGCGCCAGCGCATGTTCATGCGACTCGTCCCACACCGCGCCGTGCACGACGACCGATGCGCCGCGCGCCGCGATGGCGTCACGCACTGCCGCCGCCGTGGTCTGCGGCACGACGATGGTCACCGGCACATCACAAGCCCGCGCCGCCAGCGTCGCCGCCATGCCGGCGTTGCCGCCCGACGCGCAAACGACGGCACGCGCGCCTTCAACCACGCGCTGCTGCACCAAGCGCCCGACGCCGCGCATCTTGAAGCTGCCGCTGGCCTGCAGCGCATCCATCTTCAGCCACACCGTGCGCTCGTTGCCGAACAACTCCGGCGGCGCGCGCAAGAGCGGCGTGTCGATGTGCAGCGGCGCCATCGTCAGTCGAAGCTGGTGTCCTGCGCGTCCGTCGGATCGGCCACGCGCGGATAGCGCTTCAACGCTGCGCCGAAGACGTCGACCACCTGCTCCGGCGCGCTCATCGTGACCTGCAAGTCCTTGAGCAAGCCGTCCTTCAAGCCATACACCCAGCCATGAATCGACACGTCCTGGCCGCGAGCCCACGCGTCCTGGATCACGGTGGACAACGCGACGTTGCCGACCTGCTCGATGACGTTCATCTCGCACAGCGTGTCTTCCTGCTCTTCCGGCGGCAGGTGGTCGAGGCGCTTTCTGTGACGCAGCCGCACGTCCTGCACATGGCGCAGCCAGTTGTCGGCCAGGCCGACGCGGATGCCGCGCATGGCAGCGCGCACACCCGCGCAGCCGTAGTGGCCGACGACCATGATGTGCTTGACCTTCAGATGCTCGACCGCGAACTGGATCGTGGACAGCGCGTTCAAGTCCGAATGCACCACCACGTTGGCGACGTTGCGGTGCACGAAGACCTCGCCCGGATCGAGGCCTGTGATCTCATTGGCCGGCACGCGGCTGTCGGCGCAGCCGATCCACATGTACTGCGGCGTCTGCTGTTTGGCCAGGCGGGTGAAGAAGCCGGGATCGCGCCGTGTCGTCGCTTCGGCCCAGGCGCGGTTGGCTTCGAGGAGTTCGGCTAGGTCTCGGCTCACATCGCTCCTTACATCGTTTCGGAAAAGAGCTCGCGCCCGATCAGCATTCTTCGAATCTCCGACGTGCCCGCGCCGATTTCGTAGAGCTTCGCGTCACGCCACAGCCGCCCGAGCGGGTATTCGTTGATGTAGCCGTTGCCGCCGAAAATCTGGATGCCTTCGCCGGCCATCCAGGTCGCCTTTTCGGCGCACCAAAGGATCACGCTGGCGCAGTCCTTGCGCACCTGGCGCACATGTTCGGCGCCGAGTGAATCGAGGTTCTTGCCCACCGTGTAGCAGAACGCGCGCGCGGCCTGCAGCACGGTGTACATGTCGGCCACTTTGCCTTGAATCAGCTGGAACTCGCCGATGCTCTGCCCGAATTGCTTGCGGTCGTGCGTGTAGGGGATCACGTTGTCCATCACCGATTGCATGATGCCGATCGGCCCGGCCGCGAGCACCGCGCGCTCGTAGTCGAGGCCGCTCATCAGCACCTTGGCGCCGCCGTTCAGGTTGCCGAGGATGTTCGCGGCCGGCACCTCGACATCGACGAACACCATCTCGCCGGTGTGCGAGCCGCGCATGCCGAGCTTGTCGAGTTTCTGCGCCGTGGAGAAACCCTTCATGCCCTTCTCGACGATGAACGCCGTGACGCCGCGCGCGCCGAGTTCGGGCTCGGTCTTGCCATAGACCACCATCGTGTCGGCATCGGGGCCGTTGGTGATCCACATCTTGCTGCCGTTGAGCAGGTAGTAGCCGCCCTTGTCCTCGGCCTTCAACTTCATGCTGATGACGTCGCTGCCGGCGCCGGGTTCGCTCATCGCCAGCGCACCGACATGCTCGCCGCTGATCAGCTTGGGCAGGTACTTCTGCTTCTGCGCCTCGTTGCCGTTGCGCTTGAGTTGATTGACGCACAGGTTCGAGTGCGCGCCGTACGACAGGCCGATCGACGCGCTGCCGCGGCTGATCTCTTCCATCGCCACCATGTGCGCGAGGTAGCCCATGTTGGCGCCGCCGTAGGCTTCGGGCACGGTGATGCCGAGCACGCCCAGCTCGCCCATCTTGCGCCACAGGTCCATCGGGAACTGGTCGCTCTTGTCGATCTCGGCCGCGCGCGGCGCGATCTCGGCGTCGGCAAAGGCGCGCACCGCGTCGCGCAGCGCGTCGATGTCTTCGCCGAGGTCGAAGTTCAATCCTGGCAGGTTCATGCGGCTCTCTCCTTGCGGGCTTTGGGGCGCGGACCGAGCAGCGAGCGGCAACGCGCCTCGTGCTGGCCGATTTCTTCGAGCGTGATGTGGATGTCTTCCATCTGCTGTTCGAGCAGGCGCCGGTGCTCGCCGAGCACGCCGAGAAAGGCATTCAACTGCGCTGCGTTGTCGGCCGGCGAGTCGTACATATCGACGAGCTGTTTGATCTCCTGCAGCGTCAGGCCCAGGCGCTTGCCGCGCAGCGTCAACTTCAATCGCGTGCGGTCGCGCTGCGCATAGACGCGGTTGCGGCCGGCGCGCGCCGGTTCGAGCAGGCCCACGTCTTCATAGAAGCGGATCGCGCGCGGCGTGATGTCGAACTCGTCGGCGAGTTCGGCTATGGAGTAGGTGCGGGTCGGGCTCAAGGGGTGCAGGCACAATTGACGTTAACGTCAATCATCAATGTAGCAGCCCTGTCGCTGCCTGATTCATGGCCAATCCGCTCGAGAGCGAACTGCACTATCCCTTCGGCGACAGCCTTCCCGCGCCGGGCCAGGTGCACGACATCGCACCCGGTGTGCGCTGGCTGCGCATGAGTCTGCCGTTTGCGCTCGACCACATCAATCTCTGGCTGCTCGACGACGGGCCGGGCTGGACGATCGTCGATTGCGGCATCACCAACGACGCCACCAAAGCGGCGTGGGAGCAGGTCTTTGCGAGTGCGCTGCAAGGCAAGCCGGTGACTCGCGTCATCGCCACGCACATGCACCCGGACCACCTCGGTCTGGCGCATTGGCTGACGGAGAAGTGGCAATGTCGCCTCTGGATCAGCGCCACCGACTACAACGGCGCGCGCCTGGCGAGCCAGAGCACCACGGGCTTCGGCGGCGAGCGCTCGGCGGCGTTTTTTGCGAGCCACGGCCTGACCGATCCCGAAGCACTGGCCAAGGTGCGCGCGCGCTCGAACTACTACGCCGGCATGGTGCCGAACATTCCCGACGCGTACCGCCGTCTGCTCGACGGCATGAGCGTGGACATCGGCGGCCGCGCGTGGCGCTGCATCGCCGGCTACGGCCATGCACCGGAGCACATGGCGTTGCATTGCGAAGAACTGAAGCTGTTGATCTCCGGCGACATGGTGCTGCCGCGCATCAGCACCAACGTCAGCGTCTATGACCTCGAGCCCGAGGCCGATTCATTGACGCTGTATCTCAACTCGCTGACGCGCTACGAGCCGCTGCCGCAAGATACGCTCGTGCTGCCCTCGCACGGCAAGCCCTTCACCGGCCTGCACGCGCGCATCCGCCAGTTGCGTGACCACCATGACGAGCGTCTGGCCGACGTGATGAAGGCCTGCCGCGAGCAACCTCGACACGCCGCCGACTTGCTGCCCGTGCTGTTCAGGCGCCCGCTCGACCTGCACCAGACGACGTTTGCGATGGGCGAGGCGGTGGCGCATCTGCATGCGCTGTGGCACGGCGGGCGGTTGGTGCGAACGCTCGGCGGCGACGGTGTGTGGCGCTTCGCAGCTGACTGACAGCCAAGACGCCGATGCCAGACAAGCTGTCGCGTGAAGCTCGTCAGGCGCTCATGGGCCGCATCAAATCCAAAGATACGCAGCCGGAACTGGTCGTGCGCCGACTCGTGCACGGCCTGGGTTATCGATATGTGCTGCATGACAGGCGCCTGCCTGGTGCTCCCGACCTGGTTTTTCCGAGCAGGAAGAAGGTTGTCTTTGTACACGGGTGCTTCTGGCACGGACACGGCTGCGGCCGTGGCTTCAAGCCAAAAAGCAACGCGGCGTTCTGGGCTGCGAAGATCGATACCAATCGCGTACGGGATCGTCGCCAGCGATGCAGGCTTCGCCGGATGGGGTGGCGCGTGCTCATCGTCTGGGAGTGCGCGACCCGCCCCGACCGGGGCGCAGCGCTGCAGCGGCGCTTGGTTTCGTTTCTCGGGCCTTAGTGCACCCGCCTGCCGCCGGATGCTGTCGGCTGGATGAAAAGACAGTACAGTTGCTCCGCGGAGCGGAGAAAACGCCACCGAGAAGGAAAACAATGCCGTACGACCTGACGGATCAGCAGCGGGATCGCTATCGTGAGACATCCATCCGCTCTCAGTTGAGGAAGCAGCAGCTGTTGAGTGGCAGCTCCAGAGAAGTCTCGGCAGCGGCGTGCATGCTGGGCCAGCGTCTCGATCCTAATGATCTGATGCCACGCACGCAACGCAACGGGCTGAGCTGCCTGTCGTTGTTCTCGGGCGGCGGGGGGCTGGACCTGGGATTCGAGCGCGCAGGGTTCGAGCATTGCGCCTCGTTCGAAATTCTCGACGTGTGCGGCGAGACCCTGCGCGCCAACCGACCGCAATGGAAGGTCTGCGCGGGCAGCGTGGCCGGCGATGTGCGACGTGCCGCGTTCACCTCGATGCGCGGAGTCGATGTGGTTCATGGGGGGCCGCCGTGCCAACCCTTCTCGACGGCGGGCCGCCAGGCCGGAGCGGCCGATCCGCGCAACATGTGGCCCGATTTTGTCCGCTGCGTGCGGCAGACATTGCCGCGGGCGTTTGTGGCGGAGAACGTGCCCGGCATGTTGGACCGCAAGTTCGAATCGTTCGTCCGCAGGAACATCGTCGCGCCCCTCGCAGAGAACTACACGATCTTCAAGTTCAAGCTGTCCGCGCACGACTTCGGTGTGCCGCAGGCCCGCCGCCGTGTCTTCTTCGTCGGCTTTCGCGCCCGCCGGGATGCCGCGCGGTGGGTTCAACCCGAGTCGACGCACGGCGACGAAGGAACGCTGTTCGGTCCGCTGCTGCCCCGAAACACGGCGCGCAGCAGCCTCGGCCTGCCGGACATCGGCTACGACGTGGTCGCGCCGACGCTGCGCTCGGGCTTCACCGGGCCGCGTAACACGACGGGCGTTCTCAACAGCAAGGCGTCGCTGAAGACTTGGAATGAACTGTGCGTGTGGCCGAATGGCGTGCAACCCAGCCGTTCGATCGCGGACGCGTATCCCCCTGAGAACGGACACTTTCGGATGTCCGTCGATGACTGTGCACTGCTCCAGGGGTTTCCGGGCGATTGGCGCTTCTGCGGCGCCGTCTATCAGGCTCTCGGGCAGATCGGCAACAGCGTCAGCCCGCCCGTCGCCTACGCCGTGGGTCGGCAGGTCGCGCTGGCATTGACGGGGGCCTGATGCCGGTACAGGACGACGAGCGCGAGCGCGAGCTCGTCAGAATGTTCAATCTCGATTGGGATCCGGCCCATCAACGCGCTGGAGTCGATGCCACGTTGGACATCAATGTCGGCGGCCGGCGCTGTCGGCTCGAAGTCGAGGTCAAGTCGTCCACTGGAGACACGGTTTCAACGGCTCGCGACGTCGGCATGGAGCACATTCAAAAGTGGCGACGAATGCTGTTCGTCATCGGCTTCTACTCGCGGGATGCACGTCGGCCTGAACTCAAGCACTGCCTTTGCCTGACACCACTCGACATGGAGCCCTGGATCGCATCCATCGAGTCGAAAATCCTCATCGACTTCAAGCTGGCCCTCAGGGCTTCGCGTCGTTTGCTGATCGATGATCTGCATGAGGTTTGCGGTGTTCAGGACACGTACTCCCTGCAGGACGCCAAACGGCTGCACAAGAAGCAATGGAGCGCCGAGCAGTACGCAGCGGCGATGGACATCAGAGTCGGCGGTCAGCAGCGCATCTCGCCGACCAGGATGCTCGAAATCCTGCGGCTGCGTTCCAGGTACATCGCCGAGCGGGGCGCCACGCTCAACAACCCCCACATCACCAAAACGCATCTGGCGCAGTTTGCCGACAGCGATCGAATTGTGGATGGCCCACACTGGGCCGCCGGCGTTCGCCGAATCGCCGAGCGCTTCGTTGCAGCAAACCCGGATCACTCGGCGGTGAGGGTGGCGGCGGATTGACGATGGGCGTCAGCCCGATCAGTCGAACGTCGGCAGCGCCTCGTCGCGCAAGCCGTCGCGCAGCCGGTCCACATCCGGGATCACCGAGCGCACCACGTCCCAGAAGCGCGGGCTGTGGTCCATGACGCGCAGGTGCGCGAGCTCGTGCGCGACGACGTAGTCGATCGTCGGCAGCGCGAAGTGGATCAGGCGCCAGTGCAGGCGGATCGCGCCGTCGGCGCTGGCGCTGCCCCAGCGCGTCGAGGCCGAACTCAATGACAGCCGCGTCCAGCGCACGCCGAGCTGTTGCGCGAAATGGTGGCAGCGCTCTTCGAAGATGCGCTTGGCCTGGCGCTGCAGCCACGACTGCACGGCGTCGCGGATCTGCTCCGGCGCGGCCTGCTCCGGCAGGCCCACATGCAGCGTCAATCGCGGCACGCCGGGCAGCGTGTCATCCGCGGTGTGCAGCACCGCGCCGGCAGCGCGCACGTCGAGCACGACGATCACCGTCTCGCCGAGAAACGGCAGCGACGTGCCGTCTTGCCAGACGATGCGCTGCTCGGCCAGGCGCCGCGCGCGTTCGTCCTGCTCCTGCAGCTTCTTCAGGATCCAGCGCGACTTTTCCTGCAATGCCGACTCGATCTCGCCGGCGGGCACCCAGCGCGGCGCGCTGACGACCAGGCCGTCGTTGGAAATGACGAAGCCGATGCTCTTGCGGCGCACGCGGCGCAGCTCGTAGGCCACGCGGTGGCCGCCCAGCCGCGCCTCGCGGTTGCTGCGCGGGTGGCTTAAGTTGGCCTGCGTCAGCGTGACGCCGATCGGCGGCGAGGGCTTCGATGCCGGTGGCGGGGGTGTCTCGCTGCGCGCCGCCGTCGGCTCGTCGGACCAGAGGCAAAGTTGTGGGTCGTCGGCAGCGGGCGCGCGGGTCATCGGTGCATTTTACGAAGCGCCGTCGGCGCGGCCGAGCGCCGCGGCCACGGCCGCGGGTTCGTCGAGCGCCGCACCCTCGACGCGGCATTGCGCGATGGCCGCGCCGTCGAGCTGCCGGCGCATCGTTGCCAGCGCCCTGTCGATGGCGTGTTGCTCGGCCGCGCGCCGCACGCGCCCGGCCTCGGCATAACAGCGGTCGCTGTGGCCGAGCAGTTGCGCCGCGCCGCGCGCTTGGCCGCGCGCTGCGGCCAGCGCCACCAGGTGGTCGAGCAGCCAGGCCGTCCAGCCGGCGGCGCGCCACGCCGGCAGCGCTTCCAAGGCAGCGGCTTCGGCCTCGTCGAGGCGGCCGGCGGCGATCAGCGCCACCGCCTGGTAGCCCTGGCCGAGCCGCGCCGCCCACAGCGGGCCATGCTCGCGGGCGTCGCCGATCAGGTCCTGGCTCGAACGCATCAGCGCTTCGAAGTCGCCGGCCGCGAGGTCGGCGTCGGCGAGTTTGCGCAGGCCGAACTGGATGTTGGGATGGTCGCCGCTGGCCCGCGCCAGCGCGATCGCGCTCTGGCGCACCGTGCGCGCGGCGTCGAGTTCGCCGGCGCGCGTGTGCAGGCCGCAGAGCGCGGTCAGCCGCCAGGCGCGCAGCAGAGGCGGCCAGTCGGCGCGCTCGAGGGCCTGCGCTTCGGCCAGGTCGGCGCGCGCGGCGTCGAGGTTGTCGCGCTGCGCCTGCAGGATGGCGCGCCACGCCAGCGCGTAGCCCAGCCGGCGCGCATCGCCGAGCTGGCGCCAGAGCAGGGTGCAGCGGTCGGCCGCGAGCAGCAGCGCCGGCCGCGGCGACTCGGGCGCGACGATGACGCTGCCGAGCCAGAAGGCGGCTTCGTCGGCCGGTGGCAGGGGCACGGCCTCGATCTCGGCGGCCACCGCCGTGAACAGCTCGCTGGCGGTGCCGGGCAGGCCGCAACGGTTCCACAGCCGGCACGAGCGGCCGAGCAGGGCCACGGCCAGGCCGTGCTGGCCGTGCTGCCGCGCCCAGGCCAGCGCGGTGCGCAGGTTGCCGAGTTCGTGCACGAACCGCGTCTGCGCGCGGCTGTAGGCATCGGAATCAAAGAACAGCGCCTCGACGGCCGCGGCGGTTTCGTGCAACGCGGCGGCATGCGCGGCCTGCGTCGCCGCCGTCTCGCCGTGGCGTTCGAGCTGTTCGAGCGCAAACTCGCGTGCGCTTTCGAGCAGGCTGTAGCGCGGCGGATCGCCAGCGTCGGCGGCGACGAGCGACTTGTCCACCAGGCTGGCCAGGTGGTCGAGCACCGCCCAGCGGTCGATCTTGTCGTCGGCAGCCACGCGCTGCGCCAGCTCCATCGTGAAGCCGCCGACGAAGACGCCGAGCCGTCGGTAGACCGCCTGTTCGTCGGCGCTGAGCAGGCCCTGCGTCCATTCGAGCGAAGCGCGCAGCGTTTGCTGGCGCGTGCTGGCATCGCGGCGCGCGCCGGTGAGCAGGCGCAGGCGCTCGCCGAGCCGGCTGCGCAGGCCTTCGACGCCGAGCAGCGCGACGCGCGCCGCGGCCAGCTCGATCGCCAGCGGCAGGCCGTCGAGCTGGCGGCAGAGATCGACCACGCCGGCGCGGTTGTGGTCGTCGAGCGCAAAGCGCGGCGCGGCCGCCTGCGCGCGGGCGACGAACAGCGCCACCGCACCGTATTGCTCGGCCTGGGCCAGGTCGGCATCGGCGGGCAGGGCCAGCAGCGGCGGGCGATAGACCTGCTCGTCGGCCAGGTGCAGCGGCTCCTGGCTCGTCGCCAGCAGCGTCACGCCGGGCGCACCGCGCAGCAGCGCGGCGCAGAACGTGGCCGCGCCGGCCAACACATGCTCGCAGTTGTCGAGCAGCAGCAAGAGCCGCTGCTCGCGCAGCACGGCGCAGACGCGTTCGAGCCCGGCCTGCCCGGCATCGACGCGCAGGTCGAGCGCGCGCGCCACGGCCGCGGCCACCGCGTCGGCGTCGCTGCCGCGCAGCAGTTGCGCCAGATCGGCGAACCAGACGCCGTCGGCCTGGCGCTCGCGCAGGCGCTCGGCGCAGGCCAGCGCCAGCCGCGTCTTGCCGATGCCGCCGGTGCCGACCAGCGTCACCAGCCGTGCCTGCTGCAGCAGCGCGCCGAGGGCCTGCAAGTCGGCGTCGCGGCCGATCAGCGTGCCGCCCGTCGATGACAGGTTCGACAGTTGCGGCAGCGGGCCCGGCAGCGGCGCCTGCACGGGACTGATCGGCGGGGTGGCGTCGTCGAGCCGGGCCGTGAAGCGGTAGCCGCGCCCGGGCACGGTGGCGATGGCATCGGGCCCGAGCAGGCGGCGCAGCGCCGAGATCTGCACCTGCAGGTTGTTTTCCTCGACGATCACGTCGGGCCAGACCAGATCCATCAGCTCGTGCTTGGCGACGATGCGCTCGCCGCGGTCGGACAGCGCCACCAGCAGATCGAAGGCGCGCGAACCCAAGGCCGCCGGCTGGCCGTTGACCAGCAACGCCCGGCGCTCGGGCAGGATGCGCAACCGAGGCCGATCGTGGCTGGCGAGGTTCATCGATGAGGTGCCTTGTCAACCATGGGCGTTCGCCGCAGGATAGCAAGTAACTGCATATGTCGGAGGCAAGCAGCATGCGGACCAGCCTTGCGATGGACGCGCTGTGGCAGCAGGCCGCGCGCTACGACCGCCGCTTGCGCCTGCCGCGCGACGCGGCGCAGCGCGAGGCGCTGCTGGCGACGCTGGTGCGCAAGCGCATCTCAGCACGCCCGTACTCGCAAGCGGCGCTGTTCGAAGCCGTGGCCGGATCGCGGCCCGCCGTGCTGCAGGGCGTGCCGGTGCCGGTGGCCGGCGCCGAGCGCCACGGCCTCGTCGATGCGCTGGTGGCCGCGCTCGAACGCGGCTTCGGCGACGAGCCCTGCGCGCGCGCGCAGATCGGGCCGCAGCGCGTTCGCCGCCACCTCACCGTGCCGCAATTGATGCAGCGCTGGAACAGCGGCCGCCACCTCGTCAGCGTCACCGACCTGCATGTGCGCGGCACGCCGCTGGCGCGCTCGATCGACACGCGCGCGCTGTCGGCCTTCAACCTGCTGCCGCGCGGCGGCGAGTCGATGCAGCGCCAGGAAATGATGACGCTGGTGGTCGCCAGCGCCGGCAATGTCACCGACTCGCACTCCGACGATCCCGACGGCAGCAACCACTGCTTCGTCGGCCGCAAGCTGTGGCTGGCCTGGGACACATTCGAGGGCCGCCGCGTCGGCCTGCAGGATTGCGAGCGCGAGCTGGTCAACGGCAGCGCGCGCTTCGACCTGGCGCGGTTCTGTGCGCTGCCCGGTGCGCGCTGGTGGACCGTCGAGGCCGGGCAGACGCTGTTCCTGCCCGGGCGCTTTGCGCACCGCGTGATCACGCTCGAACCCTACATCGGCATCGGCAGCTTCTACGTCACGCCGGCGAGTTGCCTCGACAGCCTGATGCGCTGGTACGTGCACGGGCCGTTGTGGTCGCAGGACGACCCCGAGGGCGACAACAAAGGCTTGGTGGACCGCATCGCGCGCGCGTTGCAGCGCCGCACCGAGCGCCTGGCGCACGGCAGCGCGGCCGCACGCCGGCAATGGGGGCTGGCGCATGTCGAGCTCGGCCTGCAGCGCTGGCGCGCGCGCTGGCCGGCGGCGCTGCGCGCTCGCGTGGCGGCGCAGCACCCGCCGCTGGCCAGCCTGGTGGCGGCGCTGCAGCGAGTGGCAACGCGCGCCTGAGCGCAGAGGTCCTTCTCAGCCTTCATAACCTTTCAGGCCGGCTTCAGGACTTTGCAGTCGCCGGCGGCGACAGTCTCTCCATCGATCCACCCCGCATCCAACGATGCATCGAAGGAGACTTCTGATGAACCACCTGCTCATCCGCACTGTCTGCGCCCTGGCCTCGATGCTGATCACGCTGGTCACCTTGCGGGGCATCGATTCGCTGGCCAAGCCCAGTCAAGCCGATCCGCGCATCGCTGCGGCGGGTCACGCCCACATTCCGAGCTGAAGCTCATCGGCTGGAGTGCAGAGCGCGACGGCGGCCTTGGCAGGGCCGGCCAATCGGCTCAAGATGGTGGGCCGTGGGCACAGGGCCCGTGCATGACCCCATCGATCCGATTCGGCCGTTTCGAGTTGCTGCCGACCGAGCGGCGCCTGCTCGCCGACGACCAGCCGCTGGCGCTGGGCGCGCGAGCCTTCGACGTGCTGCTGGTGCTGGTCGAGCAGCGCGGCGCGCTGGTCAGCAGCGCCGACCTGCTCGAGCGCGTCTGGCCCGACGTGGTGGTCGAAGAGGGCAACGTGCATGTCCAGGTGTCGGCGCTGCGCAAGGTGCTCGGCGCAGCGGCCATCGCCACCGTTCCCGGCCACGGCTACCGCTTGGCGATCACGGTGCAGGCGCCGCCCGGCGCCGTGCCCGCGCCACGCGTCGAGCCGCCCGCTGCTGCCGTCGCCACCAACGTCTCGCGCGCGCTGGCGCCGCTGATCGGCCGCGACGACGAGCTGGCGGCGCTCGACGCGTTGCTGGCGCGCCACCGCCTGGTCAGCCTGGTTGGCCCCGGCGGCATCGGCAAGACGCGGCTGGCGCAGGCGCTGGCGCTGCAACGCGCGACAGCGCATGCGCAAGGCGCTTGGCTGGTGGCGCTGGCGGCGCTGGCGTCGGCCGAGCGCATCGTGCCGGCGGTGGCCGCGGCCTTGCGCGTCGAGCTGCGCGGCGACAGCGCGGCGGCGACGCTGCAACTGGCGCGCAGCCTGGCCGCGCACGACGCGCTGCTCGTGCTCGACAACTGCGAGCACCTGATCGACGGCGCGGCGGCGCTGGTGCGCGAGCTGCTCGACGCGTGCGCGTCGCTGCGCATCCTCGTCACCTCGCAGGAGCCGTTGCGCCTGGCCGACGAACAGGTGGTGCGCGTCGGCGCGTTGTCGCTGCCGGCGCCGGGCAGCGCGCAGGAGCCGGCGCTGCGCCACGGCGCGATGCAGCTGCTGGTGCAGCGCGCGCGCCAGGCCGACCGCCGCTTCGAGTTGACGGCCGAGACGCTGCAGCCGGCGATCGCACTCGTGCGCCATCTCGACGGCATCCCGCTGGCCATCGGCATGGCCGCCGCGCGGCTGCCGGCGCTCGGCCTGCAGGCGTTGAACCAGCGCCTGGCCGAACGCCTGAACTGGCTGCGCAGCGCCGAGCGCGACGTGCCGGCGCGGCAGAGCACACTGCGCGCCGCGCTCGACTGGAGCCACGGCCTGCTCGACGCGGCGTCGCGCAGCGTGTTGCGGCGGCTGTCGGTGTTCGTCGGCAGCTTCGACCTCGACAGCGCGTTGGCCGTGGCCCAAGGCGAGGTTGGCGACCTCGACCCCGACGCCGCGCTCGACGCGTTGTCGGAACTGGTGCACAAGTCGCTGGTCGGCGTCGAAGGGCTCGAGCCGCCGCGTTATCGCCTGCTCGAATCGACGCGGCTCTACGCTGCCGAGCGCCTGGCCGAAGCCGGCGAGACCGAGGCCGCGCAGCGCTGCCATGCGCTGGCGATGGTGCAGCGTGCCGAGCAGGCGCTGGGGCGCTACTGGCAGCTCGGTGACGGCGCGTGGATGGCGCAGTTCGAGCCCGACGCCGACGACCTCGAGGCCGCGGCCGACCGCGCCGTCGCCGCCGGCGATGCGCAGAGCGCGGCCGCGCCGCTCGAAGCGCTGTTGTCACTCGACGCGCAGCGCGGCGTCGATGCGACCCGCCGGGCCCGCATGCGCAGCGCGCTGGCGCTGCTGCCGCAGGCTCGCGGTGCGGCGCGCGCTTGGCTGGCGCAATGCGTGCTGCCGCACCCGCCGATCGCGCTGGCCGAGATCGGGCGCGTCGCCGCGGCCGAAGGCGCGGTGGCGGCCTGGCGCGCCGAGGGCGATGCGCAGCGCACCTACGACGCGCTGACCTCGCTCGGCTACGAACTCGGCCTGGCCGGCCGCCACGCCGAGGCCCTGGTCGCGCTCGACGAGGCGCGGGCGATCGAGCAGCCGCGCTGGCCGCCGCGCTTGCGCCAACAGCTCGCCTCGCGCACCGGCTGCGTCGCCGGCTTCGCCGGGGACGTGGTCTCGTACCGCCGCGAAACGCAGCGCGCGCTCGAGTTGGCGCAGGCCGCGGGCGACCAACGCGGCGCGCTGCGCCACCGGCTGTCGCTGGTCGATGCCGCGCTGATGGCCGGCGACGACGTCCAGGCCATCACGCTCGGCCACGAGGTCGTGGCGCAACTGGGCGAACTCGACGCACCGTCGCTGCTGGCGACGGCGCTGCTCAACCTGTGCGCGGCGCAACTGCGCCGCGGCGACGACGCCGGCGCGCGGCGTTCTGCCGCGCGCTCGCTGCCGCTGGCGTGGCAGCACGAGCAGGCCGGCTTTCTGGTCGATCACCTGGCGCTGCTGGCGGCGCGGCAAGGCCAGCACGAGGCCGCGGCGCAACTGGCGGCGTGGTCCGACGTCTGGTACCCGGCGCATGGCCACCAGCGCGAGGCCAACGAGGTGCGGGCGCTGCAGGAGGCGGCAGCGATGGCGCGCCAGGCGCTGGGCACCGAAGCGTGGTCGCGGGCGGCGGTGCGGGGCGCCGCGCTCGACGATGACGGCGCGTTGGCGCTTGCGCGCGCGATCAGCGGCGCGATCTGACCGAGCGCCGTCATCACGGCTTCACGTGATGGCGTGACGCGAAGACGCCATGGCGCCGGAGGGCGTTGACTTCTACGCTGCTGCCTCCCTCAATCGATCAGGAGAGCGCTATGGGCACGCCATCGCACCACGACCATTCGTCCTTGGATACGCACGGCTTCGCCTTGCTGCTGTCTGCCATCCTCGCCAGCACGCTGCTGTGGGCCGGTGCCGCGGTGCTCGGCGATTCGCAGCCGCCGCCGACGGCAGTGGCGACGGCGGCCACGCCTTCCCACCTGCAATGCGCGCGCCTATGATCACTGCGCAGCGGTAGCTCGGAGGGCGCGATGACGACCGTGATCGTGGTCGAGGACGACCCCGCCTTCCTGACGCGGTTCTGCGGCATCGTCGCCGGCGCTCCTGAACTCACGCTGATCGCGGCCGTGGGCGACATCGCGTCGGCGCGTGCCGTCATTGCGCGGCAGGCGCCGGACGTGTTGCTGACCGATCTCGGCCTGCCCGACGGCAATGGCATCGATCTGATCCGCGAGACGGCGCGCGCCCATCCGGCCACCGACATCATGGTCATCTCGGTCTTCGGCGACGAGGAGCATGTGCTGGCCAGCATCGAAGCCGGCGCCACCGGCTACATCCTCAAGGACAGCCTGCCCGACGAGCTGGTGGGCTTGATCGCACAACTGCGCGCCGGCGGCTCGCCGATCAGCCCGCTGATCGCACGCCGCTTGCTCAAGCGCTTCAGGCCCGACGACAAGCCGGCCGGGCAGATACCCGACCCGCAGTCACCGGCGTTGACGCAGCGCGAGTCCGAAGTGCTGGCGCTGATTGCCAAAGGCTTCAACTTCGCCGAGATCGCGCGCCTGCTCGAAGTCTCGCCGCACACGATCAACGCCCACGTCAAGAAGATCTATCAGAAGCTGGCCGTGCACTCGCGCGGCGAGGCGGTCTATGAGGCCGGCAAGATGGGGTTGCTCTGAAAGCAAGGCAACGGCATGGACCTCGAAAAATACCGACGCGTCGCCCATGCGCTTGTGGAGTCACGGCGCCTGAACGCCGAGCTCGAAGAACGCGTGCGGCAAAAGGAACAGCAGCTCGAGCGCAACTTCGATACGCTCGAGCGCCTGTCGCGTGCGGCGGCGGTGACCGAAGAGCGCCAGCGCATCATGACCGACATGCACGACGGCATCGGTGCGCAACTGATCTCGGCGCTGTGTCTGGCCGAGAGCGAAGAGGTGTCGCCGCGCGAGGTCGCTGCGGTGCTGCGCGAATGCATCGACGACCTTCGGCTGACGATCGACTCGCTCGAAGCCACCGACCATGACCTGCTGCCGGCGCTCGGCAACTTCCGCTACCGCATCGAAGGGCGGCTGCGCGCCCTGGGCATCGAACTGGAATGGCGGGTCAACGATCTTCCCGCACTGCCTTACCTGTCGGCGCGCACGCTGCTGCACATCCTGCGCATCCTTCAGGAGGCGTTTGCCAACGTCCTCAAGCACGCCGTCGCCAAACGGATCCGCCTCGAAACGGGTGTCGCGCAGCGGCGAGTCTTCATTCGTGTCAGCGACGACGGCAAAGGCTTTGCACCGACGGAAGAGCAAGGGCGCGGCCTGGGCAACATGGCGCGCCGGGCGGCGTCCATCGGCGGAGAACTGCGCGTGTCGTCGAGCGCCGAGGGGACGACGGTGGAGCTGTCTCTGCCGAGTGGGTGAACTCTTGCTCGACCCTTGGCATCACGCAAGTCGAAGCGCCGTTGCTGCACCACTTCACCCTGATGGCGCCCGACCAACTGCACCCGCTGCGCACGCGCTGCGAGGATCGTCGTCGGCGCGCCTTCGCCAACCGCCATCGACGCCATCGCCTTGCCATCGATCTCGACATCGAGCTGATCGACACCCTGCGTCTGCACCATCAGCGCCCGCGGTGAGCGCTGCAGCCGCGCGTCGAGGGCGCTGCGCGGCAGCGCCGCCAGCCGCTGCGCGCAAAGCGCGTAGAGGTCGCAGTTGCCTTCGAGCAGGTCGCGGCGCGTCATCGCGCAGCTGTCGCGCGATTGCGCCACGCGCACGCCCACGTCCTCGATCGGCAGCCCGTGGCTCGGCCCAGAGCGCGTGGCGCGCCAGCGGCGTGGCCAGCAGCGAGAAGCGCGTCGGCACGATGCGCTTGGGCGTGAACAGTTGCAGCGCGCGCTCGGCCTGAGCGAGCCGGGCGCGAGGAACGGGCCGCGCAGCAGCTTCGCGCCGCGCGCGGCCCGCGCGCTGCGGCGCTGCGTCGTCGTCACGCCAATGGCGGCGGCGTAGCTGCTGGCGTAGTCGAGGCCGCGCTGGGCGGTGTCGATGCGGTGCGGGTTTTTTTCGTGTCGTTCATGCGCGGGCCGTTCGAGCGTCGCATTGAGCCGCCAGCCGGCTCGGGATGTCAATCGTGGGGGCCGCCCGTCCTGCATCGAGAGGATGTCGGCGCGCGAGCATCCCCCTAGTGTCGAGCCACGAGTTGCGCAGCTTTATGAACGTTTAAGACGCGCTTCAGGACTTCTATGCCGCGCTCGACGAAAGTGAGTTCAAGGGCGCACGACACAGCAGCGCCCGATGCACCCAAGGAGAGCCCGATGAAATTGATTGTTGTCGAACCGCTGGACCACGGCTTCGCCAGCCTGGTCTATGTCGCGGTCTGCGTCGGTTGCGCCGGCTGTGTGCTGTACCTCGTCGCGGCCCTGGCCGCGGCGGCCATCTGACAGCGCCGCGTCTTCGAGCCACGGTGTGTGTTTTTTTTCCGAGAACAAGAGATCGAGGGAGCCATCGTCATGTCATTTATCCACTCAGGAGATTCCACCATGTTGAACGTTCATTGGATTGCAGGTGCCGCGATGATTTCGCTGGCTTCGCTGGCGGTCGCAGAAGAGCCCGGGCTCAGCCGCGCACAAGTGCAGGCCGAATTGGCGCAAGCGCGCGCCAGCGGCGAGCTCGACAGCCGTCGCGAGTGGGCCGTTGACGGCACGTCGGCGATCACCACCCGCAGCGCCGCCGCCGGTGCGCGCGGCCGCGCCTTCGCAGAGCCGGGGCTGACCCGCGCGCAGGTCAGGGCCGAGCTGGACCGCGCCCGTGCCAGCGGCGAGATGGATCGCTACATGTCGCAGCACGGCGGCGGCAACTGAGCCCGCGCCGGCACCGCCGCGCCGCGCTGCCTTCGGCGGCCCGGCGCGCGCGGCCGCCGAGGGCAGGCCGTGCGCTTGCAAGTCGGTGCTGCCGGTCTAAGCTGTGTGCCCGCCACCCAGCTTCGGGCGCATGCAGCTTCTCGACTTCGCGAGCCCTCACCGAGCCGTTCATGGGCGCGTGCGCCGGCGCGGCCCCGCTGCGTTGCGCGGCGCGGCTGCTGCGACGCTGCTGCTGCTGGCGCTGGCGCTGGCGCTGCCTTGTGCCGCGGCCGACGCCACCCCGGGGTTGGGCCGTCCCGGCGAGCCGGTTCAGCTCAGCGTGGGCTACATGCCCTATGCCAGCAGCACCTGGTCGGGTGTCGTGATGCGCGGCAAGAAGTTCTACGACAAGTACCTGCCGGCGGGCTCGTCGGTGGCGTTCGCGAGCGCGCTCGACGGTGTCAAGGTCGGCGCGGCGTTGGCGGCCGGACAGCATCACATCGGCTACCTCGATGATGCGGCGACAGCACCGGCCGAGGCTGCGTTGGTGGCTGCGCTCGGCGTCTCGCGCGACCAGTGCAGCGTGTTGCTGGTGCGCGCCGATGCGCCGCGTTTTCCGAGCGCCGCCGCGGCACTCGCCTGGCTCAAAGGCCGCACGCTGGCCGCGCCCCAGGACAGTTGCATGGAGCGCTTCGCGCGGCGCCTGCTGCGCCAACCGGGCGTGAGCGCGAACCTGGTCCTCGACCAGAACATCGAGGTCATCACCACCGAATTTCGCGCCGGCCGGCTCGACGCCGCGGTGCTGTCGGAGCCCAGCGCGTCGCGCCTGGTCGGCGAGGGCAGCGCGCGCCGCGTCGCCTCGGGCGCCGGCTGGCGGCAGTTCGATGCCGGCGGCCTGGCGATGCGCAGCGAGCTGCTCGAACAGCGGCCCGATGTCGCCCTGGCCTGGCTGCGCGCCGAACTCGAAGCCCAGCAGTTCCTCGCCGATCCGGCCAACGCCGGCGAAATCATGCAGATCCTCGCCGCGCAGACCTCGGGCTTCGAGCTGCACGATCTGTGGCAGGGCCTCTACGGCCGCCACGCCGAGCTCGAGGGCGGTTCGAGCTTGCGGCTGGCGCTGCCGTTCGTCTTCGATGCGCAGGCATTGCAGGCCCTGGCTGACGCCGGCGCGCCGGCGCAGCGTCGGCCCCGGCCCGAATTTGCCGAGCGCGTACTGCGCGACGCGTCAGCGCCGTCCGCTCGCCGCGAAGTCCACGCGCTGACGCCGCCGCCGGGGCTGGTGGCGCGTTCGGCGGGCCGCGACCGGGTCGATATCCGTGTGGACAAGCAGGGCTGGGGCGGCGGCGATGCGCGCCGCATCGCCATCGTGCTGGAGGCGGTCGCCGCTGAGCTGCTGTCGAAGTTTCCGGGCCGGCCGCTGGCGCCGATCCGCGTCTCGCGCTCGATGCAGGCCCCGGTGGCGCTGTACGAGCGCGGGCCGGGCGGCGAGACCCTCATCGAGCTGACGGCCAGCGGCGCCGATGCCGGGCCTTATGTCTATGAGTTCGCGCATGAGTTCTGCCACGTGCTGTCGAACCACGAGCGCCATCCGCACCATGACGTGACGCACAACCACCAGTGGTTCGAGGAGGCCTTGTGCGAGGCCGCGTCGCTGTACACCCTGAAGACCTTGGCGCAGGCTTGGCAGACGGCGGCGCCGAATACCGAGCTGGCCGCCGCCGCGCCGCAGTTGCGGCAGATCGCCGAGCGCTTCGAGCAGGAGTCGCACCGCAGCCTGCCGCCCGGCACGACGCTGGCGAGCTGGTTCCGCGCGTCCGGTGAGCAGTTGGCGCGCGGCGCCTATCAGCGCGACAGCAACGAGGTCGTCGCCAATCTGCTGCTGCCGCTGTTCGAAGAGAACCCCGACCTCTGGGAGGCGATCGGCTTTCTCAACCTCGACGCGCCGGGGACGACCTTCCAGCAGTACCTGCAGACCTGGCTCGACAACGCGCCACCGCGCTACAAAGATGTGATTCGCTACACCATGACGCTGTTCTTCGCGCGCCCAGCTCCGCTCGGCAGCACGGCGGGTTTTCCGCAGCGCCCGATCGAGATCATCGTCACCTTCGGCCCTGGTGGCGGCGCCGACGGCATGGCGCGGCAATTGGCCGTGTTGCTCGAGCCGCTGCTCGGCGTGCCGGTGCTGGTGAGCAATGTGCCGGGCGCTTCGGGCAACGCCGGTCTGACCAAGCAGTTGCTGAGCGCCGACGCCGACCACACGCTCTCCACCTTGACCGCGCTCACCGCGGCGGCCTGGGCCGGCGGTGTCGGCAACATCGGCCCGGCCGATTTCACGGTGCTGGGCGTGGTTCAGGATTCGCCGTCGATGCTGTTTGTGGCCGCCGACAGCCCGCTGCAAACCTTCCCGGCTTTTCTGGCCCAGGCCAAGGCGCGACCGGGCAGCCTGCGTGTGGCCACCTCGGGCTACGGCACGCTCGACGACGTGACGTTGACGCTGCTCGGCAACCACGGCTATCGCACCGTCAACTCCCCTTTTGCCAAACCCGAGGAACGTTATGCGGCGGCGCTGACGCGCCGCACCGATGCGCTGTTCGAGGAGCCCGGCAACGTCGCCGCGCACCTGGCGTCGGGCCAACTGCGGCCGCTGGTCGTCTTTGCCGAGACACGCCACCCGGCGTTTCCGCAGGTGCCGGCGATCCGCGAGTTCGGCATGGCGATCGGCGACCTGCCGAACTTTCGCACGCTGGCGATGCATGCCCGCGCTGCGCCGGACAAGGTCAAGGTGCTTGCGCGTGCGCTCGAGCAGGCTCTGGCCAGCCCGGCGTGGCAGCGCTACTGCGCGCAGACCTACACCTGCACGGCGATCGACACGCCGGCGCAGGCCCAGGCGCGCGTGCAAGCGCTGGTCAACAAGGTCTCGGCGACGTTGGAGCGGCTGCCGCGATGAGCGCCGCCGGGCCGCTCCCAAGGCGCTCGCTCCCCCTCGGGGGGACCGGCGCGAAGCGCCGTGGGGGGCTACATGAGCGCCGCCGGGCCGCTCGCAAGGCGCTCGCTCCCCCTCAGGGGGACCGGCGCGAAGCGCCGTAGGGGGTACACGTGAGCACACGCAGGCGGTGCCGATCGATGCTGGCGTTGCTGCTGGTGGCGTTCGCTGTCGCGCCTGCGGCGGCCGCCGGCGAGCAGTTCATCCCGGTCTTCACCGGCCGCGAGATCGCCGGGCCGGCCGGCACGCTGGCGCCGGCCGGCATGGTCGATTACCTGCGCCTGCTCAACCGCCGCGACGGCGGCATCAACGGCGTCAAGCTGGTCTGGGAGGAATGCGAAACCGCGTTCGACGACCGCCGCGGCGTCGCTTGTTTCGAGCAGCTCAAAGACCGCGGCGCACACGGTGCGGCAGTCGTCATGCCGCTGTCGGGCGGCATCTCGTATGCCCTCACCGAGCGCGCGCGCGAGCAGCGCATTCCGATGTTGATGCTCGGTTATGGCCGCGCCGATGCCGCCGACGGCCGTGCGTTCCCGTACGTCTTTCCCGTGGTCACCCATCTGCTCAGCCAGGCGGCGGCGCAGATCCGTTTCATCGGCGAGCGCGAAGGCGGCATGGCGCATTTGCGCGGCAAGACGATCGTCAACCTCTACCTCGATCTGCCGACCGGCCGCGAAGCGATAACGCTGCTCGACGCCCTGGCCGGGCAACACGGGTTCGAGCTGATCCACATCGGCCTGCCGCTGCCCGGCGTCGAGCAAGCCGCGGCCTGGGCGCGCATCCGCCGCGTCGATGCCGACTGGGTGCTGCTCGCCGGGCCGGGGCCGATGACACCCGCGGCGCTGACGGCGGCCGCGGCGGCGGGCTTTCCGGCGCAGCGCATCATCGGCTTCGGCCTCTCGGGCGCCGAGCAGGACGTGTTGCCGGCCGGGCCGGCGGCGGTCGGCTACATCGCGCTGGCGCTGAACCCGTCGGGCCGCAACTTCGCCGTCATCCGCGACATCGTCAAACAGGTCCACGACGGCCAGCCGCCGGGCCATGTCGGCAGCGCGTACTACAACCGCGGCGTGATCCAGGGCGTGCTGGTCGGCGAGGCGCTGCAGATTGCGCAGCGCCGCTTCGGCGCGCGGCCGCTCAGCGGCGAGCACCTGCGCTGGGGCCTCGAGCGGCTGGCGCTCGACGACACGCGCCTGGCCGAGCTCGGTGCGCTCGAGCTGCTGCAACCCTTGGCGCTGTCGTGCTTCGATCATGAGGGCGGCGGCGCGGTCAAGTTCCAGCAGTGGCTCGGCGAGCGCTGGAACGTGATCTCCGACTGGGTCAGCGGCGATCAAGCGCTGGTGCGAAGGTTGGTCGAGCAATCGGCCGCTGGCTATGCCGGCGAGCGCGGCATCGCCCTGCGCGATTGCGCGAGCGAGCGCTGAGACGTGCCTTCAGCCGAGCGGCGCCGGATCACCGGCGTAGGCCTCGCGGTCGAGCCGCCGCATCTCGGCCTCGATCCAGGCCTGGACCTCGCGCATCAGCTCATCGGCCTCGCGGCCCTCGACCGCGATCGGCTTGCCGATCGAGATGTCGATCACACCCGGCCGCACGAGCAGGCTCTTGCGCGGCCAGCAGCGCGCTGAAGCCACGGCGATCGGCACGACAGGCGCGCCGGTGGCCACCGCCAGCCGCGTGCCGCCGGTCTTGTACGTGCCCTGCTGGCCGCGCGTGATGCGCGTGCCTTCCGGAAACATGATGATCCAGCTGCCGTTGGCGAGGATGCGCTTGCCTTGCTCGACGACGCGCGTGAAGGCTTCGTTCCTCTTGCTGCGGTCGATGTGGATCATGTCCATGCGCCCCATCGCCCAGCCGAAGAAGGGGATGTAGAGCAGCTCGCGCTTGAACACATAAGCCAGCGGGTGGCTCATGATCGCCGGGTAAGTGAAGGTCTCCCAGGTGCTCTGGTGCTTGGACAGCAGGATCACCGGCGAGAGGCGATCCGCCGGCGGCAGGTTGTCCATGCCGTGAATGCGCGAGCGCACGCCGCAGATCACGCGGCAGCCCCACATCGCGGTGCGCAGCCAGCCGACGCACATCCAGTAGATGCGGTCGCCGCGCAGGAACAGCGAGGCCACCAGCACCGCCAGCGCCCACGGCACCACCGTGACGGCCATCCAGACGATGAAGAGGGCGGAACGAAGCGCGCTCAGCATGCGCATCAGAAGCTGTGAATGAATCCGGCGCGGCCGAGTGGCACCGTTTGCGCGGGACGAGCGGGCGTGTCGGGTTCGTTCACAGCTTCTCAGGTCTTCAACTTGCCGGGCTGCGAGTCTTCGCCGACGATGCCCGCGGCTTCGTGCTCGCGGTGCAGCACGAAGTCGGCAAACGCGGCCAGGCTGGCATGCACGTGCACGCCGGGGAAGGGCGCCGTGAGAGCGGCCACCTCTTCATCGCTGAACGTCGCCGCGCGACCCGTGCGCACCGCATGCGGCTCGCAGCCCGCGGCCTGCGCCGCTTCCAGATCGCGCACGGTGTCGCAGACCATCGGCACCCGCGCCAGGTTGTCCACGCCGTAGCGCTGCGCAATCTGCAGCATCAACCCCGGCAACGGCTTGCGGCAGCTGCATTGCTCCTGCGCCACATGCGGGCAGATGAAGACCGCGTCGATGCGCCCGCCCTTCTCGGCGAGCATCTGCATCATGTGCGCGTGGATGGCGTTGAGCGAGGTCATATCGACGAAGCCGCGGCCGATGCCCGACTGGTTGGTGGCGATCACCGCATGCCAGCCGGCCTGGTTCAACCGCGCCACCGCTTCGAGCGCGCCCTCGATCGGGATCCACTCCTGCGGCGCCTTGACATGGTCGTCGCGGAACACGTTGAGGATGCCGTCGCGGCCGAGGATGACGAGCTTGGGGCTGTGGTGGGGGGTCATGGGGTGGCTTCTTCAGCGCGGCGTTGCGCCCATGCAGTGAGCCGTGCAATGTCAAAGCGGTTGGGGTCGAGCGCTTGCAAGCGATCAAGAAAGCGCGGCAAATCGATCATCTTGTGTCGAAACAACGCGGCCACCCAGTGCGCGTCTTTGTCGCGGCCGGCGACGCACTTGGATACAGCCAGGTCGTGCAGGTCCGGTACGACGACGGTCAGCTCGCCGATGTAGTGCAAGTGAGAGAACTGTTCCCAGTCCGTGGGCATCTTGGCGGTCTCGGGCCCTACGCCGTCAGCGTGATAGCCAAAGGTGTCGTGGAACATCGACAGCTGGCCGATGGCGCCTTCAATCAGCTCGGCACGCTCAGGATGAAGCGCTGGATAGAGGTCAACTTCGTTGGAGAGCAGCAGTTCAGCCGGGGCATTCGGGTGCGACAGAAGGACCGCTTGACTGCCGATCACAACGAATGACGTGTCTTGTGTGATCGCGGCCGAGGCACGCAACACGTGCGCGAGTTGGTCCCAATTCATGGCGCGTGGCGCGCTTCTCGCAGCAAGGTCAAACGCTCCTGTGCCGTCAAAAAACGGCCCAACGGCGAGACGCTGCGCAGCGTCTGACCGTGGCTGGACGAGTCGAGCGCCAACCGCTCTACCGCTGGGATGCCTTCGCGCAGAACGCGCTCCCATTCGTTCCAGTAGCGGTCGCTGTGCGACGGACCGCCCGCGACCTCCCGCCAGCGCGCCAGCACGCCGAGAGCCTCGTCCAAACGCTGCGGCTGCTCGCGCAATCGACGAATCGCCAGGCGGTGCGCCGCCAGCGAGAACTTGTCGATCTGAGCGTGCGGATCCATGAATCGATTATCGGCCGCGCGCAGTCATGTCGCCAGTTTCGACAGATCCGCCACGCGGTTCATCGACTGGTGCAGGCGCGCCAGCAGTGCCAGGCGGTTGGCGCGCAGCGCGGGGTCGTCGGCGTTGACCATCACGCTGTCGAAGAACGCATCGACCGGTGCTTTCAGCGCGGCGAGTTCGTGCAGCGATGCGGTGTATTCGCTTTCGTTGAAGAGTTCGTCGGCTTTGGGCGCGATGTTCAGGATGGCGTCGTGCAAGGCGCGCTCGGCGGGCTCGACCAGGCGCGCCGGATCGATGTGCGCTGCGGGCGGCGCGTTGCTCTTTTTTAGGATGTTGGTGATGCGCTTGTTGGCGGCGGCCAGAGAGGCGCTCTCGGGAAGTGACGCGAACGTGCGCACGGCAGCTAGCCGCTTCGGCACATCAGCCAAGCGTGTTGACTTGACCGCGAGTGTGGCGTCAACTTCCTGTGAGGAGAAACCTCGCTCTCTGAGTAGTCCTGCGAGTCTCTCGCTAATGAAGTCGCCAAGTTCAGTGACTGCCGAGTCGGACACATTGACTGCGTTCGACAAGTACGCAGCGCTCGTGACCCCCTTCATGTCCCACTGCTTGTGCATCCATTCCTTCCCAGCCTGGGACATGCTGCCTGCTCTGAACGCAACCCGCGCATCACGGATGATCTCTTGGAGGTTCAATGGCAGCTCAAGGTCGAGGATGATGCGTAAGACTCCTAGCGTGCTGCGGCGTAGGGCAAACGGATCCTTGTCTCCGGTTGGTCGTTCACCAACCGCAAACAGGCCGATGAGACTTTCCAGTTTTTCTGCTAGGGCTAGCGGGACTCCGAGTCCAGACGGAAGAGCGTCGCCTGCGTATCGCGGCTTGTAGTGCTCTTCAATCGCTTCTGCAACGTCGCGACTCTCTCCGTCACCTAAGGCGTAGTAGCGGCCCATGATGCCCTGAAGTTCTGGAAACTCCCCCACCATGTCTGTGAGAAGGTCCGTCTTTAGGAGGGTCGCCGCGCGATCCACTGCTTCGGGAGAAAACCGGCTCCCAAACTGACTGCAAATGCAACTGGCTATGGCCCGAATGCGTTCGACGCGCTCGGATAGGTTTCCGAGGCGGTTGTGGTACGTAACGCTGACTAGCTGCCCAAAGCGCGATTCGAGGGTCTTCTTGCGGTCCTGGTCGAAGAAGAACTTGGCGTCCGCGAGGCGCGGGCGCACGACACGTTCATTGCCTTGCACGATCGCACTCGGGTCTTCGGGGCGGATGTTGCTGACGACGAGAAACTTGTTGGTCAGCGCGCCTTTGGCATCGAGCAGCGGAAAGTACTTCTGGTTGGCCTTCATCGTCAGGATCAGGCACTCGCTCGGCACAGCGAGGAACTCGGACTCGAACTGACAAAGCAACACGTTCGGCCGTTCGACCAGCGCGGTGACTTCGTCGAGCAGCGCGTCGTCGTCGATCGGCACGAGGCCGAGCGGTGAGGCGGCGTGCTGCAACTGGCGAGCGATGTCGGCGCGGCGGTGGTCGAAGGCGGCGATGACGGCGCCTTGCGCTTCCAACTGCTGCGCGTAGTGGTCGGCGTCTTGCAGCACCACCGGGTTCATCTGCGCTTCGAAGCGGTGGCCTTGCGTGTTGCGGCCAGACGCCAGGCCGAGCGCTGTGACAGGCACGACCTCGGCGCCATGCAGCGCGACGAGGCCATGCGCCGGGCGCACGAAGTTGACGCTGGTCCAGCCATCTTCGAGCTGGTAGTTCATCACTTTGGGAATCGGCAGCAGGCGAAGCGTCTCGTCGAGCGCGAGTTGCAGTCCGGCGGCAAGCGTCGCCCCGCGAACCGTCGTTGACCAGAACAGCGCCTCAGCTTTGCCGTCGAGCTTGCGCTCGAGTTGAGACATAACGCTGGCCTCAGCGCCGAAGGCCGCGAGCTTTTTCAGCAAGGCGGGTGTTGGCTCGCCCTTCGCATCGAGCGCCACCGTTACCGGCATCAGCTTGTGCGTCACGGCTTTGTCGGTGCCTTGCGCCGCAACGGCGCTCAAGTGCATCGCCAGGCGGCGCGGCGTGGCGTAGGCGGTGACGGCCGAGTGGTCGCTTGCCAGCCCCTGCGACTTCAGGCTCGCAGACAGCGTCTTGGCAAACTCGTCACCGAGTTTCTTCAGCGACTTCGGCGGCAGCTCTTCGACGAAGAGTTCGACGAGCAGGCTCTTGGTGGAACTCATGTGAGCGCCCTACGGCGCTTCGCGCCGGTCCCCCCGAGGGGGAGCGAGCGCCTTGGGAGCGGCCCGGCGGCACTCATGCGGCTTTCTTCGCCAATGCAGCCTGCACTTCTTCAGCCCAGGCCTTCGGCGCCATCGGAAAACCCAGCCGCGCGCGGCTGTCGAGATAGCTCTTCGCCACCTCACGCGCCAGCACGCGGATGCGGCCGATGTAGGCCGCGCGCTCGGTGACGCTGATCGCGCCGCGCGCGTCGAGCAGGTTGAAGCAATGGCCGGCACTTCAGCAGTTGCTCGTACGCCGGCAGCGCGAGCTGTTGCTCCATCAAGTGCTTGCTCTGCTTCTCATGCGCGGCAAACGCGGTGAACAGAAACTCGGCATCGCTGTGCTCGAAGTTGTAGGTGCTCTGCTCGACTTCGTTCTGGTGATAGACGTCGCGGTAGGTCAATCCTTCGGTCCACGTCAGGTCATAGACGTTGTCCACGCCCTGCAAATACATCGCCAGCCGTTCGAGGCCGTAGGTGATCTCGCCGGTGATCGGCTTGCAGTCGATGCCGCCGACCTGCTGGAAGTAGGTGAACTGCGTCACTTCCATGCCGTTCAACCAGACCTCCCAGCCCAGGCCCCAGCAGCCGAGCGTCGGGTTCTCCCAATCGTCTTCGACGAAGCGCACGTCGTTCTTCTTCAAGTCGAAGCCGAGGTGTCTCGAGCGAGCCCAGGTAGAGCTCGAGGATGTTCGAAGGCGCCGGCTTCAGCACCACCTGGTACTGGTAGTAGTGCTGCAAGCGGTTCGGGTTGTCGCCGTAGCGGCCGTCTTTCGGGCGGCGGCTCGGCTGCACATACGCGGCCTTCCACGGCTCGGGGCCGAGCGCGCGCAGGAAGGTCGCGGTGTGGCTGGTGCCGGCGCCCACTTCCATGTCGTAGGGCTGCAGAAGCGCGCAGCCCTGCTGTGCCCAGTAGTCTTGGAGTTTGAGGATGATGTTCTGAAAGGTCAGCATGGGTGCGGCGCTGGAGCGAGCGGGATTCTACGGAGCGGGCTTTTCCAGCGGCCGCAGACAGCCGATCAGCGCGAGCGGCAGAGCAACGTCAGCGGCCACAGGCCGTAAGGCTTCGGCCCACTTCGCAAACGGCGTCACGCCGTTGCGGCCCTCGACTTCGGCCTGCAAGCACGCCGCGCTCGGACGCTGCCATCTGCGCCGATGACCACGCCACGGTGGTCGATCGCCGCCGTGGCCCCCGTGTTGGTGGCGCGGATCATCGGCCGCTGCAACTCGAGGCTGCGCATCCGCGAGATGTTGAGGTGCTGCGTCAACGCGATCGTGTCGCCGAACCAGCCCATGTTGCTGACGTTGGCCAGGATCGTCGGCGCGCCGGCCGCGTCGCCGAAGCGCCGTGCCAGTTCTTCACCGAACAGGTCCTCGTAGCAGATGTTCGGCCCGATGCGCTGGCCGGCGAAGGCAAACGACGGCGGCACCTTCGGCCCGCGTGCAAAGTCGCCGAGCGGGATGTTCATCAGGTCGGTGAACCAGCGAAAGCCCGGCGGGATGAACTCGCCGAACGGCACGAGGTGTTGTTTGTCGTAGCGGTAGAAGGGCTGCGGTGCGTCGCGCGACAGGCCGGCCACCGAGTTGGAGTAGCCGCTGTCGTAGTCGCCGAGCGGCAGGCCGATCAGCGCGGCGCGATCGCTTTGACGAAACGGTGCAGCGAAGCGTTGCCAGCCGTCGTCGCCGAGTTGCTCCAGCAGCAAGGGAATCGCGGTTTCCGGCGCGACGACCAGCGGTCCTGGCGCGGCGGCCACCGTGGTCTGCAGCCACTCCAAGGTCTCGGGCAAAAACTGCGGCACGAACTTTTCGTTCTGCGGCACGTTGGTCTGCACGAGCGTGACGCCCAGGCGGCCGGCGCTCGTCGTGAAGTCGCGTTGCAGCCCCAGCGGCGACGCGAAGACGAGAGCGCCGACGACAGCGCCCGAGATCAGTCGGCGCTGGATGCCGATGTTGAGCGCCAAGCCTGCCGCGAGCGTGGCAACGACAAAACCGATGCCGTACACGCCCACCCACGGCGCAGCCGACGCCAGCGGCGCATCGACTTGCCCATAGCCCGTGGCCACCCAAGGAAACCCGGTCAGCACCAGGCCGCGCGCGAGTTCGGCGCCGAGCCAACAGCCGCCGAAGAGCAGCGCGTCGGCGAACGCATGACCGCGCCGCAACCGCGCAAACAGCGCCATCGCCGTGGCCGTGAACAGCGACAGCCCCGCGGCGAGCGCGGCCACCGCCAGCACCGCCAGCGGCGCCGGCAGCCCGCCGTAGCGGTGCATGCTGATGAACAGCCACCAGATGCTGGCCGCCATCCATGCCGTGCCGAAGGCGCTGCCGAGCAGCGCCGCGCGGCGCACGCTGACACGCGACACACCCCAGGCGAGCAATCCGATGCAGGCGAATTGCAGCCACCAGGCCTGCGTGGTGTGAACGAAGCTGAAGCTGAAGATCGCGCCGAGCGCAGCCGCGATGGCCGTGTCGAGCGCAGTCGCCAGCGCACCCTCAGTGCGCATCAGTCAACGATGAGCCGATCGGCCGAGCAGCCGGCATTCCCAAGCGAACGCCGTGGATCTGGCTTTGCCAGGCCACTGGCGTGGGGCCCCCTTGAGGGGGTGCGGCGAAGCCGCTACGGGGGTGGGCGTCATCAATCGGCATCGTCCGCCAGATCGCCCGCTTGCGAGTTCGAAGCCAGTCGTGAGACGCGGAACCAGCGCACCGCGCCGCCGCGCGTCAGCATCACCGAAAAGCGCAGGCCGCCGGTGTCCACCGCTTCGCCGCGGCGCGGCACGCGGCCGAACTGGTGGGCGACCAGGCCGCCGATGGTGTCGAACTCGGCCTCGGAAAAAGTCGTGCCGAAGGCTTCGTTGACCGAAGCGATCGGCGCGTCGCCGGCGACGCGGTGCGTGCCGTCGGCCAGCGTATAGACGCTGTTGTCGTGATCGGCTTCGTCGAACTCGTCTTCGATCTCGCCGACGATTTCTTCCAACACGTCTTCGATCGTGATCAGGCCGGCGGTGTTGCCGAACTCGTCGATGACGATCGCCAGATGGTTGCGGTTGCTCCGGAAGTCGCGCAGCAGCTCGTTCAGCCGCTTGCTCTCGGGCACGAAGACCGCCGGCCGCAGGAGGGTGCGCAGGTTCAGCTCCGGTGCGCGCTGCAGTTTCAGCAAGTCCTTGGCCAGCAGGATGCCGATCATGTTGTCGCGCTTGCCCTCATAGACCGGAAAACGCGAGTGGCCGGTGTCGATGATGACTTCGAGCAGCTCGTCGTAAGGCGCGTCGATGTCGAGCAGGTCCATGCGCGGCGCGGCCACCATGACGTCGCCGGCCGTCATGTCAGCCATGCGGATCACGCCTTCCAACATCGAGCGGCTCTCGGGGTCGATCAGCTCGCGCTGCTCGGCGTCGGCCAGGGTCTCGATCAGCTCGTCCTTGCTGTCGGGGCCGGGCACGATGAACTCGACCAGACGCTCGAAGAAGCTGCGCTTGTCGGCGGCCGGAGTGGTGCGAGTAGGGTGTGGGTCGGACACTGCGGCGGTGTCGGGTAAGGCGGGGGAGAGAGAATACCCGACCTTGTTTTGCCAGCAGTAGGCTCCATCTGCGGCCCTCTAACGAATCCGGACCCCGCCATGTCGCAAGGACTCATCCCCGCCACCATCCTCACCGGCTTTCTCGGCTCGGGGAAAACGACGCTGTTGAAGCGCGTGCTGTCTGAGAACCACGGCCAGAAGATCGCCGTCATCGAAAACGAGTTCGGCGAGGAGAACATCGACAACGAGATCCTGGTCGATGACGCCGGCAAGGAGCAGATCCTGCAGCTCTCCAACGGCTGCGTCTGCTGCACCATCCGCGAAGACCTGCGCTCGACGCTGACGACGCTGGCCGAGAAGAAGCGCAAAGGCGAACTCGACTTCGACCGCGTCGTCATCGAGACCACCGGCTTGGCCGACCCCGGGCCGGTGGCGCAAACCTTCTTCATGGACGACGAAATCGCCGAGAGTTATCTGCTCGACTCGATCCTGACCCTGGTCGATGCCAAGCATGCCGACGGCCAGCTCGACAGCCGCCAGGAGGCGCGCCGCCAGATCGGCTTTGCCGACCAGATCTTCATCAGCAAGACCGACATCGCCGATGCGGCCACGGTCGATGCACTGATCCACCGCATCAAGCACATGAACCCGCGTGCGCCGCAGCGCAAGGTTCACTTCGGCGAAGTGCCGATCGCCGAAGTCTTCGACCTGCGCGGCTTCAACTTGAACGCCAAGCTCGAGATCGACCCCGAGTTCCTCAAGGACGATGCGCACGACGATCACGACCATGCGCACGACCACCACGATCACGAGCACGGCGAACACTGCGACCACCCGCACCACCACGCGCACGACGACGACGTCAAGTCCTTCGTCTTCCGCTCCGACCGTGCCTTCAACCCGGCCAAGCTGGAAGACTTTCTGGGCGCGATCGTGCAGGTCTATGGCCCGAAGATGCTGCGCTACAAGGGCGTGCTCAACATGAAGGGCAGCGAGCGCAAGGTCATCTTCCAGGGCGTGCACCAGCTGATGGGCAGCGACCTGGGCCCCAAATGGGCGCCGGCCGAGAAGAAGCAAAGCAAGATGGTCTTCATCGGCATCGATCTGCCCAAAGACATCCTGTTGCAGGGCCTGGAGCAATGCCTGGTTTGACTTGAGCCCCCAAGGGCCGGGCTCGCCCGGCCCGGCCCCCCGTGGGGGCGCAAGAAAACTTGGGGCGGCCCGGCGTTTTCTAGTGAGGTGGCTCGCGTCGCGCCGTGCGGCCAAGACGCGATATCGGCTCTGTTGATCACTTCGTCACGTCGCTACAATCCGCGCGCCTCAGATTCCCGCCCCAGGGTGCGCCATGCGCCCGGGCAGCGGGTATAAAGCCCGATCGAGGAGACGACAGTGACCAAATCCCCGGCCAAGCGCGCAGCCCCCGCCAAGAAGTCGGCGGGCAAAGCCAGCGCAGCCCCGCGCAAGGCCCCAGCAAAAAAACCGGCCAAGCCGGTCGCCAAGGCAGCCAAGAAACCCGCGGCAAAGCCCGTGGTCAAGAAGCCGGTTGCCAAGGCACCCGCCAAAGGCGCAGCTCACGCGGCCCAGAAGCCCGTTGCCAAGCCCGCCGCCAAGCCGGCCGCCCCTGCGGCCAAACCGGCGGCGAACAAATCCGTCGCTCACGCTCCCAAGACTGCACCTGTGACCAAAACCCTTCCCTCCAGCGACACCAAACCCGCAGCCAAGGCCCCGGCCAAGGCCGGCCAGCCGGTGCTCAACCAACCGCCGCCGCGCGCGCCGACGCGCACCGTGCGCAGCAATGTTCACGTCTCGGTGCCGGTGCCGGACCCGGTGCAGGTCAGCCGCTTCGCAGACCGCTTTG
Organism: uncultured beta proteobacterium; assembly: GCA_963816315.1. Taxonomy (GTDB): domain Bacteria; phylum Pseudomonadota; class Gammaproteobacteria; order Burkholderiales; family Burkholderiaceae_C; genus CADEEN01. Next base: position 144,161 of record CAWFJZ010000036.1, read on the forward strand.
CGCCGACGCGCCCGCCGGCGCGTCAGGTGGCGGTGGACGCCCCCGTGCGCCCGCCGGTCAAGTTCGATCCGAAGCTGGTCAACGCCTGGAAGAGCAAGGCCGGGCGCGATCTGACCGAGCCCGAGCTGTTGGCGATGCCCGAAGCCGAGTACATGAACGAGAAGCAGCTCGAGTTCTTCCGCGTGCGCCTGACGGCGCTGAAGGACGACCTGCTGTCCAACGCCGGCGAGACCACCGAGCACCTGCGCGAAGACACGTCGATCGTGCCCGACCCCGCCGACCGCGCGACGATCGAGGAAGAGCATGCGCTCGAGTTGCGCACGCGCGACCGCGAGCGCAAGCTGCTGAAGAAGATCTCGCAGTCGCTGTCGCGCATCGAAGCCGGCGATTACGGCTATTGCGACGAAACCGGCGAGCCGATCGGCCTGGCCCGGCTGATGGCGCGGCCGACGGCGACGCTGTCGCTCGAAGCTCAGCAGCGCCGAGAGATGAAACAAAAAATGTTCGGCGATTGAGTGCCTCTGTTTTAATCCGAGAACACTCTTCATCTGCGTGCCCGTCCTGAGACCTACATGAGCGAAACCCCTCCGAAAGACGGCGAGAGCTTCTTCCGCAAGGTGGTGCGTTTCGTGGCCAATCCGGCCACCGACTGGGCCGACCTGAACTCGCGCCAGGACGGCGACGGCCGTGAGCTCGACCTCGAGAAGTCGGAGTTGAAGGCGATGATCGAGCGCAAGAAGCGCAACGACTTCGTCCGCAAGCGCGAGTTCGACATGTTGCGCAAGGTGCGCCGCGAAGGCCTCTCGCCCGAGCAGTTGCAGGCAATGGCGGGCACGTCGCGCATCGATTCCGAATCGAAGGGCGAGGGCAACCCGCTGCGCCAGAACGACAGCGCGGTCAAAGCCAAGATCGACGAGATCGAGCAGCAGATGGTCGGCGACATGGGCGGTGGGCCGTCGCCGTCGTCAGCTTCGCAGGCGCGCCGCGCCCCGTCCGCCGCCGACGCGGTGCCCACCGAGCGCCAGGTCTTCAGCCAGACGACGACACGCCCCGGCGTGATGACGCCCAGCGGCGACGAGGTCAGCTCGAAGGCGCCGTTGACCTTCACCACTTCCGACAGCGTGGCGCCGCGAGCGCCCGCTGCCGCGCGCCCGGCGCCTGCGCCGCTGCCGCGCTCCCGGCGCCTGCGCCCGCTGCCGCGCGCCCGGCGCCTGCGCCCGCTGCAGCCGCATCGACGGCACCGCGCGGCGGCGTGTCGGTGTCCCTGGGCGGACTGCAGGGCCAAGCCTCCAGCGACTTCGCCAGCCCGTTCGCGGTCGAGGTCAGCGAGGTCGTGCACGACCCCGAACTCGACGAGCCGGTGATCGCCTTTGCCAACGCCGACTTCGAGACCTGCGAGCAGACCTTGTCGTCGCTGACGCGCATCGGCGGCGCGCGCGCGCAGCACGCCGAAACCTGGCTGGTGCTGTTCGATCTGTACCGTGCCACCGGCCAGCAGCCCAAGTTCGAAAGCCTGGCGCTCGACTATGCGCAGCAGTTCGGCTGGTCGGCGCCGCAGTGGTTCTCGCTGCCCAAGCTGGTGGCGGAGTCGGCGAGCCAGGACAAGCCGGTCAAGCAACGCTCGGCCGGCGAGATCGGCTGGATCTGCCCCGAGGTGCTCGACATCGACGCCGTGGCGCGCCTGCGCTCGACGACGCTGCAACTGCCGCTGCCCTGGGTCTTCGACTGGAGCGGCCTGAAGCACATCGACCCCGAAGCGGCCACGCACCTGTCGGATCTGTTCCGCCTTTGGTCGGGCGACACGCTCGACATGCGCTGGCTGTCCGGCGACAACTTCCTCGCCGTGCTGTCCGATGCCGCGCCCACCGGCGTGCGCGACGCCGACCCGGCCTACTGGGTGCTGCGCCTGGACGCGCTGCGCATGGCCAACCGGCCGGATCAGTTCGACGAAGCCGCGATCGACTACTGCGTGACGTATGAAGTCTCGCCGCCGTCGTGGGAGCGCGTGCGCTGCCAGGTGCGCATCGGCGGCACTGGCTTGTCCACGCAGTCGCCGCCGCTGTCGCAAGTCAGCGACGTGGCGACGAGTTATATCGACTCCGGTGTCGATGACGCGCCGGGGCAGGTCGAGATGGCCACGGTGGAGTTGTCGGGCCAGCTCGTCGGCGACATCGGCGCCACGCTGTACCAGCTCGATTCGCAGCTCGGCTCGGCGGCGATGGTCTATGTCGCCTGCAACAAGCTGATCCGCGTCGATTTTGTCGCCGCCGGCGATCTGCTGAACTGGGTCCTGGCCAAGCGCGGTGAGAACCGCAGCGTCACCTTTGCCGATGCGCACCGCCTGGTGGCGCTGTTCTTCGGTGCGATGGGCATCAACGAGAACGCCAAAGTCCAGGTGAGGAACATCTGACAGCTTGAACTCGGGCCACCGGCCCCAAGCTGCTGCCTTCATGGAACCTACCTTTCACGGCACCACGATCTTGTCCGTGCGTCGCGACGGCATCGTCGCGTTGGGCGGCGACGGCCAGGTCACGCTCGGCAACATCGTTGTCAAGGCGACTGCGCGCAAAGTCCGCAAGCTGCACCACGAGCGCGTGCTCGCCGGTTTTGCCGGTGCCACGGCCGATGCCTTCACGCTGTTCGAGCGCTTCGAGGCCAAGCTCGAAAAACACGGCGGCCACTTGCTGCGCGCCGCCGTCGAGCTGACGAAGGACTGGCGCACCGACCGCGTGTTGCGCCGCCTGGAAGCGATGCTCGCCGTGGCCGACAAGGAACATTCGCTGATCGTCACCGGCAACGGCGACGTGCTCGAACCCGAGCTCGGCATCGTCGCCATCGGCTCCGGCGGGCCGTATGCGCAGGCCGCGGCGCGGGCCTTGCTCGAACACAGTGCGTTGACGGCGCCGGAGATCGTCAAGCAGTCATTGACGATTGCCGGCGAGCTGTGCATCTACACGAACGATCAGCACACGATTGAAGTCCTCGAATGAGCAGCATGACCCCCAAGGAGATCGTCTCGGAATTGGATCGCCACATCGTCGGCCAGGCCGACGCCAAACGCGCCGTCGCCATCGCGCTGCGCAACCGCTGGCGGCGCCAGCAGGTGGATGAAAAACTGCGCGGCGAGATCACGCCGAAGAACATTCTGATGATCGGCCCGACCGGCGTCGGCAAGACCGAGATCGCGCGCCGCCTGGCCAAGCTCGCCGATGCGCCGTTCATCAAGGTCGAAGCGACCAAGTTCACCGAGGTCGGCTACGTCGGCAAGGATGTCGATTCGATCATCCGCGATCTCGTCGATGCGGCGGTCAAGCAAGAGCGCGAGCAGCAGATGAAGACGCGCCGCCGCCAGGCGCAGGACGCGGCGGAAGACCGCGTGCTCGACATCCTGGTGCCCCCTGCGCGGGACTCGCGCATGGGCTTTGCCGAAGGTGACACGCCCGCCGCCGACAACACCGCGCGCCAGGTCATGCGCAAGCGCCTGCGCGAAGGCACGCTCGACGACAAGGTGGTCGATGTCGAACTCGACGCGCCGAAACAGGCGCTCGAAGTGCTCGGCCCGCAGGGCATGGAAGAGATGGCCGAGCAGCTGAAGGGCCTGTTCTCGCAGATGGGCGGCGGCAAGAAGAAAACGCGCAAGTTGGCGATCGGCGAAGCGATGAAGCTGCTCACCGACGAAGAAGCTGCCAAGCTGGTCAACGAAGACGAGATTCGCGCCGCTGCACTGGCCAACGCGGAAGGCAACGGCATCGTCTTCATCGACGAGATCGACAAGGTGGCCAGCCGCGGCGAGATGAGCGGCGCCGATGTCAGCCGCCAGGGCGTGCAGCGCGATCTGTTGCCGCTGGTCGAGGGCACGACGGTCAGCACCAAGTACGGCCCGGTGAAGACCGACCACATTTTGTTCATCGCTTCCGGCGCATTTCATCTGTGCAAGCCGAGCGACCTGATCCCCGAGCTGCAAGGCCGATTGCCGATCCGCGTCGAATTGGCGTCGCTGACGGTCGATGATTTCGAAGCCATCCTGAAGAGCACGCAGGCCAGCCTCGTCAAGCAGTACCAGGCGCTCTTGGCCACCGAAGGCGTGACGCTCGAGTTGAACGACGGCGCGATCCGCCGCTTGGCGCAGATCGCCTTCGAGGTCAACGAGCGCACCGAGAATATCGGCGCGCGGCGCTTGGCCACGGTGATGGAGCGGCTGCTCGAAGAGATCAGCTTCGATGCGCCGGAGCGCGGCGGCAGCACGGTGAGCCTGGGCGCAGAGCAGGTCGATGCGAAGCTCGCGGCACTCGCCGCCAATGAAGACCTGTCGCGCTATGTGCTCTGACCGTCGCTGACCTTCACAGCAGATCGCCGAAGCCCGTGGTGCGTTCTTCCTGCAGCGCGAGCAGCCCATCGAAGATCAACGAGTCGATCGTCTCGAACGCGAGTTCGGTGATCGGCGCCATCTTCACCGCTGCGCCGCCGGTCATCAGGCACAGCGGCTCGACGCCGCCGCTGCGTTGCACCAGCCGCCGGTGAATGCGCTCGATCGCGCCGGCCAGGGCGTGCGCGCCGCCGCTCATCAGCGCGTCGCTGGTGTTGGTCGGAAAGTCTTCGACCTCGCCGGTGGGCACGCGCAGGCCGGCGGTGCCTTGTTCGAGCGCGCGCAGCATCAGGCCGAAGCCGGGCAGGATCAGGCCGCCGATGAAGCGGCCCTCGGCGTCGAGTGAATCGACGGTGACCGCGGTGCCGACCATCACCACCAGGGCAGGGCGCGGCGCGCCGTCGCGCTGCAGCACGTGCCAGCGCGCACCGGCCAGCGCCGCCCAACGGTCGGCGCCCAGGCGCGTCGGGTGGTCGTAGCCGTTGGTTACGCCGGCGCCTTGCGCGCCGGGCACGATCCAGCGCGGCTCGATGTCCCACAGCTCCAACTGCTCCTCGACACGCCGCCGCACCGCGTCACCGGCGACGTTGCTGCCGAGCATCGACGTTGGCGCCGGCAGCCGCTGCCACTCCTGCTCGGCCAACTGGTCGATGGTTTCCAGGAAGACCGCGCCGCTGGTCTGCATCAGCGCGCCCGGCCGAGCAGCGTCGTACAGCGCCCACTTCAGGCGCGTGTTGCCGATGTCGATGGCGAGGAAACTCATCGTGCCCGCACGGCCGCCCGAAGGGCACGACCGCCCTCGGGGGGCGCGAACGAAGTGAGCTGGGGGCTCATCTTGCCCCGAGCGGCGCCGGGTAGGTCGTTGCCGGCAGCGTCAGCAAGTGCCGAACATGGCGCAGCGTCTGCGCCGCGATCACGCTGCGGTGCGGTTTGCGCAGGCGCTGCTCCACCTCGTCGAGCAGCGCTTCGAGTTCGGCGCGCGTGCTGGCTCGCTTCAACCGGCGCAGCGTCAACGCGCCGGCGAGCGGCGCCGCGCTGCGCACGGCGCGCACGAGCAGCGCGCGGGCCTCGATCAGCGGCCCGTCGGTGATGTGCTGCACGGTCTCGTCTTCCGGCAGCTGAGACCAGGTCGAATCGCCATGCAGCGACTGCGACGACGGCAGCATCGACGATTCATTGAGCACCGCTGCCACCGGCAGCCCCGGCGTGGAGACCAGGCCGAGCGTCACCAGATCGGAAAAATCGCTGGCCTTGGCGCCGGCCTGCGACGCCAGCGCCAGCACGATATCGACGCTGCGCTTGCCATCGACCATGAACAGCGCCGTGCGCTGGCGCGGCGTCAACTCGCGCGTGCGCCGCGTCAGCGCAGCCTGGCCCGCAGCGGTGCGCAGCGGCACGACGAGGGCCAACTCGCGCAGCGCGGGCGGCGTGTCGGGCTGCGGTGCGGGCGGTGTCGGCATGGGCAGCGATTGTGCAGAAAAGCGCCGGCCCGTCGCCCCTCGCAAACCAAGGGCTCGGCCGCATGGGTGCAAGGGCTCGGCCGCATGGGTCCAAGGGCTGATGCGCGTTGGCCAGTGGCGATCGGCGGTAGCATCATCGGCAATTGACGTTAACGTCAATGTAACTTTCAATGCCCCCATTGTCTGGACTGCCTGGATCGATGCCATGACCGAGCTTGCCGCCGACTACAAGGCCCTGGCCGCCTACCGCCCGAAGCACAAGGTGCGCTTCGTCACCGCGGCGTCGCTGTTCGACGGCCACGACGCCGCGATCAACATCATGCGCCGCATCCTGATGGGCATGGGCGCCGAGGTCATCCACCTCGGCCACAACCGCTCGGTCGATGAGGTGGTGACCGCGGCGCTGCAGGAGGACGCGCAGGGCATCGCCGTCAGTTCGTACCAGGGCGGGCATGTCGAGTACTTCAAATACATGGTCGAGCTGCTGCGCGCGCGCGGCGGTGAAGGCGTGCAGGTGTTCGGTGGCGGCGGCGGTGTCATCGTGCCGGCGGAGATCCGTGAGCTCGCCGAGCAGGGCGTGCGCATCTTCAGCCCGGAAGACGGGCAGCGCATGGGGCTGCAGGGGATGATCGGCGAGATGGTGATGCGCTGCGATGTCGATCTCGCGGCGAAGGCTCCCAAGGTTGCCGCTGCGGTTGCCGGTCATGGTGAAACGGCGTGGCGTGTTCTGGCGCAGCTGATCACGGCGCTGGAGAACGGCAGCGCCGATGCGAAGTTGAAGACCGCGCTGCACGACGCCGCCAAGTCATCGAAAGCGCCGGTGCTCGGCGTCACCGGCACCGGTGGCGCCGGTAAATCTTCGCTGACCGACGAGCTGATCCGCCGCCTGCGGCTGGACCAGGACGATGCGCTCTCCATCGCAGTGATCTCGATCGACCCGTCGCGGCGCAAGAGTGGCGGCGCGCTGCTCGGCGACCGCATCCGCATGAACGCGATCGGGCCTTGGAGCGCGGGTCCTCGCGTCTTCATGCGCAGCCTGGCCACGCGCGAGGCCGGCAGCGAGATCAGCGCCGCGCTGCCCGACGTGCTCGCGGCGTGCAAGGCGGCGGGCTTTGACCTCGTCATCGTCGAGACCTCGGGCATCGGCCAGGGCGACGCGGCGATCGTGCCGCATGTCGATATCCCGCTGTACGTGATGACGCCCGAGTACGGCGCGGCCAGCCAGTTGGAGAAGATCGACATGCTCGACTTTGCCGAGTTGGTCGCCATCAACAAGTTCGATCGCAAGGGCGCCGCCGACGCGCAGCGAGATGTCGCCAAGCAAGTGCAGCGCAACCGCGAAGCGTTCAAGCAGATGCCCGACGAGATGCCGGTCTTCGGCACGATGGCCAGCCGCTTCAACGACGACGGCGTCACGGCGCTGTATCAGGCCATCAAGGCACGGCTGATCGACAAAGGCCTGGCGTTGAAAGCCGGCCGCCTGCCTGCGGTCGCGACGCGCCACAGCACGCACCAGGTGCCGATCGTGCCCCCGGCGCGTGTGCGCTACCTGGCCGACATCGCCGACACCGTGCGCGGCTACAAGCGCCGTGCGCGCGAGCAGGCCGCCCTGGCGCGCGAAGTGCAGCAACTGCGCGCGGCAGCCCAGATGCTCACCGTCGGCAAGCCCGACAAACCGCGCGCCGCCGAAGCCGCGATCTCGCTGGCCGAAGAGCGCGAAACCAGGCTCGACCCGCAGGCGAAAAAACTGCTGATGATGTGGCCCGACATGCAGCGCGCGTACGCCGGCGACGAGTACGTGGTGAAGATTCGCGACAAGGAAATCCGCACGCAGCTCACGCACACCACGCTGAGTGGCAACAAGATTCGCAAGGTCGTGCTGCCAACGTACGAAGACCACGGCGAGTTGCTGAAGTGGCTGCTGCTCGACAACGTGCCCGGCAGCTTCCCGTACACCTCCGGCGTCTTCGCCTTCAAGCGCGAAGGCGAAGATCCGACGCGCATGTTCGCCGGCGAGGGCGATGCGTTCCGCACCAACCGCCGCTTCAAGGTTGTCAGCGAAGGCCTGCCGGCCAAACGCCTGTCCACCGCGTTCGACTCGGTCACGCTCTACGGCGCCGACCCCGACCCGCGGCCCGACATCTACGGCAAGGTCGGCAACAGCGGTGTGTCCATCGCCACGCTCGACGACATGAAGGTGCTTTACGGCGGCTTCGACCTGACGAACCCGAGCACGAGTGTGAGCATGACGATCAACGGCCCGGCGCCGACGATCCTGGCAATGTTCATGAACACCGCGATCGACCAGAACCTGGACAAGTTCCGCAGCGACAACAAGAGACAGCCCACCGACACCGAAGCCGCGAAGATCCGCGAGTGGACGCTGGCCAATGTGCGCGGCACGGTGCAGGCCGACATCCTGAAGGAAGACCAGGGCCAGAACACCTGCATCTTCTCGACCGAGTTCAGCCTGAAGGTGATGGGCGACATCGCCGAGTTTTTCGTCCACCACGACGTGCGCAACTTCTACTCAGTGAGCATCAGCGGCTATCACATCGCCGAGGCCGGTGCGAACCCGATCAGCCAGCTCGCGTTCACGCTGTCGAACGGCTTCACGTTCGTCGAAGCCTATCTGGCGCGCGGCATGCACGTCGATGATTTCGCGCCGAACCTGAGCTTCTTCTTCTCCAACGGCATGGACCCCGAGTACACCGTGATGGGCCGCGTGGCGCGCCGCATCTGGGCCACGGCGATGCGCGACCGCTATGGCGCGAACGAGCGCAGCCAGAAGCTGAAGTACCACATCCAAACGTCAGGACGCTCGCTGCACGCGCAGGAAATCGCCTTCAACGACATCCGCACGACGCTGCAGGCGCTGATCGCCGTGTACGACAACTGCAACTCGCTGCACACCAACGCCTACGACGAAGCGATCACGACGCCGACCGAAGAGAGCGTGCGCCGCGCGATGGCGATCCAGCTCATCATCAACCGCGAATGGGGCCTGGCGAAAAACGAGAACCCGAACCAGGGCGCGTTCGTCATCGACGAGCTGACCGAGTTGGTCGAAGAAGCGGTGCTGCGGGAGTTCGAGAAGATCACCGAGCGCGGCGGCGTGCTCGGTGCGATGGAAACGGGTTATCAGCGCGGCAAGATCCAGGAAGAGTCGATGCACTACGAGATGCAGAAACACACCGGCGAGTACCCGATCATCGGCGTCAACACCTTCCGCAACCCGCATGGCGAGGCGGTGTCCGGGTCACATCGAACTGGCGCGTTCGACGGAGGAAGAAAAGCAGTCGCAGTTGAAACGGCTCGCCGACTTTCACACGACCCATGCGAAGCAGGCGCCGGCGATGTTGAAGCGCCTTCAGCAGGCCGTGATCGACAACAGGAACGTCTTCGACGTGCTGATGGACGCCGTGCGCGTCTGCTCGCTCGGCCAGATCACGAGCGCGCTGTTCGAGGTGGGTGGGCAGTACCGGCGCAGCATGTAGCTGGAGAAAACGCTCGTTGCGCGCACACTCACATCAAGGCAAGTTACGGCCGAACCGACCGACCTGAGGACGAATTGCATGCTGACACTTCAGACAGAGCAGCGCGTGTACGAAGCATCATTGCCTCGGATGCTCGAAGAACACGACGGCAAGTTTGTCGTCATCCAGGGCAGCGAAGTTCACAATGTGCTGGGTACCTACGAAGAGGCGCTGAATTGGGGCTACGACCGGTTCGACCTGACGCCGTTCTTCGTGAAGCAGATCAGTGCTGAGGAACATGTCGCGCACTTCTCGCGCGATCTTGGTCCGTGAGAAGCCTGACCGTACCGATACTGACTTCTGGCGCGCTGATCGAGGTCCATCTCGGGCTCGTCTATGACGTGAGCCTTGTCCTCGGCGGCTTGGCCACCGTGAGCTCGCTGGGCATCGATCCGCTGCCTGTCATGGCCACTGCCTTCATCAACCACCCCTTCGAGGGTCTGTTGGGCCGCGATGTGCTTTCTCGCCTGCAAATGGCATGGCGAGGTCCGACGCAGAGCTTGACGCTTTCGTATCCATGAGCGGCGGTCTTCGTGGCGCAAAATCACTCGAAACGAGTCCGATGATTGTTCCGCTCGCCACTGGCGGGTTACTGAAAGGAGCGCGTGATGGCAAATGAGAATGTGTCCTACGAAGCCTTTGAATCCTCCGCCCGCGCCGAAGGCTTCGACGAAGTGCTGGTGCGCGAGTGGAAGCCCGGGCAGGTGCTCGACACGCACACGCATCCCTTCGCCGTCAAGGCGCTGGTGGTGAGCGGTGAGTTCTGGCTCACCCAAGGCGAGCAGGTGCGCCACTTGCAGTCGGGCGATTGGTTCGAGCTCGCGCGCGACGTGCCGCATGCCGAGCGCTACGGTGAACATGGCGCCACTTTCTGGGCGGCGCGGCGGCACGCGGGTTGAGCATGCAACAGCGCCCGCTCGGCCGCTCCGGCCTTTCGACTGCGCCGCTGGCCTTCGGCGGCAACGTCTTCGGCTGGACGGCCGATGAAGCGACTTCGTTTCGCCTGCTCGACGCCTTCGTCGGCGCGGGCTTCAACCTCATCGACACGGCCGATGTTTATTCGCGCTGGGCGCCCGGGCACCAGGGCGGCGAGTCGGAGACCGTCATCGGCCGCTGGTTGAAGAAAAGCGGCAAGCGCAACAACGTGCTGATCGCGACCAAGGTCGGCAAGCCGATGGGCGACGAAGGCGAGGGTCGCACGGGCCTGTCGCCGAAGTGGATCCGCCAAGCCGTCGATGACTCGCTGCGCCGCTTGCAGACCGACCACATCGATCTCTACCAGTCGCACGACGACGACGCGACCGTGCCGCTCGAAGACACGCTCGGCACTTACGCCGACTTGATCCGTGCCGGCAAGGTGCGCGCCATCGGTGCCTCGAACCACAGCGCGGCGCGGTTGGCGCAGGCGCTCGACACCAGCGAGCGCCTGGGCCTGCCGCGCTACGAGACGCTGCAGCCGCTGTACAACCTGGCCGACCGCGAACCGTACGAGGCCGAGCTGGAGCCGCTGGTGCGTGCGCGCGGTATCGGCGTGATCAACTTCTTCGGCCTGGCGCGCGGCTTTCTGACCGGCAAGTACCGCAGCGAGGCCGACCTCGCCAAGAGCCCGCGCGGCGGTGGCGTCAAGCAGGCCTACTTCAACGAGCGCGGCTTTCGCATCCTGGCGGCGCTCGACGACGCTGCCGTGGCGTGCGACGCGACGCCGGCGCAGGTGGCGCTGGCGTGGCAGATGGCGCGGCCGGGACTGACGGCGCCGATCGCCAGCGCGACATCGGTGGCGCAGTTCGAGGAACTCGCCCGCGCTGCGACGTTGACGCTCGACGCGCCGACCGTCGCTGCGCTGGACCGCGCCAGCGCCTGGCGCTGACCAACAATCAGCGCCGGATCCCGCCGGGCTCCAAGACGAAGAACTGCGGCTTCAAGCCGGCCATCGGCGCGCGCAGCTTCTCAATCTCGGCTGCGGGGCCGTGGACTTCGAGGCGCGCGATGTCGGAGATCTTCAGCGCTTCGCCGAGCAGCGCGCCGACGTTGTCCAGATGGGCCAGCAACGCGCCGGCATCGTCATAACCCTCGCGGCAATGTGCGGTGTCGCCGTCGAACGAGAACGCGTAGTGCACGCAGCCTTTCTCGCTCTTCGTGCGCTCGACGAACCCGGCCACGCCGGCGCGGAAGGCGGCGAGCTGGCCGGGCCTGACCTTGAAGTATGGAACGAGCGTGCAAACGGTGTCGGCGGCCATCGGCGTCTCCTTGATTGGGGACTGGCATGCTACGACCGCGTTGCGGTTCTTCCAAGAGGCGGGGCCCTGAACGCCTCGTCCCCCGGTATCTGCAGCGCCATGTCGGCCCGCAGTGACACAGTGCTCGTTTCCAGCTCGTTTGTATTGACCTCACGCAGGCCATCTTGCCGCGAGCGGCGCACACAATTCACGCATGGCATCTTCGACACCACCGCGCAGGAGCGACGCGCTGCGCCTGGCACAGCAGGCTTGGAAGCTGTTGCACATCGACTCGGCGCGCGCCGTCGCGCTGGCCGATGACGCGCTGGCCAAGGCGCTGGCGCGTGGCGATGCGGCCGGCGAGGGCTGGGCCCGCCTGGCGCGCGGCTTTCACCTCATCTACTTCGCGCGGCCGCGCATCGCCGCGCCCGAGTTGCGCGCAGCACAGCAGATCTTCGAACGGCGCGGCGATGCCAGCGGCCGCATCCTCGCCCAGACCGGCCTGGCGCGCGGCCTCTGGCGCGAGGGCCGCTACGACGAATCGCTGCAGCTCGTGCTGGCGCTGCGTGATGAAGGCCTGGCGGCGCTGCGCCACGACCAGCGCGGCTTGCTGCTCAACACGATTGCCGGTTGCTACTCGGCGCGCAACGAATCCGAGCAAGCTTTTGCCTACATGTACCAGGCGTTGCGCGACGCGCCGCCGGCGCGCGGCCACGGCTACGACGCGGTGCTGCATTGCAATCTGGCGCACGAGCTGATGCAGCTCGGCGATTACGACGAGGCAGGCAAGCATGTCGAGGCCGGCCTGGCGCGCTTCGACCACGCCAGGAACCCGCGCCTGGCCAGCGTGCTGTGGGTCAACCGCATCATCATCAAGACCGAGCTCGGCCGCGCCGCCGAAGTGCTGCCGGACATCGAGCGCGTCGTCGCCATGCCCACCGATGCCAGCGGCCGTGGCGCGTTGACGCCGCACTTCGAGACGATGGCGATCGCCGCCTTCAGCGCCGGCGACGTAGCGCTCGGGCGCCGGCTCGTCATGCGCGCGCGCGAGGTCGAGCGCGAGCCGATCGTCGAAGAGCAGCTCGAACTGGCGTTGGCCGAAGCGCTGCTGGCCCGTGCCGAAGGCGACCTGCCGCGTGCCGCGGCGCAGCTCGAAGCCGCGCACGATCGCGCCGCCGCCGGCGACCTCGGTGTCAGCTTGCGCGTGCGCTGCGCCGTCCACCTGCTGCAGTCGCAGGTGCAGGAAGCGCAAGGCCACACCGCGGCGGCGCTGGCGGCCGTGCGCGAGTGGCAGCGCCTGTCGGTCGAGCGCGCGCAGATGGCCTCGCGCGCGCATTACCAGGCCGCGGCCTTGCAGACCGAGTTGCTGCTGCTGCAGCACAAGCTCGACGAAAAAGATGCACAGCGATGCGCCACCGAACGCGCCCGCGCCGAACTCGAGGCCGCCAACCACGCGCTGTCGCAGAAGATGAGCGAGGTCCAGGCGCTGCAGGCAGCGCTGCGCCAGCAGGCCACGCGCGACGAGCTCACCGGCCTGTTCAACCGCCGCCACCTCAACAACACGCTGCCGGCGATGTGGGCCTTGGCGCAGCGCGAGCACAAACCGCTGGCCGCGGTGATCATCGACCTCGACCATTTCAAGCGCGTCAACGACGAGCGCGGCCACGATGCCGGCGACCGCCTGCTCGCCGCCTTCGGCCGCGTGCTGGTGGCCAACCTGCGCAAGAGCGACGTCGCCTGCCGTTACGGCGGCGAAGAGTTCTGCGTGCTGATGCCCGAAACCGACGCGGTCGGCGCGCGGCGCAAGATCGCAGCGCTGTTGAAGCGCTGGCGCGTCGAATCGCTGATGCAGGGTGCGGTCGGCGACGCCGGCACGAGTTTTTCGGCCGGCATCGCTGACTCGTTGTGCATCGCCGAAAGCTGGCAGGCGCTGTTGAAGCGCGCCGACGACGAACTGCTGCTGGCCAAACGCGAGGGGCGCAACCGCGTGCTCGTGGCGGCCTGAACATCGTGCCACGTAGGCGAAAGCCTACACGCGAAGCACCCGCCTCTGACAGCCGCAGCCGCGCGCGGCCGGCACATTAGGTGGATGCCGCTGTGCACCCTGTCGCGTCCGAGCCTGCGAGTTCTGTCCCTGAACGCCCACAAGGGCTTCACCTTCTTCAACCGCCGCTTCGTGCTGCGCGAGTTGCGTGAGGCAGTGCGCGCGGTGGCGGCCGATCTGGTGTTCGTGCAGGAAGTGATCGGCAGCCATGCCCATCACGCCAAGCGGCACAAGGATTGGCCGGCGACGCCGCAGTACGAGTACCTGGCCGACACGCTGTGGAGCGACCATGCCTACGGCCGCAACGCCGTCTATCCGCATGGCGATCACGGCAACGCGCTGCTGTCACGCTACCCGATCCGCTCGCACCGCAATCACGATGTCAGCAGCGGCGGCAACGAGGCGCGCGGTTTCCTGCATTGCGTGCTCGACGTCTCGGGCGCGATGGTGCACGCGATCTGCGTCCACCTCGGCCTGTTCGAGCGCGAGCGCCGCCACCAGCTCGATCTGCTCTGCCGCCTGATCGAGCGCGAGGTGCCCGCCGATGCGCCGCTGGTCGTGGCCGGCGATTTCAACGACTGGCGCGAGCGAGCGCACGAGTGCCTGTCGAAGGGCGCCGGGCTGCGAGATGTCTTCGTCAGCGCGACCGGGCGCGCCGCGCGCACCTTCCCGGCGCGTTGGCCGCTGCTGGCGCTGGACCGCATCTACGTGCGCAACGCGCACGCGTCGCAGCCGTTGGTGCTCGGCCGGAAGCCCTGGTCGCACCTGTCGGACCACGCGCCGCTGGCCGCCGAGCTGCAATGGTGAGGCGGCGATGAGCGTGCGCGACATGTGGCAGCGGGTGCGCCGTGCGTGGACCACGGGCAACCGCTTCGAGTTGCTCGAAAACGGTGAGCAGTACTACCCGGCGGTGTTCGACGCCATCGCCCAGCGCGCAACACGAAGTGATGCTGGAGACCTTCATCCTGTTCGAAGACAAGGTCGGGCTCGAGCTGCAGCGTGTGCTGCAGGGAGCTGCGCAGCGCGGCGTGCGTGTCGATCTCACCGTCGATGGTTGGGGCACGCCGGAGTTGTCGCAGGCGTACGTCGCGCCGCTCGAAGCCGCCGGCGTGCGCGTGCGCGCGTTCGATGCGCAACCGCGCGTGCTCGGGCTGCGGCTGCACTGGTTTCGCCGCATGCACCGCAAGATCGTCGTCGTCGATGGTCGCAGCGCGTTCGTCGGCGGCATCAACTTCTCGGCCGACCACCTCGGCGACTTCGGCCCCGATGCCAAGCAGGACTACGCGGTGCGCTTCGAAGGGCCGCTGGTGGCGCAGGTGCGCCGCTTTGCGCTCAAGCAGATCGGCCAGGCGCACCGGCCGCTGCCGCCCGTGGCACAGCCCGCGGCGGCCGACGCCGAAGTCGGCACGGTGGAAGCGATGTTCGTCACGCGCGACAACGGCCGACAGCGCGACACCATCGAGCGCGAGTACCGCGCCGCGATCCGCGCCGCGCGCAGCGAGGTGGTGATCGCCAACGCCTACTTCTTCCCCGGCTATCGCCTGCTGCGGGCGCTGCGCCGCGCGGCGCGCCGCGGCGTCAAGGTGAGCCTGATCCTGCAAGGCCAGCCCGACATGGCCATCGTGCGCACCGCCGCGCAATTGCTGCACCGGCGCTTGGTCCAGGCCGGCGTCGATGTCTATGAGTACTGCCAGCGGCCGCTGCACGGCAAGGTGGCGGTGATCGACGGCGTCTGGGCCACGGTCGGTTCGAGCAATCTCGACCCGCTCTCTCTGGCGCTCAACCTCGAAGCCAACGTGATGATCCGCGACCGCGAGTTCGCGGCCGTGCTGCGCGCCAACCTCGACGGGCTGATGCGCGATCACTGCACGCGGCTCGACCCCGACTCGTTTGCGCGGCAACCGCGCTGGCGCGTGTGGACGGAGACGCTGGCCTACCACCTGACGCGGCACTTCCCGGCGTGGGCCGGCTGGCTGCCGGCCCACGCGCCGGCGATCAAGCGCGTGTCGCCGTCGCCGTTGCCGACGACCGCCAGCGATGGATCGTCGCTGCGGGGGCCCAAGGACGGGGCCAGCGATGGGCCGGCGATCGACATCGGACAGGTGCGGTGAGCGCGCGCACCGCCGACGCGGGTGCGGCGCATTCGCCACGGACAGGCGGCTGGCGCGCCCTGGTGCGCCAGCGTTGGTTCGGGCCGGTGTTGGCGCTGCTGTTGCTGGCTCTCGTCGGCTGGCTCGTCGCCGACCCTATGCGCGAGATCGATTGGGGCCAGGTGCGCGCGGCGCTCGCGGCCTTGCGCGCGCCGACGCTGATCATTGCAGCCGTGCTCGTGCTGGCCAGCCACCTCACCTATGCGTCGTACGAACTCATCGGCCGGCGCTACGTCGGCCACGATCTGTCCACGGCGCGCGTGCTCGGCGTCGGCTTCGTCAGCTATGCGTTCAACCTCAACCTCGGCTCGCTGGTCGGCGGCGTCGGCTTTCGCCTTCGGCTGTACAGCAAGCTCGGCCTCGACGCCGGGCAGATCGGGCGGCTGATCGTCTTGAGCCTCGTCACCAACTGGTCCGGCTGGCTGCTGCTGGCCGGCGTCACGTTCGCGCTGCGGCAGATCGCGTTGCCGCCGGCGCTTTCCGGTCTCGACCGGCTTGATGCAGGTGCTGGGCGTCGTCATGGTGGCGCTGCCGCTGGCCTACGTCGCAGCCTGCTTCTTCGGCAAGCGCCGCGAATGGACGTGGCGCACGCACCGCTTCACGCTGCCGAGCGGGCGCCTGGCGCTGGCGCAGCTCGCCCTGTCGTCGCTGAACTGGGCGCTCATCGGCGCCATCGTCTGGCAGTTGATGCCGCGCGAACTGAGTTACGGCACGGTGCTGGCGACGCAGTTGAGCGCCGCGGTGATCGCCGTGCCGACGCATGTGCCCGGCGGCCTGGGCGTGCTCGAAGCGGTTTACGTTGCGGTGCTCGGCGCGCGCGTGCCAACGGCCTCGCTGCTGGCCGCGCTGCTGGCGTTTCGCGCGCTCTACTACGTGTTGCCGCTGGCCGTGGCCGCGGCGCTGCACCTGGCGCTCGAGCTCGGTGCGCGGCGCCGCGCCAAGGGCGCGCTCAATCCGACTTGCCGAGCAGCGTGAAGTGCTCGACCACCGGCGGCGCCGCGAAGAACGGGCCGACGATGGCGCGCCACTGCGCGAACAGCGGCCCACTGGCGAAAGCCCACGGTGTGGTCCTCGAGCGTGTCCCAAAAAATCTGCAGCAGATAACGCTCCGGGCTTTCAACGCCCTTGTTGACCTTCCAGCCGCGAAAGCCCTTGGCCTGCGAGATCACCGTCGTCAAGCCACGCTCGATGGCTTCATCGAACGCGGCCTGCTGCCCCGGCGCAATACGGATGTCGGCGACTTCGAGAATCATGGTTTGCACCCCTTTCCCGGATCGGCCAATGCCTTGACCGCAATGCCGGTGACGACGTTGTAGTTGCCCTTGACCTCGCGCACATAGAAATCCTGCGTCGGGTTGTGTTGCGGGCTCAGCGTGAACTTGCCGCGCGGGCTGTCGATCTGCGCCTTGTTCATCGCCGCGTAGAGCGCGTCTTTCTTGCTCGTGTCGCCTTTGACGGCGGCCAGACCGATCGCCAGCATCTGCGCCGCGTCGTAGCCTTGCAGCGCGTACACGTCCGGGTTGACCTTGTTCGTCACGGCGAACTTGTTGCGGAAGGCCGTGTTGCGCGGCGTCTCGATGTTGTCGCCGTAGTGCAGCGCGGTGATCAGGCCTTGCGCCGACGCGCCTTGCGCTTCGAGCGTGCCGTCGGTGAGAAAGCCCGAGCCGACCAGCGGGATGCTTTTCTTCAGGCCCGCGGCGTCGTAGTCCTTGACGAACTTGACGGCGCCGCCGCCGGCGAAGAAGGCGAACACCACATCGGGCTTTTCGGCGGCGATCGCGGTCAGCAGTGGCTGGAACTCGACGCCGGGGAACGGCAGCGACAGATCCTTGATGACCTTGCCGCCGCCTTTTTCGAAGGCTTCGGTGAAACCTTTGACCGTCTCGTTGCCGGCGGCGTAGTTCCAGGTGATCGTCATCGCGCGCTTGTAGCCCTTGCCCGCAGCGACGACGCCGGTGGCGTAACCCGGCTGCCAGTTGGAGAAGCTCGAACGAAAGATGTTCGGCGCGCATTGCGGCCCGGTGATCGCATCGGCGCCCGCGTTGGGCACGATCAGCAGCGTGCCGCTGTCTTTGGCCGCGCGCGCCATCGCCAGCGCCACGCCCGAGTGCACGGTGCCGACGATGACATCGACGTTGTCGCGCTTGATCAGTTTGTTGACGTTGTCGGTGGCCTTGCTCGGCTCGCTCTCGTCATCGACCTTGAAGTACTGGATCTCGCGCCCGCCCAACTTGCCGCCCTGTTCTTCGACATGCAGCTTGAAGCCGCGCTCGATCATGTCGCCGAGCGCGGCGAAGGTGCCGGTGGCCGGCAGCATCAGGCCGACTTTGAGCGGCGGCTGGGCTTGTGCGAAGGCGGTGGACGACAGCGCGGCGAGTGCGGCGGCGGTGCAACAGGGTGGGCGCGAGACGCATGGGCAAGGGCTCCTGAGTGAAGGTCCGCAGCATGCCAGCACCGCGGCGGCTGCGGCAACGGGGTTATCCACGCAATCGCTGCCGCATCAAGGTCCGCACCAGCTCCAGCGCCGGCGACTCGGTGCGCCGCGCCAGCGTCACCAGGCCGAAGCGCGCGGTGGCGTCGAGCGGCGGCGCGAGCTTCAACTCCACCAGGTCGGGCGCGGCGGCGCGCACGGCCAGCAGCACGGCGTCTGTCGTGCGCGCCAGCTCGACCAGGCTCGACAACTCATCGCAGCGCAGCGTGACGCAGGACTCGGGGTGCGCCTGCGGGCCGTAGCGCTCGACGAGCATGCGCGCCACCTCGTCGGACAGCGGCGTCGAGGCGATCGGGTGCTCGCGCAGCGCGTCGAAGCCAAGCGCGCGGCGGCGGCGCGCCAGCGGGTGGCCGCGCCGCACCATGAAGGCGCCGCGCATCTCGTGCACGAACTCGGCGCGCAGGTCGGGCGCGGGTTTCAACGAGCGCGCATCGACCACCAGGCCGTCGAGCGCCTTGTCGCGCAGCGCCTGCACGAGCAGGTCGGTGCCGCTGCGCGTGATCTCCAGGCGCAGCTTGCCGTGGTCCGCACACACCTTCTGCAGCAGCGGCAGCATCAGCATCGCGCCCGGGCCCGAGCCCATGCCGATGCGCAGCGTGCCCGCCGCGTGTTCCTTGACGCGCTGTCCGCGCGCGCGCAGCTCGTCGGCGTCGAAGACGATCTGGCGCGCGCGTTCGAGCACGTCGCGGCCGTGCACCGTGAGCTCGACGCGGCGGCCGATGCGGTCGGCCAGCGGCAGCGAGCAGCTCGTCTTCGAGCGCGCGGATGCTGCGCGAGAGCGCCGGCTGGCTCAGGTGCGCGGCCTGCGCGGCCTTGCTGAAGGAGGCCTGGTCGGCCAGGGCGATCAGGTGGCGCAGTTGCACGAGCGTCATCGGTGGGCCTCGGCATGAGAATGCAGTGGCCGCATGCTAATGCAACCAACAATGCATTGGACGTTGCCTGCCGCGCTGCCTACATTGCGCTCACCCCTCATCCAACCGCCTGGAGCCGCCATGAACTTCGTTGCCACTCGCCGTGCTGCCCTGATCGCCGGCTTCTCGCTCGCTGCCGGTCTGGCCGGCGCACAGGGCTTCCCCAACAAGCCGGTCAACCTGATGGTGCCGTACCCGGCCGGCGGCCCGTCGGACGCCATCGCGCGCATCTTCTTCAACCCGCTCGGCAAGGAGCTGGGCCAGCAGGTGCTGGTGGAAAACCTCGGCGGCGTCAGCGGCGCGCTGGCGGCGCAGAAGGTGCTGGCCGCGCCGGCCGACGGCTACTTCATCTTCCAGGGCTCGCCCAACGAGGTCATCCTGTCGCCGCTGGCCAATGCCGCGGTGAAGCTGAAGACCGAAGATTTCCGCCTCGTGCACCCGGTGGCCGATGCGGTGATGGTGTTCGTGACGCGCAAGGACCTGCCGGTCAACAACGTCGATGAGCTGATCGCACTGGCACGCAAGTCGGCCGACAAGCCGCTGACCTACGGCAGCGTGGGCGTCGGCTCGCTCTATCACCTGATCTTGGAGAACGTGCAGGCGCAGACCGGCGTCAAGCTCGCGCACGTGCCGTACAAGGGCAACGCGCCGCTGCTGCAAGACATCGGCGGCGGCCAGGTCGACTTCGCGGTGCTGGTGTACAGCGCGGCGATGGGCGCGCTGGCCGAGCAGGGCCGCATGAAGGTGATCGGCCAGCTCGGCGCGCAGCGCTCGGAGTTGCTGAAGAACGTGCCGGCCGCCAGCGAAGGCAAGGAGCTGAAGAACTTCTCGTACAAGATCTGGACCGGCTTCATGGTGCCCAAGAACACGCCGGAAGACGTGGTGACCCGCCTGCATGCCGCCGTCGGCAAGACGCTGCAGAACCCGGAAGTGCGCTCGCAACTCGCGGCGCAGACGCAGCTCGCCTCGGAGCCAATGACGCTGGCCGAGTCGGCAAAATTCTTCGAGGCCGAGACGGCGCGCTACCGCGCGATTGCCAAGCAGATCAATCTGCAGCCGCAGTGATCGAGGTGGCGTCGTGACGTACTTGCTCGATGCATTGCAAGCGCGCGCCGGCGAGTTCATCAGCCTGCGCCGCGACATCCATCGCCACCCCGAACTGGCGTTCGAGGAGCACCGCACGGCGGCGCTGGTGGCCGACAAGCTCGAAGGCTGGGGCTACGCCGTCGAGCGCGGCATCGGCGGCACCGGGGTGGTCGGCACGCTGGTGCGCGGGCAGGGCAAGAAGCGCCTGGGCATCCGCGCCGACATGGACGCGTTGCCGATCGACGAGGCCAGCGGCGCCGAGTGGAGCAGCGTCAACGCCGGCGTGATGCACGCCTGCGGCCACGACGGCCACACGGCGATGCTGCTGGCCGCCGCGCGCCACCTCGCACAAGACAGCGGCTTCGACGGCACGCTGCACCTGATCTTCCAGCCCGCCGAAGAGGGTGGCGGCGGCGCGCTGCGCATGATGGAAGACGGCCTGTTCGAGCGCTTCCCCTGCGACGCCGTCTTCGCGATGCACAACATGCCCGGCATCGAACAGGGCCGGCTCGTGCTGCGCGACGGCGCGGCGATGGCCTCGTCGGATTACGCCACGATCACGCTGGCCGGCATCGGCGGCCACGGCGCGATGCCGCACCGCACGGCCGACCCGATCGTCGCCGCGGCGAGCATCGTCATGGCGTTGCAGACGATCGTCGCGCGCAACGTCGATCCGCTGCACGCCGCGGTGGTGACCGTCGGCGCTCTGCATGCCGGCAAGGCCAACAACGTGATCCCGGCGACGGCGACGCTCGAACTCAGCGTGCGCGCGCTCGACCGCGAGGTGCGGGCCACGCTCGAGCGGCGCATCAAGGCGCTGGTGTCGGCGCAGGCCGAGAGTTTCGGCGTCACGGCGCGCATCGATTGGCGCGCCGGCTACTCGGTGCTGGTCAACACGCCGACCGAGACCGCGTTTGCGCGCGACGTGGCCACCGAGCTCGTCGGCGCCGACAAGGTGACGCTGCAAGGCCCGCCGCTGACGGGCAGCGAAGACTTTGCATTCATGTTGGAACGCGTGCCCGGCAGCTACGTGCTGATCGGCAACGGCGTCGGCGAGGGCGGCTGCATGGTGCACAACCCGGGCTACGACTTCAACGACCGCAACATTGCCGTCGGCAGCGCCTATTGGGTGCTGTTGGCGCAACGTTTTCTGCCGATGCCGCAATAGATTTCTCACCCCGCAGGAGAGCGCTCCGACGCAAGCCGGGGCCACCGAAGGCGCAAACTCCCATGCACGCTCAGGTTTCGTACTGCACACCAACATTGCCGTCTGGAGAGCCGTCACGTTTGTGGTGACGCACCGAAGGAGCAAGGCCCGGGCCGCAAGCCCGCAGCGCTGAATCTCTCAGGTATCAAGGACAGGGGGAGCGGCCGACTCAGTTTGAGTACTGGAGCCCCTGCCATGAAAGTCATCGTTCTCGGCGCCGGCCTGCTCGGCGTGACCTCGGCCTACTTCCTGCGCCAGCAGGGCCACGACGTCACCGTCGTCGATCGGCAGGCCACACCGGCGGCGGAAACCAGCTTTGCCAACGGCGGGCAGATCTCGGTCAGCCACGCCGAACCGTGGGCGAATCCGAGCGCGCCGTTCAAGGTGTTGAAGTGGCTCGGCAAGGAAGACGCGCCGCTGCTGTTCCGCCTGCGCGCCGACCGGCGGCAGTGGTTGTGGGGCCTGCAGTTCCTGCGCGAGTGCACGCCGGCGCGCACGCGCCACAACATCCGCCAGATCGTCAACCTCGGCACCTACAGCCGCGACACGCTGCAGCAGCTGCGCCGCGACCGCCATATCGCTTACGACGAGCGCACGCAAGGCATCCTGCATTTCTACACCAGCCAGAAAGAGTTCGACGGTGCCGAAGCACCGGCCGCGCAGATGCGCGAGCTGGGCTGCGACCGGCGCGTGATCTCGGCCGACGAGGCCGTGACGCTCGAACCGGCGCTGGCCCACATCCGCCCGCGCCTGGCCGGCGCGACCTACACCGCCGAAGACGAGTCCGGCGACGCGAATCGCTTTGCGCGCGAGCTGGTCGCCCGCTGCACGGAAGACGGCGTGCAGTTCCTGATGAGCCACACCATCACCGCGCTGCGCGCGGCCGGCGGCGCGATCGATCACGTCGAAGCCACCGACAACGAAGGCCGCTTCCAGCGCCTGCGCGCCGACGCCTATGTGTTGGCGATGGGCTCGCTGTCGCCGCTGTACGCCCAGCCGCTCGGCATCTCGCTGCCGATCTACCCGGCCAAGGGCTACTCGGTGACGATGCCGGTGAAGGATGCATCGATGGCCCACCAGGTCTCGCTGACCGACGACGAATACAAGCTCGTCTTCTCCCGGCTCGGCGACCGCTTGCGCATCGCCGGCACGGCCGAACTCAACGGCTACGACCGCGACCTGAATCGCGTGCGCTGCGAGGCCATCGTCCGCCGCGTCGAAGACCTGTTCCCCGGCGCGGGAGATGCGAGCCAAGCGCAGTTCTGGACCGGCCTGCGCCCGGCCACGCCGAGCAACGTGCCGATCATCGGCCGCAGCAAGCTGCCCAACCTGTTCCTCAACACGGGTCACGGCACGCTCGGCTGGACGCATGCCTGCGGCTCGGGCAAGAGCATCGCGCGCATCGCCAGCGGCTTGAAGCCGGAGGTGGACTTCGCGTTTGCCGCGGGATGAATTTGGGGGGGACGAGTCGCCGCATGAGTGTCTGCTCTATCTGCTCTGGCGACAAAGGGAGCGTTGAGCGGCGGTCCGCGAAGGATCGCTGCACTCGCTTCGCGATCATTCGAGCCGTCGCCCCGGATGTGCAACTGACCCGATGGGAATGCTCGGCGCGAGCGGGTGCAGTGTGGGCAATGCAGCCGTCAACGGACCCTCAGCCTGCGGCAAGCGCGGACTGGAAGACGCCACCCTGGCCTCAGGCTTGGGTACCTATGGTCAGCGGCAACTCGGCACCAACCCGCCGTCAGCGCCTGTCGCGAGGGACGACGATCAACCGATAGCTTACGTCCACTCTAGAGTTGTCGGCGAAGGTTGCTGTGAACTGCAGCATGTGCTCGCCGACGCCAAGGTCGTCGATCTCCACGTAATACCCATCATCCACCGCGCGCGAATAGACGGCGGCCGGGACTCCTCCCGGGCCGCAAACGGACGGCAAGTTGAAAATGTTCTCCGTCGGCAGGGCAACAGGGAACACGTCGCTGCGAATGCGCCTAATCGGACGCACTGGCCTGCTGTTCAGGGTCGCAGTGAACTGCTTGAGGCCATCAATGACCTGAGCCGCGTTGGTTCGCAACTCCGCGACGCTCAGCGATCCGGTTTGGCCGCACACGCCAGGTGTGTCAATCTGGATTGAATTCGCCACGGGGAAGATCAGCTCCACGCCTTCAGGAACGCTGCAGGAACGGCTGGCCGTGCCACCAAAGAATGTTCCAGCAAGGAACCATGTCCGCCCGCTTTGCCCGACCATGCAGTTGCCGCCGTTTGCATCCACAAGAGGGTTCGACGGAGCGGGAATCGATAACACCCATTGCCACCATGCACCGGAACGAAGGCGGGGAGCCGGCTCGTCTGCCAAGGCCCCCGGGGATGTTGCCCACGTGACGACGGCCAACGCAACCGGTACGAAACGCTTGCAAATCTTGCTCATGTCGTTTCCTCTGTCGCTGAAGTGAATGGGCTAGGCCCGGCCGCCAGCGGCACATGCGGACCGGGCTAGCTAGAACGGCCTCCTCGTGACATAGCGGCACCACGCCATGCCGAACACGAGACTCCTCAGCCCGTTTCGGGAGCGGTGGCGCGCCTTTCGCGCCACCGCTCCTGAGGGCTGGGCACGGCAACATGCTGCGCGCACGTGCGCGGTTTGATAAGTGCAATCGCGGCTTTTTTCTAGGGGAGAGGATTGCGCAAATAAGGTCGCAAATGCCCATTCGACTGGTGCCGTCGATCGCCCGCAACACCGCCTGGCAGACGCACTCGAGGCATCGGGCAGCTACAGACTTCGAGGGCGCGCAAACGCGGCGCGCCAAGCCATCGGTGGCGTCCATGTTTCAGCAATGAACGGCCGGTCAGAGGCGGACTGTTGATCTTCACCGAGCGGCTGTCGACCATTCCTTTCTGGCCGTTCACTGACCCACGGGCTTGGCACCCGCTCGTTCACTGCACGCATATCGCAAACATTAAGCGCGCGGACTTCACCGTCGCTGATGCCGTAGTTGCCGACACGCTCGACGGGCAGCGCCTGAATTGAACTTCAAATCAACCTCGCTCAGACGCGCTCGATCACCAGCGCAATCCCCTGCCCGACGCCGATGCACATCGTGCACAGCGCATAACGGCCCCGGCTCTTTTCCAGCTGGTTGATCGCGGTCGTCACCAGCCGCGCGCCGCTGGCGCCCAGCGGATGGCCGAGCGCGATCGCGCCGCCGTTCGGATTGACGCGCGGGTCGTCGTCTTGCAAGCCCAGATCGCGCAGCACCGCAAGGCCCTGCGCGGCGAAGGCCTCGTTGAGTTCGATCACGTCCATCTGCGCCAGCGTCAAGCCGGTGAGTTCGAGCACGCGGCGCGTCGCCGGCGCCGGGCCGATGCCCATGATGCGCGGCGCCACGCCGGCCGTGGCCATGCCGAGCACGCGCGCGCGCGGCGTGAGGCCGTGTTGCTTCGCTGCGGTTTCGCTGGCCAGCAGCAAGGCGCAGGCGCCGTCGTTGACGCCGCTGGCATTGCCCGCCGTCACGCTGCCGTCGGGCTTGACGACGCCTTTCAACTTGGCCAGCGCTTCGAAGCTGGTCTCGCGCGGGTGCTCGTCCTTGGCGACGACGACCGGCTCGCCCTTCTTCTGCGCGATCGCCACCGGCGTGATCTCGGCATCGAAGAAGCCGCGCTGCTGCGCTGCCACTGCCTTCTGTTGCGAGGCCAGCGCCATGCGGTCCTGCGCCTCGCGCTCGATGCGGAAGTCGGCGGCGACGTTCTCGGCCGTCTCCGGCATCGAGTCCACGCCGTACTGCTCCTTCATCAGCTTGTTGACGAAGCGCCAGCCGATCGTCGTGTCGTACACCGCGTTGGCGCGCGAGAACGCGCTCTCGGCCTTCGGCATCACGAACGGCGCGCGGCTCATGCTCTCCACGCCGCCGGCGATCATCAATTGCGCCTCGCCGCTCTTGATCGCGCGTGCGGCCGTGCCGACGGCGTCCATGCCCGAGCCGCAGAGGCGGTTGATCGTGCCGCCGGGCACGTCTTTGGGCAAGCCGGCGAGCAAGAGCGACATGCGGGCGACATTGCGGTTGTCTTCGCCGGCCTGGTTGGCGCAGCCGTAGAGCACGTCGGTGATCGCCGCCCAATCGAGCCGCGGGTTGCGCTGCATCAGCGCGCGCAGCGGCATGGCACCGAGATCGTCGGCGCGCACGGATGCCAGCGCACCGCCGTAGCGGCCGAAGGGCGTGCGGATGGCGTCGCAGATGAAGGCGTGGTTCATGGTCGTGTTTGTCGAAGGAGCGGGCTCGCACGATAGCGCTCGCCACGGTAGTGCGCATCGAGCGCATCGAGCAGCGCGATCACTTCGCGCGCGCTCCACTGGGCGAGCCACTCGAACGGACCCGCGGGGTAGTTCACGCCGAGCTTCATCGCCGCATCGGCGCCGGATGTGCTGCACACGCCCTGCTGCACCGCGTCGGCCGCTTCGTTGATCAGCATGGCGACGGTGCGGGCGACGACGAGGCCGGGAGCATCGGCCAGCGGCAGCGGCGCGAAGCCGAGTGCGGCCAGCCAGGCGTCGGCCTGGGCGCGCCAAGAATCGCTCGCGCCTGAAGCCAGCGCGAAAGCGAGCGCGCTGCCCGGCGATGCCGGCAAGACGAGCGGCCGGTCGAACACGGCCACATCCGGCGTGCCGAGCACGGCAGCCATCTCGCCGGCGGTGCGGCCATCGGTGAGCACGAGGCGCGCGTTGTCGATCGACAAGCCTGTCCACGCACTGTCGCGCGCCCGCGCCGGTCCCCAGCCTTGCGGCTCCAAGGCTTTGGCGGCGGCGCCTTCGAGATGGTCGGCGATTGCGCCGTCGCCGTGCACCGTGACTTCACGCGCGGTGGCCGGCGCTTCGTGCACCGCCACGGGCAAAGCCGTGGCGCCTTCGGGATAACGGTAGAAGCCGCGCCCGCTCTTGCGGCCGAAGAGCCCGCCATCGACCATTTCCTTCTGCACCAGCGACGGCACATAGCGCTTGTCGAAGAAGTTGGCTTCATAGACCGAGTTCGTGACCGCGAAGTTGGTGTCGTGGCCGATCAGATCCATCAGCTCGCAC
This sequence comes from uncultured beta proteobacterium, assembly GCA_963816315.1. GTDB lineage: Bacteria > Pseudomonadota > Gammaproteobacteria > Burkholderiales > Burkholderiaceae_C > CADEEN01. Next base: position 170,696 of record CAWFJZ010000036.1, read on the forward strand.
GGGCCCATGCGGAAGCCCGCCGCCTTGAGGCACGCATCGAGCACCTGCGGCGGCGCCGCTTGTTCCTGCAGCAGCGCCAAGGTCTCGGCATAGAACGGCCGCGCGATGCGGTTGACGATGAAGCCGGGCGTGCTCTTCGCATGCACCGGCGTCTTGCCCCAATGCTTGCTCAACTCGAAGATCGCTTCGGCGACCGCCGGATCCGTGTGCAGGCCGCTGACCACTTCGACCAGCTTCATCAGCGGCACCGGGTTGAAGAAGTGCATGCCGACCAGGCGCCCCGGGTGCTGCAGGCCGTTGGCGATCGCGGTGACCGAGATCGACGACGTGTTCGTGGCCAGCACGCACAGCGCGCCGACGATCGCTTCGAGCTGCTGGAACAGCGCCCGTTTCACGTCGAGGTTTTCGACGATCGCTTCGACGACGAGGCCGACATGGGCTGCGCCTTCGATCTTGGCCAGCGGTTCGATGCGCGCGAGTGTGGCCTGTGCGGCGTCGGCCGTGATCTTGCCTTTGGCGACGAGGCCGTCGAACGTCGATGCGAGCTTGGCCTTGGCGTCTCGTGCCGCGCCGTTGCGCGTATCGAACAGCAGCACCGCATGGCCGGCCTGCGCCGCGGTCTGCGCGATGCCAGCGCCCATGATGCCGGCGCCGACGACGAGCACGGACGTGCCTTGGAGGTTGACTGTCATGTTTTTGGAATCCACTTCGCCGGCCGTTTGCCGAGAAACGCGGCAAAACCTTCTTTGGCTTCGTCGCTGCCGCGCACGCGGCTGATCGTCTGCGCGGTGAGTTCACGCACTTCGGGCGTGATCGGGCCGACCTCGAGTTGTGCGAACAGTTGCTTGATCTCGCGCTGCGCGTTCGGGCTGCCGGCGAGCAGTTCTTTCACCGTCGCATCGACCGCGGTGTCGAGCTCGGCGAGCGGCGCGACCTGCTGCACGAGGCCGATGGCCAGCGCTTCTTGCGCGCCGATGCGCGCCGTCGTCAGCGCCAGGCGCTTGGCGTGGCGCTTGCCGACCGCATTGGTCACGTAAGGCCCGATGACCGCGGGCAGGATGCCGAACTTGGCTTCGCTGACGGAGAAGGTCGCGTTGTCGGCGGCGATTGCAACGTCGCAGGCGCAAGCCAAGCCCACGCCACCGCCGAGCGCCGCGCCTTGCACGCGCGCGACGGTGGGCTTCGGACAAGACTCGATGCGCGACAGCATCGCTGCGAACTTGCGCGCGTCCTGCAGATTCCACTCTTGCGACGCTTCGCTGGCGCGTTGCATCCACTGCAAGTCGGCGCCGGCGCTGAAGTGCTTGCCGTCGCCCGCGAGCATGATCACGCGCACGTCGGCGTCGTCGATCAGGGCTGCGAACGCCGCATCGAGCTCGACGATCATCGCTTCGTCGAAGGCGTTGAACACCTCGACGCGCGACATGGTGATCTGTGCGACACCGGGTGAGCGGCGGGTGATCTTCAAGGCCGGCATCAGTAGGTCTCCAGGTGCAGGCGGCCCTCTTTCTTCAACGACGCACCGACCGTCTCCCACGACAAGCCGGCGTGCGTGGCCACGTCGCGCAGCGCGAGCACGACGCCTTCTTCCATGCTCTTCAATCCGCAGACATAGAAATACGTGTTCGCGTCCTTGAGCAATGGCACGAGATCGGCCGCGCGGTCGCGCATCAGGTCCTGCACGTACTTCTTCGGGTGATTCGGCGTGCGGCTGAACGCGAAGTTGATGTCGATGAAGTCTTTGGGCAAATTCATCAGCGGGCCGAAGTAGGGCAGCTCCTCTTTCGTGCGCGCGCCGAAGAACAGCATCAGCTTGCCGCCTTCGAACTTGCCGCTCTGGCGCAGGCGCCGCCGCCACTCGGTCATCGCGCGCATCGGCGCGCGAGCCGGTGCCGGTGCAGATCATCACGATGTTCGATCGCGGGTGGTTCGGCATCAGGAAGCTCGTTCCGAACGGGCCGATGACCTGCACGCTGTCGCCCACTTGCAGGTCGCACATGTAGTTGCTGGCCACGCCGCGCACCGGCTTGCCCTGGTGGTCGGCGAGCACACGCTTGATCGTCAGCGACAGGTTGTTGTAGCCCGGCCGCTCGCCGTTGCGCGGGCTGGCGATCGAGTACTGGCGCGCGTGGTGCGGCTTGCCCTGCGCATCGGTACCCGGCGGGACGATGGCGATGCTCTGGCCTTCGAGCACCGGGAAGGGCATCGCGCCGAGATCGAGCACGATGTGGTGCGTTTCGTTTTCGGTGCCGGCTTCGTTGACTTTGAAGTTGCCGACGACGCTGCCGTCGTCGGCCCGGCCTTCGGGCCGTAAAGGTTGGTGTAGGCATGCGCGGCCGACCACGGCGGCACCGTGGCGCCGAACTGCGCGCTGTTGAACGGCTCCTCGCCGCTGGCCGCGGCTTGCAGCGGCGGCGTGCTCGGGTGCTCGGCGGCCACGGCGCCCTCGAACTCCTTCTCGACCGGCAGCTCATCCCACGTCAGTTGCTCATCGACGCTGTAGGCCTCGGCCGTCAGCACCGTACGCCAGTTGTCGATCGAGCCGGTCGGGCAGGGCGAAATGCAGTCCATGCAGAAGTTGCACTTGCTCGCATCGACGACGTAGTTGCGCGAGTCGTGCGTGATCGCCTTGACCGGACAGATCGCTTCGCAGGTGTTGCAGCGAATGCAGATCTCGGGGTCGATCAGGTGCTGCTTCAGCACCTGGATTTCGGCGGGCGCGTTCATGTCAGCCGAACCGCACGTACTCGAAATCGACCGGCTGCCGGTTGATGCCCATCACCGGCGGCGCGATCCAGTTGGCGAACTTGCCCGGCTCGACCACGCGCCCCATCAGGCTGGCGACGAACGCGCGGTCTTCGCCGCTCGGCAGCCATTCGTTCTTCTTCGCATTCCATTCCGCTTCGCTGACCACACGGCCGTCCGGCGACACCTTGGCCCCCGCCAGCGCGCCGATGTTGCGATGGAACGCCTTGTGCGGCACGGTCAGCTTGAACGGGATGCCGGCCTTGTCGATGACCTTGTTCCAACGCTCCACGCCGGCCACGCTGTCCTTGATGTAGTCGTCGCGCAGCACTTCGTTGAGCGCATTGAGCATCGGCACCTCTTTCTCCAAGAGCTTGCCGTTCTCGACATGCAGCACCTTGTAGGTCTGCCCTTTGAGCACATGGTCATCGACGCGCTTGCCTTCTTCGTAGCGGCCCTTCAGGCCCGTCGAATAGAACGTCGCGGCATTGCTCGACTCGTCGGCGCCGAACAGATCGACGGTGACGCTGAAGTGGAAGTTCAGATAACGCTGGATCGTCGGCAGGTCGATCACGCCGGCGGCGCGCAGCTTTTTCGCATCGTCGGTCTTCATCTCGTTCATCGCCGCGCAGGTGCGGGCGATGACGCGCGAGACGCCGCTCTCGCCGACGAACATGTGGTGCGCTTCTTCGGTCAGCATGAACTTGGTCGTGCGCGCCAGCGGGTCGAACGCGCTCTCGGCCAACGCGCACAACTGGAACTTGCCGTCGCGGTCGGTGAAGTAGGTGAACATGAAGAACGACAGCCAATCCGGCGTCTGCTCGTTGAAGGCTTGCAGGATGCGCGGGTTGTCTTCCTGGCCGCTGCGGCGCTGCAACAGCGCGTCGGCTTCTTCGCGGCCATCGCGGCCGAAATGCTTCTGCAGCAGATAGACCATCGCCCACAGGTGGCGGCCTTCTTCGACGTTGATCTGGAACAGGTTGCGCAGGTCGTACATGCTCGGCGCGGTGGCGCCGAGATGGCGCTGCTGCTCGACCGACGCCGGCTCGGTGTCGCCCTGCGTGACGATGATGCGGCGCAGGTTGGCGCGGTACTCGCCGGGCACGTCTTGCCAAGCCTTCTCGCCTTTGTGGTCGCCGAAATGGATCTTGCGATCGGCCTCGCCGGGGTTCAAGAAGATGCCCCAGCGGTAGTCGCGCATCTTGACGTGGCCGAACTGCGCCCAGCCCTGCGGATCGACGCTGACGGCGGTGCGCAGATAAACCTCGGCATCGGTCGTGCCGTCGGGGCCCATGTCGTCCCACCAATTGATGAAGTCGGGTTGCCAGCTCTCCAGCGCGCGCTGCAGCGTGCGGTCTTCGGAGAGGTTGACGTTGTTGGGGATTTTTTCGCTGTAGTTGATGCCGGTGCTCATGATGGTCTGTACTCCTGGTGGTGTGCTGTGGATGGCTCGATGCTCAGACGCGGTTCCAGTCGAAGGCCGCTTTGTCGCCCTTGCCATAGACCTTCAATGCACCTTTTTCGCCGACGGCGTTGGGCCGTTGGAAGATCCAGTTCTGCCATGCGGTCAGCCGGCCGAAGACGCGCGTGTGCATGTTTTCCTTGCTGTTGAAGCGCAGGTTGGCTTCCATGCCGGTGAGCGCATCGGGGCTCATCGACACGCGCTCTTCGATGGCGATGCGCACTTCGTCGGCCCAGTCGATGTCGTCCGGGTTGGCGGTGACGAGGCCGAGCGCGAAGGCGGCGTCGGCGTCGAGCGCCTGGCCCTCCTGCAGGCGCACGGCATCGAGCGCGGCTTCTTCGTTGTAGAAGCGCCGGCCGAGGCGGGACTCGCCGGTGGCCATCGGGTAGCGGCCGAAGTTGGCTTCGACGACGGTGATCTTCGGCGCCTTGGCCTCGTCGTCCGGCAGCGCCAGCATGTAGCTGCGGTCGCAGGCCAGCGCGAGTTCGAGGAACGAACCGGCGAAGCACGAGCCCGGCTCGATCAGCGCGAACAGGCTGCGCGACGACAGGTCGAGGCGGCTGAAGGTGCGGCGCAGCAGGCCCACGGTCTCGCGCACGAACCAATGCTTGGCATGCTTTTGCAGCACCTCGTCCATTTGCAGCACGGCCTTGGCGTCGCCTTCGGTTTTGATCAGCCAGACGCCGATGTCGAGCTCGTTGGTGCGCATCGACAGGATCGCGTCTTCGAGTTCACGCGCCAGCGCCAGTGGGTACCAATTCGCACCGGCGGCTTCGATCGCGGCGATGTCGCTCTCCACGGCCTTCGTCGGCGCCTTCACGGTGTAGGTCGCAACGCGCTTGGCGCGGTCGATCTCGACGGTGACGTTCGAATAGCGCAGGGCATCGGGTTCGATCGTGCGTTGCAGCGGCGTCAGCGTGACGGCCTTGCCATTCGCAGGGCGGTCGCTCGTCTCGGCCAGTTGCAGCGCGCGCTCCTGCACTTTGGCCGCGAACGCCGCCGGCTTGGCCACGGCATCGACCAGCCGCCAATCCACGGCCTTCTGCCCGCGCACGCCTTCGACGCTGGTGCAGAACAGGTCGGCCAGGTCGTGGCGCACCTTGCGCTTGTCGGTGACGCGTGTCAGGCCGCCCGTGCCGGGCAACACGCCGAGCAGCGGCACTTCGGGCAGGCTGACGGCGCTCGAGCGGTCATCGACGAGGATGATCTCGTCGCAGGCCAGCGCCACTTCATAGCCGCCGCCGGCGCAGGCGCCGTTGACGGCGGCGAGGAATTTCAATCCGCTGTGCTGCGACGAGTCTTCGAGGCCGTTGCGCGTCTCGTTGGTGAACTTGCAGAAGTTGACCTTCCAGGCGTGGCTCGACACACCGAGCATGAAGATGTTGGCGCCCGAGCAGAAGACCTTGTCCTTCAGCGACGTCAGCACGACGGTGCGCACTTCCGGGTGCTCGAAGCGGATGCGGTTGACGGCATCGTTCAGCTCGATGTCCACGCCGAGGTCGTAGCTGTTGAGCTTCAGCTTGTAGCCGGGGCGCAGGCCGGCGTTCTCGTCAAAGTCGGCGCCGATCGTGGCGACGGGGCCTTCGAACTTCAGCTTCCAGTGCTTGTACTGCGAGGGGTGGGTCTGGTAGTCAACGCGGGGGGCTTGCTGCTCGCTCATCAGGGTCTCCTATGTGCAGTAACAGTGCATGTTCCGGGTGTCGATGAAATGCATGATAGTGCATGCATTCGGGGTCGGTCAAGCAATGGAATGCATTTTTCATGGGTACTTACCCTTGCAGCTCCAGTGCGTCGCGGACCAGCTTGCGCAGCATCACGAACGTCTCGTCGAGCGGCTGCGCGCTGGTATCGAGCGTGAAGTCAGCCTTTGAATAAAAAGCGGCGCGGCCGGCGAGGATGCCCTTCAGGTCTTGCATCGCCTCCTTGCTCGCCGCCATCGGCCGCAGGTCACCTTGCGCGACGACGCGCTTCATGTGGTCTTCGGGCGTGGCCTGAAGCCACACCGTCGTGCAATGGGCGAGCAGCTCGTTGAAGGTGGCCGGGTCCGAGACCAGGCCGCCGGGCACGGCGATCACGCACTCGCTGTAGATCTGGATCGTCTTCTTCGAGCGCGCGCCGCTCGTAGCGGCGGTAGGCGTTCTGGCCATAGAGCGCCTGGATCTCGGCGACGGTGCAGCCGGCGAACTTTTCGATCTCGCCCGAGAGCTCGATGAAGGGCACATGCAGGTCTTCGGCGAGCAGCTGGCCGAGCGTCGATTTGCCGCCGCCGCGCAGGCCGATCAGCGCAATGCGCGGGCTGCGCGCGCCGCCGTTCTTGTGCGCCGCGCCGCCCGTGCCGAACAGCTCGCCGAGCGCGATGCGGGCGCGGCGCAGGTCGGGCTCGGCGCGGCCTTCGAGCAGCTCGCGCAGCATCAGCCACTCGGGCGACGAGGTCGGTGACGTCGCCGGTGAGCTCAGTCAGCGAGACCTGCAAGGCCTGGGCGACTTGCAGCAACACCAGGATCGACGCGTTGCCGACGCCGTATTCCAGGTTTGCCAAGTGCCGCTCCGAGACATCGGCCGCGATCGACACCGCCTTGCGAGTCATGCCGCGCCTCGAACGCAGAGCGCGCACTCGCTCACCCAGCGCGACGAGGAACGGGTTCTTGTCTTCGGTGGGCTCGGCGCTGGACGCCGTTGGCGGCGTCGTCCCGGTCCTGTTTCAGTGTTATCCCTGACATATGCAATATAGTGCTTGACACTGCGTGAGCGCACAACTATGGTTCGTGTAAGCACAATAATTCATCTTTCTGCCAACCGCAAGGCGAACAGGAGACAAAACATGACGACACCCGCTGAATTTCAGGGCCAGATCGCCAAACTCACTGCGCAGATCGCCGGCCGCGCGCTGAACGGCGATCTCGATGCGTGGTTGAACAGCGAGCACGGCGCGGGCAGCGCGACGTACAAGCAACTCAAGGCCTCGTGCGAGGCCGGCGTGGCAGAAGGCTGGCTGGCGAATCGCGAAGGCGGCGGCATCAAGTACGGGCGCATCTTCAAGCCGAGCGATGCACTGAATGGCTTCTCGGTCGATGTGGTGGACATGGCGCCGCCGCGCTGGGCCGCCCCAAGCAAGGCGCAACCCCCTCGGGGGGCCGACGGCGGTACTCCGACGGCGGGGGGCGAACAGGACTACATTGCCGGCCCGCACCACACGCACCCGAACGGCGAGATCGACCTGATCATGCCGATAGAGGGCGACGCGCAATTCGACGGCCGCGCAGCGGGCTGGTGCGTCTATCCGGCCGGCAGCGCGCACCGGCCGACGGTCAGCCGGGGGCGGGCCCTCGTGTTGTACCTGCTGCCGCAAGGCGCGATCGAATTCACTCGTTGAGAAAGATCCGACATGAGCACCAACGTCCAAGCCCCGGCCGAGCGCTTCAACTTCGCGCAGCATCTGCTGGCGTTGAACGCCGAGCGCCCGAACAAGACGGCCTTCATCGACGACCACGGCAGCCTCACCTATGCGGCATTGGCCGATCGCGTGCGCCGCGTCGCCGCCGGCCTGCGCGCGCTCGGCCTGCGCCGCGAAGAGCGCGTGCTGCTGCTGATGCAGGACGGCGCCGACTGGCCGGTGAGTTTTCTCGGCGCGATGTATGCCGGCCTCGTGCCGGTGGCGGTGAACACGCTGCTCACGGCGGACGATTACGCCTACATGCTCGAGAACTCGCGCGCGCAGGCGGCGCTGGTCTCGGGTGCGCTGTTGCCGGCGCTCTCCGCGGCGATGGTGAAGTCCGAGCACGAGGTCCAGAAGGTCATTGTCTCGCACCCGATCGCGCCGCTGCACGACAGCGAAGCCGACTTCGAAACCTTCATCCAACATGCCGAGCCGACGGCCCAACCTGCTGCAACCAGCGCCGACGATCCCGGCTTCTGGCTCTACTCCTCCGGCTCCACCGGCCGCCCCAAGGGCACCGTGCACTCGCACGCCAACCCGTACTGGACAGCAGAGCTCTACGGCAAGCGCCTCTTGCGCATCACCGAGCAGGACATCTGCTTCTCCGCCGCGAAACTGTTCTTCGCCTACGGCCTCGGCAATGCGCTGACGTTCCCGATGAGCGTCGGCGCGACGACGCTGCTCATGGCCGAGCGGCCGACGCCCGACGCCACGTTTTCACGCTGGCTCGGCAAGGTCGGCGGCGTCAAACCCACGGTCTTCTTCGGCGCACCCACAGGCTTTGCCGGCATGCTCGCGCACCCCGCGTTGCCGAAGAAGGGCGATGTCGCCTTGCGCATGGCCTCATCGGCCGGCGAAGCGCTGCCGGCCGACATCGGCGAGCGCTTCACCCAACACTTCGGCGTCGAGATCGTCGACGGCATCGGCTCGACCGAGATGCTGCACATCTTCTTGTCGAACAAGCCCGGCGATGTGCGCTACGGCACCACCGGCTGGCCGGTGCCGGGCTACGACGTCGAGCTGCGCGGTGAAGACGGCGGGCCGGTGGCCGATGGCGAGCCGGGTGACCTCTACATCCACGGCCCATCGGCGGCGATGATGTACTGGGGCAACCGCGCGAAAACGCGCGACACCTTCCAGGGCGGCTGGACCAAGAGCGGCGACAAGTACGTGAAGAATGCCGACGGCACCTACACCTACAGCGGCCGCAGCGACGACATGTTGAAAGTCAGCGGCATCTACGTCTCGCCGTTCGAAGTTGAAGCGACGCTGGTGCAGCACCCGGCGGTGCTCGAAGCCGCGGTGATCGGCAAGGAAGATGCGGAAGGCTTGACCAAGACCAAGGCTTTCGTCGTCTTGAAGGCCGGCGCCTCGGTGAGCGAAGAGACGTTGAAGGCTTTCGTCAAGGAGCGCCTGGCGCCGTACAAGTACCCGCGCTTCATCGAGTTCATCGGCGAGCTGCCGAAAACGGCGACGGGGAAGATTCAGCGCTTCAAGTTGCGCGACCTCGAGAAGTCGCGCGCATGAACATGGCCGAGCCGCCCGACCACGCCATTCGGAGGTGTGAGTTCGCCCACATCGATTGGAACGGACGCAACGTTCGCATCGAGCACCAGTGGATCGCGCCCGAACGCATCACCGCCCCGCTCATCGTCTTCCTCCACGAAGGCCTCGGCTCGCTGTCGATGTGGAAAGACTTCCCGCAGCGCCTGTGCGACGCGGCGAATGTGCGCGGCCTCGTCTATTCGCGCCCCGGCTACGGCCGTTCGACGCCGCGCGCCGCCGAAGAGGCGTGGGACCTGGACTTCATGCACCGGCAGGCGCACGAGGTGCTGCCGGCGTTGCTGCAAGCGCTCAAAGTCGCCGACAAGCCCTGGCTCTTCGGCCACAGCGACGGCGGCTCGATCGCGCTGCTCTATGCCGCGAAGTTCAGCGCGCAGACCTCCGGCACGATCGTGCTCGCGCCGCACATCCTGGTCGAAGACCTGTCGGTGCAGAGCATCGCCAAGGCGCGCACCGCCTACCAGCAGACCGACTTGCGCCAGCGCCTGGCCAAGTACCACGACGATCCGGACAGCGCGTTCTGGGGCTGGAACAACATCTGGCTGCACCCGCCGTTCAAACAGTGGTCGATCGAACAGGAGATCGCATCGATCACCGGCCCGCTGTTGGCCGTGCAAGGCATCGACGACGAGTACGGCACGCTGCAGCAAATCCGCGGCATTCGCGAGCGCGTGCCGCACACCGAACTGCTCGAGCTGCCCGACTGCGGGCACTCGCCGCACAAAGACCAGGCCGCGCCCGTGATCGCCGCAACCGCTTCGTTCATACAACGCCATTCCACCGGAGACAAGACACCATGAAACCGATTCGCCTCGCCATACTCGCTGCGGCCGCACTCGCAACGCCTTTGACATTTGCTCAAGGCGCGAAACTCAAAGTCGGCCTGATGCTCCCGGCCACCGGCACCTTCGCCTCGCTCGGCAGCGCCATCGAAAACGGCTTCAAGCTCTATGTGCAAGAGCAGGGCGGCAAGCTCGGCGGCCGCGAGGTCGAGTTCGTCAAGGTCGATGACGAGAGCGAGCCCGCCAAGGCCACCGACAACGTCAACAAGCTGATCAAGCGCGACAACGTCGATGTCATCGTCGGCACGGTGCACTCCGGCGTGGCGATGGCGATGGCACGCGTGGCCAAGGACAGCGGCACGATCCTGATCGTGCCGAACGCGGGTGCCGGCGCAGTCACCGGCCCGATGTGCGCGCCCAACATCTTTCGCTCGAGCTTTTCCAACTGGCAGACCGGCTACGCCACCGGCGAAGCCGTGGCCAAGCGCGGCCACAAGAAAATCGCCACCGTGACCTGGAAGTACGCCGCCGGCGACGAGATGGTGGCCGGCTTCAAGGAAGCGTTCGAGAAGGCCGGCGGCCAGGTGGTGAAGGAGCTGAACCTGCCGTTCCCCAATGTCGAGTTCCAGGCCCTGCTGACCGACGTGGCCTCGACCAAGCCCGACGGCGTGTTCGCCTTCTTCGCCGGCGGCGGCGCGGTCAAGTTCGTCAAGGACTACGCCGCGGCGGGCCTGAAGAAGACCATCCCGCTCTACGGCAACGGCTTCCTCACCGATGGCACGCTCGAAGCGCAAGGGGCGGACGCCGAAGGCATCTTCACCGCGCTGCACTACGCCGACGGCCTGAACACGCCGCGCGACAACGCCTTCCGCCTGGCTTATGCCAAAGCCTACAAGCTGCAGCCCGACGTCTATGCGGTGCAAGGCTACGACGCGGCGCAGATGCTCGCGGTGGGCCTGAACGCGACCAAGGGCGACGTGAAGAAGATCGACGAATTTTCCAAGGCCGTGCAGGCTGCCAAGATCGACAGCCCGCGCGGTGTGTTCACGATCTCGAAGTCGAACAACCCGGTGCAGGACTTTTATCTGCGCCAGGTGGTAGGCAAGGAGAACAAGAACGTGGGCATCGCGAGCAAGGCATTGGCCGATCCGGGCCGCGGCTGTAAGTTGTAGCCGCGAGCGTTCCGACAACAAGAACGAGGAGACGACGTTGGATTTAGCAACCTTCCTGATCCAGTGCCTCAACGCACTGCAGTACGGCCTGCTGCTGTTCCTCGTCGCCTCCGGGTTGACGTTGATCTTCGGCATCATGGGCGTGATCAACCTGGCGCACGGCAGCTTCTACATGATCGGCGCCTACATGGCGTATGCGCTGTCGCCGGTGGTGAGCTCGACCTTCGGCGGCGGTTTTTTCGCCGTGCTCGCGGTCGGCCTCGTGCTCTCGGTGATCTTCGGCTACCTGCTCGAGTGGGCGTTCTACAGCTTTCTCTACGAGCGCGAACATCTGCAGCAGGTGCTGATGACCTACGGCCTGATCCTCGTCTTCGAAGAACTGCGCAGCCTCCTGGTCGGTGACGACGTGCACGGCGTCGCGATCCCGCCGTTGTTGGCCGGCAGCATCGCGCTGAGTGACGTGCAGCAGTACCCCGTCTATCGCCTCTTCATCAGCGGCGTGTGTTTGGCGCTCGCGCTCGGCATGTACTTCGTCTTCACGCGCACGCGGCTGGGCATGATGATCCGCGCCGGCAGCACGAACCGCGAGATGGTGCAGAGCCTCGGCATCGACATCACGTTTCTCTACCGCGTCGTCTTCGCTGCGGGTGTGGCGATCGCGGTGCTGGCGGGCATGGTGGCTGCGCCGGTCAGCAGCGTCTATCCGGGCATGGGCAACTCGGTGCTGATCATCTGCTTCGTCGTCGTCGTCATCGGCGGTATCGGCTCGATCCGCGGCGCGCTGCTGGCGGCGCTGTTGATCGGCTTTGTCGATACCTTCGGCAAGGTGCTGCTGCCGTCGGCCGCGGGTGTGCTCGTTTATGTGTTGATGGCGTTGATCCTGCTGTGGAAGCCGGACGGTCTGTTCAAGGCAGGATGATGAACAACGACAAGGGCAAATTCCTCTTCGTCGCGCTCGCCTTCGGCGCGCTCGCGCTGTTCCCGCTCGTCGGCGGCAAGTTCGGCGTCGATCTGATCACCAAGATCATGATCTTCGCCATCTTCGCTTTGAGTCTGGAGCTGCTCGTTGGCGGCACGGGCCTGGTCTGTTTCGGCCAGGCGGCGTTCTTCGGCATCGGTGCCTATGCCGCGGTGAAGTTGTCGCCCGAGAGTGACGCCGCGTCGCTGCTCTGGCTGCTGCCGGCCAGCGTGCTGCTCGCCGCCTTGTACGCATTGCTCGTCGGCGCGCTGTCGCTGCGCACCAAGGGCGTGTACTTCATCATGGTGACGCTGGCGTTTGCGCAGATGGCGTACTACGTGGTGCACGACACACCGCTCGGCGGCGGCACCGACGGCATCTACTTGAACGTGAAGCCGAGCGTGGCCGGCTTGCTCGATCTCGACAAGCCGGTCGTCTTCTACCTCTTCACGCTGGCGATGCTGGTGCTCGTGTTCGGCTTCCTCGCCCTCGTGCTGCGCTCGCGCTTCGGCCGCGCGCTCGCCGGCATTCGCGTCAACGAGCAGCGCATGCGCGCGACCGGGTTCTCGACCTACCCGTACAAGCTCGCCGCGTTCACGCTGTCCGGCGCGATCGCCGGCCTCGGCGGCTTCTTGTTCGCGGTCAAAGACGGCTTCGTCAACCCCGAGCTGATGAGCTGGCACGAATCGGGCGCGGTGCTGATCATGATCATCTTGGGCGGCCTCGGCCATCTGCGCGGTGCGCTGATCGGCGCGTTTGCGTTTGCGCTGCTGCAGGAGTTCTTCAAGAGCGAAGCGATCTTCGGCGCGTTCGCCAAACATTGGCACCTCGGCCTGGGGCTGACGATCATCGCCAGCGTCGCACTGCTGCCGAAAGGCCTCGTCGGTTTGCCGGGCCAGTGGCGCGAGCGGCTCGTCGGCCGGGCCTCGCGCCGTGCTGAAGCACTCGGGGAGGCGGGCCATGAGTGAAGTCCTTCTCAAGGGCCGCGACATCACGCGCCGCTGGGGCGGACTGGTGGCCGTCAACAAGGTGTCGCTCGATTTGCAGCGCGGCCAGGTTCATGCGGTGATCGGCACCAACGGCGCGGGCAAATCGACGCTGATCAATATCCTGTCGGGCGAGATCCCGCCAAGCGACGGCAGTGTCGAATTGCTCGGCCACGACGTGACGCAGTGGACGCAACCCAAACGCGCACGCGCCGGTTTGGGCCGCAGCTACCAGCGCAACACGATCTACCCGACGTTCAGCGTGTTCGAGAACTGCCGCCTGGCAGCGCAGGCGAGCACGCAAAAGGCATGGGCGTGGTGGCAGGACGCGCAGCGCTGCGAGACCAGCACCGCGGCAGCGCGCACGGCGGCTACCCGCGCCGGGCTCGACGACTTCATCGACCGCGAAGCCGGCCTGCTCTCGCACGGCCAGAAGCGCCAGCTCGAAATCGCGATGTGCCTGGCGACGAATCCTAAGGTGCTGCTGCTCGACGAACCGCTCGCCGGCATGGGCGCCGAAGAGACCGACCGCATGCTCGAGCTGCTCGGCGAGCTGCGCGACGGCCACGCCATCCTGCTCGTCGAGCACGACATGGACGCGGTGTTCCGCATCGCAGACCGCATCACCGTGATGGTCAACGGCATGGTGATCGCGAGCGACACGCCGCAGAACATTCGCAACAGCGCCGAAGTGCAGGCGGCGTATTTGGGAGGGCATTGAATGGCAGCCGGTGACCCCATCCTCGAAGCCCGCGCCATCCACGCCTGGTACGGCAGCAGCCACGTCCTGCACGGCATCGACCTGACGATCGGCCGCGGCGAAACCATCGGCTTGCTCGGCCGCAACGGCATGGGCAAGAGCACGCTGATCCGCACATTGCTCGGCCATGTGGCGCAGCGAGACGGCCGCATCCACCTCTTCGGCCAGGACCTCTCCAAAGGTAAGCCGCATGAAGTGGCGCGGCGCGGCGTGGCCTATGTGCCGGAAGGCCGCGGCGTGTTCCCGAACCTGTCGGTGCGCGAGAACCTCGTCATGTCGGCCAAGCCGGCGCGCGATGCGAAGAGCGGCTGGACCTACGAGCGCGTGATGAAGACCTTCCCGCGCCTGGCCGAGCGTGTCAACAACCTCGGCAACCAGCTCTCCGGCGGCGAGCAGCAGATGCTGTCGATCGGCCGCGCGTTGATGACGCAGCCCGAACTCATCATCCTCGACGAAGCCACCGAAGGCCTGGCGCCGCTGATCGTGGCCGACATCTGGCGGGTGATCAGCGAGATCCGCGACAGCGGCATCGCCACGCTGATCGTCGATCGGGATTACCGCAAGGTGCTCGCGCAATCGGACCGCGCGATCGTGCTGCAGAAGGGGCAGGTCGTTCTCGCTGGCGCGTCGTCCGAATTGCGCGACAGTCAACAGCTGGCATCATTCCTCGGCGTCTGACAGCCCCGTTCGCCCTGAGCCTGTCGAAGGGCTTCGACAGGCTCAGCCGAACGGGGCGGAGGTCAGCGCGAATGGGGGTTTCATGCTGAGCTATCAGATCGAGCAATTCGGCCAACCGCTCGCGCGTGTGTTGCGCGACACGCCCGCGCCGCAAGGCAGCGAAGTGCTGCTGCGCGTCAGCCATTGCGGCGTCTGCCACAGCGACGTGCATCTGCACGACGGCTACTTCTCGCTCGGCGAGGGCCAGAAGCTCGATCTGTCGCGCGGCATCTGCATGCCGCACACACTCGGCCACGAGATCGCGGGCAGCGTCGTCGCGTTCGGCCCGCAGGCGCAAGGCGTGGCGATCGGCGACACGCGCATCGCCTACCCGTGGATCGGTTGCGGCCAGTGCAACGTCTGCGCCTCGGGCCATGAAGAACTCTGCCCCGCGCCGCGCGTGCTCGGCCTGCAACGCGCCGGCGGCTTTGCCGACCACGTCCTCGTCCCCGACGCACGATACCTCGTGGACCCCGGCAGCGTGCCGCCCGCGCAAGCCTGCACGTATGCCTGCGCCGGCATCACCGCCTACGCCGCGCTGAAGAAAGCCGCGCCACTCATTGCGGGCGACACGTTGCTGATCATCGGCGCCGGCGGTGTCGGCCTCTCGGGCGTGCGACTGGCGAAGAAGCTGCACCCGCAGGCGCGCATCGTCGTCGCCGAAGTCGATGCCTCCAAGGCCGAACTCGCGCGCGCGGCCGGTGCGAGCGACGCGATCGACCCTTGCGCCGCTGACGCAGGCAAGGCGCTCGTCAAAGCCACACGCGGCGGTGTTGCCGCGGCCATCGACTTCGTCGGCGCGGGCACGACCTTCGCCTTCGGCTTCGGTGCGTTGCGCAAGGGCGGGCGCCTGGTCTGCGTCGGCCTGTTCGGCGGCGCCACCCCCATCGTGCCGGTGATGGTGGCGATGAAGGCCGTGAGCGTGCTCGGCTCCTACGTCGGCACACTGCAAGACCTGCGCGAGCTGATCGCCTTAGCCGATGACTCGCATGATGGCAGCCTGCCCGAACTGGCCGTCACCGAGCGCCCGCTCGACCAAGCAGCCGCTGCCCTCGACGACTTGCGGCACGGCCGCGTCCGCGGCCGCGTCGTGCTCACACCCTGAAAGGACTCTGTCTCATGCGCTGGGTTGTCATCTTCGAAGACGAGTCACCGATGGCCGACATCCGAGCGCGCCACGAGCCCGCTCACCTGGCCTTCCTCGACACGCACCGCCGCGAGATCCCCATGGCGGGCGGCTTGCGCGACGAGCCGGGCGGCCCCTACGCGGGTGGCCTGTGGGTCTTCGACGTTGAATCGAAGGCGCGCGCCGTACAACTGATCGAAGAAGATCCGTACTTCAAAGCGCACCGGCGAACGTACCGGCTGCTGGTCTGGGGCAAGGCGCTGCCGCAATACGAAGTGAGGATGTGATGTGGGCAACAGCGATGCTTCGTGCTCATGACGGCTTAGTGTTCATCCCCGTTTCGCGCGTGCTTCTGGCTCTGGTGCCGCTCTCGTTCAGCGTGAATGACGCGTTGGCACAAAAGCTGCCGCCAACCACTCGCACCGTCTACAAGTGCGAAGTCAACGGAAAGATCGTGTACTCGGACGATCCGTGCCTTGGTGCGAAGAAGCTGGAGATCGAGCCCACGCGTGGCATGAACAAGGCTACTGGGCGAGAGCAAGTGGGCCGCGATGTTCAGCTCGAACACAACAAGGAAGCCATGCAAGAAGTTTTTCGCCCCTTCCACGGTATGGACGGAAAGCAGCTCGACAAATTTGAACGCCGCATGAAGCTCGTGCCCGCAGCGCGGACCGAGTGCAACCGACTCGATCAATCTATTCCTGAGCAAGAGGCGCTGGAGCAACGTGCCGGAGCGCAGGAGCGCCCTGGCGTGCAGAAGCAACTGCTTGCACTGCGCATGCGTGCGCGTGATTTGGGCTGCTAAACATGAGTACGAGCAACGGTTCCCTCCACGGCCTCAAAGTCATCGACCTCTCCCGCGTGCTCGGCGGCCCGTACTGCACGCAGATCCTCGCCGACCACGGCGCCGACGTGCTGAAGATCGAGCCGCCGCAAGGCGACGAAACACGCGGCTGGGGGCCACCGTTCGACGAACACGGCACGGCGTCGTACTTCCTCGGCCTGAACCGCAACAAGCACGGCATGACGATGGATCTGCAGCAGCCCGCGCAACGCGAAGCGCTGCTCGCGCTGCTGCAAGACACCGACGTGCTGGTGGAAAACTTCAAGACCGGCACGATGGAAAAGTGGGGTCTCGGCTTCGACACCTTGAGCGCCAGGTTCCCGCGCCTGATCCACTGCCGCGTCTCAGGCTTCGGCGCCGACGGCCCCAAGGGCGGCCTGCCGGGCTACGACGCCGCCGTGCAGGCGATGGTCGGCATGATGAGCATCAACGGCGAGGTTGGCGGCGATGGTGTGCGCCTGGGCGTGCCGGCGGTGGACATCGCCACCGGCCTCAACGCCGCGCTCGGCATCCTGCTCGCGCTGCACGAGCGCGGCAAGAGCGGCAAGGGCCAGTTCGTCGAAGCCGCGCTCTACGACTGCGGCCTGTCCTTCCTGCACCCGCACACCGCCAACCATCTTCTCGACCCGAGCCGCGTGCCCGGCCGCAGCGGCAACGCGCACCCCAACATCTGCCCTTACGACACCTTCGTCACGCGCACCGTGCCGATCTTTCTGGCCGTGGGCAACGACGGCCAGTTCGCCAAGCTCGCCGAGCAGATCGGCGCGCCGGAGCTGGCGAGCGATGCGCGCTTTGCGAACAACGCGCTGCGCAGCGCGAACCGCGTTGAACTCAAGCGCCTGCTCGAAGAGCGATTGACCACGTTCGACTGCGAGCCGCTCGCCGACCGCCTGATCCGCGCCGGCGTGCCCTGCGCACCGACGCGCGACATTCCCGCGGCGTTGGCCGACCCGCACACGGCGCATCGCGGCATGGTGGTGCAGATCGGCGAGTACAAGGGCGTGGCGTCGCCGATCAAGTTGTCGAGAACGCCGGCGACGTATCGGCTGGCGCCGCCGCGATCAAGCGGCAAGACCTGATTCCGCGGCTCGGCCCAGCTTCGTGATGTGAACAGGCCTTAGAGCAGACCTTCCTTCCAGACCCCGATCAGCACGAAGCGCGCGAAGATCAGGTGCCCCAGCGTCGTCGGATGTTTGCCGTCGGCGAAGAAATAGGTGAGCGGCGCGCCGTTCTGCACCAGCGCCTGGCGCGAGCAGAAAACACTCCTGCCGTCTGTGATCAGCCCATTGGTCAGCGCCTCGATCTTGGCTCTGTCGCAGGCCGGCACGTTCAGTTCGCGCACCAGATATCTGCCCGGGTTCTCGAACACGCGTTTGACTTCGGCATAGGCATCGAGCAGTTTCGCGTTCGAGCCGCTCAACCCGGCGGCGAGCGTGCCGTTGAACGTCTGCACCATGCCACGGAGCAACAGCTGGCCGTCTGCGCTCAGCGCCTTGCCGGAGGGCGTGTCCGCAAGCTCGGGCAGGTTGAGCACGACGACGCGCGTTGCACCCTTGGCCAGGATGCGCTGCACCTGGCCGGCGAGTTCGCCCGCTGCCTGCCCGACCGCCGCCACCGCGTCGTCAGGGCTGACGAGGCCGAGCCCTACCAAGCCCAGCTGAAACGTGATGTCGTTGCCGCCGCCTTGAACGAACACGATCTGATCGCGCGTGAAGCGGTCACCGTTCGCGGCCAGGTAGTCGCTGACCTGTTGCGCGATCGGGATCGTCAGCTGCGCGGTGCAGGGACTTGTCGGCAAGGGGGCGGGGTCGCAGTCGATGCCCGGCTGTTGCGAGACGCGCGAGCCGCCCATCGCGAAGCCGGTGCCGCCGAGGACTTGCGATGTCCCGCCATAGCCCTGGCGAAACGGTTTGACGGGAGCACCAAGCAGGAGTCCGACCGTCTCCGGCCAGACGGGCGCGGGATTGGTTGTGAACTTGCCGCCGCCGATGGCGGCGATCGAACCCACCTTGTACGTGCCGACATCGCTCAGGCTGTCGCCGAAAACGATGACCTGGCGAATCCGGTTCGGATCGACGCGCAGGCCGTGCGCGCGACCGGCTTGGACTGCCAGTGCCGCATCACCGCCTGGCTCGGCAACCTGCGCCGCCACCTCGCTGTCATTGGCAACCGCGGTTGCACTGAGCGGCGGGTCCGACGAGCCTCCGCCACCGCCGCAGGCAACGGCGAGCAAGGCCAACAACAGCGGAGCGATCGCAGCGCCGAGGCGCTGCTGCCGGGGGAGTTCGTTGCGGTCAATCGAAGACATCGTTGCATCTCCTGATGGCGTGTTGCACATTGACGCTGTTGCGGCCCGAGGCCTGCTCGCCTTGACGGTGCATCGTGCGCGCGGCCCGCGCGATGGCATTGCGTGGGCTCAATCGCCGTCGATGCGGGCCGCGAGGCATCCTTCGACACCTCGCTCGCGCTGGATTTCTTCGAAATCGAGTCGCATCACCTTGCGCGGTGGACGCAGAACCTGCATCACACGAAGGCGCCTCGGGGGGTCCAGGCGCGGGTGACGGGCCGACGTTGCGCGACGTCGCAAATGTCCAAGACCCCATCGTTGCAACCGCCGAGCATTCACTGCACCTGCTCGTCGTAGCAGGCGTTATCTCGAAGAGGTGTTCACGCACCGGCGCACGTGCCGGTAGGCCTCGCATCCCTGCAAGCGATGGGCGTGTTGCTCACGCTCGGTCTTTGCTTGCAGTCCATCGGCAGTTTGTTCTTCAGTTGAAGGGGTCAGACCATGGACCATGAGCAAAGATTTCTGCGGCCTCGTGTTGGCGCTGCTGTCGTGGCGGCACTCGCCATCGCGGCCGCCACATCGCAAATCAAGACCGCCAGCGCGCACTCGGACGAGCACGGTCAAGGCCGCCGCGAAGCCACCCACTCGAGCCCGATCGCGATCACCAGCGACAACCGCTTCGTCTGGAGCGTCAACCCCGACAACGACTCGGTCTCCGTGTTCCGCGTCGCCAGGGACAAGAACCAGAAGGTGGCCGAGATCAAGGTCGGCAAGGAGCCTTGGTGCGTTGCGATCACGCCGCGCAATCGTGACGACGATCGAAGATCAGGGCGTGACGACGATGATGAACACGGCGACGGCGTCAAGGTCTATGTCAGCAACATGGCCAGCGGCACCGTGTCGGTGATCGACGCCAACAAGCGCAAGGTGATCGAGACGATCAAGGTTGGCACCGAGCCTTTCGGCTGCGCACTCACACCGGACGGCAGCCGGCTGTTCGTCGCCAACCAGTCGTCGGCGGACGTGTCGGTGATCGACACGAAACGCGACCGTGTGATCAGGACGATCGAGCGCGTGGGCACCAAGCCGCACGGCATCGGCATCACGGCCGACGGCAAGAAGGTCTATGTGACGCAACTGCTGTCCGAGCGCCCGGCGCCCGGCGAAGCGCGGCCGCTCGCGCAGACCGAAGGCGCGGACGACGGCCGCGCCGGCCGCGTCACCGTGATCGACGCGCACAGCCACCACGTGCTCGGGCGCGCCATCCTGAACCCCCTGGCGAACACGGGCTTCCTGTCCGACGGCAGCACGTTGGCGCGCGAGCCGCTCAGCGCACCGGCAGCGCCGGTGTTCGACAATGTCACGGGCGCGTTCCCCAATCTGCTCGAGTCGGTGACGATCCGCGGCGACCTGGCCTACGTGCCCGGCACCTGCTCGTCGCCGAACGGGCCGTTCCGCTTCAACGTCAACATGCAGAGCTGCCTGTCCACGATCGACACCGGCAAGGACGTCGAAGCGTTCGGTCCGGGGACGACGCTGAACATGAACGTCGGCGTCGGCTTCGAGCCGCCGGGCAAGCGGCTGTTCAACACGAACCCGTTCGCGCTGGCGTTCAAGCGCAGCAAGCCCGAGGGCTTCGTCACGCTCGGTGCCACCGATCGCCTGTTGCGCGTCACGCTCGACGCCGACGGCAAGCCGAGCATCAACCCGCCCGCCAACGCGCAAGACGCCGGCAACATCGTCCGCATCGAGCTGAAGGATCCGAACGAGATCGTGCAGCCCGACCCGGACGACAGAATAGGCGGCAAGAACCCGCGCGGCCTCGTGCTCGACTCGAAGGACACACGCGCCTACGTCATGAACTTCACCTCGCGCGACATCGCGGTGGTGGACATCTCGGGGCCGGACCCAACGGCGTACAAGACGATCGCGCGCATCCCGTCGGCGGCGTTGCCGGCCGACGGCAGCGTGGCCGCCATCTCTCAGCGCGGCAAGCAACTCTTCAACAGCGCCATCGGGCCGGAGGGCGCGGCCGACAACTCGAAGCGCCCGGCAGGACGTATGTCCGACTTCGGCTGGGGCTCCTGCTACGGCTGCCACGTCAACGGCCTCGCGGACAGCGTGACCTGGATGTTCCCGGACGGGCCGCGGCAATCGATCTCGATGGAGAACACCTTCGCCTTCGGCAAGGCCGTGATCGAGAACGGCGCGCCCAAGCTGCCCGAGTCGCATCAGCGCGCGCTCAACTGGTCTGCAGTGCGCGACGAGGTGCAGGACTTCACGCGCAACGTGCGCGCGGTGTCGGGCGGCGGCGGCCTGATCCGCATCGACAGTGCGGGCAAGCCCGTGCCCGAAGGCGTGGCGGGGCTGGCGCAACTGCCCGACCTGCTCGGCACCGCCAACGGCCGCCTGAACGCGGACCTGGATGCCATCGCGGCTTACCTCGCCGTCGGTGTGCGCGCGCCGATCTCACCCGTCGGCGCCAACCAGCCGCGCGTCAAGGAGGGGCGTGCGCTGTTCCAGACCGCGGGCTGCCAGAACTGCCACGGCGGCGTGAACTGGACGACGAGCGTCCTCGACTACACGCCGCCGGCTGCGGCCAACGACGTCGTCGATGCGCAGCTCGTGCGCTTCCTGTGCCGCGTCGGGACCTTCGATGCGAACCTGTTCGCCGACGGCAAGGGCAACGAGATCCGCGCCAACGCGCTGGTGGCGGGCGCGGGGACGAACGTGCAGGCGCGCGGCGCGCTCGGCTTCAACGTGCCGTCGTTGATCTCGGTCTTTGCGAGCGCGCCGTACCTGCACAGCGGCGCCGCGCCGACGCTCGGCGACGTGCTCGACAACGTCACGCACCGCAGCGCCGGCAGCGGCGGCGTGGACCTGCTCACGGACGCCAACGACCGCCGAGCCGTCGAGCGCTTTCTGCAGTCGATCGATCGCGACACCGAGCCGTTCTTGAACGTGAATCGGCCGGCGAACCTGTGCGGGCCGACGCCGTGAGGTCGATGCCGAGACACTGACGCTGCCTCGAATGCCCCGCCGGCGCTGGCTGATGCCATTGCCGGCGGGCGCCGCACCAATGCGTTCGGGCTGAGCTTGTCGAAGCCCTGTTTTTCCGATCACCCTGAGCTTGTCGAAGGGCAAGCTCAGGGTGAACGGTTCAAGTTCAGCGCAACAACCTCGTCGCCGTCTTCTTCGTCGTCGATAGGACGAAGTCCTGCAGCCGACTTGCCATCACTCTCGCGCCCGATGGCAACAGCGGCTTCACGGCCTCGACGGCCTGCGACATCGCTTCAGGCATCTTTGCCGCCAGCTCCCGCGCCTGCTGCGCCACGAACTGCGGCCGCATGCCCAACTGCCTGGCCATCTCGGCCACATGCGCTGGCGTGACCCGCCCCGGCTTCGTCTCGCCGCCGATGGCGAACGCGAAGTTCGGCGACAGGCCGGGGTACAGGCGCGTGCACATCAGGTCGTAGAACGGCGTCAACGCCACGCCGTGGCCGGGCACGCGGTAGAGCGAGAGGTTCTTGGCATGGCTGTCGTTGTTGCCGACATAGAGGTTGAAGAAGATCCAGGCGATGAAGTGGCGCAGGTCCAGCGCGGGTTGTGTGCTGTAGCGGCGAATCAGTTCGGCGCAGGCAGCCATGCCGGGTCCGCCCTCGCTTCTCGTACTTCTTGTCGGAGACGACGCCGGCCAACTGGCATATGTCGTACTGCACCCGGCGCGCCAGCGAGCCATCCGGCCGAGCGGGTTCTGTCGAATCGGCGGACCACGCAAGACTGCGTGTGCGGCTCGTAGAACACCTCTGCCGTCGGCAGGCCGCAATGCGCGGCCGCCAGCATGACGATGGTCTCGTTGGCGGCCGAGTGCCACACCTTGTGCAAGCGCTTGATGTTGGGTTTCAGGATGTGGGTCGATGGCGATGTGCCTTTGGGCAGCCGGGGCACGCCGTCGCCGCAGATCGCGATGCTGGTCTTGTCCTGCGCACCGGCCAGCGAGATGCGCGCCCCCTTGCCGTGGATATCGATCGCCGCTGCCGACTTCTCGCGCAGCAGCGCGCCGAGCGCTTCCCAGCTCGTCGGCTCGTAACTGGCGCGCGTGGGCGTTTGACCGCCGGGCACGATGACGAAGCCGCCGGCCGTGTCGCCGGCTACGGCGAGCAGCAGCGAGAACAGCGACGACGCTTGCCGTTGCTGCGCGACGTAGTCGCGCAGCTCGCCTTCCGGCAACAGGTTCTCGAAGAACGCCTGCACCGCCGCGGAGTCGATGCGGCCGGCTTGCAGCGCGATGGCGGCCACCGCCATCGGCTCATCGCGCGCCAGCCAGCCCGGCGCGTACTCGAAGGACAAGGGCGACGTGTCGTGGAGGGTGCCGACGAGTTCTTCGCCGAGCCAGAGGTCGAGCCGATCGCTTCGCGCCATCGTCAGCGCATCCGCGAGGCCTTGGGCTGCACGATGAGCTCCAGCCCCAGCAGGTCCATCACGTCGAGCACCTTCTGCAGCTGCAGTGTCGGTTTGCCGTTTTCCAGCTCGACGATGAAGCGGTTGCCGGTATTGCCGAGGCCGGCAACGTCGAGCTGCCTGAGCGCCAGCCGCTGCCGCTGCGAGCGCACGATGGCGCCGAGCTGCGCGGAGGTGCGTATCGGGGAAGTCATGTCGAGGGCAGGAAGTTACCTTACGGTAATTCTAGTGCCTGCTACAGCGATTGGTCAGGAAAAAATGACTGATCGGTAATATAAGCAGCCGCTTCTCGCTGTGCAGGCGCCACCCCTACGAGTCAAGCCGCAGTGTTCACGCGCCGATCTCAAAACGAAGCATGTCCTGAAGCCGAACGGCGTCGTTGACCGTGTCATGCGGCACAAGCAAATAACGCCACGGCTTCGCACCGACGGATACTGCATACGCCGACGCGTGCTTGCACCACTGCACTGCCGCGGTGGCCTTGGTCTGCACTTCAGGCGTTTTCAGATCGTCGCGCGCCTTGGTTTCGACCATCAGGATCATGTCGCCGGTTTCGGCAACGAAGTCCGGCACGTACTCTGGCTGCTCGCTGCCGAGCTTGTAGTAAATCTGAAACTGCCCCTTCGCCGGCTTGAACCAGCGCAGCGAATCGCGGTCGAGGATCAAGGCAAACCGCCATTCGGTTCCCGAGTCGAACTTCTGCACCGGATAGAGGCAGCGCTGAAAGCCGCCGAAAAGCATCTGCTTGATGCGGCCGAGGTCATCCACCGTCTCGCGCACGTTGCGCACTGCTTGCCCTGAGAGCCGATGGTGAAGTTGCTCGGGCGCAGCTCGGTAAAGCCGCGGCTGCACCTGCACGTCGTAGCTCGAGGCCTTCTCCCAGAAGTGCGCCGTCATTTGCGCGTGGATGTCGCGCGCGATCAGCCGCCGATCCCGGTTGAGCACGTTGCGCGCTTCGGACTCGCTCAGATAGCTCTGCAGGTGCTGCACCATCTGGCCCGCCAGGTCGTACAGCAGTTCGGCGTGACTGAAGTAGTCGATGTCGTCGAAGTCCACCAGCGCGTGAACGATGTAGTCCTCCAGCCGCAGCTTCATGCAGGCCCGACTCGGCCTCTAAGGTGAACTGCTCGTTCGTGCGCAGCATCTGGCCGACGATCTCTCGCTCACCCGGCTGCAAGCGCAACTGGCTCACGTCCAGCGTGAAGGGATGGAACCCGGTTGTCACCTCGCCCTGCGGCACGACCGAGATGCGCGGGATGTCGATGGTCTGCTGCACCACCACCTCGGTGGTCTTCGCCACCACGGCCGCCACATCGACCGGCCGTTTCGCCCAGCGGCAAGTCACGCTGCGCCGGACGCAGCCGCTCCTGCACCTCGGCCACGATGCGCAGCTGCACTTCGGGGTTGAGCAGTGCGCCGCTGGTCGGCACGAGTTCGCGCTGAACCTCGTAGCGCCCGATAACGTCCATCACCACGCGGGCCACCTCGCGTTCCGGCTCGCCGGTGAACAGGACCGGCGGGAGTGGCGTCCGTGGACCACGGCGTCGGCATCTGCGGGTCGTCAGCCCCAGCCGCTCACGCACGCCGGAACTCACCTGAACGCTTCGCCTTCGCTTCTTCGGTTCCCGGTGCGTCCAGGATCAACTGCTTCAAGCGGATCGGCGAATCCGCGCCGGTTCGCCTCGTCGACGATCTCCTGGAACCGGTCGTGCGCGACGATGTTGAGCCGGTCCACTGCCGCCACGCCCGTGCGCTTGCCATACGGCAGCCGCAGGCCGCGGCCGATCGACTGCTCGATCAGCGTGCGCGCATTGGCCGCGCGCAGCGGCACGATGGTGTAGAGGTTGGTCACGTCCCAGCCTTCCTTGAGCATGTTGACGTGAATCACGATCTCGGTCGGCTCGTCCACGCTCTCCACCGCCAGCAGGCGGCGGATCATCTCTTCCTCTTCCGCACCGCTCTTGCTGCTGTCCACCTGGATCACCTTGCCGCTGTAGCGCCCGCCGTGGAAGGCGTCGGACTCGATCAGCTCGCGCAAGCGCCCGGCATGCGTGGTGTCGCGTGCGATCACCAGCATGAAGGGCTTGACCATCTTCACGCCGTTCTCGCGCGCGTAGGTGATCAGCTCCACCTTGGTCGTCTCGTGCAGGCGCACGCCGTCTTCGAGCTTGATCTTCTCCACGTCCTCGGCCGTGTGCTCGCGCGCGTCGAAGTTGCGCTGCGTCACCACCGCCGGGTCCTTGACGAAGCCGTCGTCCATCGCCCGCGCCAGCGGGTAGTCCACCACCACGTTCTGGAACGGCACCGGGCCGCGCGCCGATTCCACGAACGGCGTGGCCGTCAGCTCCAGGCCGAACAACGGCTTCAGCTCATTGATCGCGCGCACGCCGGCGCTGGCGCGGTAGCGGTGCGATTCGTCCATCAGCAGCACCAGGTCGGGCAGGCTGGCCAGGTGGTTGAAGTAGCTGTCGCCCAGCACCTCGCGCATGCGCTTGATACGCGGCTCCTTGCCGCCGCGCACTTCGGAATTGATCTTCGAGATGTTGAAGATGTTGATGCGCACGCTGCCCAGCAGGCTGCGCGCTGGCCACGTCGCGCTGGTCGTAGTCGTCGCCGGTCACGACCATCGGCGGGCTGGTCGCGAACTCGGCAATGCCCTTGAACACGTACTTCGGCGTGTTGGGCGTGAAGTCGCCGATCAGCTTGTCGTAGATCGTCAGGTTGGGCGCCAGCACGAAGAAGTTGTCGATGCCGTAGGCCAGGTGCAGGTAGGCGATGAAGGCGCCCATCAGCCGCGTCTTGCCCACGCCGGTGGCCAGCGCAAAGCACAGCGACGGAAATTCGCGCTCGAAGTCCTGCAGCGTCGGGAACTCGGCCTTCAGCGTGGCCAGCACCGCATCGAGCGAGCGCGCCGGGTCGAGCATCGCGGGCGCAGCTTCCAGCGCGCACGCCAAGGATTCGAGCGACAGCGCCTGCGGTGGCCGCAGCGACAGACGCCCGCTCACCGCATTGAGCGTTCGGATGTGTTCCATCAATCGTTTCCCCCCGGCCCATTCATCTCCACCCGCGCCAGTTCGCGCTTCAGCTCGTCTTGCAATTCGGCCTCGGTGGGCAGGTAGAGCTGGTAGCGGCTGGCGAAGATCTGCCGGCTCTTGTCGGCCAGCACATAACGCACCACGGCATCATTCTTCTCGGTGCACAGAATCAGGCCGATGGTCGGGCTGTCGCCTTCGCCGATCACCTCGCGGTCATACCAGTTCACATAGAGCTGCATCTGCCCCAGGTCGGCATGGTCGAGCTTGCCCACCTTGAGGTCGATGATCACGTAGCACTTGAGCTTGACGTGATAGAAAACCAGGTCGGTGTAGAAGTGGTCGCCGTCGAGCGTCAGCCGCAACTGCCGGCCGACGAAAGCAAAGCCGCTGCCCAGCTCGAGCAAAAAACCCTGCAACTGCGAGATCAGCGCTTCTTCGAGCCGCGCCTCGTGCAGACGAGGCGACTCGGGCAGACCGAGAAACTCCAGCACATACGGGTCCTTGATCAGGTCGGCCGGCTGCGTGGGCTCCAGGCCTTCGCTCGCGAGCGCCAACACGCCTTGCTTGTCGCGGCTCTTGGCCAAGCGCTCGAACAGGAGCGACGCGATTTGCCGCTCCAACTGCCGCGCCGACCATGCGTTCTTCACCGCCTCGATCTCGTAGAAGTCGCGCGCCTCGCGCCGCGCCACCTTGAGCAGCGCACGGTAGTGCGTCCAGGCCAGCGCTTGATGCAGCGCTCCCGGCCGCCACGGCGCAGCGGCGGCAGAAGAAAGGTCACGCGCCGCGTGACCTTTCTTGGTGGCCGGCGCCGGCGAAGGCGCCTCGCTCAAAAGGTCACGCACTGCGTGACCTTTCTCCAGCAAGTGCGGAAAGCCCTGGTAGAAGCCACGCATGTGCTTCAAAGCCGTGAGCGAAAAGCCGGTGCCGAACTCCGCCGTCAGCCGCTCGGCCAGCGTCTTCAGCAGCGCCTGCCCATAACCGGCGCGCTGCTCGCCGCCTTGCTCGGCCTCGACGATCTGCTGGCCGATCAGCCAGTTGGCGCACACATGGGCCGTGTTCACCGAGCGCGCGGCCTGCGCGCGCGAGCGCTCCCAGATGCCGCGGATGCGTGCCAGCAAATCCGTCGGCGCTGCGGCATCCGCAGCGGCCGCCACAGCGGCAACGCCCTTGCGCACCGTCACGCGGCATCTCCGTCGAAAAGCGCGCCTTGGCCCACCGGCACCGCCTTGCCCTTGCGTGCGCCATTGGCCGCCGCAGGCGACGGCGACGGCTGCGCCATCGGCAAGTTCGCCACGTTCAAGCTGTAGTCGTCATGGCCCCACTCGCAGCGCGCGAGCACCATCTTCGGAATCTTCTTCAGCGTGAGCTGCGGCCAGCGCTCGGCGGCCGCGGCAGCAGTGACGCCGCGCCAGGCCGAGCACACCACCACCAGGCTGCGCTCGCGCCCCACCTCTTCGGCCAGCGCCTGCAACTGCTCGGCCGAGAGGTTCTGCGTGGTGACGTAGATGAAGTCGCGCTCGCTCGACGAACCGTGCTGCCACCAATGCACCTCGGACGGTGCGTAGGTGAACCCTTCCAGCTTGCACAGCGCCTGCGCCAGCATGGCAGCGTCGTACTCGCGGCTGATGACCCAGTTGCCCCAGCGGTCGCGCTCCAGCAGCGAGGGCGCGAGTGCGTAGTAGCGAAAGCCGCCGCCGCCCTGCCAGCCCGCCGCCTCGGTGACACCACCGGCGTCTTCTCCGTCGATCACCTTCTTCAGGCGAGGAATGATGTGCGTGTGGCAATGCTCGCCCAGCTCCACCATGATCCAGCGGCGGCCCATTTTGTGGGCGACGGCGCCGGTGGTTCCGGAGCCAGCGAAGGAGTCGAGGACGAGGTCGCCTGGGTTCGTGGACAACTCCAAGCAACGCTTGACCAGCGACTCAGGCTTCTTGCCATTTGGAAAGACCACGCCGCCTTCGTTGTGCAAGTTGTTGGAAAGAAGGTCATCCCAAAGGTTGGTTAGTGGCGAAGCAGTGGTGGCTCTCCCATCGATAGTTTTCGTCTTTGACTTGTAAAACACAAGCTGTTCCCCAGCGAGAAAGTAGTAGTCGTCCTTACCTTGACGAGCTGACCTGAAGACTGTTGAGGGGTTCTCCTGCGATTGCTTTAGAGCCGCCTGCGCATCACTATTAACGTCTATCCGCAGCAACGCGAGCCGTTCGGACGACGCGATGAGCGTTGGCCAACACGAAAGACGAAATCCGATCCTCGAGGCGATCCGCATACTTGCGCTTTGCGTCAGACCACTCAGCCAGTTGATTAGCGCTAAGGAATGCTGCTCGTAGACCCACAAGCCTCCAGGAATTGTGTTCATCTTCGAAGTTCTCGATGACCTTGGCGTATCGAGGATCTCTACTGGTAGGGACGAATACCCTGGTCGGCGACCAACGCGCTCTGTCTTTCGCGTAATACAGCAGGTAGTTGTTTGTTGTGACAAGACCGGGATTGATGGACTTAGCAGGCTGTTGAATTTCGCCGCGATGGACTGTCACGCCTACCGGATGAACAGTACCTCGCGGCTGTTGCGAGCGTCCGAAGTGCGTTTGGATCGGCCCGCAAGCTGCGGTCGGAACTTGCGGCACAGTATTCGTTGCCTCTTTCGAGGTATTTACAACGATTCATCGCACTGCTGCCTGCGGCAACCCAACCAGTATTCGCGCCATTCGTACGATGTTGCTGGCCGTCATCGTCAGCTTTGAAGTGCTGGTCCACGCGCTTGATGCCGCGGTACACCGTCTGCCTGATGCGACCGACCGTCTTGCCCCAGCCGAAGTGTTCTTCGATGCGCTTGCGCACGACTTGGCTGGCCCGGTAACTGGCGTGGCGCGTGGTGCGTGCGTCGATCGCGCTGCCACCTTGGTGCGTCACGTTGCTCGCCACATGCGGCGTCACGCCGCGCCGGCGGCAGCCGGCAACGAAGTCGCGCATGTCGTAGCCCTTGTCGGCACCCAGCGTCTTCGGCCCTTTGCCCGGCAAGGTGTCGAGCATCGCCAGCGCCGCGGCGCGCTCACCGAAGCCGTCGGCATGCGTGACCACCGCACCGACCACCAGCCCCGAGCGGTTCTCCATCAGCACATGGCCTTGGTAGGCCAGGATCGCCGCCGTGCCTTGACTCTTGCGGAACAGCCGCGCGTCGGGGTCGGTCGTGCTGGCATGGGTGTCGTTGCTGCGCGGCTTGCCTTTCCAGTCGGCGTCCTGGTTGCGTCCACCGGTGCCGCCGCCGCCCGCTGCGGGCCCACCGCCATCCTTGGGCACGAAGCTCTTGTGGCTGGCCCAGGCCTGGATCAGCGTGCCGTCCACCGAGAAGTGTTCCTTGCTCAGCAGGTTGCGCCGCTCGGCCAGTTGCATGACTTCGGTGAAGAAGCACTCCACCACCGCATGCTCGAGCAGCCGGTCGCGGTTCTTGGAGAACACCGAGTGGTCCCACACCGCGTCGTCGATGGCCAGGCCGATGAACCAGCGGTACAGCAGGTTGTAGCGAATCTGCTCCATCAGCTGGCGTTCGCTGCGCACCGAGAACAGCACCTGGATGAGCATGGCGCGCAGCAGCTTTTCAGGCGCGATCGAGGCGCGGCCGCTGTCGGCGTAGATGGTGTTGAACAGGCTGTTGAGCCCCACCAAGGCTTCGTTGACCACACCACGGATCGCGCGCAGCGGGTGGTCGGCCGGTACGAAGTCCTCCAGCTTGGCTACCGTGAACAGCGCTTCCTGCATCCCGTCGGTCCCGCGCATCGTGCTTGCCCGCTTCGTTGCAATGCGCGCTACCGTATCAACAACCGTTCGTTCGTGAATCGGCATTTGCGAGAGCGAATTTCAACAGCCTGTTAGGCCCTGATGCCGCGCTTTGCTTAAACGTCACTACACCGATGCGGTTGCTGCGACCGAAAATCTCGTCGAGCATCACGATCAAGTAGCCAAGTTCGTTGTCGTCAATGTGGACAAACAGCGAACCGTCGTCGGCAAGGAGCCGGCGAATGACCTCAAGTCGATCTCGCATCAGGGCCAGCCAAATCGAGTGCTCAAGACCATCGTCGTAGTGATCAAACGCCTGATGCGTGTTAAACGGCGGATCGACGTAAACGCATTTCACCTTGCCCGCGAACTCCGCCTCCAGCGCCTTCAGCGCCAGCAGGTTGTCGCCGAAGATCAGCCGGTTGTCGAACAGGTCGTCGTCGGTCACGCGCTGCTTCGCGTGGTACGAGCGCGCCGGGTCTTCCAGCAGGATGCGCGGCTCCAGCTTCGGCCGCTTGTCCTTGCCGATCCAGGTCAGTTCGAGCCGCTGGCGGGTCGGGGATGTCATGGCAAGTCGTTGTTTTTATTGATATTCTTCCGGAATACCGGATTCGGTTGTGATAGCCGCGTCAGGCCCAGTAGGGCAGGTACTCGGCGAACTTGTTGCCCGCATCGGGGTCCTTGCGCCGGATGCGGCCGGCCTCGACCGCCTCGCCGATCAGGTTCGTCACCGTGTTGCGCTGCTTGTCGTTGAGCTTGAAACGTTCGCGCAGCGACGTGTTGGTTAGTACGCTGCCTGACAGGTAGCGCAGCACGGCATGCTGATAGCACGCCTCGACGCGTTCGCTTCGGCCCATGTCGGCGAATTTACGCGGTGCGTGCAGCGTCACCCTGAAGGCGCCGTCGAGCGCCGAGAACGACACCGGCGGCAAGCCGAACAGTTCGACCGCCGCGACCACCTTCTGAAAACCCGTGCCGCGCTCTTCGCAGATTCGATACAGACGGAACGCAGAGGCCAGCACTTCGTTGCGCGACTCGGGCGCGGTGCCGATCAGGCGATCGAGCCGCTTCGACGGCAACAGGCTGCCCGGGTTGGTGAACTCGATGCGGTCGGCGAAGACTTCGATCATCGGCCCGGCGCCGCTGATGCCGAAGTCCTGGTGAATCAGCGTATTGGCGATCAACTCGCGCAGCGCGATTTCGGGATAGACGTTGACTTCGCTGCGCAGCGCCTGCTTGATGACCTCGCTGTGCGGCAGGCTGCGTTTGAGGTGCGCGATCAGGCCCTCGAAGCCGATGGCATAACCCTTCTGGCCCACCAACTCGTCAATGGTGTCGACCTTGTTCGTGCCGCCGTAGCGGACGACGCGAATGCGCTTGCGTGCCAGGCTGTCGAACTCTTCCAGGCGACGCGCTGCCGCGAGCGCGCCGAAGCGGGTGATGGCATAGCCGCCCGCCTCGATAACGACCATCTTCTCGTCCACGAGCCAGCGCAGCAGCGCGTCACGGTCCTCGGGCAGTGGTCGCTGGCGCAGCTTGGCGATGGTGGCCAGATCGAGGGCTTCTAGCACCGCGTCGGCGCCGATGACCGGCGACGCTCGAAGCTCTTCCCAACGCGGAGGTTGGCTGCCGAGCAGCAGGCCGGCCAGTTCTTGCCGCGACGCCTTGCGGGTGGTGCCACCCGAGCGCACCCAGCTTTCCTCGATCGACTTGCCGCGCTTGTGCACCGGGCGGCTGCCATGCTCGGGCACATGAACGAACAAGAGCGGTACGCCCGCGTGTTCGACCACGCCATGATCGATGGCCAGCGCCGGTTCGAGCGCCATCCCGCCCCAGGTTGGCCAGCATGTTGGCGATCTCAGCGACCTGCCGCTGGTCGATGCCCAGCAGCCGTGCAGTCGCGTTGTCGATGCCGAACACGAGAAAGCCGCCGCCCGCATGGTTGGCGAAGGCGCTCAAGTGCTCCACCAGGCGCTCGCGGCTCGGGGACAGACCGGCCTTCCAGTCCAGTTCGTTGACTTCATGCGGCACAGGGGCAAGGCTGGCCGCCAACAGCTCGCTGGCCCGGGCCAACCACGCCTTGGGCGCCATTACGCCAACTCCCATTCGATCGTGAATAGCTGCGTGTCTTGCACTTGCTGTTCGAGTTGCTGTTCGAGCGCCTCGATCACTGCGTTGCGCCGCCCTTCGATCTCATCCTGCTGTCCGAACAGTTCCTTCCTCAGCTGGCTGCGCTTGCCTTCCAGCTCGCGCTGCCGCTTCTGCCAATGCAGCTTTTCGTCGAGCGTCGGCGAGATGGTGGCGCTGCGGCGCACCTCCTTGATCTCGCGGTCGATTTCCTTGATGCGTTGCTCCAGACCGAGCTTCAGGTCGTCGGCCCAGGCATCGAGCTTGACCACCTCCTGCTCGAAGTAGCGCAGTTGCCGCTCGCGCGCTGCAGCGCAGCACAGCCTGTTTGCGCGCCTCGGCATCGGTGGCCAGCGTGGCCGACGGCGCTGTGAAGAGTCCGGCCTCGTGCTCGGTCGCGGGCAGGCGCAGCAGTTTCTCGGCGTCGTCTTCGGCAAGAGGCTGCCGTCGTCGGTGATGGCCGCCACGACCAAGTGCTGCTCTGTTCGCCGAGCGCAGCCACGCTGATCAGGCGACGCCGTCAGCAAGCCGCTCTTGCCCCGCAGCGGCTTGAGCGTGCTGACCGGCGCGCCATAGCCGCATAGTCGAAGCGCAGGCGCGCCGGCTGGCAATAGCGGCGGTTGCACCGCGCGAGCCAGCACCCATTGCGCCAGCGGATGGCTCACGCGGTAAACGTGGGCTTCGCCGCTACGCCGCGGCAACTCGTAGCGACCGAGCGGCATGTCGTCGAGGTCGGTGCCGGCGCGTGTCGCAAGTCAAACGCGCCGTCGCCGTCGAACGCGCGCGTCGCCCAGCTCGGCGGCCGTGAGTCCATCAGCAGCGCTCGAAGCGGCTGCGCGCGGCAGCGCCCTCGTGCGGCGCGCACGCGCACCTTCTCGTGCACCTCGTCGTCGAAGTTCTCGAGCAGATCTGCCGCGTCTTGACCATCGCTTCGTTGATCTCGCCCGACAGGTCGAGCTGCAATTGCTCGAAGCTGGCGCGGATTTCGCTGTGGTTGCGGCAGTGCTGGTAGATCTCGGCAATGCGCCGCTCGAAGTCCACGCCGGACCGATGGCGCCCAGCACTTCGTCGCTGGCGCCGAAGACGCCCTCGAAGAGTTTGAACTTCTGGTCCAGCAGCTCGTAGACGCGCGCGTCGGCCTCGTTGCTGCGATCGAAAAGTTGACCACCACCACGTCGTGCTTCTGCCCGTAGCGGTGGCAGCGGCCGATGCGCTGCTCGATGCGCTGCGGGTTCCAGGGCAGGTCGTAGTTGATGACCAGCGAGCAGAACTGCAGGTTGATGCCTTCGGCGCCGGCTTCGGTGGCGATCATGACCGTGCCGCGGTCGCGGAAGTGCTCGACCAGCGCGGCGCGCGTGTCGGCCGTCTTGCGAGCCGCTGATGCGGTCGGTGCCTTCGTGGCGTTGCAACCAGTCGCGCGTAGATGCCTGGGCTCGCGCGTCGCTGTTGGTGCCGTTGAAGAGCACGATGCCGTCGCCGTAGCGCGTTTGTCTCCAGCAGCGACAGCAGGTAGTCTTGCGTGTGCCGTGACTCGGTGAAGATGATGGCCTTTGCGCGGCGCCTGCAGACGCTCGAGCTCCTCGAAGGCTCGATCGAGAGCCTTGAGCAAGGCGTCGCCTTTGGCGTTGTCGCGGATGCGGCGTGCCAGTTCTACGAAGCCGCGCAGCTCAGCCAGCTCGGCTGTGATAGCCTGCTGCGTCTTCGCTGCCTCGGACGCGTCTCGCTGTGCGTCGGCTCTTCGGCCCATTCCTCGGCGGTTTCGTCCAGCGCTTCGAAGTCTTGGTCGAGCGCTTCCGCGAGCACCACATCGGTCGGCAGTCGCGTCGAGCAGGCCTTGCAAGCGGTTGGCCATGGTCTCCATCGCGCCGGCAATGGCGTGCGTGCACGAAGCCAGCAGCTTCCACAGCACCATCGAGATCAGGTTGCGCTGGCTGTTGGGCAGCGCTTGCAAGTCAGGCCGCCGCAGGTAGTCAGCCACCAGCGCTGACAGTTGCTGCTCGTCAGTGCTCGGCGTGAACTCCTGCACCAGCGCACTGCGCTGCGTGTAGGACACGAACTGCTGCACGTCTCGGCGCAAAGTGCGTTTGCACATCGGTGCCAAACGCGCTCGCAGGGCATCGAAGCTCTGCGCCTTGCCGAGCTGGCCGAACTGCGAGCGGAAGCTGTCGAGGTTGCCGAAGACCCGCTCGTCGATGAAGCTGACGAGACCGTACAGCTCCAGCAGGCTGTTCTGCAACGGCGTGGCCGTGAGTAGCACTTTGCTGTGAACATGCGCCAGCGCGTCGCGCAGGGTGCGCGCGATCACGTTCTGGGCTTGTAGACGTTGCGCACGCGGTGCGCTTCATCGAGCACGACGAGATCCCACGCGATGCGTTGGATGTCGTCGGCCTTGGCACGCGCAAACGGGTAGGAGCAGATCACCGGTACCGCTGAGCCTCGAACGGGTTTGCCGCGCCGTGCTTGCGCGCCGCGTTGTAGTTCTTCGACTCGAGGATCAGCGGTTCGAGCCCGAACTTGTCGAGCAGCTCCTGATGCCACTGCTTGCGCAGATTGGCCGGCACGATGATCAGGATGCGCCGCCGCCGCTCGGCCCAGCGCTGCGAGATCACAAGCCCGGCCTCGATGGTTTTGCCGAGGCCTACCTCGTCGGCCAGGATCACGCCTTTGGACAGCGGGTTCTGACGGGCGAAGAGGGCGGCCTCGACCTGGTGCGGGTTGAGGTCCACCTGCGCATCGACGAGGGTCGAAGCAAAGGACTCGACCGAGTCGCTCGCAGCCTTGCGTTGCAAAAGCCAGGCCCAGTATTGGCGTTGGTGAAGGGTAAGGCTCATGGGGCAGGCGGCATTGTCACCGCTTCTAAAGCATCGCCTTGACTCCCGCCCTCACCAGCAACGCGTCGAACGCCGCGGGCTTCGCCGACGACCTGGTCGAGTCCCTTGCGGAAGCGTTGGAGCTTCCCACGCGCCCCACGGCTATGCTGCTCCGCCTCGTTCAAGGAGCACCCATGAACCTCGATGAGAAAGGCCTGGCCACACGCCGCGCCGTGCTCGGCGACAGCTACGTCGACAACGCGCTGGCCAAGGCCACGCCGTTCACCGCGCCGCTGCAGGAGCTGGTGACGCGCCACGCCTGGAACAACACCTGGCAGCGCCCGGGCATCGACCTGCGCACGCGCAGCATCGTCACCGTGTCGATGCTGGTAGCGCTGGGCCGCATGCACGAGCTCAAGGTCCACGTGCGCGGCGCGCTGAACAACGGCGTGACGCCCGAGGAGCTGCAGGAGATCTTCCTGCACGCCAGCGTGTACTGCGGCTTTCCGGCCGCGGTGGACGCCTTTCGCACGGCGGCCGAGGTGATCGACGCCGCGAGCTAGCTCACGCCACGCGCCCGAACCGCTCGGCGCCGTCGCTCAGCAGATGCTCGCGGCCGACTCGCAGGAGCCGGGCCACAGGACCTCAAGGCCCCAGGTTGTCCTGCCCGACCGCGCCGTTGTTGTTGAGCCCCCAGCACATCGGCACGCCGGCGAGCGTGATGCCGCAGGTGGCCGTGCCGTTGGCCTGCAGGACGCGGAAGCGGTGGTTGCCGGCCACCGCCACCGGGACGGTGCTCTCGGTCTCGCTGCCGCTGCCGGTCAGCATCGCCGGGCCCCAGCACCAGGCCGACCCGTCGCTGGTGAGGCCGCACGCGTGCTGATAGCCCGCGGAGAGGCTGGCAAAGACATGACCGCCGGCCACGGCGACGGGCACGTCGCGGTGCGCCGCCAGCGAGCCGTCGCCGAGCGCCGCCGCGAAGCCCCAGCACCAGGCCGCGCCGGCCGCCGTGCGGCCGCAGTTGAAATTGCCGCCGACGGCGAGCGACGCAAACACATGATCCCCCCGTGACCGCCGCCGGCGCGAGTGACGCGCCCGACACGCCGCGGCCCAGCACGCCGTACGGATTGCGTCCCCAGCACCAGGCCTGCCCCAACGCGTCGAGTCCGCAGCCATGGTTGTCACCCGCGCCGACCGACAGGAACGCCTGGGCCGCGAGGACGCGGACCGGCGTGCCGGAGCCCTCGGTCGTGCCGTCTCCCAGGCCGCCGCTGTCGCCCGGGCCCCAGCACCAGGCGGAGCCGGCATCGTCGAGCCCGCAGGACACCAGCGCGCTGGCATCGACGTGCACGAAGCGGTGATTGCCGGCCACACGCACGGGTGTCGCGCTACTGGTGTGCAGACCGTCGCCGAGCTGACCGCCGAGGCCGAAGCCCCAGCACCAGGCCTGGCCCGACGCGTCGAGTCCGCAACCGTGCAGCCGCGATGTGCTGATCTGCGCAAAGCGCATCGGCGACTGCGCGCGCACCGGCTGCCAGGTGCAGGCGATGTTGCCTCCCGCGCACAGCTTGGATGTCGCGGCGCCGAGCTGGCCGTTCTCGTTGTTGCCCCAGCACCAGGCTTCGCCCGATGCGGTCAGCATGCACGACGAGTCATCGCCCTGCGCCACGCGATCGAAGGCGAGCGTCGTGGCCACCGCGGTCGGAAAGAGGTAGAGCTGGCGTTCGAGCGGGGTCAGCCTGCGGACCTCGTCGCCGCCGCCTCCGCACGCGGCCAGCAACAAGGCGCCGAGCTGGACGCCGGCCCGAACCAGCCGTTGGCGTTGCGTCGTCATCGTGAACTCCACGGTCCACGCCGATGGTCTGCCCCAGCCTCGGGTGGCGCATTGACTGCGCGCAAGGCCCTCGGCGTGCGATCAGCGCCGCCCGCGGCGAGGGCGGTTGAGCATGCGCAACGCGGCCCGCGACGGCCCGGCTACTGTGTCTTCACCCATGGTGGGGAAGGAGGTTCAATATGAGCAGGTCCCGAGTCCTGATGCTCGCCGCGCTGGCGGCCGCGTTCAGCTTGCCCGTTCTGGCCGACCAGCGGCTGGCCGAGAACAAGCAGTGCTTCGGCTGTCATGCCTTGGCCACCGATGGTGCCGGGCCGGCCTTCAAGAAGGTCGCGACGTTCTGGCGCGGGCGCAAGGACGCCGAAGAGATGATGGTGCGCACGATCCGGCAAGGATCGTCCGGGACCGGCGGGCCGCATTGGAACAAGGCCACGATGCCCGACCAGGCAGAGCGGCCGCTCGTCAGCGAAGCCGAGGCCAAGCGGATCGCGGCCTGGATCCTGAAGCAGTGACGTAGGTGGCGGCCGACGAGCGGCGCAGGACGCTGGCGTGAGCCATCGCGCCGCCGCTCACGCCACGCGTCCGAACCACAGCACCGAAAGCCCCAAGCCCGCCACCAGCAGCAACGCCGCCACCGCGGCGAGCAGCGCGGTCAGTTCGGTGTCGCGCTTGCTAACCTGCAGTTTGGAGCCGGTCATCTGCGCCACATGGCGCAGCGGGGTTCGAGGGCTGCGCGTTGGGTCACACGGCGGCCGAGGTGATCGACACCGCGACCGCGGCCGAGCGAGGCCGCACCGGCACTTGGCGCAGGATGGCGCTGAAGGCTCGGATGGAGCTGGTCTGGCAAGGCGCCTCGCTGCTCTGACTGATAGACTGCCATCGCTTAACGCAGAGTGAACCGCGACATGCCACGACGCAGCCCCCAACTGACCGAAGCCGCGATGCTGGCGGCCGAACGACGCATCCCCGAGCTGGCGGCCAAGTCGGGCCATGCGGCCTACAAGTTGGCCCTGGCCACGACGGGTGCGGTGGTGGTCAAGACCAGCAGGGGTACGCTGGTCGAACGCAAGGCGGACGGGACGTCAACGCTGATCAAAGCGCTGCGGCCAGGCAAGCGTGTCAAGGTCGGGCTCGTGCTCAAGCGTGCCAAGCAAGAAGCGGCCTGACAGCAATAAAGCCGCTCAGGCGCGGCTGAGGGTTCTGGCCGGTCCCAACGGATCGGGCAAAAGCACCATCAAGGGCGAGCTCAAGCCGGAATGGATCGGCGTTTTCGTGAACGCCGACGAGATCGAACGCGGCTTGCGTGAGACGCGTGGAACGCTCGACCTGTCGAGCTTCGGACTCACGGGCGAGCCGGCAGAGGTTCTGCGCAGTGTCGAGGCGCACCTGCGGAGTTCGACATTCGCGCAGGCGCTCGGACTGCATGCCCTGCTGGGGAAGATGACGATCGACACGTCCCTGCACCTGCACGTGCCCGCACCGTACAACTCGTATCTGGCATCGGTGTTGGCCGACGCCATTCGACGAGAGCTGTTGGACGCAAAGCACACCTTCACCTTCGAGACCGTCATGTCGTCGCGCGACAAGGTCGATTTCATGAAGGAAGCGCGCGACCGCGGTTACCGCGTCTATCTGTACTTCGTTGCGACCGACGATCCCGCGATCAATGTGGACCGAGTGCGCCGCCGCGTCAAACAGGGCGGGCATCCTGTGCCTGCGAAGAAGGTCCGCGAGCGCTACGGGCGGTCGATCGGGCTGATGACCGAGGCTTGCGGGGTCGCCCATCGCGCCTACGTGTTCGACAACTCGGGGTCCAGACACAAGCTGTTGGTGCAGATCGTCGATGGCAAGCAGATGG
This sequence comes from uncultured beta proteobacterium, assembly GCA_963816315.1. Lineage (GTDB taxonomy): Bacteria > Pseudomonadota > Gammaproteobacteria > Burkholderiales > Burkholderiaceae_C > CADEEN01. Next base: position 209,430 of record CAWFJZ010000036.1, read on the forward strand.
AGATCGAGGCCGCGACACTGCCGCGATGGTTCCTCGAGACAGAGCTTTGGCGTTCTTTCAACGGCTAGAGAAACGGGATTCCCGATCTCTGCTCACGCCACACGCCCGAACCACAGCACCGACAGTCCCGCGCCCGCCATCAGCAGAACGGCCGCCGCCCCGGCCAGCAGGGCCGTCAGTTCGGTGTCGCGCTTGCTCACCTGCATCCGCGAGCCGAGCTTCTGATAGACGCTGCGCAGCGCCTCGGCCGTGCCGGCATGGTGGTACTCGCCGCCGGTGATCTGCGCCACATGGCGCAGCGTGGGTTCGTCGAGTTGCAGGTAGATCGACATGCCCTCGCCGCCCGCGGCGAGATGGCCGTCGGGCGTGCCCAGGCCGACGACGTAGATGCGCACGCCGCGGTCGGCGGCCATCTTCGCGGCTTCCAGCGTGTCCACCCCCGTGGTGCGGCGGCCGTCGCTGAGCAGGATGATCGCGGCCGACTCGTAGGAGCCGGGCGGCACGGGCGTGATCTCTTTCGGCGGCGCTTTGGTTTTGTCGTTCTTCACGTCCAGGCTGCGCGCTGCCTCGCGGCGCGAAGCACCGAAGGTCATCTCGCCCAGGTCGATGCCCTGCTCCGGGAACAGCTCGGCCAGGCAGACCACGATGGCGTTGCCGATGGCCGTGCCCAACTGCATCTGGATGGCGTCGATCGCGCCCGCGAGCGAGGCGCGGTCGATCGTGGCCGGCTGCGCCACCTGCGCGCTGCCCGCGAAGGTGACCAACCCGACTTCGATGTGCTTGGGCACCTCGGCGAGGAACGCCTTGGCCGCGTCCTGCGCGGCCACCATGCGCGAGGGCTTCACGTCCTCCACGCGCATGCTGCGCGAGATGTCGATCGCCAGCAGGATCGTGGACTTGGCCCACGGCAGCGGCACGGGCGCCGTCGGCCGCGCGAGGGCCAGCAGCAGCAGCGCCAGGGCCAGGAAGACCAGCGCCGGCGGCACGTGCCGCCGCCATGGGCGGCCCGCGGCCTCGCGAACGACGCGCAAGCTGGAGAATATGAGCGCCGGTTTGCTGCCTCGGCGCAGCAGCCACAGGTAGAGCGCCGGCAGCAATGGCAGCACCAGCATCCACCACAGGTTGTGAGGCCACAAGAAGGTCATCGGCTCCATCATCCGCGCGACGCGACGCCGCGCATCGCCTCAGCTGCACAACCCCAGCACGCGCTCCTGCTGATTGCACGGCTTCGCCGACGGCCGCGGCGCCGCGGGGTTGCGCGCCGGTCCGCGCGCAATGCAACTCGCCAGCTCTTTCTGAACCGGCGGGTAATAGCGCCACCCCGCCTTCAACTCCGGCAACGCGAGCTGCACCTCGCGCCACTTCGGATGGCCCTTGGCCTGAAGGGTCGCGAAGTTCTGGCACAGCGAGCGAGCGAAGCGCGTCATGGTGCTGACGGTGGCGCTGCGGTTGTAGTCGTAGGTCACCAGGTAGGCCTGCACCGCCAGCCCGGGCAGGTCTTCCGACAGCAGGTTGGGGTAGCTCGCGGCGCGGATCGTCGCGCGCACGTACGTGCCCAGCGCGGCCTTGCTCGACGGATGCTCGGCGTCGAAGCGCAGCAGCTTGATCAGCCCTCGCGCCTCGGCCTTCATGTCGGCCAGCAGCTTGGCCGGTTGCCCGGCGACGACGACGACGACATCGACGCTCTTGTCGCCGGTGAGCTTGACCAGGGCGTCCTCGTTGCTCAGGTAGCTCGTCGTGGCTTCGGCGCTGGCCGTGCCGAACAGCTGGCGGTACAGGGTGGTCGCCGACATCGCGGTGCCGCTCCCCAGCGGGCCGACGTTGAGCCGCGCGTCCTTGATCTCGTGCACGAACTGCAGCGGCGAGTCGGCGCGCGCGATGAAGTAGATCTCCTCGTTGTACAGCGGCATGATCAGGCGCAGCGGGCTCACCAGCTGGCGCGCCTCGGCGTTGCCGCTCTCGCCCAGGTCGATGAAGGCCTGGTAAACGTCCGACTGCACCAGCGCGAACTTCACGCCCGGCTCGAAGCGCAGGCGGCGCACGTTATCGGCGGAACCGGCCGACGGCAATGCTTCCAGCGCGATGCCGGCGTCGGGCGCCACCAGGGCCGCCAGGTCGCGGCCGATCTGGATGTAGGTGCCGCGCTCCGATGCCGTGACGATCTTGTAGGGCACCTGGGCCGAAACGCCGGCGCAGGCCAGTGCGGCGAACAGCGCCGTCACCGGCGCCCGAAGCTGCTGCAAAAAACGCGTCATGGCGGGTTCTCGGTGAGCGTGCACAGCCCGAGCGCCGCGACCGTCGCGGTGCAGGGGCCGGGCACTGGGGGTGGTTTGGCAACCGGCGCGCCGGCTCGGTTTTGGGGCGGGGCGGTCACGGCAGCGCGCGGCTGCGCGGCGGCCGCACGCGGCGGCGCGACCGGCGCGGTGCGCGGCTGCGCGGGCTCGATCGCCGGCGCGGGCGTCGGTGGCTGCGCCTGCGCCCGCGCCTGCGGCTGTGCCTGCGCCGCGGGCATCGCCGCTTCGGCCGGCGGCGCTGCCGGCATCGACGCCGGCCGCTCCGCCGACGGCAGCGCTGTCGTCATCGAGGGATCGGCCCTCGGCGGCGCGAAGGAGCGATAGACCCCGACGGCAAGGGCCGAAGCGAGCACCGCCGCCGTCAACGCGAGCCCGATGCGCCGCCGCCGCAGCACCACGCCCGCGTCGGCACCGGCGGCAGCGGCCGCTGCCTCGGCGTCGCGTGCCCAGCGCGGCAACTCGGAGTCGAGCGGCAGGTCGGTCGATGCGGCCCAGCCCGACGGCAACTCGTCGAGCGCACTCGTCAGCATCGGGATCGCGCTGTCGTCGAGCCGCGGACGCGCGATGCGCCGCACCGCATCGGCCGCGATCGTCGGCTCGTCGCGCTGGCGCGCCGCGCGTAGCAGGCGGTCGCACAGCCGATCGATGCGCAGCGGCACGCCACGGCTGAAGCGGTGGATCAGCGCTTGCGCCTCGGCGGTGAACGCGGGCGTGCCGTTCCAGCCGACGCTGCTCAGCCTGTGCCCGATGTACGCCGGCGTCTCGGTCTCCTGCAGCGGCTCGAGGTGGCAGGACAAGGAGGCCGGCTGCAGAGGAAGTTGCTGCGCAAGGATCATGCGCAGCGATGGCCGGCCGACCAGCAGCGCGTGCAGCGGGCCCTCGCTCGTCAGCTCGCCGAGCTCGCCGATCGCCTCGGGCGGCAGGGCGTGCGCGTCGTCGATCACCGCGATGATCGTGCGCCCGTTGGCGTGCGACGCCAAGTGTTGACGCAGCCCGGCATGCAGCGCTGCCGGGGAACCATCGCCGGTCGGCGCGCCGAAGGCCCGCGCCAGCGAACCCGGCAGCTCGCCGGTGTCGAGCTGCGTCGCCGAGAGCGACACGCACCAGATCGCGCCGTGGTCGAAGCCGCTCAGCAGCCGTCGCACGACCGTGGTCGTGCCGACGCCTTCGTCGCCCGTCAGCACCACCAGGCGGTCGTCCTGCGCCATCGCTTGTTCGAGGTGCCGCAGGATGCGGACGTGGCCGCTGCAGGCGAAGAAGTCGTCGGCAGCCGCCGGCGCCGGGAGCGGCCCGTCGGTCGGTCCGAGAGAGTGCGGGGTCATTGCATGTCTGACTGCTGCCAGGGCTCGCGGCAAGCATCGTACTGCGCCGCCGCAGCGCCGACATCGACGCCGACGAGTTGGTCCCCCTACACTGAACGCCGACCGCGCTACCGGTGCCTCCGGCATCGACGAACTTCAAAGAAGTCCAGGGCGGCACCTCATGAGCACACTACAAGACATCCTCGGACAACTCCCTGCGGGGCGCGTGCTGGATGTCGCCACGGGCAACGGTGCATTCATCCACTTCTTGCTGGAGCGGTTGAAGGGCTACACCGAGATCATCGGCATCGATAGCAGCGAACGCGCTGCCGCGGCTTTCGAAGCAGCATTCGCCGACAAGCCGAATATCCGCTTTCGATCGATGGATGGCTGCCATCTCGAGTTTGATGCGGAATCTTTCGACCTGGTCTGCATCTCGAACTCGCTCCACCACTTCGACGACCCGCGGGCTGTTCTGCATCAGATGGTGCGGGTTTTGCGGCCTGGGGGTCATCTGCTGGTCTGCGAGATGTACCGCGACGGGCAGACCGAGGCCCAGATGACCCACGTCCACTTGCATCACTGGTGGGGCGCGGTGGACCGTGTCAACGGGTTGACCCACCATGAAACCTATCTGCGCGAAGAACTCGTCGGCTTGGTATCGGCTCTTGGTTTGAAAGAAGAGGCGCAAGACGACCTGTCGGACGTGAGCGCTGATCCGAAGAGCCCGTCGATCCTCGAAGAATTGAATCCCGTCTTCGAGCGATACCATGCAGCGCGCCGACGGTCACCCGGATCTGCAAACGCGAGGCGAGGCGTTGCGTCAGCGCATGGCCGAGATCGGTTTCCACAGCGCGACCGCATGGGTCAGCGTTTCACGCAAGTAGGCGTGGATGCGGCAGCTCAGCCGCGCGCGGTGCGCCTGACGGCCTTCTTGACCGCACCACCACTGCGGCGGGCCTTGACCAGCGGGGCTGAGCGGCCTTGGCCGCCTTGCGAGCGGCGCGGCGAACCGGGCGCGCGCCGGCAGCGTCGGCCCATGCAACGGCGCCGGCAGCGACCTTGCCCGAGATCGCCAGCGCGACCTTGGCGCCCGGCATCGTCAGGCGGGCCATCGTCTGCAGACCGTTGGCCACGGCCGGGTTGTGGACCTTCGACGCGAAGCGGGCCAGCTTGTTGACCTGTGTGCCCGCGGTGTAAGCGCCGAACTCGATCGCCGTCTCGGCACGCGCGGCGGTCTGGTCGAGCCCCTTGATGACGATCTGGGTTACTGGGTACACGCTGCGCTGCAGCGCGCCATTGACAGCGCCGAGCAGACGACGGCCGCCCGAACGGCAGGCCACCACGCTGCGCGCAGCGGCGGTGCGACAGTTCTCGAGGGTTTCCAGCGTGACGTGGCTGAGGTATTGAGCGCTCATGGTTTCTTGCTTCCGTGCGTTGTGATGAATGTTCATCGGGTCGCTGAAGTGTCGCCGCGAATGTCCAAGGGGCGGCAGGCCTACATGCTGATTCACTTGAGGTTGATCCCCACCAGCCGGACTGCACGCTCCAGGCTTTGCTTCGCGCGGGCTTGCACCGCGGGCAACAGGTTGTGGTGAGGCGCGCATACTGCGCCACCATCAACATCGAAAGACGACCATGTCCAATGCCACAGCCAACAGCCGACATCGCGGCCGCCTTCACGTGCTGCGTGACCGCTTGAAGCGCGCCGAGCGAGACGTGAAGCGCGGGGTCGCGGGCGCCAAGGAGCGCGTTGCGGCCCACACCGCAAAGCGCGCGCAGTACCGCGCTGCGAATCCGTAGCCGGGTTCTTGCGAGGCCCGAGGCTGCGCTCGCAGCCTCGGGCCTCGCGTGTCATCGGCAGGTGGCGGCGCTCCCCCGTGCGTCCGGGTTGGGGCGGCGTGGCGGATGTCGCACTGCGGCGGCGTGGGTGTCGAATCGCGCGGGTCACGATCGTCGTGTCGATGAACACTTCAGGAGCACCGCCATGAGCACGCTCGACAAAACCTTCAAGGCCGTTCTGCAACGCAGCCCGAGCGCCGGCGGATGGACCTATGTCGTGATGACGCGGCTCGGCCGAGTACTTCGGCACGCGCGGTCTCGTCAAGGTCCGCGGCACGGTCGATGGCGTGCCGTTCCAGACCTCGTTCATGGCGCTGGGCGACGGCACGCACAAGCTGCCGATCAAGGCTGATTTGCGCAAGGCGGTGGGCAAGGACGTTGGCGATACGGTCGCGGTTCGGCTTATCGAGCGGATCGAGCGCTAAGGGGGCGCAGCGGCCTGTCGAGCGGTGCGTGGAAGTCGAGTTTGACAACATCACGCTCACAGTCACCGTCCCGTCGCGCGGCTTGATGTGCCAGCTCAACAACGTAGCCGCTCACAGAGCGCTCAGTCGGGCCTTGGCTTGTTCCCACGCGATGGCGCGTGATGCACCCGAGCGCAGCTCCTGCTTGCGAACGTCGAATCTCGTCGGCCCAGGCCTGGCTCACGGCTGCTTCGTCTTCGTTGCCCAAGCTGTCCAGCAGAGCAAGTGCAACGGCCGACCGCTCGTCCGGCGGCAGGGCCAATGCTTCGTCGATCAGGTGGTCCACACGAGCGTTCATGCGGCGCAGTCTAGCAACTTGCCGCCTCGCATGCAGACGCCGTAGGGGCCCTTGAGCTGAGCATCGGGCCGGCGTCACCGCTCCTTCTTCGCCCCATGCTCCATCTCCTCACGCAGCCGATCCTCCTGCGCGCGCAACTCCGGCGTGAACTCGGCGCCGAAGTCTTCGGCTTCGAAGACCTGACGGATCTCGATGTCGGAGTCGCTTTCCATCGGGTTCGGGCAGCGCCTGACCCATTCGACGGCTTCTTCCATCGACTTGACCTGCCACAGCCAGTAGCCCGCGACGAGCTCCTTGGTTTCGGCAAACGGGCCGTCGATGACGCTGCGCGTGGCGCCCGAGAAGCGCACGCGTTTGCCCTTCACGCTCGGGTGCAGGCCTTCGCCGGCGAGCATCACGCCCGCCGTGACCAGTGCTTCGTTGTACTCGCCCATCGCGGCCAGCAGCTCGGTGCCGGGCATCTGGCCGGCTTCGGATTCCTTCGTCGCTTTGACCATCACCATCACACGCATCGCAGGTTCTCCTTCGGAAGGGTTGGTTCATGGAGACGACGAACCAGAGCGCTTCAATTCGACAGCGGCGCATTTCGATTTTGCAGCCTTGAACCGCGGCGCCACAGGCGCAATACTCGGCCTTGCGCAGGAGCCTGTAGTGCCCACGACCACGATCGTTATCTGTCTTGCTTTTCTGGCGTTTGGCGCCTGCTTCGGTCTGGCGACGTTTTCGCGCCGTCATCTGTTCAGCGAAGGGCCGTCGCGTGCGGGCCAGGGTGGCGACGAGGACGACACGCTGGTGCAGCGTGCGATCTGGGTGCTGAGCTGCAGCGCCTTGTGGCCGCTGATGTTGCTGACGGGCGCCGTGTCGCTGTGGCGCCTGCGCAGTGTGCGCGTGCAGCAGCGGCGCGACGCCGAGCGCTGAATCGTTCTGTCGATCGCACCGCAGCGGGCCACTTAAGATCGTGGCGACCAAACCCGCTGTTCCTTGATACCACCGCGCTCCCCGAACCCGCGTCGCATCTTCATGCTCGGCGCCACTGGCACGATCGGCCGTGCCGCCGTGCGCGCGCTGCTGCGGCGTGGTCACGAGGTGGTGTGTTTTGTTCGTCCGCGCGCCGGCGCCGGCGATACGTCGATGAACGGCGCCACGGTGCGCCTCGGTGACGTTTGCGACCCGTCGTCGTTGGCGCGCGACGGTTTCCGCGGCGAGCGCTTCGACGTCTTGGTGTCGTGTCTGGCGTCGCGCACCGGCGCGCCGCGCGACGCGTGGGCGATCGACCACGGCGCCCACGTGCACGCGCTCGACGCAGCAAAGAACGCCGGCGTCTCGCACGTCGTGCTGCTGTCGGCGATCTGCGTGCAGAAACCGCTGCTCGCCTTTCAGCACGCCAAGCTCGCCTTCGAGAAAGTGCTCGTCGAGTCGGGCCTCGCCTACTCGATCGTGCGGCCCACCGCCTTCTTCAAGTCGCTGTCGGGCCAGGTCGATCGTGTCAAGCGCGGCAAGCCGTTCCTCGTCTTCGGCGACGGCACGCTCACGGCGTGCAAGCCGATCAGCGACGACGATCTCGGCGACTACCTCGCTGCGTGCCTCGACGAGCCGAGCCGCCGCAACCGCGTGTTGCCGATCGGCGGGCCGGGGCCGGCGATCACGCCGCGGCAACAAGGCGAGCACCTGTTCGCACTGCTCGGCCGCGCGCCGCGTTTCAAGCAGGTGCCGGTGGCGCTGCTCGACGCCATCATCGGCGTGCTCGGCACGGCGGGCCATGTGGTGCCGGCGCTGGCGGCCAAAGCCGAACTGGCGCGCATCGGCCGCTACTACGCCACCGAATCGATGCTGGTGTGGGACCCCGCGACCGGCCGCTACGACGCCGCTGCCACGCCCTCGACGGGCACGCAAACGCTGTTCGATTTCTACGCCGGCCTGGTGCGTGGTGACGTCGCCGTCGAGCGCGGCGATCACGCGGTGTTCTGATCGTCATGCGCCATCCGCAACGCCCTCGCATCACCCCCATCGCCGGCCCGATCCTCGGCGAGTTCATGATCGGCATCAGCGTGGCGATGGTCACGCTGTGGATGGCTTCGCGCATCTCCGACGCCGCGGCCGGCGCCTTCGGCATGAGCCAGCAGGTGCTCGAATCGTTGTTCGTGCTCTTCCGCGTGCTCGCCCTCGGCGTCGGCGTGACGATCACGCAGTCGCTGGGCGGCCGGCGTGCCGACGCGGCGCGGCGCACGGCGCTGGTCGGCTTCGGTGCCTGCACCTGGGTCGGCGCGGTGGCGGCGCTGTGGCTGTTGTTCGCCAGCGATTGGACGCTGGCCCTGCTCAATGCGCCGGACGCCGTCGAGGCGCTCGGCGGGCCCTACCTGCAACTGCTGGCCGTGGCGGCGTTACTCGAAGCCTACAACCTCGTCATGGCCAGCATCCTGCGCGCGCACCTGCACGCACGCGACACGCTGTTCGTCATGCTGGTGATGCACGCTGCCCACCTGGCGTTGGCGATGCCGCTGATGCTGGGCGTCGGCGATTGGGGCGGCCTCGGCCTCGCGGGCAATGCACTCGCGCTGACCGTGAGCCGCGCCATCGGCCTGGCGCTGCACCTGTGGCTGTGGCGGCGGCGCATGAACCTCGTGCCGACGCGGGACGACTGGTGGCGCTGCCCGGCGCGCGCGCTGATGCCGGTGCTGCGCATCGGCATCCCCGGCGCGTCGCTCGACATGGCGTACCGCCTGGCGTTCATGATGTCGCTGTCGTCCGCCGCCAAGCTCGGCGTGGCCGCGCTGGCCACGCAGGCCTACGTGCTGCAGACGCTGCGCTACGTGCTGCTGATCAGCCTGGCGATCGGCTGGGCCTGCGAGATCATGGTCGGCCACCTCGTCGGCTCGGGCAAGTTCCGCGCCGCGCACCTGCTCGTACGCAAGGGCCTGCGCAACGGCCTGCTGGCCTCGGGCGCGATGGCGCTCGTTGCCGCGATCAGTGCGCCGTGGCTGATGCGCATCTTCACCCGCGACCCGGCGGTGATCCACGCCGCGCAAGTGCTGCTCTGGATGTCGTTCGCGCTGGAAACCGGACGCGTCGGCAACCTCGTCGTGCTCGGTGCATTGCGCTCCACCGGCGACGTGATCCTGCCGACCGCGGTGGCCATCGCCTCGATCGTGCTCGTGCTCGGCTTCGGCTCGATCGTGCTCGGCCAGCACTACGGCCTGGTCGGCATCTGGATCGCCTACGCCGCCGACGAGTGGATCCGCAGCGGCCTGATGCGCTGGCGCTGGGAAACGCACGGCTGGGTCAGCCACGCCCGCGCCATCCAGCAGCGCTTGCGCTCGCCCGGCGTCGAGAGCCGGTTCTGAGCGTGCGCTAGCGCACCGACGGCGCCGCCTCATGTGTGCCAAGTTGAGGGAATCCTTCAGGAGAACCGAGATGAGCAAAGGCAACAAGGAATCGAAGAAACCCAAGCAGGCGACGCCGGCAAAGGCGCCTGCCACGGGCCTCGCCACGCCGCCGCCGGGCAACGCGTCCAGACCGCAGCCGCGCAAGAAGTGGCCGGCCACGTGACCGACCCGACAGCCGCCGCCCCGTTGCCGGCGCCGTTCTTTCATCAGGACTCCGAGACCGTGCGCTTCTGGGTGCAGGTGCCCGGCGGTGTGCCGATCGGTGCGATCCTGACCAAGCCGTTGCTGCACTACCGCTTCGATGCCAAGCCGGACGGCAGCGATGCCGTGGCCATCTATGAGAAGAACCGCAGCGACATCGACGCCGCGGTGCTCGCCCGCGTCGCCAGCGGCTCGATCGAGCCGGTGATGTTGCGCGAGCACGATCTGCCGCCGCGTCCGCGGCGCTGACAGCGACACGGCGTTCGAGCAGGGCAACGGCTCGCTGTCGCACGTCGGCACCGCGCTGCTCGAGAACGATGCAGCATCAAGTCACGCAACATCCCGGCCGATTGAATGATGGGCCGCTTCAGCCGCGCAACCGGTAGCCCTGGCCGCGGTGTGTGGTGATCAGCGCGGCGCCGAGCTTGCGGCGCAGGCGGCTGACGATGACTTCAACCGAGTTGCTGGCGCGCGGCGCGCGGCCGACATCGCCACCGAGCGAGAGTTCGATCTCGGCGCGGCTGCAGATGAGGCCGCGTCGCCGTGCCAGGCAGACGAGCAGCGCCCATTCGATCGCCGTCAGGGCCACGCGCGCGTCGTCGCGGCGCACGGTGCGGGTGTCGAAATCGACCGACAACTCGCGCACGTGCAGGGCTGGCGGCAGCGCCTCGGCGCGGCGCTGCGCAACAGCGTCGATGCGCGCCAGCATCTCGCCCAGGTCGAGCGGGTGGATCAGGCAATCGTCGGCACCGGCCTGCTGCCAGCCGATGCGGTCGCCGACCTGGTCGCGCGCGGCCAGCACGATCACCGGGCACAGCACGCCACGCGCGCGCAAGCGCGGCAGCAACTCGAGGCTGCTGTCGTTCGGCGGTTTCAAGTCGAGCAGCAGCAGGTCGGGCGGCGGTGTTGTTGCCGCGGCCAAGCGCGCCTCGGCCAAGCCGGTCGGTGTCAGCCACTCGACGCGGTGGCCCGCCGCGACGAGGCGCTCGACAAGGGCCCGTCCCAGCTCGACATCATCTTCCAGCAATGCCACCTGCACATCCCGCTCCCCTTCACAAACAAGCGTGCAGCATGCTCGGCGCGGATGAACGCTCGCTGAAGATCACGCCGCCAGCGGCGCGGCGCCGGTGATGCGCTGCCACAGGCTGCGCTTGGGCGCAACGGCCGCAAAGAACGGGTCGGCGCGGATGCGCTCGGGCGCCGCGCCGCGCTCCAGCGCCAGCGCCTTGACCGCATCGACCATCGGCGGCGGGCCGCAGACGTACACGCGCGTTTCGCACAGGCTCGCAAAGTCTTCGGCCACGGCCTGGTGCAGATGCATCGCGCGCTGGCCCGCATCCTTCGGCTGCGCATAGACCGGCACGAAGCGAAAACCCTTGTGCGCGGCCTGCAGCCGCAGCGGCCCGCCGGCGTACAAGTCGCCCTCGCCGCGCACGCCGTGGTAGAGGTGGATGCGGCTCGGCCGTTGGCCTTCGGCGAGTGCGGCGTCGAGCACCGACAGCATCGGCGCCAGGCCCGTGCCGCCGGCCAGCAGCAGCAGCGGCTCGTCGCTCGGCGGTGCGTCCCAGCAGGCATCGCCGAACGGGCCGTGTACCGTCACCGCATCGCCGCGCCGCAGGTTGTTGGCAACATGGCCGCTGATCAAACCATTGGGCAGCACGCGGATGTGGAACTCGAGCCGCCGTTCGCGCGGCTGCGTGGCCATCGAATAGCTGCGCGGCGGCAGGCGGCCGAAGGACAGCTTGGCGAACTGGCCGGGCCGGAAGTCGAAGACCGCATCGTCGGCGAGTTGCAGCGTCAGCAGCACCACGTCCGCGGTCACGCGCTCGACGCTGGCCACTTGCGAGGGCAGCGTGACGATCGGCATCGGCATGGTGGTGCTCAGCCAGCGCAGCCGCACGTCGCCGACGGGCCGCGAGCGGCAGGCCAGGATCAGGCCGCGCGCGCGTTCGTCGTCGTCCAGCGCATCCGGGCTGCACTCGTCGGTGGCGACGTTGCCTTCCAGAAGGTCGCATTTGCAGCTGCCGCATTCACCGACGCCGCAGACATGCGGGAACGGCACGCCGGCGTCGAGCGCGGCGTTGAGGATGGTCTGGTGGCGGCCGGCCTGCACCGGCTCGCTCCAATCGGCAATATGGATCACGGGCATCGTCAGGGTCCTTTGGTCATTGCAACGCGATGCGCAGCGGTTGCACGTGGCGCGTGTGGCGCACCTGGTTGTGGTCGAAGACGGCGAACCACATGAACATGCCATCGGCAATCGGCTGGTCGAACTTGGAGCCGGTGTCGAGCTTGCGTTTGGCCTCCAGCGTCCACCAGCCGTTCTTCCATTGCGCGTGCACGGCCACGTCGCCGCGGTCGCCGGCGAACGGCTGGTCCACCAGCACGGAAGGGATCACCGTGCCGACGGGAATCGCCGCGTCGCGCTCGGCGGAAAACGGCGCGACCTCGCTCATCAACATCGAGAACAGGCCGCTGTCGCTGGCGTTCGGGTTCGGGTCGAAAGGCCCCATGCGTTGCTGCAGCGCCGCCAGATCCTTGGGCAGGAACTTGACCTTGACCAGGTCGCTGTCCTTGATCTTGTCGAAGTTGGCTTCGAAGCCGCCGCTGGTTTTCGGGTCGGTGTTGTAGCCGCCGGTGTAGCGCTTGCCGGCTTTTGCTTCCATCGGCGCACCGAAGTAGTTGTCGTCGAACTGGTTCGTCGCGCCGCTGCGCACGCTCTTCCAATGCCAGACGTCGGCCAGGCTGCCGTCGGTGGTGGCGTGCAGGCCCAGGCCGTTGCTCGGACCCGGTTTGTCGGCGATCGGCTTCGGGCCGAGGTTGACGCTGTCGCCACCGGCCACCGGCGAGCGCGCCAGCATCACGGCGAACTTGTCTTCGTAGTAGTCGTTCTCGTCGTTCTTGAAGTAGTTGCTGTGCACGAGCTTCCAGCCCTGCTCGGTCTTGACCAGCGGGATGTGCTTCTGGCTGCGCGTCGCATCGGGCCAGCGGAAGAGGAAGTAGGCATGCTGGCCGTCGTGCAGCGCGCGCACGTGAACATCGACCTCGCCGCCGTCGAGGTTGAAGCCGCGGCTGGTGTGCACCACGGCCTCGGTCGCGCGCTGCCAAGCCGGGTCGGCGGCGTCGCCGTCGAGCGTCGGCAGCTCGGCGCTGCGCGTGATCAACAGCGGCGTCATGCTGCGGCTGTCGCTGACGTAGGCGATGGCCGCGCCGACCAGGCCGACCGCGAGCGCCGCGCCGGCGCCGGCGCCGTAGGCCACGCGCGGCGTGACGATCTTCAGCAACTGCCGCCAGCCGCCGAAGGCCAACTGCGTGGCGATATGCAGCGCGATGTAGCCGACGAAGCCCCACGATAGCCATTGGTGCACCTGCGCCAGCGGCTCGGTCGGCAGCAGGCCGGGGAAGAAGTACAGCAGCACGCCGGTGGCCGCCGCGCCGCCGAGCAGTGCGAAGGCGAACCAGTACATCAGCCGGTTGATGGCCTGCCAGCGCACCGTGCGGTCGGCGCTGCGCAGGTTGGCGCGGCGCAGTGCCAGCCGGCCGCCGAGGCCGGTGCGCCAGAGGAAGGCGAGGTAGGCGACGACCAATCCCACCATCGCGGTGGCGCTCCAGAAATGCCAGCGCAGCACGTTGCCTTGCAGCAGCAGCACATCGAGCCAGCGCAGCAGCAGGTTGTCGCTGTGCATGCCGGCGATGCGCCAGCCGGTGGAGACACTGAGCAGCAGCGCGGCGACCAGGCCCCAATGCATCAGCATCGTTGGCAGATCGGCGCGTGCGCGCGCTGCGGGTTGAGAGCGAATCATGGCGGGTACCCCCTTCTTCGAATGGCAGCCGGTGCGGCCGAGGGGGCGACGTTGGGCGCATACAACCCAGCGGCTGTGCCGAGACGCAAACCAAAATTACATTCAAAGGGCGCTTTGTGCAGATGTGCGATGTTGCGCCGCAGTAAAGAGGCCGACATGTGGAGCCTGAGTAACGCAAGCGAACGTTCTTTTGCGAACGGTCAGCGCGGGAGCGCGCTCATCACGCTGCACGGTCACCCTTGGGGGTTGCAGACGTTGCCGCATCGGGTCTATGGTCCCTGTGCTGCGGCCGCTCGGAGCGTGCGGCGCGCCGCACTGGATCGAACGCTCCGCGCAACCTGGGACGAGGTCAACGATGGCAAGCACACGCAGACCAGCAAACGCGGCGATGGAGACTTACGTCGCCTGCGCCAGTGTCAAGGCAGGCGCTTCCGCAGCGGTCATTGCCTCGGCGTACAAGATCGAGGTGCGCTTTGTCGGTGGGCTGAACACGGCGCAGAAGAACGCGTTCAAGACGGCGGCCAAGCGCTGGACGAAAGTCATCGTCGGCGACGTGCCGAGCGTGATGGTCGGCGGCGAGGTGATCGACGACTTGTTGATCATGGCGCAGGGCGTCGATATCGACGGCCCGGGCAAGATCCTCGGCCAGGCCGGCCCGACGCATCTGCGTCCGGCCTCGGCCGGTGTCAGCGCGTTCCTGCCGGCCAAGGGGCTGATGTCGTTCGACACCGCCGACCTGGCGCAGATGCAGGCCGACGGCACGCTGGTCGATGTGATCACGCACGAGATGGGCCACGTCATCGGCATCGGCACCATCTGGGCCCGCAAGGGCCTGCTGGCCGGCGCCAACAGCGCCAACCCGCGCTTCAGCGGCGTGGCCGCGAAGCAGGAGTACGGCGTGTTGAAAGCCGCCGGGCCGACGCCCGTGCCGGTGGAAAACACCGGCGGTGCGGGCACGAAGAACAGCCACTGGCGCGAATCGGTGTTCAAGAACGAGTTGATGTCGGGCTTCATTGCCGCACCGAACAATCCGCTGTCCCGGGTCACGGTGGCGAGCCTGCAAGACCTGGGCTATGTGGTCAACCTCAATGCCGCCGAACCGTACGCGCTGCCGAACTTGCGAGCCATGGCCGAAGCCGGCTTGATGGTCGCGCGCGGCGAAGCGGCGCACCATCATGCGCTGCCGATCTTCGGGCCGCGGGTGTTGGCCGACGACAGCATGGTCAAGCGGTGAAATGAAACCCCCCGAAGCGGCTTCGCCGCCTCCCCCCAGGGGGCAACGCCAGCGGCCAGGCAAAGCCCGATCCGCGGCGTTCGCATGGACTTGCCCCTCGTTTCATGCGTCGCGGGTGGCACGCAGCGCAATGGATCACTGAGATGCCGCGCATGCTGCGCCCCAAGGCGACGGTGCTGCCCGACTGCGCGCTGGTGCCGAGCGCGAACCTGTTGCCGCCGCCCAAGCGCTTCACGCACGAGGTGGTGGCCGAGCAGCCGTTTCACTACGCTGCCGGCGACTGCCCGCCCGACGGCCACTTGGCGCGCGGCACGCGGCTGCTGTTGCTCGAGCGCGGCGAGGGCCCGCTGTGCCGCGTGCAGGACCGCAACGGCTTGTGCGTGATGACGGCCTTTGCGGGCTTGCGCGCGCTGCGCTGAACGCGGCGCCATAGCGCTACCCTATGCGGGTGTGCCGAAAGACAAGCATGCCCCTCATCGACCAACGATTGAAGTCGCTCGGATGAAGAGCGCGCACATTCGCCTGGCCTCGCGCGACGACGTGCGTGCGATCGCCGCGCTGTCGCGCACCGAGATCGAACAGGGCCTGCCGTGGCGCTGGACGCCGCCGCGCGTGCAGCGCGCCGTTGACGATGCGCGAACGAATGTCTGCGTGGCAGTGCAGCAGGCGTCGCTGCTCGGCTTCGGCATCATGGTCTATGCCGACGACACGGCGCACCTGAGTCTGCTCGCCGTCAGCCCCGAGGCCCGCCGGCAAGGCGTGGGCACGGCGCTGCTGCAGTGGCTGGAGCAAGTGGCGCTCGTGGCCGGTATCGTGCGTGTGCAGCTCGAAGCGCGGCACGACAACGCCGCCGCGCTCGCCTTCTATCGCCGTCACGCCTATGCGCAGACCGGCACGGTGCCCGGCATGTACCTGGGCGTGGCCGACGGTGTGCGGCTGGAAAAGCTGCTGGCGCGCACGACGACCGCTTGAAGCGTTGCGGCGGCGGCATTTGCCGCGCAACGAATCGTGTGCTCGCGCCGCAGCAGTGCCGACTGTGCAATTCGACCGCGCACGCGGCTGCATGAGCATTGACACTCCCGGCGCCATGGCTCGCGCCGAGCCGGCATTCGTCTGCAACCACTCGTCTCGGGAATCGCCTTTATGTCTATGAAGACCACGCATGTTTTGGCCATCGTCGCCGCCGCTGTGCTCGGCGCCGCCTGCTCGTCCACGCCTTCGAACAACAGCAACGGCAACGCCGGCGCGGCCCCGGCCGGCGAGCCCACCGCCGCCGCTGCCAACACCCGGATGATGAAGTCGCGCGACGGCAAGTACGAGGGCGAGGTGGTCGGCACCGCGGCGCCGGACGCCAAGTTCTCCAAGCTGGTGATCGGCATGGAAACGCCGGAAGTGCAGGAGCTGATGAGCCGCACCCCGGATCGATCGCACACGTACGAATCCGGCAAGCGCTGGATCCCGTACTACTTCGGCAACGACGCGCGCCGCATGCAAGTGCTCTACAAGGGCGAGGGCTGCCTGATCTTCACCGCCGGCAACATCTGGGGCAGCGGCGGCGGCGACCTGATCGCGATCACCTTCGATCCTTCCGGCGCCTGCTACCAGCAATAAGCGCGCGACACCTTCAACGGCTGCCCGCAGCGTGCACCGTCGCGCTGCGGGCAGCGGCGTTTTGGGCGTCGGCCACGCCAGCACGCGCCAGCGCAATCGCCTCGCGCAGCACCGACAAGTCGCCGACATGGTTGGCCAGCAGCAGCAGCAGGCGTGCATTGAACAGCTCGCTCTGTTCATCCGTCAGGCCCTGGTGCGCGGCGATCAGCGCGTCGTAGAACGAATCGCCGGGTGCGTAGGCCCAGCGCTGGCGCACGCCGGGTTCGCTGAAGTTGGGTTGGGTGTTGAGCGGCATCGTGCGGGCCTTCGTCAATGGCCGGTGGCGCGGGCCAGCGCGGCGCGCACCGCGCCAGCGTCGAAGCGGCGCCAGCGTGCGGCCACATGCTGGTCGGGGCGGATCAGGTAGCAGGTGCCGGCTCGCGCGTCGTAGCGCCGCGCCGCCAGGCCTTCCACGGGCAGCGTGATGAGCACGAGGCCGAGGTCGTCGATCGAACGGCGTGCCGTGTCTGGGGCGCTGCCGAAGAAAAGCATGACGAACGACGGCGTCTTGGTGGCGCTCGCCAACGCCAACAACCAGGGCGGCGTGTGGCTCTCCAGCGGCGCATCGTCCATCGGCGCGCCGGGCATCATCCAGCCGTCGAACGGCTCGCTGTCGGGCGTGTTCAGCGGCGAGTCGGTGAGCCACGTCGGCACCGACAGCCGGCCGCTGTTGACCAGCGCGCGCCCGGCGGGCACCTCGTCGGCCAGCGACAGCACGGCGTCGCGCAGCACGCGCGCGGCGCGGCTCTTCGGCGTCATGAAATCGGTGCTGCGCGACGAGTTGAGCAGGTTGTCGTCGGCCGCGGCGATGCGCTCGGCGCTGTAGCTGTCGAGCAGCGACACCGGCGCCGCGCCGTCGATGACGAGCTTCAACTTCCAGAGCAGGTTGTCGGCGTCCTGCACGCCGGAGTTGGCGCCGCGCGCGCCGAACGGGGAGACCTGGTGCGCGCTGTCGCCGACGAAGAGCACGTGGCCATGGCGGAAGCTGTTCATGCGCCGGCACTGGAAGGTATAGACGCTGACCCATTCGAGTTCGAAGCCGATGTGCTTGAAGCCCTGCTGGTCGAGCGCAGCGCGCACGCGCTCGCGCACGCGCGTCGGATCTTTCTCGGCTTCGGGGTCCGCATCCCAGCCGAGCTGGAAATCGACGCGCCAGACGTTGTCGGCCTGGCGGTGCATCAGCGCGCTTTCGCCGCTGTGGAACTTCGGCGCGAACCAGAAGCGGCGCTCGGTGCGGTCGAGCGGGAAGGGCTCGCCGTGCAGCACCACGTCGGCGATCAAGAAGCGGTCCTGGAAGACCTTGCCGGAGGTGTCCAGGCCCATCTGCCGCCGCACCGTGCTGCGCGTGCCGTCGGCGGCGATCAGCCAGTCGGCTCGCAGCGTGTAGGGGCCGTCGGTCGTTTCGATGTCGAGCGTCACGCCGTCGTCGGCCGGCGTGACCTGCTTCAACTTGTGCTGCCAGCGCAGATCGATCTGCGGCAGCTCCTGCGCACGTTCGACGAGGTATTGCTCCAAGTGGTACTGCTGCAAGTTCACCATGCCCGGCCAGTGGTGACCGGCCTCGGGCAGCAGGTTGAAGCTGAAGACTTCGCGCTCGCCGTGAAAGGTGCGGCCGACGTTCCACGTCACGCCCTTGTCCACCACACGCTGGCCGAGGCCCAGGCGGTCGAAGATTTCGAGCGTGCGCTTGGCGTAGCAGACGCCGCGCGAGCCGAGCGAGACGGTGTTGTCTTCATCGAGCAGGATCACCGGCAGGCCGCGCAGCGCCGCGTCGATCGCGGCGCTCAACCCGACGGGGCCGGCGCCGACGATGACGAGCTGCACGCGCTTGGTTTCGCGCGCGTCGAGCTCAGGCGCGCGCCGGTATTCGTAGCGCGGCCAGGTGTACGTGGCGAGCACGTCAGTGTTTCTCGTGCATCCACGCCGCATGCTGCGGCGCTTTCTTCGTGCGGCTCCACTCGTCGAGCATGTCCCACTTCACCTTGTCGAGTTCGGCGTTCATCTCCGGCGTGGCCGTGTCCACGGCGAGTTCGAGGCGGTGGCCGTTGGGGTCGAAGAAATAGATCGACTTGAAGATCGTGTGCTCGGTCGGGCCGATCACTTCGATGCCGGCGGCTTGCAGCCGCTCCTTCGCCGCATGCAGCTCATCGAGGCTGGCGACCTTGAAGGCAATGTGCTGCACCCACTCCGGCGTGTTTCCGTCGCGGCCCATCGGCGGCGCGTTCGGCAGCTCGAAGAAGGCCAGCACATTGCCTTGGCCCGCATCGAGAAAGACATGCATATAAGGATCGGGCGCGCCGGTGGACGGCACGTTGTTCTCGGCGATGGCGAGCACGAAGTCCATGCCGAGGTGTTGGCGGTACCACTCGACGGTCTGTTTGGCGTCGCGGCAGCGGTAGGCGACGTGGTGGATGCGTTGCAACAGAGCCATGGTCAACCCTCCAAGGACTTCCACATCTCGACATCGCGCTCCGCCGTCCAGACGCGCGGGTCGCGGTACTGCGTGGCTTCATCGTACGCGCGCGTGACGTCGAAAGGCATGCAGTGGTCGAAGATCACCCAGGCGCCGTACTTCGGCTTCAGCGCCGCATGCGTTTCGCGATAGACCGTCTTCAGGTCTTTTCCCGCGGCGGCGCCGGCCTTCACGCTGGCGTACAGGTCGCTGACGAAGGCGCGTGTCGAGTCGAGCCCGGCCTTGACTTGCGCTTGGCCCTTCAACGCCGGCCCGCGGCCGGGCACGAGCGCCTTGGCATTCAGCGCGGCGATGTTGTCGAGCGTCTGCGGCCAGTCGCTGAAGTAGGCGTCGCCGGCATACGGCGTGGCGTCGAACTCGACCAGGTCGCCCGACAACAGCGTGCGCTCCTGCGGCAGCCAGACGACGGTATCGCCCTTGGTGTGGCCGCGGCCGAGTTGCAGCAACTGCACTTCGAGCTTGCCGAGCCACAGCGTCATCTTCCCGGTGAACGTGATCGTCGGCCAGGTCATGCCCGGCGGCACCGACTCGACATTGCGGAACAGGCGCGGAAAGCGGCCGATCTCGCTGGCCTTGTCGGCCTCGCCGCGCTCGACGATCAGATCGCGCGTGTCGTGGCTGGCGATGATCTGCTGCGCTGCGTAGGCGCTTGCGCCGAGCACGCGCACCGCGTGATAATGCGTGAGGATCACGTAGCGGATCGGCTTGTCGGTGACCTCGCGGATGCGGCGGATCACGTCGGCCGCCATCGCCGGCGTGGCCTGCGTGTCGGCCACCAGCACCGCGTCGTCGCCGATGACGATGCCGGTGTTGGGGTCGCCCTCGGCGGTGTAGGCCCAGGCGTGCTCGGAGAGTTGTTCGAAGGTGACCTTTTTCTCTTCGAGGTCGGCCTGGCTGGCGAAGGCTTTGCTGCTCACGGTGTCTCCATCGGTGGCGATCGGGTGGCGGGACACGAGCCTACGCCCATTTGGTTGCGCGCGCAACCAAATGGGCGTAGGCTCGGCGCTATGGCAGTCAACGGCTCTCGGCCCGCTTCGCCCGCTGCGCGTGGTTTACGCGCTTCGCGCCATCTGGGCCGCACCGTCACATTCCGCCTGCACACCCTGGCCAAGCTGACCGACCGTGTCAGCCAGCAGGCCTATGTCGCCGAGACCGGCCTGCCGCTGGGCGAGGGGCGCTGCCTGAGCGCGATCGGCTCGTTCCGGCCGCTGTCGGTGATCGATTTGGCTGCGCGCGCCAACCTCGACAAGGGCCAAGCCAGCCGCGCTGCGCAATCGCTGGTCGATCGAGGCCTGGTACGCAAGCAGGCCAGCGCGATCGACGGCCGCGGCGTCGTGCTCACGCTCAGCGCCAAAGGCGAGCGCCTGTGGCAGCGCGTGATGGACCTGGTGGAGCGGCGCAACGCCGAGATCACCGCCTGCCTCACCGCGGCCGAGCGCACGCAGCTCGACCGCCTGCTCGACCGGCTGGTGGCGCATGCGCGGGCGGTGGCGGTGGACGACGCGGGGCCGTGAGCTCTTTGAAGAAGACGATCCGAGAGGAACCCTCATGACAGTGGCAAGCGACATCCAGGCCGCCTTCACGCCGACGGGCTGCCTGCGCGCCTCGATCAATCTCGGCAATCCGATCCTGGCCAACACCGACCCGGCCACCGGCGCGCCGTGCGGCGTGTCGGTCGATCTGGCGCGCGCGTTGGCGCAGCGCCTGGGCGTGGGCATCGAGCTCGTGGTCTTCGATGCCGCGGGCAAGTCGGTGCAGGCGGTGACTGACGACCAGGCCGACATCGGCTTCTTCGCGGTCGATCCCTCGCGCGGCGCGGGCATCGCGTTCACCGCACCCTATGTGTTGATCGAAGGCTGCTATCTCGTCCGTGACGAGTCGCCGATTCGCGCCAACGAGGAGGTGGACCAGGCCGGCCGCGTGGTCGTCGTCGGCCACGGCAGTGCCTACGATCTCTACCTCACACGCGAGTTGCGCCACGCCACCATCGTCCGCGCGCCCACGTCGCCGACCGTGGTCGAGACCTTCATCGAGCAAAACGCCGATGTCGCTGCCGGCGTCAAGCAGCAGCTCGAAGCCGATGCCAAGCGCCGCGGCGGCTTGCGCTTGTTGGGCGGCCGGTTCATGGTCATCCAGCAGGCCATGGGCGCCCCCAAGGGACGAGGGCCGGCCGCGGCGGCGTTTCTGGCCGCGTTCGTCGAAGAGATGAAGGCCAGCGGCTTCGTCGCCAGCGCGCTGGCGCGGCACGGCATCGAGGGCGCATCGGTAGCGCCTTGCACCGGCGCATCGGCGGCCGCATTCCTCCGTCTGATCGGGATCAGGCGCAAATCACGCCTGCCGCCGGCGGCGTGGCGTACAGCGCCTGCACGTCGGCCGCGCGCCGCTGCAGCACCAGGCGCTGGTTGATGTAGCCCTTGTCGGTGATCTCGCCGGTGGCCATGCTCGGCCCGTCGGGCAACAGCAGCGCTCGCGTCGGCACCTGCGACGAGCCGCCTTTGAGCGAGCGCAGGGCCTCGCGCACCGTCGCTGCCAACTCGTCCTGCGGCAGCCTGCGTGCCGCTTCGGTGAGAAACACCAGCACGCCGATCTCGCTGCGGTCGTGCCCGGTGATGACCACGTCCAGCGCCAGCGGCGCGAGGGCGGTCACCACGGCCAGGCGCAGCGTGCCGACGTTGACCCAGGTGCCGCTGGTGAGCTTGAAGTCTTCGGCGACGCGGCCGTTGAAGACGATGCCCGAGCCCGGGTTGTCTTCTTCATCCAGATAACCGGCGTCGCCGATGCGGTACCAGCCGTCGGCGTCGAAGGCTTGCGCGGTGGCCTCTTCATTGCCCCGGTATCCGGGGAAGATGTGTGGGCCCTTGACGCGCATTTCGAGCTTGCCGCCGTTGGGCACGAACTTGACGGCGGCGCCCGGCAGCGGCAGGCCGATCACGCCGGGCCGCTCGAGATGCCAGTTGGCGCTGGTGATCGCGGGCGCGGTTTCGGTCGAGCCCCAACTCGTCGTGAACCACAACGGGTCTTCACGCACGCGCGCGGCCACGGCTTCGAGCCGCCGCCAGGTGGCATCGGGCATGCCGGCGCCGGCGTAGAAGAGCATCTTCAACGGGCCGAAAAAGCGGCGCGCGAGGCCGTCGTCGGCTTCGAGCGCGGGCAGCATCATCTCGTAGCCGCGCGGCACGTTGAAATAGACGTTGGGCTGCACGGCGGCGGGCAGTTCACGCAGGTGCGCGATCGTCTTGTCGATCAGCCCCGGCAGCGGCCGGCCGTCGTCGATGTGCATCGTGCCGCCGTTGCGCAACACCAGGCCGATGTTGTGGTTGCCGCCGAAGGTGTGGCTCCACGGCAGCCAGTCGAGCAGCCGCGGCTTGTCGCGCTCGACGAAGCGCAGCACCTGGGCCAGCATCTGCTGGTTGGCGCACAGCATGCGGTGCGTGTTGATGACGACCTTCGGGTGGCCGGTGGAGCCCGAGGTCAGCAGGTACTTGGCATGCGTGTCGGGCGTGATGGCATCGAACGCGGCCTGCACGGCCGGCGTTTCGGTGGCGGCCTGCAGGTCAGCGAACGGCAGCGCGCCGGCGTGCGCTTCGGCGCCGCGGCTGAAGACGACGGCAGCACCCGTCACCGGCGCGGCCGCCAGCGCCGGTGCATAGACCGCGGCGTCGCTGGCGTAGATCAGGCTCGGCTGCAGCGTGTGCAGGATGCCGTGAATGCGCGTGAAGTCGCCTTGCGCCAGGCGGCAGTAGCCGCTGCTGACGGTGCAGACGGCGCGGCCGATGTGCATCGCTGCCAGACCGAGCACGAGCGCGTCGAGCGCGTTGTCGGACAGCACGACGACGGGGCGCTGCGCCGGCAGCCGCAAGTCGAGCAGCGCCTGCGCGACGGCGCCGACCTGCTGGCGCAACGCGCGCCAGGTCAGGCCGCGCCAGCCGCTCTCGGCGTCGGGCTCGGCATCGGGCTCGGCAAACGCCAGCGCGTCCGGCGTCTCGCGCGCCCAGCGCAGGAGCCACTCGCCGACGCAGCGCGCATACGGCGCCAGCGGCTCGGGATGGTGCAGCGTGAAGGCGCCGCCGCCGAGATCGGTCTTGACGGTGCGCCGCGGCGCGAGTTGTGTGGGGTCGTCGAAGAAGGACATGAACGCCATCGTAAATCCGCGGCCGAAAAAAAAGCTGTCACGTTTTCGAGCCCTGCTGCGACAGACGTTTGGGACAGCAGAGCACTCCCCGCAACGCTGCCGCGGATCGCTCCGCTGAACTGTTCCGTCAAGTCCTTTCACCCCGTTTCATTCACCCGAGGAATCTCACCATGAAGACCGTTATCGCCACCATTGCCCTGTCACTTGTCTCCGCTGTGTCGCTGGCCAAGAGCCTCGACGGCGCGGGCGGGTCGCGCCTGCCCGCCTACATCGACGGCAGCGCCTATGAGCAGGCCGCCAACATGTTCGTCAGCCAGAAGTCGCGCGCCGAAGTGGCCGCCGAAGCCAAGGCCGCGCCAAAACTGCCGGCGTATGTCGATGGCAGCGAGTACGAGCGCGCGATGGCCATGTTCATGAGCCAGCGCAGCCGCGCCGAAGTCCGCGCCGAGGCGGCGAGCGTCAATCGCCTGCGCGCCGGTCTGCTGGACCTGCACGGCGGCCGCAACTGATTGGCCGCACGCCAAGCCGAGCCGCAGGGCTCGGCAGCGGTCTTCGCGTCAGTCGCCGCCATCGCCCGCGTATTACGCAGGGGCCGTGTCACGTTTGGAGGGTCTCGCGCGACTGATGCGAAGGACGCCCGCTGGCAGTCCCAGAGAGATGAGGTTCACGATGGGATGGATGCAGCACACCTGCCGGCAGGCCGCTGAGTTGATGTCGTTGCGGCGCGATGAGCCGCTGGGGCTGTGGCGGTCACTGACGCTGCGGCTGCACCTGCATGTGTGCGGCGACTGCCAGCAGGTCGAGCGCCAGCTCGATCAGTTGGGCCGCATCAGCCGCATGTCGTGGCGCGGTGCCGAAGCGCCCGGCGACGACGACGATCCTCAGCGATAACTGCGCGCGTCTTCGATCACCTTGCCGTCGTTGGCCAGTTCGCCGGGGCGCTTGAAGGCCACGGCGCCACGCAACTTGGTGACGTCGCGCAGCGTGCCGGCCACGCGATCGGCCAGGCCTTCGGGTTCGCTCTGCGTGATCTCGGCGAACAGCGTCATGCGGTCTTCGGCCATCTCGCCTTCGACGACCAGACGCGCGCGCAAGCAGCTCGGGGTGGCGCTTGACCACTTCGGCGATCTGGCTGGCATGCACGAACATGCCGCGCACCTTGGCCGTCTGGTCGGCGCGGCCGAGCCAGCCCTTGATGCGGGCGTTGGTGCGGCCCGTCGGACACGGCCCCGGCAGCACGGCCGACAGGTCGCCGGTGCCGAAGCGGATCAGCGGGTAGTCGGCGTTCAGCGTCGTCACGACGACTTCGCCGACGTCGCCGTCGGGCACCGGATCGTCCGTGCCGGGGCGCACGATCTCGACGATCACGCCTTCGTCCTGCACCAGGCCCTCGCGCGCGCTGGTCTCGTAGGCGATGAGGCCGAGGTCGGCGGTGGCGTAGCACTGGTAGCCGGCGATGCCGCGCTCGGCGAGCCAATCGCGCAGGCTCGGCGGAAAGGCTTCGCCGCCGACGAGCGCCTTCTTCACCGAGGCGATGTCAGCGCCGGTCTCGGCCGCCTTCTCGACCAGGATCTTCAGGAAGCTCGGCGTGCCGATGTAGGCGTCGGGTTTCAACTCGGCCATCGCCTGCAGTTGCAGCTCGGTGTTGCCGACGCCGCCGGGGAACACGGTGCAGCCGAGCGCCAGCGCGCCCGACTCCATCATCAAGCCGCCGGGCGTGAGGTGGTACGAAAAGCAGTTGTGGACGAGGTCGCCCTCGCGCAGGCCGGCGGCGAACAGCGCGCGCGCCATGCGCCAGTAGTCGCGCGCGGCGGATTCGGGCTCGTAGATCGGGCCCGGCGACTGGATAGACGCGCTGCGCCGGGCGGACGCGGGGCAGCGCGCGCCAGCCGAGCGCCGAGAAGCCGCCGAACGGGTCGGTGGCGATCGATGCGCGCTGGCGCTCGAGCAGTTGCGACTTGCGCGTCACCGGCAGGCGGCCAGCGCGGCGCGCGACGTGATCGTGGCCGCATCGACGCCGGCGCAGCACGTCGCCGAACGCCGGCCGTGCCCTGCGCCGCGCGCACCTGCGCCGGCAGCGCCGCCATCAGCGCCGCTTCGCGCGCGGCCGGGTCGCGGGTTTCGAGCGCGTCGAAGAAGCTGCTCATTCTTCGCTGCTCCCATTTGCCGAGCCGCTTCTTCACGTCGTCGAGCAGCTTGCGTTGATCGGCCGCCGACTTCACCGCGACGCGGTCCCACTCGGGCGTCAGCATCAAGCGGCGCGCGAGCTTGGCGTTGATTGCAGCGCCATCGACGGACAACTCGACGACACGCTTGCCGCGCATCTCATAGGCGTTGCCGCGCTCGGCGAGCTTCATGTCGCGCAGCGCGCGCTTGATCGTCACCAGCGCGTTGTCGGCGTTGAACGGCGGCGGCGCAAAGCCGAGGTCATCCGAGCTCACGACAACCACCTCTTGCGCCGCTTGTAGCTCTTGACGTCGCGGAAGTTCTTGCGGTCACCGCCGCCCATGCCGAGATAGAACTCCTTCACGTCCTCGTTCTCGCGCAGGTTTTTCGCTTCGCCGTCCATGACCACGCGGCCGTTCTCGAGGATGTAGCCGTAGTCGGCATAACGCAGCGCCATGTTGGTGTTCTGCTCGGCGAGCAGGAAGGTGACCTTCTCGCGCTGGTTCAGATCCTTGACGATCTCGAACACCTCTTCGACGATCTGCGGCGCCAGGCCCATGCTCGGCTCGTCGAGCAGCACCATCTTCGGCTCGGCCATCAGCGCGCGGCCGATGGCGCACATCTGCTGCTCGCCGCCCGACGTGTATGCCGCCTGCGAGGTGCGGCGCTGCTTCAGGCGTGGGAAGTAGCCATAGACCTTGTCGAGCGTGCGCGCGACGCCGGCCTTGCCGTCCTTGCGCGTGTAGGCGCCCGTCAGCAGGTTCTCTTCGATCGTCAGGTGCGCAAAGCAGTGGCGGCCTTCCATCACCTGGATCACGCCGCGATCGACCATCTGCGACGTGGACAAGTTCTCGATGCGCTCGCCACGCAACTCGATCGAGCCCTTGGTGACTTCGCCGCGCTCGCCGGCGAGCAGGTTCGACACCGCGCGCAAGGTCGTCGTCTTGCCGGCGCCGTTGCCGCCGAGCAGCGCGACGACACCACCTTCCGGCACCTGCAACGACACGCCCTTCAGCACCAGGATCACGTGGTTGTAGATGACTTCGATGCCGTTAACGTTGAGGAGGATGTTGGACATGTCGTTAGCGTGCCGTTCGCCCTGAGCCTGTCGAAGGGCTTCGACAGCCTCAGCCCGAACGGGCAGGGTCTCAGCTCTGGCAGTCTTCCGGCGTTCTTGCCGTCAGTTTCTTCTCGGTCGCGTACTTCGCGGCGGTGCTCTTCACCAACGGCTTGATGATCTGCTCGTCGCCTTGCAGCCAGTCGCTGGTGAAGTTCCACTTCGCACCGTCCCACGTATGGATGCGCGCCCACGACGCGCCCATGTGATCGACGCACGAGGTGCTGATCGGCCGCATCACGCCGGCAAAGCCGAGCGCGTCGAGCTTGGGTTGCGTCAGGTTCAGGTTTTCCAGGCCATAGCGCACCTGCTCGCCGGTCATGACCTTGCCTTTGCCGAAGCGCTCCTGCGCGCTGCGGATGCCCTCCACGCCGAG
Organism: uncultured beta proteobacterium; assembly: GCA_963816315.1. GTDB lineage: Bacteria > Pseudomonadota > Gammaproteobacteria > Burkholderiales > Burkholderiaceae_C > CADEEN01. The sequence continues at coordinate 236,164 of CAWFJZ010000036.1, forward strand.
CATCGCGCTCATCGCGCCGCGCATGTACAGCACCTGGCCGACGTCGGCCTTCGGCCCCGTGCCCTGGCCCTTGTCGTGCACCATGGCGAGCACGTCCTTGACGAGCTTGCTCTGCGGCTCGGCGCCGTGCTGCATCGTCACCGCGTTGTAGCCCTTGGCGCCGTCGCCGACGTCCTTGACGTCGGGCTCCGCGCCGGCCCACCAGACGCCGTACATCTTCTCGCGCGCGTAGCCGGTGGCTTGCGCTTCCTTGATCGCGGTCGAGTTCATCACGCCCCAGCCCCACAGCAGCACGTAGTCCGGACGCGCCTGGCGAATCTGCAGCCACGTCGCCTTCTGTTCGACGCCGGGTGCGGTGACCGGCAGCAATTGCAGATCGAAGCCCAATTGCGACGAGCGGTTCTGCAGCAGCGGAATCGGCTCCTTGCCGTACGGGCTGTCGTGATAGACCAGCGCGACCTTCTTGCCCTTCAGCTTGTCCATGCCGCCTTCCTTCTTGGCGAGCTGCTGGATGATCGCGTCGGCCGCCACCCAGTAGGTGCCGGCGATCGGGAAGTTCCACTTGAACACCGAGCCGTCGGCGCTCTCGCTGCGGCCGTAGCCCACCGTGACGACCGGGATCTTGTCGGCCGGCGCCTTTTCGGTGATGGCGAACGTGGCCCCCGTGGACAGCGGCTGCACGAACGACGCGCCCTTGCCTTTCAGTCGCTCATAGCACTCGACGCTGCGCGCGGTGTCGTAGCCGGTTTCGCACTCTTCGAACGTCAGCTTGACGCCGTTGATGCCGCCTTTGGCATTGACGAGCTTCAGGTAATCGACAAAGCCGTTGGCCCACGGCGCGCCGTTGGGCGCGTAGGCGCCGGTGCGGTACGACAGCACCGGAATGAACTGCTCCTTGGCCTGCGCATAGGCGGCGCCGCTGCTCGCGAGCGCGGACAGCGCTGCGGTGGCGAGTGCGATCGATTTCAGGTTCATGCTGAATGTCTCCTGGGGTGAAAGAAAGATCAATGGGGGAAGGGCCACAACTGCAGTTTTTGTTTCGCGGTTGACCAGAGTTTCGCCAGACCATGCGGCTCGACGATCAGGAACCAGACGATCAGGCCGCCGAAGATGATCAGCTCGGCATGCGAGACGCCGGCGGTGGAGATCTCGACGCCGAACCAGCCGGCGACGACCGGCAGAAACTGGTTGAGCAAGATCGGCACGATGATGATGAAAAACGCGCCGAAGAAGCTGCCCATGATCGAGCCCAGCCCGCCGATGATGACCATGAACAGCAGGCGAAACGAGTAGTCCACCGAGAACGCCGAAGGCTCCCACGCGCCGAGATAGACAAAGGCCCACAGCGCGCCGGCCACGCCGACGATGAAGCTGCTCACCGCAAATGCGCTGAGCTTGGCGTACACCGGGCGGATGCCGATCACCGCAGCGGCCACGTCCATGTCGCGGATCGCCATCCATTCGCGGCCGATGTGGCTGCGCACGAGGTTCTTGGCCATCAGCGCGATGACGACGAGGATGACGAGGCAGAGAAAGTACTTGCTCAAAGCGCTGTCGATCGGAAAACCGAAGACCTGCAGGTTCGACACCGCGACCGAGCCCGACGGCGTGTCGAGCGTGAACCACTTGATGCGCAGGAACATCCAGTCGGCAAAGAATTGCGCGGCGAGTGTCGCCACCGCGAGGTAGAGACCGCGCACGCGCAGCGACGGCAGGCCGAACAGGATGCCGAAGACCGTGGCGCACAGGCCGCCGAGGATCAGCGCCGGGATCAGCGGCATGCCCGGCACGCGGACGAAGAAGTTGTAGGCGCCGTAGGCGCCGACGGCCATGAACGCGCCCGAGCCGAGCGAGATCTGGCCGCAGTAGCCGACGAGGATGTTCACGCCGAGGGCGGCCAGCGAGAAGATCAGGAACGGAATCAGGATCGCGCGGAAGATGTAGTCGCTGGCGAAGAGCGGCACGACGATGAAGGCGACCGCCATCAACGCGAAGAAGAAGATGCGGTCCTGCGCGATCGGAAAGATCTGCTGGTCGGCGCGGTAGGTGGTCTTGAACTGACCGTTTTCGCGATAGAGCACGGTCAGACCCGATCGATGATTTTTTCGCCGAACAAGCCTTGCGGCCGCACGAGAAGGAACAGCAGCGCCAGCACATACGCGAACCAGATCTCGATGCCGCCACCGACCATCGGCCCGAGATAAACCTCCGACAGCTTTTCGCCGACACCGATGATCAGCCCGCCGATGATCGCGCCGGGCACCGAGGTCAGCCCGCCGAGGATGACGACCGGCAGCGCACGCAAAGCCACGGTGGCCAGCGAGAACTGCACGCCGAGCTTGCTGCCCCAGATCATCCCGGCCACCAGGGCGACCACGCCCGACACGCACCAGACGATGACCCAGATGCGGTTGAGCGGGATGCCGATCGACTGCGCGGCCTGGTGGTCGTCGGCCACCGCGCGCAGCGCGCGGCCGGTGGCGGTCTTCTGGAAGAACAGCGACAGCAGCGCCACCAGACCGGCCGCGATCGCCGCGGCGAACAGGTCTTCCTTGTTGATCAGGATGCCGCCCGGGAACACCGAGTCGAGCACGAAGATCGGCTCCTTGGGCATGCCGATGTCGATCTTGTAGATGTTGCTGCCGAACAGCGTCTGGCCGACGCCGTCGATCAGGTAGGTGATGCCGAGCGTGGCCATCAGCAGCGTCGCGCCGTCCTGGTTCACCAGCTTGCGCAGCACCAGGCGCTCGATCACCCAGGCCAGCACGAACATCAGCACGCCGGCGACCAAGAAAGCCGTGATGTTGGCGAACCAGCGGTTGTCGATGCCGGTCCACTGCGGGATCCACTCCGCAAAGCGCGCCATCGCGAGGGCGGCGAACAGCACCATCGCGCCTTGGGCGAAGTTGAAGACGCCCGAGGCCTTGAAGATCAGCACGAAGCCGAGGGCGACCAGCGAATACAACATGCCGACCATCAGGCCGCCGAACAGGGTTTCCAGAAAGAACGCCATGTCAGTGGCTCGTGCCGAGGTAAGCGCTGATCACGTCCGGATTCGCCCGCACTTCATCCGGCGTGCCGTCGCCGATCTTCTTGCCGTAGTCGAGCACGACGACACGGTCGCTGATGTCCATGACCACGCCCATGTCGTGTTCGATCAAAACGATCGTCGTGCCGAACTCGTCGTTGACGTCGAGCACGAAGCGGCACATGTCCTGTTTCTCTTCGACGTTCATGCCGGCCATCGGCTCGTCGAGCAGCAGCACCTTGGGCTCCATCGCCAACGCGCGGCCGAGATCGACGCGCTTTTGCAGGCCATAGGGCAGGCGGCCGACAGGGGTCTTGCGATAGGCCTGGATCTCGAGGAAGTCGATGATCTTTTCCACCGACAGGCGGTGTTCGCTCTCCTCGCGTTCCGCAGCGCCCCAACGGATCGCCTGCTGGAAGAGGTTGGTCTTCATGCGCAGGTTGCGCCCGGTCATGATGTTGTCGAGCACGCTCATGCCCTTGAACAGCGCCAGGTTCTGGAAGGTGCGCGCCACGCCCATCTCGGCGACCTGGCGCGAGTTCATGTGCGAGAACGTCTTGCCGCGAAAGCTGATCGTGCCGTGCTGCGGCACATAGACGCCGTTGATGCAGTTGAGCATCGAGCTCTTGCCTGCGCCGTTGGGACCGATGATGGCGCGCACCTCGTGCTCGCGCACGTCGAAGCTGATGTCGGTGAGCGCCTTGACGCCGCCGAACGCGAGGCTGATGTTCTTGACTTCGAGGATGACGTCGCCGATGCGGCGGCCTTTGATGGCGGGCGCGGTCATCGAACCTTGTTCGACCATCGTGTTCATGCGGCGCGTTTCACCAAAGGCAGCAGCGGCACATCGACGATCGCCAGGGTCGCCGCTAACGCTGCCGCTGCGCCCGTCCTCGAACTTCATCGCCGTCTCGATGAACTGCTCGCTCTTGCCGCCGTACAGCGCATCGACCAGCACCTGGTACTTGTCGGCGATCGCGCCGCGGCGGACCTTGCGCGTGCGCGTCAGTTCGCCGTCGTCGGCGTCGAGCTCTTTGTGCAGCACGAGGAAGCGGCTGATCTGGCCGCCGGCGAGCTTTTCATCGGCCGCGAGGTCGGCGTTGACCTTCTTCACGCAGTCGGCAATCAGCTCGCGCACTTCGGGCTTGCCGGCCAGGTCGAGGTAGCCGGCGTAGGGCAGGTTGCGCCGCTCGGCCCAGTTGCCGACGGCGTCGAAGTCGATGTTGATGAAGGCGCAGGTCTTGTCGCGCTTGTCGCCGAAGGCCACCGCTTCCTTGATGTACGGAAAGAACTTCAGCTTGTTCTCGATGTACTTGGGCGCGAACATCGAACCGTCGGCGAGGCGGCCCACGTCCTTCGCGCGGTCGATGATCTTCAGGTGGCCGGTCGCGTCGAGGTAGCCCGCATCGCCGGTGCGGTACCAGCCGTCGGCCGTGAGCACCTCGCGCGTTGCCGCTTCGTTCTTGTAGTAGCCCTTCAACAGGCCGTTGCTCTTGACCAGCAGCTCACCGTTGTCATCGACCTTGATCTGCACGCCTTCGATCGGCACGCCGACCGTGTCGGCCTTGACCTCATGGTCGGGCTGCAGGCAGACGAAGACCGCGGTTTCGGTCGAACCGTAGAGCTGCTTCAGGTTGATGCCGATCGAGCGGTAGAACGTGAACAGATCCGGCCCGATCGCCTCGCCCGCGGTGTAGGCCACGCGCACGCGCGAGAAGCCGAGCGTGTTGCGCAGCGGGCCGTAGATGAAGAGGTTGCCGAGCTGGTACGCCAGCTTGTCCGTCAGCCCGACGGGTTTGCCATCCATCAACGCAGGCCCGACGCGCTGCGCGACGTCCATGAACGTCTTGTAGAGCGCCTTCTTCAGCGCGCTCGCGTCCTCCATGCGGATCGTCACGCTCGTCAACAGCGCTTCGAAGACGCGCGGCGGCGCGAAGTAGTACGTGGGCCCGACTTCCTTCAAGTCGATCGACGCCGTGGCCGCGCTCTCGGGGCAGTTGACGACATAACCGCAGGCCAGCCACTGCGCATACGAAAAGATGTTCTGGCCGATCCACGCCGGCGGTAGATACGCGAGCACTTCTTCGGCGGAGGTCAGCTTGTCGAAGCGCGCTCCGGCCTGCGCTCGGTCGAGCAGCGTGAAGTGCGAATGCACGACGCCCTTCGGATTGCCGGTGGTGCCGGAGGTGAAGAACATCGCGGCCACGTCGTGCGGGTCGGCTTTGGCGACTTCGGCATCGAACACGTCGGGCACGTTGCCGGCCAGCAGCGTGTCGAGCCCCGCCAGCCCCGGCTCGTTGTAGTTGCGCAAGCCACGCGGGTCGTCGAACCAGATTCGCGCGAGTGCGGGGCACTGCGGCCGGATTTCGAGCAGCTTGTCCACCTGCTCCTGGTCTTCGACGATCGCAAACGCCACGTCGGCGTTGACGATCGGGAAGACGAACTCCGTCGAGGCGGCGTCCTGGTACAGCGGCACCGGAATCGCGCCGAGCGACTGAGCGGCCAGCATCGACGCATACAGCCGCGGCCGGTTCTCGCCGATGACGACGATGTGCTGGCCGCGCTGCAAGCCCGCCGCGGCCAGGCCGTTGGCGAGTTGCCTGACCAGCGCCGCCAACTGCCGCCAGGTCAGCGTCTGCCAGATGCCGTACTCCTTCTCGCGCAACGCCGGCGCATCGGGGCGCGCTTTCGCGTGTTCGAGCAAGAGGCGGGGGAAGGTGGTTTGCAAAGGGCGTCTCGATGTGACAGGGCGTCACTTGGAGCGCGATGCTAGAAAGAAGTTTGACGCTGGGTTGTCGCTCTGACGACAATCCAAGGGCAATCCCGAGCAGGACATTCCCGCCCCGCCCTTGTCAGCACCTCGTCAACTTCCCGCGATTTCGCTGCGCCACCGCGTGCGCGCGGCCACGGCCGACGAGCTGAGACGCGTGCCGTGGTGGCCCCTGCTCGACGACGAACAACGCCAGCGCGCCGGCGCCGACATGCAGGTGGCGGATGCCGAACCGGGCGAGTTCCTGTGCCGCATCGGCCGCCCGGCGACGCTGTGGCTCGGCGTCGTCGAGGGCCTGCTGAAGATGAGCAACGATAGCGCGATGGGCCCGCCGATCACCTTCACCGGCGTGCCGTCCGGCGCCTGGTTCGGCGAAGGCACGCTGCTCAAGCGCGAGAGCTACCGCTACAACATCGAGGCCCTGCGGGCCAGCGTCGTCGCCGGCTTGCCGATCGCCACCTTCGAATGGCTGCTCGAACGCAGCCTGCCGTTCAACCGCCACCTGATGAACCAGTTGAACGAGCGCCTGTCGCAGTTCATCGCCGCGCGCGAGATCGATCGCATGACCGACCCCGACACCAAGGTCGCGCGCAGCCTCGGCGCGTTGTTCCACCCGGTGCTCTACCCGGGCGTCGGCGAAGTGCTGCGCATCACGCAGCAGGAGTTGGGCTATCTGGTGGGTTTGTCGCGGCAGCGTGTCAACGAAGCGCTGACGCGGCTGCAAGATCAGGGCTGGATCCGCGTCGAGTACGGCGGCGTGCGCGTGCTCGATCTGGCGGCGCTGCAGCGCGCGCGGCCGTTGTCGGATGACCCATATCGCGGGTCTTGACCGGCAAATCGTGAGCCGCGCCAGCGGCAATTCATAAGGCGAGCGCGCTTTCTGCGCGTACGCCCGTGCAGTGGCCTTCTAGCCGCTGCTTGTCATCAACCAAAGCTCGAAAGGGCCACAAATGGAAGAAGCGTTCGAGGCTCGCGTTCGCGAGCTCAAGCAACGCATGCGCGGTCGATGGACCGAGTTCCTGCGCGCATGCGGCGTCGACGAAGCGATCCTCAGCGGTCGCAACAGGCCATGCCCGATGTGTGGCGGCCGAGATCGGTTTCAGTACACCGACAAATACGAAATGGGCAACTTCCACTGCAGAGGATGCGGGCCAGGCGATGGCTTTGCTCTGTTGCAGGGCACGTTGGGCATGACCTTCCGTGATTCGACTGCCCAGATCGATCAGTACTTGGGCCGGGCGTCGGAACCGCGCAATCCATCGAGCGCCGCCGCGCATCAGCGCACGCGGGTCGACTTGGCAATGAAGCTGTGGGAGGAAGCCAAGCCTGTGACCAGCGGCGACGCGGTCGACAGCTATCTGAGCAATCGAGGCCTACGACTCAGCACGGCCTCGATCGCATTGCGCTGTCATCCGAAGTTGGGCTACTACGCCAGGCAACCGGGCAATGAGCGGTCGCAACTCGTTGGCCACTATCCAGCGATGCTGGGGCTGGTCCGCACGTGCGACGGCAATCCCGTCACCTTGCATCGCACTTACCTGAGCGACGGCCGAAAGGCGCCAGTCCCCGACGCGAAGAAGCTTCTGAGTTCCGGCATTCCCGGCGCTTCGGTCCAGCTCTTTGCAGCTACAGACGAATTGGCCGTCGCCGAAGGCATCGAAACTGCCCTGGCGGTTCATCTGGCCACAGGCAAGCCGGTGTGGTCGGCCATCAATGCCGGCAATCTGGAACGCCTGGTGATTCCGAGCACAGTGCGGCGTCTGTGCATCTATGCGGACAACGATGCGTTGTCCAAGTTCGACGGTCAAGCCGCCGCGTATGCACTCGCACGCCGGCTTCGGCGGGAGGATGCTGCGCGCGAGGTTGCCGTCTATACGCCCAGGAGGGCGGGCCACGACTGGGCAGACGTGTGGAACGTCCGACAGTCTTTGGCAGTTGTCGCGGCGTAGCCGCGGAGCAAATCGGGGGTGGCGACAAGCCACCCCCGGTCATCTACATGCGCGGCCTCGCCGCGGGGTGGACGCTGCTCGGCTCAGTGCTGATTTGCTAGCTCAAGGGCCAGGAAGGCTGCTGCACCTGAAGCGGTGATCCACCAAACGGCGAATGCGACTCGCGCGCGAGCGCTCGACGTACAGAACAGGGCAGCCGCGCCCTCCGGTGCGAACGACGGGAATCTTGCGGCGCTCGCATGCGTCGGCGGCACTTCCGGCTCGTACGCTTGTCCCCAGGACTTTGCGCAGGCGGACGTAGCGGTCGCTGAAACGCCGGATCTCCGCGCGCTCAAACGCGATCTGCGTCTCCGTCAGCACCGCGCTGAGGTGCCCGTCGACTACCAGCCTCAACACCCCCAGCTTTGACAAGGCCAGCGCATGGCCGGCGCCGCCCAAAGTCAGGCGCTGCTGCTCGCTCTCCGCCTTGACGTTCCAAAGATCCTCGACGGCGACCGTGGCATCGAGAAACGGCTGCGTCTGCAACGAATAGACCTTCACCTCGCCGGCGAGGAGTTTGCGAACGATGTCCGACTTCCACTTGGTGAAGAAGCCGTAGGAATTCGTCCGCATGGCGTCGTAGAGCGACACCACCTCGAGGCCCTTCGGCTTTCGTGACACCGGCAAGGCGGCCCAGCGCTCCCGGAAACGTTCGACATCATGCGAAGCCACACTGGCCGATCGGGATCCGATATTGGTGCTTGCCAGCTCGCCGCTGGCGCGCAGTTCCTGGACCACGCTGAGGGGCAGTCCCATCACGTGAGTGACGTTGGCCAGACGCATGACCTTCATGGAGCACAGTTCCGGCCGCAGTTGATCCGCACGCACGAAGTGGCGTGCGTGCTTGCCATGCGTCACACGACGCACCTCCAGCAATCCGTCATCGACGATGCGTGCCATGGTGCGTGGGTCGAGCTTCAGGCGGCGAGCGGCTTCCTCCTGGCTGACCCACCGCGGCTCGATGCCGGCCTCGCGCATGACCCGCGCCAACCGCGTGTCGGCCAACGTATCGGGCATCCTCAGCGCGATGTACTCGAGCACTTGCTGCGCCAAGCAATCTCTGTCGGCGTGGTCGAAATGCCGCGCCAGCCTCCGAAACAGCCGACGGACGCACAGCACACGCTTGATGCCCGTGCCGTCCGCCATGTCGCGGGCATCGACGCCGTCACGCCGGCTGACCGCCGCGTCAAGGCTGCGATGGAAGCCTTCGGGCCAATCCAGCAGCGCAGCGGCCGAGGCGGTCGTGATCGTTTCCGGATGCTTGACGACCGGCAGATCGCCCGCCAGACGCGCCAGCAAGCGAAGCACCCTGTGCAGCTCTTCGAGCGACATGCGTGCGATCTGCTCGACCAAGGCGTTAGGTGATCCGACGTATTGCAGCCACGGTTGCGTGTTGCCGGCCAGCGTGCATTCGACGGCCGCGCTGAGGGCAAGGTGCTCGGCGGGTGCTGGGTCGCTCATGGCGCTTGCCAGGTCCTCGCCACAGCGGCAAGTGGCCACTTGAGGGCGGAGCCAACTGATCGGCTTGCCGCAGCCAGGACATTGATTCAGCAACATGAGCTTGTGCCGTGGGCACGCTCGGACGATCCGCAGATCCCAGACGGCGCGCGCGTAGCCGTCATCGCGGATGACGCCGGGCAGATGGCGACGCGGCTGTTTCGCAGCGTGCCCTCCTCGATGCAGTGGCCCTGGAACCGGACCGTACGGGCATCCGGATGGGGCTTCACGTAGGCTAGTCGCTCGGCAAGCTTCGGGTCGAGGTTGCACATCTCGCAATCACACCCAGCTTGCTGCGTACGAGATACGTATGACCGCTGCGCGCGAGTCCGGCCAGCCGCAGCAAAGGTGTGGCCGACGGCAGGAGGTTGGCCTCGGCCAGGAGCATGAGCCAGCTCAGCGCGCTCTCGTCGGCCAGGGGGTCCAGCACGAAAGGCAACGTATCCATGGTCAGGCCTCCAGCGTGTCGGTGATCGGCGAGGCCTTACGCCTGCGAGGCAAAGGCGTCACTTCGGGTGGGCGCTCGCCGATGCGCAGCGCGTAGGAGATGCCGGCCGCTTCGTCATTGAGGTCGAATTCGGCAGCGAACGGCCTGACCTGCTGACCGTCGTACAGAACGGCGGACAGATGCGCTTCGTCAAGATGGGGCCAGTCGACCCGCATGCGCTGATCGCGTTCGGCGTAGTCGAGCAGCTTGCGAAAGATCTTGTGCACGTACCCGATCAGTCCGCCGGAGGCCACGTACCAACGAAAGCCAGCCTCCTCGTCCGAGAACGTCGGCAACTTGAGTCTGTGCAGCGCCTCCCTGAAGGCCTCCAGGATCGACAAGAAGGTCGACCGATCGGCCTCATTCGCCCAATCGAAGCGCGGCAAGCGAACGGCCTGCGCGCAGCGCCTTCTCAGCTGTTCGTTGGCCATCAGGACCGCCATCGAGTCCTCCAGCCCCGCACCGATCACCTGAAGGCGTGCTTCGTCGACCAGCGTCTTGAACAAGTCGGCAATCTCGAAGTTGATGACGCCATTGGGTGATACGCAGTGCTGGGTCTCGTCGAGCAGCAGTCCCTTGCAGCCGGTGCGCACGAACATCTCGATCACGCGGATTTGCATCTTGTCCTCGGAGCCGAGGTAGTACAGGGGATAGCCGAGCACGTGCAGCAGCTTCATGAGCACGGCGCGGGTCTTCTTCGACCGCGGCAGCATCATGTAGCGCACGGGGCAAGTCGTCCCTGCGGCGGCCGCCGCCTCCTGGTAGTGCTTGAGGACGCATTGCAGGACTTTGGTCTTGCCGCCGCCGGAAGGCCCGATGACGGGCAGCAGGGTGTGGTCGTGGTAGCGATCGGCCGCATCGATGGTCTCGCGGACAGCGACGAAAGCGCGTTCGTGCGCGGGATAGTTGATGACGAGTTCGTCCAGGCGATTGAACAGGCCGGGGTCGAAGCGTTTCATGATGGTCTCCGTAAAAGCCGGCAAGCTCGGCACCGAGCCTGCCAATGAGGGTGTCAATGGCCGGTGCCAGCCGCTGTGCATCAGAAGCGGCGCGACACGAACGACACCGCCAGGCGCGAGACGGCGACCGGCACTTTCTTCGGCGGCCGAGCGGGCTTGACGCCCGGCAACGCGGGGCGCCGATTCACCGGCTTGGGTGTTGTCGACATCGCTTGGGCGGCCTGGCCGGCCTCGGCGTAACGAGCCGACCGCGCCCGCGTCGCCTTCGACTTGGCGCGCAGGCCACGTTCGACGATCTCGCTGACGCGGTTCTTGGCTTCCGCCAGAGCCACGATGTCGTTGCGGCCCTGGAACTGGCGCTTGGCGCAGCGCACGCACACCGTGTGCTGCCAGCGCGACAGCCCCTTGGCGTAGGCGGCGAAGCGTTCGATGATCGGCACGGCGATGTACTTCTCGGTGGCGTCGTCGAACACCCAAACCTGCCCGAGGTCCTCGGGCGACTTGCGGATGGCGACCTTGAGGCGCCCGTTCCCGCGCGCTAGCAAGGGACGCAGCGCCCGGCTGTTGTAGAAGAGGTGGTCGAGTTCGATTCCCTCGTGCGTGAGGGTGCGCTCGTCGGGCACGGCCAGGTCCTGGTCGAGTTGGATGGCCGAGGTCGGCAACGGCAGGACGCGATTGCGCATCTCCTCTTCCCACGACGCGAGCGGCGCAATCCCCAAGACGCGATGGACCCGGCAGTGGTAGTAGTCGACGATCCAGGTGTGGATGCACTCGTGCAACTGCTCGAGCGTGATGCAGGCGTGACGGGCGCTCTGGTAGTCGCCGCGCTCGAACAGATTGGCGAAGGTGGTACCGGGCACGCCGTGCGCGACGGCGCGGTTGATGAATCCGAGCAGTCGCTCGATGGTTCCCTTCATCCAGGGCCGCCTGATGGGGCAGTAGTCCAGCGCGATGCCGTAGCGCCCGGCGAAGTCCTGCAACGCCTCGGCGTGGAAGTCCTTGCCGTTGTCCAGTCCCACGCTCTCCATCACGCCGAAGCAAGGCCAGGCGTGCTGGAGCCGCGGGTAGCGGTCCTTGATGTAGGTCTTGGGCAGGATCGCGTGACGCAGGCAACGCAGGATCGAGAGATAGCTGGGCGGTCCGAACGACAACGCGTAGCCGAGGCGGTGCGGTGTCGCAGATCGGCCGCCAGCGTCAGGCATGGTCGGCCGAGGGCAGGAACGTGCGCTCATCGACCACCATCACGTTGATCAAGGTGTGATCGATCTCGACGCGCTGCATGCCGCGTCGATGCGCCGGTAGCCCAGCACCTGCCGAAACTTGTGCTCGGCGTACTCGCGGCCATAGCGCGCCGCGCAGCGCTCGAGGGGTCGATGCCCAGAGGACCGACTGCAGCCTGCGCATCGTCGGCAGTGGCATCGGCTCGTCGCCTTCGGGACGCAGCGGCCGGCGCGAGCCACGCTGTCACCCCCTGATCGTCCAAAGCGACCTGCAGCGTAGGTCGTGTGCGCGTCAGGTACTTTGCGTCGAGCGACTCCATGATCAGAGCGCGCATGGGGGTGCCGATGCGGTCGGTGCGGTTGCCGCGCTCCTTCACGCGCGGCAGCAGCGCCACGATGTCGTGCCCGCCGGCGATGTAGTCATGACACCAGCGGTTGACGGTCGACACGCTCGGTCGTTGAGGATCCTTCAGCAGGCAGCCCACGCTGCGGATCAGAGGCTTCATGAACTCCTTGCTGCGAGCCCCATCGACACACACGTCGACATACCGCAAGTGCCGGCGCGCTTCCTTGCGCTCGGCTTCGCTGGCGGCGTCCCACGCCGACCGCACACAAAGGCCCTCGACCGTCGCTTGGTCCGCGGACGACTTGTCGCCGGTGGGATCGCGGTCGAACGCGTACTCGAGCACGCCGGTGCGGAGCATTTCGAGCAGCTGTTGTTCGCCGTGTTCGCACAGATGTCCGCTGCGTTCGTGTTCGAGCTGCCAGGTGCCGTCGGGCAGGCGTTTCGTGAGTCGGTGCGGCTCCTCGTGGATGAGCACGCGCGCGTTGCGCTTGATTTCGAAGATGGCCATGGTCAGTCCTTCACGTTGGATGGCGACTCGTTGAGCTCGATACGGCTGTCAGGCCGCAGCCGATCCGACGGGACGAGTCGCAAGCTCCCGTCGAAGATCAATCGACACGCCTCGTGCGGCTGCAGCAGTGCGTGCTCGCCGCGTATCACCTCGTGCCAGGGCACTGCACCCACGCGCGCCAACTCGCGACGCACGCGCTCGCGTGCCAGCGGCGGCACCGGTCGCCAGGCATGGCTTCGCAGTAGCGTCGCGATTTCCAGGCGCTCTGCGCTTATGAATGCATCGATGGAGAAGCGGCGATAGCCGATGCCCAAGGGCACCAGTTGCGAGCGCAAGGACTCCGCGGCTCCGTCAAGATAGGCGTTCGTCGCGCTGGCAAGCTCAGCCTCGTCCCAGAACGCCTGCGTCAGCGCCTGCCGAACCCACAGGACGGGTTCGGCTTTGTGCTGGAGGCCTCTGTGCCAATAGCGGACCACCGCGGGCGTCAAGCGGAAGGTCGCACAACTCCGGCATGACGTTGAGCGCCAGGAGGAGTTGCCGGTGACGCCGGTCGAACGTGCGAAACGTGCGGCCGGTGCGCAGGCTGCGCACCTGCGAGAACGCCCGCACGCCGGCCTGCACCCCCTCGAAGGGTCGCGCCAGGCGACCTCGGCGGTCACCGCCGCGCTACGCGATGGAGAACCAACTGGGCGGTCGTGCACGGTGTGCACGCCAACCCGCTCGAAACAGGGCGTGAGCGTGGCCTGCTGCCGGACACGTCCCAGCAGTGGCGGACAAAAGAATGCCTACCGCAGGCTTGACAACAAACCGCGCTCTGACTAATCTTTTTGTGCGTGTTCGGGTCTTGACCACCCGTGCAGGCTGTTTGACACCCCGGCCCGCCGACTGGCGGGCCGTTTCATTTCGCAGTCAGATCGGCGTGGCTCTCCCCCCTCGAAGTTGATGTTGTGATCAGAAGCCCCTCACCGCGCAGCCACGCGACGGCGTGCTGCGCTCCAGGCCAGTGAGGGAGTTGTGCAAGCGCACACCGCAGAACCCGGCCGTGCGCGGCAAGGGCCAGAAGTTTTTGGCGATCCGCACCTTGGGCTTGCAGGGCGTCTGCCAGCCGCAATGCCAGGCCGGGCGTGCAGCCGCCTTGCCGCCCTCCAGACGCGAGATCGCGCCGGGCGCCACGCCGGCGCGCAAGGCAAGGTCGGTTTGGGTCAGGCGCTGACGGCGCCGAAGTCGGTGCAACGTCTCAGCAAAGTCTGGGGGCTGGCCTTCCTCGCCCGCGCCTTCGGGTGCGTTGTGCAGATCCATTGCACAAAGTTAGTCGGCCGGTCGCTAAATCGCCAGAACCGTTATGGCAGCGGCACGGCGCCATAGCGGTTCAACCACGAGGCGAGATTGAGCAAGCGACGGCAGCCCTTGCATCTGGAGCGCACCATCGTTGCCTTCAACACGTTGCGCTCGTGGGGCGTCACGCTTGATCAGATCGAGGAACGCCTTGGCGCACACGGTGCACTCGGCGCGGGGCGCTTCAGCAGCGTGTTGCTGCGACGCCGTTGGGCGCGCCAGCGAGCAATCCGATTCGATCCCCTCGACGGTCACGGCGGCGCTTCGGAGCTGCAACTGCTTGAAGAGGCCTACCCGGGTGCGGCCAACGCGTTTTTTCATCCCTTGTGGGCTCTGCTCACGCTGCCATTGCGCTCGACCGAAAGCTATCGGCTCACCAGGACGCCCGTGGCAGCCTGGGTCATCGACAGCGAGCGTCGAGCGCTACAGAGGACCGCTGACGCCGCAGAAAGGAAGTTGATCCGGGAACGGATCAACTCGTACGAGCTTGCCAACGCAAAGACCGCACGCTCGTTGCGGCAGCGAACGCAGACTGAGCCGGCGCTGGCGCTCGATCTCGCCACGGTCCACGCACTGCTGCTCCAGCTGCGGTCACCTTGGCGGGACGTGCTGATGCAACCGTCGGTCGTCGAGCGAGGCGGTGTAGCGCGAGCCGGCATGCCGTGGGCGCGGCGCAGCCGACCCATCAACGACGAAATGGCAGACCTTGGCGCAGCGCCCCTGCTCGACCGGTTGGCCATCGGCCTCGCACTGACGATCGAGGCCGCGTTAACCGGTCGCGAGGACTGGTTCCTCGTAGCTCAGCGCTTCGCGTTGCACGCGTGCGCTGCCGCCGCGAGTAGCGAGTTTTTCGAGGGTATGAATCCAAGCTTCGCGAGGTGGCTTGCCGCCTCGGTGCGGTCCTGGTCCGGCATCGAGAACAACTTGGAGCAGGCGCAACTGATCGCTTTGCCTCAAAGCTGGGTCGACCGGCTGTCCCCGTTCGAGCGCTTGGTCGTACGCCGTTCTACTGCTTGACGGGTTCGCGCTGGATCGAGGCTCTGTAGCGGCGGCTCCGGCATGATCGCGGCGGTCATGAAAGCGCCAACTGCGCTCACGAAGCCGGCGTTCGACGCCGCCAGGACGCACGAGATTTTCCAAACCTCATCCCTACGTCGGACGCGGCGCATGCTGTGCGGGCGAGCGTTGACTGTGAGCAGCGTGCACCGCGATCGTCACTGTCGGCGCACAAACACCGTGCTGCACTACGCGCGCCTCGACCTTGCGGAGGCTCAGGGCAGACTCGGGAACTCGCACACCAGCTCGGTCGGTTGATCCACTTTCGCGTCCTCCAGCGGGCTGGCAAAGCGGCCCAGCTCGTCCTCGAACACCAGCGATGTGCCCCCCGTAGAACTGTTCGGCGCTCGCCGAACCTTGCGCACGCCGCGCATGCGCCAGCTGCCAGAGGCACTGTATGACGGCGGCTCGACATACTGCACACCGACGACGCTGTCGCCCGCGTCGCTCTCGAGAAGTTCATCGAGATCGGCGCCCGATGCCATCAACAAGTCCTGGATGAAGGCCGCTTCGTCGTTCTCGTCGCGCTCGATCACTGTCACGATGAACCACGGCGCGTGAAGCGAGAACGCCACCGATCGCCAGAAACGCTGGCCGGGCTGGGCCAGCCCACGCGGCACCGGAAACTCAAAAGCCTGCGAGGTAATGAACACGGCATCTCCTGTTGCGACGGGGAATCTGCTGGACTGGTCCTGCTTATCGTTCGCTTATGAACCGCACGATCCGGTCGATGATTTCAAGGGGTCGCGATGGTGCAGCCATATCCATCGCCGGGTACTGGGTCTGGAGTTCAGCGACGCTCTTGACCTGCCCGGGCAGCATCGGCGAGTCGGCCATGCAGTCCCCGCTTGCGCCGCACAACAACAGCCCGCCGTTCCACACCCGGCCGAACAGCTGAAAGCTGGCCAGGTTGAACCGGTACACCGCCAGCAACCGGTCAGCCGGTGCCGGCCGGGCATGCAAGCAAACATCAAACGCGACCACCATGTCCGAGAGGTAGCGCTCAAAGTCCGACCGGTCTACGGTTGCACCGAAACGCGCACGCATTTTTTCGGATTGCCGCTCGAAACTCCGGGAGCCCGCCACCACGGACTGCTGGGCCGATGCCAAGCGCGTTCGCTGCCGCTCGATGTCGCGGCGGCGCGGGCGGCTGCGGCGCGGGCCTGTTCGGCCTGCTGTTGACGCTGGCGCTCCTCGCGCTCCGCTGCCAGGCGTTCAACGCTCTGGCGGTGATCGGCCTGGTAAGCCGCGATCGCACTGCCGTACCAATGCTTGATCAGCAACTCGCGGCGGCCTTGCTTCGCCGCATCAGGATCCGTCTGCCCCTGGAACGCGCCGAACGTGTTGCCCGACGCGCCTTCGCAGACCAGGATGATGTTGCCCGGCGACTGCATGTCGACGCCGCGAGCTGCAGGCGTGGCTCCGAAGGAGCGGCACCAGCGGTTGAACTCCGTACTCAGGCTGCGCAGGCGCTGGTCGACCGTGGTGTTGCTGTCCAGCGGCATGACTCGCGTGTCGCTCGGCATGCCGCGAGGCGGGCTCTCGTAGAGCTTTCGCGGGATGCCGGCCATCCAAGACTCGACGAACGATCGGTAGTCGCCGAGCGCCTGGCGCGCCGGTGCAACTGGTGCGGCGCAGCCGCGAAGGCAGGGTCCGCAACGACGCCGAGCCAAGGCCAGACGCGCCTGGTCGAGCGGAATAAGTTTCGCGGCGGCACGGCTGCATTTTATATAACGTGGTTTCCTAAGCACCAAGCGGCGACGCTTGCCTGATGGCAGTGTCGCTGCGGCCCCAGCGAGGCCGACCCGTTGGATCGCGATCGTTTCGACCCCCGCTCCGCCGAAGCGTTTGGCGAGGTGGTGCGGAGCGCGCGCGAGGAACGGGGCACTTCGCAGGAGGCGCTGGCGGCTGAGGCCAACATCGAGCGCTCGCACTTTTCAAGGATCGAACGGGGGTTGTCTCAGCCAACGCTGTTCGCCGTGCTGAAGATTGCGGGCGCGCTTGGTGTCTCGGCGGGCGTACTCGTTGATCAAGTTGAAGTTCGGCTGCAGAGGCGCACCCGAAAGCGCTAGAAGTCGGAACCGATTCAGGCCCGCAACAGAGCGCGATCGCCGCGGCTCCTTCGCTAATCCGAAGCGCGTGCGCTGCCGACATCCAGCACCGACCTTGTGCTGAACTGGGAAAGCAGACCGTGGTGGCAGTTCCCTGCCGGCCAAGTGTGGGCCTGTCGGAGTTCTGCCCACGTACCCGCTGGGATGACTTTGGCTCGGTTCTGGCAAGCGCCGGTAAGTCGGCATTGGGTGTAGGTTTGCCAGTCGTGTTTCACAGGTTGTTGGCGGGATCGCAGAGTCGGCCATCGCGTTCACGCTCGGCATGTTTTTCTGGTTCATTGGCTACCGTAAGTCACCTCTCAGTCGGAAGCGTCTGAGAAAAAGAAGCCAACGACCGGCTTGCCGATCGGAATGTCAAGCTGACGGCTGCTAAATAGATAGCTTTGCGCGCTGAATCGACGATTGGCGCGCAGCGTGCGGCGTGCGGCGTGGGCGATGACGCGCTGCGCGACTACATCTATCGCTTGTGGACCCATACGTCGAGGTCAGCTTGTCGACGGGTCCAGATTGCCGACGGTGATTTTCGGTTCTCGGCCTCAGGGAATGGTCGCGTCAGCCCGCCGGAACTCGACGCCTGAGACCCATGCGCTCTCAGCGCCAGCCGCTGCGCCTGCTGGTCGTTTCGGCCAACACCTCGAGGAAGCGTTCCGCCACCGGCGACAGCGCCCTCGAGCTTTCAAGGCGCACAACGCCGATCTGCCCCGGCGATTGCGGCTGCGCCACCGGCAGCACCTTGAAGCTGCTGCGCAACGGGCTGTGGTGCAGCATCGACTGCGGCAACGTCGTCACGAAGTTGCCGCTGTTCATCAGGTGCAGCCGCATGTGGACCGACATCGTGACCACGGCGGCGCGGGGCAGCGGCACGCGGGCGGCCGTGAACAGGCGTTCGACGACGGTGGCCATCGCAGTGCCTGGCGGGAGGCATGACCCTAAGGCTCGCTCGCCGGATCGGACAAGGCGAGCTTGCGCCGCCGTGCAAGCCGATGATTCACGCCGCAGACGACGATCAACGGCTCGGCATCGATGACATCGACGGTC
This sequence comes from uncultured beta proteobacterium, assembly GCA_963816315.1. Taxonomy (GTDB): domain Bacteria; phylum Pseudomonadota; class Gammaproteobacteria; order Burkholderiales; family Burkholderiaceae_C; genus CADEEN01. The sequence goes on from CAWFJZ010000036.1 coordinate 254,507, forward strand.
ATGTCGCTTTCCG